>JAEPMJ010000010.1 GCA_017644005.1 Rhizobiaceae bacterium
GCCGCGCATATCGTCCCGCCGACCGGGGCCAAGGGGCTCAATCTCGCCGCCAGCGACGTTCACTATGCTGCGGATGCGCTCACCCGCTTCTTCGCGCATAACGATGCCGATGCGATCTCTGGCTATTCCGACAAGGCACTGGCGCGCGTGTGGAAGTCCGAGCGGTTCAGCTGGTCGCTGACGAGGTTGATGCATCGCTTCCCCGAGGATGGCCCGTTCGAACGGCGGATGCAGGTTGCCGAGCTGGACTATATCGCCGAAAGCCGCGCCGCGCAGACCTCGATCGCGGAGAACTATGTCGGCCTGCCGGTGTAGAATATTGCTTGCAACCACAGCGAAACTATTCGCCGTCGTTCCAGCTGAGTGATTTCCTGTTTCCAGGAAGCTTCGAGTGCCAATGTTGCCTAGGCTGCAGCGTATTCGATCGCCACTTCAATGGCCGCGGTGGAGGTTGAACAATGTCTTCATCGAACGCCTGTGGCGATCCTTGAAATACGAATGCTTCTATCTCCACGTCTTCGGGACCGGCGCTGTATAGCTTAACTTCGCCGCCAACCTGTCCAAAAAGGCGGGACCACCTCAGGTAACCGGTTTCGCAGGACCATTCGGCGGCGCGCTCCCCCAACCCAAGATCTAGGTAGCGTTTACATTCAGAGGCAACATTTGAGTGCGGCGACGAGGTTGAGGAAGCCGGCGTAGTTTCTGGCCAACTTGTCATATCGTGTGGCGATGCGCCTGAAGTGCTTGATCTTGTTGAAGAAGCGCTCGATCAGATTGCGGTCTTTGTAGAGCGTGGCATCGAAGGCTCGCCATTGCGCGGTTGTGGTTCGGCGCGGGACAACGGGCTGGGCACCGCTGGCGGCGATGGCAGCCATGGCACGCCCACCGTCATAGCCCTTGTCGGCCAGGACATGATCTGCCCGCAACCCATCGAGCAATCCCTCGATCTGGGTGATGTCGTTGCGCTCTCCGCCAGTCAGGATGAAGCGCACCGGGTTGCCCAAAGCATCGGTCGCGGCGTGGACCTTGGTGCTTAACCCGCCCTTGGAGCGTCCCAGCGCGTGAGCTTCAAACCGATCTTCGGATCGATCGCTTTTTTTGGGGCGCCGGCGCTGTGCTGATGCGCGCGTACGATGGTGCTGTCGACGAGGATGTACTCGAAGTCTGCATCATCGCTCAAAGCCTTGAAAAGATTCTCCCAGACACCGTTGCGGCACCAGCGGTTGAAGCGCTGATAGACCGTATGCCACCGGCCAAACTCCTTGGGCAGAGCGCGCCAATGCGCTCCCGACCGAGCCAGCCACAGGATCGCTTCCACAAAAAGCCGGTTATCGCGTCCAGTGCGCCCTGGGTCCGTCGCCTTGCCCGGCAAATGCGGAGCCATCCGTTCCCACACCGCGTCGCTCAGTTCCTGTCGATCCATCCATGCTGACCTCCTTCCAGCCCGCACTCTGAATCAGAAAATTACGCCAAGGGGAATCCTGAATGTAAACGCTACCTAGGGCC
>JAEPMJ010000009.1 GCA_017644005.1 Rhizobiaceae bacterium
CAGATAACCATCGCCCATCTTCGATATGCGCCCCAGACGCTCTTTGCCGCCCGACGAGTTCTGGCGCGGCACCAGTCCGAGGAAGGCGGCGAACTGACGGCCCGTCTTGAACACCGACGGATCCGGTATGCTGGCAGACAGGGCGGTCGCCGTCATGAGGCCCACACCCGGTATCGTCTCCAGCCGTTGGCTGGTCTCATCGGTGCGGTGCCAGGCCATGAGCTGGCGCTCAAGCGTGCGGATCTCCTCCGCCAGGCTGTCGAGTTGGGCCATCAGGCTTTCCAGGGCGCAGTGGGCGATATCCTGCAGGCCGGGCATACCGTCTTCGCGCATGGCATCGAGCAATGCGGCCAGCTTGTGGGGGCCTTGAGCCGTGATAATGCCGAACTCGGCCAGATGTGCGCGGATCGCATTGAGCATCATGGTGCGCTGACGCATAAGAAGATCGCGCAAGCGGTGCAACATCATCACGCCCTGTCGCTCTGCGCTCTTGACCGGAACAAAGCGCATGGAGGGGCGCGTGACCGCCTCGCAGATCGCTTCGGCATCGGCCGCATCATTTTTCTGGCGCTTAACGTAGGGCTTCACATAGGCCGGCGGGATCAGCCGCACCTCATGGCCCAGCGCGACGATCTCGCGCGCCCAGAAGTGCGCCGAGGCACACGCTTCCAGCCCGATGAGACACGGCGGTAAATCCCGCAGAAAATCCAGAACACCCCCGCGGCGGAGCTTCTTGCGGAAAACCACTTCTCCCGCTTCATCAACGCCGTGAAGCTGAAAGACAGACTTGGCCAGATCAATGCCGATTGTTGTAACATTCATGGTGGACGGTTCCTTCCCTTGTGCTGGTTCCTAACAGCTCCAGCATGGCACATCGCGATGCCGTTGGTCGGGGCCGTCCACCCCATCAGATTAAACACATCTTGAGCGCGTCGTCGTGATTTCGTAGCGTTTTCCGATTCGTAACCCGTTCCGATATTTCAAGACTTCGCCCGAAATCATCCGCCTGGCCGTGATGATGTACATCCGCTTCCCGCTTTCGCTGAGGAACGTCGAGGATCTGCTGCACGAGCGCGGTATAGACATCACGCATGAGACAGTGCGTTTCTGGTGGAACCGGTTCGGTCCGATGTTCGCAAAGTCGATCCGCAAGCGTCGCGTTCGGGAGGGGCACTACTCGAATTGGACTTGGCACCTCGACGAGGTTTTCGTGCGCATAAACGGCGAGCTTCACTATCTTTGGCGGGCCGTCGATCATGAGGGTGAAGTGCTCGAGGCGTATGTCACCAAGGCGCGGAATCGCAAGGCAGCGCTGAAGTTTCTGCGCAAAGCGATGAAGCGATATGGGGCGCCGGACCGGGTCGTGACCGATAAGCTACCGTCCTACAAGGCGGCGCTTCGTGATCTGGGAATTGCCAGCCGCCGGGAGACGGGGAGGTGGCTCAACAATCGGGTCGAAAACTCACATCAGCCATTGCGGCGACGAGAGAAAATCATGAACCGGTTCAGGTCGATGCGAAGTCTTCAAAAGTTCGCCGCCGTCCAATCCTC
>JAEPMJ010000007.1 GCA_017644005.1 Rhizobiaceae bacterium
GCCCAACGACACCCGCATCACCCTGGCAAGACAGGACACACCCGTCACCTTCCCCGCAAAGATCGACACAGCCGAAGGACCCGTCACCGTCTTCGATCCGGGGTTCCAGCTGATGTGGGAAATGCAAGGCGCCTAGCACCGACGTATCAGGCGGGCGAACGGACGCGCCCGTTACACTTTATGCCGCCCGGCGCTCCAGCCGCTTCCTGATGCTCTCCACGTCGGCGCGCGGTGTCGCGGCAAACAGCGTGCGTGTATATTCGTGCTGCGGATCGGAAAACACCTTGTCGCGCGTGCCGTATTCCACTGCTTCGCCGAAATACATCACCATCACATCATCGGCGATGTAACGTACGACCGACAGGTCGTGGCTGATGAACACATAGGTGAGCCCGAACTCGTCCTGCAGGTCGGCCAGGAGGTTCAGCACCTGCGCCTGCACCGAAAGATCGAGCGCCGATACCGGCTCGTCGAGCACCAGTAGACGCGGGTTGAGCATCAGTGCGCGGGCGATCGCGATGCGCTGGCGCTGACCGCCCGAGAACATGTGCGGGTAGCGGTTGAAGTGTTCCGGCTGCAGGCCGACCTTGGTCAACATGGCCATGGCGCGGTCGCGGCGTTCGGACGCCGGCACATCCGAATTTATCACCAGCGGGTCCATCAGCACATCGCCGATCTTCTGGCGCGGATTGAGCGAACCATAGGGGTTCTGGAACACGATCTGCACCTTGCGGCGCATCTCGGCGGAAAGCCGGTTGGCGGTAATGTCTACCTTCTCGCCGTCAATGAAGAGCTCGCCGGCGGTCGGTGCATCGATCATCGTGATGATGCGCGCCAACGTGGATTTCCCGCAGCCGGATTCGCCGACAATCGCGAGCGTCTTGCCTTTTTCGACTTTCAGGCTGACATCCTTGACCGCATGGATGGTACGCCCCTGCCCGAAAAGCCCGCCGCTTAGGTGGTAGTCGCGCACGATGCCTCTGGTTTCGAGAACGGTCTCGCTCATGCCCGGCCTCCCTTGTAGGGCGTATCCTCAAAGGCAAAGTCCGACACCGTCGGCAGCCTGTCACCGGTCGCATTTTCCGGAAGGGCGGAAAGGAGCGCCTGCGTATAGGGATGTTCAGGCGTCTCGAACAGTGCCAGCACACCGGCCTCCTCCATCTTGCGTCCCTTGTACTGCACAATCACGCGGTCGGCCGTTTCGGCCACCACGCCCATATTGTGGGTGATCATGATCATGCCCATGCCCTGCTCTGCCTGCAGTTTCATCAGCAGGTCGAGTATCTGCTTCTGAATCGTCACATCGAGCGCGGTCGTCGGCTCGTCGGCGATCAGCAATTTCGGGTTGCAGGCAATCGCGATGGCGATCATCACGCGCTGGCACTGGCCGCCCGACATCTGATGCGGGAAATGGCCGAGCCGGTCTTCCGGGTCGGGAATGCCGACGGCGGCGAACAGTTCGATCGCCCGCTTTCGGCGCGCCTTGCGGTCGAGCCCCATATGCTGCTTCAGTGCTTCCTCGATCTGGAAACCGACGGTGAAACACGGGTTCAGGCTGGCAATCGGCTCCTGGAAGATCATCGCGATGTCCTTGCCCACGATGCGCCGCCTTTCCGCCGCCGACAGGTTGAGAATGTCGCGCCCCTCAAATGCCATGCGGTCGGCCTTCACCGTTGCCGTCCAGGGCAGCAATCCCATCACGGCGAGCATCGAAACGGACTTGCCGGAACCGGATTCGCCAACGATGGCCAGAACCTCACCGGCATCGACCGAGAGCGAAATGCCGTCGACCGCCCGCAAGGACCCCGCCGCGGTATCGAAGGTGACGACCAGATTCTCGATTTCAAGCAATGGCATTGTCACGACCTCTTCAGCTTGGGGTCGAGCGCGTCGCGCAGGCCGTCGCCCATCAGGTTGATCGCCAGCACGGTGATCAGGATCGCCAGGCCGGGAAATGTCACCACCCACCAGGCGCGCAGGATGAACTCGCGCGCCTCGGCCAGCATCGTTCCCCATTCCGGCGTTGGCGGCTGGGCGCCCATGCCCAGGAACCCGAGTGCCGCCGCATCCAGGATTGCGGTCGAAAACGAGAGCGCGGCCTGCACGATCAGCGGCGCAGTACAGTTGGGCAGGATAGTCCGGAACATCAGGCGCAGATTGCCGGCCCCTGCAACGCGCGCGGCAGTCACGTAATCGCGGTTTTTCTCCGCCATTACGGCAGCACGCGTCAGGCGCACATAATGCGGCTGTTGCACCAGCGCGATCGCGATCATCGCATTGGTCAGGCCAGGCCCGAGCACAGCGACCAGAACCAGCGCCAGAAGCAGCGAGGGGAACGCCAGGATGATATCCATCACCCGGGTGATCGCGGTGTCGGCCCAGCCGCGGAAATAGCCGGCTACGGTACCGATCAGAATGCCGCTGGTCAGCGCAAGAAGTGTCACCACGACCCCGATGAACAGCGAATAGCGGGCCCCGAACAGAAGCCGCGAAAGCATGTCGCGTCCCACCGCATCGGTGCCGAGCAGATAGGCCGCGCGGCCGCCCTCCTGCCAGTAGGGCGGGACCAGGATCGCGTCGCGATACTGCGCGTTGGCCGCATGCGGCGCGATCAGCGGCGCAGCGAGAGCCAGAATGACAAGCAGGACAAAGACCGCGAGGCCGATCACGGCGCCGCGGTTCTCGGAGAAATAGTACCAGAACTCGGCAAGCCGCGCTCTGCGCGACGGATCCTGCATTTTGGCGTGAGTGGCGGAGGTATCTGTCATCTCAGCCTCCTCAATGCCGGATTCGGGGATTGATCAGCCCGTAGAGCAGATCGACGAGTAGGTTCACCAGCATGATGATGCCGGCAATGATGAGCAGCCCGCTCTGGATGACGGGGTAGTCGCGCTTGAACACCGAGTCGACCATCCATTTGCCGATACCGGGCCACGAAAAGATTGTCTCCGTCAGGATCGCGCCGGCCAGAAGTACGCCGACCTGAAGGCCGATGGTGGTGACCACCGGTATAAGCGCATTTCTGAGCGCGTGGATGCCGACCACGCGGAAAGGCGGCAGGCCCTTTGCGCGCGCCGTGCGCACGTAGTCTTCGCCCAGCACCTCCAGCATCGCCGAGCGCGTCTGCCGCGCAATCACCGCCAGCGGAATAGTGCCAAGGACGATGGTTGGCAGGATGAGGTGCGAGACGGCTGACTTGAAGGCACCGGCCTGGCCGGACAGCAGCGAGTCGATGAGCATGAAGCCTGTCACCGATGGAAAGTAGTATAGCAGCGAAATCCGGCCCGATACGGGCGTCCAGCCCAGCGTTCCCGAAACCAGGATGATGAGAAGCAGGCCCCACCAGAAGATCGGCATGGAATAGCCGACCAGCGCCGTGCTCATGATTGCCTGGTCGAAGAACGAACCGCGTTTGATCGCGGCAAACACGCCCGCCGGCACGCCAATAAAGACAGCAAGCAGGATGGCGCACAGCGACAGTTCCAGCGTTGCCGGAAACAGCGTCAGGAAATCGTCGAGCACCGGCCGTTTGGTGACGATCGAACTGCCGAAATCACCGCTCAGCACATCTGTCAGATAATCGAAATATTGCACCGGCAGCGGCCGGTCATAGCCCAGCTCATGGCTGATCTTCTCGTACCGCTCGGGCGCCATTACGCGCTCGCCGGACATCAGCATCACGGGGTCGCCGGGCAGCACGCGAATGAACGCGAAGGCGATAATGGACACACCGATGAAGGTCGGTATCAGGACGGCCAGCCGTCCAAGGACAAATCGAAGCATCTCGGTTCGATCTCCGGCATCTGCAGGCGCTGTGTAGACAACGGGTCACCCTGGTGACCGCCATCTGCACGGCTATGCGTCCCGTCCACACAAACCCGTATTGCCGGATAATGCAAACGAGACGCGCCGGTTGCCCGGCGCGCCTCCAGAAATTGTTTTCAGGTCAAGCGGCTACTCGGCGATATCGACGCCGGAGAAGCTGTGAATGCCGAGCGGGTCCATGACGTAACCCTCGACTTCCTTGCGCATCGGCATCACGACCAGCGAATGGTCGAGCGTGACCCATGGCGCCTCGCGCTTGAACACCACCTGCGCCTCTTCGTAGAGCCTGGTGCGTTCGTCGCGGTCGGATGTGCGCTTGGCCTTGTTGACGAGGGCGTCGAACTCCTCGTTGCACCACTGCGCACGGTTGTTGCCGCCGACAGCGTCGCAGCCGAGCAGGGTGTGGAGGAAGTTGTCCGGATCGCCGTTGTCGCCGGTCCAGCCAAGCAGCACGGCGCCGTCGCGGTCAACGTCCTTCGAGCGGCTCAGATATTCGGCCCATTCGTAGGTCACGACCTCGACATTGACACCCACAGCCGCGAAGTCCGACTGGATAAGCTCGGCGGCGCGGCGCGCATTGAGCATGTAGGGGCGCGCCACCGGCATCGCCCAGACCTTCATCGAAAGGCCCGTAGCGCCGGCTTCCTCGAGCATCTTCTTGGCGGCTTCCGGATCGTAGGAGTCGTCCTCGATCGCGTCGTTGTAGCTCCACATCGTCGGCGGGATCGGATTCTTGGCCGGCTTGGCCTGCCCCTGGAACACCGAATCGATGATCGCTTCCTTGTTGATCGCCTTGCTCAGCGCCTTGCGCACCTGGGCGTTGTCGAAGGGAGCCATCTGCGTGTTGAAGGCGAGGTAGGCTATGTTCAGGCCTTCCTGCTCCATCACCTTCAGGTCCGGGTTTTCCTTCATGCCGGCCACGTCGGCGGCATTGGGATAAGGCATGATGTGGCATTCGCCGGCAGCGAGCTTTTGAGCGCGTACCGCGGCATCGGTGGTGATGGCGAAAACCAGGTCGTCGATCTTTTCGCGGCCTTTCCAGTATTCGTCATGCGCGCGATAGCGGATCACCGCGTCGGTCTGATAGGCCACGAATTCGAAAGGACCGGTGCCCAGCGGCTGCTGGTTCATCATCTGCATCTGGCCGTCGGCTTCGAGCTTGTCGGCATATTCCTTGGAGACGATCGAAGCGAAGTCCATTCCGAGATTGGCCAGGAACGGTGCTTCCTGCTGCTTGAGCGTGATCTTGACCGTCATGTCGTCGACCTTTTCGATCGACGAGATCAGGTCCGGGAAGCCCATGCCGTTGAAATATTCCCAGGCGCCGCCGGCAACGTAGTTGTGCCACGGATTGTCGTCCTTGAGCTGGCGTTCGAACGAGAAGACAACATCGTCGGCGTTCAGGGTACGAGAAGGCGTGAAGAAGTCGGTTGTCTGGAAAGCGACGTCCGGGCGCAGGTGGAAGGTATATTCGAGGCCGTCATCGGAGACGTCCCAGCTTTCGGCCAGCGCCGGCTCGATCTCGGTCGTGCCTTTTTTGAACTCGACCAGGCGGTTGTAGACGGTGCGCGGAGACGCATCGAAGGTGGTGCCGGCGGTATAGAGGCCGGGGTCAAATCCCTCCGGGCTGCCTTCCGAGCAATAAACGAGCGTCTTTGCGCTCGCGGCGCCGCTGAGCATCGTCGCGGCCAACAGTGTAGCCGCAAACGTGTATTTGTTTCGCATGGAAATCTCCCTGTAATCAGAGCCGTTTCTCTCTCCCGGCTCTTGCGGCGGCCATATAAACAAGCTTCCCACAAAGGGGGAACACCCTTGTCCGTTTCAGCTCAACAAATGCAACTTTCGTTCGTTTACGAGGGCGTTTTCACAACAATTCACCACCAGTGAGAAGCACTGGCCGCCTGAAAGCGATTCTCAGGCGCTTTATTGGCGCCTGGAAAGCAAAACTGCCGCAAGGTAAAGATCAGGGAATCGGCTGCATTTTCGATACCTTGTCGAGCCGAAACAAGAGGCCGGCGGCATCGTACGCATTATTCAGCGCCCGGGAAAACGGCGAAACGGCAAGCGTTTCGTCAACACGGAACGAGACCGCGACACGGATATGGTTCACCGGATGATTGAGTAAGCGAAGCTGGCTGTGGAGTTATGGTGGGCCCGGCAGGACTCGAACCTGCAACCAAGCGGTTATGAGCCGCTGGCTCTAACCATTGAGCTACAGGCCCCACGGCCCGCATCGATAGTGATTTTTGTCGCGCCGCACAAGCCATGCCCCACTGCGCACACAATCCGTGTCTACGCGGCTGGTGATGCGCGCCGCCCATGCGCCATGCGACCGGACGATTGCCCTATCAGGAGAAGATCATGAAACGCCTATTGACCGCCACCGCCCTTGTTGCGGCCCTGCATGTTCCCCTGCCCGCTATGGCTCAACAGGCGCCGCAGCCGCCGCGCATCGTCGTTACGGGCGAGGGTGAGGCCACAGTCAGGCCCGACATGGCAATCGTCAGCCTTTCGGTCATGCGCGAGGCCGCAACCGCGCGCGAAGCGCTCGACGCAAACAACGAGGCAATGCGCGCCGTTATCGCATCGCTCAAGGATGTCGGCATTGACGACCGCGATCTGCAGACCTCCGGACTTTCGATCCAGCCGCGCTGGGATTACCAGCGCGACAATGACGGCAACCAGAATGCGACACTTGCCGCGTATCAGGTCGTCAATTCGCTGACGGTGCGCGTGCGCGATCTCGGCAAGGTTGGCACCGTGATCGACAGCTCGGTGACGCTCGGCGTCAATCAGGGCGGTTCGATCAGTTTCACCAACGCCGACGCCGACGCCGTCATCGACCAGGCGCGCCGCGCCGCGGTCGAGGCTGCGACGCGCAAGGCGCAGACTCTGGCCGATGCCGCCAATGTGGAAATCGGAGCCGTCTTCGAAATCACCGAACAGGCGAATCACCCGATGCCGGTCCCGCTCGGAGCGCGGGCAATGCGCATGGATGCTGCTGAGGCGGTGCCGGTGGAAGCGGGCGAAAATGCCTACAGCGTCACCGTCACGATGACCTTCCTGCTCGAGCGGTAGCCGCCGCGCAGACGTAAAAAAGGCCGGCAATCATGCCGGCCTTTCTTTTCGCGCGGATGTCACGCCTAGCGCCAGCGAATCACCGGGCAGTTCGGCGCCTTGGCGAACGTCACCACCACACGCTGGCGGTACTTGCGGCCCGCCACGCGGATCACATGACGGTTTTCGCTGCGAACGCGTGCACGGTTGATGCCCATGCGGTCAGCCTTGCGCAGTGCGCGGCGCGGGTTGCAGTCGCGCCTGTGGTAGCGGCGCAGATCGCGCTTGTAGCGGCGATTGTCGTGCCAGTGGCGGCGGTTGGAATCGCCATAGAAACCGAAGGTCGGTCCATGCGGCGTAATGCCGAAATAGAAGCTGTCGGCCTGCGCGGTGGCCGGTGCGGCTGAGAGCGCACCGAGGCCGATCAGGGCAGACAGAGCTGCGGTTCTGATTTTCTTGAACATGATTGGCTCCTTGGCTGGGACTGGGCTCGGGCCTCGGGCCCGGGCATATGGAGCCACAATGCGCCGCCGCCACTGAACTCAACCGGAACCGGCCGTTCATCCCGCGTTCATCTTCGGGATTCGCCGTTGCAGACCGGAAATACGCTGTCAGATCAGATATTTATGCCAATACTCCATCGGCTTTCCGGTTTCTTCGGTGGAGCCAATGTCTTTCCAGGCAAACTGTGTCGTCATGCCATCAATGCGTTCATAGCCGCGATTGCGCCAGAAATTGTCGAGTGGCTGGTATCCTTTCGGGCGGGCCGGATGATCCTCCGGCCGCACCACGGCGGAAAACACGGTTTTGCCGAATCCGGCCTGCCGCGCCGCCTGTTCCCGCTCTTCAAAAAACCGCACGCCGGCGCCCTGCCCGCGATAGCTGGCTTCCAGCACCGATTCGCCGAAATAGAACAGCCGCTCCACGTCCAGGCCACGCTCCCTGAACGGCGCGGCAAACTCTTCATGATGATCTGTGAGCGGCGACGCGGTTGCAGCACCGACCAGCCGCGCGCCCGCGAAAGCGCCGATCACGACCGCGCCGGGTGAGGCGAGAAAACGGTCGAGATAACCGCGCTCATAGTCGAGGTCGCCGTCGTAGAGATAGGGATAGTCGCGAAAGACCGTAATGCGCAGGCGCGCAAGATCGTCGAATATCGCGCCGTACCGCTCTCGCGGCACCGGCTCTGTTTTGATGCCGGCCATCAGCCCCTTTCGACCTGCGCAATCCAGTCGGTAAGATTGTAGTAGGTGGTAACGCGCGAGATCAGCCCGTCGTCGATTTCGAAGAAAATGCCCGCCGGCAGGCTGTAGCTCTGTCCGCTGGCCGTCGGCAGCCCCTCGGCGGTTTCCAGATAGGTGCCCCGCACGGTGAATTCGGCGGCAGCGCGCCGTCCGCTTTCATTCGCCATCACCACGATATCTGACAATGCCTCGCGATAGTGACGGTTCATCGTCGCCATGAACCAGCGGAATTTGTCGCGGCCGATCTCCCGCCCACCCTGGTTGATGTCGTGGACGATGTCCTCGTGCAGGCACGCCAGCATGCCGTCGACATCGCCGCTGTTGAATGCGTCGAGATATCGTCCGACCAGTGCCTCGGCTTCGATTCTGTTCATGCTCTGCAACTCCTGCCGCTGTTGATGCGCAATCCGCTCACGGCTCCGCCGCCAGCATGTGGTCGAGATAGTCGTCCGTATCCTGCAATTCATCCTCGCGCGCGGTCACGCGCCCGCGCATGGAAATGCCGGCTTCATGTACGGTTGCCGGGCTGCCGGAGACCAGCGGATGCCACCACGCCAGATCGCGTCCCTCGGCGATCACCCGGTAAGCGCAGCTTGCCGGCAGCCACGGAATGGTTGCCACGTTCTGCGGCGTCAGCTTGACGCAGTCCGCCACGCGGGCGGCGCGGTTTTCATAATCGGTGCAGCGGCATAACCCGGCGTCGAACAGGCGGCACCCGACACTGGTGAAGTGGATTTCGCCGGTATCTTCGTCTTCTAGCTTGGCTAGACAGCATTTGCCGCAGCCGTCGCAGAGCGATTCCCACTCCAGCGCCGACATTTCAGCCAGTTTTTTGGTTTTCCAGAACGGATCCGACATGTGGCGACAACTGGGCTTTTCGGTTGGTTTCGTCAAGCAATACGCAGAATTCCGCCGCCAAACCGTCAAACTGTACGGATAGGTCGGAAGCGGGATGTGGGCCGAGGGGCGGCTCGAAAGGCTGGCGTGGTCACGCCGGCTGCGAAGGAGACCGAAATGATAAAGACACGAAATCGAACTATCGCTGCTGGCACGGCACTCGCGCTGCTGATGACCGCGCCCCTCTATTCTGCGCAACTGTCCGCAGCACCTGTGAATTCCGGCATTCCCGCCATTCCTCAATCGCAGACCGGCACACTGCCGCTCGTCCTCGCACAGGCCTCGATTGAAGAGTTGCGCAAGCGCCTCGAGGAAGAAGACCTCACGGACGAGGAACGCCGCCTGATCGAAGAGCAGATCGAGGCACTGGAAGCGACTGCCGAGGAGGCACCTGCTGCTGAAGAGGCTGCGCCCGTCGAGGAAGCACCCCCTGTCGAGGAAGCCGCTCCTGCCGAGGAACCTCCCGCAGAAGAACCTTCTGCCCCTGCAAAAGCTCCTGCCGAGGAAGCCGCTCCGGCTGAGGAAACGCCTGCTGAGGAGGCTCCCGCCGAAGAGGCAGCCCCTGCGGAAGACGCCGCACCTGCGGAAAAGCCGGTGGAGCCAGAGGCCGCGCCTGCCGCCGAAGAGCCGGCTCCCGAGAAGAAGGCTGAGCCGGCAACCGAGGAACCGGTCAAGGAAGCGGTAGCAGCAGGTGAGGAAGAAAACGCCGCGCCTGTTCTGGACAGCCAGAAAGAAGCCGAGGCATCCGGGGAAGCCCGTACCGGCGGTGAAGCCAATGCCACAGCTGCGGCGGAAGCCGAACAGGGTCCACCGCCGGAATCCGATGAAGCCGCACAGGCCGAGGCCGTGCCGCAGGCGTCACAGCTGAAATCCGCGACCGCTGCCGAGGGCACGCGCGTTGAGGAAAGCCAGGCCCAGGCTCGTGTCGAGCAGCGCAGCGACGCCGAAATCATCGGCGAGATCGCCGGCCGCGTCATCCTTTCGCTTGCCGGCCGACAGGTCGTCGGCAGCGATGACCGCGATCGTCTGCGGCGCGGCGCCGAGGAGGTGTATTACGAGGAGCTTCGGGGTGGCCGCACCCGCGAAACGATCATCCGCGCGAACGGCGCGCAGATCATCACGATCCGCGACCGCTATGGCGACATCATTCAACGTTCGCGCATTACGCCGGACGGCCGCGAATACATCCTCGTCTACGCAGGCGACCGCGACGACGATGACCGCCGCGACCGCTGGCGCGATCCAGGCCGCGACCTGCCGCCGCTGCGCCTGCGCATCCCGGTACGCGACTACATTCTTGACGCTGGCCGCTTCGATGAGGACCCGGACGCCTATTACGAGTTCCTCGACAAGCCGCCGGTGGAGCGCGTGCGTCGCCTCTATTCGCTGGACGAGGTGCGCTATTCGGCCCGTGTCCGCGATGCGGTGCGCAGGATCGATCTCGACAACATCACCTTCGACTTCGGCTCTGCTTCAATCGGAGACAGCGAGATCGCCAAGCTTGGCGCCCTCGCCGAAGCAATGGGTCGCCTGCTCGGCGAAAACCCGGGCGAAGTGTTCCTGATCGAAGGCCATACTGACGCCGTCGGGACGGATGCCGCCAATCTCTCGCTGTCAGACAGGCGCGCCGAAACGGTTGCGCGCGCTCTGACCGAGGTCTTCGAAATCCCGCCGGAAAACCTGGTCACACAGGGTTATGGCGAGGCTTATCTGAAGGTGAAGACGGAAGAGCCGAACCGCACCAACCGCCGCGTTGCGGTTCGCCGTATCACGCCGCTGGTGGCTCCGGTCGCCAGCCGCTGACGGCCCACGCTCTTGAATTGCCACAATTCGAGAGTGAAATAAGTCGTTCCCTGCCCCATCCCCAACCATGGGGATTGGCATCAAAGGCCCGGCCGTCCTCCAGCGGCCGGGCCTTTTTCATGCCCGATCTGGATCAGGCGCTTCAGTCGGATAATGTACTGCCTCCGGCTTGGAGGGGCCGCAGCATGATCGTCACCGGCGCAACGCCGCTGGCCGCGCTCGACGCGGTCGCTATCGATACCGAAACCACCGGGCTCGACGCCCGCAATGACCGCATCGTACAGATCGGCCTTGTGGCGATCGAAGATGGCCGGCTGGCGCCCGAAACGGCTTGGGAACGGCTGGTGGACCCGCGTATCGCCATCCCGTCGCGCTCAACCGCGATCCACCGCATCACCAACGCCATGGTCCGCCAGGCTCCCGCCTTCGTCGAGGCCTGGCGTGAGGCAGAAACGCACATTCAGGGCCATATTCTGATCGGATACTCCGTCGGCTTCGATCTTGCGGTTCTCGCCAATGAAGCCGAGCGCAACGGCATAGCCTGGACGAAACCGCGATCGCTCTGCGTTCGCCTTCTCGCTGCCATCGCAAATCCAAACCTGCCCGATTATTCGCTGGAAGCACTCGCAAGCTGGTTGGGTGTGGAGGTTCACGCGCGTCACCAGGCGCTGGGTGATGCAAAAGCCGCCGCCGGCATATTCCTCGCCATGGTGCCGAAACTGGCCGAGCGCGGCATCCGCACGCTGGCTGAAGCCGAGCGGGCCTGCCTGCGGCTCACGGAACAGCTGGAGACTCATGTCCGAGCCGGCTGGACGGAGCCGGTCTCGCGGCCCGAGATCTTCCGCTCGTTCGTTGCCGTCGATCCCTACGCCTACAAACACCGGCTGGCCGACTTGATGAGCGCCCCGCCCGTCTGCATCGGAACCGCGACGAGCGCGCACGATGCCATGAAACTGATGCTGGACCGCAGGATCAGCTCTGTTTTCGTGTCGGAAAGCGGCCGCGCCGGCGGCAAGATCGGCGAGTACGGCATTCTCACCGAGCGCGATCTGATGCGCCATCTCGCATCCAACGGGGCCGATGCGCTGAAGGTCAAATCGGGCGAAATCGCCACCCGTCCGCTTGTCTCCATCCGGGAACAGGCGTTCGCCTACCGCGCAATCGGCCGCATGGCGCGGCGCAAGATCCGCCATCTTGCGGTACGCAGCGACGACAACGACCTTGTCGGCGTGATCTCGGCGCGCGACCTGCTGAAGCTGAGGGCTAGCGCGGCAATCAACCTCAACGACCGGATCGAAGACGCAACAACGGCATCCGACCTGGCCGCCGCTTGGTCGCAGCTTCCTGGCGTCGCCACCTCGCTGCTTGTGGAAGGTATCGAAGCGGTCACAATTGCCGAAATCGTCAGCGAAGAGCTGCGCGCGGTCACCCGCCGCGCCGCGGTGCTCTCCGAAAGCGCGATGGCTGCACAGGGCCTGGGAGCCCCTCCCTGCCCCTACTCGGTCATCGTTCTGGGTTCAGGCGGCCGCGGCGAAAGCCTGCTCGCCGCCGACCAGGACAACGCAATCATCTTTGCCGAGGGCGAACCCGGTGGCGAAAACGACCGCTGGTTCGCCGCTCTCGGCGAGCATATGGCTCCCATTCTCCACGAAGCCGGTATTCCGCTTTGCAAGGGCGGAGTGATGGCGAAGAACGCGCAATGGCGTGGCTCACTCGCCACCTGGAAAGCACGCATTGCCGACTGGGTGCGCCGGTCGCGACCGGAAGACCTGCTTAACGTCGATATCTTCTTCGATCTCTATCCGGTTCACGGCGACTGCGCCCTCGCAAACGACCTGCTGACGGCGGCATTCGCGGCGGCAGACGGCCGGGTCCCTTTCGCCAAGGCGTTGGGCGAGTTTGCCGCGCGGCCGCTCAACGCCTTCACCATGCTTGGCGGCTTTCGCACGGAGCACGGTCGCATCGACCTCAAGATGCACGGTCTTTTTCCCGTCGTTGCTTTCGCTCGCGCACTGGCAATCCGCCACGGCGCGCGGGTGCGCTCCACGCGCGATCGGCTCACTGCCCTGCGCAGGCTCGACCTTGGCGGCGATGCGGATTTCATCCGGGTCGCAACCGCTCATGGCAAGGTGGTGAAGTTCATGCTGGCGCAGCAGAGTCGCGACATGCTGGCCGGCGTGCCGGTGTCGAACGGAGTTGAAATCGCGGCACTTTCACCCGACGAACAGGCCGAGCTCAAATCCGCGCTGCGCAGTATCCAGCTGGTGCCGGACCTGGTGCGGAACCTGATGTTTGGCTGAGCGATACATGCCATGCAGCCATCGCCGCCGAAGGAAAACGGCAGCTATGACGCTCCGGCGTGGAATAGGTCGTCCGGAGCGCTCAAGACATTCAGAATGGGACATTCGGAAGCCGGATCGCCGCACTCCGCGACCATTCGGGCCAGTGCCTCGTGCAGCCTTGTCAGCTCCGCCAGCTTGCCGGCCACAATTGCCAGATGAGCCTCGGCTATCGGCCTGACCTCGCCGCAGTTCCTCCCGCTGCCGGTCGCGAGCGACAAAAGCACCTTGGCATCATGCATGGTGAAGCCGAGATCCCTGCACTTCTTCACAAACCGCAGCGCGGCAAGCCCGTCGTCATCGTAAGTCCGGCGGCCGTTCGCCATCCGGCCCGGAACCGGCACGATGCCCTCCCGTTCGTAATAGCGGATTGTCTCGATATTGACCCCGCTGCGCCTCGACACCTCGCCGATTGAGTACATCGCACCATCCTTGCTCCTGTAGTCGCTACAGGATGTATTATGTCGATACACCTCAGCCAGGCAAGGAACTTGCACATGTCCGATCTCCTCTCTCGCGCAAGTCTCGGCGGGGCCGTCGCGGCGCTGTTGGCGGCCGCGACTTGCTGCGTATTGCCGATGAGCCTGATGATTGCAGGTCTGGGTGGAAGCTGGCTTGCCGTCTTTTCGCCCGTCGCGGCGGTCAGCCCCTATATCATCGGCCTGTCCGCCATCCTGCTGATTGCGGCCTGGTTCGCAGCGCTTCGCCGTGGCGCGGGCAGTCGCACGATTTCGCTGCTTGCCGGCGGGAGCACCCTGTCACTGCTCGCCTGGCTGATCGTCGTCAACGACGGCCCGCTGACCATGTTCTTCCTCCAGTTCATATAGGCGCTGCAAGATGGCGGATATTCAGCTTCAGTCGGAGATTACGTGTCCGAATTGCGGGCATACCCGCACCGAAACCATGCTCACGGATGCCTGCCAGTGGTTTTACGAGTGCGCCGGCTGCGGTGCGCTGCTCAGGCCCGAACCGGGCGATTGCTGCGTGTTTTGCTCCTACGGCAGTATTCCTTGCCCGCCCATCCAGTGCGGCGAAGCGTGTTGCTGACCGCCGTAAATACGCAACACGCCGGCTTCGGCGCCGGCCCGGTCGCAATGCGTCGATGTCGTGGTTGTGCCGTTTCCCTGCGCCGAGCGGATCGCTGAGAAGCGCCGCCCTGCGGTGGAAACTGTCTACTGTCGATTTCTCTTGCGTAATCAGAGTTGCCGGGCGGATCTCGAACAGCAAAATTCCCGACTGCTGAAATCGATCGGCGAGGTACTCACGCCCTAACTCACCATGCCGCCGACCTTGGTGTCGGTCTTGGCAAACGCCTCGTCGGGCACAAAGAAATCGGCTGCCAGCGGGCCTGTCGCGCCCGGCGCGTATTTCGAGAAATCGGTCACGCCGGCATCGCGCAGCACAAGCTCGTCGATGAAGTAATTGCCGGTCGTTTCCCGCGACGGTTTGATGACGATCTCGTGGAAGGCATCGGCCATGATCTCGGGCGAGCGGCTCATCGCCGCCACGGTCTCGCCGCCAAGTAGGTTACGCACGGCAGCGGTATCGATAGCCGTCAGGGGCCATAACGAATTGACCGCGATTCCGTCCTTGGCAAACTCAGCACTCATGCCCAGCGTGCACATCGACATGCCGAATTTGGCCATCGTGTAGGCCACGTGGTTCTTGAACCACTTCGCCTCCATATCGAGCGGCGGCGCCAGATTCAAAATGTGAGGGTTTTTGGCTAACTTCAGATGCGGAATGCACATTTTCGACACGAGAAACGTGCCGCGCGTATTGATCTGATGCATCAGATCGTAGCGTTTCATGTCGGTCGCCAGCGTTCCGGTGAGCTGGATCGCGCTGGCATTGTTGACACACACATCGATGCCGCCGAACTCCGCGACGGTCTTCTCCACCGCCTCCGCAACCTGAATCTCGTCGCGAATATCGCACACGACAGGCAGAGCCTTGCCGCCGGCTTCAACGATCTCCTTGGCTGCGGTGTAGATCGTACCCGGCAGTTTCGGGTGCGGGTCGGCGGTCTTCGCGGCGATGGTCACATTGGCGCCGTCGCGCGCAGCGCGCAACGCTATGGCGAGGCCTATCCCGCGCGACCCGCCCGAAATGAAGACTGTTTTGCCCTTAAGTGACATGGTGCGGCCTCCCTGCTAGCGACGAACAATCGTCGCGCGACGGTAGCGCCAAGGCAAGCCGCTTTTGGCCGCAAGTACCTAAACGTGCACCAGCCCCTGCCGCATGGCGATCGCGGTGGCGTCGGTGCGGTTCACCGCGCCGAGCTTGGCGATGATCGACGCGACGTGGAACTTTGCCGTATGCACCGAGATGTCGAGCCGCCGCGCAATCACCTTGTTCGCAGCGCCTTCGGCCAGCAGCGCAAGCACCTCCAGCTCTCGCGGCGAAAGGTCGGGCAGTTCGGCATCGGCTTCCGGCGCACCCTCGCTGTGTTCGAGCAATCCCACATCGCCGTCGCGGCTGATGCGGTATCCGGCGGCTGCCAGCTTCGCTGCGGCCGCAACCAGCTCCGCCGGCGCATCGGCCGGCAGCGGGCTCGCGTCATCGTGATGTTCGGCAATCGCGGTCGTGCGGCGCGCAGGCTCGCTGCGCTCGAAGCGCACCCCCGGCACGTCGTCCGCATCGACCGTCGTTTCGATATCGAATGTCCGGTCAAGATCGTCCAGCAGCATGGTGGCTCCCTTGTCTTTCGTGCCTCTTCGGCGGCCAACCCGACAACATGTAGGTTGGCAGCGGCGGTAAATCCATTATCTGGCCCAGCGGAGCCTGCCAGTAGGCTCGTCGAACCTGTCAGCGAAACATGGCATCGCCTTGTTCGTCGATGATCTGCTTGCCTTTGCGCAGCGTGATCCCGATCGCATCGTCAAGCGAAGTGGTTTTATCGGCGCGCACGAAACGGTGCTCTTTCGTCTCTCCGTCGACGTCCCTGGTAACGACACCGCAGACTTGGTACTGCCCGCCCTCGGTATAGGGCGTCGCGCGCACCAGATAGCCTTTGTGCTCGACAGGCTCTCCGCCATTGACGGGCTCGTCTCCGCCGCCGCCGAAGAGCTTCTTGAAAAACGACATCGCTGTCCTCCGCTCACCAGCACGCTACCGTACCGAATCTTACCTATATAGAGTTGTGTCCCTGCAGGAGGCAAACAATGGCGTCATCAATCGCCATATTCGGCGCCGGATCGGTCGGCTGTTTCGTCGGCGGGCTTTGGCACCAGGCCGGCCGGGAGGTGACGCTGATCGGCCGCCCGTCGATCCGCAGCGCCGTTCGTGACAACGGACTGCGCCTCACCGGCCATGACGGGTTGGACCTCGTGCTGCACGATATTGGATTCGAAACCGAGCCGTCCGCAATGGCCGATGCCGGCGTGGTGGTCGTTACGGTCAAGGGCCCGGCAACCGCGGACGCGGCATTGCAGATAGCCGCCCATGCGCCGGCTGAAGCGATCGTGCTCAGCCTGCAGAACGGCATCAGCAATGTTGACATTCTGCGCCATGCCCTCCCCGGCCGCACAGTGCTGCGCGGCATGGTCGGCTTCAACGTGGCGTGGCTCGGTAACGACCGCCTTCATCGAGGCACATCGGGGATGCTGGCGGCCGAGCGTCATCCGGCCACCGAAGAACTCGCCCGCCTGCTGCGCGCCACGCCCGGTGAACTCGTCCTCACCGACGCGCCGCTCGAACTCGCCTGGGGCAAACTGCTGCTCAACCTGAACAACGCCGTCAATGCGCTGTCCGGCAAGACCCTGCTGGCCCAGCTTTCCGAGCGCGCTTACCGCCGTGTGCTGGCGGCTTCCATGCGTGAGGCGCTCGGTGTGCTTGCCGCCGCCGGCATTGAACCTTCCAGGGTCGGGCCGCTGCCGCCGAAGCTCATTCCCGCCTTCGTTTCCGCACCCGACATCGTCTTCAACACCATTGGCCTCAGGCTGCAGAAGATCGACGCAAATGCACGTTCTTCCATGGCAGACGATTTTGCCGCCGGACGACCCACTGAGATCGATTTCCTCAACGGCGAGGTCGTGCGGCTTGCCGAACGCATCGGCCGGACCGCCCCGTTCAATGCACGTATCGTGGAACTGGTGCGCGAGGCCGAAGCGGGCGGACGGCGGACATGGGCCGGCGAAGAGCTTCTGGCGGCGGTGACGAGAGCCTAAAGCGACAACGGCAGTTCGAGATGCCGCTCATACATCATGTCGCGATGTGCAAACAGAACCGGATCGAGCACGGCTTCGGTCTCCTCGTCGATGGTCGCGAAGGCGGATCGCATGTGCTTCTCCATCGCGCAGACATCTTCTGCCAGCGGCCCGAACATGCCGGCGAAGGTAGCGCAATAGATGTCCGCGGCGGTGAGCCGTTCGCCGACGATGTAGTCGCTGCCAGCGTTCTTCTGGGCCCTGAGGCGGGCGGCCAGCATGGCAAGCCCGCTACGCATTCTGCGGCGCGCAGCCTCGCCCACGCCCGGCCTGTAGCCGTATTTTCTGGAGAGATATTTCGCCACCGGCTCCGCAAAACCGCCCCGGCCCTCAAACCGCGCGTCGATCAGATCGAGCCGGCGCGACCAGCCGAGCCCGCCTTCGCCGCAAAGCTCCTGCGCGATCCCGAGAACCGTCACCCGCTCGTCTGCGTCGTCGGGAACCAGGGCCGGCTGCGGCGCAAGCCGCTCCGCCAGCGCCAGTATCTCGGACCAGCCGCTGCGCGGAGGTTCGCCATTGTAGATCGCCACCGGGCCACTGCGCTGTCCGGCCCAGCGCTTCAACTCGTCACTGTCATACACCAGCCTAACGGCAGTCCATTGAATGCCTTTGACATGCATTATCCCCTTGGCGGCCTCGCCCCAGGGGCTGGGAATGCCGCCAACGACAACCATGCGCAGGCCATCCCGCGAGATGGCATTGTCAACGCTTACGTAATCGAATGGCACGGTGCCATACCTCCTGCTGTGATCCGCACCTACTGATCGCCAGCCAGCGCGCGTTGAACCTTGACACCACTGTCGGCGCCGTTGCGGCCGGTATAGGTTCCCAGGCTCGCATAAGCCTCGCATCGCTTGTCGGCTTCATGGAACGTAAAGCCCATGCAGTGCCCGTCGCCCCGGCAGATATCTTCGCACTGTTCCATGCTGGTTGCGCGATGGGTATCGTAGCCCCGTCCCGGAAAGGCCTTGCCGCGGTAGCGCACCATCTCCAGAGGAGCGGACGATCGGGTCGGCTCACTCCAATGGGCCTGGATACCCGAAATCGCCTTGGGTTCGATCCTGAGGCCATCGACGCTGCCTTTGAGGAAACACCAGGCATTCCATTTGTCGAAGGTGAAGGCGACGCAGTCGGGATTGTCCGCGCAGGCCTCCGTGCAGCCGCTCAACTCCGTATTTCGGTACCGGGCAATCTCGTTGCCGATAACGTCGTGGCCTTCATAGGAGGCAAACGGAGAATTGATGCGGTAGCCGGCGACAATCGGCGCGGCGCGGCACAGCGTTTCGACATTGTGCGCGCCGTGACGGTCGCCGGAACTGCGCCCGAACGGCATGCCGTCGACATGCAGGTGCGGTGAGGAGAATACCGGCAGCCGCCGGCAATAGGTATCCTGCCTGGAGCAGGCATTGTTGTAGGCCATCACCGAGCGCAGGCCGCGATCGACCATCACATACCCGTAATTGGTGCCGTCAGGATTGGCATCGGAGACCACATGACGGTCGTGCTCCATGCCCATATTATGACCGAGTTCGTGGATGAAGCTGTAGTTGTTCACCGCGCATTCGATATCGCTGACAGACAATGCCCAGCCGGCACGTCGCGGTTGCGCGTCGGTATTCAGCCAGCCGATCCCGCAACCGTCGCCATCCCTGGCGCGCGTCAGCAGATGCACGAAATCGGCCCTGTGTTTCTGCCGCATCCGCTGCACGAAGCCAAAGACGGTATCGTTGGGGTCGGACAGCCGGTCGAGATCGACGCCCATATCGTCGCCTTCGCGGTAGTCCACCATCTGGGCGTGCGCCAGTTCTACGAGAACCGAAAAATTGCCGCCGGTAGATTTCGCCGAATAGGCGCGGCGCAGGCCTGCCATCATCAGCCGGATATCGGCATCGATATTGGCCGAATGCGCCTTGGCCGCCGGAGTGTAGAGTATCATCACGCGCAGCGGCCCGAATGTCCGCAGCGGCAGCGATGCGTTCACGCGCCGGTCGCACATCTGGCCCAGAAACCGGGCATCGCGCTGGCTCTCGTCGCGTGCCGCGTCGGGCAGCCGCCGCGGCTCGCGTTCCTCCTCGAAGCCTTCGGCCCTGATGCGGACGACGGCGTGGTCGCCATCGCCCACAGGTATGATGCGGTAGCGTCCGGATGGCGTGTCGAGATCGCCCACCACGCCGTCGCCTTGCAAAACAAGGTCGCAGCGGCCTGTATCCTGGGCGCCGGCCACAGTACCCGAGAGCAGCTTGGGCTGGTCGTCGCCGGCTGCGTCGGGCTCGGGCGGAAAGCTGCATGTGGCGGTTTCGCCTTCGGGCAGCGCAATCCTCAACCGGCGTCCGCCGCGGCTGCCACCACGCATGTTGCGTCCGGCATCGGGAGACAGCGAGAAATAGGAAACGTCCCCCATGATGTCGTTGCTGATACCTGGAACGGGATCGAACAACCCGCGCCCTCGCGCTGTTTCCGATGGTTCCTCAGTGAAAAGATCGACCGTCTCCTGCGCTTGCCCGCTACCTGCCAGCCCGGCAAACAACACCGCCGCGCAGGCAAGCCCGCGCATCATATATCCTGCCATCGAAAGCCCACCCAAAGCTTCGAGCCCAAACCGAAACGGCAGCATCTGCCGCCCTCGCCCAATCCACAGCGCGCCTGACTGCGCCCGAAGATTTCGGCGCGTATGAGTGTGGCCGTGAATGCGGCGATTTTCAAATCCAGGAAAGTCCCTTCCAACGCCTTCAATACGTTGGCTTTTTCTGCGCGCACCTTCAACCCGCGCGAGAATGCCGCCGCATTATGACCCCAAATGCAGCATCACCTCGCGCCGGTGTGGCCGGTCCCTATGCTCGAACAGATAGATGCCCTGCCATGTGCCCAGCATCAGCTTGCCGCCGCTCACCGGGATCGACAGCGACACCGCGTTCAGCGCCGCCTTGATGTGAGCCGGCATATCGTCCGGGCCCTCGATTGTGTGCCGGACCCAGCTCATCGAGGCGTCATCGGATGGGGGCACGAGGCGGCGAAAGAAGGCGTTGAGGTCGCGCCGCACATCCGGGTCGGCGTTTTCCTGGACGACGAGCGAACAGGACGTATGGCGCACGAACAGCGTGAGGAGCCCATCCCCGCTGCTTGCATTGCGTACGAAATCGACCGCCCTGTCGGTGAATTCGTAGAGCCCCTGACCGTCAGTCGTGATCGTAAGCAAAGTCTGCGCCATCAAAACACGATAGGCGCCGCGTCGGTTATCGAAAAGTCCGCCTGCCGCCGGCCGCGCTTGCGCGCAGCCGGCTTGCAACTGGGCGGTCAGGCAGTGGGAACCGCATCGGCAGAATATTGTGCCGCGAACTCGGCACTTGGCGGGATCGGCTTGATGATGTCGATCAGGACGCCATTGGGGTCGCGGGTAATGAAATGGCGCTGGCCGAATGCCTCGTCGCGCAGCGAAAGCAGTATCGGCAACCCCGCGGCCGCCAGCCTGTCGTGCACGCTGTCGACGTCCTCGACCTCGAAATTGATGATCAGCCCGGAGGTCCGTCCCCGGCCTTCGGCTGGGATCGTGTCGTGATCGCCCTGCAGGATGGCGAGATTGACATCGCTGTTCTCGGTTGACTGCAGATGCACGTACCAGTCGCTGTCGAACATCGCCTGAAACCGGAAATGCTCGATGTAGAAGGCCGCGGTTGCGGCCACGTCGTCAGTCAACAGAACGGGATAGTAGTTCGTGGATTTCATTGCGTTTGGCTCCGTTTGCCGTTACATACAGGCTGTATGTAGGTGGAATTAACATACAGGCTGTATGTATGCAACAAGAATCTGCAAGACGCTCGAACCGCGACCGCACGGACGCCACACGCGCCGCGCTCATTGCCGCCGCCCGTGCCCTGTTCGTCGACAAGGGATACGCCTCCACAGGCACGCCGGAGATTGTCGGCGCGGCGGGCGTCACGCGCGGCGCGCTCTATCATCACTTTGCCGACAAGGAGGCGCTGTTCCGGGCCGTGGTCGAGCAGGAGGCAGAATTCGTTGCTGCCGAGATCGAACGGGCAGCACCGTCCGATGCCGCCGATCTGGCATCTGCCCTGAGCGCCGGCGGCCGCGCCTATCTGGAAGCCATGCGCCTGCCAGGCCGCACCCGTCTTCTGTTGCTCGACGGGCCGGCGGTACTCGGCCGCGCGGTCATGGACGAGATCGACTCCCGCCATGGCAACCGCACATTGCGCGAAGGCCTCGATGCTGCCATGCGCGCCGGTGCCCTGCCCCGCCTGCCGCTTGAAACACTGACGGCTCTCCTCGGCGCAATGTATGACCGGGCCGCCCTGGCGGTGGCCAACGGTGCGCGCTTGGACGATCATGTTGTTGTCATGGAAGCGCTGCTGGCCGGGATCGCAAGGCAGCGCTAAGCCGGCCCGGACCGGCTAGCGCTTCAGAAGGAGCTCCAGCAGCGCCAGCAAGTCTGCTTCTCTCTGCGTGTTTTGTGATGGCGCCAGTTGCTCCAGACCGATGAGCGCGGCGTAAAGTTGCCGTGCGCTTTGCAGTGCGTCCGCCTCGGGCAGGCCGGCAGCCCGAAAAAGCGAAGTCACATAGCCGAGCCGCCGTTCATCCATCTGCGTTATCAGCTGCGCGATCTCGCTGTCATAGCGCCCCCACTCGCGCAGCGCCGCCTCCACGCCTGCGCCGCCATACGCATCGGCGATGTCGCTTGTCACCTGGGCGATCAAATGTCGCAGCCGCTCCTGCGGGCCCTCCGCCGCGGCGTCGACCCAGGCAATCACCGCTTCATTAGCGGCGACCCGCCAGGTCTCCTGCATCGCAGCTTTCAGGTGAGCCAGGTCTTTGAAGTGCCAGTAGAATGATCCCTTGCTGACGCCCAGATCACGCGCAATCGGCTCCACGCGAACAGCACTCGGCCCACCCTGCGTAAGTGCACGGAAAGCTGCCCTTACCCAGTCCGAAGCGCTCATCCTGTCCTTTGTCATGCACCGATCCATACGCCAGCGTATTGTTTCCGGCAAGCAGCACGGCTAGACTATACGCTACCGTATGGATGGAGCTCGTCACATGAACCGCTACCTGCTTGCCGCCGCCATCATGTCTTTTCTGACCATGCTGGTTCACGTCTTTCTTGGCGGTCCTGAAGTGCTCGACCCGGGTCTTGCCAGCCCGCTCGACGACGTCTGGAAGGCCGTCTTCATCGTCATCTGGCACGCTGTCACGGCAGTTCTGCTGATCAACGCCATCGCCCTGGCAATTGCAGCGCGAGCCGCGGGCGCGATGCCTGTCGCGCTGCTGGTCGCAGCCCAGTACCTCGCCTTCACGGCGCTGTTCCTGTTCTACGGAGCAACCATGCTCGGCACGCTCTGGCCAATGCCGCAATGGATCATCTTCATCGCAATCGCTGCAGTGATCCTGTGGCCTTACCGCCCGCGACGACGGCTTTCGTGAACCGGCCAGACGGCATGATTTGACCATGTCCTGATTGGCATCCACCGCACGCTGTAGCCCGATATGCATTGACCGAAACCGATTTGAAGCAGACGATGGCGATAATGAGCGTGTGAAGCCAGATCGGGATTTGACATGACAGACCTAAAGGCTCGCAAAAAGCAGCTTGTAGCTCGCCTTTCCGAGCTCGACGAGCGCCTCAGGAATATCGAGGACCTGCTCGATGACGCGCCGAACCCGGACTGGGAGGAGAACGCCATCGAGCAGGAGGGCGACGAGGTTCTGGAAAGTCTGGGAACCAGCGGGCTGGCCGAATACCGCGCAATCCGCGCCGCGCTCGATCGTATCAAGGCCGGCACTTACGGCACTTGCGTGAAATGTGGCCAGCCGATCGAGGAAGAACGCCTCGATCTTCTCCCGCAAACGCCATTGTGCAGCGAGTGCGCGGCCGAGGCTGCTGCCTAGCGCCGGATATCGCCGGCATTGAGATATCCGAGCACGGCACGCTCCAGCCGCGCGCACAACTGAGCGAAATCGCGTTCGCCGCCCTGAACGGCGGCATCGACCATTCCGTGGCACATGGCAATCAGGTCGAGGGCGGCCACGTCCGGCTCGGCTACACCATGGTCGGCCACTACGCCGACAACTAGCTCGCGCAGCCGCTGCTTCAGCTGCCCGGTTTCCGCGTCAAGCGGCAGGTCCGCTTCCTCGCGTTCCAGCACCTGTGCCAATGCCGGACGCCGCAGATGGTGGCGCACCGCGGCGCGCACCAGCGCCCGCGCCGCGCCCGGCAGATCCTCTCCGCGCGACTGACGTACGGCCTCCTTGAAATCGTCCAGCATTTCGCGGCGCATCTGCCGCACCAGCACCGCGACGATCGCTTCCTTGCCGGGAAAGTACTGATAGAGCGAACCGACCGAGACTCCGGCGAGTTCTGCAACGTGGTTTGTGGTGAAGGCTTGTCGCCCTTCAGATTCCAGAATGCGAGCAGCAGCCTCGAGAATCGCGTCGCAGGTCGCGCGACTGCGGCCTTGGAGCGGCGTTTTGCGCGGGTTCAGCGGTTTGGCGGCGACACTCATGTGATGCGAGTAGAAATGTGAGCAATTATTCGCATCATGATGACCCAGACACGAATTTGCAACCCGCAGGAGACGCCACCGGCATGCCCGCACGCTTCGATTTTCAAGGCCGCAAGGTTGTTCTCACCGGTGCCGCCCGCGGCATTGGTCTGGAACTGACGCGCCTGCTTGTCCCGCGCGGCGCGCGGATCGTCGCCGTCGGGCGCGGCGACGGCGCGCTGCAGGCGTTGCGCGACGAGTTTCCGGGCAAGGTGGACACGCGCGCTGCCAATCTGTCGCAGGCTCGCGATATCGCCGATCTGGTCGATTGGATGGCAGTGGATCACCGCGACTGCAGTGCTCTGATCAACAATGCCGCGGTCATGAACCACGGCATGCTCACCGGCATGTCCGATACGCGCCTCCAGGACATCGCCACCGAAATCGCGACCAATCTCACGGCACCCTTGAAACTCGCTGCCGCGATGCTCCCGCTTCTGTCCGCCCGCGGCTCGGCGCTCATCGCCAACGTCACAACCGGCCTTGCGATAGCGCCCAAGCGCGACGCTGCCGTCTATTGCGCCACCAAGGCGGGCCTTCGCAGCTTCACCCGCTCGCTGCGCGACCAGTGCCGGCATGCCGGCCTGCCGATACAGGTCAGCGAAGTCGTGATGACGCTCGTCGATACGACGCTGTCCAGCGACGCCCCCCGCAAGTACCCGCCCGGCCGCGCTGCATCCGACATGCTACGTGGCCTGGAAAACGGGCTGGATGAAGTGTGGATCGAAAAGACCCGGCTGCTGCGCATCGTTCACCGCCTTTCCCCCAACCTCGCCTACAGGATTATGCGCGGCAGATGACCGGTTTCCCCGCCCATGTCGACCGGCCGAATGGCTACTGGACCTTCGTGGCACAGTTGTTGCGCAACCCCCGGCAGGTATCCGCGCTTGCGCCCTCCTCGCAGCGGCTCGGCCGCATGATGGCTCGCCAGCTGCCGGTTTCAGCGGCACGCGTCGCGGAATTTGGCGCAGGCCTCGGCAACATCACCGCCGAAATACTCAACGTCGGCATTGCACCGGACGAGCTTTTCGCTTTCGAGCTCAACCCGGTCTTTGCCCGGCATCTGCGCACCGCTTTGCCGGCGGTCCGCGTCGTCAATGCGCCAGCCCAGGAAATGGACACCTGCATTCCCGGAAAGGTTGATGCGGTGGTTTCCGGCCTGCCGCTGCTTTCCATGCCAGCCGGCATGCAACATGACATCGTCGCTGCTGCCTTTCGCGGCCTCCGGCCGGACGGAGTCTACATTCAGTTCACCTACGGCCCGTTCCCGCCCCTCCAGCAAGCGGTGGCACAAGCGCTCGGCCTTGCATTCACGCGCACGGTAAGGGTCTGGGGCAACGTGCCGCCGGCCACGGTCTATGTCTACCGCCGATGCCGGTCGCAGGTCTCTAGACCCGCCTGACCGGCTGCCTGAGCGCCGTCTTCAGTTTGTCGGGCGCAGTGCGCCGCGGGTCGCCGATGTAGATTTCGTGGTGGTGGCCGTTTTCGGTCAGCCCGTTCGCGGGCAGATATTCGCCGTGCAGCCGCGCGATAGTCGGCCCCTCCGCGTCATACGGCCCGACATGCATGATCTGCACCGAAAGCCCCTCGTCGAATGCCTCAAGGCGCAAGCTTGCCGGCGGCTCGGCGCCGAGTTTGCCAGCCGCCTTCGCCACCGCCGCATCGAACATCGCCCGGTCGATCCAGTCCGGCGCCATGATCATCATGATCCACGACCACTTGTCCTTCTCGCGCGTCAGGAATGTGTCCATGTCCTCGGCCCACCACAAACCTTCGAGCGGCGGCACCGCATAGTCGCGTTTGAGCGTCAGCTTGGAGGCAAATTTGAGCCCGTAGCTCACCGAATATAGCCATTCCAGCGCCTGCCTGTAGGCCGATGCGGTATTCGGGTCGCCTGCCCCGTCGACCATCGCGAACTGCATCGCCGGCACCTCGACTTGCGAAAAGTCTTTCACTGGCGGCAGGTAGAGGTGCTTCAGCGTCTTTTTGAAATCGACCTTCTCCATCCGGCAACACTCTCCTGAACCGCCTGCAATACAGCCAAGGATATGCATCTGCCGGAACCGCGATCAACGCACGACCAGGTCACTCCTGACAGGACCTTCGTGGCCGGGGGAGCAGTCTCGTTTTCGCCGAAGCACCCCCCTTTGCGGGTACTGTGATCTTCATCCAAAAGAAAAGCCGGGCACGACACCCGGCTTTTGCAACGTCGACTCAGGATTGTAAGTCTAACTGTCCAGGAAGCTCCTGAGCTTCCTTGAGCGGCTGGGATGCTTGAGCTTCCTCAGCGCCTTGGCCTCGATCTGGCGGATACGTTCGCGCGTCACCGAGAACTGCTGGCCGACTTCCTCCAGCGTGTGGTCGGTGTTCATGCCGATGCCGAAGCGCATTCTGAGAACGCGCTCTTCGCGCGGCGTCAGGGAGGCCAGAACGCGCGTCGTCGTTTCGCGCAGATTGGCCTGGATCGCCGCGTCGATCGGCAGCACGGCGCTCTTGTCCTCAATGAAATCGCCCAGATGCGAATCTTCCTCGTCGCCAACCGGCGTTTCGAGCGAAATCGGCTCCTTCGCGATCTTCAGCACCTTGCGCACTTTTTCGAGCGGCATGGCGAGCTTTTCCGCCAGTTCCTCCGGCGTCGGCTCGCGACCGATCTCGTGCAGCATCTGGCGCGAGGTACGGACGATCTTGTTGATCGTCTCGATCATGTGCACCGGAATGCGGATGGTGCGCGCCTGATCGGCGATCGAACGTGTGATCGCCTGCCTGATCCACCAGGTCGCATAGGTGGAGAATTTATAGCCGCGCCTATATTCGAATTTGTCGACTGCCTTCATCAGGCCGATATTGCCTTCCTGGATGAGATCCAGGAATTGCAGGCCGCGATTGGTGTATTTCTTGGCGATCGAGATCACCAGCCGCAGATTGGCCTCCACCATCTCCTTCTTGGCGATAGCGGCTTCGCGCTCGCCCTTCTGGACCTGGTTCACGATGCGGCGGAACTCGCCGATCGAAATGCCTGTTTCCTGCGCCAGGTTCTGGATTTCGGCGCGCAGCGTCTTGATGTTGTCCTTCTCGGACTTGGTAAATTCCTTCCAGCCCTTCGCCGAAAGGTTGGAGATCGACTTCGTCCAGTTCGGGTCGAGTTCCGATCCCTGATAGTGCTCAAGGAAGCTCTCGCGCTTCACGCCATAGCTTTCGGCGAGGCGCAGAAGTCTGCCTTCGTTCTGAACCAGCCGTTTGTTGATGTCGTAGAGCTGCTCAACCAGCGCCTCGATGCGCAGATTGTTGAGCGACAGCGATTTCACCGCCGTGATCAGCTCTTCCTTGAGCTTCTTGTAGGAGCGTTCCTGGCTGGTCGACAGAGCGCCGGAGGCCGACAGGCGGGCTTCCACCTGCTGATCCTGCAGTTTTCTGAGTTTCTTGTAGGTGGATGCGATGGTGTCGAGCGTTTCCATCACCTGCGGACGAAGTTCGGCCTCCATCGCCGCAAGCGACAGGTTGGCCTCGTCCTCATCGTCCTCGTCGTCGTCATCCGTGTTGCTCTCGCCACCGACATTGGTGATGTCGTCATCGTCGCGCGAGCGTCGCCCTTTCTGCTCTTCCTTCGGCTTCTCGTCCGGATCGACGCGTTCCACCACCGGCGCCTGCTTGGCTTCGGGGCCGGCATAGGTCGCTTCGAGATCGATGATCTCGCGCAGCAGAATTTTCGCTTCGTTGAGCTCGTCGCGCCAGATGATAATGGCCTGGAAGGTCAATGGGCTCTCGCACAGGCCCGCGATCATCGTCTCGCGGCCGGCCTCGATGCGTTTGGCGATTGCGATCTCGCCCTCACGCGACAGAAGCTCGACCGAGCCCATCTCGCGCAGATACATGCGCACCGGGTCGTCGGTTCGGTCGGTCGGCTCTTTTTTGGTCGTCGTGGCGACTGCGGTTCCGGTCTGCGTGGCAACTTCGTTGGCGTCGTCGTCGGAATCGTTGTCCTTGTTGTCGGACTCTTCGCCCGCCTCATCGTCCTCCACCACGTTGATGCCCATGTCGGAGAGCATCGACATCGTGTCTTCGATCTGTTCGGAGGTGACTTCCTCGGACGGCAGGACGGCATTGAGCTCGTCCATCGTAACGTAGCCGCGCTTCTTGGCGACCTTGATCATTTTCTTGACCGCGTCGTCGGAAAGATCGAGCAGCGGGCCGTCGGTCTGGCCTTCGCGTTCGGTTTCGACCTCTTCCTTTTCTTTCGTCTTGGTCGCCATGCTTTGTTCCGTCTCCAGGCGGCAGCCTCAAGCTGCCGGATTGCGCGGTCCGAATCGGGTTGCCGCTGTCGCTGTCATTTTAATGAGCGCAGTACCCCAACCCCGTTAAGTGTCGATTAACCCTGCCACATAGGTCGATGCCGGCGCTGGTCCATAGAACCGTCGCATACGGGTTGCATCTGCGGATTTCGGATTGTGTGATTCCGTCATTCTCGTGCAAGGTCAAGCGCCAGTGGCATGATTCGCATTAAAAAAGCGAATCACAGCCGGCAAAAAGCCGATTCGGGGTCGAAACTGCCTATCCGCGAGCCACGCGCCCTGATGTCACTCCGAAGCCTTCAATCAGCGCTTCGGTGGATTGCGCATCCCGGATATGGGCCTGTATCTCAACCAGGCGCCGATAGTTCTCTTCCGTCGGATCGGTTGCAAGCGCCAGTTCGGCCGCTTTCAGCTCCTTATTTAGAAAGCCTGCGCTGCGCTGCAAGTGCAGCGCCTGCACAAAGGCCTCGCGCGCATCGTCCAGCGTTGCATCCGCGAGCGCCGGCCATTGATGCGCACCCTTCACCAGAGCGGTCGCCTTTTCCCATGTCGCCACCAGCCCCCGCGCCTCGAAACCGGCTGCGACCTCGGCTGGTCCATGCGGCTCGCCGGTCGCCACGATATCCAGCAGCGCCGCCAGCAATAGCCTGAGTTCGGGGTGCTCCAGGTCCATCGACGCGGCTTGGTCGAAATAAGCGTCGAGCAGCGCCGCATGGTTGGCAAGTGCCACCACGATCGTCGCTTCACGCAGCGGCATAACCGGCCCGGCACTGCGCACAAGGGCCGAATGCGCGAGCCTGTCCGACACCGGCAGCCTGCCGGCAGCCTGCCCGCGTCCGCCTTGCCCGAATGCGCGCTTGTCGCCGCGCTGGTTGGCCGGTTCACGCCGGGAACCGAAGAATGCCTGCGCGCGTTCCCGCATATCCTGGCTGTAGTGGTAACGCACGCTTTCGTCGCGAATGGTGGCCGTCAGCAGCCGCAACCGCTTTTCAAGGTCGGCGCGGCGCTCCGGCGTGTCGAACACCCCGCCCGAGGTTTCGCGCAGCCACAGCATGTCGGCCAGCGACCGCGCTTCGTTGATCAACGCCTGAAATGCTTCCGGACCGCTCTCGCGCACCAGATCGTCGGGGTCCTTGCCTTCCGGCATGATGACGAAGCGCAGCGTACGCCCCGGCGCAATCATCGGCAGCGCAAGCTCGGCGGCCCGGAACGCGGCGCGCAGACCCGCCTGATCACCGTCGAAGCACAAAAGCGGCTCCTTGGTCATGCGCCACAGAAGTTCGAGTTGGTTTTCAGTCAGCGCCGTGCCGAGCGGTGCAACACCATGTTCGAAACCGGCCTGCGCCAGCCCGATCACGTCCATGTAACCTTCGGCGACGATCACCGTTTCGTCGCGGCCGAGCGTCTTGCGGGCGCGCGCGAAATTGTAGAGCACGTTGCCCTTGTGGAAGAGCTCCGTCTCCGGCGAGTTCATATATTTGGCCGGAATATCGGCCGACATCGCCCGCCCGCCAAACGCGATTACCCGCCCGCGCGAATCCTCGATCGGAAACATGATGCGGTCGCGGAACCGATCGTAAGAGACCGCCACATTCTCGAACACGGTGAGCCCGCAGGCTTCCATCTGCGCTTTTTCGATGCCCTTTGAGGCAAGATATTCCTTGAGCGCGTTGCGGCTGTCGGGTGCGTAGCCCAGCCGGAATGTTTGCTGCGTAACCGAGGTGATGCCGCGGTCGCGCAGATAGGCACGGGCCTTCGCTCCATCGGCAGCCTGAAGCTTCTCCTGAAAGAACCCGGCGGCCAGTTCCATCACCTCGGTCAGCGAGGCGCGCTCCTTCTCGCGGCGCTCCGCCTGCGGATCGCGCGCCGGCATCGGCACACCCGCCTGATCGGCCACCCGCTCCACCGCCTCGGGAAAACTCATGCCGTCGAGCTCGGTCAGGAAACGGAAATGGTCGCCCGAGACCCCGCAGCCGAAACAGTGGTAGCGCCCGCGCCGGTCGTCGGCATGAAATGAAGGTGTCTTTTCGCCATGAAACGGGCAGCAGGCCCAGTAGTCGCCGCGCGAGGCGTTGGTCTTCTTCTTGTCCCACGTCACGCGCGTGCCCACGACGGCCGAAATCGGCAGCCGGGCGCGTATCTCGTCGAGAAAAGTGTCTGAAAACCGCATCGTGGCCTCGCTGGAGGCTCTCATATAACCACGCGATGGCCAAAGCGCGACGGTGTTGCAACGTAGTGCCCGCTGTTCACAGCTTGACCGAGAGAGGAACGATGAAATCGGACCATTGCAGTTTGCAAACTGAACGAGCGTGTAGTCGCAGTGGTTTATACCCGCATCAATGCGGTACTGCGCAGCTATATGCAGGAAATCCGCAAACTGAAGGACCCGGCTGAATAAAGCCCTGATTGCGAAGCCCGTCGCACTTCAGAAAATCTGTACACCGGGTCACAATTTCTCGATTGCCGCGCCGCTGCCGCCGTGCTTTCACGCCGGACTTCCGCACAGTTCGAGCCACCAATGCCTCTGCCCCTGATCGCCCTTTTCATCGCCGCTTTCGCCTTCGGCACGACGGAGTTCGTCATTGCCGGCGTGTTGCCCAATGTCGCAGAGGGATTGGGTGTGTCGGTCCCTTCTGCCGGTTACCTCGTCACCGGTTATGCGCTCGGCATCGCCATCGGCGGCCCGCTGCTCACGATCATGACCGGGCGCGTCCCTCGCCGCACGCTGCTGATCTGGCTGGCGGTCATATTCACCGCCGGGCAGGCCGCCTGCGCACTGGCGCCAGATTTCGCGACAATGCTCACCCTGCGCGTCGCGGTAGCGGTCGCCCACGGTGTCTATTTCGGCGCGGCCATGGTCGTCGCAATCGGGCTCGTCAGCGAGGAGAAGCGCGGCATGGCCGTTGCCGTCGTTCTTGCCGGGCTCACGGTCTCCGGCATTGTGGGCGTACCGGCGGGCACAGCGATCGGCAACGCGTTCGGCTGGCGGGCAACCTTCTGGGCAATGTTCGGCCTCGGCATCTTCGCCACATTGGCCATACTGGCGCTGTTGCCGCGCACACCGGCCGCTGCCGCGCCGCCCGCGGGCCTGGCCCGCGAAGTCCGTGTACTCGGCCGGCAGCAGGTTTGGACCTCGCTGATCCTCATGCTGATGCTGATGATCGCGCAATTCGTACCCTACACCTACATCGTGCCTTTCCTGCGCGAAATCACGGGCCTTGGCCCCGAGTTGATCCCCTGGGTGTTGCTGTTGAACGGTGTCGGCGCCACAGCCGGCGTCTTTGTGGGTGGCCGGCTTGCAGGCTGGAAGCTGATGCCGTCGATGATCGGGCTAATGGTGCTCCAGGCTTCCATCATGGTCGCCATGTATGTGGCCGCGCCCTACCCCCTTGCGATGATTGCGATACTGACCCTTTGGGGCGCGGTGAACTTTGCCATCGGCACCCCTATTCAGACTCGTATCCTGGGTTGGACGGCGGATGCGCCAAACCTGGCTTCTTCGCTCATTCCGTCCGGCTTCAATTTCGGCATCGCGCTCGCGGCAACCATCGGCGCGCTGCTGCTTACGGCCGGATTCGGCTACCGCAGCCTGCCGCTTCTGGGCATTTTCGCGATGCTTGCCGCGGTTCTGGTAGCCTCCGGTTCCTACCTTTGCGAGCGGCGCAGCGGCGCGCGGCCGCCGGTCGCGGCACCGGCCACCTGATTGCCCACGGATGGTCGTATCCGGGTCTTGAATGTGCCTCATTCGTCGCCACGTAATGACGTGTAGCGAATGCGGGGTATGGATTGGCGACGGACCGCCAATGCCGGAGCACAACTGCCACCCGCTGAGCTTTTCCAGCCCGTGTCAGGCGTAAACCGGCGTAGCGACGTCGGCAGCCGGCCGCGCATTTCGTTGCCCGGGATATGCAATTCCCGGTTCAAAAAAGGGGGGTGTGAAACATCAAAGGAGAGATCCAATGAACAGACACACCTATTTGGCTTTACTCGCGGCAGTGGCAATTCCGTTCGCCGCGATTGCCCAGGAGCAAACCTCCAAGGACCCTGACGTCCAGGCCGAGGAACTGCTTGTCAAGCCGGATGCCGGCACCGCCGGTGAACAGGCGATGGAAGAAACCAGGCCTGCCGGCGATACCGAGCAGGCCGCCAAGCCTGCCGAACTGAAGCAGGATGGTTCGCAGACGACGCTTGCGGGCGCGAACGAACTCGACGGTCCATTCGTCACCGTTCCGCAAACCGGCGCCTGGCGCGCTTCCGACCTTGAAGGCAAGACGGTCATGGACGCCAAGGGCGACAATATCGGCGACATCTCCGATGTGCTCGTCAACGAACGGGGCGAAGTGATCGCCGTGCTTGTAGGCGTCGGCGGTTTCCTCGGTATCGGCGAGAAGGATGTCGCTGTGGCGATGAACGCACTCGAATTCGGGCCCGGCAAGACCGAAGGCCTGAAAACGAAGGAGGAAAGGCAGCGCGAACTGGAGGCCCGGTCCGAGGCCGCCGCGCAGATGCCGGCTGACAATGTCGATGGCACCGGCACAACCGGAACCATGGGCGGTACCGACAGCACCGCTTATGCCCAGCCGCCGGTCGACAATGAACCGGTCGTCGGTGAGGACAATCTCCCCGACCGCATCGTGCTCAATGTGACCCGCGAGGCGCTGGAAGCGGCTCCGGCCTATTCCGATGTCGAGGCCGGTATCGACGCCACTCAGACGAGCGACGTGCCTTCGGCCGAAGAGCTTTTCGAATAAGCTCGCATCGCACAAAAATGGCGAAGCCGGCATCTGCCGGCTTCGCCGTTCAACCACCCATCTTGCCCGCACAGCGCACGCAATGCGTGAAGGTCGGGTCGACCTCGAGCCGGCCGGTGGCGATAGTCTCGCCGCACTCCAGGCAATAGCCGTATTCGCCATTCTCGATGCGCGCCAGCGCCGCTCGCAACCGGCCGAGCCGTGCCTCGCGGCGCTTCACCACAGCCTGCGCCATTGCCTGCACCTGGATCGCGTCGATGCGCGAAACGCGGCCGACGCTCTGCTGATCGAGTTCCACCGGCGCGCTTTTGTCGGCGTGATCGAGTAGAAGGCGCTCCGTCTCGGCCAGTTCCGATTCGATTCGCTTTTTCAGTTCGCGAGACATGGTTGCGGTCACCCTGCAGCCGTTCAGGCCTGATTGCCGGCAACGGCCTACCGCAGGAGATCCTTCACGATCCCGCTTGCCTTGCCGAAATCCATCTGACCCGGATATTTGGCTTTCAGCTCATTCATGCAGCGGCCCATGTCACGCAGTCCGCCACCGCCGATCTCGTGCACCACCTGGGCACACAACCTTTGTATGTCGGCGTCGGAAAGCTGCTTGGGCAGAAATCCGCGAATGATATCGATCTCGTCCAGTTCCTGCTGGGCAAGCTCCAGCCGGCCGCCTTCTTCATAAAGGCGAGCCGATTCCTTGCGTTGCTTTACCATGGTCAGCAGCACCGTCGCGATTTCCGTGTCGCTGATCGGGTCCTTGCCCGCTCCGCGATTGGCGATATCGCGATCCTGAATTGCGGTCTGAACCAGGCGCAATGTCGAAACGCGGTGCTTGTCTTGCTGCTTGATGGCGTCTTTCAATGCCCTCGCGATCTCATCGCGCATGGCCGAATACTCCCTGCCTCGCGCGCAGGATAGCGCCCGCCGGTCGTGGGCGCAATTCGTTTCCTTGCCGCTAAGCTACTGAATTTGAATATCTTCGTAAATTCGTGCGAACGCATCTGTTCACATTGACCGGCCAGTTCCGGTTTCCTATTGTCCGCGCCTTTGAAAGCATTTACATCGCAGGCACGCAACGATCGACCGACTGGCGAGCGCACGGTTGTCGACGCCTATATGGCCCGAAACGAACCGTTTTCAAGCCCCTCGCCCGGACCACCGGAGAAACGCCATGACCAACCACACCGCACCCTGGGGAGCCACCCGCGCGACCGCGCTTCTGGTACTGGCCGACGGCACGGTGATCGAGGGCCGCGGCCTCGGCGCTGAGGGGGATGCCATCGGCGAAGTCTGCTTCAACACCGCGCTCACCGGTTATCAGGAAATCCTCACAGACCCGTCCTATACCGGTCAGATCGTCACCTTCACCTTCCCGCATATCGGCAATGTCGGCGCCAATGACGACGACATCGAGGAATTGAACCCGGCCGCACGCAGCGGAGCAGTCGGCGCCATCTTCAAGGCAGACGTCACCGGTCCGTCGAACTTCCGCTCTGCCGGCCATCTCGATGACTGGCTCAAGCGCCGCGGCATTGTTGCCCTGTCGGGCATCGATACGCGAGCGCTCACTGCGCTCATCCGGGAAAGCGGCATGCCCAACGCCGTCATCGCCCACGCCCCCGACGGTTCGTTCGATGTCGACGACCTGAAGCGCAAGGCCGCCTCATGGTCGGGCCTCGTCGGCCTCGACCTCGCCAGGGACGTCACCTCCGGCCAGTCGTCGCAATGGAAGGAGAAGCCCTGGACGCTCGAAGCCGGATACACCACCCAGGACGCGCCCTCCTTTCATGTCGTTGCCATTGATTACGGTGTGAAGCGCAACATCCTGCGCCTGCTCACCGATCTCGGAGCCAAAGTCACCGTCGTGCCCGCCAAAACCCCGGCCGCCGACATTCTGGCCCTGCAGCCGGACGGCATCTTCCTGTCCAACGGTCCGGGAGACCCTGCGGCCACCGGCGAATATGCCGTTCCGGTGATCCGGGAGCTGGTCGCGACCGGAATTCCGGTCTTCGGCATCTGCCTCGGCCACCAGATGCTGGCGCTGGCGCTCGGCGCGTCCACGGTGAAGATGCATCAGGGCCACCACGGCGCCAATCACCCGGTGAAGGACTTCACGACCGGCAAGGTGGAAATCGTGTCGATGAACCACGGCTTTGCCGTCGACAAGGATTCCCTGCCCGAAGGCGTTGAAGCCACGCATGTGTCCCTGTTCGACGGTTCCAATTGCGGCCTTCGCGTCACCGGCAAGCCGGTCTTTTCGGTGCAGCACCACCCGGAGGCCTCGCCCGGCCCGCAGGATTCGCACTACCTGTTCCGGCGCTTCGCCAACCTGATCCGCGAACGCAAGGGCGAGCCCGCGCTGGCCGAACGCTGAAGCAAAAAAGGGCGGCTCCGGGCCGCCCTTTCCGCAAGTCGTATTCCGTGTTCGTCAGGACGCCAGACGCAGCTTGACCACACGCTTGCCAATCTCCTCGAACACCTCATCGAGTTGCCTGCGCGATGGCGCGTCGAAGAAATGACCTTCAGACGATGCGCATTGCTGCAGCAAATTTCCGGTAGCCTTGTCGGGCTCCTCCAGCCGGATCGTGTAAATCTCGATACCCAGCTCCTTGGCATAGTTGCAGGCGGCGAGCGTGCGATCGTTCATGGCGGGCGTCACTGAGGAATTGCTTGGCAACAGACGGCCCAACCGCTCGTCAACCAGATAGCCATTGCTGGAATATTTCGATCCCAGCGGATTCCGGTCAACCCCGAAACGGTTCGCGCCGTCGGTCAGCACCACCATGATCTTCTCGATCCTCGGGTCATCAATCGACTTGCCCTCTCCGAATGGTTCTCCCGGCGTAAGCACACGCATACCCCAGGAGACTCCCTCCATGATATTTGTGTTGCCCTGCGCCCTTAGGCGTTTCACCTTCCGGACGATATCGTCATAGTCGCTGGACAGAGGTGTGATCGGCTGTGCTCCGCAGCCAAAGTCCGGGCCTTTCTTGAAATCTTGATAACCTGACGAGCTGTCATCGATCTCTATTTTCTTTTTCAACTTGGCTTTATAGGACCGGCGGTCATCATCATCATCTTCGTCATCATCTTCATCATCATCATCGCCGCCCAGTCCGAGCCCTTTCAAAATACCTGAAAGCAGGCCGCCATTAAGTGGGTTGCCAAATCTATCGGTCGCAACGCCGTACTTCGCCCACTTTTGCTTCTTCGCCTTCGTCGAAGTGTCCATGATATCCACCTTCGACTTTACGTAGCTGTTCACATATTCTTTGGTATCGGGCTCGTCGATGCTGAAGGCTGGGACAAAAAGCGTCTCGGGTCTCTTCTGGTCTGCCTTCGTGTCGTCCACGTCGTAGTTCCTGCCACCGCGATAGCGCGTCTCCACGCAGCCAGGCCAGCGCTTGCCCAAATTCTCGTAGAGCTGAAAGCGGCTTACGCCAGGCGTCAGTTCGGACTGCGGCACAGGGCTGCCGCCATTCAGGTCAAGCCACTTGGCGCCGGTACCGGCAATCTGTGCTCCGTTCTTATCAAACTTCGGCCCGTATTCCGGCCCCACATTGACGAAGGTGGCAAACGGCACCAGCGAAAATTTCAACCGATCCTTGTCTTTGATTTGCGCACTCATCGATTCGATCATGCCATCGACGGCCTCTTTCATCGCCGTCAGCTTGCCGCCGGCCATGGAGCCGGTCGTGTCGAGCACAAGCGCGACTTCGTAACTTGCAAATGCGATATCGGCGGTGGACCGGGCCTCGACGGTCCAGTCGCTGTAGCCCAGCAACCCGCCGAACGCGGTCGGTGTTTCCGCCGTCGCGTCGATGGTGACTTTGGTCCCGTCGCGCGTAACCGTCAGATTGCCGAATACGAGATCGTAGTTTTCTTCCAGATACGTTCTTGCGATTTCGATCGCCTCTTTTTGAGTGAGGCGTTCGCCTTCGCGCGCCACAGCGAGCACCGCCGCGTCCATCGCCTGCTGCAATTCGTTCTGCGAGCGGCTGACGGTGGTCATGTCCACCATGAGGCCTGCGGCAAAGATAAGCGGGATCGCGAGCACGCCCGCGCCGATCGCAAAGTTGCCACCTGTACGTCTAAGAAATAGCTGCGTGACTTTCCACATGGTAGTTCCCCAGCCTTGGGAACAACCATAACACGGATCCATTAACGTCCGTCTAAGCCAATATTCGGGAAACGCGCAGGGCCGTTCAGTTACCGTTTACCTTTCCTGCGCGCGCATTGCTAAACGTAGCCTGCCGCACCGGCTATCTTCAGGACGCCAGACGCAGCTTTACCACACGCTTGCCGATCTCCTCGAACACCTCGTCGAGCTGCGCGCGAGACGGTGCATCGAAGAAATGACCTTCAGACGATGCACATTGCTGCAACATGGTGCCGGTGGCTTTGTCGGGCTCCTCCAGCCGGATCGTGTAAATCTCGATACCCAGTTCCTTGGCATAGCTGCAGGCGGCGAGCGTGCGATCGTTCATGGCGGGCGTCACGGAGGAATTGCTGGGCAACAGACGGCCCAGTCGCTCGTCAACCAGATAGCCATTGCTGGAATATTTCGATCCAAGCGCATTCCGGTCGACCCCGAAACGGTTCGCGCCATCGGTCAGCACCACCATGATCTTCTCGGCCTTGGGATCGTCGATCGGCTTGCCCTGGTTGAATGGCTCACCCGGTGTCAGTACCCGCATGCCCCACGACACGCCTTCCATGATGTTGGTATTGCCCTGCGCCTCCAGACGCTTCACCTTCCGGACGATTTCGTCATAGTCGCTGGACAGAGGCGTAATCGGCTGCGTTCCGCAACCGAAATCCGGCCCCTTCCTGAAACCTCCATACCCCGACGGGCTGTCATCGATCGCAACCTTCGTCACGGTCGGCGCGTTTCGGTTGCTACCGCCCAGGCCCAGGCCGAGCCCTCTCAGAACATTTGCGAGCAGGCCGCCATTGAGTGGATTGCCGACATTGTCGGTCTCAACTCCGTATTTCGCCCACTTTTGCTTCCTTGCCGCTATCGAGGTGTCCCGCGTGTCTACGCTCGATTTGATGTAATTGTTCACATATTCATCGGTATCGGGCTCGTCGATGCTGAAGGCCGGGACAAAAAGCGTCTCGGGCTTCGTCGGATCCGCCGGCGTGTCATTTACATCGTAATTCCGCCCACCGTGGTAGCGCGTCTCTACGCAACCAGGCCAGCGCTTGCCCATGTTCTCGTAAAGCTGAAAACGGCTCACGCCAGGCGTCAGTTCGGATTGCGGAACGGGGCTGTCCCCGTTCAGGTCGAGCCAATGTGCGCCTGTACCGGCAATCTGTCGGCCCTGGTCGTCGAATTTCGGTCCGTATTCGGGCCCGACATTGACGAAGGTCGCGAACGGCACCAGCGAGAACTTCAGCCGCTCCTTGTCTCGTATTTGCGCGCTCATCAGTTCGACCATGCCATCGACGGCCTCCTTCATCGCCGTCAGCTTGCCGCCTGCCATGGAGCCCGTCGTGTCGAGCACAAGCGCGACTTCGTAGCTGGCGTAGGCGACATCGGCGGTGGATCGCGCCTCGACCGTCCAGTCGCTGTAGCCGAGCAGCCCGCCGAATGCCGTCGGGGTCTCCGCCGTCGCATCCAGGGTCACCTTGGTCCCGCTCCGGACAAGGGTGAGGTTGCCGAACATGAGGTCATAGTTCTCTTCGAGGTAGAGGCGCGCGATTTCAACCGCCTCTCTTTGGGTCACCTTTTCGCCTTCGCGCGCCACGGCGAGCACTGCCGCATCCATCGCCTGCTGCAATTCGTTCTGCGAGCGGCTGACGGTGGTCATGTCCACCATGAGTCCTGCGGCAAATATAAGCGGGATCGCGAGCACGCCCGCGCCGATCGCAAAGTTGCCACCTGTACTTCTAAGAAATAGCTGCGTGATTTTTCGCATGGTCGTTCCCGGATTTCGGACACCCATAGCCCGGCCCTATTAATGCCGGTCTAAGCGAATATTCGGGAAGCGAGCGTGAATTTTCAGCCGGCGTTTACCTTGCCTGCCCGCGCGAACGCGCGCGGGGGCGGGTTTGATGGCGCGGAATGCGCTTTCAGATCGGGTTGTTGAATGTATCGCAATCGGAAAGCTTGCCGCCCCGAAAGCCGTTTGCGAACCAGGTCTGCCGCTGCGCGGAAGTGCCATGGTTGAAGCTCTCCGGCACCACATAACCCTGGGTGCGCCGCTGCAGCGTATCGTCGCCGATCTGCCTGGCGGCATTGAGCGCTTCCTCGATGTCTCCGGCCTCCAGCAATCCCTCGCGATCCGTAAAATGCGCCCACACGCCCGCAAAACAGTCTGCCTGGAGTTCGACGCGCATCGACATCGCATTTGCCTCGGCCTGACTCATGCGCTGGCGCATTTCGTTGAACCGCGGCAGAACGCCAATCAGGTTCTGGACATGGTGGCCAACCTCATGCGCGATCACATAGGCCTGCGCAAAATCGCCGGCCGCGCCAAACTGACGCGCCAGCTGATCGAAGAATGTCGTGTCGAGATAGATCTTGCTGTCGCCCGGGCAATAAAAGGGCCCTGAGGCGGACGAAGCAAACCCGCAGGCTGAGCGCACCTGCCCGGAAAACAGCGTCAGCGTCGGCTCGCTATAGGTGGCGCCCTCGGCCCTGAAAACGCCGTTCCAGACATCCTCCGTTTCGGCAAGCACGACAGCCACGAATGTGCGCATGTCGTCCGAAGCCTGCGTGCCTTCCTCCTGCGCGAACTGGCCGCCGGCCCCCTGGCCGCCATCGAGCATGGCCAGCGGATCGATGCCGATCGCCCGCAGGCCGAAAAAGACGACGACGATGATGATCAGCCCAGTGAAGCTGATTCCGCCGCCACCGCGCCCCATCGGAAGCCGCATGCGCGTGCCGCCGCGCCCGAATCCGCCTGGCAGCCCTGACGACTGGCCCCTCCGGTCGTCGATATTGCTGCTTTCCCGCCGTCCGCGCCAACGCATCTGATTTTCCCGCTTCTGCCTCGACGCCACACGCCGACTTGGCAATCAAGACCGGATATGCCGCGAGATCAAGTCAGGCGGTCGCGTCGCGCCGCCGTCCGCGGTTTCAACGCCGGCCGGGACCCACGTCGAACGTCGCAAGAACCGCCCTGACAACTGCAGGGCCTACTGCCGCGATGTGTTTTGGCGTCACGAATGGTGCCTGCGCCGCATCAGCGTGTCGGAGGGTTTTTCGCCATATTCGGCGCCGTAATATTGCGCAAACCGGCCCAGATGCGCAAAACCGCAGGCCATTGCGGCGTCGGTTACCGTGGTTTCGTGCGGACTGGCCTGAACGAGAAGCCGCCTGACTGCCTCCAGCCGTTTGCGTCGCAGCATGTCGGCCGGCGTTTCTTCCTTGAAGCGCTTGAACAGCTCGAACAGCGTGCGCACCGGCACCCCGGCGACCCGCGCCATGTCGGCAATGGTGATTGCTTCGCCGAGATGTTCGTCCACATAAGCCTCGACTCGGCGCACGGCCGCAATGGTCGGCAATGGCGTGGAGCTTCTGGACAGGCCCGGCACCGTTGCCATCAGAAAACTGACCAGAAGGCCCTTCGCGCAATGGGCCTCCATGAGCGCCAGCCGCGAATCTTCTTCCCCCAGCTCGAAATTCAGCCACCGCAGCTGGCTGAGCAGCGCACGTCCGGCTGGTGTCGCCAGGTCGCAACGCCTCATCGCCTTCATCGTGCGCGTCGAATCGCCCTGACCCGAAAGATCCGCCAGAGTTTCTGCGATGTCGGAATTCTCGAACCGGGTGATCAACAGCGTGCAATTGCGATGAATGGCAAAATCGATACCCCGCGCCAGCCCGAGGACCTGCCCTTTTTGCAGGCTGAACCGGTCGCGCCCATCGCTGTCCGGTTCGCTGGATACGCCTTTGATCGGGATCTGCAGCAGTGAGAAACCGTCCAGAGGGTCGGTTCTGATTTCCACCTCGGAGCCGTAGCTGAGATGGGTCAGTCCGATACGGCCGAAACGTCGCGCTTCAAGGTTTCCGGTGATCCGGTCCGGTCCCCTGATCTCGTGTGGACGAAAGTGACTGCCCACTGCTTCAGTAAAATCAGAAAGATGCGATGACGTGACGTGCATCGGCCCTCCATCTCGATTTACTTCAAGCTTAAACTTCTCGCACGAACCGGACAACCCCGCAATATCCGGATTGCGAGGCGGCAAATGCCGAATGTTTCATGCGCCATCCGACCGGCCTCTCGCCTTCGTCGCGACAGTCTGGTCCTACGCCTTGGGAGGGGTTGAGATGAGCAAGATAGCAATTATCGGTTCCGGCATGAGCGGCCTGCTCGCCGGCCTGGGCCTTCTGAAGCAGGGACATGACGTGACCATCCATTCAGCGCTCAGCGCGGAGGACTGGCTCACCAAAGTGCCGCCCACCGGCACCGCCTGCCGTTTCGCCAGTTCCCTTGATCTGGAGCGGGAGCTTGGCGTCAACCATTGGGAAAATTCCACGCCGATCAACGGCATTCACCTCACCTTCTGCCCAAAGATGGGACGGCAGCTCATCGATCTCATGGGCCGCCTCGATCGCATGGCGCTGGCCATCGACGTGCGTATCCAGTCCTATCGCTGGACTCATGATTTCCAGGAACGCGGCGGCAAGGTGATCGTCGAGAATGTCGACCTGGCCCGGCTGGAGGAAATCGCCGCGGCGGCAGACCTTACCCTGGTCGCCGCTGGCAAAGGCGACATCGGCAGGATCTTCGAGGTCGACAAGGCCCGTACCGTCTACGACAAGCCACAGCGCAAGCTGGCGATGTTTGTCATGAAGAACCTCGAACTTGACCGCTCGCGCGACGGCATCCCGTTCGAATACGGCATCAAGTTCAACTTCTTCGCAACCGCCGGCGAACAGTTCTCCATTCCCTACTGGCACAAGGACGGGTTCCAGTGCTGGAACGCGATCTTCGAGGCCCGGCCCGGCGGTGTGTTCGACAGGTTCGACGATTGCCAGACCGGCGAAGAGCTTCTGGCCCGGGTCAAGGAGTTGTTCAAGCAGTACATTCCCTGGGATTACGCCTGGATCCGGAATGCTGAACTGGCCGATCCGAAGGGCTGGTTGAAAGGTGCCTTCACGCCCTGTGTCAAACACCCGGTCGGCACACTGCCCTCCGGCCGCAACGTGATGGCGCTTGGCGACATGGCAAACGCGCTCGACCCGATCGGCGGCCAGGGAGCCAACAACTGTTACCGCCAGATCAGGATGCTGCTGAAATCCGCTGAGGCCAACAGGTCGAGCACGTTCGATGCCGAGTGGATGCAGGCGACCTTCGACGCCTATTACGAGGAGATCGGCGAGGCCACCAACGCTTTCAACAACCTCCTTCTGGAGAAGATCACGCCTGCTGCGCAGCGCATTCTCATCGGCCAGTACGGCAGCGACGGCAGACCCGACAACGCCTCCGTGCACCAGAAAGTCGCAAACGCCTTCGTCAACAATTTCGACGACCCCAACAGCTTCACCCGTCAGATGCTGGAGCCGCAGGCGTCGCTGAAATTCATGAACGAAGTCTCCGGCGGCAGAGCCGGCCGTGTCGACATCGCCAACAAGCTCAAGATCGGCAAAGGCCAGATCAGGCAGGTACTGGGCCTGCCGCGCTCAAGCCATCCGCTGGCAAGGATGACACCATGACTGTCGGCGCGCAGCCCGTGGCCTCGAGCGATTTCAAGCAGGCGATGCGTTACCTCGCCGGCGCCGTCACGATCGTGACCACCGGCGAGGGTGCGGAGCGGCGCGGGCTGACGGCAACGGCCGTCTGCTCGCTGTCCGCCGATCCTCCGCGCGTGATCGCCTGCATCAACCGCAACGGCATCACATACGAGATGATCTCGAAAAGCCGCAGGCTCGGCATCAACATCCTGTCCGCGGCGCATCAGTCGCTGGCAATGCGCTTTGCCGGCATGAAGGACATCGGCGATGTGGATCGTTTCGACGAGGGCCGCTGGCGGACATTGATCACCGGCGCACCCATTCTGGACGATGCACTCACCGCATTCGACTGCACGCTCAACGTGGCAATCGACGTCGGCAGCCACGCCATCATTGTGGCCGACATCGTCGCCATCAAGAACAACAGCGGCGGTGAGCCGCTGCTCTACATGGAATCGGCCTTCAAGACGATCGCGCCTGCCCAGGCGCTTGCCGCGGCTTCGGCGGTACGGTGACATGAAGGCAATCACAGGAATTTCGAAAACGGGAGGAAATCGTGAGAGGACTTGAAGGAAAAGTTGCCATCGTCACCGGCGCCTCGACACTGATCGGGCAGGAAGTGGTGCGTGCGTTCAACCGCAACGGCGTCGCCGTCGTCATGGCCGACATCGCCGAGGCCGACGGCAGGGCGCTTGCGGACGAACTGGGCACCAGGGTGCGGTTCTGCAAGACCGACATCACCAGCGACAAGGATATCGATGCCTGCATCGCGGAGTGCAAATCCGCATTCGGCGGCATCGATTTTCTCGTCAACATTGCGTCCACCTATCTCGACGAAGGGCTTGCGACCAGCCGCGAAAACTGGCTTGCGGCGCTCAACATCAACCTCGTCGGCGGTGCCATCTTCACCCAGAAGGCAAGCGAGGAGATCGCGGCCCGAGGCGGCGGCGCCATCGTCAACTACGGCAGCATTTCTGCCAAGATCGCGCAGCCCGGCCGCATGGTCTATTCGGCCTCCAAGGCCGCCATCCTCAACGTCACCAAAACGCAGGCCGCTTTCCTCGCTCCGCAGAACATCCGCGTCAACTCCGTCTCGCCCGGCTGGACCTGGTCCAACATCATCCGCGACATCACCGGCGACAAACGCGCCAAGGCCGACAGCGTCGCGGCGCCCTTCCATCTGCTCAAACGCACCGGCGGGCCGGACGAGGTGGCGAACACGGTGATGTTCCTGTGCTCGGCCGAAGCGTCCTTCATCACCGGTACCGACATCGCCGTCGACGGCGGCTACACGGCGATCGGTGCCGAACAGCAGACCGACGCGCTGCCTCTTCTGGCGCAATAACCCGGCGCAACCGGTGATGAGTGGCGGTCTGCGCGCCGCCACTCATTGCCGCCACATTGGCGGGAAACTATAAGTCAGGCTCTGGGCAAAGGGCATGACTGAAGGCACGTTTTTCTCCGCATTGACGGCGCTGCGCCGCATCCGGCTCCTTTCGCTGATCGCCGTGTTTTTCTGGACGGCGGCCATGCCGGCACTTGCCCTGGAAGCGCTGCGCGGTGTAGCGCTGGTCGTCGGCAATGGCGGTTACGAGCATCTGGCGCCGCTCGCCAATCCGCCGCGGGATGCCGACGCCATCGAGGAACTGCTCTCCGATCTCGGCTTCGATTCCGTGCGCCGCACCGACCGCGACGCGGATGATCTCGCCCGCGACCTGGAGCGTTTCGTCGAGGATGCCGGGAAAGCCGATGTCGCCGTGCTTTATTATGCCGGCCACGGCATCGAGGCCGGCGGCGAGAACTGGCTGATCCCGGTCGATGCCGATATGTCCGC
>JAEPMJ010000006.1 GCA_017644005.1 Rhizobiaceae bacterium
ACGAGCGCTTTACGCCCAGTAATTCCGAACAACGCTAGCCCCCTCCGTATTACCGCGGCTGCTGGCACGGAGTTAGCCGGGGCTTCTTTTGCAGGTACCGTCATTATCTTCCCTGCTGAAAGAATTTTACAACCCTAGGGCCTTCATCACTCACGCGGCATGGCTGGATCAGGCTTGCGCCCATTGTCCAATATTCCCCACTGCTGCCTCCCGTAGGAGTTTGGGCCGTGTCTCAGTCCCAATGTGGCTGATCATCCTCTCAGACCAGCTATGGATCGTCGCCTTGGTAGGCCATTACCCCACCAACTAGCTAATCCAACGCGGGCTCATCCAACTCCGATAAATCTTTCTCCCGAAGGACGTATACGGTATTAGCCCAAGTTTCCCTGGGTTGTTCCGTAGAGCTGGGTAGATTCCCACGCGTTACTCACCCGTCTGCCGCTCCCACCGAAGTGGGCGCTCGACTTGCATGTGTTAAGCCTGCCGCCAGCGTTCGTTCTGAGCCAGGATCAAACTCTCAAGTTGAGAAATTTGATTTTGGCTATTTGGTCACGCATGAATCGACGAGAACATTCACACCTGACGACGCATCCGAAAATGCATCTACAGTGTAACTTTCTCTTGTCGAAACGTGATCCGCCAAAGTCTCTTTTGGATGAAAGGGCGAACCCTTCCGATCCGCGAGCACTCTGCCGCCCACGTTTCTCTTTCTTCCATATTCAATTGTCAAAGACCAGACGCCACAAACGAACGTCTTGGGCCGCTCTGCTTTTCGGCTTCGGGCCCGGTCGAGTGTCGCTCACGCGGCTCTCTTGATTTCTGAAACAAGGGCGAACTGTAGTGCCGCCAGCGGCGTGCCGCCCTCGTTGTGGGGCGTATATAGTCGGCGCCCGCTTCGAGTGTCAACACCGATTTCGCTCTTTTTTGAATTTTTTACGACGGCCCCGGGACGCCGGCATTTTCGGCTGCTGCTTCCCTGTAGGGAGGCAAAACAGACGCGCATGTCTGCGCAGCCACATTCGGGCCAAGATCGAGCCTTACCGCAACAATAGACCGGGCAGCCGAGAGGGGGGCCTCTGGCATCCGGAGCGCACGAACCGTTTGGCCGTCATGACGATGTAAAGCGGGCGGCGGCCCGACTTCGTTGACTTGCCTTATTGTGACAGGCAAATGTCGTTGCGCGCAGAACCAGAGGCAGGCAGTTCAGGAAGTATCCGGCCGGGGATGACTGATATCGACAGAGCAGTAGCTGCCTTGGGCAACGAGCCTCCGGTTTCCGGCGATGGCCGCAGCGGCCCGCCTGACCGGCGCGAAGTTTCCGCGCGATGGCTCTCTGGCACCTTCCTGACCGGCATCACTTCCAGCGTATTGATGGGTGCAGCGCTGCTAGCCGCCCTCGACGGGCATGAGCAGCTTGCCACGCCTCCCGAAATTGCCAGCCTGGTCACTGACGACACGTCCGATGCCGAGGCAAAAATGGCGAGGGTCGTGCCCGCCCGCACAGTTAGCCGCGCCCGCGACAGGCGTCGCATGGAAGTCTCCACGATTATTACCAGCGGCGACCGAAATTTGGTGCGCACGCTGCCGTTCCAGCATGTGAAGATGGCGCTGGCAGCAGGCCACACCACTTCGCATGACTATCCGGCATTCGACCCGCTTGCGGTGTTCGCGGAGGACGGCGCCGCCCGAACGGCGACGACAGGCCTGATCTACGGCGCCAAGGTTGAGAGTGAAGTCAGCCTGCGCAGCATCGAGTTCCCGATCGAAACGGCTGCGTTTGACGAAACCAACGAACTGACCTCCGACGAGGTGGAGCAGGTCGTTCGCACCACCGGGTCGGTGCTGACCGACGGGGCCGTTCAGGTGGCCGCACTGCATTATGTCGACCCGCAGCGCTTCGGTCAGACATCACTTGCGGTGCAGGCGCTCGGCACCAGCTACGGCGTCAGGATAATTCCTGAAAATGTATCCGTTGCGCCGCGCCTCGAATCCGATGGTCTCACGACCGAATTCGCGGAGGACATAATCCCCTTCCGCGCCGATCGCGAGATCATGAAAGCATTCCTTGACGCAGGATACGCGGAAGAGGACGTGAAGGGCATGGCTGACGCGCTCGCAACGCTCCTCGGCGGCTCCCGGCTGCGGGCCGGCACGGTACTTCGCGTGGGTATCGAAACCCGTGGCGATCAAAGCCGCATCGTCCGGTCCAGCATTTACAATGGAGAAAAACACCTTCTGTCCATCGCCATCGATGATCGGGGACAGTTTGTGCCGGGCGACGAGCCTGAACTGAATCCGGAGATATTGACGGCGTTTGACGATTCGCCGCCCGTCCACGTGCGCGGCGACCTGCCCTCGATTTATGACGGCATTTATCGCGCCGCTTACGCCTACGGGCTCACGAAGGACATGACCAGGCAGATGATCAAGCTGCTTGCGTCGGACGTCGATTATAAGTCGCGCCTCAACCCCTCAGACCGGATAGAGGTCTTTTTCTCCAATCCGAACGAGGATGGCAGCGCCTCCGATGAATCCGAGATGCTGTACCTGGCAGCAACCTTCAACGGCACCGCGCGCGCATTCTATCGATTTCAGATGGAAGACGGCACGATCGACTATTTCGACCAGGATGGGCGCAGCGCGCGGCAGTTTCTGCTCCGAAGCCCGGTCCCCGGCGCCCGTCTCAGTCGCGGATTTGGCATGATGCGGCATCCCATTCTAGGCTACTCCAAGATGCACACAGGCGTTGATTGGGCGATAGCCAACGGCACCCCCATCATTGCCTCCGGTAATGGCACTGTGGAAGAAGCCGGCTGGTCCGGCGGCTATGGCCGCCACACGGTGATTCGCCACGCCAACGGTTACAAAACATCCTACAGTCATCAGAGCGCCATTGCCAAAGGCATCTCTGAAGGCGCCAAGGTGCGTCAGGGACAGATCATTGGCTATGTCGGTTCGAGTGGACTTTCGACCGGCAACCACCTGCACTACGAACTGGTCGTCAACGGCACCAAGGTAGACCCCATGCGTGTGCGCCTGCCGGTTGGCCGTGTCCTCAAGGATCGCGAGCTGGAAGCCTTTACACGTGAGCGCGAGCGAATCGACGAGTTGCTGATTGAGGATGCATCGCCGCCGCTTAAAGTGGCGGCTGCCGGCTGACGCCTCGCCCGCCGGCTTGCCCCCGGGCCAACAGACTCAAAATTTGGTGACCCGAAATGGTTCCGGGTAATCCCGGTAGCCGAAGTTCGACGAGATCATGATGTCGACGGCATTCATCGCCCCGTATTTATCGGTCTCATAGAAAGTCAATTCGTAGTCGAACAGGATCCAGCCCAGCCGGGGCGGCCTCGTGGATGCCGGCCGCTCACCCAGATAGGCAAGCAGGTCGCCCATGACGTAGACACCGAACCCCAGGCTCGTCACCGCGTTTGCGAAATTCAGCACAACCGGATTTTTACCCGCCTGGCCGATCGCATTCTTGACCAGATCGAATTTCGCCAATCGAGTGCCGGTAGCCGGAAGGTGCTCCCACTTGTCTTGTACATAAACGTTGTAGTCGCGGTATTGGGTCGGGGGCAGTGAGCGCCCATCGGTCGCAGAGTGCCAGCTTATCGGACAACCGAAGCGAAGATCAGTGGTAATTCGGTTGTAGAGGAAGAACTTGCCACGAACGTCTCCCAGCCTTGTCAACTCGCTCGATCTGACGATGGGATAAAGTTCGATGAGGTTCTCCAGCGAATCCAGGATCGCACTTCTCTCGGCCGCCAATCCGGAATAATCGTCGATTTTCAGCGACATGACGATGACCTCGGACGCGTGATTCTCGACGAAGTTCTTGCACTCCTCCAACAGCGAAGGGAATGACTGGTAGGTGTTCAGATAAAGCTTGCTTCCCCTGTCGCCGTGACAGGTATAAAATTCGTACCCGCCGGAAACCGCGATAACCTGCAAGCGCACGTCGAGAAGGCGTATCCCGCTCTCCAGTTGACTTGTGATCGAGTAGTTATGGCACGCATAGGGCGTGGACGTGGATGTGTTGATCGCAGCAGAATCGTGTGTTCCGGGGATATTCAGTTCCCCGATATACGCCCTGTCATTGACGTCACGCATCCAGCGCGCCTGCTGCTCGGGCCACGTCGCACCGACACAAAGCGACGGCGTTTCTTGTGACCTCGGCGAAATGCCACCTGGCTGCTTCGATATCTTCTCGTTGCCGTGCCATTTGCCGCCATCGTACCAGGCGGTGTAAATATCTCTGCTGTTGCTACCCCTGTAGGCGATGTACAGCTTGTTCCTGAAGACTGCCGCGCTGGGGCTGTACATCGATTTCGGCTTTATCCCGCCCGACTGCTTTTCGATCTTCTCGTTACCTTTCCATTCATCGCCGTCGAAATAGGCGAAATAGATCGAGCTGGAATGCTTACCCTTATAGAATAAGTACAACCGGTCTTTGTAAACGGCAACTCCAGGCGGACTTGTTGTTTCCGGAGTTCCGTTTTTTGTCTCGATCTCCAGTCCGCCATGCCATGCAAGATCGTCAAACCACGCATATCTGAGTTTATAAGTGTCATCATGCATATAGATGATGTAAAGCTTGTTTCTAAATTGTATAGTCCTTGGCGTATACTGTGATTCTGCATTCACGCCGCCAGGCTGGTCCTTGATCTTTTTATCGCCGTACCAGGTCGTCCCGTCGAACCACGATGAATAAAGTGGCCCGCTGTCCCAGGAATTGTTCTTGTAGGCCGCAAAAAGAGTGCCGTGATAGGCGGCAAGTCCGGGCGACATTGTCGACAATGGCGATATACCGCCATTCTGGTCTTTGACTTTTATATTGCCCTTCCACTCGCGGCCGTTGAACCATGAAGTGTAGAGCTGATCCAGATTCTCACCGGGATAAGCGATATAGAACCAATTGTTGAATACGGCCACGCCGGGATTGGTCGCCGATTTGGGCTTAATGCCGCCGGGTTGATCCTTGATTTTTTTGTTGCCGACCCAGACGAGACCGTCAAAGCGAGCCGTCGCAAGCTCGTCGCTCTTGTCGTATCGATAAACCAGAGTCAGATATTCCATGTATTCCTCCCCCTCGGAAATACTAGTCTAGCAAATTTTTTCCGTATTCCTTGTCCCGGAGAAAGATAATAAACAAAACAGCACGAACGATCCCCTGGCGTGATTTGGGGAGTGTGTAGTTCATCTTCCAGACACGCGTTCGGCCTGCCTGTGGCGGGATCGCGGACGAACCGGTCGGCTACGTTCGCGTCGCGACCGGTTGGCCGCGCATGCCGCCAGGTGCCGTCAACCAGGAGATAACCCCGGCGAGCAAGCTTCCGGAGGCGGCGAACCACGCGACTGCGGCAAATGATCTGTCGTTGGCTTGCACGCGCAGCATCTCAAGGTCTGGGGGCAAAACCTCAACCGGAGTCTCGCCGAAGCTGGGCAACTGCATGTCGCCTCCCGCAACCGCGGCAAAGCGGATTGCGGCAACCGATCCGAGCGCCGCCACCGCCACCAGTCCGGCGATGCGCGAGACAGCGTTGTTGATGCCCGACGCCGCACCGGTGTCTTTGTCCTCGATCGCGGTCATGACTGCGATGGACAGCGGCGAGACCACAAGCGACATTCCGAGCCCCATGAGGATCATCATCGGGAAAACGCCACTCCAGAACCGGTGGATGCCCGCATCCGCGAGCAATGCGAGCCCGGCGAAGGCAATGGCCACCAGAAGGCTGCCGGCCGTCATCGGCAGTCGCGGCCCGATACGGTCGGACAGCTTGCCCACCGGCCCCGACAGCAGCGCGATCGCCGCCGAAAGAGGTAGAAACAGAAAACCAACCGACGATTCCTCCACCCCCCATCCGGCAATCAGCATCATCGGCAGATAGAACAGCACGGCAGACAGCGCGAAATAGAGAAAGAAGGTCGCCAGATTGGCGCCTGAAAACGTCCGTTCCCGAAACAGGCCGAGCGCCATCATCGGCTCCGGATGGCGCGCCTCCCACAGGATGAAAAAAGCGACGAGGACAAAGCCGCCGCCAATCAGCGCCGTCGGCGCGTCGATGCCGGCAATTCTCATTTCACCCGACAGCAGCGTCAGCCCCAGCGCAATCGCGCCCAGGGAAACTGTCGCCAGAAGCGCACCTCCGATGTCGATCGTGCGGTGCGGCACAGGTTCGTCCGGCGGAACCTTGCCCAGCAGGAGATAAAGCGCGACACCGCCGAGCGGCAGGTTTATCGCGAATATCCAGCGCCAGACCGCATCGTCGAATACCGACAGCACGGCGCCGCCGAGTACGGGCCCGAGCGCCGTGGTCATCGCCGATGCGGCGGCCCAGATGCCGATCGCGCGCCCGCGGTCGGCTTTCGGATACGCCTTGGCGATAATTGCCAGGCTTCCGGGCACCATGATCGCCGCACCGATGCCTTGAACGGTGCGGGCCGCGATCAGCAGCGTTGGCGTTGGAGCCGCCGCACACAAAAGCGACGCAACGATGAACAGCGCGATGCCTGCCGCGAAGCTGCGGCGCAGGCCGGCGCGGTCGCCAAGCGCGCCGCCGGCCAGTATGAGCGCCGACAGCATCAGCGCGTAACCGTTCGATATCCACTGTGCCTGGGAAAGCGAAGCGCCGATATCGGCACGGATCGCCGGCATTGCAATCGAAACCACCGATCCATCGATGAACCCCAGCGACGATGCCAGGATCGCGGCGATCAGAACATAGCGGCGGCGGCGCGCCGGGCAGAATGTACTGCGCGTCGGCGGCGGTTCATGCGCGATCGGGGGAAGAGCGGTCTCGGGCGAGGACTGCATCGGCCGAACCTACCAGCCGCGTATCGCTCCCGCAATCGCACGGCGTGGGAGTGCTGCCTACTCCAGAAACTCGACTGTCACCCCCTCGCGCACCATCTTGGCAAGTTCGGTGGCATCCCAGTTTGTCAGCCGCACGCAGCCATGGCTGAAGGTTTTGCCGATTTTCGATGGCTCGGGCGTACCATGGATCCCGTAGGTCGGTTTAGACAGTGCTATCCAGATCGACCCGACGGGGCCGTTCGGACCGGGTGGTATGGTCAGCACCTTGTCGTTCTGGCCCTGTTTGAAGTTGATCTTCGGGTTGTATGTGTATTCTGGGTCGAACGCGATCCGCTCCACGCTCACCGTGCCGCTCGGCGAAGGCGTGCCTTCGGAGCCGATCGTCGCCGGGTACGCGGCAAGAAGCCTGCCGCCGGCGGCGTAGACGCGCACCTGCTTCTGCGCCTTGTCGGCAACGATCCGCGCCACATTTCCAGATATGGGCTTGCCGACATTCGCCACTTTGATGATCGTCCCCGGCCGGTCGAAATTCACGCCCGGATTGAGTGCCCGCAGGTAGCGCTCGTCCATGTGGAAGCGCTCGGCCAGCATCTCCAGGACCGACGTATATGGAAGGCTATCCAAACGTGCCTTCTCGCCATAATCCGCGGGAACGGATGCAACATAGGGGCCGGCCGCATCCTGCGCTGTGATGGTGTAAGTGATGAACGGGTCGCCACCCGTTGCTGCCAAGGTCTCATCCACCGACGCCGGATCATAGGTTCTCAGTGCCTGTCCGGTCTTTTCCTTGTAGGCTTTGATCGCCTTGTTAACGTTGTCGCCCATGCGTCCGTCGATCACGCCGGGTGACATACCCGCGCGGTCGAGCAGGATCTGAATCTTCGCGACATCTTCGCTGGCGCCCTTGCCGAGCAGCGAGGCATCGACACCGGGTTGCATCGGCGCGGCGCCGGCGCCGCTCTCCTGTTCCGGCACTGCGGCGACCCGTTCGTCCGGGTCGCGTCCCGCCGCCGGCTCTTCCGGCTCGCCCAGCGGCATCCGATCGACACGGTTGCGCGGCGCTTCGCGCGGCAACTGCGGCCGTTCCGGATATTCCGGCCTTGCATGGGCTGGTGCGCGTTCGCGCCCGTCAAACGTACCGGCCTCGGGCTCGCGTATGCCCAGATGCACTTCAAGTTCGCGTTGCAGGCGCTCGCCGAGCGGGATGCGCCTGCCGCTCCGATCCTCCCGCCCCAGCTGCCTGCGGCGTTCGGCGCGCCGCTCCGCCGGTGAAAGATACCGGCGTTCGCCCGGCGGAACCACGGCGATGACCTGACCGGTCTGTACGTCGAAAATGACCTCGCGGCCATACTGGTCGATATAGCTGTCGGCTTCGCGGTAGCGGCCATCGCCAGACCCGAAAAGGCTCTGTGCTGAAGCAACGCCGGTACCCGCAATCAAAGAACACATAACGGAAATGACAAGAAGCCGGATCATGCGCGTCCTCTTTTGATGCAGCCGCGGCTCGGGTCCGCGCGATTCGCTGCCTTTCATCATCCGGCATCGCGCATGAACGGGACATGAAGATGGCAGGCAGCGAAAACGAGGCGGGAAAACGAACCGCGAAGCAGCACTTCGCTAGTCCAATCCGAGTTCGGCGCGCTTTTTCTTCGGCAGGCCCGACCCGACGATCCGATGACTTTCGCGCAGATAGTCACGCAAGGCATCATCATCCATGCTTGTGGTGTCCGTACGCTGGATCCACTTCATGCCGCGTGAGGCGAGGTAAGGCGCGGGTCGCAGCCCCGGCTGCTCCTTCAATATGTCAAAGGCGAGGTCGGACACTTTGAAAGTGACGTTCAGCCGCTCGCCATCGTTCCAGCCGCCGATGGCAAACACCTTGCCGCCGATTTTCCAGACATGAGCCCCGCCCCACTGCACGACATGAGACGTGTGCGGAAGCGAGGCGCAGAAGCTGTTATATTCCTCGAGTGTCACCGGAATCTCCGTTCCGGCGGACTATCGCCAAGCGGAGGACCCGGCACAAGCCCCTCCGCATAGCGCGAAGGCCGGCAGCCGTTTCAGCCAGCGGCACGCCAGCTGAGCCGGCTTTCGAGCTTGGCACACAGCGCCAGCAATGCCTGCTCTCCGCCCGGCCTTCCGACAAACTGCGCGTCGATCGGAAGCCCGTTGGGGTCGCGCGCAATAGGCAGGGTGGCGACCGGCCAGCCATGCAGGCCTATCGGCACCGTGAACCGTGTCAGCGCATCGAAATACCCGAGCCTCCCCGCACCGGTGTCGAACCAGGTGTCATAGTGGGTCATGAGGGTTGTTTGTTCGGCCCCGCCGCCGGTTGTAGGTTTGAAAGTCCATCGCGTGAGGCGGCAACGCGGTCTTGCCGGTTACCGCCGCGCCCTTCTCCTGAAAGCGGGCGACGATCTTTGCACTCGTGACGTCGGGTTTGTTGCCCGGCCGGTCGAGGGCGGATGTGCAAACCAGCCCGGCCACTGCGATCTGATCCTTGACCGTGATCGGCAATCCGTTGAGCGGACCGGACACATGGTCGGGGACGTCTTCCTTGCCAGTTCGTATGCATTGATCTTGGGCTCCAGCGTGTCCCGCCGTGTGCGCAGTGCTTGGAAAAGCGCCGCGCGCTCATCGGCATCGGTGAGGCTGGCAACGAGATCGCGAAGCGGTCTCGTCAGGATTTCTGGTTGGTTGGCGGTCACGGCTTTCTCCAGCATTGTTTGTCGCCGAAGGCATAGTCATTCGGGAGATGCCGCGCGGATACGGTAGTTCACCGCAATGTCGCGTTCGATCGTGACACAAGCCTGCGCAATTCTGACTTGTGCCCTGGCAAAGCGCACTGAAGAAGCGGACATGCCCCTTCTAGCCGTGAGTCGCGGCGGCATTTCAAGATTTCAAGGTATGTGCCCGGCCGCTCATCGAACTGAGAGAGCGGCCGGTTCGCTTTAAGCCGCCTTGGGTTCTTCTGCCTGCACGGACTGTTTCGCCTTGAAGACAAGCCTGTCGGAGCCAGACGAAACCCGCACGGTCGAGCCGTCGAGAATGTCGCCCTGCAGGATTTTCTCGGCCAGCGGATCCTGCAGTTCCTTCTGCATGACACGCTTCAGCGGCCGCGCCCCATAGGCCGGGTCGTAGCCTCTCTCGCCAAGCCATTTGATCGCCGCCTCATCGAGCGCCAGCTCGATCTTGCGGTCGGCGAGCAGCTTGCCGAGCCGCTCAAGCTGGATCGAAACGATCTGCCCCATATCCTGCTGGCGCAGCCTGTGGAACAGGATCACCTCGTCGATACGGTTCAGGAATTCGGGCCGGAATGACGCACGCACCACGCCCATCACCTCGTCGCGAACCTTGTCGACATCCTCACCCTCGCCCAGCGAGACAAGGAACTCGGCGCCGAGGTTCGACGTCATGATGATCAGCGTATTGCGGAAATCGACCGTACGGCCCTGCCCGTCTGTCAGGCGCCCGTCGTCCAGCACCTGCAGCAGCACGTTGAACACATCCGGATGCGCTTTTTCGACCTCGTCGAACAGCACGACCTGATAAGGCCGGCGCCTGACCGCTTCCGTCAGCGCACCGCCTTCCTCGTAGCCGACATAACCGGGAGGCGCCCCGATCAGCCGGGCCACGGAGTGCTTCTCCATGAACTCCGACATGTCGATGCGCACCATCGCGGCTTCGTCGTCGAACAGGAAATTGGCCAGAGCCTTGGTGAGCTCCGTCTTGCCGACACCCGTCGGGCCGAGGAACATGAACGAGCCGATCGGCCGGTTTGGGTCCTGCAAACCGGCACGCGTGCGGCGCACCGCTTTCGACACGGCCTGTACCGCCTCGCCCTGGCCAACGACGCGCCTGGCAAGTTCGTCTTCCATGCGCAGCAGCTTGTCGCGCTCGCCTTCCAGCATCTTGTCGACCGGAATGCCTGTCCAGCGCGAGACGATATGCGCGACGTGGTCGGGCGTCACGGTCTCCTCGACCATCGACCCTTTGCCGCCTTCTTCCTGCGCCTCCGCCTCCCCGAGCTTCTTCTCAAGCTCGGGTATGCGGCCATAAGCCAGTTCGCCCGCCTTCTGGAATTCGCCCTTGCGCTGTGCGATGGCAAGTTCATTGCGCGCCTCGTCAAGCTGCCGCTTCAGTTCGGCGGCGAGGCCCAGCTTTTCCTTTTCCGAAGCCCACGCGGCCGTGAGAGCGGCAGACTCTTCCTCGTAACCGGCGAGCTCTTTTTCGAGTTTTTCCAGCCGGTCCCTGGAAGCCGCGTCCTTCTCCACCTTCAGCGCCTCGCGCTCGATCTTCAGCTGCATGATGCGGCGGTCGATCTCGTCCAGCGCCTCGGGTTTGGAATCGACCTGCATTCTCAGCCGCGATGACGCCTCGTCGACAAGGTCAATCGCCTTGTCGGGCAGAAACCGGTCGGTGATGTAGCGGTTGGAAAGCGTTGCCGCCGACACCAGGGCAGAGTCCGATATCCGTACCTTGTGGTGCTGTTCGTATTTCTCCTTCAGCCCACGCAGGATCGACACCGTATCTTCCACCGTCGGCTCGTTCACGAAAACGGGCTGGAAGCGGCGCGCAAGTGCTGCGTCCTTCTCCACATGCTTGCGGTATTCGTCGAGCGTCGTTGCCCCGACGCAATGCAACTCGCCCCGCGCCAATGCCGGCTTCAGCAGGTTCGAGGCGTCCATTGCCCCGTCTGCCTTGCCTGCACCAACAAGCGTGTGCATCTCGTCGATGAACAGGATCACGCCACCGCCGGCCGCCTGGATTTCAGACAACACGGCCTTCAGCCGTTCTTCGAACTCGCCGCGATATTTGGCGCCGGCGATCAACGCGCCCATGTCGAGCGCCATCAGCTGCTTGTCTTTCAGCGTTTCCGGCACGTCGCCATTAACAATCCTGAGCGCGAGGCCTTCCGCGATCGCGGTCTTGCCAACGCCGGGCTCGCCGATCAGAACCGGATTGTTCTTGGTTCGCCGGGAAAGCACCTGAATCGTACGGCGGATTTCATCGTCGCGGCCGATCACCGGGTCGAGCTTGCCGGCTCTTGCGTCGGCGGTCAGGTCACGCGCGTATTTCTTCAGCGCATCATAACCCTGCTCGGCGGAGGCCGAATCGGCCGTACGGCCCTTGCGCAGATCGTTGATCGCCTGGTTGAGCCCAGCCGGCGTCACGCCGCCCTTGGAAAGGATCTCGGCTGTCTTTGCCGACTTCTCCATCGACAGCGCCTGCAGCAGGCGCTCTACAGTGACGAAACTGTCGCCCGCCTTCTTCGCCACCTCTTCGGCAGTGGAAAACACCTTGGCCAGTGGCTGCGCCAGATATAGCTGGCCGTTGCCGCCTTCGACTTTCGGCATGGCTTCAAGCGCAGCCTCAACGGCGAGCCGGACATCCTTCGCCCGCCCGCCAGCGCGCTCGATCAGCGAGGCAGCCAGGCCCTCCTCATCGTCAACAAGCACTTTCAGGAGGTGCTCAGGGGTAAACTGCTGATGGCCTTTCGACAGCGCCATCGTCTGCGCGGACTGAATGAACCCCCGGACCCGCTCGGAGTATTTTTCGATATTCATATGCGTCTTCCTTCCCTCACCGGCCCTTTCTAGGCACCGGATCAGATTGTGATGACGGACCCCCACTGCGTGGCAGGTCCCAACTTGCAACGGATATGGGTATCGCGGGCGATTTGCTCAAGGCGCGACCCTCCAGACGAAAAAGGCGAGGCCAAAGCCCCGCCTTTTATTCTGAACCCGGTTTCTTGCCGCTTAGTTGACGGCCTCGGACTGCCCCGCTTCCGCGCCTTCGCTGCTGCCCTCGTCGGTCGACGCGGCAGCCTCTGCGCGTGGCTTGCGTGGCCGTCTTGTGCGCTTGCGCGGTTGCTCGTCCTCCGGTTGCGCCTCGGACGCCCCGTTTTTGCCGTTCATGTGCTGGCTGTCGCCCTGTTCGGACTTTTTGCCCCGGGCCCCGCTCAATTCGCCCTGCGAATGCGCGACTTCAGCCGGTACGCCCTCGATTACAGGCTGCGGACCCGAGCCGTTCGGCTGCTCGTTTCGCTGATCGCCGGCCTGTGCGTTGTTTCGCTCGTTGCGACGGCTGCCACGGTCGTCGCGCTCGTTGCTGTCGTCATCGTCATCGCTTTCCTGCGACTCGCGCTGCTGCTGCTGCGCGGCGGCCTGCGCGGCTTGAGCGGTGGCGATGATCCGGTTGTAATGTTCGGCGTGCTGGAGATAGTTTTCCGCCATCACCCGGTCGCCGGAGCTCTGCGCATCGCGCGCCAGCGCGGCGTATTTCTCTGCGACCTGCTGCGCGGTGCCCCTGATCTTCACGTCCGGCCCGTTGCTTTCATAGCTACGGGTCAGAGGATTCGGGCCTTTGCGGTTGTTATTGTTGCCGCGGCCGCGCATGCGCCGGTTCTGCTGTTGTGGCCTCATTCGTATTCCATCTGAGGTAAGTTGCGATAATTCCCTGCGGTCACCGATCCGGTTTGCCCGCTTTCCACCCAACGCGATCAAGCGCGTGTCGCGCGACCGCCAAATAAACCTTGCATAGGTTCAATCACATTCCCGGAATACCCCGCACGAAGCCCGTGGCGCCGTTCACGCTCAAGGCAGCTTGTTTTTCGGAGCACGGAATTGAAAACAGCACTGCCTGCTTCGTCTCATCCGGTAGCCGGAACCTAACCACAATCCTCCTGATTGCCAAGTTTTTTTTGCGCCGCGTCAATCCACCGCCTTAGCGTAGGAAGAGTAACGCTCTGTCATGCCCAGCGAGATCCGACGCGCTTTCCGATAGTGTGAAGCCACACTGCGCGAAAACACCGCACACGGCCACTCGCTGATTGTATCCGATCTCGACGCCAACCAGGCCGTCGGCATGCAGATAGCCGGCTGCGGATGCCGCTATGGCACGGTAAGCCTCCAACCCGTCAAACCCGCCCAAAAGCGCTGATTCCGGGTCAAAAAGCCGAACATTCCTCGGCAACGACGCATATTCGGTAGCACTTATGTAGGGAGGATTTGAGACGATGATATGAAATATTTCGTTTACGGCCGAAAACCAGTCCGAAACCACGGCCCGAAACCGCGCATCCAGCCCGTTTGAGCGCGCATTGGCATTCGCAGTTTCGACAGCGCCGGCCGAGATATCCACACCCAATGCCGTCGCGTCGCCGACCTCCTTCAGCACGGCCAGCGCAATTGCGCCTGTCCCTGTGCCAAGATCGAGGAGGTTGCAGCAGCCGTGGCTGGCCGCGATTCGCCGTGCATGCGGGATGATTCGGTCGACAAGGACCTCGGTATCGGGGCGCGGATCGAGCGTTTCGGGGCTGAGTTCAAGCTCCACGCCGTAAAACGCCCGCCGGCCCAGGATACGAAAGAGCGGCTCGCCGATGGCCGCCCGCCGCGCGGCACTCAACAACCGTTCCGCCGTCGCGGTGTCGATTTCCCGCCCGTCACCGGCGACAAGCTCCGTCAGTGTGACGCCGGCAAAATGCGCCACGAGGGCTCGTGCGTCCTGCGCCGCGTTTTCCACGCCGGCTGCCCGCAGTTCTTCCGCGATCTGTTTGACGAGATCGCCCGCTTTCGGGGCAATCGCCGCCTTAGCCATCCATCGTCGCCAGAAGTTTGGTCTGGTGGTCCGCGATCAGCGCGTCGATCACCTCGTCCAGTTCGCCAAGCATCACCCGGTCGAGCTTGTAGAGCGTGAGGTTGATCCGGTGATCGGTGAGCCGCCCTTGTGGAAAATTGTAGGTGCGGATACGCTCGGAGCGATCGCCTGAACCGACCTGTAGCCGCCGCGCCTCCGAGCGCTCGTCATCCGCCTTGGTGCGTTCCATATCGAACAGGCGTGCCCGCAGGATCTGCATCGCCCGCGCCCGGTTTTGATGCTGCGATTTTTCCGCCGATACCACCATGATGCCGGTCGGCAGGTGTGTGATGCGCACCGCGGAGTCCGTAGTGTTCACATGCTGCCCGCCGGCACCGGATGCGCGCATCGTATCGATGCGAATATCCTCGCTGCGAATTTCGATATCGACATCCTCTGCCTCCGGCAGCACCGCGACCGTTGCAGCCGAAGTGTGGATGCGCCCGCCAGCCTCCGTCTCCGGAACGCGCTGCACACGATGCACACCGCTTTCGAATTTGAGCTTGGCGAACACCCCCTTGCCCGACACACTGGCGATGATCTCCTTATAGCCGCCGACCTCGCCTTCGCTGGCCGAAACGACTTCGATCTTCCAGCCCTGCGTGGACGCGTAGCGCTCATACATGCGAAACAGATCGCCGGCGAAAAGCGCCGCCTCGTCGCCGCCGGTACCGGCTCGAATTTCCAGTATCGCGCTCTTTTCGTCGGCGGAATCGCGCGGCAGGAGCAGAATCTGAATCTCCTGGCGCAGCACCTCCAGCTTTTCGTTCACCGATTCCAGATCCGCCTCGGCCAGCTCGCGCATTTCAGCGTCCGCGCCGGCTTCGCTGATCAGTCCTTCCAGATCGGCCCCTTCCTTCTCTTTGTCGCGCAGTTCCCTGATCTTGCCGGCCATTTCCTGCAGGTCGGCATATTCGGACGCCAGCTTCACATATTCGTCCGGTTCGGGTCCGGCCGCCATGCGCGCCTCGAGCATCTCGAAACGCTTCAGCACCTGGTCCATGCGTTCTGCTGGCAGTTCAATCACGGCGGAGCCCCTTACCGATCAAGCTCGATGCCGTGGTCAGCGGCGAACTTCTTCAACATTGCGGCCATGTCGTCTTCGGCGCCCATCCCGTTCATGGCCTTTTTCATATGGTCGACAAGAGCGCCAACGGGCAGTTCGCGCAACATCGCCTTCACTGGCCCGATAGCCGCGGGCGCCATGGAGATCGAACGGTAGCCAATGCCGAACAGAGCCATAGCCGATAGCGGTCGACCTGCGAGCTCACCGCACAGAGTCACTGGCGTGTCGTTGGCAAAGCCTGCATCCGCGATCTGCTTCAAGACACGCAGAAAAGGCACAGAGATCGGATTGAAACGCTTGGAAAGCCGCGTATTGCCGCGGTCGCTCGCGGTCACGAACTGAAACAGATCGTTGGAGCCGACTGAGACGAAATCCACCGCCCGCATCAGTTCGTTGAGCTGCCACATCAGCGACGGCACCTCGATCATCGCGCCGAGCTTGATGCGCGTCGGCAGAAGATGCGCGAAGCGTGACAAATGCTGCACCTCGCGGTCGATGATCGCCCGGGTTTTCCGGATCTCGGAAATCTCGGTCACCATCGGCAGCATGATGCGCAGCTCTCGCCCGCCCGCGGCTTTCAGCAACGCCCGAATCTGCGTTCTCAGCAGAGTCGGTTTGTCGAGCGTCAGTCGGATCGCGCGCCAGCCGAGAGCGGGATTTTCCTCGTGCACCGCCTCCTTGAAATACGGAAGCACCTTGTCGCCGCCGATATCGATGGTGCGGAATGTAACCGGCTTGTCTCCCGCCGCCTGCAGCACTTCACGGTAGAGCTGCTCCTGCTCCTCGGCCCGCGGAAACCGTGCAGCAACCATGAACTGCAGTTCGGTGCGGAAGAGCCCGATACCGGCTGCACCTGAATCCGCAAGCTGCGGCAAGTCGACCGCCAGCCCTGCATTCATCATGAGGTCGACCTTTACGCCGTCCGCGGACACCGAGGGCTTTTCGCGCAGTTCCCGGTAAAGCTGCTGCTTGCGCGCCCTGAACCGCGCCTTCTCGGCATAGGCCGCTTCGACATCCGGCGCGGGGCGCAGATGCACCTGCCCGTCATCGCCGTCGATGATGATCGCGTCGCCGTTTTCCGACATCGAAACGGCGCCCTTGGCCTGGCCGGCGACTGCAATGCCGATTGCCCGCGCAACGATCACCACGTGGCTGGTCGGCGCCCCGTCTTCCAGCACCAGCCCGCGCAGGCGGTTGCGTGGATAGTCGAGCAGTTCTGCCGCGCCCATGGAGCGCGCGACGATGATGGAATCCTTCGGCAGCGTCTCGGCCAGCGTTTCAGGTCCGCGTCCCATGAGCTGACGCAGGAGCCGATTGCCGAGGTCGTCGAAATCGCTCATCCGCTCACGCAGATAGGGATCGGTCATGTGCATCATGCGCGCGCGCATGTCGCTTTGTACTTTTTCGACCGCCGCTTCCGCCGTCAGGCCGTTGCTGATCGCCTCTTCGATACGCCGCACCCAGCCGCGGTCGTTGGCGAACATGCGGTAGGCTTCGAGCACCGCGCGGTGCTCGCCCTCGAAGGCTACATCGCGGCGCGACAGCATATCGTCGATCGATAGCCGCAGCGATCCCAGCGCTTCGTTGAGGCGCGCACTTTCAGCCTCGCCGTCTTCCGCAAAAAGGTCTTTGACCACGACGCGCGGTTCGTGCAGCACGACGTGGCCAAGCCCGACGCCTTCGCTCAGCGCCATCCCGTCGAAGCTGACCGGCCGGCCGAGATCGAGCTCGATACCGGGCCGTGAAAGCCGTGCCAGATCGCCTGTCGCGATCATCTCGGCGATCACCATCGCGGTGGTTTCAAGCGCCTCTATCTCGTCGTCCTGATAGGTCCGCATGGTTTTGTTCTGCACCACAAGAACGCCAAGTGTCCGGCCCGCCCGCAGCACCGGCACGCCAAGAAAGGAGTGGTAGATCTCCTCACCTGTCTCCGGCAGGTAGGCGAATGCCGGGTGATGCTGTGCATCGGTCAGGTTAAGCGGCCGTGCGCTCGCTGCGATGGTGCCCACCAGGCCCTGCCCAAGCCTCAGCTGCGCCAGATGAACCGATCCGGGATTCAGGCCTTCGGTAGCGTAGAGTTCGAGCATGGAATCGGCGCGGAGCACGTAAAGCGAGCACACCTCGGCGACCATGTTGCGGGCGATTTCGCGCACGATCCGGTCGAGCCGCTCCTGCGGCTCCAGCGCAGCCGCGGTGAACTCGCGCAAGCGCTTCAAAAGCACGCGCGGACCGCCGCCGATGTCACGTATCTGCGTCATAGAACGCCTGCCCGCAGCGCCCGGACCCTATCCGGGGCGCGGCGATTCCCGTTAGCTGAATCTACTGCTTATCCAGACCGTAGACGGAATGCAAAGCGCGCACCGCAAGCTCCGCATAGGCGCCGTCGATCAGGATAGAGATCTTGATTTCAGAGGTCGTGATAGCGCGAATATTGATGCCGCGCTCCGAAAGTGCGTTGAAGGCCGTCGCCGCCACACCGGCATGGCTGCGCATGCCGATACCGATTACCGATACCTTCACCATCCCGGTTTCGTGCTGGACGACGTCGAACCCCAGTTCTTCACGGTTCTCGTCGAGCACCGCCAGCGCCTTGTCCACGTCACCCGAAGGCACCGTGAAGGTCATGTCAGTGCGCGAGCCGTCTTCCGATATGTTCTGGACGATCATGTCGACATTGATGCCGGCCTCGGCGAGCGGACCGAAAATGCCCGCCGCGACACCCGGCCTGTCCGCAACGCGCCGCAGCGAAATCTGGGCTTCATCCTTGGCGTAGGCGATACCGGTGACGACTTGCTGTTCCACGATTTCATCCTCGTCGCAAATAAGCGTTCCCGGCGGGTTGTCGGGGTCGCCCATGCCCGGCGCGTCCGGGTCGTCAAATGAGGAACGCACGAAAGTGCGCACCTTGTGAACCATCGCCAGCTCGACTGAGCGCACCTGAAGCACCTTGGCGCCGAGCGAGGCCATTTCGAGCATTTCCTCGAAAGAAATTTTCGACAGCCGCCGCGCCTTCGGCTCGATTCGCGGATCTGTCGTGTAGACGCCGTCGACATCCGTATAGATATCACATCGGTCGGCCTTTACCGCGGCTGCGACCGCAACGGCGCTGGTGTCGGATCCGCCGCGGCCAAGTGTTGCGATCCTGTTGTCCGGTCCGATACCCTGAAAGCCGGTCACCACGGCAACCTGACCGCGCGCAATACGCTCTGTCAGCGTGGTTGCGTCAATATCGACGATTCGGGCCGCTCCGTGCGCGTTGTCGGTCTTGATCGGAATCTGCCAGCCCTGCCAGGACCGCGCATCGACACCCATCGACTGAAGCGCGATAGCCAGAAGCCCCGCTGACACCTGCTCGCCGGAGGCCACGATCGCATCGTATTCGCGCGCGTCGTAAAACGGCAGGTTGCCGCCGCTGACCTTGGGCATCTGCTGCGCCCAGCCGACCAGTTCATTGGTTTTGCCGGCCATTGCCGAGACCACCACGGCGACCTCGTTGCCTGCGTCCACCTCGCGTTTGACGTGGCGCGCGACATTGCGGATTCGGTCCAGGTCGGCGACCGACGTTCCGCCGAATTTCATCACGATGCGCGCCATCGTTAGCAGATGCCTTCAAATGGTGACCGGGAAAACCGGACGCTGAACCCATGCCGGAGCGCCGCTGTACGACCGGCCTTGCATGCGCCGGATGCAGGCGCGCGGTTTCCTTATCCAATGCCTTCGCCCAGCGCAAGCAAGCTGCCGCCGGGGCTTTGCCGGCAAGGCTTGACTTTTCCCCGGGCGGCAACGACTTGTTGCGCGTTGAGGAGGCCCCCATGGCACAGGCAAAGCGAACAACGGTCGACAATGCCGAAATCGAGCGCTTCTCCGCGCTTGCCGCCGAATGGTGGAACCCTAACGGCAAATTCCGCCCGCTGCACAAGTTCAATCCCATCCGGCTTGCCTACATACGCGACAAGGCCGCCGAGCATTTCGGCCGCGATCCGCGTGCGGTCAAACCGCTGGAAGGCCTGCGAATTCTCGACATAGGCTGCGGCGGCGGCCTTCTGTGCGAGCCCATGGCTCGGCTGGGCGCCGATGTCGTGGGCGCCGACGCCTCCGAAACCAACATCGAAGTCGCCAGGCTTCATGCAGCCGAATCCGGCGTGAAGATCGACTACCGGGCCGAAACCGCCGAAAAGCTCGCCGACGATGGCGAGAAGTTCGACGTCATTCTCAACATGGAAGTAGTGGAGCACGTCGCGGATGTGGATTTCTTCATCGCCCGTTGCGGTGCGATGCTGAAACCCGGCGGCATCATGTTTGTCGCCACGATCAACCGAACACTCAAGGCGTTGGGCCTGGCAATCATCGGCGCCGAATACGTACTGCGCTGGCTGCCGCGCGGCACGCACCAGTTCGAAAAGCTGGTGCGACCCGACGAGCTCGAGCGCGCGCTCGGCAGCGCCGGCCTCACGATCACCGACAGCACCGGGGTTTCGTACAACCCGATAGCCGACCGCTGGCAGCGCTCGCGCGATATGGACGTCAATTACATGGTTCTGGCCGAAAGGCCGGCCGCCAACGACAGCTGAACTCAGCGCATCACAGGTAACATTTCTTCAAGATTGCCGGCAGGGCGTGCTTTATCCGTAGGTTATGCACACCGAACCAATGGCCCTGCCCCATGCCTGAAGACACCAGGACGCAACCCGGACCGCTGGCCCTGCCCCATGCCTGAAGACACCAGGACGCAACCCGGACCGCTGGCCCTGCCCGGCCCCTGGTCAATGGTAGCCGCGGGATACTCCGCGACAACGCGTCAGTTCCTTCAGACTTTCTCCGAAGCCGGGTTGGCGCGCCTGGACTTCGATCACGAAACCCAGGTCATCGATATTGCTTGTGGACCGGGCACAACCGCGTTGCATCTTGCACCCTTTGTTTCGCACATCACCTGCGTAGACTTTTCGACCGCGATGCTGGACGAACTGCGCAACGCCGCCGCATCTGATGGCGTTGCCAACCTCGAAATCTGCGAAGCCGATGGACAGGACCTCCCATTCGAGGCCGGTCGGTTCGACGTCGCCATTTCCATGTTCGGCCTGATGTTCTTCCCTGACCGTCAAAGGGGCTTCAGCGAGATTCACCGCGTTCTCAAACCGGACGGCCAAGCCCTTGTCTCGAGTTGGGCTCCGGTGGATCGCTCGCCGCTGACGCAACTCGTCATGGCGGCGCTTCAGCCCGAGGGTGCATCCTTGCCGCCGCCTCCCCGGCCTTCTGGCCTTGAGCTGCGGGACACCTTTTCGCAGGAGATGATTTCGGCAGGTTTCTCCGACGTCGATATCCGGGCCGTCACCCGAGCGTTGGACGTTTCTTCGCCTGAACAGTTCTGGCAGGACACGGTCGCCGGCATCGCTCCGGTGGCACTGATGAAGAATTCGATGAGCGAGGACGAGTGGGCGTCAGTTGAAGCGCTCGCGGTGAAAAGAACGGCCGAACGGCTGGGATCATGGCCCACCACGCTGACCTCAACCGCCTGGATAGCCACCGCTCGAAAGTGATGGCCCTCGCTGCGGCCCAGCGTCAGTTCGTGTCGTCGGGGATATCCGGCAGCGGCATGATACCCACACCGTCGTCGAGCAGTTCCTTGACCTCGGTCGGTGTGGCCTCACCGTAGATCCCGCGCGGGTCTGTTTCGCCGAAGTGGATCTTGCGCGCCTCTTCAGGAAATTTGTCGCCCACATAGTCGGCATTCTGCTTCACCTTGTCGGTAAGCTCCTTCAGCTTGCCCATCAGCTGCTTCTGTTCGGCACTCATGCCGAGCGCCACCTTCTCGCGCTTCCGGGCCGTTTGCACGGAAGGTGCCATAAGGGCCTTTTCCACCTTCGCGGAGTTGCAGACGGGGCATGTCACGAGCCCGCGTTTCTTTTGCTTGTCAAAATCGGCATTGTCGCGGAACCAGCCATCGAATTCATGGTCGCGATCGCAACACAGCGAAAAACGGATCATGATGCGCGCCGCCCCGCCGCACCGGATGCAGCTACTGTCCGGACCTCGAATGGTCGCGCATTGGCCAGGTTCGGCACCTTGGCACGCGCTGCGGCCGACGCTGCAACGTCAATGTCGGCAACAACCACCGCCGGCTCGTCATGATCGGCTTCGGCCACGATTGAACCCCAAGGGTCGACAACCATCGAGTGGCCAAAAGTCTCGCGCTCGTCTTCATGTTTCCCGCCTTGCGCCGCGGCAATGACAAATGCGCCGTTTTCGATCGCGCGAGCACGCAGCAGCGCATGCCAGTGCGCTTCGCCCGTCTGCCGGGTAAAGGCGGCCGGCAGCGTCAGCACCTGTGCACCCGCAAGTGCCTGCGCCCTGAAGAGCTGCGGGAAACGAAGATCGTAACAAACCGACAGTCCGAGCCGTACTGCGCCGAGATCGGCGACAACGGTCTCTCGGCCTGGCTCATAGGTGGCGGATTCACGCCAGCTCTCGCCATTGTCGAGATCGACGTCAAACATATGCACCTTGTCGTAGGTGGTGATCAGCGATCCGTCCGGGGCGAACAGAAATGCCCGGTTGGCGACCTTCCCGTCATCGCGTGCGATTGCGGTCGAACCGATGTGTACATGAACGCCGAGCTCGTCCGCCAGCTCGGATGCTTTGCGCACCAATAGGTCGTTATCCGCGGAGGTGATCAGCGCCCTTAGCGCATCGCGGTCGCGCACCAGCGCACCGGTCATTTCGGGAGACTGCAAATATTGCGCGCCTTTAGCCGCGGCTTCGCGAACCATCTTCTCGAACATCACGACATTGCGCTCGATACTCGTGCCGGAGCGCATCTGAAGTGCCGCCACCCGTAACTTGCTCATCAGGCCGCACCATGCCGCGCAACATCTTCCAGCAACTGGTCGAGCCGTCCGGCGCGCTCCAGCGCGTGGAGTTCGTCAGAACCGCCGACGTGAAGGTCGCCGATGAAGATCTGCGGGAATGTCGAGCGTCCATTGGCTCTCTGGATCATCTCGCGCCGCAATTCCTGCGAAAAGCTCGCATCGTGCTCGGTGTATTGCACGCCCTTGCCTTCGAGCAGCCGCTTGGCCGCCGCACAATAGCCGCACATCATGCGGGTATAGATTGTGACTTCGGTCATCATGCACTCCAGGCGCCCTATATAGTGTCTGCGTCTTCGGGCAGGAAGTCCCCTGGCAATGCCATCGCAAATGTTAGAATGTCGACCTCCCGCGCGCCGGCCCTTTTCAGCACCTTCGTCACCGCCGACACCGTCGCACCGGTCGTGAACACGTCATCGACGAGCAGTACACGCTGTCCCGTCAGTATCGGCTTGCCGGCATCCGGCACACCGAATGCGCCGCGCATATTGGCAACCCGCTCATTTGCCGCAAGCCCAACCTGCTGACGCGTCAGCTTGATACGTTTGATCACCGCCGGTTCGAAGCGCAGGCCCGCGAGCCGGGCAACATTGCGTGCCAGCTCTGCCGACTGGTTGAAGCGACGCGATAAAAACCGTCTGGCATGCAGCGGCACCGGCACAACCAGATCGGCATCCCGCGTGAGTTCCGAACCGGCCCTGGCCATCCAGCGCGCCATCCATGGCGCAAGATCGGTACGGTCGCGGTATTTCAGGTTCTGAACCAGCTGGCGCGCGATCCCCGAATAGGCCACAGCGGCCCTTGCCCGCGCAAATGGCGGAGGTTCGGCAATCGCCGCCGGCGAAACTGCGCCTTCCCCCACCTCGAAGGCAAATGGCGTGCCCAGCACGCTGCAATAGGGCGGCTCGATGTACCGCACTTCCGGCCAGCAGGAGGCGCACAATGTGCCTGGCTCGCGCACATGCCGCCGGCAGCCGGCGCACACCGGTGGAAACAGCACGCGCGCCAGACTTGCCGCGGCTGATACGCTATGGGTCTTGATATCTGCAATCATATCGGCGACCAGAACCGCAGCCTATGTGAAACGCGCCAGCACGCTACGGCGGTTCGTGCCGTTTTCAAAGCGCAGGATGCAATGGACCGGATTTTCGACAGCGATCTGATCACGCAGCGCAGGCTGCGGGCATTGCGTGCGGCAACACCCGGCGCCGACTTTCTGCTTGCGCATGTCGTCGATGATCTTTCGGAGCGATTTGCCGCCATCAAGCGCCGCTTTCAATACGCGGTCACGCTCCATGCATTGTCTGCGGCACCGGCGGCTGCGCTCGCCGCCTCGGGCAAAGTCGAGAGCATATTGCGGATCGAGCCGGACGCGGCATTCCTTGCAGGCAGCCCCGGCCTGGTCGCGCCTGCCGAGGCCCTGCCTCTGGCACCGGAAAGCGTCGACCTGGCCGTTTCCATGCTGGCGCTGCACGAAACCAACGATACACCCGGTCTGCTGGCGCAGATCAGACAGGTGCTCAGACCCGACGGGCTCTTCCTTGCCGTTCTGCCGGGACAGGACACGCTCACGGAGCTGCGGGCCGCCCTGCTCGCCGCGGAGACTGAACTGACGGGCGGCGCCAGTCCACGCGTTGCGCCTTTCATGGATGTACGCGCGGCCGGTGGGTTATTGCAGCGTGCCGGCTTCGCGCTTCCCGTCGCCGATACCGAAACGCTCACCATACGCTACGACACGATGTTCGATCTGATGCGCGATCTGCGGGCGATGGGTGCAACCAACGCGCTGGCCGACCGCAGCCGCAAGCCTGCTTCGCGGCGGCTTTTTCTGCGCGCCGCGCAAATCTATGCCGAGCGGTATTCCGATCCCGATGGCCGTATCAGGGCGACTTTTTCGACCATCTGGATGTCAGGCTGGTCGCCGCACCAGTCGCAGCAAAAGCCGCTCAAGCCGGGCAGTGCAAAAACGTCGTTGGCGCAAGCGCTGGCAAAACTGAAACTCGGCTAGTCGCTAGTTCAACGACTGCTGCAGCCTGCTGGTGTTGTTCGCGAATAGGAACTCGATTGAATTGGTCGCGGTGGCAACCCCGGCGACAATCGCCAGCGACAGCACCGCGACGATAAGTCCGTATTCGACGGCGGTGGCGCCGCCACGGTCCTCAATGAAGCGCTTGATCATGCTGGCACCCCTGTTCTGGCACGGCAACGTAGTCCGAAGCCTGTTATGAATCGTTAACGCGACAATGCCGCCGCCGCCGCTCAACAATCGCCGGTGCGGGCACCATTTTTCCTGATGATGCAGATCGCGTTGGGGCTGGACTGCAGCACGCTGCGGCGGATCGTGTAGCTGCCGCCACTTGCACCTCCCGCCGGTCCAATCGATCCTGTCGCCATTGTGTCGAGACCGATGGGAGCGCGCGCCATGAGTGATTGAGCCTGACGCTCGGCAAAAGGCGTGACGAAAAGCGCCAGCGCGATCGCGGCGGCACCAAACAAAAGCGCAAACCGCAAAGAACCCGCTACACCCAGAAAATCCTGCGGTTCATCTTCCTGGGGTGGTGTGTTCCAGCTCTGCTCAGGCCACATCCGGCGTGCTCCTTCATGCCATACCGGCGTCGATCGCCGGCCCGCATGCGAGCAACTATTTCATTGCCGCGTGAAGGATCCGTTAATCATGATTGACTTGGAGTTGCTTCAGAGCAAGTCGATCAGATGTGCGATCAACGGTTCGTCGGCTGGCGGCATGGGATAATCGCGCAGCTTCCGCGGCCGCACCCATTTGAGCGCCTGATGTTCCGCTGCAACCGGCGTTCCCCAGAAACGCCGGCACACAAAAAGCGGCATCAGCAGATCGAAATCCTCATAGGTGTGGCTGGCAAAGGTCAGTGGCGCCAGGCAGGCCACTTTGGTCTCGATCCTGAGCTCTTCGCGAAGCTCGCGCACGATCGCCTCTTCCGGCGTTTCTCCGTCTTCCAGCTTGCCGCCCGGAAACTCCCACAAGCCGGCCAGCGACTTGCCTTCAGGCCGCTGCGCGATCAGTACCCGCGAGTCGGCATCGACCAGCGCACATGCGACAACGATAAGCAGTCTGCGAGAGCCCTGCCCGCTCACTTTCCGTCCCCTTGTGGGCGGCGGTAGTGATAACGGTATGCTTCGCAGAACCCGAGGGAGCGGTAGAGCGCAATCGCGGCTTCGTTGTCGGCTTCGACCTGAAGCCAGGCGATGCGGGCACCGCGCGTGCGCGCCCACTTCATGGCCGACAAAACGATGCGGCGGCCATGGCCGTTGCCGCGCGCCGCCTCATGCGTTGCGACCTCGAAAAGGCCGGCCAGTGCGCCGTCATGAACGCACAGGGCGCTGGCCACGGCCTTGTCTTCGGCATCGATTGCAAAAAGCCCCGCCTCAGGCTCGATGGAACTGATCAGCTCCGTCAGTCCAGGCCGCAGCGAAGCCTCATGCGCATGCGTGCGGATCGTCGCGCTGACATAGCGGCCGATATCCTTGAGCGGAATGATCGGCATCACCTCGTCGAGGTCAGCGGATCTCAGCGGCATCATCATCACCAGCGATTCGGAAAATCGTTCCCACCTGTCGGCATCGAGCCGGCCGGTAAGCTGCTCCCCTGCCAGTGGCGACATGCGAAACACAAGCGGCCGCCCATAGGCCTCAAACCGCCTGGCCGCGCGTTCGATACGGCCGTCTATGTCGCGCACATCGCCCGGATCGAGGGGATTGACGGAATTGAGCCGTTTGGCCGGATGTCCGGCCGTAAGCCGGATGATCCAGGTATGATCGTAATGCACCGAGGCGGCCGGCCAGGCCCTGAAACCGGCGGCTTCGAAACGCCTCACCACGCCGAGCGGCGATGTATTCAGCAATTCGCTCATAACGGCCTTTAGGAGCGGTAGTCGCCGTTGATGGCGACATATTCCTTGGTGAGATCGCAGGTCCAGACGGTCGCCTTGCCGCGGCCAATTCCGATATCGACCCCGATGCTGATTTCGTCACCGCGCATGTAGTCCGACGCTGCGGCTTCCGAATAGTCGGGGTCGCGTTCGCCACGATGAGCCACGCGCAGCTTGCCGAAGCTGATGCTCAGAAGATCACGGTCGGCAGGCTCCCCTGCTTTGCCGACAGCCATGACCACACGTCCCCAGTTCGCATCCTCGCCGGCAACCGCTGTTTTCACCAGCGGCGAGTTCGCGATCGCCATCGCGATTTTCTTTGCAGAGCGGGAGGATCTTGCACCGCTGACATTTACCTCGATCAGCTTGCGCGCGCCTTCACCGTCGCGCGCGATCTGCATGGCCAGAGATTTCATCAGCCGGTTGAGAGCGCGCTTGAAGCCAGCGAGCCGCGGATCGCCGGCATGGGTGATTTCGGGCGCCCCATGAGCCTTGGCAGCGCCGGTCGCGAACATCATCAGCGTATCGCTTGTGGACGTGTCTCCGTCGACAGTGACGGAATTGAACGTCTTGGCGGCGCCTTTCGACAACAGCGCCTGCAACGCTGGAGCGGCTATCGGTGCATCGGTGGCCACGAAGGCCAGCATCGTCGCCATGTCTGGCGCGATCATACCGGCACCCTTGGCGATGCCGTTGATGGTGACATCCGCTTCGCCCAGTCTGGCCACGGCAGTCGCATATTTCGGAAACGTATCCGTCGTCATTATCGCCTTGCCGGCCTGCAGCCAGCCATTGGGCTCGGCGTCTTCCGCAAGCTTGGCAAGCAGATGCGCGAAACGCCCGGCGTCCAGCGGCTCGCCGATCACGCCGGTGGAAGCAAGGAAGACGTCACGCTCGCTGGCTCCGACGGCGCTGGCCGCAGCCTCGGCGGTCATGCTTGTCGTCTCGCGCCCGCGCTTGCCGGTAAAGGCGTTGGCATTGCCGGAATTGACGACAAGAATGCGCGCCGATCCGCCCGGCAGGTTTTCGCGGCAGAAATCGACCGCCGCCGATGGGCATTTCGAACGCGTGAAAACACCCGCAGCTGAAGTTCCGGCGCCGAACACCATGACCATAAGGTCGGTGCGCCCCTTGTATTTGATCCCGGCTTCCGCCGTCGCAATGCGCACTCCGGCGATCGCTGGCATTTTCGGGTGTTTTTTCGGAGCGAGCGGCGAAATGCTTGTCGACATGGCAGCCTTCCCGCTTCCCCTACTGGCCGTCGACGGCCTCTACGGCCGCCTTGAGTGCCGGGTCGGATATTTCGACATCGGCTGCCTTTCTGAGTTCGGCAATCTCGGCGAAATATTTCTCGCGCAGCAAAATCGAACGTATCTGCCGTTCTACCTGCTCGAATGCAGGCGGCTGCTGCGGTCGCTTGTCGGTCAGCTTTATGACGTGAAATCCGAACTGCGACTTCACCGGCTCCTGCGAATAACCCCCGACATCCAGGGCGAATGCCGCGCTCTCGAATTCAGGCACCATGCGGCCGGGACCGAAGAAACCGAGGTCGCCGCCATTCTGCGCCGAGCCGTCGCTGGAGTGCTGTTTCGCCAGTTCGCCAAAATCGGCTCCTTCGCCAAGCTGGCGAATGATATCGCGTGCCTCGTCTTCGGTCTTTACCAGAATGTGCGATGCACGAACCTCGTTGGTGACGGGTGCCGACGCGATCTCGGCATCGTAGCGGGCCCGCACCGCCTCGTCGGTCACGGCGTTTGCAACACGGTCCTTGACGAATTCGCTGTGCAGCGCCCGGTCGCGCAGAAAGTCCATTCGCCGCTGGAATTCCGGATCGTCGGCAACGCCGGCCTGCTCCGCCGCCGTTGCCGCCAGCTTGATTTCGATGATCGCCGAGACCGCCGCGGCGCGGCGCTGATCCTGCGGCAGCTGCTCGAACTGCGGGTCAAGATCGCCTTCGGCGAGCGTCACGTCAGCTTCGGTGATGGTGTGGCCGTTCACGGTCGCAATGACTGTCGCTTCTTGCGCCCTCACTGCTCCGGGAACTGAAATTGCGGCGGCACCGGCGAGGATAACGGCGGCGGCTGCCCGACCAATTAGGTGATGCATTCGGACTTCTCCGGTTGGTTGTGAAGGGCACATTTCAGCCGAATTCTGGCTCTTTTGTGCAGGCCGCAACCGCCTTGTGGCGGCGTTGACATCGATAGTGCCCCCTCTTATCTGTCCTTCGACTCCGCGTCCACTTCCGTTTTTTCCGGAAGTCCGTTCACATCCGGGGCGTCCGCGCGAGCAGACGAGATTGCCGCCGGCCCTTCGACATTGCTTTGAAAGGACCATAATGGTCAGTTTTGGTGCCCTGGCCCGCAAGGTATTCGGCTCTTCGAACGACCGGCGGCTGAAGGCGATGCGCCCGCGTATCGAGGCCATCAATGCCATGGAAAACGAGCTTGAGGCTCTGAGCGACGCCGACTTGGCGGCGCGCACGGTCAAGTTCCGCGAAGACCTCGCCAATGGTGCCAAGCTCGATGATCTTCTGGTGCCCGCATTCGCGACGGTCCGCGAAGCCTCGCGACGGGCGCTCGGCATGCGGCCCTTCGACGTGCAGCTCATCGGCGGCATGGTTCTGCACGAAGGATCGATCTCCGAGATGAAGACCGGCGAAGGCAAGACCCTCGTCGCAACACTGCCGGTCTACCTCAACGCGCTTGAGGGCAAGGGCGTGCACGTCGTCACCGTGAACGACTACCTCGCCACCCGCGATGCGGAATGGATGGGCCGGCTCTACAAATTCCTCGGCCTCTCCGTCGGCGTCATCGTGCACGGCATGAATGACGACCAGCGCCGCGAGGCCTATGCCTGCGACGTCACCTACGCCACCAACAACGAGCTCGGCTTCGACTATCTGCGCGATAACATGAAATATGAGCGCGGCCAGATGGTGCAGCGCGGTCACAATTTCGCGATTGTCGATGAGGTGGACTCCATCCTGATCGACGAGGCGCGCACGCCGCTGATCATCTCCGGTCCGCTCGACGACAAGTCGGACATGTACAACGCCGTCGACGCGCTCATCCCCAATCTCGTCGAGAGCGACTACGAGATCGACGAAAAGCAGCGCACGGCAACCTTCACCGAGGAAGGCACCGAGAAGATGGAAAATCTTCTGCGCGAAGCCGGCCTCATGAAGGGCGAGTCTCTCTACGACATCGAAAATGTCGCCATCGTCCACCACGCTAACAATGCGTTGCGCGCTCACCGGCTGTTCCAGAAGGACAAGGACTATATCGTCCGCAATGGCGAGATCGTCATCATCGACGAATTCACCGGCCGCATGATGCCGGGCCGGCGCTATTCGGAAGGCCTGCACCAGGCGCTGGAAGCCAAGGAACACGTCGCCATTCAGCCCGAAAACCAGACGCTGGCCTCGGTGACGTTCCAGAACTATTTCCGCATGTACTCCAAGCTCGCGGGCATGACCGGCACGGCGGCGACCGAGGCTGAGGAGTTCGGCAACATCTACGGCCTCGATGTGGCCGAGATTCCCACCAACCTGCCGATCCAGCGCGCCGACGAAGACGACGAGGTCTACCGGACGACGGAAGAGAAATACAAGGCGATCGTCGACGAAATCCGCGCCGCCAGCGCCAAGGGCCAGCCCATGCTGGTCGGCACAACGTCGATCGAAAAATCGGAGTATCTGGCTGAGCGCCTGCGTGCCGAGGGCGTCACCAATTTCCAGATCCTCAATGCACGCCACCACGAACAGGAAGCTCAGATCGTTGCCCAGGCGGGCGTGCCCGGCGCGGTCACCATCGCCACCAACATGGCTGGCCGGGGCACCGACATCCAGCTCGGCGGCAACGCTGATATGCGCATCGCCAATGAGCTTGGCGACATGGAGGACGGACCGGAGCGCAAGAAGAAGGAAGAGGCGATCCGCGCCGACGTCAAGGCGCTGAAGGAAAAGGCGCTGGCCGCAGGCGGCCTTTATGTGCTTGCGACCGAACGCCACGAGTCGCGCCGTATCGACAACCAGCTGCGCGGCCGCTCGGGCCGTCAGGGCGACCCCGGACGCTCGAAATTCTACTTGTCCCTGCAGGACGACCTGATGCGCATCTTCGGGTCGGAGCGCATGGACGGCATGCTGCAGAAGCTCGGCCTTCAGGAAGGCGAGGCGATCATCCATCCGTGGATCAACAAGGCGCTCGAAAAAGCACAGAAGAAGGTGGAAGCGCGCAACTTCGACATCCGCAAGAACCTGCTCAAATACGATGACGTGATGAACGACCAGCGCAAGGTGGTCTTCGAGCAGCGCCTCGAGCTGATGGACGGCGAATCGCTTACCGAAACCGTCGCCGAGATGCGCCAGGACGTCATCGATGACATGGTGGCGCGCAACATCCCTGAAAAGGCCTATGCCGAACAGTGGGATATCGAGAAACTCAAGGAAGACGTCCGCACCCACCTCAATCTCGACTTGCCTGTCGAGGAGTGGGCAAAGGAAGAGGGTATCGACGAGGAGCACATCCGCGAGCGCCTGACCGAGGCCGCCGACAAGGCTGCTTCCGAGCGCGCCGAGCGTTTCGGCCCCGATATCATGACCTATGTCGAAAAGACGGTGCTGTTGCAGACACTCGACCATCTGTGGCGCGAGCACCTCGTCAATCTTGATCATCTCCGCTCGGTGATCGGATTCCGCGGTTATGCGCAGCGCGACCCGCTCAACGAATACAAGTCCGAGGCCTTCGAGCTGTTCCAGGCCATGCTGGCAAATCTGCGTCAGGCGGTCACGGCCCAGCTGATGCGAGTCGAACTTGTACGCGAGGCGGCGGACACGCCGCCCCCGCAGGCGCCTGACGGCGAAGGTGTCCATATCGACGCCACGACGGGCGAGAACGACTTCGGCGAGGGCAGCGGCGACACGATGACCCTCACGCAGCCACGTCAGGCTGCGGCCGAAGCGCGCGATCCCAACGATCCTTCGACCTGGGGCAAGGTTGGCCGCAACGAAGCCTGTCCCTGCGGTTCAGGCAAGAAATACAAGCACTGCCACGGCGCTTTCGCCTAAGCCCGGGTTTCGTCAGGCTGCTTTCTCACGCGTTCCTATGCGCCGCGCCAGCGGCGTTGCCGTTACGCCGTGAACCAGTATCGACAGGCACACCGTCATCGAGACGCAGGCAAGAAACTCTTCCTGGTACGGAATGTCGTATGCATCGATCATGATCAGCGTGAACAGGATCGACGCCAGGCCCCGCGGACCGAACCATCCGAGGAACAGCTTCTCCCGCACCGGCAGCCCGGTTCCGGCGAGCGACAGGAAAATCGGCAGCATCCGCACTACGGTGAGAAACAGGACGGCGATGACCACTGCGGGCAGGGTGGCATGTGCCAGGCCGCGTGGCATCAGTATTGCACCGAATATCAGGAACGCCGTCATGGTAAGAAGCTGACCCGCCCCTTCCATGAACTCGCCAATGAAGCGGATGTCGTGCCGATACGCGTTGCCGAACACCATCCCCGCCACGAAAGCGGCGATGAAACCGTTGCCGCCAATGAGTTCCGAGCCGAAATAGGCAACAAACGCCGTCGACAGAAACACCACGCCACCAGCTGATTCCGCCATCAGATTCCTGTTCTGGGCAGCGTCCATCAACTTCGCCGTGCCCCATCCCACCGCGGCGCCCGCAAGCGGCCCCAGAACCACCTGCAATACGGCCGTGACAACCAGGCCGTTGGCCGCTGCGCTGGCCGCACCCATCGAAGCCGAGATGGCGCCGAACAGCACGAAGGGCAGCGCCAGCCCGTCGTTCAGCCCGCTTTCGACATTGATCGTCTCGCTGAGATGTTGCGGAACTCCAGGACTCGTCACCACAGGCTGCCCGAGCGCCGCGTCGGTCGGCGTCAGGACTGCCGCGGTCAGAAGCGCCATGGCGACTCCGGCGCCAGGGTTGAGCGCGAAAACAACGGCAGTTCCGAGCACTACAGACATCGGCATGCCCAGCACCAGCATGCGCAGCGGCAACTTGTAATCCTTGCGCAGATGCTTGAGCCGTACATGGCTGGCATCCGAAAACAGAACCAGCACAAGCGTAATCTCGGCGACAAACCGCACGCCCTCGTCGAGCAGTTCTTCCGGCATCGCCGCACTGATCGGTTCGGACATCGCGAAGCCGACAGCGGCAAATATCATGGGCAGGGTGACAATGGTTCGCGCGATCGCCCGGGTGGCAAGCGAATAGGCGATGAACGTCAGAAGCACGATAAGGAGGATGATCTCCGGCTCGGTCCAGTCGTGTACCATTGCATCGAAACCTCCGACTAGGGTGTTGAGTAAGCGCCAGTCTAGCCCTTGCGCTCCGCCAGTTCGATGAGATTGCGCAGTGCATCGATACCGAGCCTGTTGATGTGCTTGCGGCCAAGCGCGACGTCTATGCGCATCGCCAGGGTGTCTGCGTCTGCACCTTTGAGTTGGGCGAGGGTTTCGATCCCGATTTCTTCCAGATAGGCGATCATGCGAGGGCCGATCGAATGTGCCTGCAGCATCTTTGCCCGTTCGTCATCGCTGATCATGCGGTACCTTTGCGCCGACTTGGGGCATCTCGCCTAGATTCCCGCGCCGTCCTCCAGAATCTCGTCACCTTCGTGTGGCGCCGGAAATTGGCGGTCGCCGCTTCCACCGTGGCTCGGCAGCGGCATCCAGCATTTCAACTCCGGTTCGGCGTAGGAGATGATGCAGCCGGGGCTGGAGTCTGCTGCGCGCCATCCTTCGCCGCCATACCGGTCTGCGCGCGCCCAGTAGGCCATGTCTACTTCAGCCGGCCCCTGCTCGACGGAACGGACTGTCACCAAGATCCGGCTCCCGTCGCGCGGCGCCTTCGACATCGGCATCCAAGGTTCTGTTCCGGCCATCTGGTGCTTCCCCGCATCGTGTTGCTGTGATCGGTCCGGCAGCGTGACCGAACTGTTTCTTAAAGAGTTTTCGCCAGTATGGCGCCGGATTCCGGGATCGGAGAGTAGCGCGTGCGGTTTTCCGCGGCAATGACGGCTGAGCGGCTTCTGCCTAAATGGCTGGCACATCGTGCCGAGCCCGTTGTCTCGCGTATTGACGGCATTATCGCGGGCGAGTCCGGCGCTGCCGGCCGCGTGACGCTGATAGCCTTCATGGTCAGGATTGCGAACGCCGTCATCGCCTTTGCAAGCCAGGTGCTCCTCGCCCGCTGGATGGGCGCATTCGAATACGGAATCTTTGTTCTTGTCTGGGTTACGATGGTGATCATCGGCAACCTGTCTTGCCTTGGTTTCCACACCACCGTCATTCGGTTCGTGCCGCAGTATCGGGAAGCCGGCAAACTTGCCGAGCTGCGTGGCATTTTGCTGACCAGTCGCTTGTTCGTTTTGCTGGCATCTTCCGCCATTGCCGCCGCCGGCGCGGCTGGGCTCTGGTTGTTCGCCGACCGCATTGAAAGCTACTATGTCGTGCCGTTCTATCTTGGCATTGTCTGCCTGCCGATGATCGCGCTGTCGGATGTGTTGCAGGGCATCGCGCGCGCCAATGCCTGGGCAGGCGCGGCCCTGGCCCCAACCTACCTCATTCGCCCAATCCTGATCCTGCTGTTCATGGCTGGCGCCATGATTGCCGGTTACGCGCCTGGTGCAACGACGGCAATCATGGCCGCGATCACTGCGACCTACGCCACCACCATCTTCCAGTTGATCAATGTCACGACACGTATCGACCGCAAGATAGAACAGGGACCGCGCACCGTTTCGCTACGTTTCTGGATTTCGGTTTCGTTGCCGATCTTTCTGGTCGAGAGTTTCTTCTTCCTGCTCACAAATGCCGACGTGCTGATGGTCGGTGCCTACATGAAGCCGCACGACGTCGCGATCTACTACGCCACCGTGAAAACACTGGCGATCGCCCACTTCGTCTATTTTGCGGTCAAGGCCGGCGTTGCACAGCGCTACGCGCATTTGGCTCAGGAAAACGAACCTGGGCGGCTCGGCGAGTTTGCACGCGAAACGGTCAATTGGACCTTCTTTCCGACACTCTTGCTCGCCGTTGCGATCCTGATCGTCGGCAAACCAATGCTGTTCCTCTTCGGCCCCGGATTCGATGCCGGCTATCCGCTGCTGTTTTTGCTGGTGCTGGGTGTGGTCGCGCGCGCAGCGGTCGGCCCGGCGGAAAGCTTGTTGACGATGACGGGGCACCAGAACATCTGCGCCATGGCCTATGCCGCCACGCTCGCCTTGAATATCGGATTGAACATTCTCCTCATCCCGAGTTTCGGGCTTTGGGGGGCGGCTGTCGCAACCACAATCGCAATGGCATTCGAAGCCGCAACGCTTTCTTTCATTGTTTGGCTCAGATTGGGCATCGTCATGGCCGTGTTCTTGCCGGCCTTAGGCGCGCGGGAAACACGTTAATGGCTGCAGTACCCATACTCGAAGAAATCAGTGCCGGCCCGTCCGGAACGATGCTGACCAATCTCGCCGGCGTACCCAGCCTTGTGCCCGATCCGGCGCATCTTGAAAGCCTTGGGAGAGAGAGATCGAACCGCCGGCTGGCGATCTACCCGGCGTCGGCGGGTTTCGATCTGGTCGAAGAGCTTGAGCATCTATGCGCACGGTCCATCGAACCGAACGTCTTTTTTAACCCGCGTTTTCTGGCGCCCGCCATGCCACGGCTCGAGGATCGTGAGATTCGTCTGGCCGTGATCCGTGACGGCGATGAGGAAAACAGCCGCTTGCGCCTGCTTGTACCGCTTTCGGTCGAAAAGGCCCCGATGCCGCTCGGGGTGCCGATCATGCGCACCTGGTCGAACCCGTTCGGCCCGCGCGGCACGCCGCTCGTCGATCGCGACGATCCGGTAGGCGTCATCGAAGACTGTTTCACCATGCTCGGCCGCAAGCACCTCCAGCTGCCGCGGGTGTTTGTCATGCCGGAAGTCCGGCTCGACGGACCATTTGCAACTATCCTGCGCAGCTTTGCATCCAATCGCGACCTTACCCTCGTCACCACCAACGAAATCGATCGCCCGTTCCTCGAGAGCAATCTCGAGCCGGACGACTATCTGCGCCAGGCCCTGCGCTCGCATCACCTGCGCGAATTCCGCCGCCTGCGTCGCCGTCTGCAGGAAAAGGGCGCAGTGGAATATCATGTCGCGCGCAGTGCCGACGACATTCGCCTTGGTGTCGAGACCTTCCTCACGCTGGAGGCACGCGGCTGGAAAGGGCGTGAACGTACGGCAATGGCCATTGACCGTTTCCGTGCCGCCTTTGCGCGCGAGGCTGTGTTCCGCCTGGCCGAGCGCGATCTGTGCCGCGTTCATACGCTGACTCTGTCTGGCCAGCCTATAGCCTGCCTTATCGTCTTCATCGAAAACGGCATCGCCTATACTTGGAAGACCGCGTACGACGAAGCCTATGCGGCCTATTCGCCGGGTGCTCTTCTGATGCTCGACGTGACACGCACTCATCTGGATGATCCGAACATCGAAGCCACGGATTCCTGCGCGGTTCCGGATCACCCGGTCATGAGCCGGCTGTGGATGGAGCGCAGGAAGGTTGGCACGATGGTCATCGGTCTGACGCCAGAGGCCGACAGGGCTGCACGGCAAGCCGCATCGCAGCTTCACATGTACCGGGAAACGCGCAATTTCGCGCGCATCATTCGCAGCCGCGTGCGCAGCCTCATCGGCCGCTAGTGGCTTGAGTGAATTAAGCCGCGATCAGCCGGCTTGCGTTGCCGAACCGGTTTCGTCGTAGAGCCAGACCTTCACCTTGTCGAGCAGCGCCTTCGGGCTGATCGGCTTTGAAAGGTAGTCGTCCATACCGGCCTCCAGGCAGCGTTCGCGGTCGCCCTTCAGCGCATGCGCGGTCACGCCGATAATGGGCAGGCGTGTACCCTCGCTTGCCTCCATTTCGCGGATGGCGCTGGTGGCCTCGAGCCCGTTCATCTCAGGCATCGATACGTCCATCAGGATCATCCTTGGCCGTTGCTTCTCGAACGCATCGACGGCCAGGCGTCCATTGCCGACCAGTTCGAACGCAAGGTCGGTCTCTCCAAGAATCTGCGAGAATACCAGCTGATTGACTTCGTTGTCTTCGGCAACCAGGACGTCCAGCGTGCCCGAGTCGGTCCGGCGATCGGGCGTTTCGAGCGCCACGGCCGTCATTTCATCCCCGCTCGACGTGACCGGAGGCGGCTCAGCTACTGCCGCGTCTACATCGGCACGCATGGATTTGAATGCGGCAAGGTCCTGATCGGCAGGAGGCGTCGATCCGGCGCGCCGTTTCTGGATCGATGCCACCACCGTTTCCAGCAACTGCGACGAGCGTACCGGCTTCACGAGCTGGGTAACGATGTTGGTATGCTTGATCGCAACGCCGCTCAGCGAATGATCGACAGAAGTCAGGATGATGACCGGAATATCCGCAAGTTCGGGTTTCTGTGCCATGGCGCGCGCCATTTCGACGCCGTTCATGCCCGGCATCTGGTAGTCGAGGATCATGCAGTCTACCCCGACATTGAAATCTGCGGCTGCTTTCAGCACTTTCAATCCTTCGACGGCATCGCTCGCTGCGCAGGCATCGAAGCCCCAGGCCTCCATTTGCTCGCTGTAGATCGCCCGGTTGACCTGGTTGTCGTCGACGATCAGGACACGCGCGCCCGTCACATCCATCGGCACAACGCGCTCCGGGTCCTGCCGGTCCGCACGCTCGAGTTCGATGCAAATGCGGAAGGTAGACCCCCGGCCTTCCTCGCTTTCGACGCTGATCTCGCCATCCATCAGTTCGATCAGGCGCTGCGTGATCGCCAGACCCAGACCTGTGCCCTCATGCCGTCGTGTCGAAGAGGCATCCACCTGACTGAACTTGTCGAATATCTGCGCCAGCTTGTCCTTGGGAATGCCGATACCGGTATCCGTGACGTTGATGCTCAGCCGGTTGCGTCCGTTACCCAGATCTTCACCCGTCACGTCCACCAGCACGTGACCGGATTCGGTGAACTTCACCGCGTTGCCCATCAGATTGGTCACGATCTGACGGATCCTGCCGACATCGCCTACATAGGTGTCGTGCAACGAGGGTTCGACCCGCACAACGAGTTCCAGGTCTTTCTCCTTGGCCCTGGTCGACATCAGCGTGGCGACGTCCTCTATCGCCTCCGTCAGCGCGAATGGCGCCGGATCGAGTACCAGTTGGCCGGCATCGATTTTCGAGAAATCGAGAATATCGTTGATGATCGTCAGCAGCGCGTTGCCGGACTTGGTGATGATATCGACGAACGTGCGCTGTTTGGAATCGAGTTCGGTCTTGGCCATCAACTCGGCCATGCCGAGAACACCGTTCATTGGCGTTCGGATTTCGTGGCTCATATTGGCCAGAAACTCGGATTTCGCGCGATCGGCCAGCTCGGCTTTCTGCCTCGCTTCCTGGAGTTCCGATTCGCGGTTCTTGAGTTCGGTGACGTCGGTCGTTGAACCGATAAGGTAGGGCGAACCGTCATTCGCGATCATCACGCTCTTGCGCGCCATCTGATGCCGTATCGTACCGTCGGGATTGGTCGCGGTCTCGGCAAATTCGATGGTTTGGCGGTCGCGCAGAACCCTGCGGTCATCATCCATGTATTGATCGCCTTCGGAGCCGAACAGTTCTCCGTCGGTGCGCCCGATTGCCTCCTCCTCGCTGAAGCCGGTCAACTCCGACCAGACCTTGTTCACATACATCAGCTTGAGGTCGGGCCATTTCGCATAGATGGCGACAGGTACATTGTCGATGATGTTGCGGTAGATCTCGTTCTCGTGAGTGCTTTTCTGAAGCGCCGCCTCGCGTTCTTTCTGCTCGGTAATGTCGACACGAACACCGATGAATATTCCCTCCGGCGTCCGCATATCGATGACCTTGTACCAGCGGCCGTTGGAGTATTGGCGCTCGTACACGGCGTGCGGAATGTCATAGAGCGCGGCATGACCCGCGATCCACGCTGCGCCATCGATGTCGTAAAGCTCATCGAGCTCGGCATCTCCGGACTTGCGCAGTTCACCGGCGGCGTGCGCGGCGCGCAGATAATCGTGAAGATGCCGACCGGGTTGCAGCGTGTGCTCAACTTCCGGCAGCAGGTCGCGCGCCAGCCGGTTGGCCGCTACCAGGCGGTTTTCGCGATCATAGATGAGCACGCCGGCCGGTAGCGATTCCACCACCATTTCAAGCTGGGCACGGGCATCTTCGGCTTCACGCTCGCGCCGTTTCAGTTCGGTAACGTCAAAGATGCGGCAAGCCACATAGTCCTTCTCGCCCGGCAAGCGGACAATGTCCTTGCGTACGATGCGCGACAGCTGTTCGCCGTCTTCTTCGTAGTCCTCTTCCTTTTCGTACTGCCTTCCGGTTTGCAGCACTTGCCGCTCGCTGGCTTCGAATTCCGATGCTTCAACGTCCGTCACATAATCAGCGCCCTTGCGGCCGATCATATCTGCGGGCTCAGCACCGAAAATGCTGGCAAAAGCGTCGTTTACAAGAACGAAATCGAGGTTGTGGTCTTTAACGAAAATCGGATCGCTCACGCTGTTGATCACGCCCTCGGCCAGCCGTGCCATATGCAGTGCACGGGCGAGTTCCGCTTCACGGTCCTTGATCTCGGTAATGTCGTAATAGCAGACAAGTCGCTTGCCGCCCGTCAGCGCAGCTACCGAATAGATCAGAGTACAGCCGTCGGCGCGCTCGAATTCGCGAGGTTCTACGGTGCCGTCGCGGATCTCTGCCAACCGGTCTTCGACGTAGTCGTCCCACTCATCGTCGGCGACATCGTAGATCCCATTGTGCCGGTTGATTTCCATCAGCTTACGGAAAGGATCGCCGACTTCGACCGCTCCGGGATCGAGTTTCCAGATATCGTAGAACGCCCGGTTGATTATGGCCGCTGTCAGATCGGCGTTGAGCAGCACGACGCCCATTCTCATCTGGCCTAGCGCCAGGTCGAAATCGGTCAGCAGTTGTTCGGTCCGGTCATTGGCGGTCGCCAATGCCGTCGCATGTCTCTTGTGATCGGTGATGTCGGTTCTGATCCCGACCCGGTCGCCATCCTCCGTGAGCGTGTCGCGTCGCACCATCCAGCGATTATCATGGGTCTGGAAGACGATTTCGTGCCCGAGCTCTTCCTTGCGTTTGGCGACATTTTCGGCCACCCATTCCGCCTCCCGGCCGACGGCTTCCTTGACCATCCCGGAATGCGCGAATTCCAGCAACATCTCGTCAAACCGCCGGCCTTCCCTGAGGTTCGGCAGAAAGGCGAATTGACGCCGGAAGGCATCGTTGCAAACAACAAGCCGATCTTCGGCGTCCCAGAGGACAAAGCCGGAATCCAGCGCATCGATCGCCGAGCGCAGGCGCTTTTGCGCCGCCTCGGCTTCGCGCTTCGTCGCCGTCAGATCATGCTCGTTCGCCTTGATCTCGGTAATGTCGGTGCTGATACACAGCATGCCCCCGTCTTCGGTGAGAAGGTTCCTGCGCAGGATCACTCGACCGTTACTGAGTTCGAGAATCGCTTCGGAGGTCGCCGATCGCCGGTTTTCGCTTACCGCTGAGGCGGCCCAATCGGTCGTCTTGCCCTCTTTGAACACGCCTCTTTCGAGGCCTCGATCGATAAACTCCTCGAATTTCGTCCCCGGTTTGATGATGTCGGTCAATGCGGGATACATGTCGACCAGCGCCCGGTTGTACAGGACAATCCGGTCCTCGCTGTCGTAGTAGCAGAACCCGTCCTGCATGGCGTCGAGGGCCGCCATCAGCTTTGCTGCGTGGTCCTCGCCGGCCTTCATGTCGTCGGCAAGTCTTGCCAGACTGCTTTTGTGCGACAGTTCCTTCCGGGTTTCGGCCAGCTCATCGACGATTTCGAGGGGCCTTGAGACATCGCGGCCGATGCCGCGATAGCCGAGAAATCGCCCGTCGCTATCGAAGCGCGGCACGCCGCTTACCGCAACCCAGCGCGTGCGGTTGTGCTCGCTGCGTACCTTGAAGGTCAGACCGCGAAATGGCTTTCGGGCGGCGAGTATTTCGCGATGTTCCTCGGCCGTCTGGCTCGAATGCAGTGTTTCAGCAATGAACTCGAAGCGCGAACGCCCGATCATTTCATCCCTGTAGCCATCGGAATGCATGTCGAAACTGTCGGACAGCCAGCTGTATCTGTGCTGTTCGTCGGTTTCCCAGAGCCAGTCACACGTCAATTCCGCGAGTTCGGCCGCCTCGCGCGGACTAAGCGAGCGTCCGAGCCATTCGATGCCCGGAACCGCCTCCTCGCCGCCCTCTGCACCCCCGGGTTTCACTTTATTTCACCCTCGAATCAGCCGAATTGCCTGCCATAAGCCCCGCCAGCCGGCCTAGAACGCCAAGTATGGTGCCCAAGGCTTAACGGATGACTAACCTTAACGGGTTGCACGCGCCGGAGGGCGTGAGGCGAGTAGAGATAGAGTGTGAATGGAGAAGCAGGATGGCTGGCACTCCCAAGGGGAATCGAACCCCTGTTTCCGCCGTGAGAGGGCGGCGTCCTGGACCGCTAGACGATGGGAGCCTGCGCAGACGGCGCGATATAGTCGTGTTGGGCCGCGATTGCAACAGCCTATGACTTGGCTGCGGCCTGTAGGTTGCCCTAGCGTGCCTGTTCGATGGTTACTCTGCCGGATACGGATCCGGTTGAAAGATCGTAGATGAGAAACTCGCGCCTGCCATCAGCGTTGGAAACCTCCACTGACAGGAGCGTCCCCGAAAGCGATTGCGAGACAATGCGTCCTCCTTCGGGAACGGTGATTGTCCCTTGTGCAACAATATTCGATGAGGCAGCGGCACCCTCGGCGTTGGCCGCAGTATCATCGCTACGCGACCCCACGCGGTAGACAATGGCCACGGCCACGGCCATAAGCGCCAGGAACAGAATGCCGAGATTGATCGCAATGAAGCGCATGACCCTGCGCCGTACACGCTCGACCGCCGGATCGAGCGGCTTCTCGTCATCGTCGTTGGAGCTTTGCGTCATGGTCGTTTCCGGCGCCGTTGGTGAGAAATGAGCGCCCCTGATAACGAAGCCGGAACAGCAATGGAAGAGATCGTTGCAGGTGACGAAGCCACTGGCACGCGCCTTGACCAGTGGCTGGCGACGGCACTTGGCGGTCGATATTCGCGATCCCGCCTTCAGGCTCTGATCCGCGAGGGCCATGTGGCCGTAGGGGGCGCGGTTGCGACGGAACCGAAGCGCAGGCTGCTTGCCGGCGACCGGGTCCGCCTGACGCCGCCTGAACCCGAACCTGCCGAGCCGCGGGGCGAAGCCATACCTCTGACCGTCCTCCATGAGGACGACGACATCATCGTTGTCGACAAGCCGGCCGGACTGGTGGTTCACCCCGGCGCGGGAAACCCCGCCGGAACGCTGGTCAACGCCCTCATCCATCATTGCGGCGCATCGCTCTCCGGTATTGGCGGTGTGCGACGACCGGGGATTGTCCACCGTCTCGACAAGGACACCAGCGGCGTCATGGTGGCGGCCAAGAACGATATCGCTCACCGCGCTCTTGCCGACGCCTTTGCCGATCATGGCCGATCCGGCGGCCTGGAACGCGCGTACAAGGCGCTGGTCTGGGGCATTCCGATGCGCCCCGCCGGAACAATCGATGCCCCCCTTGGCCGCGCCGGGGGCGATCGCACCCGTCGTGCGGTGGTGCCGCAGGGTCGGCCCGACGCGCGCCATGCCGTGACCGCCTATTCGGTGCTGGAGCGCTACGATTTTTCTGAAGACGGCAAGTCGGATGCAGCACTGGTGGAGTGCCGCCTGGAAACGGGCCGCACGCATCAGATACGCGTTCACATGGCCCATATTGGCCATCCGCTGATCGGCGACCGGGACTATGGCGCGGCCTTTTTCACCAAGGCAAACAGGCTGCCCGCCGCTCTGCGCGAAACTGTCTCTGCATTTCCGCGGCAGGCCCTGCATGCCTGGCTGCTCGCCTTCGACCACCCGGTCACCGGCGAGCGAATGCGCTTCGAGACCGAGCTGCCGGCCGATATTTCGGCTTTGATCGACGGTTTTCGCGCGCTCTGATTCTATTTTGGGCGCTTTGCCAACAAATCGGCGTGATTGACGGCTACCTGTCTCCCCGGACTAGTGCAAAAACAGAATCAGTACCTATATGAAAAAAGGCGCAGTGCGCCGTTTGCTGGCGGCTGCGTACACGAAACCCGCCGTAACGGGGGTACGAACAAAGAGGAGGGTGCTTTATGGCCCAGACTTTACCGAGCATCGTCTCGGGCGAAGGCGGTCTTACCCGGTATCTCGAGGAGATCCGCCGGTTTCCCATGCTGCAGCCGCAGGAAGAGTATATGCTCGCCAAGCGGTATCACGAGCATGAGGACACGGACGCTGCCCACAAGCTTGTCACCAGCCACCTGCGGCTCGTCGCGAAAATTGCGATGGGTTACCGCGGATATGGCCTGCCGATCGGCGAGGTCATTTCCGAGGGCAATGTCGGGCTGATGCAGGCAGTCAAGAAATTCGAGCCGGAGCGCGGTTTCCGGCTGGCGACATACGCCATGTGGTGGATCAAGGCTTCGATCCAGGAGTACATCCTGCGCTCGTGGAGTCTGGTCAAAATGGGTACCACCGCCAACCAGAAGCGTCTTTTCTTCAACCTGCGTAAGCTCAAGGGCCGCATCCAGGCACTGGATGAGGGCGACCTGAAGCCCGACCAGGTGAAGGAGATCGCAACGCGCCTCAACGTATCGGAAGACGAAGTCGTTTCGATGAACCGTCGCTTGTCCGGCGACGCATCGCTGAATGCGCCTATCCGCGCGTCGGAAGGCGAGTCCGGCGAATGGCAGGATTGGCTGGTGGACGATCAGGAAAGCCAGGAAGACATGCTGGTCGAACAGGACGAACTCGAAAACCGCCGCGGTATGCTGGCTGGTGCTCTCGATGTCCTGAACGAGCGCGAGCGGCGCATCTTCGAGGCCCGCCGGTTGTCCGAGGACCCCATTACGCTGGAAGAACTGTCGGGCGAGTTCGATATCAGCCGCGAGCGTGTTCGCCAGATCGAGGTTCGCGCCTTCGAGAAGGTCCAGGACGCGGTGAAAGCCGCTGCACGCCAGCAGGCACAGCAGGTGATAAACGCTCACCCGGCCTGATTGCCGCTATACGCCAATGTCGACGAAGGCCGCGCACCGTGGTGCGCGGCCTTTTCGTTGCTCAGTTGTTGCCCGCGTCAGCGGATGATTGTTCGTTCGATTGCTCGCCTGCCTGGTTCTCGATGCTGTTCCAGGTTGCGAGCACATCGACAAATGCCCGGTCGCCGGGGAAACCGCGCTCCATGGTCACCAGGGCGCGCCTGCCCGACTTGTAGACGATGGGAATGTCTATCCAGCTTTGCTGGCGCATCAGCTGGAGGTTGAGTTCTTTTTCCTCCGGCACGTTGGAGAGCGCAATCAGGAAGTACCCATCGGCGATCTTGGCCGGAATGCCGATCAGCGGATTGCCGGCGGCGGCCTCGGTCGGCTTCATCGCCACCCGCAGTACATTGTCGATGCCGCCACCCTCAAAGCCGTCCGATGTCAGGAAGATCATTTCGATAATGTGGCTCGCCGGCAGCGACGCGTCTGCGTTACGCCGCAGTGTCATGCGCATGCGGATGCCCTTGGAGGGAACCGTTACTTCGGCGCGGATCGCTGGTTCATCCGGCAAGTCTCCACCGGGCGATTCCTGCACGACCGACCACACGGTTGCGCCTGCCTCCGCGGTGCTGTCGGCGGCGGTCGTCCGTTCTTCGTAGAAGATCGCACGCTGGCCAACCGGCAGCGTGGCATCGTTGGACGCCGCCGGCGCGTTGGCCTCGTCCCCGGCCGCGGTTTCATTGCCTTGCTGCGTCGCTGCGGCAACGGACGTTCCCTCGCCGATCGTTGCCTCGCCTCCGGCAGGCCCTGCATCCACTTCGTCGCCATCGGCGGTCAGCCGCTGGGTGAATTTCGGCTTGTTGTCCTCGACGACGGGAGGTTCGACTTCTTCGGCTGGCTCGGCCACATTCTCAGCTGGAGCCTCATCGGGTGGAGTTTGTGTTTCGGGTTGTGCCTCGTCGGTATCTTCCGTTGGCGCAAGTGCGACTTCGTCTGCCGGTGAAATCATGGCGACGAAGGCATCGCGATTGAGCCAGATACCATACCCCGCCGCGGCAACGACGATCACCGCGATTACGGCGGCGATAAGCCCGCCGCTGATCCTGCGTCTGTCATTGGTGGCAGCATGTTCGATTTGCCCGCCGGAGGCGGAGGCCGGCGCCCCCGCAAGTACGGGATCGGGTTTGGCAACAGGTGTCACGGGCGTCAGCTTTTCGCCTTCGCCCCCGCCGGAATCGGTGTCGGGTATTGTCTTTGCCGCTGCGAGCGTGGCTTCCGCCTCCTTCACAGCGTCGGCCGGCTCATCGTTTTCAGCGACGTCCATTTCCGGATCGTCCGTATCTGCCGCCAGCTCCGCAAACGTTTCGCCTTTCGGCTCCGGCGCTACCTCCGGCTCCGGCGCCTCCGGTTCAGGCTCGACAGGTGCCGGGGTCGCCTCGTCGGGCTTTGCCTTAGTATCGGTGCCGGCGAAAATTGCATCGAACTCGTCATCGGGTTCCACCGGTGCGGCAAAGCTTGCCTCGACCGCAGAGATCGCGTCCTCAAGCGCCTTCTTCTGGCGATCGATCACAATTTTGGAGGGTTGCGGCTGCATGGCCGCAAGTTTGGCGGCAATCGTATCGCGCGCTTTCTGGTAAACGCGTTCGCGTGCTTCCGGCGTGTTGTTGCTCAGTCCACCGATGGTCTTTTTCAGTACGGCTACGAAATCGGCCATGCTGCAATTCACCTGTTCTTCGTCTGGCCGCGCCTTGGATGCGCGACCCTAATCTTGAAATGGATCGGTCACAAGTATCGTGTCGTCGCGCTCCGGGCTCGTCGAAAGCAACGCGACCGGAGCCCCGATCAGTTCCTCGACCCTTCGCACATATTTGATCGCCTGCGCTGGCAGCTGGCTCCAGCTGCGCGCGCCGGCCGTTGTGGATTTCCAGCCTTCCAGCGTTTCATAAACAGGCTCGACCCGCGCCTGCGCGCCCTGGCTGGCCGGCAGGTAGTCGATCACCTCGCCGTCGAGGCGGTAGCCGGTGCAAACCCTGATTTCGTCCAGCCCGTCCAGCACGTCGAGTTTGGTCAGCGCGATACCGTCGATACCGTTGACGGCAACCGACTGGCGCACAAGCACGGCATCGAACCAGCCGCAGCGACGCTTGCGCCCGGTAACAACGCCAAACTCCTTGCCTGTTGTTCCCAGATACTCGCCGGTTTCGTCGTTGAGCTCGGTGGGAAACGGGCCTTCGCCGACACGCGTCGTATAGGCCTTGGTGATGCCGAGCACAAAGCCGATCGTCCCCGGCCCGACGCCGGAACCACCGGCCGCCTGTCCTGAAATGGTGTTCGACGATGTGACAAACGGATAGGTGCCGTGGTCGATATCGAGCAACGTGCCCTGCGCACCTTCGAACAGGATGCGCCGGCCACCGCGCCGCGCATCGTCCAGGATCTTCCAGACCCTGTCGACATAGGGCAGAACACGATCGGAAACCGCTTTCAGCTCTTCCATGATCGCCTCGTGCTTGGCTTCCACATGCCCGAGGCCGCGCCGCAGGGCATTGTGATGCGTCAGCAGCGCCTCCACCTTGGCAGGCAGCGTATCCATATCGTCCAGATCCATCACCCGAATTGCACGCCGCCCGACTTTGTCTTCATAAGCGGGGCCGATACCGCGCCGGGTGGTGCCGATTTTCGTTCCAGAATTGGATGCCGCGTCCTCGCGATAGCCGTCGAGTTCCCTGTGAAGCGACAGGATTAGCGCGGTGTTTTCGGCGATTTTCAGGCAGTCTGGCGTGATTTCCACGCCCTGCTCCTTCAGCCGGTCCACCTCGGCGATAAATGCGTGCGGGTCGAATACGACACCATTGCCGATCACCGACAGCTTCCCTGTACGCACGACGCCGGATGGCAGTAGCGAGAGCTTGTAAACCTTGCCGTCCACCACCAAGGTGTGGCCGGCATTGTGACCGCCCTGGAAACGAACCACTACGTCGGCGCGCTCCGATAGCCAGTCGACAATCTTGCCTTTGCCTTCGTCGCCCCACTGCGAGCCGACAACCACAACGTTGGCCATGAATATTTCCTTGAAATCAGAGGCGGAAACCGCCGGAAAATGACAGGGCTCTATACCGGCACCCTGCCCGGCTTGCGACCCCTCTTTGACACGTTAGCTGCGTTTCACCCTGCTAAAGCGGCAATTTCCGCTCCTCTAGCGCATTTACCCGCGTTCGACCGGCGTGTAGAGCTCGGCCTCCCGCCGAAGGATACGCCCCGCAAATGCAACGCACCGCCTATCTGCTGCTGATGCTGACCACCCTTTTCTGGGGCGGCAATGCGGTTGCGGGCAAACTCGCCGTCGGCCATATCTCGCCCTTTCTGCTCACCAGCTTCCGCTGGGGGTTCGCCATGGTGGTGCTGGTCCTGATCGGCCATCGTCGGCTGCGTACGGACTGGCCGACGGCACGCAGGCACATCCCGCTGCTCTTCGCGCTTGGCGCAACCGGCTTCACACTGTTCAACGCCACCATGTATTCCGCCCTGCACTACACCTCCGCGATCAATGTTTCGATCGAACAGGCGGCGGTGCCGATGTTCATCTTCCTTGCCAATTTCCTGCTCTTTCGTACTGGCGTGACCTGGATTCAGATCGGCGGATTCGTGCTTACGATTGTCGGTGTGGCGCTCACAGCCAGCAATGGCGATCTGACCAGACTCGCCGGACTGCGGGTGAACCTCGGCGACGCGCTGATGATCCTGGCGATCGTCTTTTACGGCGGTTACACCGTCGCCCTGCGCTTCAAGCCGCAACTGCACTGGCAAAGCCTGATGATCGTCCTGGTCACGTCGGCCTTCGTCGCCTCGATACCCTTTTCGCTGTTTGAATGGCAGCGCGGCACGATAATCGTACCCGACCTCCAGGGTTGGGCGATTGCCCTTTATGCTGGCATCTTTCCGTCGATTCTCAGCCAGGCCTTTTATATTCGCGGTGTCGAGATTATCGGCGCAAACCGCGCGTCGCTGTTCATCAATCTGGTGCCGATCTGGGGCACGCTCATGTCCGTGCTTGTGCTCGGCGAGTTCTTCCAGCTCTATCACGCCGCGGCGCTGCTGTTGGTTATGGGCGGCATCTGGATTGCCGAAAATTCCGGCCGCAAGGCCGCTGCAAATTTCACCGGCAACTAAACGCGGCGCTGACACTCCAGCGCCGCGTGCCGTTACTCTGCGGGTTCACACACCGACATCGAACCTGAGCGGTTTCGCCGAGATGATGGCCTCATGCGCGCGCACTTCTTCCAGCACGTCCTGCGGGAAAGGTGCGTCGAGATAAAGCAGCGCGATCGCATCGCCGCCCGGCCGGTTACGCCCCAGCTGGAAATTGGCGATGTTCACGCCGTTCTTGCCGCACACCGTTCCCAGAAGGCCGATGATGCCGGGCGCATCGTTGTTGGTGGTGTAGAGCATGTGCTCCCCGACCTCGGCATCGATGTTGATGCCTTTGATCTGGATGAAACGCGGCTTGCCGTCCGAGAAACAGGTGCCGGCAATCGCCCTTGTCCGCTCCCTGGTCTTCACGGTGAGTTTGATATAGCCGTCAAACACCCCCGACTTGTCGCGTCGCACTTCCGAAACCACGACGCCGCGCTCCTTCACCATGATGGGCGCCGAGACCATGTTTACGTCAGCCACCTGCGGCCGGATCAGGCCGGCAAGGGCCGCGCTCTTCAGCGCTTGCGTGTTCATGGTCGCAGTGGCGCCGTCAAACAGGATTTCCACTTCCTGTATCGGCTCATCGGTCACCTGGCCCACAAACGCGCCCAGCACCTCCGCCAGCTTGACAAAAGGCTTCAGCCGCGGCGCTTCTTCCGCCGTAATCGACGGCATGTTGATCGCGTTGGACACCGCGCCCTTTACCAGATAGTCGGCCATCTGTTCGGCGATCTGCAGCGCGACATTCTCCTGCGCTTCGGAGGTCGCGGCGCCGAGATGAGGCGTGCAGACCACGTTTTCGAGCGCGAAGAACGGGCTTTCTGTAGCCGGCTCAGTTTCGAACACGTCGATACCCGCGCCCGCCACTTTGCCGGATTTCAGCGCCTCGACCAGATCTCCCTCGTTGATCAGACCTCCGCGCGCGCAATTGATGATGCGCACGCCGTCCTTCATCTTGGCGATGGCAGCCTTGTTTATGATGTTGCGGGTCTTGTCGGTCAGCGGCGTATGCAGCGTGATGAAGTCGGCGCGGGCGAAAAGCTCGTCAAGCTCCACCTTCTCCACGCCGAGCTCTGAGGCACGCTGCTCGCGCAGGAACGGGTCGAAGGCAATCACGTTCATCTTCAGGCCCACACCACGCATCGCAACGATCGAGCCTATATTGCCGCAGCCAATGACACCGAGCGTCTTGCCGGTGATCTCCACGCCCATGAAACGGTTCTTTTCCCATTTGCCGGCATGCGTCGAGCTGTTGGCTTCCGGTATCTGGCGCGCCACGGAAAACAGCATCGCAACGGCATGTTCGGCGGTGGTGATCGAGTTGCCGAATGGCGTGTTCATCACGATGATGCCGCGGCGGCTGGCAGCCGGGATATCGACATTATCGACACCGATGCCGGCCCGCCCGACAACCTTGAGATTGGTCGCGGCGTTGATCAGTTTCTCGGTGACTTTCGTCGCCGAGCGGATCGCCAGACCGTCATATCGCGGAATGGCTTCAAGCAGCTTTTCCTTGTCCTTGCCGAGATCCGGCAGATAGTCGACCTCGACGCCGCGGTCCTTGAAAATCTGGACGGCGGTCGGCGAAAGCTTGTCGGATACGAGTACGCGGGGCGCCATGAAGGCCTCCTTGGGAATATATCGTTATGTGGGGAAGCGGCCGCCGCGCGGGCGGCCGGATAGCTTCAGGCAGCCGCTTTGAGCGACGCCTTCTGGGTGGCGAAGGCCCAGTCGAGCCACGGCATCAGAGCCTCCAGATCGGAGGTCTCGACCGTTGCACCGCACCAGATGCGAAGTCCGGGCGGCGCGTCGCGATAGGCGCCGATGTCGTAGGCGACGCCCTCCTTGTCGAGGATCGACACCAGGCCCTTCGCGAACGCAGCCTTTGCTTCATCATCGAGCGCCGCGACGTCGGGATCGACGATCGACAGGCACACCGATGTGTTCGAGCGCGTCGCCGGATCCAGGGCCAGATTGCCGAGCCAGCTCGACGCGGCAACGAATCGGTCGATAACCGCCTTGTTGGCGTCTGCTCTTGCAATCAGGGCATCCAGCCCGCCGATCTCCCTGGCCCAGTTGAGCGCATCGAGATAGTCCTCCACCGCCAGCATGGACGGCGTATTGATGGTCTCGCCGCGGAAGACGCCGTTGATCAGCTTGCCGCCCTTGGTGAGGCGGAAAATCTTCGGCAGCGGCCAGGCCGGTACGTAGCTTTCAAGCCGCTCGACCGCACGTGGGCTCAAAATCAGCATGCCGTGAGCCGCCTCGCCGCCCAGCACCTTTTGCCAGGAGAAGGTCACAACATCGAGCTTGTCGAAATCGAGCCGCTGGGCAAATGCCGCCGAGGTCGCGTCGCAGATGGTCAGGCCTTTGCGCCCGGCCGGAATGAAATCGCCGCTGGGCACGCGCACGCCCGATGTCGTGCCGTTCCAGGTAAACACAACGTCACGGTCGAAATCGAGCTGCGCAAGATCTGGCAGCTCGCCGTACGGCGCGTCGAAAGTGCGGGTGTCTTTCAGCTTCAGCTGCTTGATGACATCGCTCACCCAGCCGGAGCCGAAGCTCTCCCAGGCAACCATGTCGACGCCGCGCTCGCCGAGAAGTGACCAGAGCGCCATCTCGACAGCACCCGTGTCGGACGCCGGCACGATACCGATCAGGTGGCTGTCGGGTACCTGCAGCACCTCGCGCGTCAGTTCGATCGCGGCGAGCAGTTTGGATTTGCCGATTTTGGCCCGGTGCGAACGGCCGAGAGCCGCGTCCTGAAGCGCCGCCAGCGACCAGCCGGGGCGTTTAGTGCAGGGACCTGAAGAAAAATTGGGGTTCGCCGGACGGAGTCCGGGCTTGGGTAGGTTCGTCATCGTGGTTCTATCCTCTCAGATAGCTCGCCCCTCGTTGGGGAGGGGTGGCCCACGGACGGCGTTACTGCTTTTTGCCTTCTCCGGTCAAGCGCATTCTGCCGGGGTGCCGCGCGGACGGCGCCCCAAAAAAAAGTGGCGGGCCTCAGGCCCGCCAGTCTCGTTCGGGTCCCAATCCGAATGAATCACCAGATTTCGTAGCGCAGTCCCAGCTTCACTTCGTGTTGGGTAAAGCCGGGGTCGTTGGTTTGCGTGCCTGACGCACCGAGTGCCCGGTCGGCAGCCGTGAATCCGGACATGGGGCCGCCGGTGATCTTCCTGTATTTGTAGCCGAGGCGCACTTTCAGATTGTCGTTGATGTCGTAAGCCATGCCGGCCATTGCGGCATAGGAAAAGCGCCAGCTGGTCTGCCCGCTCGCCGTCGTCGGCGTTGTGGCTGTCGCCGGACACGCCACGCCGCCGGACACGCAGGCATAAGTGCTGGAGAGGTCCGTCCAGGTCACATGTGTCACACCGGCGCCAGCGCCCACATAGGGCGTGAAGCCGGCAAAGGTTCCGAGATCAACATAGCCGTTTGCCATCACGGAGGTGCCGTTCAGCGTCGCCGAATCGTTCGAGGCACAGGTGGTGCCGGCGGGAAAGCCCGCACAGGGCGTCGCGAAGGTGCGCGTTCCGTTGAAGCGGATGTTGAAACGTTCAGCCGTCAGGTCGGCGCGGATCAGATCCGTGAAGGCGTAGCCGAAACCAATGCCGTAGGAGATGCCGCCCGAAACCGATGCGGTTGTGAAGGTCGCGGAGCCGTATGTTCCGGCGCCCGCATTGAAGACGCGGTAGTTGAAGGCACCATCGGCCGAGGTCGCAAAGGCATATCCAACGCTTCCGCGCAGATACCATCCGCTGCCCACCTCGACGGGGACGATTTCCTGCAGCGGTCCCAGACCCTCGTCAATCACCATTGGCGGATCGTAGTCGGCCGCATGGAGCGAAAATACCGGCAGGAGTGCGATGGTCGCTGCTGAAGCCAACAAACGGACAGTATGGCGCATGGTGCAAACTCCGATGGTGCAAGCTGCCTGGGCCGGCGCGCTGCTTATCTCGGAGCATTGTTAACTATGATGGTTAAGTGCCGGTTAAGGCTAACAAAACCTTTTCCCGTCCAATCCAGGGCTCAAACGCAAGGAAGCCGCCCGGCCTTGCGGCGGGGCGGCTTCCTGGGGGTGCCCGTCTTATTTGTAGATCGGGGGCAGGGGGTCAGGCTCGTAGGGGATGAATTCCTGCTTTCTGCCGCAGCCCGGGTTTCCGCCGCCGAACTGGTAGCGAACGCCCGCCCGGCCTTCATGCACGTCAATGCCAGCGTCGAAGCCGGGGCCGGCCTGAGGCGCATATTCAAACATGCGTCCGCCCGAAATCCGCATGTAGCGGTATCCGACATCGACGGCCCAGTTGGGATTGATGCAGTAGGACGCGCCGGCCATGAGGGCCCAGGCGAAGCGCCAGCTTGTAGCGCCGGTATGAACGGTGGTGGTGCCGCCGACCGTATTGCGTAGATCATCCCACTTGATGCGTGCGCCGCCGATACCGGCGCCGATATACGGCGTGATCTTGTGCCAGGTGCCGAGATCGACATAGGCGTTCGCCATGGCCACAATCGCGCTGTAGGCAGATGAGTCGACCGAGGTACAAGCTCCGCCGCCACCGCATATGCCGGACGTCTGGCCGGTGAAGGTCGACCGGAAGAAATAGTCGGCCGTCAGGTCGGCACGGAACCACTTGTTGATCTTGTAGCCGGCGCCGATGCCGCCCGAAAACGCTCCGCGCAGGGTGCCCCAGTCGAAACGCCCAAGGCCGCCTGGCGTACCGTAGGTAATGTAGTTGGCCCCGCGAAAGGTCGACAGATGATAGTCGATGTCGCCGCGCAGGTACCAGCCGCCATAGGAATGCTCGACCGGGATCGGTTCGTTGTAAATCGGCGGAGGAGCTTCGACGATCGGCGGCTCGTAGATATCTGCGGCCATTGCCGGGGCAGCCATACCGGCGATCAACACAGCGCCCAGCATCACCGGTTTCGCAAATCTCAACATGTGGAGCGACCCTTGGTTATCCCGGCGCGGATGCCGGATCGATTGAAATCAAATCCAGCATGTCAGCTAAAAGTTAAGGGGCGCTTAACCCTAACTTTTTACCTTAACAATTGATGTTCAGGCGCACCGCGCAAAGAAAAAGCCCGCCTCGGGAGGCGGGCTTTTTCGGTTGTCCTTTCGAAATCCGCTACGCTGCAGTGCGCGTTTCCGAAATAGCGTCGACAATATCGTCAACCACACGCTCGATCAGCGCCTGATCGTCGGCCTCGGCCATCACCCGGATCAAAGGTTCGGTACCCGAAGGGCGGATCACGAGCCGTCCGCTGTCACCGAGTCTTGCCCGCGCATCATCGATCATTGCCTTTACGGGCGCGCTCTCGAGCGGCTTGCCGCCGGCAAAGCGCACATTCTTCAGGAGCTGCGGCACCGGCTCGAATTTACGGCACACTTCGCTCGCCGGCTTGTCCTCGCGTTTGATGCAGGCCAGCACCTGCAGTGCGGCCAGAAGCCCGTCCCCGGTGGTCGAGAAATCCGAAAGCACGATGTGGCCCGACTGCTCGCCGCCGACATTGTAACCATGCGCGCGCATGTGCTCGACCACATGGCGGTCGCCCACCTTGGTGCGGTGCAGTCCCAGCTTGCGTCCGGTCAAAAACCGCTCAAGCCCGAGATTGGACATGATGGTTGCAACCACGCCGCCGCCAGACAGACGCTCGGCCTCCTGCCAGCTCTGCGCGATCAGCGCCATGATCTGGTCTCCGTCGATCACGGTGCCGTTTTCGTCGACGATCACCACACGGTCGGCGTCGCCATCGAGCGCAATGCCAATATCGGCGCGAACTTCATGCACTTTCTTGGAAAGGCCGTAGGGATGAGTTGAACCGCATTCTTCATTGATGTTGAAGCCATTGGGATCGACCCCCATGGTCACAACCTCGGCGCCCAGTTCCCACAATGCCGCGGGTGCAACCTTGTAAGCTGCGCCGTTGGCGCAATCGACCACGATGCGCAGGCCCGACAACGACATGGAGCGCGGCAGGGTGCGTTTGGCGAATTCGATGTAGCGGTCGTGCACGCCATCGACGCGCTTCGCCCTGCCAAGCGCCATCGGTGAGGCGAGCGAGCTTGTCAGATCCTGGCTCAGCAGCGATTCAATGCGGTTTTCGAATTCATCGGAAAGCTTGTAACCGTCAGGGCCGAACAGCTTGATGCCATTGTCATGAAAAGGGTTATGCGAGGCCGAAATCATAACGCCGATATCGGCGCGCAGCGATCGGGCAAGCATCGAAACGGCCGGCGTCGGCACCGGCCCAAGCAGGAAAACGTCCATTCCCGCCGCACAAAAACCCGCAACCAGCGCGTTTTCGATCATATAGCCCGAAAGGCGCGTGTCCTTTCCGAGCACGACCCTGTGGCGGTGGTCGCCGCGCTGGAAAACGACACCGGCGGCCATACCGACCTTCATCGCGATCTCGGCTGTCATCGGGAAGCTGTTCGCTTTGCCGCGAATGCCATCCGTGCCGAAAAATTTCTTCGTCATCTCTTTACCGGCTTTCCCCACATGTCCCTCGCATGGCTTTTGCCACATACGGCCCAATACCGGAGATCACAATATGTGATGTCCTGTTACGATTTCGGTGTCGGCGTGGAGAAGTTTGCGTAATGATTAACAGCGGGTTCGAGCCGGCTTCGCCGGCAATTTCGGGAGATTAGCCGCCCATACCGGCAATCCAGTCCCGAAGCAGCCTCACCGCGTCCGGATCGCCCAGCGAGCGTCCAAGCTCCGGCATCATCACGCCGGGCTCTGTACTGTCGACACGAAAAATCAGGATCGAACCGTCGGGATCGCCGGGTACGATGTCGAATTCCCGGTCGCCGGCGCCCCTTCCGGCCGCCACCGGCCGCTTCAGGACACCCAGTGCGGTACGATCGCTTTCGCCCCAGGTGAGAAAAAGCCCCGAGTTGCTGGCTGGCCCGTCGCGCCGGTGGCAATGCGCGCAGTTGACGTCGAGCCAGGCACGGGCGCGGGCATCGAGCGGCGCGGCACCATCGAACGCTGCCGGCACAGCGTCGATTTCCGAGACCGCCGGCGCGCCATTCAACATGCCCTGTTCGATCCAGTGGTCGATCTGGTTGCGCGTTCCGTCGGCATAGGAGAGGTCGCCATTGAGATTGCGTGCCTTGGGGCCGATAGGCACGATTTCGCCGTTCAGTGCATGGCAGCCCTTGCACTGGTTCTTGTTGGGCACGGAATAGGCGATGTCGAGCGGCGAACCATCCTCCGCAGCCGCTTCAACCCTCACCTTCGCGCCCGCAATCCTCAACTCGGCCTCGGTCTGCGCCTCGTTCCACACATAGGCCCAGGCGTTCCAGCCATTTTCGCCGCGCAATAGAAGCCGCGTTTCGATGAGGCGGATATCCTTGTCTGGCGCACGAAAATCCGCCGGGAAGGCAAAAGTCTTGATCAGCGCCGTGCCGGCCGGGAATTCGAATGCCTCATCTGCCACGAAATCAGCAGTTGCACCTTCCGGCAGGTAGACAAAACGGTATTTCAGCGCCTTGTCGGAAAACAGCGGCGTGTTGATTGTAAATGGCACCACGCCTTTCGCCGGAGTCTGCGCCCACATGTCCGCGAAAAAACCGAATTCCGACAGAAGCTTCGGCGGCCGCTTGGCAAGGATAGCGGCGTCGGAAACGGCATGGGCGGGGATGATGGGAGACAGCAGAAAAGAGTAGATTGCTGCGAGGGTAAGCAGTGCCACCCACCGTGCCCCTCTCCGGCCTGCCACGGGAGGATGGCACTTCCACCGCGCCAGGCGTTTTTTACGATCCGCCATCTTGCGGCAGCTTCACCGGCTCAGGCTCCGGCAGGCTGCCGGCATATTTGGAAATGTCCCTGTCGGGCCACCAGCCCCACGGCAGCAGCATCTGCGAGATCATCTTGAGGTTGGCGAAACTGGTACCTTCAGGTTCCGAAATGTAGATGCGGTTCCCGGCCGATACCCAGGAGAAATATTCCGGAATGCGCGTCACCCCGTCCCATACGATATCAGGCACCGGCTCGCCGATCACATCCGTGATGATCTTGCCGACCTCGCCGTCCGGCGCGAAACCGCCATCGACATATTCATTGTCGTGTATGTACACGCCGCGCGGCACGAACATGTAATTGTCGTCGTCATAGTCGTTCGGATAGGCCGCGATAAGCACATGCGTTGTGCCGTTGCCGGAAAGCCGGTTGCCGAACACGTGCACATTGCGGTTGGCCAT
>JAEPMJ010000003.1 GCA_017644005.1 Rhizobiaceae bacterium
CGGTGACAATGTCACGGTGGATGTCGAGCTGATCGTGCCGATCGCCATGGAAGAGAAGCTGCGCTTCGCTATCCGCGAAGGCGGACGCACCGTCGGTGCAGGCATCGTCGCAAGCATCACGGAATAAAAACAAAAGTCTGATGTCGGTACCGGGCGGTGCCAGATGGCTGCGCCCGGAAACGACCCGAAGGAACTGACATGAACGGACAGAATATCCGCATTCGCCTCAAGGCGTTCGATCACCGGGTGCTCGACACGTCCACGAAAGAGATTGTGTCGACCGCCAAGCGGACCGGCGCAAGCGTTCGCGGGCCCATTCCGCTGCCGACCCGGATCGAGAAGTTCACGGTCAACCGGTCGCCGCACATCGACAAGAAGAGCCGTGAGCAGTTCGAGATGCGCACGCACAAGCGGCTGCTCGATATCGTCGACCCCACACCGCAGACGGTGGACGCGCTGATGAAGCTCGACCTCGCCGCCGGCGTGGATGTTGAAATCAAGCTCTAAGGAGCTGGACATGAGCCGCCGCCTGCGAAAGCGGGCCGGCTCCTCTGAAGGAAGATGAACCGATGCGTTCAGGTGTAATTGCACAGAAGGTAGGGATGACCCGCATCTACAATGATGCCGGGGAACATGTCCCTGTCACCGTGCTGCGCATGGAAAACTGCCAGGTCGTGGCGCAGCGTACGCAGGAGAAGAATGGCTACACCGCCGTTCAGCTCGGCGTGGGGCTGGCCAAGGTTAAGAATACATCGAAGGCCCTGCGCGGCCATTTCGCGACTGCTTCGGTCGAGCCGAAGTCGAAAGTCGCGGAGTTCCGCGTGTCGCCGGACAACATGATCGATGTCGGTGCCGAACTGACCGCCGATCATTTTGTCAGCGGCCAGAAGGTCGACGTGACCGGTACTTCGATCGGTAAGGGTTTCCAGGGTGTGATGAAGCGCCACAATTTCGGTGGCGGCCGCGCAACCCACGGTAACTCGGTTTCGCACCGTTCGCACGGTTCGACCGGCCAGCGCCAGGATCCTGGCAAGGTGTTCAAGGGCAAGAAGATGGCCGGCCACATGGGTTCGACCCGCGTGACCACGCAGAACCTGGAAGTCGTTTCGACCGACTCCGAACGCGGCCTGATCCTGGTTCGCGGCGCGGTTCCCGGCTCCAAGGGTGCCTGGATCTACGTTCGTGACGCCGTGAAGGCGCCGCTTCCGGACAATGCGCCGAAGCCGGCCGGCATCCGTGCCGCAGCCGCCAAGGCCGAACCCGTCGCAGATGCAGCGCCGGCAGCAGAAGCCACCGCAGCCGAGGGAGCTGAGTGATGGACGTGAAGATGACCACGCTCGCCGGCAAGGATGCGGGCAAGCTGAAACTGTCCGAGGCGATTTTCGGTCTCGAGCCGCGCGAAGACATCCTGCAGCGTGTCGTGCGCTGGCAGCTGGCCAAGAAGCAGCAGGGTACGCATCAGGCCAAGGGGCGCGCGGATATTTCGCGTACCGGTGCCAAGATGTACCGCCAGAAGGGTACGGGCCGCGCCCGTCACTCCTCGGCGCGTGCTCCGCAGTTCCGCGGCGGCGGCAAGGCCCACGGCCCGGTGGCGCGCAGCCACGCGATCGACCTTCCGAAGAAGGTTCGCGCGCTTGGCCTGAAGCATGCACTTTCGGCGAAGGTGAAGGGCGAGCAGCTCATCATCATCGACGATCTGGCGGTGAAGGATGCCAAGACCAAGGCGCTGATCGACGCGCTGGGCAAGCTTGGCCTGTCCAATGCGCTGGTGATCGGCGGTGCCGAGCTCGACGTGAATTTCCGCCGCGCCGCGTCGAACATTCCCAATATCGACGTGCTGCCGGTTCAGGGCATCAACGTCTACGACATTTTGCGCCGTGGCACGCTCGTCCTTTCCAAGGCGGCTGTCGAGGCTCTCGAGGAGCGCTTCAAATGACTGACCTTCGCCATTACGACGTGATCGTCAGCCCGGTCGTGACCGAAAAGTCGACACTTGCCTCGGAGAACAACCAGGTGGTGTTCAACGTGTCGCGCAAGGCGACCAAGCCGGAAATCAAGGCAGCCGTCGAAGCGCTTTTCAGTGTCAAGGTGACGGGTGTGAACACGCTGCTGCGCAAGGGCAAGGTGAAGCGCTTCCGCGGCACGATCGGTCGCCAGAGCGACGTTAAAAAGGCAGTCGTGACGCTGGCCGAAGGCCAGTCGATCGATATCGCCACTGGCCTCTGAGCGGAGACAGGACAATGGCACTTAAGAAATTCAATCCGGTCACGCCAGGGCAGCGCCAGCTGGTCATCGTCGACCGCTCCGGCCTGTACAAGGGCAAGCCGGTCAAGGGCCTCACCGAGGGCCTGACCAGCAAGGGCGGCCGCAACAATCATGGCCGTGTCACCACGCGTTTCCGCGGTGGCGGCCACAAGCGGACCTACCGCATCATCGACTTCAAGCGGCGCAAGCACGATGTGACGGCAACCGTCGAACGCATCGAATACGATCCGAACCGGACCGCATTCATCGCGTTGCTGAAATACGCAGATGGTGAGTTGAGCTACATTCTGGCTCCGCAGCGTCTGTCGGTTGGCGACACTGTGATTGCCGCCGCTTCGGCTGACGTGAAGCCGGGCAATGCGATGCCGCTTTCGGCGATGCCGGTCGGCACGATCGTGCACAATGTCGAGTTGAAGCCGGGCAAGGGCGGCCAGATCGCCCGCTCCGCAGGTGCTTACGCACAGCTCGTCGGCCGCGATCAGGGCATGGCGATCCTGCGGCTCAACTCGGGCGAGCAGCGTCTCGTTCAGGGCAGCTGCTTCGCAACCGTGGGCGCGGTGTCGAATCCCGACCACGGCAACATCAATCTTGGCAAGGCTGGCCGTTCGCGCTGGCTCGGCCGTCGCCCGCACAATCGCGGCGTGACCATGAACCCGGTCGATCACCCGCATGGCGGCGGTGAAGGCCGTACCTCTGGCGGCCGCCACCCGGTTACACCGTGGGGCAAGCCGACCAAGGGTAAACGGACCCGGTCAAACAAGTTGACCGACAAATTCATCATGCGCTCGCGCCATCAGCGCAAGAAATAGGAAGAGGTAGGCGCACGTGTCCCGTTCAGTCTGGAAAGGCCCGTTCATCGACGGCTACCTGCTCAAGAAAGCGGACAAGGTCCGCGAGGGCGGCCGCAACGAGGTGATCAAGATCTGGAGCCGTCGCTCCACGATCCTGCCGCAGTTCGTCGGTCTCACCTGGGGTGTCTACAACGGCCAGAAACATATCCCGGTCTCTGTCTCCGAAGAGATGGTCGGCCACAAGTTCGGCGAGTTTGCTCCGACCCGTACCTATTACGGCCACGGCGCGGACAAGAAGGCGAAGAGGAAGTAAAATGGGCAAGCCCAAAACTCCGCGCCCCGTGGCCGAAAATGAGGCCCGTGCAGTTGCTCGCACCATCCGTGTGAGCCCGCAGAAGCTGAATCTCGTCGCTGCGATGATCCGCGGCAAGAAGGTTCAGGCGGCGCTGCATGACCTGGAATTTTCGCGCAAGCGCATTGCCGGCACGGTTCGCAAGACCCTGGAATCGGCTATCGCGAATGCCGAAAACAACCATGACCTCGATGTCGATGCGCTGATCGTTGCCGAAGCTTATGTCGGCAAGTCGATCACCATGAAGCGGTTTCACACCCGTGGCCGCGGCCGTGCATCGCGTATCGAGAAGCCATTCTCGAACCTGACGATCGTGGTTCGCGAAGTTGAAGAGAAAGCGGAGGCCGCCTGATGGGCCAGAAAATCAACCCGATCGGCCTGAGACTCGGCATCAACCGTACCTGGGATTCGCGCTGGTTTGCGAATTCGGGCGAGTACGGGAAGCTGCTGCACGAGGATCTCAAGATCCGCGAATATCTTGAGAAGGAGCTGAAGCAGGCTGCCGTCTCCAAGATTGTGATCGAGCGTCCGCACAAGAAGTGCCGGGTGACGATCCATGCGGCCAGGCCTGGTCTGATTATCGGCAAGAAGGGCGCCGACATCGAAAAGCTTCGCAAGAAGCTGACCGCGATGACGCAATCGGAAACGCACCTCAACATCGTTGAAGTGCGCAAGCCGGAGATCGACGCCACGCTGGTTGCTCAGTCGATCGCCCAGCAGCTTGAGCGCCGCGTTGCATTCCGCCGCGCCATGAAGCGCGCCGTGCAGTCGGCGATGCGCCTCGGCGCAGAGGGCATTCGCATCAATTGCGGTGGCCGTCTCGGCGGTGCGGAGATTGCGCGCATGGAATGGTACCGCGAAGGCCGCGTTCCGCTGCACACGCTGCGCGCAGATGTCGATTACGGCACGGCAGAGGCGCAGACTGCTTACGGCATCTGTGGCGTGAAGGTCTGGATATTCAAAGGCGAGATTCTCGAGCACGACCCGATGGCGTCCGAGCGTCGCGCAATTGAGGGCGATTCCCACGGCTCGTCGCGTCGTCGCGAAAACGCCTGAGCAGGCCGCTAGAAGGATTTGGAGTTAGAGAACGATGCTGCAGCCCAAGCGCACAAAGTTCCGCAAGCAGTTCAAGGGACGCATCCATGGCACGGCCAAGGGCGGCACCGACCTGAACTTCGGCGGCTATGGCCTGAAGGCACTCGAGCCCAACCGCGTTACAGCGCGTGAGATCGAAGCGGCACGCCGCGCGATCACCCGCCAGATGAAGCGTCAGGGCCGTGTGTGGATCCGTATTTTCCCGGACGTTCCGGTGACCTCGAAGCCTACCGAAGTCCGTATGGGTAAGGGCAAGGGCTCCGTCGACTACTGGGTGGCCAGGGTAAAGCCCGGCCGCGTCATGTTCGAGATCGACGGCGTTAATGAAGAAACCGCACGCGAAGCGCTGCGCCTGGGCGCGGCCAAGCTCTCGGTGCGCACGCGCTTCGTCCAGCGCATTTCTGACTAGGAGAGGGCGAGACGATGAAGGCCGTGGATGTACGGGCAAAGACGCCCGACCAGCTGAGCGATGACCTCGCAGCTCTGAAGAAGGAGCAGTTCAATCTGCGCTTCCAGAAAGCGACGGGTCAGCTTGAGAAAACCGCGCGCGTCCGGCAGATCCGCCGCGACATCGCGCGCATCAAAACTGTGCTGGCCGAAAAGTCGGCCGCCAAGAAGGCTTGAGGACTAAGAGATGCCAAAGCGCGTGATGCAGGGCACGGTCGTAAGCGACAAGAACGACAAGACGGTCGTCGTCCGTGTCGAGCGCCGCTTCACTCATCCGGTCATGAAAAAGACCGTGCGGATGACGAAGAACTACAAGGCGCATGACGAAAGCAACGCCTGCAAGGTCGGCGATATCGTCCAGATCGAAGAGTCGCGTCCGATCTCGAAGGACAAGACCTGGGTCGTGCTTGCGGGTGCGGACAGCGAGAAGAAGCCGGCGAAAGCCGGGTAACCCACGAATTTGAATGCCGGGCAGGGCGGATATCCCGCCCCAAGATAGAATAGAAGGCGGCCAGTCATGATTCAGATGCAAACAAACCTCGACGTCGCGGATAATTCCGGCGCCCGTCGTGTCATGTGCATCAAGGTGCTTGGCGGTTCGAAGCGGAAATATGCTTCCGTTGGCGACGTCATTGTGGTGTCGGTCAAGGAAGCCATTCCGCGCGGCCGTGTGAAGAAGGGCGATGTGATGAAGGCGGTCGTCGTGCGTACCGCCAAGGACATCCGCCGTCCCGATGGCAGCGTGATCCGCTTCGACAAGAACGCGGCCGTGCTCGTCGACAACAAGAAAGAACCGATCGGTACCCGTATCTTCGGGCCCGTGCCGCGCGAACTGCGTGCACGCAGCCACATGAAGATCATTTCGCTGGCGCCGGAAGTACTCTGAGGAACCGCGGACAATGAACAAGATTCGCAAAGGCGACAACGTCGTGGTGCTCGCCGGCAAGGACAAGGGCCGAACCGGTGAAGTGCTGCGCGTTATTCCGAAGGAAGACCGTGCCCTGGTGCGCGGCATCAACATGGTCGTGCGCCACCAGCGCCAGACCCAGGCTCAGGAAGGCGGGCTGATCCGCAAGGAAGCTCCGATCCACCTTTCGAACCTGGCTGTCGCCGATCCCAAGGACGGAAAGCCCACTCGCGTCGGTTTCCGGGTCGAGAAGGACGGCACCAAGGTGCGGGTCGCAAAGCGCTCGGGAGACGTGATCAATGGCTGACGCTAAGTACGAACCGCGGCTGAAGAAGCTCTACCGCGACACCATCCGTGGCGCGATGCAGGAGCAGTTCAGCTATGCCAACGGCATGCAGGTGCCGCGGCTGGACAAGATCGTGATCAATATGGGCGTTGGCGAAGCCACGGCGGATTCCAAGAAGCCGTCGGTTGCCGCCGAGGATCTGGCTATGATCGCCGGTCAGCGCCCGGTCATCACCCATGCCCGCAATTCCATTGCCGGCTTCAAGGTGCGTGAGAATATGCCGATCGGCGCCAAGGTAACCTTGCGCCGCGACCGCATGTACGAGTTCCTGGATCGCCTGATCACCATCGCGCTGCCGCGTGTCCGCGACTTCCGCGGCCTAAATCCGAAGAGCTTCGACGGACGCGGCAATTTTGCGATGGGCATCAAGGAGCACATCGTGTTTCCCGAGATCAACTACGACAAGGTCGATCAGATCTGGGGAATGGATATCATCGTTTGTACGACCGCCGAAACGGACGACGAAGCACGCGCTCTCCTGCGCGCCTTCAACTTCCCCTTCCGGCAGTAACGGCAGCGAAAAAGGAAGATTTGCGAAATGGCAAAGACCAGTGCAGTCGAAAAGAACGAGCGCCGTCGCAAGATGGTCGCGCGCTATGCGTCCAAGCGCAAGGCGCTGAAGGCGATCATCATGGACAAGAACCAGCCCATGGAAGAGCGTTTCCGCGCTCAGATGAAGCTGGCCGCGCTGCCGCGCAATTCCGCGCCCTCGCGTATTCGCAACCGCTGCGAGGTAACGGGCCGTCCGCGCGCGTTCTACCGCAAGCTGAAGCTGTCGCGTATCGCGCTGCGTGAATTGGGCAACATGGGCAAGATCCCTGGCCTCGTTAAGTCGAGCTGGTAAGGAGCACCGTTATGGCACTGAGTGATCCCCTCGGCGATATGCTGACCCGCATCCGCAACGCGTATGGCCGCAAGAAGTCCAAGGTTTCGACCCCGGCTTCGCGCCTTCGCGCCCGCGTTCTCGACGTGATGAAGTCGGAAGGCTACATCCGTGACTACACCCAGGTCGATTTCGACAACGGCAAGTCCGAGATCGAAATCGAGCTGAAATATTACGAGGGCGAGCCCGTCATTCGCGAGATCGCCCGCGTTTCGAAGCCGGGCCGCCGCGTTTATGCATCGGTGAAGTCCATTCCGCAGGTGGCCAATGGCCTCGGCATCTCCATCCTTTCGACCCCCAAGGGTGTGATGGCAGACCACGAGGCACGCGAACAGAATGTCGGCGGAGAAGTTCTCTGCCAGATTTTCTGATCTGGGCCCAACAGGATTTAGAAGACGAGGACGCTAGATATGTCTCGTATTGGTAAGAAGCCCGTGGCCGTGCCGGACGGCGTGACCGCAACCGTGGACGGTCAGACCGTCTCGGCGAAGGGGCCGAAGGGCGAACTGAGATTTGTCGTCAACGACGAGGTTCTGGTGAAGCTCGAAGACGGCAAGATCGATGTGTCGCCACGCGATCAGTCGAAGGTGGCACGCTCCAAATGGGGTATGTCGCGCACGCAGATCTCGAACATTCTTTCCGGCGTGAAAGATGGGTTCGAGAAGCGGCTGGAGATCAACGGCGTCGGCTACCGTGCCGCCATGCAGGGCAAGAACCTGCAGCTGGCTCTGGGTTTCAGCCATGACGTGGTTTACGAGGTGCCGGAAGGCATCACGATCCAGGTGCCGAAGCCGACGGAAATCGTCGTTTCGGGCATCGACAAGCAGCAGGTCGGCCAGGTCGCAGCCGAAATCCGCAAATATCGCGGTCCCGAGCCCTACAAGGGCAAGGGCGTGAAGTATGCGGACGAGCGGATCGTGCGCAAGGAAGGCAAGAAGAAGTAAGGGTTTAGCTTGTAGCTACGCCCGGAGTTGGAAAACGCCACGGTGCGCGGTCGCGGGAGGCATTGGTTCCTACCGCAAATGGCCGCTCCCGTTTTACAAGGCAGGAACTGAAAATGGCTTCCAAGGAATCCACGCAGCGCCGCGCTCAGCGCATTCGCCGTCAGATCAAGAAGGTCGCCGGCGAGCGCCTGCGCCTCACCGTCTACCGCTCGTCGAAGAACATCTACGCTCAGGTGATCGACGACACGAAGGGACACACCGTCGCTTCGGCATCGACGCTCGAGAAGGACCTGAAGGGTTCGCTCAAGACCGGTGCGGATGCCGCTGCGGCAGCAGCCGTCGGCAAGCTGGTTGCGGAGCGGGCCAAGAAGGCCGGCGTCAAGGAAGTGGTGTTCGATCGTGGGCCGTACATCTTCCACGGCCGCGTGAAGGCTCTTGCCGATGCCGCGCGCGAAGGCGGCCTCAGCTTCTAATCAACCGTCCGGGACCGAAAAGACCGGACATTCATCAACGGTGCTATCCGGAAAAGAACAAGGAACAGGATCATGGCACAAGATCGTAGGGACGGCGGACGCGGCCGTGACCGGGATGCTGACGACGGTTTCGTCGACAAGCTAGTCCACATCAATCGTGTCGCAAAAGTCGTCAAGGGCGGACGCCGTTTCGGCTTTGCTGCACTCGTCGTCGTCGGCGACCAGAAGGGCCGCGTTGGCTTTGGCCATGGCAAGGCGCGCGAAGTGCCGGAGGCGATCCGCAAGGCAACCGAGAGCGCCAAGCGCGACATGATCTTCGTGCCGCTGCGTTCGGGCCGCACGCTCCACCATGACGTGGAAGGCCGCTGGGGTGCCGGCAAGGTGCTTCTACGCACCGCAAAGGCCGGTACCGGAATCATCGCCGGCGGTCCCATGCGTGCTGTCTTCGAGACGCTCGGCATGCACGACGTTGTCGCCAAGTCGCTGGGGTCTTCAAACCCCTATAACATGGTGCGGGCGACTTTCGAGGCGCTGAAGGGGCAGATGCATCCGAAGGATGTCGCTGCGCAGCGCGGCATCAAGTACTCGACCTTGCAGGCGCGCCGCGGTGCCGCCGCAACGGCCGACGAATAGACGCCAAGCGGCTTGATCAAGGGATAGATGACCATGGCTAGCAAGCAGGGCAAAACCATCACCGTGGAGCAGATCGGCAGTCCGATCCGCCGTCCGTCCGAGCAGCGCAAGACGCTGATCGGACTTGGCCTCAACAAACTTCACCGCCGCCGCACGCTTGAGGATACGCCTTCGGTACGCGGCATGATCGCGCAGGTGCAGCACCTCGTTCGCGTCGTCGACGAGGCTTGAGCGGAAGCGCAGGAGAGACGAGATGAAACTCAACGAATTGCGTGACCGCGACGGCGCATCCAAATCGCGCAAGCGCGTGGGCCGTGGTATCGGCTCCGGCTCGGGCAAGACCGGCGGTCGCGGCGTCAAGGGGCAGAGCTCGCGCTCGGGTGTAGCCATTAATGGCTTCGAGGGCGGCCAGATGCCGGTTTACCGGCGTCTTCCGAAGCGTGGCTTCAAGAACCCCTTCACCAAGGATCTCAACATTGTATCCCTGGCGCGTGTGCAGCAGGCGATCGATGCCAAGAAACTTGATGCGAAGAAGCCGGTAACGGCCGAGGCGCTTGTGGAAGCGGGCGTGCTGCGCCGTGTTCGCGACGGCGTGCGCGTGCTTGGCGACGGTGAGCTTAAGGCGAAGGTGGCTTTCGAAGTCGCCGGTGCGTCGAAGTCGGCGGTCGAAAAGATCGAAAAGGCCGGCGGCTCGATCAAGCTCCCGGAAGCCAAGGCGGCCGAGTGAGCGGCATCTTGCCAGGCTCGATCGCACGCGCTTCTCACCGGAAATTCACACAAGCCGCGGCTCTCGCGGCTTGCATCCGGCCCGGCCGAGCCCTATCTCGGGGCTTCGGCCGCGCGCCGCTTATCGTGGCCTGATCACGCGGAGACCGACTGATGGCTTCGGCTGCTGAACAACTTGCCGCCAATCTCAACTTCTCTGCCTTTGCCAAGGCAGAGGATCTCAAGAAACGCATCTGGTTCACACTGGGCGCTCTACTGGTCTATCGGCTGGGCACCTATATTCCCATGCCGGGAATCAATCCGGACGCGTTTGCGCAAGCGTTTCAGCAGCAGTCGGGCGGTGTGCTCGGCATGTTCAACATGTTTGCAGGCGGTGCCGTGGAGCGCATGGCGATCTTCGCGCTCGGCATCATGCCTTACATCTCCGCCTCCATCATCATGCAGTTGATGACGTCGGTCGTACCGACGCTCGAACAGCTGAAGAAGGAAGGCGAGCAGGGCCGAAAGGTCATCAATCAGTACACGCGCTACGGCACAGTGCTTCTGGCAACCGTTCAGGCCTACGGAATCGCCGTCGGGCTCGAAAGCGGGTCCGGTATCGTGACCGATCCGGGCTGGTTCTTCCGCCTCTCTGCAGTGATCACGCTCGTTGGCGGCACCATGTTCCTGATGTGGCTCGGCGAGCAGATTACCGCACGCGGCATCGGTAACGGCATTTCGCTGATCATCTTTGCCGGCATCGTGGCGGGCCTTCCCTCGGCGATCTCCGGAACACTGGAGCTCGGCCGCACCGGCGCTCTGTCGACCGGCATCATCCTGGCCATCATCGTGCTGGCCATTGCCGTCATTGGCGTCATCGTGTTCTTTGAGCGTGCGCAGCGCCGGCTTCTGATCCAGTATCCGAAGCGGCAGGTCGGCAACCGCATGTTCCAGGGAGATACTTCTCATCTGCCGCTGAAGCTGAACACCGCCGGCGTCATTCCGCCGATCTTCGCATCATCGCTGCTGCTCCTGCCTGCAACCGTGGCCGGTTTCTCAGACACCTCCACCTTGCCGACCTGGGCAGCCAGCATTCTTGCCGCGCTTGGACACGGCCAGCCGATCTACATGCTGCTCTATGCCGCCATGATCGCGTTCTTTGCATTCTTCTATACTGCGATCGTGTTCAATCCGAAGGATACCGCCGATCAGCTCAAGAAGCACTCCGGCTTTATCCCCGGCTATCGCCCGGGTGAGCGGACGGCGGAGTATATCGACTATGTGCTGACGCGTATTACGGTTGTCGGCGCGATTTATCTCGTGATTGTGTGCCTGCTGCCGGAGTTTCTGATTTCGGCCACCGGCGTACCCTTCTATCTCGGTGGGACGTCGCTGCTGATCGTGGTCAGCGTCACACTCGATACCGTTGCGCAGGTTCAGGGCCACCTGATCGCGCACCAGTATGAGGGGCTGATCAAGAAGTCGAAACTTCGCGGGGGTAAAAGAGGGCGATGAGGCTGATACTGCTTGGCCCGCCAGGCGCGGGCAAGGGGACCCAGGCACAAAGACTGGTCGAAAAACACGGCATCCCGCAGCTCTCCACCGGAGACATGCTGCGGGCGGCCGTTGCCGCGCAAACGGAGGTCGGCAAACGCGCCAAGGCGGTCATGGATGCCGGCGAGCTCGTTTCGGACGAAATCGTGAATGCGATTGTGGCGGAGCGCATCGACCAGGCCGATGCCGCCAATGGCTTTATCCTCGACGGTTATCCGCGCACGCTGGCTCAGGCCGATGCAGTCGGATCCATGCTGAACGACCGCGGTGTTGAACTCGATGCAGTTGTCGAACTCGTCGTCGACGACAAGGCGCTTGTGGGCCGCATCCTGAAGCGTGCCGAAGATGCAAGGGCCGCCGGGCAGCCGGTCCGCAAGGACGACAATGCCGAGGTGTTCGATGAGCGGCTGCGCGAATACTACAAAAAGACGGCGCCGCTGATCGGCTACTACTACGCCAAAGGCAAGCTCGTCGGTGTGGATGGTATGGCCACCATCGACGATGTGACGAAAGAAATCGACGGCGTTCTGGTCAAGTTGAGCTAGAGCGCCGGTCGCGGACTTGACAGCGGTCGCATTCCAGACTATCGCGGCCCGTCTTCCCGTCAGAACGAATGTGGAGCAGCCCGAAAGGGTGTTTCGCTGATTTTGCATTGAAGATGCCCGCAGGGGCCGGCCTCCACCGGACGCGGGTTCAACGAAGCGCCGGGTTTTCCGGCATAAATGGAGACGAGAGAATGGCTCGTATTGCCGGCGTCAATCTGCCGACCAACAAGCGCGTTGTGATTGCGCTTCAGTACATCCACGGTATCGGACCGAAATTCGCGTCCGAGATCATCGCCAAGGCCAACATTCCCGCAGAGCGACGCGTCAATGAACTGACCGACGCGGAAGCGCTGCAGATGCGCGAGATCATCGACCGCGACTATCAGGTTGAAGGCGACCTTCGCCGCGAAGTGTCGATGAACATCAAGCGCCTCATGGATCTTGGCTGCTACCGCGGTCTGCGGCATCGCCGCTCGCTGCCGGTTCGCGGCCAGCGCACGCACACCAATGCGCGTACCCGCAAGGGGCCGGCCAAGGCGATTGCAGGCAAGAAGAAGTAAGGAAGCGAGTGGCGAAGTAGCCAAAAGCGAATAGAAAGACCATATCCGCTATTCGCTACTCAATATTCGCTCCTCAGGTGTAGCCGCTGGAACTACGGCGGCGCTGATATCGATTGAAAGGACCACAATGGCCAAAGAAGCCGCACGCGTACGCCGCCGCGAACGCAAGAACATCTCCACCGGCGTCGCGCATGTTTCGTCGACGTTCAACAACACCATGATCACGATCACCGACGCGCAGGGCAATGCGATTGCCTGGTCGTCGGCCGGTGCCCAGGGTTTCAAGGGATCGCGCAAATCGACGCCGTTTGCGGCGCAGATGGCCGCCGAGGATTGCGCCAAGAAGGCGCAGGAGCACGGCATGCGAACGCTTGAGGTCGAGGTCAGCGGACCCGGTTCAGGCCGCGAGTCGGCACTGCGCGCTTTGCAGGCCGCCGGTTTCACGATCACCTCGATCCGTGACGTGACACCGATTCCACACAATGGTTGCCGCCCGCGCAAAAAGCGCCGCGTCTAACCCAGAGATTTGAAACTGCCGCGCGAGCTCCCGGCAGCATGATCTCCAAATCCGGTTTCCGGTTTTCGGATCAGATTATGCAATTCAAGGGCGCTCCTCCACGGCTTCCAGGACGCCCGCCACGATTGGATGGTGGCGGGGAAACGGAAGGATAACAGAATGATCCAGAAGAACTGGCAGGAACTGATCAAGCCCAACAAGATCGAATTCCAGTCGAAGGGCAACACGACGACGGTCGTCGCCGAACCGCTCGAACGCGGTTTCGGCCTTACGCTTGGCAATGCCCTGCGTCGCGTCCTGCTTTCGTCGCTTCGCGGCGCCGCCGTGACCGCAGTCCAGATCGACGGCGTGCTGCACGAATTCTCGTCGATTTCGGGCGTGCGCGAAGACGTCACCGACATCGTGCTCAACATCAAGGAAATCGCGATCCGCATGGAAGGCGACGGACCCAAGCGCATGGTTGTGCGCAAGCAGGGCCCGGGCCAGGTGACTGCGGGCGATATCCAGACCGTTGGCGACGTCGAAATCCTCAACCCCGACCACGTGATCTGCACACTGGACGAGGGTGCGGAAATCCGCATGGAGTTCACCGTCAACAACGGCAAGGGTTATGTGCCGGCAGACCGCAACCGCGCCGAAGACGCGCCGATCGGCCTTATCCCGGTCGACAGCCTCTATTCGCCGGTCAAGAAGGTCTCCTACAAGGTCGAAAACACCCGTGAGGGCCAGGTTCTGGATTACGACAAACTGACTATGTCGATCGAGACCAACGGCGCCATCTCCGGCGAAGATGCAGTGGCTTTCGCCGCGCGCATCCTGCAGGACCAGCTTGGCCTCTTCGTGAACTTCGAAGAGCCGCAGAAGGAGCAGCCGGCGGAGCAGGTGACGGAGCTTGCCTTCAACCCGGCACTTCTGAAGAAGGTGGACGAACTGGAGCTTTCGGTCCGTTCGGCCAACTGCCTGAAGAACGACAACATCGTTTATATTGGCGACCTGATCCAGAAGACGGAAGCCGAGATGCTGCGGACACCGAATTTCGGCCGCAAGTCGCTCAACGAGATCAAGGAAGTGCTGGCGTCCATGGGGCTTCACCTCGGTATGGAGGTGCAGGACTGGCCGCCGGACAATATCGAAGATCTGGCAAAGCGCTACGAAGACCAGTATTGAACCGGCAGCCGTGAGTAGGCGGTCGGCAGTCCATGAAACGAAGAACCTGACTGCCTGCCGCCGATTGCCCACTGCCAAGTGTGTTAAGGGCGCCTCGCGCCGAATTCTAGGAGAAAGCCAATGCGTCACGGAAAGTCCGGTCGTCGGCTGAACCGCACCGCCAGCCACCGCAAGGCCCTGTTCGTCAACATGGCCGCGTCGCTGATCGAGCACGAACAGATCACCACCACGCTGCCCAAGGCCAAGGAGCTGCGCCCAATCGTGGAGAAGCTGGTTACGCTCGGCAAGCGCGGTGACCTGCATGCGCGTCGCCAGGCGATTGCCAAGATCGGTTCCGACGAACTCGCAAAGCGCCTGTTCGAGACAATTGCGCCGCGTTATGCAACCCGCAATGGCGGCTACACCCGCATCATGAAGGCTGGTTTCCGCCACGGCGATAACGCGCCGATGGCCGTGATTGAGTTTGTTGACCGCGACACCGCTGCCAAGGGCGCAGCCGACCGTGCACGCGTCGAGGCGGAAGACAACACCGAGAGCGAAGCCGAAGCGGCATAATACCACTTCGGGAACAGACAAGAATGCGAAGGGCCCTGCGGGGCCCTTTTTTCTCGACTGTTGCGGCAATTAGCTAAAACAGCTAAACTAAGCGCATGAACTCGATGACCGCATCAGACGCGAAGAACAAATTCGGGCAACTGCTTGAACTCGCCCGCTCAGGGCCGGTGCGTATCCAGAAGCAAGGCCGCGATGTTGCAATCGTACTTTCTCCGGATGAGTTTCGCCGTATAGCCGAGGCTGGCGGCAGCTCAGTAAATCCGCTCGTCGAAAAACTGCACGCCGAAAGCGCCGAGCGGTGGGCCAAGGTCTATGAGGCGCTCGCCAAATAGCCGTGATCTATCTTGGCCTCGATGATGCTCTTTTCATTCATCGCGAGCAGATTCGACTGTTCGGTGGTGCGCAGGGAATTCGCGACCTGGGGCTTGTCGAGTCGGCGCTTCTGAGACCGCAGACCGGCTACTATGCCGATACAATCGAAGAAGCGGCTGCACTTTGGGAAAGCCTGGCGATGAACCATGGCTTCATCGACGGCAACAAGCGTGTCGCGTTTGCCTGCATGGACATCTTCCTTGGCCTCAACGGAAGGCGGCTCGAATGCGATCAGGAAGATGTAATTCGGTTTATCTACCAGCAGCTCGAGGACAAAACGTTTCGGAAAGGTGTGATCGAACAGTGGCTGCGCCGGCATGTTCGGTAGCTTCGGCCATTTGTTTTGCACATTCGCAGCAAAAATGGCATCCGCTTCGATGAAGAGGATTCCCGCCATGCGCAGACTGCCGTCGTTTTTCGCCACCTTCGTTGCCACGCTCTTCGCCGCCTTGCTCGCGGTCGTGCCGCTTCGCGCCGAGGATGCGCCGGCGCAGGACCTTGGTTCGATCCTGACCGACCTCCTGCGCGGGGGGCTCGATACCGGTGAACCGCAGCGACGCCTGCCGTTCGGGCGCAGCGAGATGCAGCTCTCTTTCGCACCGCTGGTCGCGGAGACGGCGCCAGCGGTGGTCAATGTCTATGCGTCGGCGCAAGTGAGCGCGCGGCCTTCGCCATTCCTATCCGATCCGTTTTTCGAGCATTTTTTCGGACAGCAAATGCCGCCACGCGTGCAATCGTCGCTCGGATCTGGCGTCATCGTTGATAAAAGCGGGCTGGTGGTCACCAACTTCCACGTCATCCGGGGGGCGGATGAGGTGAAGGTCGCGATGTCGGATGGCCGCGAATTCGCCAGCACTATCCTGCTCAAGGATGAATCGCTCGACCTGGCTGTGCTCAAGATCGAAGCCGACCAGCCATTCCCCACGGTGGCGATCGGCGATTCAGACGCTCTTCTGGTCGGCGATCTCGTGCTTGCGATCGGCAATCCGTTCGGCGTCGGACAAACGACAACGAGCGGAATCGTCTCGGCTGTCGCCAGAACCCATATCGGCATTTCGGATTTCGGCTTTTTTATCCAGACGGATGCGGCGATCAATCCCGGCAATTCCGGCGGCGCGCTGATCAACATGGCGGGCGAGCTCGTCGGCATCAATACGGCGATCTACAGCCGCAGCGGCGGCTCCATCGGCATCGGCTTCGCAATTCCGGCCAATATGGTGCGTGCCGTGGTTGCGTCGGCGCAAGGCGGCAGCGATTTTTTCGAGCGGCCATGGATCGGCGCGAATTTCGAGGCGGTGGATGCGCAGATGGCGGAGGCGCTCGGAATGACGCGCCCCACCGGCGCGCTTGTGTCGGACATCTACCCCGGCAGTCCAGCCGAAAGCGCCGGCGTACGGCCGGGCGATGTGGTTCTGGCTATGAACGCGACCCGCATCGAGCATCCCGACGCGCTCGACTACCGGCTTGCGACACGCCCGATTGGCGCCGAGATATCCCTGACGCTGTTGCGGCAGGGCGAAGAAATTCCGGTCACTCTTGAACTGATGCGCGCTCCCGAGGGAGCAACGGCGGCTGAGATTGTGATCGAAGGCAGATCGCCATTCGCCGGTGCCAAGGTTGCCGCGCTATCGCCGCGCCTTGCGCAGCGGCTTGGGATGACGGGCCGCGCCGAAGGGGTGGCGATTGTCGATATCGATCGTTCTTCTGCCGCGGCGCAGTTCGGATTTCAGCCGGGCGATATTGTGAGGGATGTCAATGGCGTTGCGATCGACAGCCCGGATACGCTGGCGAAAGTTGCCGGCGAAGAAACGCGCTGGTGGCGGTTCACGATTGAGCGCAACGGTCAAACGTTCCGCCAGGTATTGCGGTTCTGAGCGGTCATGGCCGATCTGTTTGGCGCTTCCGACGGTCCAGCCGAAACAGGAACATCCGGTGCTCGTCCGCTTGCCGACCGGTTGCGTCCTGCAAAGCTGGGCGAGGTTGTCGGTCAGGAACATCTGACCGGGCCGGACGGCGCGCTGACGCGCATGATCGCTTCCGGCTCGCTGGGCTCGCTGGTGTTCTGGGGGCCGCCAGGCACCGGCAAGACTACGGTCGCACGATTGCTTGCCGGTGAAACCGACCTCGCATTCGAGCAGATTTCCGCGATCTTTTCCGGCGTTGCCGATCTCAAGAAGGTGTTCGAAGCGGCGCGCCTGCGGCACCGCAACGGCCGCCAGACACTGCTTTTCGTGGACGAGATTCACCGGTTCAACCGCGCCCAGCAGGACGGCTTCCTGCCGGTCATGGAAGACGGAACGGTCATTCTCGTGGGAGCGACGACCGAAAACCCGTCCTTCGAGCTCAACGCTGCTCTTCTGTCGCGTGCACGTGTCCTGTCGTTCCGGCCTCTGGAAGCCGAAAGCCTGACCCTTCTGCTGGAGCGCGCCGAAGCGACGATCGGCAGGCCTCTGCCGCTCGACGACGCGGCGAGGGCGGTTTTGATCCGCATGGCCGACGGCGATGGCCGTGCCATACTGACACTGGCCGAGGAAGTGTGGCGCGCGGCCCGTGAGGATGAGACGTTCGATGCCGAGGCGCTGCAGGGCGTCGTTCAGCGCCGCGCTCCGGTCTACGACAAGGGGCAGGACGGCCACTACAATTTGATCTCGGCGCTGCACAAAGCCGTGCGCGGCTCCGACCCGGACGCCGCGCTCTATTATCTGGCGCGTATGTTCGATGCAGGGGAAGCACCGCTGTTTCTCGGCAGACGGCTGGTCCGCATGGCGGTTGAGGACATTGGCCTTGCAGACCCGCAGGCACTTGTCGTCGCCAACGCAGCGAAGGATGCCTATGATTTTCTGGGATCGCCCGAGGGTGAGCTGGCGCTCGCTCAAGCCTGCATCTACCTGGCGACCGCGCCCAAATCCAACGCAGCCTATACGGCCTACAAGGCGTCCATGGCCGCCGCGAAGGAGCATGGCTCGCTCCTGCCGCCCCGGCATATCCTCAACGCGCCGACCAAGCTCATGAAGTCCGAAGGCTATGGAACGGGCTATCAGTATGATCACGACCAGCCGGACGCGTTTTCAGGTCAGGATTATTTTCCCGAGGCGATGGGCCGCCAACAATACTACGATCCGCCGGATCGAGGTTTCGAGCGCGAAATCCGCAAGCGGCTCGACTATTGGTCCAAGTTGCGGCGCGAACGCCAAGTTGCGGCGCGGGATGACGGCGAAGCCAATGGTAGCTGATTTGGCACGGCGCTCTTTCAGCGTCTAGCGCCTTCCGCTATCAGGGGGCCATGTATCATTTGCTCATTGTCGCGGCGGGCGGGGCGGTTGGCGCCGCACTGCGTCATCTCGTCGGTCTCGCCGCCCTGCGACTGGCAGGGCCGACCTTTCCCTGGGGTACACTCGCCGTCAATCTGGCCGGTTCCTTCATGATGGGCGTGCTGATAGAGCTGCTGGCGCGCAAGGCAGGCGTTTCCGCGGAAGTGAGGCTCTTCGCCGCAACCGGCGTTCTGGGCGGCTTCACCACCTTTTCGGCCTTTTCACTGGACGTGGTGGTGTTATGGGAACGTGGCGCGCTGTTGGCAGCTGCCGGCTACACGCTGGTCAGTGTTGTGGGTGCCGTTGCCGCACTTTTTGCGGGATTGGCTTTTGTGCGCGCGCTGGCATAGGCGCACCCAGGCAAACTTCCAGGAAATTGAACGAACCATGTCCGGTGTTGAGCAGATCAAGGTTGCGGAAGACGAAGCCAATATGCGCCTCGATCGGTGGTTCAAGGTTCATTACCCGGGGCTTGGCTTTGGTCGCCTTCAGAAACTGCTGCGGTCGGGACAGGTGCGGGTCGATGGCGGGCGCGTCAAAACCGACACGCGGCTCGATCCCGGCCAGACAGTCCGGGTGCCGCCGCTCGATACCGACCGCAATACCGGACCGCTGACCCCACGTTCGATTGCCAACAAGGACGACGCAGACGCGTTGTCGCAGCTACTGCTCCACGAAGACGATAAGGTGCTGGTTTTCAACAAGCCGCCGGGGCTCGCGGTGCAGGGCGGTTCGGGCATTGTACGCAACGTCGACCAGATGCTTGAGGCCTGGCGCAACAAGAAAGGCGAGAAGCCGCGGCTGGTGCACCGGCTCGACCGCGACACGTCGGGTGTTCTCGTTGTTGCCCGCACGCGGCAGGCGGCGATGCGGCTCGCCGAATCCTTCCGCGCGCGTGAAACAAAGAAGACCTACTGGGCTCTTGTGAAGGGCGTTCCCGCCAAAAAAACCGGCAAGATTTCCAACTGGCTGGTCAAGGAGCCAACGCCGGACGGAGATCGCATGCGCGTCGCGAAACACGGCGAGGCGGGGGCAGATCACGCGGTTTCCTACTACCGGGTGGTGGATCAGGCGGGGCAGGCGCTCTCCTGGCTTGAAATGGAGCCCTATACGGGGCGCACGCATCAGCTGCGCGTTCATGCGGTTTCTATTGGCTGCCCGATCATCGGCGACCCGAAATATTTCGAGGCCGATCAGAACTGGGAGTTTCCGGGCGGACTCCAGAACCGTCTGCATCTTCATGCACGGCGCATCGTTATCCCGCATCCGGGTTCGGGTACTATCGACGTTACCGCGCCGTTGCCGGGGCACATGGTTCAAAGCTGGAATCTGCTCGGTTTCGACGAAGCAAGCGCCGAGGACGAACAATGAGCGTGGTTTCGCCGACACTCGACAAGCGGGACGCAATCGACGCATTCGCTGCCGGTATGATGATCGTGCTGACGCTGACCTGGGGCCTCAATCAGGTGGCGATCAAAATTTCCAACGAAGGCTATAATCCGGTTTTCCTGACCGTTGCGCGCTCCAGCATTGCTGCCGTGCTGGTATTCGCCTGGTGCCGTATTCGCGGCATCAGGCTTTTCGAGAGCGACGGGACGCTGTGGCCGGGGATTATCGTCGGCGCCATGTTCGGCCTTGAGTTCATCCTCATCTTTTTCGGGCTCGATTACACCACCGCTGCGCGCGGGACGCTGATGGTCAACACGATGCCGTTTTGGGTGCTGATCGGCGCACATTTCCTACTGGGCGAGCGCATGACGGGAATCAAATTCGGTGGCCTGCTGTTGGCATTCTGCGGTGTGGTGCTGGTGTTTTCCGATGAGCTCAGCCTGCCCGATGCAGCCGCCGTCAAGGGTGATCTCATGCTGCTGGCTGCCGGATTGCTCTGGGGCGGCACGACACTCGTCATCAAGCGCACCAGCCTTGCGGATGCCAGTGCCGAGAAAACGCTGTTGTACCAGCTGCTGGTATCGGCCGTGGTATCGGTGCCGCTTATCCCGCTCGCCGGACCTGTGCTGCGCGATGTGACGACCCTGGCGACTGCTTCGCTTCTTTATCAGGCTGTGTTTGTCGTTGCCTTCACCTACGTGTTGTGGTTCTGGCTGATGCGGCGTTATCCCGCGTCGGGGCTTTCGAGCTTCACCTTCCTCAGCCCGGTATTCGGCGTGCTCGGTGGTGGCCTGCTGTTGGGCGAACCGCTCTCATGGCGTATCTTCGCAGCCCTTACGATGATCGCGGCAGGTCTGTTGCTGGTGAACAGGCCGGTGCGGCGCGGCCAACCGGGCTGAATGAGATCGGATACGGATATGCGTGACCTTCTCAACGATCTCGAGGCCGGCAGAGCGGCGCAGCGTGACCCCAACGAAGCTGCGCGGGAGGCCATGCGCGTTCAGTTGCCAAAACGCTTCTACAAGACGGCTGGTTTCGAAGCGGAAGACGGCGGCTTTTCGGTGCGCCTCGACGGCAAGCAGGTCCGGACGCCAGGGCGCCGGCCGCTCGTTCTACCGACGGCTCGCGCTGCGGAACTGGTCGCCGACGAGTTCGAGGCGCAGGCCGAGAAGATCGATCCGATGACCATGCCGGTGACGCGCATGGTCAACACGACAATCGATGGCGTTGCCAACGACGTGCAGGCGGTGCTGGAAGACATTTTGCGCTACGCGTCGTCCGATCTCATCTGCTACCGGGCCGACACACCTCAGGAACTGGTCAAACGTCAGGGCGACGCCTGGGACCCGGTGCTCGACTGGCTGCAGGGGTTGCTGGGGGCGCGTTTCATGCTGGCTGAGGGTGTCATGCCGGTTGAGCAGCCGCGCGAGACCATCGCCGTGCTGGGCGCCTATCTCGCCCAAAGACGTGAGCCGTTTCGCATCGCCGCGTTGCACGTCATGACATCACTCATGGGCTCGGCGCTGCTCGCGCTCGCCGTCGATGGCGAGAAACTCGATGTCGAGCGCGCCTGGGCGGCCGCGCATATCGACGAAGACTGGAACATCGAGCAGTGGGGCGAAGACGCGGAAGCAGCTTCACGTCGAGCGCATCGCCTTCTCGAAATGCGAGCCGCCGGTGCACTGCTGGCGGCGCTTGAGCGAACATAATCCGCCGCAAACCCTTGTGAGCTTTGCCCGCCCGGCATTTCATCCGCTGGTGAAACCCCTTAGGCTGCTTGCATGAGCGAATCAAAAGCAATGATCCTGGGGGCTGCGGGCAAGCGGCTGTCAACCGAAGAAATCGCGTTCTACCACGGTGAAAAACCGTGGGGTTTCATACTCTTCGCGCGTAATATTGAGACGGCAGATCAAGTTCGGACCCTGGTTGCGGAGATGCGCACCGCGGTCGACCGGCCCGATGCACCGGTATTCATCGATCAGGAAGGCGGACGCGTGCAACGGCTTCGGCCGCCGCTGGCGCCCAACTATCCTCCTGCGGCCGAGCTCGGGGCGCTCTATGCGCGCGACCCGGAGGCCGGTTTGCGCTCGGCATGGCTGATGGCGCGGCTGCATGCGTTCGATCTGCTGCGGCTGGGCATTACCGCCGACTGCCTGCCGGTGCTCGATGTGCCGGTGGAGGGCGCGCATGATGTCATCGGAAATCGAGCCTATGGGCGCACGCCGGAATCGGTGACTGCTCTCGGAAGAGCCATGGCGGACGGGTTGCTCGCCGGCGGGGTTCTGCCGGTCATGAAACACATTCCCGGCCACGGCAGGGCCGGGGCCGATACGCACCACGAACTGCCTCGGGTCGACGCTCCACGGGAAGAACTTGAAGCGCGTGATTTCGCGCCCTTCAAGGCACTTGCCGATCTGCCATTCGCGATGACGGCACATGTCGTCTATTCGGCCATCGACGGCATAATGCCGGCCACGACGTCCCGCGCCATTGTCGAGGATGTCATTCGTGGCCATATCGGGTTCGATGGCCTTCTCATGAGCGATGATGTGTCGATGCAGGCGCTTTCTGGGGATTTCAGGAACCGCACGGATGCAATCTTCGCCGCTGGATGCGATGTCATTCTGCATTGCAACGGTGTGATGGACGAAATGCAGCAAGTGGCAGCGATGACTCCGGTTCTGAAAGACAAGGCCGAAATCCGGGCCAATCGTGCGCTGCTGCGGCGCGAGTTGCCGGACACTGTGGAAGAAGCCGCCGCACGTGAAGAGTTTTCGGTGCTGACCGGCATTTCGGTCGAAGCGGCTTGAGGCTGCCGTTGTGAGCACCCCGGCGACAAAGACAGGCGGTTCCAGGGCGCCGATGGAGGCGATCTGGACCAATGACGAAGAGCGGACGACCAGCGATCCGCTGCTTCATGTCGATGTCGAAGGCTTCGAAGGGCCGCTCGATCTTCTGCTGCATCTGGCGCGCAACCAGAAAGTCGATCTGGCGCGCATTTCCGTGCTGGCGCTGGCAGAACAATATATCTCCTTCATCGAACGTGCGCGCGAACTGCGGCTGGAACTCGCAGCCGACTACCTGGTCATGGCAGCCTGGCTGGCCTATCTCAAATCGCGGCTCCTCATTCCCGAGCAGTCCAGCGACGACGGCGAAAGCGGCGAAGAGATGGCGGCGCTCCTGCAGTTCCGTCTGAAACGCCTCGAGGCGATGCGCGAGGCCGCATCCCGACTGGTCAACCGTAACCGGCTCGGTCGTGATTTTTTCGGGCGCGGCGATCCCGAACACGTGATCGTCGACCGCCGCAACGAATATTCGGGCACGCTCTACGACCTGCTGACAGCCTATGCTTCCCTGCGCCAGCGGCAGGCGGTGACCAATGTCCGCATTGAAAAACGTGGTGTTTGGTCCCTCAAGGATGCCCGTGAGATTCTGTCCCGCATGATCGGTACGCTGCGCGACTGGACGGCGCTCGACAGCTTTCTGCTCGAATATCTCAGCCTTCCGGGAGAGCGCGCCACCGTGCTGGCCAGCTCGTTCGCGGCGACGTTGGAACTGGTGCGCGAAGGCACGCTGGAGATCAAACAACAGGATGCGTTTGCGCCGCTCTTCATGCGCAACAAGGCCGACAAGGCGGCAATGGCCGGAGTGGAGACATGATGAGCGAAGGTGAAACGGCGGAAGTCGTGGAATTCGAGCAGGATAACAGCGTTGCCGGTGTGCGCGAAGACAATCCCGCGGTGCGGCTGCACATGGCCGAAGCGGTGCGTATGGCCGAGGCAATCGTCTTCGCTTCGTCTGAGCCGGTCAGCGAAAAGACGCTGGTCTCACGGCTGCCGGACGGCATCGACGTGCCGGCGGTGATGGACGAACTTGGTGAAATCTACTCCAAACGTGGCGTCAATCTTGTGAAGGTCGGCGACAGTTGGGCGTTCCGCACGGCGGGGGACCTGGCTTTTCTGATGAACCGCGAGGCGGTTCAGCAGAAGCGACTATCGCGCGCCGCACTCGAGGTGATGGCGATCATTGCCTACCACCAGCCGGTCACACGCGCCGAAATCGAGGAAATCCGTGGTGTTGAGACGTCCAAAGGAACGCTCGACACGTTGCTCGAAACGGAGTGGGTTCGCATGCGCGGCCGGCGCCGCACGCCAGGCCGCCCTGTCACCTATGGAACAACAGAACATTTTCTCGACCATTTCGGCCTGCCCGAGCTACGTGACCTCCCCGGTATCGACGAACTCAAGGGAGCGGGGCTCCTGTCGCCGCGCATGCCGTCCAACTTCAGCGTACCGCAGCCGCCGGCCAATTCGGACGGTCTCGCCGAGGACGAAGATGAGCTGACCGATATCGACCTGGAAGAGCTCGGCCTGTTGACTCCCCGCGTGGAGGATGATTGACCCGTTCGGCGCCCCGATCCGAGGGGCGGACGGAACAGGTCGATGCAAGGCGAAACACAATTGGCCCAGCGCGTTACCGCCGGCGTCACTTTCGCTGCGCGGCTTTCGTTCGAGGATATCCGTCACAGCTACGGGCCTGACGCGGTAACGCTGCGCGGCGTTACGCTGTCGGCTGAACCCGGCGAAGTGCTGTGCCTGCTTGGGCCGTCGGGTTCCGGCAAGACGACCTTGCTCAGAATCGCGGCGGGCATTGAGGCGCAGACATCGGGTCGCGTGTTGCTCAACGACCGCGAAATTGCCGGACCAAATGCGTTCCTGCCGCCTGAAAAGCGCTCCATAGGGCTGGTTTTCCAGGATTTCGCGCTGTTTCCGCATCTTTCGATCGTCGACAATGTGCGCTTCGGCCTGACGGCGCTTTCGAAGACGGAAGGCCGCAAGGAGGCGCTGATCGCGCTCGAGCGTGTAGGTCTCGCCGGTTATGCGGACAGTTTTCCGCATGTGCTGTCGGGCGGTGAGCAGCAGCGTGTCGCACTGGCCCGCGCTATGGCTCCGCGGCCTTCGGTTCTGCTGATGGACGAGCCGTTCTCGGGTCTTGATTCGCGCCTGAAAGACAGTGTGCGGGCCGAAACGCTGGCGATTCTCAGGCAAAGCCGCGCCACGGCGATCGTTGTCACACACGACGCTGAAGAGGCGATGCGGCTGGGCGATCGCATCGCATTGCTCAAGGATGGCCGGCTTGTGCAGGCAGGCACTGCCGAGGAACTCTACGAAAAGCCGCTGGACCTGTTCGCGGCAGGGTTCTTCTCCGAACTCAATGTTTTGCCGGCGCGTGCGAAGGCAGGGTCGGTCGAGACGCCACTGGGCACCTTTGCCGCGCCCGGCCGGGATGATGGCGCGGTCGACGTTGCCATTCGCCTGTCGGGATTCGATGTCAGCGAAAGCGGCGGCGCCTTGCAGGCCCGTGTGCGCTCGCGCCGGTTTCTGGGCGTGGTCGAGTTGCTGGAGCTTGCCGTTCCGGGTGTCGATACGCCAATCAGGGCGCGGGTTCGCATCGGTGAATTGCCAGGCCGCAGCCGCGACATTTGGATCACTGTGCGCCCTCGCGACGTACTAGTGTTTGAAAGAGACAATGAAAACGCATAGATCAGGTTCAGGGAACCGAAAACCAGAGAGAATTCATCATGGGTAGCTTTTCCATCTGGCACTGGCTGATTGTGCTGGTCGTCGTTCTGCTTCTTTTCGGCCGGGGCAAGATTCCCGAGCTGATGGGCGATATGGCCAAGGGCATCAGGAACTTCCGCAAGGGCATGGCCGACGACGAGCAATCGACGGATGACGATGCCAAGACCGTGGAGCACAAGGCCGACGAGCCTGTGCGCTCCGCCAAGCAGAAGGCCGGCAAGTCGTCCTAGTCACTTTCGGCGGGAGCAGACGAACCGCCACGCTGAAAGCCTGAGTGATGTTTGACATCGGTTGGCCAGAAATGCTCGTGATTGCGATCGTTCTGATCGTGATCGTGGGGCCAAAGGATTTGCCGGGTATGCTGCGCAATTTCGGGCGGACCACGTCCAAATTGCGGTCGATGGCGGCTGACTTCCGCAAGCAGTTCGACGATGCGCTGAAGGAAGCCGAGCTGGACGACGTCAAAAATCTCGTCGACGACGTTCGCAAGCTCAACCCGGCATCCGACATCAAGAAAGCACTCAATCCGATGCAGAAGGCTGCGGAAGACGTGCGCTCGGGCCTCGATGCCGCGATGCGTCCGCAGCCAAAACCGCAGACACCGCCAGCCGGTGCAACTGCCCCTGCATCCTCTCCGGCCGGGAGCACCGCCAAGCCTGCAGCAGCCGCCAAGCCTGCAGCCAAGGCGGCTGTAAAGCCAGGCGGGAAGAAGGCATCGGCGCGCAAACCCGCTGCAGCAAAACCAGCTGCCAAGGCAACGCCAACCAGAAGCGCGGCGAAGTCCGAAACCTCGACTGGGGCCAAACCGCGCAAGTCGGCGAAGGCGACCGGCGCCGGCAAGGGTGGGGCGCCGTCATGAGCAACGAAGACGAAGACATCGAGAAATCATCCGCTCCGCTGATGGAGCACCTGATCGAGTTGCGCCGGCGGCTGATGTGGTCGATCGGCGGATTCTTCATTGCGTTTCTCGTCTGCTTCTTTTTCGCAAAGCAGCTTTTCAACCTGCTCGTCATCCCCTTCCAGTGGGCGACGCGCTGGGCCGGGCTCGATCCGAAGCAGGTTGAGCTTATCTATACGGCGCCGCAGGAGTTCTTCTTCACGCAGATCAAGCTCGGAATGTTCGGAGGGCTGGTGATCGCGTTCCCGCTGATCGCGGCGCAGATCTACAAGTTCGTTGCCCCCGGACTCTACCGCAACGAGCGTGCCGCGTTCCGTCCATTCCTGATCGCAACGCCAATCCTGTTCCTTATCGGCGCTTCGCTGGTCTACTTCTTCTTCACCCCTATGGTGATGTGGTTCTTCCTGTCGATGCAGCAGGTCGGACCGGATCAGGAAATCCAGATATCGCTGCTGCCGAAAGTGTCGGAATATCTCGGTCTGATCATGACCCTGATCTTCTCGTTCGGTCTTGTCTTCCAGCTGCCGGTGGTGACGACGCTGATGGCGCGTGTCGGGCTGATCACGGCTGACGGCCTTGCCGACAAGCGCAAATATGCGATCGTGTTCGCCTTTGTGACCGCGGCGATCCTGACCCCGCCGGATCCGGTCAGCCAGATCGGCCTTGCGGTCCCGACGATCCTTCTCTACGAGGTCTCGATCTGGCTTGCCCGCCGGACGGAGCGCAAGCGCCAGGAAGCAGAAGCGGCCAAGGACGCCGAACCTTCGGGCGATGAAGAATCGGCGGCTGCCGAATAAGCCTCCACGCGTAGACCTGGCCAGCCCGGCAGGGTAGCCGCATATCTCTGACAAACCGCATTGAGTTCCCGCCATGCTCGACATCAAATGGATTCGCGAAAACCCCGAAGCTCTCGCCGATGCGCTGGTGAAGCGCGGGTCGGACGGTGATGCGGCGCGATCGGTGGTGGCCGAAATTGTGGCGATCGACGAAGCACGGCGCACTCATCTGACGGGGCTGCAGCAGAAGCAGGAACGGCGTAACGCGGCGTCGAAGGAAATCGGCAAGGCAATGGGCACGGGCGACAAGGAGCTCGCCGAAAAGCTCAAGGCGGAAGTGGCCGCGCTGAAATCCGATCTGCAGGACGGCGAGGCGAAAGAACGCGAACTCGACAAGGCGCTGAAGGACGCACTCGACGTGCTGCCGAACGTGCCGCTCGACGATGTTCCTGTCGGGGCGGACGAGCACGGCAATGTCGAGGTGCGCCGCCATGGCGAGCCGAAACGCGAGAACTCGTCCAAAGAGCATTACGAAATCGGCGAAGCGCTCGGCGGGATGGATTTCGAGACGGCGGCCAAGCTGTCCGGCTCGCGTTTCACAATTCTGAAGGGCCAGCTTGCGCGGCTTGAGCGTGCGCTCGGCCAGTTCATGCTCGACCTGCACACCACGGAGCACGGCTATACCGAGGTTCAGCCGCCGCTGCTGGTCAATGACGACGCCGCCTATGGCACGGACAAGCTGCCCAAATTCGGTGACGATTTGTTTCGCACAACGGATGGAAGATGGCTGATCCCGACCGCTGAGGTACCGCTTACCTACACGGTGGCTAAGGAAATCACCGAACAGGACAAGCTGCCGCTCAGGTTGACGGCGTTGACCGCCTGCTTCCGTTCCGAGGCCGGGTCGGCCGGCAAGGATACGCGCGGCATGTTGCGCCAGCACCAGTTCTACAAAGTCGAGTTGGTGTCGGTCACCGACCAGGAAAGCTCGCTCGCCGAACACGAGCGCATGACGCAATGCGCCGAAGAAGTGCTCAAGCGTCTCGAGTTGCCTTTCCGCACCATGGTGCTGTGTACCGGCGATATGGGTTTCGGGGCGCGCAAGACATACGATATCGAGGTCTGGCTGCCGGGGCAGAACGCCTATCGCGAAATCTCGTCCTGCTCTGTCTGCGGCGATTTCCAGGCGCGGCGCATGGATGCGCGTTACCGTGCAGAAGGCGAGAAGCAGACGAAATTCGTGCACACTCTCAACGGTTCGGGCGTGGCGGTAGGGCGCGCGCTGATCGCGGTCATGGAAAACTACCAGAACCCGGACGGCACTGTCACAGTTCCGCAAGTACTGCGACCCTATATGGGCGGGCTGGAAAAAATCGGGGCCTGACTATTGCGCATCCTCCTCACCAATGACGACGGTATTCACGCCGAGGGACTGGCGGTGCTCGAGCGCATCGCGCGCCAGCTTTCCGACGATATCTGGGTTGTCGCGCCCGAAGCCGATCAGTCGGGGCTTGCCCACTCGCTGACGCTGTCGGAGCCGCTGCGCCTGCGCACAATAGACGACCGCCATTTCGCATTGCGCGGCACGCCGACCGATTGCGTGATCATGGGTGTGCGGCGGCTTATGCCGGAACCGCCCGACCTGGTGCTGTCGGGTGTCAATGCGGGCGCCAACCTCGCTGATGACGTTACCTATTCGGGTACGGTTGCCGGGGCCATGGAAGGCACGCTGCTCGGCGTGCGTTCAATTGCGCTCAGCCAGGCCTACAACATGACGGGCGAGGGCCGTTTCACGCCATGGGAGACTGTTGAGGCGCACGCACCAAAGCTCTTGCGCAAACTGATCGAAACCAGTCTGCCGCCGGGCGTGCTCCTCAACGTAAACTTTCCGCGCTGCGCGCCCGAAGAAGTCAAAGGTGTCTGCGTCGCCAATCAGGGCAAGCTCGTCCACAATCTTTCAATCGAGGAGCGACGCGACGGACGCGGTTTTCCCTATTACTGGCTGATGTTCGGCCGCGAGCAGACCGAAACCGTGCCCGGCACCGACATTGCAGCGATCCGCGCCAATCGCATCTCGGTGACGCCGCTGCACCTGGATCTCACGGCGAACGAGGTGAAGGACCGTTTGAAGAAGGCGCTCGCATGAACGGTCCGCAGGCCGGCAAGGAAGGGTTTGTCGCATTTGTGATGCGCATGCGGGCGCTGGGCATCGACGACAAGAAGCTGCTTGGCGCCATCGAGGCGACGCCGCGCCCGGACTTCGTACCCGGCCCGTGGCAGGATGCGATCTGGCAGGACAGAGTGCTGCCTATCGCCTGCGGCGAGGTGATGGAAGGCATCGACCTGCAAGCTCAGGCGCTGGCGGCGCTCGACATTGCTGATGGTCATAGGGTGCTGGAAATCGGTACCGGTTCGGGGTTTACCGCCGCTGTGATGTCGCGAATCGCCGGCCGCGTTCTGACCTATGACCGCTTCAAGAGCCTGTGCCACGAAGCCCAACAGCGTTTTCAGGCACTTGGCCTGAGCAACGTCATCGTTCGCCAGGGGGACGCCTCAAACGGCGCCGCGACCGAGGGGCCGTTTGACCGCATCATCGTGTGGGCAGCCTTCGAATCGCTGCCGCGCGGATTCGTCGATCAGCTTGCAACGGGCGGCGTCATGGTCGCGGCCATCGGTGATGGCGAAAGCGAGCAGACGCTCACGAAACTCACCAAGCTGGGCAGTCGTTTCGAGCGTCAGGACATTCGCAAGGTTCGGTTTCAGCCGCTGGGCGAGGGCGTGGCTGCCGTCCTTTAGCTTCGCCGGCCAACGGGCCGCTATTGCATCTGCCAGCACAGCTTAACTGTCGAGTAACATTAACGCGGTTTAATGCCTGCATTGATTTGTACCGGGTGTGGTAGTGTTATGCAGAGTTCCATCCTGACGCGAAATCGCCGCCGTCTCGCGCACGGAGCGGCAATCCTGCTTCTGGCAGGTATGTCGGCAGGCTGCAGTTCCGATCTCATGCGCTTCGATCATGGGCTGTCGTCGAACAACAGCTCCTATCAGCAGCCGGCTTACGCGCAGCAGCAGCCTGTGCCGGCCTACCAGGAGCAGCAGGCCTATCCGGGCGACTATGCGTCCGCCCAACCGGATTATCTCGACCAGACCACCACGGCGTCCATCAACAGTGCCCAGGGTCAGCGCCAGGGTCTCCTTCGCTCGGCTATCCGGCCCGACAGGCGCGGGCCGGTTCCCTCAGTCAATGTCGGCGCAAATGCCGCTGCTCCTCGGCAGCCGTTCCCGCAGCAGCCCGCTCCGGTGCATTCGGCAAGCGCTCAGCAGCTTCCCGCACCGGTGACGCCAGGCGTGTCGCGGCAGCCGCTCGCGGCTCCCGACCCGGTTCAACTCGACCGCACCGCCACCGGTTCGATCCAGCCGCACACGCCGGCCGTTTCCACATCCGTTCCGCGGCAGGCTGTACCCGCAACTGCGGCGAAGCTGCCTGCCGATGTGCCACTCCCGACAAGGGTGCCCGACAGGCGTGTGGCTGTGCTGCCCAAACCCGTATCGGTTCCCGAGCCGCAGGTGCCCTCCCAGAAGTCCGCCCGGTCGGTGACTACAGGTTCGGTCTATCAGGTTGCCGCCGGCGACACGCTTTCCGCAATCGCCCGCAAGACCGGGACCACGGCCGATGCCATCAAACATGCGAACAGGCTGGACAGTGCGCTGATCCGGGTCGGACAGAAACTTGTCATCCCGGGCACCACGGTGCAGGCCAACGTCGCATCATCTGTCCCCGCTGGTGTCGATCCCATGGTTACGGGTGGCGTGACGAAGCCGGCAACCGGCTATGTCGCCCCGAAACCGAAAAAGCAGGCCGAAATCGACACCATGGTCGAACGTGCCGCTGCCGCACCCGACTCGACCGGGGTGGGGCGCCTCCGCTGGCCCGTGAACGGCCGTGTGATCGCGGCGTTCGGCAGCCAGTCCGGCGGCAAACACAATGACGGTATCGACATAGCGGTTCCGGAAGGCACGCCTGTTAAGGCAGCCGAAAACGGCGTCGTGATCTATGCCGGCGACGGCCTCAAGGATTTCGGCAACACGGTTCTGGTCAGGCATGAAAATGGTCTGGTCACCGTGTACGGACACAACAGCAAGATCACGGTTTCGCGGGGCACGACCGTGCGTCGCGGACAGGAAATCGCCCGTTCGGGCCTTTCCGGCAATGCCGATGCTCCGAAACTGCATTTCGAAGTCCGCAAGGACTCCGCGCCGGTCGATCCGGCAACTTATCTCGAGTAGCCAAAAGAACCTAGAACAACGGCGCGGTCCGCCTGACCTCCAGTCCGGACCGCAGACTTCCCCGCCCCCGCCCGGGCGGGGATTTCTTTTTGAACTTTCGTCTATTCGCGCGTTGCGTCCAGCCTCGTGCCCAGGCGGCCGGCCAGATCCTGGATGAACTGCCAGGCGACGCGGCCGGAGCGGCTGCCGCGTGTCGTTGCCCATTCCAGCGCCTCCGCCCGCAATGTCTCCGGGTCGATCTTCAGCCCGTAATGCGCAACATATGCGTCTATCATTTCCAGATAATCGTCCTGCGAGCACTTGTGGAAGCCGAGCCACAGGCCGAAGCGGTCGGACAGCGAGACCTTTTCCTCCACCGCTTCCGAGGGGTTGATGGCTGTCGAGCGCTCGTTCTCGATCATATCGCGCGGCAATAGGTGGCGGCGGTTCGACGTTGCATAGAAGACGACATTGTCGGGCCTGCCTTCGACGCCGCCCTCGAGGGCCGCTTTCAGCGATTTGTACGATGTGTCGTCATTGTCGAACGAAAGATCGTCGCAAAACAGGATAAAGCGGTGCGGCGCGTCTTTCAGCAATGCCAGCAGCCGAGGCAGGCCGGAAATGTCCTCGCGGTGGATTTCAATCAGCTTGAGCGGATCGTCAGATGCGCCGCCGGCGCTCACCGTCGCATGCGCCGCTTTCACCAGAGATGACTTGCCCATCCCGCGGGCGCCCCACAAAAGCACATTGTTGGCAGGCAGCCCGCGCGCAAACCGTTCCGTGTTGTCCACCAATATGTCACGCACCCGGTCGACGCCGCGTATAAGCGACAATTCGACCCGGTTTACCCGGTTCACCGGTTCCAGGCGAAGCGCTTCGGCGTTCCAGACGAAGCAATCGGCGGTGTCCAGGTTCGGCGCTTCCGGCGAGGCCGGAGCCATGCGCTCGAGCGCCGCAATCACGCGGTCGAGCTTCTTCGCAAGCGCGTCGTTGGTGGATTCGTTCATCGGAGCGTCACAAAGCCTCATGTGTTGGGTGGCGTCTAGCATGCGACCGTCATTGCGAAAAGCCGCGCACCACCACTGTTCGTCGGTTGCAAAGGCGGCGCGAGCAACTATATTCGCGCCGAATTCGGCACGGTCGGTTTACCGGTCAGCCTTCAGATTTTTCAGGAGCTTTTCATGTTTGTGACACCGGCATACGCGCAGACTGGCGCCGGCGGGCCCGACATCCTCGTCAGCATTTTGCCCTTCATCCTCATTTTCGTGATCATGTACATGCTGATCATCCGTCCGCAGCGACAGCAGATGAAAAAGCGCGGAGAGATGCTGGCAGCGATCCGGCGCGGCGATGCGGTGGTCACGGGCGGCGGACTGGTCGGAAAGGTAACCAAGGTCATCGACGACAACGAGCTCGAAGTCGATCTCGGCGGCGGGCTGAAGGTGACGGCGTTGCGCTCAACCATTGCCGAGGTGCGCATCAAGGGCGAACCTGTCGCCAATCAGAACGCGAAAAACGCCAAGAAATAAGACAACTTCCGGCTGATCGGCGGATAACGGACGGACCCTATGCTCTATTTCTCGCGCTGGCAGTCGATCGCTATCTGGCTGGTTGTACTTGTCGGAATTGCCTATGCGGTGCCAAATCTGTTGCCGCAGTCGACGCGCGACGCGTTGCCCGACTGGGCACCTAAGCAGCCGCTGACACTTGGCCTCGACCTCAGGGGCGGTTCGCATATCCTGCTTCAGATAGATCGCGACAGTCTGCTTGAGGACCGGCTTGAAACCGTGCGCGATGACGTTCGCACGCTGCTGCGCGAAGAGCGCATCGGCTATACCGGTCTGTCAGCGAGCGGTACGTCCGTCCAGGTCCGCATCCGTGATGCGGGTGACATCGATGCGGCCAAGGAAGCACTTGATGACATGATCGAGCCGATCTCGACCGGTGTCTTCGGCGCCGGCGTGATCACCGAACTGGAGTTCAGCGAACCAGAACCCGGTCTGTTTCGTTACACCCTGACCGATGAGGGGATCAGCTACCGCGTCGTTTCGGCGGTCAGCCAGTCCATCGAGGTCGTCAGCCGTCGCGTCAACGAGCTTGGAACGACCGAACCGATCATTCAGCGGCAGGGCGACGACCGGATTCTCGTCCAGGTGCCCGGTCTCGACGATCCGCAGCGGCTGAAGGATATCCTCGGCCAGACCGCGAAGCTCACTTTCCGCTTCGTCGACCAGACCATGTCGGCCGAAGACGCTCTGCAGGGCAGGCCGCCGGCGGGTACCGAGATCCTGTATTCGCCTGACGATCCACCTGTGCCGTACCTGATCGAGACGCGGGTCATCGTGTCGGGTGAAAACCTTGTCGATGCGCAGGCGACGTTCGATTCACGCACCAACGAACCGGTGGTGTCGTTCAGGTTCGACAATCAGGGTGCAACGCGGTTCGGCCAGGCGACGCAGCAGAATGTGGGCCGCCTTTTCGCGATCGTACTCGACGAAGAAGTGATTTCTGCACCACAGATCCGCGAGCCTATCCTCGGTGGCACCGGACAGATTTCCGGCAACTTCACCGTTCAGAGCGCCAACGACCTCGCCGTACTGCTGCGCGCCGGTGCGCTGCCAGCCGACCTGACGATTGTCGAGGAACGTACGGTTGGCCCGAGCCTCGGCGCGGATTCCATCGCCGCGGGCGAGATCGCGGGGATCGTCGCATCCATCGGCGTTGTCGTCTTCATGCTGCTTGCCTACGGCACTCTGGGCATCATTGCCAATATTGCGCTGGCGGCCAACGTGGCGCTTATCATTGGCGTCCTGTCAGGCCTTGGTGCAACGCTGACGCTGCCCGGCATTGCCGGCATCGTGCTTACGGTCGGTATGGCCGTGGACTCCAACGTCATCATCTTCGAGCGCGTGCGCGAGGAGCGGGCGAACGGGCGATCGCTCGTGCAATCGCTGGATGCCGGCTTCCGCAATGCGATGTCGACCATCGTCGATGCCAACGTGACGACGCTTATCGCAGCCGTGATCATGTTCTATCTGGGCTCGGGCCCGATACGTGGATTTGCCGTCACCCTGGCGATCGGCATCGTTACCACCGTCTTCACCGCATTCCTGCTCACCCGCTGGCTCATCGCGCAGTGGTTGCGCCGCACCAAACCGGTCGAGCTGCCGCGCGGCGTGATCAAATTCGTGCCGGACGACACCAAGATCAGGTTCATGCGGCTGCGCAACATCGCGTTCACTGTATCGGCAGCATTGTCCATTCTGGCTGCCGCACTTTTCTTCACGGTCCAGATGAACATGGGCATCGATTTCCGTGGAGGTTCGCTGATCGAGGTGCAGGCCAAGCAGGAAGCTGCCGATATTGGCGACGTTCGATCCCGGCTGGAGCAGCTCAATCTCGGTGAAGTGCAGGTTCAGGAATTTGGCAGCCCGAAAGACCTGCTGATTCGCATCGGTGCGCAGGATGGCGGTGACAGCGCCGAGCAATCGGCAATGCAACTGGTGCAGAATGAACTCGAGGCGGATTACGAGTTCCGCCGGGTCGAAGTAGTCGGGCCGACCATTTCGGCGGAACTGGCCCAAGCTGGCACCATCGCCGTCATTGCGGCGCTGTTCGCGATGCTTGTCTATATCTGGCTGCGGTTCGAATGGCAGTTCGCGGTCGGCGCTATCGTGGCGACACTGCACGATGTGGTTATGGTGATCGGCTTCTACGTCGTGACTGGCCTCGAATTCAACCTGAGCAGCATCGCTGCGGTGCTGACCGTGGTCGGCTATTCGATCAACGATACGGTTGTGGTCTACGATCGCGTTCGCGAAAATTTGCGCAAATACAAGAAGATGCCTCTTCCTGACCTGATCGACCTCACGGTAAATCAGACACTGTCGCGAACCACACTGACCGGTGCGACGACGCTGGTCGCCCTCACGGCGCTATGGCTGCTTGGCGGCGAAGTGATCGCGTCGTTTACGCTCGCCATGATCGTCGGTGTCGTGATCGGCACATATTCATCGATCTTCATTGCCGGTCCGCTGCTTATCCTGTTCAAGCTGAGGCCGGAGAACTTTCAGGCAAGCGTGGAGCACAAGCCGGAGGCACCGTCCGGGGCTTCCGGGGGCTGACGGGACACAATGGGCGCCGGCATCCAGATACGCGAGGCGCATTTTCCGGGGCGTGCTCCAATCGACGCTTATGGAAATGGCGGGTTTCGGTTTGCCGACATGTCGCACCGGGGTTCGCTGCTGTGCCTGCCGTCGGGAATTCACGGCTGGGATGCGGTATCGGCCGGCGAGTTGACGCCAGCTCATTTTGCCAAGGTCATGACGGATGCCGCGGATATAGGTATTCTGCTGATCGGTACAGGCGCCGACATGCTGCGTTTGCCAAAACAGCTCCGCGAGACGCTGTCTGAAGCAGGAATCGCCGCCGATTCCATGTCCACGGGGGCTGCAGTGCGTACCTACAATGTGCTCCTAGCCGAAGATCGCGCGGTCGCCGCGGCGCTGATCGCCGTTGAATGACATGGCCGGCGCCGTCCAAACCGGCCAATCGCTGCGTGACCTAGATCGCGAACGATATCTGACGACGCTCTACGCGCCGACCGGCAAACGCGCTGCGCTGACAGCGCTTTATGTATTCAACGCTGAAATCGCTGCCATACGCGACAAGGTCAGGGAGCCGATGGCCGGGGAGATCAGGTTGCAATGGTGGCACGATGCGCTGGCGGCGGGGGCGGAGACCGGCAACCCGGTCGCGGACGCTCTGATTGCCGCCATCAAGGAACACCGGCTTCCGCTGCCCGCCTTCGAACGCATGCTGGAAGCGCGCGTATTCGATCTCTACGACGACCCCATGCCCGACCGTACCACATTGGAAGGTTATTGCGGGGAAACAGCATCGGCGCTCGTTCAGCTCGCGACGATGATCCTGAATGGCGGGACGGCTCATAAATGGGCTGACGCAGCCGGCCATGCCGGTTGTGCGATGGCGATTGCAGGCATTCTGAGGCTGCTGCCTATCCATCGTGCACGGGGGCAATGTTATGTTCCCTCAGATGTGCTGGCTTCGGCGGGAATAACTTCCGCTGCATTCATCGCAGGTGACGACCGCGACGCGGCGGGCAGGGCGGTTTCGGCCATGGTGGCACTGGCTCGCGAGCATCTCGCCGGATTCACCAGCCATGCAAAAGACCTGCCGCCTGTGCTCCGGCCGGCATTTTTGCCGGTTGCGCCAACAGGAGCTCATCTGAAAGCGATTCTGGCCCGGCCGGCGCTGGCAGTCGATCGATCCCGCAGTGCTTCGGGCATCCGTTCCCAGCTGGCGATCATGCACAGGGCTGCCCGCGGCTGGGGCTGATCGTCTTTGACGCAAACGTCAAAAGCGAATAATCCGGTTGCGGAAGGTCCGCTGAGCATCGGTCGGGAGGAATGAGCCTAACGCTTCTCGTCGTCATGGTGGTGGTGGGTATTGCCGCTGTGGTGGCCGCCGTTCACATGACCGGCGGTACTGTGACAGCAGCTGTCCAGGACGCAGATGCCGCCAGACGGCGCTTTGCGGAGGACTTCGGTGACGTGAATGTCGCGGATGTGTGGCTCACAGAGCAACGTCAGGCGGCATTCCTGGCACTAGACGACGGCCGCACCGGAATTGTCTCGGCGTTTGGCGACCGGTATCTGACCCGAATCGCTGCTACCGGCGATCCCGCGATGAAGGTCGAGCGCGACGGGCGCACGGTACGGATCCGGTTGAACGACTTCACCTGGCAGGGTGGGGCGTTCACGTTTGCGGATGAGGCGGATGCGAAGGCAATCGCACAACGGCTTGGCGCCAAGGGTTGGCTAGAAGCGGAGGAGTTGTGAAAGCTCATGGATAGCTATGATTTTCCGGCAGTCACCCAGCTGGCCATTCCCTTTTTTGTCATCGCGATCCTGCTGGAACTCTGGCTGGTCCGTACCGGCCGCGCAAGGGGCGAGTTCGAGACGCGCGATACACTGACCAGCCTGATGATGGGCACCGGCAACGTCGTTGCCGGCATCCTGCTTGGCATCGTCTCCTATTCCGCGCTTCTCTGGCTCTGGCAGTTCCGTTTTTTCGATCTTGGCCTCAGCGTTTGGGTCTTTATCGCTGCGTTCCTGCTCGATGACCTGCGCTACTACTGGTACCACCGCATCGCGCACCGCGTGCGCTGGGTGTGGGCAGAACATGTGAACCATCACTCCAGCCAGCACTACAATCTTTCCACCGCACTCCGGCAAAGCTGGACCGGGCTTTTCACCGGCATGTTCGTGCTGCAGGCGCCGCTGGTGTTGCTTGGGCTCCATCCGGCGGTGATCGCCTTCGTGTTCGGTTTCAATCTTGTCTGGCAGTTCTGGATCCACACCGAGACGATCGGCAAGATGTGGCGGCCGATCGAGGCGGTCTTCAACACGCCGTCGCACCACCGCGTCCATCACGCGACCAACCCGCGCTACCTGGATGCCAATTATGCCGGCACGCTGATCATCTGGGACCGTATGTTCGGCACATTTGTCGAGGAGCTTGAGGAAGACCGGCCGCGCTACGGCATCGTGAAGAATATCGGCACGTTCAACCCGGTGAAGGTGGCGTTTCACGAGTGGATCGGCATGTTCAGAGATGCGTTTCGCCCTGGCCTCACAATTCGTCAGCGGCTTGCCTATCTTTTCGCGCCGCCCGGCTGGAGCCATGATGGTTCGCGTGCCACCTCCGAAAGCCTGAAAGCGGCCTATGTGCGCCTCAATCCGGCAGAGGCCGGCAAACCCGGATTGCCGGACGCTGTTGGCTCAGGTCCGGCGGAATAGGGTTATGGCTGGCAACAAGACCCTTCCGAATGACGCGGATGTCGGTGAGTTTCTAAATTCCGTGGAACCTGAAAGGCGCCGGCACGACGCACTTCAGCTGTTGGAATTGATGAACGCTGCTACCGGTTTGAAACCGCGCATGTGGGGTTCGGCAATCGTCGGCTACGGTCGGTATGGCTATCGTTACGAGTCAGGCAGAACAGGCGAGATGTGCCTGACAGGCTTTTCGCCCCGCAAGTCGGCGCTGACCGTCTACGTGATGCCGGGTTTCAAACCCTATGCCGACCAGCTTGCGCGCCTCGGCAAGCACAAACATAGCGTATCGTGTCTTTATCTGGGGAGCCTGGCAAGCATCGACTGCGCTGTGCTGACCGAAATTGTCGCGGACTCCGTCGAGCGGATGAAGTCGAAATATCCCGACTGGTCCGAGCGGTAGCAAAACTAGCCGGCCGGCTTCAGAAGGTTCGCGAACTCTGCCTCCTGTTTCGCCATCTTTGCCTGAACCGCGGTCATAAGATCTGCGGGGCGCAGCATGCCGCCATTCCAGGTCGCGATGTAGTCGAGGCCGTCGGCCACCGAATGGTCGCGCGCATAATGCAGATTGCGTTTGATGCCGGCGATCGCCAGCGGCGACTTCTTCGCGATTGCCTCGGCGAGCTCAAACGCTGCTTCCAGTACCGACTCCGGCGTTTCGAGGACCGACGAAACGAGACCGAAGCTATGCGCCTCCGCTGCCGAAAAGCGGCGGCCGGTGAAGGCCAGTTCCGCTGCAACGGCCGGGGCGATCAGTTTCGGCAGCCTCTGCAGCGTTCCGACATCGGCAGCCATGCCGATGTGGATTTCCTCGATCGCAAAGAACGCCTCCTTCGAGGCAAGTCTCAGGTCGCATGCGGTTATCAGGTCGACACCGGCCCCGATGCAGGCGCCGTGAATTGCGCAAATGACCGGGAAGGGCGCCCGTTCGATTGCGTTGAACGCGTCCTGCAGATCGAGGACAACCTGCCGCATGGCGTGTGCTGCCCGTCCGGGTTCGCCGTCGAACAGCTTGCTGATACCGGCGAATGCCTGCAGGTCCATGCCGCCGGAAAAGTTGCGGCCTTCGCCGGAGATGACCACACAGCGGACCGCCGCGTCATTGGCCAGATCGCGCATCAGTTGCGGCAAGCCGGTCCAGAAGTCCGGCGACATCGCGTTGGAACGGTCTGGCCGGTTCATTGCCAGGTGAACCACCGCGCCCCGGCGCACGACCTTGAAAAACGTGCTTTGCAATTCCGGCATGGGCGTCTCTCTCAGCCCTTCGGGTCAGGAAGCGTCATGTCGGGCGCGGGTTCGGCATCGACCGTGATGAACATCTCCGGCTCGCCCTTCGAGTGCATGGTATCGCGCCACACGAACCCGGTTTCGGCGTCTACCCAGTACTCGCTGCGGATCGGCGTTCCGGTATTGTGGTCCTCGTAGTCGACCGCATAGTGGTTGACCGTCCTGCCGTCGAAATCCACGCCGTAGTCGCAGGTGATGTTGGTTGCCTTCTCCGCCTGGCTGACAATGCCGGCAATCGCCGTATCCATCACCTCCCTGGGTGTGGAGTTGGCAAGCGTCCATGTCTTGCCTTTGTCCATGGATGTGTAGACGTCGCCATTTGCGAACGACAGGCTGGCGGGGTTTTTGTCGGCATCAAAATAGAGCGAGCCTTCCGCCGTCTGCAGCGAATATCCGCGCATCTCGTTTTCGCCGAACTTGGTGATCGAGGTTCCGAACCGGTTCAGCTGCTGCTCCGGGGCGTTGTCTCCATACGGAGCCATGAGCGCGCGCACCGTTGCTTCGCATTCGGCCTGATCGGCAATTGCCGAAGAAACGGCCAGCGCCAGCCAGCCGGAGCTGATTGCACACAGGTGAAACACACGCACATTCATGACGGAAACCTCTTCACTCGCGGGCTGCCAGTGTTCAGGCACGCACCCTCGAGGTCAAGCCGTCACCGGCTATTCGGCGGCCTGTGCCGGCACCGGCAAGCCCAGCCACTCGCGGCAGGCATCAAGTGCGCGCCGGGTCGTTGCGCGCTTCTTTGCAATAGCCTTGTCCTTGCCGCGGAAGCGGCCCTCGAAACCTTCCGGTTTCAGCCTGGTGCCGGGCTCCAGCGGCGGGAACAGTCCGAAATTCACGTTCATGGGCTGGAAGGAGCGTTTGCCCGGCTCTTCATCGGAGACCAGATGCCCGCCGGTGATGTGGTTGAGCAGAGCGCCGAAGGCGGTCACCACCGGCGGAACCGGTAGCGGCTTGCCGAGCCGCTCCGCCGCGGCAAAGCGGCCCGCGAGCAGTCCCATGGCCGCGCTTTCGACATAACCTTCGCAACCGGTGATCTGACCCGCAAAACGCAGGCCGGGTCGCGATTTCAACTGCAGCGAGGTGTCGAGCAGCACCGGCGAGTTGATGTATGTGTTGCGGTGCAGGCCGCCCAGCCGCGCGAACTCGGCCTTTTCCAGCCCAGGTATGGTGCGGAAAATGCGCACCTGCTCGGCATATTTCAGCTTCGTCTGGAAACCGACCATGTTGTAGAGCGTGCCGAGCGCATTGTCCTGTCGCAGTTGCACAACCGCGTAGGACTTTTCGTCCGGCTTGTGGCGGTTGGTCAGCCCCATCGGCTTCATCGGTCCGTGACGCAGCGTCTCCGGCCCGCGTTCGGCCATCACTTCGATCGGCAAACAGCCGTCGAAATAGGGCGTTCCTTCCCATTCGCGGAATTCGGTCTTGTCGCCGTCGATCAGAGCCTGAACGAACGCTTCATACTGCTCCTTGTTCATGGGGCAGTTGATGTAGTCCTTGCCGGTGCCGCCGGGCCCGACCTTGTCGTAACGCGACTGGAACCACGCAGTGTCGAGGTCGACGGTGTCGAAATGGATGATCGGTGCGATAGCGTCGAAGAAGGCGAGGGCGGTCTCGCCTGTCTCAGCTGCGATCGCCTCGGCAAGCGAGGGGGCCGTGAGCGGTCCGGTGGCGATGATAGCCTGGTCCCATTCGGCGGGCGGCAGGCCGGTCACCTCCTCGCGTACGATGGTGATCAGCGGATGTGCTTCGAGCTTCGCGGTTACTGCTTGGGAAAAGCCGTCGCGGTCGACGGCGAGCGCGCCGCCGGCAGGCACCTGATGCGCATCGCCGCTCGCCATGATCAGCGAGTTGGCCAGACGCATTTCGGCATGAAGCAGGCCAACCGCATTTGTTTCGGCATCGTCTGAACGGAACGAGTTGGAACAGACAAGCTCGGCCAGCCCATCTGTCTTGTGGGCGTCAGTGCCGCGCACGGGCCGCATTTCATGCAGGATGACCGGCACGCCGGCCGTTGCGATCTGCCAAGCAGCTTCGGAACCTGCGAGCCCGCCGCCGATAACGTGAACCGGATGTGTCATGATGGCACCGATTAGGCTCACACCGGCTGAAATGCAACCAAAACCCCGGTGACCGCGGCGTCGCAGGTGTGGCCAAATTGCCATTGTTTCAATGGGACCTAGCGGCTAGGTTTCGGCCATGAAAAAGCTGCTTTCAGGTCTTGCCCTCGTTTCCGCCATCGGGCTGACGTCCGGCTGCGCGCCCGATTTCAAGGAGCAGCAGGCAAACGCGGTGGTGCCGCACAAATTTGTCGCCTGTTACAGCTACGGGTGCCGCAAGCGGGTTACCTTCCCGATCACGCAGCAGGTGAACGACCGGTTCGCAACGATCATGTCGGAAGGCCGAGGCTCGGCGGAGGCGGAGCGGCAAGCGATCCGCAAGGCGGTGGCGTATTATGAAGACCTGTCGACCGCGCGCATTGGCACGAGAGACGATCCCAAATCGCCGGTGGCGGCGTCCGGCAAGCCCGGTCAGATGGATTGCATCGATGAATCCACCAACACCAAACATGTTCTGCTCTACCTGCAGGCGCGGCAGCTTCTGGCCTACCATTCAGTACAGCCCAACACATCTCGCGGGGTGTTGATCGATGGGCGTTATCCGCACTGGACCGCCGTGATCAAGGACACCGGCGGTAAGAAATGGGCGGTGGACAGCTGGTTTGAACCTGGCGGTGGCCTGCCGGACGTCGATCCGCTCGACTATTGGCGCACCCGCGGAGTTATGGGTGAGCGCTAGGCGCAGCTATTCCGCTCTGGGCTATATAAAAAACAACACCCGCCGGGGGAGGAGATCCGGCGGGTGTCGTTTCTAAGATCGGCAATTGGGAGGAGGAGTATTGCCGATCAAGTCCACGGGTTTCGGGGAGGAGGTCGAAACCCGCGAAACTCAGTGTTTGATTAGACCGAACGGCGAGCGACGTAGGGAATGTCGCCACGGTTGATGCCCAGATCGTTGAGCTCACGGCTCGACAGGCGGTTCAACTCGTTGACGGTTTCGCGGTAGCGGCGCCAGTTGCGGTAGTTACGGATCAGGTTCATGGTCGTTTTCCTTCGATGGAGCCCAGCGCCTGCCGGGCTCTGAATTCTGTGTATCTCGTTACGTCCATGAGATAGGGAGTAGGGGCCGATTTGAGAAGCGCATATGTTGCATGGCAGCATTGCGTTTTGTGCAATGCAATATGGCGGAATTGTGCCACCATTGCAGCGAGTTGGTGATTCGGTTTGGGCTCCAGATAGCCGGAGGCGAATTGGCTGGATATCTCGACACTGTAAGCAAGGACATCGCGCGCTGGCGAGCCGCCGGGCTCATAGACGAGGCGACCGCGGCAGCGCTTGTCGCGGATGCAGCGCGGCATCATCGCCGCCGCTTCAGCTTCGGCACAGTTCTGGCAATCCTGGCTGCGGTCCTTTTAGCTGCGGCGCTGCTGCTTCTGGTGGCGGCCAACTGGGAGGCCATTCCGCGGCTGGTACGCGTTGCCGGTATCTTCGCCGTCATTCTGGCCGGCTATGCGGGGGGAGCAATTCTCAAAGGCAGGGATCATTCGGCATTTGCGGAGGGGCTATGGATCATAGCCGCGGTGGCTTTCGGCGGCGGTATCGCGCTTGTCGGCCAGATGTATCACCTGAGCGGCGACGAAAAGGACGCGCTGTTTGTCTGGGCGCTCGGAACCGCTCTGGCTGCCGCGGCGCTGCGTTCGGGCCCGCTGACGGCAGGGACGGTGCTGCTTGCCGGCACCTGGATGCTTGCCGTTGCGATGGGTGGCGGTCCGGGAAGGTCCGTTCCGCTGGAATTTCCGCTTTATGCGGCGGTTCTGTGGGCCGTATCGGTCTGGACCGCAAGCATTGCCGCACGCCACCTCATTCTGCTGTCGCTCATGCTTTATGCGGCGCTTCTTTATCTCGACGACGAAGCGCTTGTGGTTCCCGCGCTGCTTGCGGCCGTCTCGGCCGGTGCATTTGCGTTCGGCCATTTCCAGCCCCGCCTTGCCGACTGGCTGACCAGGCTCGGCGGCGGATTGATGGTCCAGGGGCTGTTGGGATTCATCGCCGGCATGTCGATCATCCAGGTGGAACTTCATGAAGGTTCGTATTTCGTTGCGATTGCAGCTGTCACTTTCGCTGGCATCGTCGGCGCGCTGCTGATGGCCGGACGCGATAGCAGGGCACTGCGCTGGCTTGCCTATGCAGGGTTCATTTTCGAGCTTGGTTTCGTCTACCTGACGTTGCTCGGAACGATGCTCGGGACTGCCGGCTTCTTCTTCGCCGGCGGCATTTCGCTGGCGCTGCTTGCCTGGTTCATCAGCCGGATCGAGAGACGCATGGCGGCGTCCACCGGTGATGCTGGAAGCGGAGCAGGCGCATGAGGCACCAGTCGCGTTATCTCCTTGCCATCGCACTCGCGGTCGCCGTCATACAGATCGGGGTCCTTGCATCGATGATCGTGAGCCGCGCGGCGATCCTGCGCGACGGTCGCGAAGTCGTGCTCGAGGTGCACCCCGTCGATCCGCGCGACCTTCTGCGCGGCGACTATGTGCGCATCGGCTACAACATTTCCTCGCTTCCGAAAGAGATTTTCGAGGGCGTTTCGGGGGAAACCGGCGATGTCGACGGTTCGGCTGTGTTTGTGCGGCTCGAAGCGGGCGAGGGCGGTATCTGGAATGCCGTGTCGGCACGTTTCGGCGAACCGCCATCAGCCGCGCGTGCGCAAAACCAGGTCGATATTCGCGGCGCGACCCCGATCGGCAACGTAAGCCAGGCACAGCTGATCGCGGTCGACTACGGGATCGAACGGTTCTATCTGCCCGAAGGCGAAGGCAAATCGATCGAGGAAGGCCTGGGAGAGCGGCCTTTCCGCATGATCGTGGCAGTCGATGACAGCGGTGCGGCGCAGATCAAGGCGTTCTACGATGGCGATACGCTCATCTACCGGGAACCGCTTTATTGAGCCGCGTCTGGGCGCGATATTGTGCCGCAATTCGTTCATTACCCCGAAAAGGTAAGATTCAGGGCTAAATACCCTTTGATCGCAGGAATCATGGTGTTATAGAACGCCGCGCTTCGGCAGGTCGGCAGGCCTTGCCGGGCGGGTGTGGTGGAATTGGTAGACACGCAGGATTTAGGTTCCTGTGGCGCAAGCCGTGGGGGTTCAAGTCCCTTCACCCGCACCAGGCCTTCCATTCCGGCAGAACGAACGCATGTATCCGCCATGCATATGGCGGCGAGAACAACAAAGGTATGACAATGCAGGTAACCGAAACGCTCAATTCGGGGCTGAAGCGCGAAATCAAGGTGACCGTGCCTGCCAAGGACATGGAAGCCAAGCTGGTCAAGCGCCTGACGGATGCGAAGGACAAGGTTCGTATCAACGGGTTCCGTCCCGGCAAGGTGCCGGTGCAACACCTGCGCAAGGTCTATGGACGCTCTTTCATGGCCGAAGTGGTGAACGAGATTCTCTCGGAATCCGCGCGCGACATCCTTTCCGACCGTGGAGAGAAGGCTGCCATGCAGCCTGAGATCGCGATGACCGAGGACGAGAAAGAGGCCGAGAAGGTGCTGGCGGGCAACGCCGATTTCGAATTCTCGCTCGCGTACGAAGTTCTGCCGCCGATCGAACTCAAGGATTTCTCCACGATCAAGCTGACCCGTCTGGTCTACGACGTGCCGGACGACGAGGTGGAGAAGCAGGTTGAGGTGGTCGCCGATTCCGCGCGTTCCTACGAGCCGAAAAAGGGCAAGGCCGAGACCGGCGACAAGGTGAAGCTCGACTATCTGGGCAAAATCGATGGCGAGGCTTTCGAAGGCGGTGCTGCGGAGGATGCCGATATCGTCATCGGCTCCAACCAGTTCATCCCGGGCTTCGAGGAACAGCTCGTTGGCGTGAAGGCCGGCGACGAAACCACCATCGAGGTGACGTTCCCCGAACAGTATGCAGCCGAGCATCTGGCCGGCCGGAAGGCGACCTTCGATCTCAAGATCAAGGAAGTGTCGAAGCCGGGCAAACTCGAGATCAACGACGAGCTCGCCAAGACGCTCGGACTGGAATCCGCGGACAAGCTGCGGGAAGCCGTTCGCGGCCAGATCGAAAGCCAGTATGGCGCGCTGACACGGCAGAAAGCGAAGCGCCAGCTGCTCGACGCTCTCGATGAAGCCTACAAGTTCGATACGCCGGAGAAGCTGGTCGAGGCCGAATTCGGCAACATCTGGAGCCAGGTCATGGCCGATCTGGACAAGGCAGGGCGCACTTTCGCCGATGAGGACACCACCGAGGAAGAGGCACGCGAGGAATATCGCCGGCTTGCCGAGCGTCGCGTACGCCTTGGTCTGGTGCTGGCCGAGATCGGCGAAAAAGCCGGTGTCACCGTTTCCGACGACGAATTGCAGCGCGCATTGTTTGAGTCGATCAGGCGCTACCCGGCCAACCAGCAGCAACAGGTCTACGAATATTACCGTGAAAACCCGCAGGCGCTTTCAAGCGTCCGTGCGCCACTGTTTGAGGAAAAGGTCGTCGATCACCTGATGGCCGAGGTCGACGTGACCGACAAGAAGGTCTCGCGCGAAGAACTGATCGCCGACGACGACGAGGATGTCGCGGAAGCCGCACCCGCCAAGAAGAAGGCACCTGCCAAGAAGAAGGCCGCACCGAAGAAAAAAACCGAGAAGGCGGAGGAATAGTTCTTTCCTCCATCTCCGCAGGTTATGAAAGGCCGCCGGCGCTTGGTGTCAGGCGGCCCTTTTCATGGAGATTTGTGATGGCGGCGACGATCTACGGTTTCAAGAACTGCGACACGGTCAAAAAGGCGCTGAAGTGGCTTGAGGCAAATGGCGTCGAACACTCATTCTTCGATTACCGCAAACAGCCGCTTGAAGCCGCAACGGTCGATGACTGGATCCAGCGCGCAGGCTGGGAGGCGGCCTTCAATCGCGGTTCGCGTTCTTTCCGCGCACTTCCCGAGGCCGAGCAGTTGAATATCGACGCGGTGCGTGCGCGCGATCTCATTATTGCCGACACCAACTTCATCAAGCGACCGGTGCTCGATACCGGCGACGATCTGCTGTTCGGTTTCAAGGCGGATGCTTATGCAGCAGCGCTCGGGCGCTGACCGGGCAGGGCGGTCATGCGCATCCTGTCGCTCAACGCCTGGGGCGGAAAACTCCATGCCCCGCTGATCGATTATCTCCCGGCTGTTCAAGCAGATGTTTTGTGCCTGCAGGAGGTGGTGAACACGCCGGGCTGCAGCGAAGCAGAGCTGATCTATCGCGACGGCGACCATGTTCTCAATCAGCGCGCGAACCTGTACGAAGACATCAAGCGCGTGCTGCCGCAGCATGAGCCGCGATTCTTTCCGGCGGCACGCGGCGTGCTTCACGACGGGGAAGGGCGCACTCACGCCTCAGAATTCGGGCTCGCCACCTTCATCAGACGCGACTTGTCGGCCATCGGAGAGGCGATGGGTTTCGTGCATGGCACGTTTTTTGCCGATGGCTGGGGCGACCATCCACGTGCGCGCAACGCGCACTGCGTCAGACTGTTCGATCCCACATGCAAAACGCCAATTGCGATCGCCCATATGCACGGCCTGCGCGATCCGGCGACCGGCAAGGCCGACAGCGACATACGCCGTCGGCAGGCTGAGAGGCTAGCAGCGCTCATTGGCACCGTCTGGCAGCCAGGTGAGCGGCTGGTCGTCTGCGGCGACTTCAATGTGCTGCCCGGCAGCAGCATATTCGACGTTCTGGCCGCACTTGGCCTGAATGACCTCGTTGTCGGGCGCGCGTTCTCAGACACGCGCACATCGCACTACGCGAAGCCGGAGCGTTTCGCCGACTACATGCTCGTAAATGAGCATGTGGAAGTGGTTTCGTTCGACGTCGTGGAACATCCCGAAATATCGGATCACCGCGCCCTGGTGCTGGAGTTGCGTTAGGTCTTGCATACAAGGATTGCACGCGAACTTCCCATGCTGTAGCGGGCGGCACGTTCGTTACACTCTAGGGGTTTGCGCGTGCAGACACTCGTCCTTTTGCATGGTGCGCCGGGCTCGGGCGACTTATGGAAGCCCGTCGCCGAGGCTGTCGGCGATGACATCCATCTCGTTACACCGACATTGCGCTGGTTCGGAAGCGAACCATGGCGCGGCGACGACAGCGACTTTGGCACCGAGGCGCACACCGAACAGCTTATTGGGCTGCTTGAAAACCTCGATGGGGAAAGTCAGATTGGCGTTGCGGCGTGGTCCTATTCCACGCATGTGCTGCTCAACGCGCTGCTCTTGAGGCCCGGCCTCGTGTCGAAGGCATTTTTGTACGAACCGGGCCTCAGCACGTATCTTGCCGGCGAGGGTGACCTCAAGGCGTTCAACGCCGACGCCATGGCCGCGTTCGGCCCGGTAGTTGCGGCGCTGCAGACCGGCGGCGCCGAAGCGGCCATGGCAGCACTCTTCGACAGCACCGGGGGCGAGGGCTGCTACGCGGCCCTTCCGGATGCCCGCCGTTCAGCCTATCTGGCCAGTGCGCGCGTGCTGCCGCTGCTGATGGGCGGAGGCCGTCCGCCGGCCAATATTACCGCGGGCGATCTCGCTCGTATCCGCACTCCAACGACAGTCGCATATGGCCGCAACTCCCGGCCATTGTTCACAATAGCTTCCAGGGGCGTAGCGCGGGCTGTGCCTGGTGCTCAACTGGTCGAAGTTGACGACGCAGATCACATGCTTCCGGAGAAAGACGCTCGGCGCTTCGCGTCAATGTTGCGGGATTGGATGGAGCAGTAGGGTTCGTAGCAGCAGCATCAGAAAGTCGCATAAGATATATTATGGAACTTACGTGGTTGGCTATGATGTCAGCTTGAACGTGATAAAACTCAACTATTTCAATATTTAATGCCGATCGCTTAAATGTGGCGCCGCCAAATGGCGCTGCTACTCGGCCAGATCGGCTACATTCGCCCCGGCAGCTGAGATCAGCGCTTTGGGTTCGGATGAAAACACCGCGTCATGCGCGCCCGCGGCCGCCCAGACGAGTTCGAACTCCGCAAGCTTGCCGTCGGCGAAAACCGGCAGCGTGTTGTCATATCCAATGGGTGCCACACCGCCGATCGCGAAGCCCGTACGCTCGCGCACATCGCGCGGGTCGGCGCGCTTCAGTTCCTGGCCGGCGGCCTTGGATGCCTTGCCGAGATCGAGCCGCGAAGCGCCAGACAACAGGAACAGAAACAACGTGCCATCGTTCTTGCCTTCGAAGATCAGCGATTTGACGATCTGGTCGACCGTGCAGCCGCATTGCTGCGCGGCTTCTTCGGCGGTGCGTGTCGATGCGCCCATGCGGCGGATTTCGATGTCGAGCCCGGCATTGGCCGCTGCCTGTTTCACACGTTCGATGCTGCCGCTCATAAGCCTTGTTCCTGTCCGGTGAGGTCGATCTCGAATATCTGACCGTCAAATGCCGGTTCCACATGGTCCGGCGTTTCGCGGCGCACCGTCTCATAATCGAGCGGGGTATGCATATGGGTCAGCAGAGTTTTTCTGGGCGCCAGCCGCTCGATCCACTCCAGCGCCTCGCCGAGCGAAAAATGCGATGGATGCGGCCGGTATTGAAGCGCGTCGATCACGAGCAGCTCAAGGCCGGTCATGAGCGCAGCGGTGTGCTCGGAAAAGCCGCTGACATCGGAACAATAGGCGATCGGGCCGATGCGAAAACCTAGCGAGACGATATCGCCGTGCTGCTGCGGCAGCGGCTGAAAGGACAGGGGGCCCCCCTCTCCTGTTATCGTCACAGGTTCATCATGACCGATGATGTGTGGCTCCACGATGGGCGGGTATGCCGAGCCAGCAGGTGTTTCGAAGCAGTAACTGAACGCGTGCTTCAGCCGGGTCATGGTCGGATGGTCAGCGAAGATGTCGATGCGCTGTCGCTGGGCCAGGAAGTAGCCGCGCAGATCGTCAATGCCGTGAATGTGGTCGGCGTGCGCATGGGTGTAGATCACGCCGTCGAGCCGTTTGATGCCCGCGCCAATCATCTGGGTTCGGAAATCCGGCCCGGTATCGATTGCCACCGTCGTCGTTCCGCGGTCGCCGATCCGCTCTACAATGGCCGCCGCTCGCAATCTTCGGTTGCGTTCGTTCGTCGGGTCGCAGGCGCCCCAGTCGCCGTTGATGCGCGGCACGCCGGGCGAAGATCCGCAACCGGTGATTGTCAGCCTCAGCCGATCGGTCATTGCGGCTCAGGCGCCGTCTAGCGCGGTGCGCGGAATGCGGGAGAAAACGCGCATTGCGTTTTCTGTCGTGATTTCAGCGATATCGTCGTTGCCGACCCCCAGTGTCTCGGCCAGCACAGCGGCCGTGTGCGCCACATAGGCCGGCTCGTTGCGCTTGCCGCGATGCGGTGTCGGCGCAAGATACGGCGCGTCGGTTTCAACCAGCAGCCTGTCGCGCGGCAGATCGCGGGCGATGGCGCGCAGCTCCTCCGATTTCTTGAACGTCAGAATGCCGGAAAACGAGACATAGCCTCCGAGTTCGATCCCGGTTTCGGCCAGGGAGCGGCCGGACGAAAAACAATGCAGAATGAAGGGGAAGGCACCCTTCCCCGTTTCATCGCGCAGGATTTCGGCTACGTCGTCATCGGCATCGCGCGCGTGAATAACCAGCGGCAGCCCGGTCTCGCGCGCAGCCGCGATATGGGTGCGGAAGCCTGCAGCCTGCGCATCGCGCGGCGCCTTGTCGTAGAAATAGTCGAGACCGGCTTCGCCGATCGCCACAACCTTAGGGTGTTCCGCCAGAGCGATGATTTCGGCTGCCGGTATGCCGTCTTCCTCGCCTGCGTTGTGCGGGTGCGTGCCGACCGAGCAGAAGACGTTCGGATAGGCTTCGGCAATCGCCTTGATCTGGTCGAACCGCCGCACGCGTGTGGAGATCGTGACCATCAGTGCAACGCCAGCCTCGGCGGCCCGTGCGATGAGATCCTCGCGCTCGGCTTCCAGATCGGGGAAGTCGAGGTGGCAATGGCTGTCGATCAGCTTCATGACGCCTGCGCTTCCGGTTCCACATAACGCGGGAATATGCCCTGCGGCTTGGGCAATTCGGTTCCAGGCACGAGCGCTGCGTCACGGAAATGGCGTCTGTCGGCCGGTACCGCAACCAGGTCGAGCAGCTTCGCGGCGCTTTGCGGCATGAACGGCTGGATCGACACGCCGACGACACGAATAACCTCGGCCGTAACGTAAAGCACGGTCGCCATTCGTTCCGGATCGGTCTTTTTCAGTGCCCACGGCTCCTGCGCGGCGAAATAGCGGTTTGCGTCGGCCACCACTGTCCAGATCGCCGCCAGCGCCTTGTGGATCTGGAAGGCGTTCATGGCCGGCGCCACCTCGTCATAGATGCCGTAGGCGGCCTTCAGGATGGCGTTGTCCTCGTCCGAAAGCGCGCCGCATGCGGGCACCTTGCCGTCGCAGTTCTTGGCGATCATCGACAGCGAGCGCTGCGCCAGATTGCCCAGATCGTTGGCGAGGTCGGCATTGGTGCGGTTCACAATTGCGTCGTGGCTGTAATTGCCGTCCTGCCCGAACGGCACTTCGCGCAGCAGGAAATAGCGCACTTGATCGAGTCCGTAATGCTCGGCGAGCGCGAAGGGATCGACGACGTTGCCGACCGATTTCGACATCTTTTCCCCGCGGTTGAAAAGAAATCCGTGCGCGAACACGCTTTTCGGCAGCTCGATGCCAGCAGACATCAGGAATGCAGGCCAATAGACGGTGTGAAAGCGCACGATATCCTTGCCGATGATGTGCGCATTGGCTGGCCAGTAGCCCCAGCGGTCGGCATTCTCGTCGGGGTAGCCAGCGGCTGTGATGTAGTTGGTCAGCGCGTCGACCCATACATACATCACGTGCTTTTCGTCGTCAGGAACCGGCACGCCCCAGTCAAAGGTCGTGCGCGAGATCGACAGGTCCTTCAGGCCTGACTTCACGAAACTGATTACCTCGTTGCGGCGCTCGGCCGGGCCGATAAAATCCGGCTGGTCGGCATAGAGCTTCAGCAACTTGTCCTGGTAGTTCGAGAGTCGGAAGAAGTAGCTTTCTTCCTCAACCCATTCGACGGGCGTACCCTGGGGACCGTAGCGCACGCCATCTTCGCGCAGCTCGGTCTCGCTTTCGTCGTAATAGGCCTCGTCGCGGACAGCGTACCAGCCGGCATATCCGCCCTTGTAGATGTCGCCGTTCTTCTCCATCGCGCGCCATATCGCCTGCGAGGCAGCGTAATGACGCTCTTCCGTGGTGCGAACGAAGTCGTCATTGGAGGCGTTAAGCGCCTCGGCCATCCGCATGAATTCGGCGGTGTTCCTGTCGGCCAGTTCGCGGGGTGAAACTCCTTCCCTGCGCGCTGTCTGCAGCATCTTGATGCCGTGTTCGTCGGTGCCGGTTAGGAAAAACACGTCCTTGCCGTCAAGGCGCTGGAAACGTGCCATGGCGTCGGTCGCGATCAGCTCATAGGCGTGGCCGATATGCGGCTTGCCGTTGGGATAGGAAATCGCGGTCGTGATGTAGTATTTTTCGCGGGCCATGGCGGCGTGAATGCTTTCGAATTCAGGTGGTCGGGAAGCGGTCAGATAGCGCATCGCGGCGACCAAGACCATACCGCCATACCCGGTACCGCGATGGCCGAACTCTAGCCGTGCAGGCAGTCATGCGATTTGCGCAGCGTCGTCATGACATGGTGGCGCTTGTCGAGATTATAGGTCTCGGTTGCGGCGATATCGTCGCGCAGCTGACTCCATATTTCGGCGCGCCCGGCCGCGTTGGCCGTTTCGCTTTTGGCGGCGGCCTTCGCGGCAGCGGCGGAAAGGGCACCAAGGAGATGCTCGTTGAACATGTCGAACTGAATAGTGGCGTCTCGGGCCGTCACCGCATCCGCGAGACGTGACGCCAGCGCCAGATCGAACGCCTTGCCCTGCAGGATCGAGTCGATGGTATTGGCGATTTCGAGACCGCCATATTCAGTCAACAGGATCGCGTTGCGCACGCTGCCGCCGGCGCGTTGCAGCAGCGCCTCACGATCCTGAGCGCTGTCCGGTAGCGCCAATCCAAGGCCGGCCATCGCCTCGGCCACCTCGGCATCCGCCAGCGGGTTGAGGCGCATGAGCTGGCAGCGCGAGCGGATCGTCGGCATCAACCGGCCCGCTACATGTGTAATAAGCACGAAGAGCGTTCGCGCGGGCGGTTCTTCCAGATTCTTCAGAAGCGCGTTTGCGGCACTTGCGTTGAGATCATCCGCCGGGTCGACAATGACGACGCGATAGCCGCCGTCATGTGCGGACAGCGACAGCAGTTTGCCCACACGCCTGATTTCGTCGACCGTGACGACGGTCTTGAAACCTTTGGTGCGTTCATTTGCCGGACGGGTCAGGTGAAGCACCGCGGCATGCGATCCCTGGGCTACGGTTCTGAAGAGCTGCGAGGCCTCATCCAATTGCCGCAGATCGTCGGCGGGCGCGTCTTCGGCCCCAGTCAGCACATGCCGGGCCAGATGGAAGGCGAGCGTTGCCTTGCCGATGCCTGATGGCCCGGCAAGCAGCAGCGCGTGGTGCAGGCGCCCTTCCCTGAAGGCCCTGGCAAGGTTGCGCCGGACATTGTGATGCCCCGCCAGTAGCGGATTTTCGGCGGGCTCGCGCACGCCGTCGATGGAATCGTGGCGGCGCGGTGCAAGTCCGGCGGCGCTCATTTGGCTGGCGCCTTCTTGCGCACCATTTTGGCGTCGTCCCGCAGAGCATTCATCACCCGACTGTGAATTTCAGCGGCAATCGCTTCGGCGTCGGCGGATGCATCGACGACAACGCAGCGGTCGGGTTCGTTCCGTGCGATTTCCAGGAACGCTTCGCGTCGCTTGCGGTGAATCGCGACCTGCTCCTTTTCGAAACGGTCTGCGGCTTCACCTTCTGCTCGCCGCGCTGCCGCCCGCCGCAGACCCTCTTCAGGCTCGATGTCGAGCATGAATGTGAGGTCGGGCACCATGCCGTTGACGGTCGCGCGCTCCAGGGGTGTCATGAAATCGGGCGCGAGACCTCCCGTTACGCCCTGGTAGACGCGTGAAGAATCCATGAAGCGGTCCGTAAGCACGATCTTGCCGGCTTCCACCGCCGGCCTGATCACCGTTTCCACATGGTCGGAACGGGCGGCAGCGAAAAGGACTGCCTCGAGCTTGGCGCCCAGTGCCTCGGCCGCGCCGGACAGAAGCACGTGACGCACGGCCTCCGCGCCCGGCGAACCGCCCGGCTCGCGTGTCTCAACCACATCGTGGCCGGCTTCGCGCAGAGATTCGGCAAGGCGTTTGATCTGGGTCGTCTTGCCTACCCCCTCCCCGCCTTCAAAGCTGATGAAAAATCCGCGCGCCAAAATCGAGTGTCCCAACGGGCGGGCTTGTTCGACGGAGATTCGTGCCGCCCCATTCTGCTTTGAATGGGTCGGCATCGTCTCAAATGCAAGCCCGCGCGTCAGCGCAGCCAGCCAATGGCCAGTTCCTCGATTGCATCGAGCGCGCGCGAGTACAGGCTTCCATGTCCTACACTTTCGGCTGCATAGAGCGGCGTTTCCTGGCTCAGTGTGTCGCCGATCCAAACCTTCAGCGTGCCGAGTTCGGTACCCGCCTCCACCGGCGGCAGCACAGGTCCATTGTAGACGATACGTGCGATCAGCCGGTCGCGATTGGTGATCGGCACAAAAATCGACAGCGGCCCGCCGGCACGCAGGCCGACATAGGATTTCTCGGCGCCATATGTCTTGGCTTCGCCTACGATTTCGTTCTCGGCGAAAAGCTCGGTCTTCTCGAATGCACGAATGCCCCAGTCAAGCAGGCGGCGGCTCTCTTCCGCGCGCTCGTTTTCGCTTGCCATGTCGCTCATGCCGACAAACAGCCGCCTGCCGTCGCGCATCACGGAGCCGACGATCGCGTAACCCGAAGCCTCGGTGTATCCAGTCTTCAAACCGTCGGCGCCGATATCCATTCGAAGCAGCGGATTGCGATTGAACTGGCGAATTCCGTTCCAGGTGAATTCGCGCTGGGCGTAAAACCTGTAGAATTCGGGATATTCCTGCCAGATGTGGCGGGCGAGCTTCACCAACTCGCGCACGGTGACGACCTGGCCTTCCGCCGGCAGGCCGGTGGAGTTCTTGAACACCGACTTTTCGAGGCCGATCGCGCGTGCGCGTTGTGTCATCTGGTCGGCAAACCGCTCTTCCGAGCCCGCCATGCCTTCAGCGATAACGATGCAGCCGTCATTGGCCGATTGCACGACGACGCCCTGAATGAGGTCTTCGAGCGATATCGAGGAACCGAGTTCGGCGAACATTGTTGAGCCGCCGGAAGACGCTCCACCAGTGCGCCAGGCGTTCTCGCTGACCAGGAAGGTATCCTGCATCGTCAGACGGCCGGATTTGATGGCGTGGAAGACGACCTCCATCGTCATCAGCTTTGCCAGCGAAGCCGGCGGGATGAGTATGTCGGGGTTCTTTTCGTAGAGGATCGTACCGGTGTCGGCGTCGACCATGAAGGCTTGCCCGGCCCGCGTGTCGAATAGCTGAGCTGCGGCCGGCGCCGGCGCCATGGACACAATTGCACCAATGAGAATAAATGCAATTGATTTCAAAAAGTTACGATACATACTGGAAACTTGCCGGAACGGAACATGCTGCAAGGTTAGCAGCCCGGCAGTGCCGAAATCAACGCAGTGAGAGTCGTTTGTCTATTCGACGCGAACGATGAATGCGTCGACCGCACCGGCCTGCCAGGCTTGCTGCGCCAGCCTGTCAAGCGCGCTTTCGTCGGTCACCATTGCGACGGTAAAGGTATCGCCGTCACGAAGTATCTCGGGCGTGCCCAACCCTGCGAGCATTTCGGCCCTGTCGCGTGCGGCGCGGATTGAGCCGAACGAGCCGGCCATCAGGTAGGAACCGCGCGGTCGAGATACGTTGCGTTTCCACGAAGCCAGCACAGCTTCGGCACTCAGATTCGCAGGAGCTATGGAATCGAACGGTGTCGCGGCTTCTCTCACGCGCCTGTCTGCATAAGACAGCAGCGGCAGCGCCAACCGGTCTGCGTCGGAGGCAACGGTGCCTGCGGGGCGTTCTGGAATGAAGGGGCCTGCATCGGGCAGTAGCGGGTCGCCTGGCAGAACGACATTTTCCAGCCGCGAAGTGCGTTGCTGTGTGTTCGAGGCCAGTTGAACCGGCTGTGATGCGGATCGCGCTACGGGCCGCGCATTGCGGCCGCCCGGCAGCGCCTCGAACAAACTGCGGCGGCGCAGGTTCATGCCGCTTGTCGGCGTATTGCCGGCCATGGCGATCATCACGCCGCTCGGCAGGCCGTCATTGATGACCGGCAGTTCTTCGCGGCCACGCGGCGCGGCACCTGCGCCCGGACGGTAGGAGGCCAGCAAATACTGGTCGTCGCGGCCATGCAGAGGCGCGCGGCCGAGATATTCGACCTTCACCTTGGCGACACCGGAATGCTTGTAGTCGAGCATTTCGGCCGCACGTTTGGAAAGATCGATGATGCGGTTGTGCGCGAATGGGCCGCGGTCGTTGACACGCACCACGATCGAGGAACCGTTCTTCTGGTTTGTCACCCGGGCATAACTCGGCAGCGGCATCGTAGGGTGCGCGGCCGTCAGGTGCGTCATGTCGTATATTTCGCCGTTGGCCGTCAGCCTTCCATGAAAGGCGTCGCCATACCAGGAGGCGGCGCCGACCTTGGCGTAATTGGGCTCCTCCTTCGGCTTGTACCATTTGCCCTTGATCTTGTAGGGCTTGCCGATCATGTCGCGTCCGCCGCCGCGGCGCAGATTGGCCGCCGCCATGGTGACGCGGGGACTCGCCTTTACGCCATATTCGGACTCGGCGAAATATTCCTTGGAGTTGGGATCGCGGACGAGCTTCTTCACGGCAGGCGTGCCGGTGCAGCCCGCCAGCATAGCGGCGGCCGTCACGACAATCATGATTGCGGAGCTTCTGGACAAACCAAGGCGCACCAGCGCCGGCCCGGTTGTCCTGTCCCCAATTCCCCTCATGCGTCCACCGCTACAAACAACAGATGCGGCCAAACCTTCAGTCCAATCAGGTGAAGGCTGGAAGGTACAAATACCTTCCTGACCGAGTCTTTGGCATCAATATCTTATCACCGTGTTAACCGATTGCGGCGTGAAACGGGCAGCAATGTGGCGCGCTGCCATTTTCGGCCCTGCGTATGCGCGCCCCGGTGCGAAGGCGCACAGGCTTCATTCGATGCCATTATCCGACTTGGGAGGAGTGCCGAATTCGGCACGGATCGACTCTGTGTGTTCTCCAAGGGCAGGCACCGGGTCGAGGCGCGGTTGCCAGGATGCGCCGGTAACTGGCAACAGGCCCGGCAATGCCCCCTTGGGCGAACCGAATTCCCCCCAGCGCTTGCGCGCGGCGAGCTGCGGGTGGTTCCAAAGCCCTGCCATGTCGTTGACCCGGGCCGTGGCGATACCGGCCCTGTCGAGGAGGGACAGCGCTTCTTCGCTGGTCAGCCTCTCCAGCGCCGCCGCGATGATGGGCTCAAGTCGGGTACGGTTTTTGGCGCGCTTTTCGTTGTTGTCGAAACGCGGATCGCCGGCAAGACCGGCATCACCGACCACATCCGTTGCAAACACGCGCCATTCGCGCTCGTTCTGGATGGCGAGAAAAATCATGCCATCGGCGGTGCGGTAAGGCCCGTATGGGCAGATCGTGGCATGGCTCGCGCCGCTGCGTTTCGGCGGAGACTGCCCGTCAATCGCATAATTGAGCGGAAAGCCCATCCATTCCGCCATCGCCTCAAGCATCGAGATTTCGATTTCGTCACCCCTGCCCGTCTTGTGGCGCATCAGAATTGCATTGAGGATTGCCTGATAGGCGCTGACGCCAGCGGCGATATCGACCACCGAGATGCCGGATTTCGCCATCTCGTCATCGTTGCCGGTGACCGACAGGAAGCCGGCCTCCGCCTGGACGAGAAGATCGTATGCCTTGCGCGCCTCGTCGGGGCCTCCGGATCCGTAACCCGAGATGGAACAGGTGATGAGTTTCGGGTTGGCAGCGCGCAGATCTGCGTTTGCCAGGCCCAGCCGCTGTGCCGCGCCGGGCGCCAGATTCTGTACGAAGACGTCCGCCGACTTCAGGATCGTGCGAAGCGCAGCGAGGTCGTCCTCGTTCTTAAGGTCGAGGGTCAAGCTCTCCTTGGAGCGGTTTGTCCAAACGAAATGGCTGGAAAGGCCACGTGCCCGTGTGTCGTAGCCACGCGCGAAATCGCCGCCGTCCGGGCGCTCGACCTTGATCACGCGCGCCCCCTGATCGGCCATCAGCCGCGTGCAATAAGGCGCGGCAATCGCCTGTTCCAGCGAAACAACCAGAATTTCGTCGAGCGGCCGCATCGGCACTCCTCCCAGCTTGACGCATTGGGCACAGGTCCGGCTTCCTTCGCAAGCGTTCGTTTGTTGACATGGCTTCATACGGCGCACTAGAGGAAGTGCGCCGATGTCACCAGCTGGAGCGTCGACGGAGAGGTGGCCGAGCGGTTTAAGGCACCGGTCTTGAAAACCGGCGTGGCAGCGATGTCACCGTGGGTTCGAATCCCACCCTCTCCGCCATTCTTTCGCTCGCGGCAGTTTCGCTTCGTTCAACGCCTTCGCAGAGGCTGCATTTTCGGCCGGTCGCGCTCCTGTCGTCGAGTTCGAACTTCGTCCCGAACTCTGCCGCTTGCCCCATGAAAGCGCTCTCCCGATCCGGTCGCACAGAACGAGAAGGTGTTCCCAAGTGCGTTAAGGGCAGGTTGTTGTGGCTCACCTGATACCGGTGACATTCTTTGTCATGAGTTCCAGCTGCCTGCCGGAGAACTCGAACCGGGCCTTCGCTGCCGCGATCACCTCGGGCGTGACGCCTTTCAGGTCGGCTCCCAGTACCGCGCGTTTTTCGATCAGCGTTTCTTCCATCACGGTCGCCAGTCGAGACAGAACCACAGCCGTCTCGAGCACTTCCTCGGCCAGAGACTCAGGAATGACCACGGCCCCGTCGGCATTGCCGAAAATGTAGTCGCCCGGCACAACCAGGGTCTGGCCGATGGCAATCGGAATATTGACCTCATGGGGTGTCAGCATCCGGTGTGTGCCATATTGCAGGGTGAAGCCGCCGGTCATCAGCTTGGTGCCGGTTGTTGCAGCATTGGCCGTCAGGCTTTCGCTGTCGCGGATCTGACCGTCCGTGAGAAGTCCTGCGGCGCGGCGCCCGAGAAGGCTGGACAAGCCGGTTCCGCCACCCGCCGCGTAGTGGATCGTTCCGCGCGCCTCGATCACGAGAACGGAGCGCTCATCGCAAAGCGACAGAGCACGGGCAAACACGTCCATGCCGTGCTCGGCTACACTACGGGCAGAGACGGCCTCATCATGATCTGCCCGCGCAGGAAGCGAGCGCATGGTGACGGCGCGTCCGAACATTGCACCCTCACCCCTGAATTTCAGGCCGTTCACGGAGCGTGGTGCGCCGGATTCGCCCGTCAGGGTGTAGAGCGCATCGAGCGCATCCGCCGGCGTCGTCTCCTGATGGATGTCGAACGGGTCGCGTTTCATGCCATCTCCAATTTTGTTTCGCGCCTCAGCCGAGGGTCAGTATATGTTGTCGATGACCAGGGCGCGGCCCCGGAAGGTGCAGGTGTCGCCGGCCGTTTTGCCTTCAATTGCGGCAAAGATCGGAGCTGCGGTGGAGATGCCGACGAAAGTCCGCCCGTCGCAGTCGAACTGCGCGGTGGATACGGCAATGACGAGGTGGCGGTCGCCCAACGAGACAACGGCGCCTTCTGTCACCTCGGTCCGGGGGCCGAAATCGATAGTGTGCAGCCGGGCGATCTTGTCCTGATAACCATGCACCTGATCATCGAATGCTTCGGCAAGAATGGAGGCCGTTTCGGCCTGCGCCTGTTCGTCATTCTCGATGGGCTCGCTGCGGTCGAGACGTGCCGTACCCAGGAACTGCTGGTATTTCCTTGCGGCCTGCGACAGCTCCGCCTCGGTTAGCGAAAGCATGGTCTGCTTAAGATGTGTTTTGTCCATGATGTGCGCTCCTTCAGGGAGATTGCAAATTGATCTCGATGCCGCACCACACCGCCGAATAGCGCTGGCAATGCAACATGATCGCGCGAAATCCGGCAAAGCGATCAATCGCCGGCAGGGCATATTCCTGAGCGCCCTCGAAGGCCTGAATTGGCCCAATAAGCGTGCCGCTGTCTCCCAGTTGGTCGCGGACGCCGATATCGCCGACAGCCTGCGCGACCAGATAGAGCTTTACGTCAGGACCCCAATCTGTGCGAAAATCCGCGCCTAGTTTCAGCCAAAGCCGACAATCGTCGGCGACGATGCGCCATGCACCTGTTGCGTCGTGCGCCTTGGGGTGCCAATCGCTTCCCGATTGTTCTAAGTCTCTCAGGTCCATCACATTGCGCCTTTCAGTGCGCGTACCTGCAACGATGCCATTGGCATTCAGGTCCGGCCCATCGCAGAACCCGCCTGCGGCATTCGTTCGAGAATTGGCTATTCGCCCAGAACGGGCACCTGACCCTGGGCCAGCTTCAACCGGGTCCAGAGGTTCATGTTGATGACGATGGCGGCGATTTCGGCAATCTGCTTGTCGTCGAAATGCTTTGTCAGCGCGTCGTGCAGGGCGGCAAACCCCGGCAGATCGTAGGCGGTCAAGCCTTCGCAATAGGCGAGAGCGGCCTGTTCGGCTTCGCTGAACATCGTGCTTTCGCGCCAGCTCTGCAGATGTGCGACTTTGGCAGGGTTCACGCCCTGATCGTGTGCGGCCTCTGTGTGCAGGATGAGGCAATAGGAACATTCGTTCATCTGCGCGACCCGCAGACGCAACAGCTGCGCCAGCTTTTTCTCCACACTCATATCGGCGGTGTAGCCGACCGACTTTGCCATCTGCTGCGCGATGCTGTGAAACTCAATCAGGTCAGGGTCGAAGCGCGTGTTCTTGAATGTGATGTCGTCCATGTCTTTCCTCCACATCGAATTTTTTGAGCCGCTCCGGGCACGACCTGCCTTGCCGGTCAGCTTCCTCGCTTCCAGCCCGCCCCCGTTTCATTACGATAACGAAGGGCGGCTCTGGGACCGCCCCTCGAAATTCATGCTCGTTTCATCTCGAGCGTCTCCGCATCCAGCGCCGCGATGAACCGCGCCGCATCGATACGGAAATCGGCGTGCACGACGTTGCCCGAAGGGTCGATCACCGTGAACCACGGCGTGCCGCCGCTGCGGTAATCTTCCATGAAGCTCGGATGGCGCTCGCCGGCCACCGGCACATCGTGGGCGAATGGCACATCGAGCTCGTACTGGGTCTGGTTGACCGCAAGCTTGTCGAAGGTGTTGATCTCGCCGCCCTCGAATACGGTCTGGATGACTGCGAATCCGACGCCTCGATCCTTCAATTGACTGTGTAGGTACTTCAGCGTTGGAAACCCGCGCGAATGGCAGCCGGGGCACCAGTGCTGGAAGCAGTAGATGACCTTGTAGCCGCTGCCCAGATCGTCCAGCTTCAGCGGTGCATCCATCGCCTTCCCATTGCCATCGATCCACTGCGCGATGCGCAGTTCCTTCGCTTTCTCGTGAAGTCCTCCGAATTGCATGACGTGCTCCTTTCATGTGCCGATCAATCGAGGTCGGCCCTGAAGATGCGGGGCGACAAGTCGCCCCGCCGTCTGCCTTGATTCCTACTCGGCCGCATGCCGTTTCGGCAGCACCCAGTCCGCGCGCGCGAAGTGGCATGTGTAGCCATTCGGGACCCGTTCCAGATAATCCTGATGCTCTGGCTCGGCTTCCCAGAAATCGCCAATCGGTTCCACTTCAGTCACGACCTTTCCGGGCCAGAGGCCGGAAGCCTCCACGTCGGCGATCGTGTCGAGGGCGATGTCCTTCTGTGCCTCGTTCATGTAGTAGATCGCCGAGCGGTAGCTGCGGCCGCGATCATTGCCCTGCCGGTCCTTCGTGGTCGGATCGTGGATCTGGAAGAAGAACTCAAGAAGCTCCCGGTAACTTATGCGGTCGGGGTCGAAGACGATTTCGATCCCTTCGGCATGATCCCCGTGGTTGCGGTAGGTGGCGTTGGGCACGTCGCCTCCTGTGTAGCCGACGCGGGTTGAAACCACGCCCGGCTTCCTGCGGATCAGGTCCTGCATGCCCCAGAAGCAGCCTCCGGCCAGAACAGCACGTTCGGTCATGTCACGTCCTCCACTTGATCCAGATATTCCCCATAACCCTCAGCCTCCATGTCGTCGCGATGGATGAACCGCAGGCTGGCGGAGTTGATGCAGTAGCGCAGACCGCCCTTGTCGGCAGGGCCGTCGTTGAAAACGTGCCCCAGATGACTGTCTCCATGCACAGACCGCACTTCGGTGCGGGTCATGCCGTGGCTGTCGTCCCGCAGTTCGTTGATGTGGGCGGGTACAATGGGCTTGGTGAAGCTCGGCCAGCCACAAAAGCTGTCGAACTTGTCGGCCGAGGCAAAAAGCGGCTCGCCCGAAACCACATCGACATAGATGCCCGGCTCCTTGTTCTTGTAGTACTCGCCGGTATAGGGCCGCTCAGTGCCGTTCTCCTGCGTGACCCGGAACTGTTCCGGCGTCAGGCTGGCAATGGCGCTTTCCGATTTTTCGTATTTCATTGCGGTCATCCTCCGTCAGGCATTCTTGGTGTTGACAGGAAGATGGATGCAAACCGAGCTAAATACCAATAGCTGGTGAACATAGATTCCATAGCAACGCCGGTCGCCTGTTGCGTCAATCTCTGCCCCAGTCGTACTTCGCGGCCAAACGCGCGATCTGTCGAATCTCGATCGGCGTTCCCGATCCCGAAACCGTCACTAGGACGACCTCACGGGACAGGTCCAGATTCTCTACCGGTCGGGTCACGAGCCCATGCAGGATTGCCGAGCGTTCCGGCATGATGCAGATGGCATGGCCGTCGGCGACCATGCGCTGCACCCAGTCCTCGCGCTCGGAGCGGAAGCGCGGATACATTACGATATCGCGATTCATGAAATACTCGGTGATCTGGCCGTGGAATTCGCAGGCTAGCCGATCGACGTAAGAGTGCCTGGCTATCTCCTCGGCAGGAATCGTCTTGAGTGTGGCCAGTGGGTAGCTCTCGGCGCAGGCCAGCATGAACCGCTCTGTGAAAAGCGGCAGAACCGAGAGTTTCGGGTTGTCTGCAGGCGCCACTGGCAGGAGGCAGGCATGATACTTGCCGGACAGAACAGCGTCCGCGCCCTCCTTCATCTCCAGCGGGTGGACGTTGATCGCTGCCGCCGGCAGTTGGCTCAGCGTGTGATCGAAGAAGCCGGAAAACCCGGCAGGGGCAATCGTCGTTGCTACGCCGATATCCAACACGCGCCTGCGGCCGCGCACCGAGTTTTCCGAATGCTCGCGGATGTTCATGAGTGCCGTGTCGATGCGCATGAACTCGGCCTGCACCTCGCGACCCAGATCGGTCAGGCGGCTGTCTTTGCCGTCGCGATAGATAAGCAGACCACCCAGTTCCTCCTCCAGCCGGCGTATCGACCGTGTCAGGCTTGGCTGGGCGACGCCACTACGGCGGGCGGCCTCGGTAAAATTAAGGGTCGCGGCGAGGTTCAGGAAATATTTGATCTGGTTAATTTCCACGAGCTTCCGCTTTCTTCTATTTCGATGCAATTTCGGGTAGTTACTCTGCAAGCCCGATCCGTCATGAGCATACATTGCCCATAAGATGAGCCAAGCCCTCATAATTATCGGCCTCTCGTTTCTGTTGGGGGCGGCGATGAACCGTGGGTCCATATGTGCTGTGGCCGCGACCGAAGAACTGATTATGAAGCGGCATCCGGCGCGGTTTCTTTCGTTTTTCGAAGCAGCGCTCTGGGGCGTGTTGTGTCTGGCACTGATCGGCGCCGACGTTGTTCTGCGGCCGGACTGGATGAGCTGGCATTTCGTCCTCGTCGGCAGCATGCTTTTCGGGCTGGGAGCGGTGGTGAATGGAGCCTGCGCCTTTGGCGTCGTGGGCCGGATCGGGTCCGGGCAGGTCGAGTATCTGCTGACGGGCGTCGGCATCCTGGTCGGGATAGTCTGCGCGCGAGCAGCTATTCCGGGACACGACATGACGTTGGTTGATCGCTCAACCGCGCTCTCATGGCCTGCCGCGGCCTCAATTCTGATCGCGCTTATCCTGGCGCGCTACATGTTGGCAAAACAGCAGCTGTGGGAATTTCTCGTGCTCACGGCGGCAGTGACGCTGGTCGGATCGCTCTTCGTTGCACTTGGATACCTGCATCAGCCCTTTCCCTGGATCAACGCACTGGCAGGGCTACCCGATCTCGATCTCAACCCCGTCCTTGCTGTCGTCGCCGTGGTGACCGGCTCGACTGCCAATGCCGCGGTAACGGGTCGCGTTCGGTTGGAGATGCCGACCCTGCGGGGAAGTACGCGGCGGTTAGCTGGCGGCGCCCTCATGGGCGCGGGCGTGGTGTCGGTGCCGGGCGGAAACGACGGTATTCTGCTCTACGGCATGCCCGCCGGAGAACCGCTGGCGTTCGTGGCGTATGCGGCAATGATCGCAATGATCGGAGTATCGGTCACCTTTGTTGGACGTGTGACGGAAACCTGGAAGAGCTGATCGATTTAATGCGCCCGATCGACCACGTGACAACGCCACCTCTTCCGGAGGGCGCGAAATCAATGAGCTCGCGTTAGAAAAGACTCCGCGGCGGTTCGTTCCGCCGCAATTTCTCAATCGCTGCCGTTTCGCGCCGGCTGTTCGACCGACCGGCCGCTAGCTACTCAGTTCGAACTTCCGCCGCGCCTGATGTCCTCAAGCTTTGCCCCAGCCGCCGCCGTTTGCCGTTGAAACGAGCACCTGGTCGCCAGCCGCGAGTTTGAGGCCGGAGGCGAAGGAATAACTCTTGCGTTGTCCATCCCGGCGCATGACGGAGATGCTGTTGGTGCCGCCGTCAGCCCCGCCGTTTGATCCCCAGACCGGCACACGGTTGCGGCTGTACCCCGCCGAAAGAACGGCATCGCCGCGCAACTGATAACAGACCTCAAGGCCGCGCCCGCCTCTATGCCGGCCCGCACCCTCGCCGGTTTCGTTCATCCGCTTCCAGCCAACGTCGATGCCGTAGCGCGCCTCGCAGATTTCAACTGGGCAGTTGAAGGTCTCGCCATGGCTCGCCGAATACATGGCGTCGAGTCCGTCGCGTTCGGCGGTGGCGCCCCAGCCGCCCATCTGCGGTTCCACCATTGTAAAGCGGCGGCCCGTGTCGGGGTGTGCGCCGGCAATCACCGTGCCGCAGATCGAGGCGAAATGCCCTGCCGGAAGTCGCTCGGGGATCGCCTGCGCCAGACAGCGCCACAACATATCGTAAAGCCTGATGCGCGTTTCGAAATAATAGCCATGCGGTGCCGGCTCGATCGCGTGGAAGATCGTGCCGGGTTCGGTCAGCACCTCGAGTGGCGCAAACGAACCGGCATTGGCGAAAAGCTCCGGGTCGCTCAGTGCCTTGAAGATCATCTGCGCGGAAATCGTCGCGCCGTCACGACTGGTGTTGTAAGGCGCGTTGCGTTGCTTGGGATTGTCTCTCAGATCGACCGTAAAGCGGTCGTCCGAAATCTGGATTTCGGCGTGCCAGACGACGCCGTCATCCTGCTCCTCGGTGATTTCGAATGTCCCTTTGGGAAGAGCGGACAGTCCCGCGCGGCTGCGTCTTTCGCCTTCGTCGAAAAGCGCGTCGATTGCAGCAAGGAAGGTTTTCACGCCGTGGGCTGAGGCAAGCTGGGTAATGCGCGAGGCGGCCTTTCGGCTTGCTGCCACCTGCGCCCATAAATCACCGCGGGCAAAATCAGGCAGGCGCGAATTGGCTGAAATGATGTCGAAAAGGGCGTCGACCGCCCTGCCCGCCTCGAACAGACGCACCGCCGGCAGGCGCAAGCCCTCCTGGAAGATCTCGCTGGCCGACACCGACATCGAACCGGCAACCATGCCGCCAATGTCGTTCCAGTGCGCTATCGAGGCCGACCATGCGACAAGCCGGCCCTCGGCGAAGACCGGCATCGCGACCACCACGTCGCTCAGGTGCGTGACGCCGCCGTAATACGGGTCGTTGGTGATGAAGATGTCGCCGTCCGCAATGGTGTCGCGAGGGTGAATTTCGAGAATGCGCTGTACGGCCTTGTCGAGTACGCCGACGAATGTCGGGATGCCGGCACCGGAGCTCACCAGCTTGCCATTGGCATCCGTCACCCCCGTTCCGACGTCGAGCACCTCGTAGATGATTGGGCTCATCGCGGTTTTGCGCAGCACTGCAAACATTTCGTCCGCCGCGGCCACGAGCCCCGCCTGTACGACCGATTGCGTGAACGGATCCGGCGCCGTTGTCATGGTCCTAACTCCTGCTCACATGGAGGTCGCGCGGCAGATCGGAGAAAATCTCCGGCCCGTCCTCGCGCAGGACGACGATTTCTTCCAGCCGGATGCCGAAACGGCCGGGAATGTAGATGCCCGGTTCGATGGAAAACACCATGCCGGTCTCCAGCACGGTCTCCGATACCGAGGTCAGATATGGTGGTTCATGCACCTCGATGCCGAGGCCATGGCCGGTCCGGTGGACGAAGTATTCGCCGTATCCGGCGTCGGTGATGACGCCGCGGGCCGCTGCATCGACGGCCTTGGCCGGCACACCGGGACGCGCGGCCCTGAGCGCGGCCTCAACGGCAGCGTCAACGATGGAATGAACCTCTTCATACCCTTCCGGCGGCTGGCCGACGGCTGCCATTCGGGTCATATCGGAGAAAAAGCCATCCTTCGTACCGCCAATGTCGATGACGATGGCGTCGCCATCCTTGAGCTTGCGCGAGCCGGTGGCGTGGTGCGGAAACGCCCCGTTGGGACCCGAGCCTACAATCGTGAATACCGCTTTTGCACCTTCAGTCGGATAGTGGCTGCGAACGGCTTCGGCGATTTCAAGCTCAGTCACGCCCGGCCGGACGGCCGCGAAAGCGGCCTGCATGGCGCGGTCATTGATCTGTGCGTTTTCTTTGATGAGCCTGCATTCTCCAGCGTCCTTACGCATACGCAACGCACCGATCGTTTCGGTGGTGAAGGTGCGTGCGGCGGATGGCAGCGCGTCGACCATGAGAAGCGCAAAATCCGCGCGCATCGTTTCATCGAGAGCCATGGCCCGCGCGCTATCGGCGCCAACATCGGCGAGCGAGGCTGCGAGGGCATCAGCCGGCCCCTCATCGTCGGACCAGGTGTGGAAAGCGACTTCGGTGTTTTCGCGCGTACCCTCGGCGTTGAGTGCCGGCATCAAAAACGCCTCGCGCTCCCTGCCGACAAGCAGCATGCAGGGGCGTTCATCGGCATGCGGGTGAAAACCCAGCAGCCATTGCATATGTGCGCCCGGGCCGAGCGCCACCAGATCAACGCCTGTTTCGGCCATTTTCTTGCGTAGTTTCGTCAACCGTTCCGCGGTCATTCTCCATCAAACTCCTGTTTCAACGACAACCTTGCCGTAGTTGCTGCGGGCGCCTTTCATGTAGCGCCAAGCGTCGATGTAGCCTTCCATCGGGAAGACACGATCGATGCGAGGTCTGACCCTGCCTTCGGCAATCGCCTTGTACACGTATGCCTTGCCCCGTTCGTTTGCCTCGCGGTTCTCGACGTAATTGAAGAGCGAATAAGTGTGAAACCAGAGGTTTCGCTGGATCATCGGCAGGAAGGGCGGAACCGCGTAACGTCCGGTGAGCGCGCCATAGAGGAACAGGATACCGCCCTTTGCCATCGCATTGGCGTAACGGTCCATAAAGTCTGCTCCGACTGGATCGAATGCGGCATGGACACCGACACCTTCGGTGACATCCATCAGGTAGGATTCGATGTCGCCGCCGTCGTCGACGAAAACATGGTCTGCGCCGCTGTCGAGGAGATACTGACGGTTTGCGGGCGAGCGGGTGGTGGCGATCATGGTTGCGCCGTGCTCGCGGCCAATCTGCAGCGCCGCATTGCCGGCGGTGCTGGTGCCGGCCGGAACGAGGATATTGCGGCCGGGTGCTGCCTTTGCCAGTTCCACGATCGGGAAGTAGGCCGTCATGAACTGCATCCAGATGGAAGCGGACTCGACGGCTGTCAGCCCTTCCGGCGCCCTTGTCACATAGGCCTGATCGATCAGCAGCGTGTCGGCGCTGGCGCCGCGCCGGTCGTAGAAGTAGGGCAAGGTGCAATAGCGTTCGCCGACCTGGATGCCCTCGACATTCTCCCCCACCGCTTCGACTACGCCGGCAGCCTCCATTCCGATTCGCGCAGGGAAAGCCGAGAAGCTGAACGAATACCTGTCGTTCATAAGATCCTCGTCACCCCAGTTGAGTGCGAAAGCCTCGATGCGGAGCCGTACGTCTGTCGGGCCGGGCTCCTCGATGCCGCATTCGACCAGTTGCAAACCCTCGCAGCCGTCATAGGCATTGATGACCCATTCTCGTGCCATGGCCGTTCTCCTGCGCACCGGCGCTATCCAACCTCGTCGGTCAGAGCCGGAATACCTCCCGTTATTCAGGCCGCGAGCGGCGTTGCGTGCGGGTCGGCCTCGACGACTATCCGGTTGCCGAAGATCTCGCCGTCGTCAAACCCACCGAACGATGCGATCTCGTGTTCCGGCGGTGCTTCACAGGACCATTTCCGGCTTGGCACCCAACCGCATTGCCGCTTCAGAAGCGCACTGTATTCGGCTCGCTTGAAGGCGGCGATGGACGGGTCGATCACAGGCACGCCGAGTTCCTTTTCCAGCTCCTTGTAGAAGCCGATTTCGAGCGTGCAGCCCAGGATGATTGCCTCTGCATATTCCTGCTCGACCGCGCGGCGGCCGGCGGCTGTGAGAAGATCGTTGGTGCGGTCATGGTCGGTCTGGAAGTCGTTTACGCCCAGTTCGACATGGTAGAAGCCGCTCAGACGGCTTTCCTGGCCCAGATCGGCCACGGTGCGGCTCATCTGGTCGACCCATTTGCGCCGCCCCACAATGACGCCGAAGCGGTTGGCCAGGCTTGTGGCAATCTCGACCGACGCCATGCAGGGCGCTGTGACGATCATCTCGCCCGAGACTTCGCGGGCATCATGGAGCGCCGTATCGTAGAAGCAACCGATGGCGAAGGCGTCGAAGCCTTCGCGTGCGGCTGCCCTCGCCGCGCGGATGATGCCGCGGGTGACGATGCCCTCATAGGCGCGAAACTCGATATGGTTGAACGTACCATGATCGCCCGGCTGCGAGGTGATATGCACTTCCGTGTTGGGCAGCTTGTGCGCAGCCACCATGTCGGCAAACACCTGATCGTAGCCCGAGCTGCCGACCGGATTGTGATACATGACTTTCAAAGGCGTGTTCATGAGCGCATTCCTCCCTTCGTAACCGGCCGGTCATACCGACCCGTAAATCTCCTCAGCCTGCTCTTTCGAGATCAGCCCATTGCGAATGTCGCGACGCACCAGATCGCGGTCGCGCTCCTTCGGATTCCCGAGCCCGCCGCCATTGCCGGTGACAACACGGATCACGTCGTCGGTGTTGGTCACCTGCCCGGAAACGAAGGCGAATTGCTGTGGCTCGCCGCCCTTGGGACGGAACTCGACATAGTTGGGCGAGCCGTCGCGGCCGCCGTCGACTCCCCAGGCGGGAAATTTCGAACGTGTGTAGCCGGCGGTCAGGAAGCCGTTGTCGTTGCGCACGCGATAGTCCATCACGATGCCACGGCCACCCGTGAATTTTCCCTCGCCGCCAGGTGCGGTGTTGAGCTCCATGCGGTCGACATAAAGACCGTTGCGGGCCTCGTTGATTTCGGCCGGGCAATTGAATGTCTCGCCATGAAAGCCGCAGAACATGGCCGAGTTGCCGTCGCCGTTTCGGCTCGCTCCCCAACCGCCGAGCTGGGGTTCGATGATGGTGTATTGCCGGCCGGTATCGGGATGGGTGCCGCCGATGAAGGTGCCGCACACGGATGCGAAATGTCCGGCGGCCAGGCGGTCCGGCATGTGCGGTGCCAGACACCGCCACATGATGTCGTAAACCCGCAGCTCGATCTCGTAATAGAAGCCGATCGGCGCCGGTGCCTTGGCATGGAAAACGGAGCCTTCACGCGTCAGAAGCCGGATCGGGCGGAACGAGCCGCCATTGGCCGGCGAATAGGCGTCGGTCAGCGATTTGAAAATCATCTGAGCGGCCACCATCACGCCGTCGCGGCTGGTATTGACCGGGTTGGCGACCTGATCGGGATTGTCGCGCAGATCGACGGTGAACTCGTCGTCGGAAATGGTGATCTTGACGTTGAAGATTCGCCCATCGTCCTGTTCTTCCGACAGTTCGAACGTGCCATGGGGCAAGTCCTTCAACGCTTTCAGCGAGGTCTTCTCACCGTAATCCATGAAGGAATCCATCGCGTTTTCGAAGGTTGCGACGCCATATTTTGCGGCCAGTTCCTTCAACCGCCTGTCGCCCACGCGCACCGAGGCGATTGCCGCCCAGACATCGCCTTCCAGGACGTCCGGCATGCGCGAATTCACCTTGATCACGTCCATAACAGGCGCAATTGGCTTGCCCTTCGATATGATCTTGATTGCCGGCAGCCGCAGACCTTCCTGGAAAATCTCGGTCGCCTCGCCAGTCAGCGAGCCCGGCGCCATGCCGCCGACATCGGAGTTGTGCGCGATGTTGGCCGTCCAGGCGATGATACGGCCGTCTGCGAACACCGGCATGGCTACGATGATGTCGTTGAGATGCGTGACGCCGCCATAATAGGGGTCGTTGGTGGCAAAAACGTCGCCCGGCTCGATGTCGCCCGGCTTGTCGAACTTGGCGATGAGCACCTTCACCGCCTTGTCGAGTACGCCGATGAAGGCGGGAATGCCGGCACCGGACGATGCAAGCTCGCCGCGCGCATCCATGATGCCAGTGCCCATGTCGAGCACTTCATAGATGATCGAGCTCATGGCGGTCTTCTTCATCGCCGCGAACATCTCGTCCGCTGTCGACTGAAGCGAGTTCTGAATGATCTCCAGCGTGATCGGGTCGTTGGCAGGTGTAGTCATGTCACCGCTCCTCATTTCTCGATCGTGATGCGGATGTTGCGGTAGCCGTCCACCGCGACCTGATTGCCGGGGTGGATGACAATCGTCGTGCCGGGATCTTCAACCACTGCCGGACCGGCAAATGTCATGCCCGGTTCCAGCTTCGTGCCGTCGTAGATCTCGGCTTCGTGCACACCTTCCAACGCGTAATCGACCTCGCGTTTGCCCTTCAGCGCGATTGCTGCCGGATTGCCGGAGGGCTCCTCGCTTTTCATGGTCAGCTTGCCGACCTCGGCGGAGGCGACGAGGTGAATGCCGACAAGCTCCACGGGCGCGTCGAGGCGATAGGTGTATTCGCGCTCGTAGGTTTCGTGGAAACTCGCTTCGATGGCGTCGATACGTTCTGCCGTGACCGGCCCCTCTTCCAGCAGCACCTCCGTGGTGTGCTCCTGGTTCTGGTAGCGGAACTTGGCGAAGCGTAGGAATTTCACCTTGGCGCGGTCGATACCCTCGGCCGCATACTGGTCGCGGGCGCGATCCTCCGTTTCTGCGAAGAGCGCTTCGATCGCCCCAGCGGAATCGCCGGAAAGATCGGCCAGGTTGGTGACGAAATAGTCACGTCTGAGGTCCGACATCATCATGCCCCAGGCTGAGAACACCGACGCGCCGGCCGGGATGACGACCTTCTTGACACCGAGCTCCTGTGCGAGCGCCACGGCGTGCATGGCACCACCGCCGCCGAAGGCGACCAGAGTGAAATCACGTGGGTCGTGGCCGCGGTTGAGCGACACCAGCTTCAGCGCGTTGACCATGTTGTTGTTCGCGATGCGCACGATGCCGCGCGCTGCCTCACTGGCGTCAACGCCGAGCTTTTTGCCAACCGCCTCGATTGCCTTGCCGGTAGCGTCCATATCGGCGTCGATCTCGCCGCCGCAGAAATAATCCTTGTTGATGCGGCCGAGCCAGAGATTGGCGTCGGTCGTGGTAGCATTGGTGCCACCTTTGCCATAGGCCGCCGGACCCGGCAGCGCTCCGGCCGATTGAGGGCCGACATGCAGCTTTCCGAAATCGTCGACCCAGGCGATCGAGCCGCCGCCATTGCCGATCTCGACCAGATCGACCACCGGCACCATGATCGGGTAACCGGCCGAGGTGCGGTCGCGCTCGATCCAGTAGTCGGTCATGATCTTGACCTGACCGTTTTCGATCAGCGAGCACTTGGCGGTCGTGCCGCCGATATCGAGCGCAAGCACGTTCGGTTCGCCGATCAGCTTGCCGAGTTCGGCTGCGCCCCAGAAACCCGATGCGGGTCCGGATTCAACCATCGTGATCGGGATGCGCGAGACCGCTTCCAGCGAATCCACACCGCAGTTCGATTGCATGACATAGAGCGAGCCGTCGAAGCCGTCGCCTTTCACGCCGTCTTCCAGCCGTTTCAGATACCGCTGTGCGACCGGCTGGACATAGGCCGACAGCACTGCGGTGTTGGAGCGCTCATATTCGCGCCATTCGCGGGTAATCTGATGGGAGGATACGACAGAGACGCCGGGCCACAGCTTTTCGACCTCGGCCATCGTTGCCTGCTCATGGGCGGGATTGGCGTAGGAATGCAGGAAGCAGATTGCGACGGCCTCGACGCCATCCGCCTTGAAGTCCTCGACAATTCCGCCCAGCGGCGACAGGTCGAGCGCGGCGATCTCGTCGCCGCGATACGTCATGCGGCCGGGCAGTTCGCGGCGCAGATAACGCGGCACGAACGGTTCAGGCTTCTTGTAGTGCAGGTTGAAAAAGTCCGGCCGGTTGCCGCGCGCGATCTCCAGCGTGTCGCGAAAACCTTCGGTTGTAATCAAGCCAACCTTCACGCCCTTGCGCTCCGTCAGAGCGTTGATGACCACAGTGGTGCCATGTGCCAGAAAGTCGATGGATTTCGGATCGACCTCGCCCTTGGCAAGCACGTTCAGCACGCCCTGTTCGAAGTTGGGCGGCGTGGTGTCGGATTTGGCGGTGATGATGCGCGACTGGCCGGTATCCTGGTCCGTTTCGAAGCACACAAGGTCGGTGAATGTGCCTCCGACATCGGTCGCAACGCGGATTGTCTTGTTCGCCATTGTTCAGGCTCCCTTGGCGGAAATCAGTCGATCGAGGAGAAAGGCGGCCGCTCCGGGGAGCTTCAGCCTGTTGGAGGCTTCGACGCGTTCAGGCGTATAAAAGCCTCCTTCGTGGAGGCAGTTGATGGTGCCGATCACGGAACCGTCGACCACGACGGGAACGTTGATGGCGGATTCGCAACCCAGCGAACGGATCAGTTCGAAGTCGTCGAAGACCTGAGAGATTTCGTCGATGTTGTTCGCGACAAAGGTCTCGTGGCGGTCGAGCACGATTGCGGTCCAGTGCGTCTCGTTGACGGGTTTCGTTCCCAAAACCGGATAGGCATCCGGCATGTTGGAATAGATGCGCCGCGCCTCGCCCGTGGCTGCGTCGAACGTCATCAGGGTGAACAGGCGCACGCCGACAAGCGCATCGGTCAACGCGTTGAGCGCACCGAACGCTGTTGTTGGCTGGCTGCCTGTTGCTTCGAGAGCAGCGCCGAAAGCGGCCTCCGCATTCATGTATTTTCCTCCGTGGACAGGGATGCGCGGAGCGCTAGCTCTTCACGCGTGATGACCGGCACGGCACCAATGAGGCCGCGCGTGTAAGGGTGTTCGGGCTTTTCAAAGAGCCTGCGTGTCGGGCCGGTCTCGACGATGCGACCCTTCTCGAAGACGGCGACGCGATCGGCGATGTTGCGCACCACCGCCAGATCGTGGGTGATGAAGATGTATGTGAGTTTGCGCTTCGGCCGCAGTTCGCTGAGAAGCTTCAGCACCCGAGCCTGCACCAGCACGTCGAGCGCGGACGTCGGTTCGTCGAGCACAACCAGCTCCGACTGACAGGCAAGAGCGCGCGCGATCGCGACACGCTGGCGCTGGCCGCCAGAAAGTGCGGCGGGCGCGCGGCTGGCGAATTCAGGCGGCAGATCAACCTCTTCCAGAAGCGCGCGCACCATGTCCTTGCGTTCTGCGCGTTCGCCAATGCCATGAACATCGAGCGCCAGCCTGAGCGATGCGCCGATGCTGCGCTTGGGATTAAGCGATGAAAGCGGGTTCTGCTGTACCAGCTGGATTTGCCTGCGGTTCAGTTTTGTCCGCCGGGCCGGCAGCGGCTCGCCGTCGAACATCACTTCTCCGGAACTCGGCGGATAGATGCCGAGCACAATATTGGCGAGCGTGCTTTTGCCGGATCCGGATTCGCCGACGATTGCCAAGCACGAACCGCGCTCGACATCGAGCGACACGTTGTCCAGGGCCTTTACGGCATGGCCGCCCGCGTCGAAGGTCTTGGACACTTTGCGGATTGAGATCAGGGCATCGTTCATGGCCGCCCCTCCCCTGCGAGGTGATCGACGAGCGGTGCCGAGAACGCGCTGGCGTCGTCGTCGATGTCCGGTACTCCCCCGCCGGTCAGGCGCGGTACCGCCGTCATCAGCGCGCGGGTGTAGGGGTGGCGTGGATCGTCGAAGAGCGCGGTCGTCGGTCCGTGCTCGACGATGCGGCCCTTGTAGATCACGTAAACCCGGTCGGCGAATTCGCGCACGACGCCGAGATTGTGGGAGATGAAAAGGACCGCGGTGTTATGCTGTTCCACAAGCCTGCGCATCAGGTCGAGTGTCTGCGCCTGCACCGTGACATCGAGCGCGGTGCCAGGCTCGTCTGCCAGAAGCAGGTCGGGCTCATTCGCCAAAGCCATCGCGATCATGACACGCTGGTTCATGCCGCCAGACAGCTGGAACGGGTAGGAGTTGAGCACGCGCTCGGCATCGACGATGGAGACCTCGCGCAGGATCTCGGCGGCGCGGTTCATCGCCTCCTGATAAGAGAAGCCCGGCACCTCCCGCTTCAGCACCTCGTGAAACTGCGTGCCGATCCGGTAGACCGGGTTCAGCGACGACGTCGGGTCCTGGAAGATCATCGAGATGCGCGTTCCGCGCAGTTGCTGGCGTTCGGCGCGCGACATCTGCGCCAGATTGCGGCCGTCGAATTCGACAGTGCCGCCAATGCGGGCCGAACGAAGCGACTGCAGCATGCCGAGCACGATGCGTGCGGTGACCGACTTGCCGGAGCCGGACTCGCCCACCAGCGCCACACGCTCGCCCGGCTGGATGTTCAGCGATATGCCGTGCAGTACTTCGGTGAGACCCGTCCAGCCCTTGAAGCCGAGCGTGAGGTCGCGGATATCGAGCAGCGGGCGGCTCATTGATCCGCCCCCAGAATGTCGCGCAAGGCGTCGCCGATCAGGTTGAAGCCGAACACCGCGACCAGGATGGCGAGACCGGGGAACACCGTCAGCCACCAACTGTCCGGCAGATATTTTGCGCCGTCGGCGACCATCGATCCGAGATCGGGCGTCGGCGGCTGCACGCCAAGGCCCAGGAATGACAGTGAGGACGCGATCAGGATCACGAAACCGAGGTCGAGCGTCATTTTGGTCACGACGGCCGGCACGCAGTTGGGCAGGATTTCGCGGAAGATGACGTGCAGCGGAGAGGCACCGATCACCTCGGCAGCGAGCACGTAGCCTTCCTCACGCTCGGAGCGGGTGATGTTGTAGACAAGGCGCGTGTACCAGGGCCACCACATCACCGTGACGGCCAGCATGCCGTTGGCGAGCGTCGGCTCCAACACGCCCATGATCGACATTGCGAGCACCAGCGGCGGGATCGACAGGAAGATATCGGTGATGCGCATGAGGACGTATTCGGTCCAGCCGCCGAAATAGCCGGCGACCAGCCCGACCGTGACGCCGACAGGCACCGCGATTGCAAGGACGACGACGCCGAGAATGAGCGAGATGCGGTAGGCATAGAGAATGCGCGAGAAGATATCGCGGCCGACCAGGTCGGTGCCCATGAGGTAGGGCCATTCCGGTGCCTTGTTGAAATTGGCGAAGTCGACCACCGCACCGCGATGCTCTGGAAACGGCGCGATGAAATCTGCGAACAGCGCCGACAGTACGACGGTGGCGACCAGCACAACGCCCAGCAGAGACAGCGGGTTGGCGACCAGGATGGAGATCGTGCGTTTCATGACGACCTCTGCGACAGCCGGATGCGTGGATTGATGAAGGCGATCAGCAGATCGACGATGATGTTCACGATCAGGAAGGTCGCCGAAATGATGAGTACCGTGCCGACGATGGCGTTCAGATCCTTGCGCAGAATTACCGCAACGCCGTAACGCGACAGCCCCGGCCAGGCGAAAATCGCTTCCACCAGAAAGGCGTTGCCCAGCATCGCCGCGAAGTCGAGGCCGATGATTGTCAGCGAAGGAATGAGCGACGGCTTGAAGGCGTAACGATTGGCAATGCGCCGGGCGGGAAAACCGTACGACCGTGCCATCTCGATATAGGGCCGGTCATAGGTCTCGACCATGTTGGCGCGCGTCAGCCGTGTGGCCTGTCCAATGCCCGAAAGCGCCAGCGCGAAGGCCGGAAGCACGATGTGCCAGGCAGCATTTCCGAATGCACGAAAATTGCCGGCGATCAGGGTGTCGACCAGAAGAAAGCCGGTGACGGCCTCAATCGAGTAGCTGTCAGATATGCGCCCAGCCACCGGGAAGAGCGGCAGGTAGAAGGCGAAGATCAGCATCAGGATCACCGCCCATACGAAACTCGGGGCGGAGACGCCGAGAAGCGAGACGATGCGGACTATATTGTCTGCGATGCCGCCGCGGTAACGCGCCGACAGAATGCCCAGCGGCAGACCGATCGCTACCATCATGAAGCCGGCGACCAAAACCAGCTCGAGTGTCGCCGGCAGGAACTGCGCGATGTCGGTGGTCACCGGGCGGTTCGTGTAAAGGGATACACCAAGGTCGCCACGCAGGAGATCGCCCAGAAAGTAGCCGTACTGGATCCACACCGGATCATCGAGGTGCAGGGCCGCCCGCAGCGCAGCAACCTGTTCAGTCGTCGCGTTGGGGCCCAGCGCGATGCGCGCGGGGTCGCCGGGGATGATCCGGGCGATGGCGAAGATCAGCATGGAGACCCCGAAAAGCACGAGCAACGAGGTTCCCAGCCGCTTCGAAAGCAGGCGGGCAATCGGCATCATCGTTCTGGTTCCAATTGGCGCAGCCGGGCGTTGCTTGGTCCGCCCGGCTGCCGCCGGCACCTGTTAGTCGGCGACTTCCATCAGACGGAAGGTGAAGCCCATTCCGTCCAGCCCGAAGGCCTTTTCAGGATCGCTGAGCGCCGGCGCTTTCACACGCGTGCTGGCTGCGAACACCGATTGCCGGTCGTAGCCGTAGATCGATGGCGCTATCTCCATCAGGCGATCGTTCAGCTGCGAATAGGCAGCTTCGCGAGCGGCATCGTCCGCGCCAGTGCGGCCTGCGTCGAGCAGTTCATCCACCTTTGCGTCACTCAGATATTCCGGTGACTGCCAGGTGCCCGCTGCCGTTGAGTGATACATGCCGTAAAGCAGCGTATCGGGATCGCCGGTCACGGCGTTGACGAAGAGTTGCGAGATATGCGGCGTGTTTTCTGGCTTGGACACCTGCTCCGCGAACAAGGCCCAGGGCAACTTCTTGATCTCGGATTTGATGCCAAGCTCGGCGAAGTTCGCCTGCATCAGCAGGGCGAAGCGCTCCTCGACCGGAACCTCGGCGATCCAGGACAATTCGAGATTGATGTCCTCGGGCTTGTATTTGCAGTTGGCCAGATGTGCTTTTGCCGCTTCCATGTCGCGCGACAGACCGTTGCCGGCAGGGTTGGCGCCGAACATGCCGACCGGTATGGCTCCGGTTGCCGCCGACCCCTGCGAAACCTCGTCGGTGACGGCGATCATCTTGATCGCGGCATCGTAGTCGAATGCATTGGCCAGCGCGAGGCGGCACTCCGCATCGTCAAGCGGCGCCTTGGTCGTGTTCATCTTCACGTAAAACGCACCGGTTCCGCTCTCGGTCAGAAGCTGCGCGCCGTCATTGGCGAGCGCCTTGATGACTTCCGGCGGCAGCCACTGGGAGGCGATGTCATGCTCGCCCTGGCTGATCAGCGTGCGCACGGTCGCGGCTTCAAGGCCGTAACGCAGACGTACCTGGTCAGGAGCGGCTTCGGCCACATCGAGGAAGTAGCCGCCGTTCTTTTCCATGACGGTTTCTTCCTGCGGATTATGCGAGACAACCTTGTAGGCGCCGGTGCCGGCCGTGTTGGACGAAAGCCAGGCTTCGCCCCAGTCTTTCATGCCGCCCTCGCCTTCGCCGAGATTGGACATGACGGCCTGCTTGTCGACGATCGGCAGACGAACCAATGAGGCCACGAATGGTGCGTAGGGAGTGGCCAGCGTGAATTTGACCGTGTGTGAGTCAACTGCTTCCGCGCTTTCCACGTTGGCGAACAGATAGGACAGGCCCTTGCCCATCGCCTTCATGCGCTCCAGCGAAAACACGACGTCTTCCGCAGTCATCGGATTACCGCTGACGAAGTTCACGTCGCTGCGCAGCTTGAAGGTATATTCGGTTCCCGAACCTTCCCAGCTTTCGGCCAGGTGCGGCTCGTGGCCGGGGCCGCCCTGACGCGGCAAGACCAGTGTATCGTAGAGATTGAACATCAAGATGGAGTCGGCGTAGTCCGACGCCTTGGACGGGTCGATCTCGCCGACCGCCACTTCGTCGAGGCGCAGCGTGCCGCCTGCATTTGCCACGGCCGGTGCGGCAAGAACGCTGGATGCCAGCGCCATCGCGGTAATTGGCTTGAGAATAGATTTCATGTCGGTTGCTCCCATTACTGCCACAGTTTCAAGCAGTTACGTTCTCAGTTTCGCTATCATCGTTCCCGGGTTCTTGTCGGACTTTGTGCCGCGCCCGGTTGCCCAGCCGGTTGTCGTCGGCCAGGTCGTCTCCAAAGACGTCCATGGTGCACACGTGGAGAATGGTCACCGGTTCGGTGGTGTGATTCCATGAGGAATGACGCCGAGTGGAATCGAAATGGATGCTGTCGCCGGCAGAAAGAACGGTGACCTCGTCCTCCACTTCGACCGTGATCGAGCCCTTGAGGATGAAGAACATCTCTTCTCCCTCATGGCGGATCGGTTCGGAGCGCATGCCCGGCGGCTCGTGAACGATCACACTGTTCAGAACGTTGCCCGGGAAGCGCGCCGAAAGTCGCTCGTAGTGAAGCCCCTTGGCATGAACCGCGTAGACGGGGCGCTGGTCATGCCTGGTGTACGGCTGGCCGCCGTCTGGCTGTGAGAGGAAGCTGGTGATCGGGGTTTGCAGCACCCGTGATATCGACGCCAGTGAGGATAGGGACGGAACCGTGAGGTCGCGCTCGACCTGCGAGATGAACCCGACAGATAGGCCAGCCCCTTCAGCAACATCCTTCAACGTCAAGCCGAGTTTGCGACGCCGGTCGCGCAAACGCGTGCCCAGCGGCTCCCCGCCTTGTTGCGTCGACTGGACTGCGTTCTCACCCTCCACAAGCGGCTCCTGTTTTTTAGTATTTGTAAACGTTCACGAATGGGAGAACGTTTGTCAAGCAGATTTTACATATACTAAAAACAGAAATCCTTCACGCACAATAGATAATACTTTCAATGTGTTATGGGAATTATATGATGTACTATGGAAGCAACTGAACGAAAATATGAAATCGAGCGCATTGGATCGTTCAGTGATTTTGCCGCGCCTGAGCAGCGAGACATGAGTGCAAATTTCCAACGTTGCGACCGTGCCCGAGCTGCCTGGTCATGACGTACCTGGCAACGGCCGGAACGGCTGTTCGCGCTTTCGATCGCGTGCTTTATGTCCCGTCTCCATTCGCGGCTGGCCAATGGCCGGTTTTCGAATAAGGTACGACCGGCCCAGTCAGCGGAGCATGCCTTGAATATTCTCTTCATCATGTACGATCAGCTCAGGTTCGACTATCTGAGCTGTGCAGGCCACCCTCACCTGCATACGCCGAACATTGACCGCCTCGCCGCAATGGGCGTGCGCTTTTCGCGCGCCTATGCACAATCGCCCGTGTGCGGTGCCTCACGCATGTCGTTCTACACCGGGCGCTATGTGCACTCGCACGGTGCGGCGTGGAACGGGTTTCCGCTCAAAGTCGGTGAACTCACGCTGGGCGACCATCTGCGCAAGGCGGGCATGGATGCGGTGCTCGTTGGCAAGACGCATATGCGGGTCGATGAGGACGGAATGGAGCGGCTTGGCCTGTCGCGCGATTCAGTCATCGGTGCGCGTGTGTCTGAATGCGGTTTCGACGTACATGTGCGCGACGACGGCCTGTGGGGCAAAGGCCCGGCCGGTTATTACGACAAGGGCCGGCAATCCTACAACGAATATCTGAAATCACGCGGCTATGCGGGCGAAAACCCGTGGCACGACTTTGCCAATTCCGGCCTTGAGGAAACTGGCGACATGGCGTCTGGCTGGTTCATGGCCAATGCCGGCAAGGCGGCCAATATCGCGGAGGAGGATTCGGAGACCCCCTGGCTTACACGCGAGGCGCAGGCCTTCATTTCGGCGGACCATGAGCGGCCGTGGCTGTGCCACCTTTCCTACATCAAGCCGCACTGGCCCTACATCGTGCCTGCGCCCTATCACGACATGTTCGGCGCCGGCGACATTCTTCCCGCGGTCCGCTCGAAGCTGGAACGGCAGGATCCGCATCCGGTCTACCGCGCCTTCATGGAGAACCAGATCGGCCGCGCGTTTAGCCGCGACGAAGTGCGCGAGGCCGTGATCCCGGCCTATATGGGCCTGATCAGACAATGCGACGACCAGCTGGGCAAGCTGCTGGATTTTCTTGATGAATCCGGGCGCCTGGAAGATACGATGATCGTGCTGACGTCGGACCACGGTGATTATCTCGGCGACCACTGGCTTGGCGAAAAAGACCTGTTCCACGAACAGTCGGTGAATGTGCCGCTGATCGTGTACGACCCTACAGATGCGGCTGACGGCACACGCGGTTCGGTTTGCGACGAGTTGGTGGAAACGATCGACCTGGCCGCAACGTTCATCGACGCCGCGGGCGGCACCGTCCCCGACCACATAGTCGAAGGCCGGTCGCTGATGCCGTTCCTTCATGGCGAGACGCCGCCGGAGTGGCGTACATTTGCGGTCTCCGAATATGACTATTCGATGACGCCGATGGCCAGGGAGCTGGATGCTGCGCCCGAGGCGGCACGGCTTTTCATGGTTGCGGACAAGGAATGGAAGTTCGTTCACGCGCCCGGATTCCGGCCGATGCTGTTTGATCTCGAAAACGACCCGCAGGAATTGCGCGACGTGGGCGGCGATCCCGAGTTCGCTTCAACGGTCGCAATGATGGAAGACCGGCTGAAAACCTGGGCGCTGCGCCCATCGCAGCGTACGACAATGGCGAAAGACCGGATTATCGCGATGCGCTCGGGCGGGCCCGAAACCGGTGTGCTCATCGGCGTCTACGACGCCGACGACCTGCCGGCCAGATACAGCGAAGCCTATCGCGGCAGGCCGGGCCGCTGAAGCGCCGGCGCTAAGCCGCTTCTTTCCACTTGATCGAACATCCCATGGAAGGCACCTGCTCGCGCGGCCCCTCGCCCGTCCGTGCAATCGCAACCATCGCTTCCAGTAAATCGCGGCGCGTGCCCGGCTCCGGCGTATCCAGCCGCGCGGCGTCGAGACGGCCGCGATATTGCAGCTTGAGGTCGGCGTTGAAGCCGAAGAAGTCGGGCGTGCAGGCGGCGTTGTATGCGCGCGCGATCGACTGGTCGGCATCGTGCAGATATGCAAACGGAAAGCCGTGCGCCTTGGCGAATTCACGCATCTTGTCGAATGAATCTTCGGGATAGGCATCTGCATCGTTGGAGCAGATCGCGACGAAACCTACGCCGTAGGGTTCCAGCTTCTTCGCGTCATCGATGATGCGGTCAATCACGGCTTTCACGTCGGGGCAGTGATTGCAGATGAATGCGACGACCAGCCCGCCCGGACCCGCGATCTCCGAAATCTGGTGTTCGTTGCCGTCGACGCCCATCAGGATGCCGTCGACTGCCTGCCAGCCAAAATCGCAAACCGGTGGTGTCGCTGCCATGATGCTCTCTCCCTGCTGGTTGTCGTTCAGGCGGCGTTGGCGACCGCGTTGTCCGCCGCCTCGCGTATTGCGCTGACATTGGCGCGGTAGCTCGCTTCGCCGCCGCCTTTGAAAACAGCGGAGCCCGCCACCAGCACATTGGCTCCGGCTGCGGCGACGAGCGGTGCCGTTTCAGGCGTGACCCCGCCATCGATTTCGATTTCTATCGGCCGTGAGCCGATCAGCGCTTTCACGCGCCGTGTCTTTTCCACAACCGAGGGAATGAATTTCTGGCCGCCGAATCCCGGGTTGACGGACATCAGCAGGATCAGGTCCAGCCGGTCGAGTACATATTCGATCACGCTTTCGGGCGTTGACGGGTTGAGCGCGACGCCGGCCCTCTTGCCGAGATCGCGGATTGCCTGCAGCGACCGGTCGAGATGCGGACCAGCCTCGGCATGAACGGTGATGATGTCTGCGCCGGCATCGGCAAAAGCGGCGAGATAGGGGTCGGTTGGCGCAATCATGAGATGGCAGTCGAACACAGCATCGGTGCGGTCGCGGATCGATTTTATCACCGGTGAGCCGAAGGTGATGTTGGGTACAAAATGGCCGTCCATCACATCGAGATGGATCCAGTCCGCACCGGCGCGCAGCACGGTGTCGACCTCTTCGCCCAGCCGCGAAAAATCTGCAGAGAGCACCGACGGTGCGATGATTGTTCTCGAGGTCATCCGGTTTCCATATTTCACGTGGTGCCCCGGTAGCATTTACCGGCAGGAACTGGCCGTGTCACCCGCTCATGCCTACGCGTTCAATCGCCGTATTGCCGCTGCCTGCATGCTCTGCTGGCTCATTTGCATGAACTCGATGCGGTTCCCGTCGGGGTCCGCGATCCAGCATTGCATGTTTCCGTCGAGCCCCATCTTGGGTTCTACCGTGAGGGGAATTCCCGCGGCGCGCAATGCCTTAGCTGTTGCTTCGATATTGGCGGTTTCGAGACAGAAATGATTGACAGCGGTCCGTTCCTCACCGGGGGAGCAGTCGCCTTCGCCGCCGGGAAACAGCTCGAGAAACTGGGTGTCGGTGATACGCAGGTAAACAAGCCACAGCGAACCATCGTCGTTGTCGAGGCGCATCATCTCCTCGAAGCCAAGCCTGTCGCGATAAAAAGCCAGCGAACGGGTGATGTCCGCGACCTTCAGGGCGATATGGCCGATCCCCGTCAATCCCAACGTCGTCATGAAATACTCCCGACCGAGCAGGAGAATGATGGCACAGGCGGCGGGAGCCTGCCAATGGCGGCGGCACCCGGCCTTTCGTTCGTTTTCGGCTTACACCTCAAGCGGCGGCAGCGCCATTGCCATTTCGTAGTCGAGCCTTGAAACCCGCTGATAGGCCGGCCTGTCCTGCAGCCGTTCGACATAGGCTTTGAAGGCCGGGCGTTCCGGCAGGATTTTCATCGTGTTCATCGTGACCATGATGGAAGTGCCAAGCTGTGTGTCGGCTGCGGTAAAGCGGTCGCCGGCGGCGAAATCATTGGCGCTGAGATGGCGTTCCAGATTGGCGAACATGTCCTCATACAGACCGAACGGGTAGTCGTTGCCGACATAGTCCAGCCCGTGCGCCTTGGCGCAAAGTGCGGGGTCGATCACTGCATCGTTGTAGATTGTCCATGTGAGATAGGCCGCCCGCGCCGGGTCGCCGACTGCGGGTGCCAGGCCCGCTTCGGTGAATGTTTCGGCGAGGTAGAGCGTGATCGCAGCCCTTTCGGTTATGACCGTGCCGTCGTGCTCGATGGCGGGCACCTTCTTGTTCGGCTGAACCTTACGGTAGTCTTCAGGCGCGCCGTCGCCGCGAATGTCGATCGCGACGCGCTGGTAGTCGACGCCGAGCTCTTCCAGCAGCCAGAATACGCCGAGTGCCCGCGTGAATGGTGCGTGGTAGAATTTGAGCATTGATCGGTTCTCCGATTTGATGGGGTTGATTTCGCGCTTCTCCTAGCAGTTCGCTCCTGACAACTACCTGTCAGGATACCCTACTGACAAAAACGAAAAGGGCGCCCGTGGGCGCCCTCCTTGATTGCTTTGCGGCTGTCCGCATTATTGCGGCAGCTGATCGTCCACGCCCTCGACGTAGAAGTTCATGCCGAGCAGCACGCCGGCTTCAGCGACTTCGCCTTCCGCCAGCCATGCCGAACCGTCCTGCTTGTTGACCGGGCCGGTGAAGGGATCGAATTCGCCTGACTTGATCTTTGCCTCGATGTCGGCGGCCTTGGCTTTCACGTCGTCGGGCATGTTGGTGTATTCGGCCATGACGACATGCTCTTCGGCCATGCCTTCCCACACATCGACCTGTTCCCAGGTGCCGTCGATCACGGCCTTGACGCGTTCGGTGTAATAGTGACCCCAGTCGTCGATGATGGAGGTCAGCTGCGTCTCGGGTCCGAACTTGATCATGTCGGATGCCTGTCCGAATGCCTTGATGCCGCGTTCCGCAGCAACCTGCATCGGCGCGGTGGAGTCGGTGTGCTGGGTGATCACGTCGACGCCCTGGTCGATCAGTGCCTTGGCGGCATCGGCTTCCTTGCCCGGGTCGAACCAGGTGTTGGCCCACACAACCTTGACCTTGAAGTCGGGATTGACCGACTGCGCGCCCAGAACGAATGCGTTGATGCCCATCACGACCTCGGGAATCGGGAAGGAGGCGATGTAGCCTGCCACGCCGGCTTCCGAGATGCTGGCTGCAATTACACCCTGGACGTAGCGGCCTTCATGGAAGCGCGAATTGTAGGTCGAAACATTCGGATGTTCGCGCTTGTAGCCGGTGGCATGCTCGAACTTGATATCCGGAAACTTGCCGGCGACCGCGTTGGTAGCATCCATGTAACCGAAGGATGTGGTGAAGATGATGTTGCAGCCCGAACGCGCAAAACGTTCGATCGCGCGTTCAGCGTCGGCGCCTTCCGGCACACTTTCCAGATAAGCGAGTTCGACCTCGGATTCGCCGCCGAGCGCTTCCTGCATTTCGAGCGCGCCCTGATGGTGCTGATAGGTCCAGCCGAAATCGCCGATCGGGCCGACATAAACGAAGCAGGCCTTCACCTTTGCTTCCGCCGCAAACGTGCCGAGCGAGAGCACGGCCGCCGCAGCTGCGATTGATAACAGGGATTTCTTCATGAGGTTCTCCTCTTGGGGTTATGGGGGATTTGCCCCTCTCGTTCTATCGGTCGGGCACGAACGGCCGTCCCAAAGATGCTGGTGTGTTTATCATGGTCAGGCGCCGGTTTCTCGATATTAGAACCAGCACGACGATCGTTGCCAGATAGGGCAACGCCGAAAGAAACTGGGACGGAATTTTGATGCCCAGGGCCTGTGCATGCAACTGGCCGATCGAAACCGCGCCGAACAGATAGGCTCCTGCCAGCACGCGCCAGGGCCGCCAGGAGGCGAACACCACAAGCGCCAGCGCGATCCAGCCGCGGCCGGCCGTCATGCTCTCGATCCACTGCGTGGTGTAAAGCAGCGACAGGTAGCCGCCGGCAGCTCCGGCGCAGGCGCCGCCGAACATGACGGCGAGATAGCGGATACGGATGACGTTGATGCCGAGCGCGTGGGCGGAGCCATGATTGTCGCCGACCGAGCGCAGCGTCAGCCCGGCGCGGGTTCTGAACAGGAACCATGCCACTGCGCCGGTCAGCAGCAGCGACAGGTAAAACACCGGATCCTGTCCGAACAGCAGTCTGCCAACCAGCGGCAGCTCGGTGAGGACCGGTATGTAGATCAGCGGCAGCTTTACGCCCGGCTGGCCCGTGAAAGTCTCACCGAGCATGCCCGACAGGCCAAGCCCTAGCAGCGTCAGCGCCAGTCCGGTTGCCACCTGATTGGTGACCAGCGTCAGCGTCAGGAACGCGAACAGCAGCGAAAAAAGCGCCCCGGCACAAATCGCCGCCGCCAGACCCAGCCATGGCGAACCCGTCGTAAAGGCGGCGGCAAAGCCGGCGACTGCGCCCATGATCATCATGCCCTCGACGCCGAGATTGAGCACGCCCGAACGCTCGACCACCAGTTCGCCGATGGCCGCGATCAGCAGCGGCGTGGCAGCGGTCGCGATGGTGATGATGATCTGCTCAAACATTGCCTGCGGCCTCCGTGGCGGCCAGCTCGGCCGGTTTTGCCGCCGGCGATGCGACAAGGCGGATGCGGTAGTGGATCAGCGTGTCGCTGGCGAGCACAAAAAAGAGCAGCATGCCCTGGAATGCGCGAACGGTCTTGTCGGAGACCTGCAGTGATATCTGCGCCGCTTCGCCGCCGAGATATGTCAGTGCCAGTATCAGGCCAGCGGCAACGATGCCAAGCGGATTAAGCCGGCCGAGAAAGGCGACGATGATGGCGGTGAAGCCATAGCCGATCGAAATCTTCTCGTTCAGATGCTCTACCGGCCCGGCTACTTCGCTGATGCCGGCGAGTCCCGCCAGCGCGCCCGAGATCAGGAAGGCGAAAAACACCATGCGTGACGCGGAAAATCCCGCGAAGCGCCCTGCCCGCGGGCTCTGGCCCAGCACCTTCACCTCGAAACCTTTGACGGTCTTGGAGAGCATGAACCAGACCGCCACTGCAGCGATCAGCGCGAAGATGAAACCCCAATGGGCGCGGCCGGCGTCAGGCCAGATCTGCGGCAGGATTGCATATTCATGAAAGCGCACAGTGCCCGGAAAGCTGAATCCCTCTGGGTTGCGCCAAGGACCGCGAACCAGCCAGTCGTTGAAGAGTTGCGCGACATAGACCAGCATCAGGCTGGTGAGGATCTCGTTGGTGTTGAATCGCACTTTCAGGAAAGCGGGAATGCTCGCATAGGCCGCCCCGCCCGCCATGCCCATGATCAGCATCAGCGGCAGCACGATCCACGAGTGAAATTCGGGGAACAACACCGGGATCATCGAACCGGCCATCGCCCCGGCGACGAACTGGCCCTCCGCGCCGATGTTCCAGTTGTTGGAAAGGAAACAGACCGACAGGCCGACCGCGATCAGGATCAGGGGTGCCGCCTTGATCGCCAGCTCATGCAACTGCCAGCGATTGAAGGGGTCCCAGATTCCGGTCAGCGGGTCGATGAAGTAATAATACAGTGCGTCAAGCGGGTTCTTGCCGAGCAACGAAAACATGATCGCGCCGGCAATCAAAGTCAGCCCGAGCGCGATGAAGGGCGAGACCGCGGAGAACAGTGCCGATTGCTGCGGTCGTTTGATGAGTTCGACCCGCATCACACTGCCTCCTTCACTGCCGGAGATGCCGCGGCATCCGCGCCACCCATCAGCAGTCCGATCTTTTCATATGTCGCATCGCCGATGGGCACCGGTTCTGACAGCCGGCCATTGTGCATGACCGCGATCGAGTCTGAAATCTCGAAAAGCTCGTCCAGATCCTGGCTGATCACAAGCACCGCCGATCCGGCGCGCGCGAGATCGATCAGCGCCTGACGGATGCGTGCGGCGGCACCCGCATCGACGCCCCATGTCGGCTGGTTGACAATCATCACAGAGGGCTGGCGATCCAGTTCCCTGCCGATGATGAACTTCTGCAGATTACCGCCGGAGAGTGCCGATGCTTCCGGATCTTCGGCGCTTTTGCGGACATCCATATCGGCGACAATGCGCTTTGATGCCTTTGCAAGCGCGCCGGAGGCAACCAGCCCGACTTTGGAGAGGAACGCATTTGCGTCGGTGCGAAAGCGAGAGAGAAGCAGGTTTTCCGATAGCTTCAGCGTGGGAGCTGCTCCGTGGCCAAGCCGCTCTTCGGGCACAAAAGCCGCGCCGAGCAGGCGCCGGTCATTGATGTCGAGCTTGCCGGCGGCCTTGCCGCGGATGCGCAGCACATTGGGGGCTTCCTGCAATACCTCACCGGAAATGGCTTCGAAAAACTCGCCCTGACCGTTGCCCGCAACGCCGGCAATGCCGATCACCTCTCCGCTTTTCACGGTCAGCCAGATGTCGTGAAGCTGCACCGAGAACGGACCCGCCGGTTTTCGACTCAGCCCGCAAATACCCAGCATCTCTTCCGGTTCGCCGGCTTCTCGTGGCGGGCGCTCCGCTCCCACCACCTCGTCGCCCACCATCATGCGGGCGAGCGATGCCGGGCTTTCGTTGCGCGGGTCGCAATGCGCCACCACCTTGCCGTGTCGCAGCACGGTCGCGCGGTCGCACAGCCGTTTCACTTCTTCCAGGCGGTGCGAGATGTAGAGGATCGACTTGCCCTCGGAGCGCAGGCGTTCAAGCGTCTCGAACAGCTTGTCGGCTTCCTGCGGCGTCAGCACCGAGGTCGGCTCGTCGAGAATGATGAGCTCGGGCTCCTGCAGCAGGCAGCGTACGATCTCGATGCGCTGGCGTTCGCCGACGGACAAGTCGCCGACCAGCGCGAACGGGTCGAGCGGCAGTCCGTAGGCTTTGGAAAGCGCGCGTGCCTTCTCCGCGATTTCGCTGATTGGCGTTTCCTTGCCGAGCGACAGTGCGATGTTCTCCGCAGCAGTCAATGCTTCGAACAGCGAAAAATGCTGGAAAACCATGCCGATACCGAGAGCACGGGCCTCACCCGGGCTCGATACTCGAACGGGAGCCCCCTTCCAGACAATGTCCCCGGAAGCCGGTTCCAGCGAGCCGAACAGCATCTTCACCAGCGTCGATTTACCGGCACCGTTCTCGCCCAGGAGCGCATGAATCTCACCTTTCGCAATGGCGAGATCGACGGCGTCGCAAGCTTTGAGCGAGCCGAATATTTTAGTCAGGCCGCGAACCTCGAGCAGGTCCGCTTTTGTTTGGGAGCCGGTGTTGTTCAACCCTGCGCCTCTTTGTGTTCCCCGCCGGTATGGTAGTCGGCGCATTCTGTGCCGGAAGCGGTATCGTCGTGAAAGACCTTCAAGAAATCCGGGGTCAATCGCTTCCGATTATCTATGTGAGCAAAACAGTCGCCCCGCTGGTCTTGCGGTTTTCCAGATCGCTGTGCGCCTGCCCGGCATCCTGCAGCCGATAGCGCTGGTTGACGTTGATCTTCACGATACCTCCAGCCACTACGTCAAAGAGCGCGCCGGCCGAAGCCTCGAGCTCGGGGCGCGTTGCGATGTAGGTGAAAAGCGTCGGTCGGGTGACATAAAGTGACCCTTTCTGGGAAAGCAGCGTCGGCGCGAATGGCGGCACCGGGCCCGATGCGTTGCCGAAGGAAACGAACATGCCGCGCGGCTTCAGGCAGTCGAGCGAACCTTCAAACGTGTCCTTGCCGACCGAATCGTAGACCACATCGCATTTTTTGCCGCCGGTGAGATCAGCTACCGCCTCGACGAAATTGTCCCTCGAATAGTCAATCACCTGGTCGTAGCCATGTGCCTTGGCGAGCGCCACCTTCTCCGGCGACCCTGCAGTACCGATAATCGTTGCGCCGATATGTTTGGCCCATTGTCCGAGGATGAGGCCGACGCCGCCGGCGGCGGCGTGGCACAACACCGTGTCGCCTGCCTTCACCGGGTAGGTGCGCAAGAGCAGGTATTCGGCCGTCATGCCCTTCAACATCATTGCGGCGGCTTCCTCGTCGCCGATTGCATCGGGCAGTTTCACGATACGGTCGGAGGCGATGTTGCGTTCCTCGGCATAAGCACCCAGCGGTCCGGCATATGCGACACGGTCGCCAACCGCGAGACCGGACACACCTTTGCCCAGCGCGATGACTTCGCCTGCAGCTTCATTGCCAGGAATGAACGGCAGCCCATTGGGTGCGGGGTAGAGGCCGGTGCGAAAATAGCAGTCGATGAAGTTGAGGCCGATCGCCGTGTGGCGGACGCGCACTTCGCCTGCGCCCGGTTCACCTATCTCGACATCCTCGTAGGTAAGGACTTCCGGACCACCGTGTTCATGGACCCGCACCGCTTTGATCATGTCGCGGTATCCTGCTTTTTTCCCAGGTTCGGGAAGAGCTGCATGAGTGCGCCGACGAAGAACAGATAAACGCTGCTGACGGCGATGACGATCTTGACCAGAGCGCTGGTTTCCATGCCCTGCAGCAGTGCGACCGCGCCGAACAGGCACCAGACGAGGAAGATCGGCAGGTTGATCACGCGCAGGCGGATTACCCGCACCGGGTGCAGGAAATTCACCGGTGCGAAGGTGAAGAGCGCCGCGATCAGAACCACCGAGAAGGAAACATATTCGCCCGGTTGGGTGACGAAGAGCGAAAACACCACCATGTTCCAGACGACAGGGAAGCCGCGGAAGAAATTCTCCTTCGTTTTCATGCCGGTGTCGGCATAGTAGATCGCGCTCGACACTACGATTATGGCGGCCGAGACGAAGGAAAGCCCCTCGCCCATGAACCCGTGCTGGTAAAGCGCGAAAGCAGGTATCAGGACGTAAGTGACATAGTCGATTATGTTGTCGAGCATCTCGCCCGACCAGGTCGGCAGCACTTCCTTGACGTCGAGCTTGCGTGCGATCGGGCCGTCGATGCCATCGACGAGGAGCGCCAGCCCCAGCCACCAGAACATCGCCGTCCACCGCTGCTCGCTTGCCGCTACAAGCGACAGGAAAGCCAGAAACGAGCCCGACGCTGTCAGAAGGTGCACGGAAAATGCCCGGGCCTGCGGCCAGGTGACCTTTTTTTTCGGATGCGGAAAACGATCCGCGAGCTTTTTCTTCCGGGTTTCGCCGGTCACGGGCCGCGCCAGTCCAGCTTGCAGATTTCGGCCGAGCGCCCTGCAAAGTTCCAGTTGCGGCCGAAGGCGCGCATGCGGCTCTTGTCCGATTTCGCGACGATGATCTCGGAGGCGATCCAGTATTGCGAGTTGGTAATCACCGTATCCTCACCAGTCTCCTTGCCGGGGATCGGCGTCACCGCGCCGTCGATGATCTTGGGTATCTGGAAGATACGGGTGCCGTCCTTCACCTCGTAGCTGATCGGCGCGCGCTCGATTCCCAGAAACTGGCCGACCAGGATGTCGAGCAATCCCGTTGTGCCGCCCGCCTTGCCGGAGAAAATCTTGCCGATTGCCTTTTCGGCGTAGATCGAGGCCCGTTCATCGAGAAACAGGCCCGCCGTCCAGTTGCCGCGGCTCATATAGCCCGGAATTTCCATGATCAGGCCGAGATTGATGCCCGACAGATCGACATCGTCATAATGGCCTTTGTCGATCCTGAAGCCCGCCCATGTCTGACAGTAGCCCTCGGTAGGAGGGTGATTGCCCAGCGACAGAACGCAGGGGCAAAAAACCGTGCAATTGCAGGACAGTACGAGTTCGCCCTTCAAAGCCCAGCTCTTCTGGCGCATCAGTTTTTCACTCCCTGTTCAGGCGGAGATTACAAGCAGCGTTGCCGCCCACACAAGCAGTATCGTGCCGGCGATACGACCTATCACCCGGCCATTGCCGGTTTTTTCCACGATCGCAAACAGGCCGATCAACGCCATCCAGAAGATGTTCATGATGCCGACGGCAAACACCACCAGCATCAGCGCCCAGCAGCAGCCGAGGCACCACAGCCCCTGTTCCATGCCAAGCCGGTACACACCGGAGGCGCGGTTCGACCAGCGCCCGAAAAGGGTTGAGAAAGGTGCCCTGCATTTGGTCAGGCAGGCTTCCTTGAGCGATGAGAACTGCCAGGCGCCTGCGAATGCGAGCGACGAAGCGCCCACCCATCGGGCAAGGCGCGGATCGTCCGGCGCGACCGCCTGCACGCCCACAGTGAGTGCGGCAAAGGCCACTGCTGCGCCCAGCCAAACGGTGAGGTAGCCGGCGACCAGTACGCATGGGTGCACAGCGCGTTTTCCAGCGCTGGCTGCCGTGTCGGCAATTTCGCAATAGGTACGAATCATCGGTGCGGCCGAAGGCAGCATGGTCGCCACGGCCATCAGAAACCACATCAGAACAAGCGCGGCTGCGCGCGGCATGCTGCCCGCTGCCGACTCCGGCGACAGGCAAAGCTGCGCGAAAGCGGCTAGCAGCCCGCCCGCTTCGGGAAACGGCAGTCGCTCGACCAGCCAGCCGCCCGGGCCTGTCGCTGCTGGTGGTAGCGAAGCGGCCGTCCACATAAGCACCAGCCAGGCGAGCGCGATTGCCAGCCAGATGCTGCCCAGCACAAGCAAGCGCGTTTCACCTGTTAGCCTGGCCACGGCCCTGCCGCCTGTTCCCAGATGCTGGAAGTCCTGATCCATCAGGCGACCCTAAGCCAATTCGTCACGTTGAACAGCTGCCGCTTCGTGTTCATATGTGGTTCCGAAACGCAGGAGGTCGCACATGTCGCACCCGGCATCAACGCAGATCCTCGTAGCCGGTGCCGGCCCGGTCGGCATGATCGCCGCGCTGGCGCTTGCTCATGCCGGTTTCGATACCGCTCTTGTCGGACCGCCGGCATCGAAAGACGACCGCCGCACCACAGCCATCATGGCACCGTCGCTGGCATTTCTTTCAAAGCTCGGTCTGCATGACGACGGTTTCGCCGGCGCCGCGCCGCTGCGCACCATGCGCATCATAGATGCCACAAGTCGGCTCGTGCGCAGTCCGACCGTTACTTTCCACGCAGCCGAAATCGGTGAAACCCGGTTCGGCCTTAACACCCCGAATGTGGTTCTTAATGCGGCGCTTGAGCAAGCAGTAAGCGAACATACTAATATTTTACGTGTAGAAAATTCGGTAACCCATTGGAAATTATCTGAATCTTTTGCGCATGCTACCTTCGACGAAGGCAAGTCAATCCGTTCTCAACTGGTTGTCGCGGCTGACGGGCGCAACTCGCCGGCCCGCGAGGCTGCCGGCATAAAGGCACGGCGGAGCGAACTGCCACAGGCTGCGCTGGTGTTGAGTTTTGCGCATGAGCGGCCGCATGGCGGCTGCTCGACCGAGTTCCACACTGAAGACGGCCCGTTTACCCAGGTGCCATTGCCCGGCGACCGCTCCAGCCTCGTCTGGGTCACCAGGCCAGACAATGCGCGGGAGCTGCTCGCCCTCGGGGGCGAAGAACTGGCGCTGCGGATCGAAGAGCGCATGCAGTCGATGCTTGGCAAGATCGCGATCGAGGGCGGCCGGCAGGTCTATCCACTTGCCGAGATATCTGCCTCGCCGGTCGCCCGCGCTCGCGTCGCGCTCGCCGGCGAGGCAGCGCATGTGTTTCCACCGATAGGTGCCCAGGGACTCAATCTCGGCATCCGCGACGTGGAGGATATCGTGGCGGCTGCGCACGCCCATCGCGACGATCCCGGCGCATCTGCCGCGCTCGAGGCCTATGCACGATCGCGGCTGGGGGACGTCACCGCTCGTTCCGGCCTCGTGAACCTGCTCAACCGTTCGCTGATTTCCAGCTTCCTGCCGGCGCAGATCGCACGATCTGCCGGACTGGCTGCGATGCGTGAAATCGGTCCGCTGCGAAATTTCGCAATGCGTGAAGGTCTGCGCCCGGGCAGCGGCTTCTCCGCGCTTTTTCGTTCTTCACGGGAACAGGTCGGCAGGTAGAAGGCCGGCCTTGATCACGTAAAGCAGCATTGTCACGGTCGCGACCGAGGTGACGGTGGTGATGAGGATCGTCGCCGATGCGCGTTCCACCCACACGCCATATTGCTGGCCGATCACGAATACATTGGTGGCAGTCGGCAGTGCTGCCAGGAGCACGGCGGTGTAGACCCAGACCGGGTCGAAGTTTCCGACCAGGCTGATGACCACGAGGCAGACAGCAGGATGGATGCACAGTTTCAGAAACGAGATCAGCCCGATCTCCGGCGGCAGACGCCGGAGCGGCCGTAATGCGAGCGTCACACCCATCGCAAATAGCGCACAGGGCGCTGCCGCGCGCGACAGGTAATCGAGCAGTGTATCGATCGGCAGAGGTGGCCGGACCTCGAATGCGGCCGCGCTGACGCCTACCGCGGTGGCGATGATGAACGGGTGCAGTGCGATCTTCCTGATCACGTCCAGCGCCACGGCGAGCGGCGGGCTGTCGTCGCTTCCCGCCAGCGCCATCATCATCGGCGCAATGGCGAAGTGCATCATGTTCTCGACACAGAAGATCAGTGCGACGGGCACCGCCGCAGCCTCGCCGAAGGCCAGCAGCGCGATCCCCGGGCCCATGTAACCGATATTGCCGTAGGCCGCGGCAAGGCCCTTCACGGTGCTTTGAGCCACCTCGCCACGCGAGGCGATCACCGAGATGACGAACATCAGTGCGAAGATGAGGAATGTGGAAAACACCGAGCCGAATATGAACGTGAATTCGGTCAGTTTCTCGATCGGCGTCTTGGACAGCAGCTGAAAAAACAGCGCCGGCAACGCAACATAGATGATGAACGTGTTCATCCAGCCCAGCGCTTCGAGCGGCTGCCGGGTAACGCGCGCAACCGCGTAACCCAGGAAGATCATCCCGAAAAACGGGAGCACAAGGCCGATAATTTCCGACATGGTTACCTTCGTTGCGTGCGTACCGGGCTAACGTCAGTTGCCGTAAGGCGTCAAGCGCCCACCGCAATGCAACATCGGTACTATTGAATTGTGCGCTGCATTGCGCCAGATAAATGCGCAAGGAGCATTATTATGGACGGCAATGTGAGGGTCGCGCGGTTTGGTCTGGGACAAGTGGTACGCCACCGGCTGTTCCCGTTCCGCGGTATCATCTTCGATATCGATCCGGAGTTCTCGAACACGGAGGAATGGTACGAGTCCATTCCAGCCGAGGTACGTCCGCGCAAGGACCAGCCCTACTATCACCTGCTCGCCGAAAACGACGAGACGGAGTATGTCGCGTATGTGTCTGAGCAGAACCTGCTCGAGGATACCTCCGGCGACCCGGTGCGCCATCCGCAAGTGAAAGAGTTCTTCATGATCACGCCTGATGGCCGCTACGAACCGAAGGCGCACGCGCAGCATTAGGTAGGTCCGGGAGACCAGCAGAAACGATTGTCTTCGGGAGCTCCGAGGAACAAAAAAAAGGCGGGCCCAGGCCCGCCTTTCCGTTTCAGCCAAAGTGCCGCATCAGTTTCCGGCCTTGGCCTTTTCCTGCTCTTCGCGCAGCTTGCGCTGGAAGTCTTCGTTGTTCTTGTTGACGAATTCCTCGAGCTGACGCTGACGGTCTTCGATGTCCGACTGCTGCAGCGGCGGACCGTCGTAAGCGTCGGTGAAACCTGCCAGCGTAATCTGGATCGGATTCGGCTGGTTCTGGAAATTCACCGATGTCAGCGTGAGCGAGGAACCGCGCTTGAAGGAATTCACGATGTCGTCGTTGAGCGCAACCTCGCCGATGCAGCGATCCGGCAGGCAGATAGCATAGTCGATCTTGCGCGCCTGGCCGCCATCGACCTGCATCGCTATGCCCGGCTGAACCATACGACCCGACGGCACGGTGATCTGGAAGACACGCTGATTGACCTTGCCTTTCAGCTCAAGCAGGCTGATGCCGGTGATGAGCTGGCCGGATTCGGCAACGACGATGTTCTGTACGTTGCAGATGTCAACGTCTTCCTGCTTGGAGCAAGCCTTGAACCAGCCTTCCGGAAGCTGCGGCTGCTGCTGCGCCCAGGCTCCAGTCATGCCGCCAGCAAGCATCGCTGCGGCGGCAATGGCTGTGGCCGCTGCGCGGCCCGCGATGGTCGTCCGGAGTTTCATCGTGTCGTTTCCCTTTGTCAGACGCGGAGGCGGCTGTTGCCCACCCTCTTTCCACGCTTGGTTGTTGGCCAAATGAGGCAACAGCATGACTTGGTGCGCCTGTTACAACGCGCGATATGTCAAATCCAGTGCGATTTCGACACACAGCCCGATTTCGTCCATACTCGGTTAAGATCGGAGCTGCGCTTCGGTACTACCTCGTACACCCATTCCTTTGAGCGGAGAACACACACAGATGCGCATTCTGCCCGCCGTGATTGCCTCGACGTTTCTTCTCGCGAGCGCCCAGTTTGCCACGTCTGAACCCATGCATGCGCTTGCCATGCACGGCGAGCCGGCGCTGCCCGCGGATTTCGCTTCCTTTCCCTACGCCAACCCCGACGCACCGAAGGGCGGGCGAATCAGCTATGGCTGGCAAGGCAGTTTCGACAGCCTCAATCCTTTCATCGTGCTGGGCGATGGGGCGCGCGGCCTGTTCGATGCAGCGTTCGGAAACAACGTCTTCGACACGCTTATGTTACGCTCGCGCGACGAGCCGTTCACGCTCTATCCGCTGCTGGCTGAAACGGTCGAGACCGACGCCGACCGTACCTTCGTCGAGTTCACGCTGCATGCAGATGCGCGCTTTTCCGACGGTGAGCCGGTGACGGTGGATGACGTCATCTTCAGCTACAATCTGCTCAGCGAAAAGGGACGTCCGATCTACAAGGCCTGGATCGGCAGGGTCGACAAGATGGAGAAGGTCGGCGAGCGCGGCCTGAGACTCACCTTCAACGACAAGGCCGACCGCGAAACGCCGCTGCTGCTGGCAATGCTGCCAATTCTGCCCGAGCACGCAACGGACGCCGAAAATTTCGACAAATCCTCGCTTGAGCCGCTCATCGGTTCGGGGCCTTACGTTGTCGACAGCGTCCGGCCGGGCGAAGTCGTGATCATGAAACGCAATCCCGACTATTGGGCGAAGGATCTGCCTTCCAAGCGCGGCTTCGACAATTACGACGAAATCCGCATCAATTATTTCCGTGACGCCAACACCATTTTCGAGGCGTTCAAGAAAGGCATTATCGACATTTATCCCGAGTCCGACCCGCTGCGCTGGGCAAGCGGTTATGATTTTCCTGCGGTCAACGACGGCAAAATCAAGCAGTCGGAGTTCGAGACCGGCACGCCGTCCGGCATGTATGGTTTTGTGATGAATGTGCGCCGACCGGTCTTTGCCGACCGCGAGGTGCGTCGTGCCATCGCCGGCCTGTTCGATTTCGAATGGGCGAACAAGAACCTTTATGCCGGCGCATACACACGCACGAAAAGCTACTTCGACGGTTCCCCGCTGTCGTCCAGCGGCCGCCCGGCGGACGATGCGGAGAAGGCACTGCTTGCCCCCTTCCCCGACGCGGTCGTGCCCGAGATCATGGCCGGCGAATGGGCGCCTCCTAAATCGGATGGCAGCGGCCGCGACCGGGCCTTCCTGAAGAGCGGGCTCGATGCGCTTCGCCAGGCCGGCTACACGCTCACAGACGGCAAGATGATGGGGCCGGACGGCAAGCAGCTTGCTTTCGAGATCATGCTCAACGGCAAGAGCGGTGAACCACTGGCGATTGCCTGGCAGCGTACGCTCGGTCAGCTTGGCATCGAGGCCACCATCCGGTCGGTGGATTCTGCGCAGTTCCTGCAACGGCAGCGGGTCTACGATTTCGACACGATGCTGATGAACTACACGTCCTCGCTGTCTCCGGGTGTGGAGCAGGCCTTTCGCTGGGGTTCAGGCGCCGCCGACCAGGACGGCACCTACAATTTCGCCGGCGTGAAGAACCCCGCGATCGATGCGCTGATCGAGGAAATCGTCTCGGCGCGCGACCGCGCGGATTTCGAAGTCGCGGTGCGCGCCTACGATCGCGTCCTTTTGAGCGGTTTTTATGTGGTGCCGCTTTATCATCAGCCGGACCAGTGGATTGCACACTGGGCAAACATCAAACAGTCGGGCTACACGCCGATCTATGGCGAGCAGTTTCCGACATGGTGGGACGATGGCAGCCGCCCGCCCCAATAGACGGAGCGCTTCATGACCGACAGAACCGGCATTTCCGTCGATGTCATCTCGGATGTCGTCTGCCCGTGGTGTTTCATCGGCCAAAAGCGGCTGAAAAAGGCCATCGCGGCGGTGCCCGATGTCGAAGTCACAGTGCATTGGAGGCCGTATCAGCTCGACGCAACCATCCCTGCTGATGGCCTCGACCGGAAACAATATATGGTCGCCAAATTCGGCGGCGAGGAGCGGTTGAAGCGGGCGCATGCCCAGATGCTGGAAGCATCGCGCGACGACGGGATCGACTTCGCGCTGGGCGATATCAAAGTTTCGCCCAATACGCTCGATGCCCACCGTGTCATTCGCTGGGCCGGCGGCACGGAAACCAACCGCCAGGACGAGGTGGTCACCGAACTGTTCAGCGCGTTCTTCGAACAGGGGCGTAACGTCGGCGACCACGAGGTTCTGATCGATGTCGCCGGCAAGGCCGGAATGGATGCCGCGGTTGTCGAAACACTGCTTGCAACGGATTCCGACCGGGAGGCCGTGCGTGCCGAAATCGAGACAGCCCAGCGGATGGGCATCACCGGCGTGCCGTGTTTCCTGCTCGAGAGCCGCTATGCGGTCGTCGGCGCGCAGGATGCCGCGATGCTGGCCGACGCCATCAGGCGCGTCGCCGCGGCAAAGGCCGACGGCACGCTCGACGAACCACGGGGATAGCCGCCGTCAGGCAGCCTTTTTCTCGATCAGCTTCACCAGTTGCGTCACGATCACGGCCGAGCCCGCGAGGCGCTTTTCAGCGCTCGGCCAGTCGCGCGTGAACACCACGCTCTGGTCCGGCCGGATCTTGGCCAGCGACCCCTGTTCGCCGATGAAACGGATGAGGCCGGCCGGATCGGCAAACTCTCGCTTGCGGAAATGCACCACCACGCCCTTCGGCCCCGCGTCCAGCTTCTCGACATTGGCACGGCGGCAGAGCGCCTTGATGTAGACGATCTTCAGCAGATGCTCGACCTCGTCTGGTAGTGGGCCGAAACGGTCGATCAACTCCGCACCGAAAGCATCGATATCCTGCGCGTTGTCGATCTCGCCGAGACGGCGATAAAGGCCGAGCCGCAGCTGCAGGTCCGGCACGTAGCTTTCGGGGATCATCACCGCTGTGCCGACGGTAATCTGCGGCGACCAGGTTGTGTCGGCGGCATCGGTCTGGCCGCGCATCTCGGCCACTGCCTCCTCCAGCATCTGCTGGTAGAGTTCGAAACCGACCTCGCGAATATGGCCGGACTGTTCTTCGCCGAGCAGATTGCCGGCGCCGCGAATGTCGAGATCGTGGCTGGCGAGCTGAAAGCCGGCACCCAGCGTGTCCAGCGACTGCAGCACCTTCAGCCGGCGTTCGGCGGTTGCCGTCAGTGTCTTGTTGGCCGGCAGCGTGAACAGCGCATAGGCCCTCAGCTTGGAGCGCCCGACGCGGCCGCGCAGCTGGTAAAGCTGGGCCAAACCGAACATGTCGGCGCGGTGCACGATCAGTGTGTTTGCTGTCGGGATGTCGAGACCCGACTCCACGATCGTTGTTGAAAGCAGCACATCGTACTGGCCCTCGTAGAACGCGTTCATGATGTCGTCGAGCTGGCCCGCCGCAAGCTGGCCGTGCGCGGTCGCAACCTTCAGCTCCGGTACGTGCTCCTTCAGGAAGTCGCGCACTTCCTCCAGGTCGGAGATGCGCGGTACCACATAGAAGCTCTGGCCACCGCGATAGCGCTCGCGCAGCAGCGTTTCGCGGATCACCAGCGTGTCGAATGGCGAGATGAAGGTACGCACCGCCATGCGGTCGACCGGCGGCGTGGCGATCAGCGAGAGCTCGCGTACCCCGCTCAGCGCCAACTGCAGCGTGCGCGGGATTGGCGTCGCAGAAAGCGTCAGCACGTGCACGTCTGATTTGAGCTCCTTGAGGCGCTCCTTGTGCTTGACGCCAAAATGCTGCTCCTCGTCGATGATCAGGAGGCCAAGGTTCTTGAAGGTGACCGACGCGCCCAGCAGCGCATGTGTGCCGACCACGATATCCACCGTGCCGTCGGCAAGACCCTTCTTGTTCTCCGCCAGTTCCTTCGAACTCACCAGCCGCGATGCCTGCCGCACCTTCACCGGCAAGCCGGCGAAGCGCTGCGCAAATGTCTTGAAATGCTGGCGCGCCAGCAGCGTCGTCGGCACCACCACGGCCACTTGCAGCCCGCCCATGACGGCGACGAATGCGGCGCGCAGCGCAACTTCGGTCTTGCCGAAGCCGACATCGCCGCAGATCAGCCGGTCCATCGGCTTGCCGTTCGACAGATCGTCGACCACGGAATCGATGGCGTTCTGCTGGTCTTCCGTCTCGTCATAGGGGAAGCGCGCGGCAAACTCCGAATAAAGCCCATCCGGCGGCGTCAGCACCGGTGCGCCGCGCGTTTCGCGTTCGGCGGCAAGGTTGATCAGCTGGCCGGCCATATCGAGGAGGCGCCGCTTCAGTTTCGCCTTGCGCGCCTGCCAGGCGCCGCCACCCAGCTTGTCGAGTTGGGCTTCCGCGGCTTCGGAGCCGTAACGCGATAGAAGCTCGATGTTTTCGACCGGCAGATAAAGCCGGTCATCGCCGGCATAACGCAGTTCCAGGCAGTCGTGCGGCGCGCCGACCGCCTCGATTGTTTTCAGGCCGACAAACCGTCCGATGCCGTGGTCGGCATGGACGACGATATCGCCCGCCGCCAGTCCCGCAACCTCGGAGATGACATTGGCGCCCTTGCGGCGTTTGCTGCGCCTGATCAGCCGGTCGCCGAGGATATCCTGTTCTGCAACCACGGCGAGTTTCGCGGTTTCGAAACCGGCTTCGAGCGGCAACACGCCGAGGCCGATGTGCCGCTCCGGCAGCCTGCCAAGCTCCTCCAGCGTGGCCACGCGGTCGAGGTCCTGCAGGTGATGTTCGCCGAGAATCTGCGCCATGCGGTCGAGCGAACCTTCGCTCCAGCCCGCAATCAGCACCCGCCGGCCCGCGCTCACATGGCCACGGATCAGTTTCACCGCCTCGTCAAAGACATTGCGGCCCGGATCGGCACGCTCGGCGGAAAAATTGCGGCCGGCATGCGCACCGGCCTGCATGATCACGCGATCGCTGGTTTCAGGCGTCTCGAAGGCGCTGAATTCGAACAGCCGGCGCGCCCGCACCGTCTGGTCGACAGCTTCCGGCGAAAGGTAAAGCTGGTCGGGTTTTACCGGCTTGTATGGCACGGCATCGGCCAACGCCGACCCCGACGATTGAGCGAGCCGTGCCTCGTAATGTTCCTTGATCTGATCGTAGCGCTGCTTGAGCGCGTCATGCGCCAGATGATCGAAAACCACCGGCGCATCCGGCAGATAGTCGAACACCGTTTCCAGCCGTTCGTGGAACAATGGCAGCCAGTGCTCCATGCCGGCGAAGCGCCGGCCTTCGCTGATCGCGGCATAAAGCGCATCGTCGCGCGCCGGTGCGCCGAAGGCCTCGATATAGCTGCGGCGGAAGCGCGCAATCGTCTCGGGCGACAGCGATACCTCGCTCATCGCCCCCATGCGGAATTCCTTGCGCTGCCCGGTCGTGCGCTGCGTTGCGGCGTCGAAGGCGCGCACCGATTCCAGCGTGTCGCCAAAGAAATCCAGCCTGAGCGGCTCAGGCGCGCCCGGGGCGTAAAGGTCCAGAATACCGCCGCGCACGGCATATTCGCCGACCTCGCGCACGGTCGAAGCGCGGTCAAAACCTCCGGCTTCCAGCCGCGAGACCAGCGCTTCCATCTGAACCTGGTTGCCGGCGCGGGCAACGAACTGGTCGGCTGCGATCACTTCCATCGCCGGCATGCGCTGCAAAACCGCATTCGCCGTTGCGACAACCACGGCGCGGTGTGGCTTTTCCTTAAGCGCTGCCATCGCGCTCATCGCGTCGAGGCGACGCGCAGCAGCGTCAGCGCCCGGCGACACGCGGTCATATGGCAGGCAGTCCCAGGCCGGCAGTTCCAGCACCGGAAGAGAAGGAACGGCAAAGGCCAGCGCCTCGCGCAGCGCCGGAATGCGCTGACCGTCGCGGACCACAAACAACAGCGGCGCATCCCGGTCGAGACCCTCGACTAGGGCGGCAAGCGCAAAGGCCTCGTAGCCGTCGGCGACGCCGCTGACGACGACAGGTCGGGTGTTGGAGCCCTTCGGCCGGATCGGATCGATGAGTTTCATAATGTCAGAGCTTGGATGCGGTCGCGCGGATTTGGCGGAACAGCGGGGTATCGTATGTGGGCGGCACCGGCAATTCGCCGGTCATCCATTTCAGAAGGTCGCCGTCGGGCACTTCCAGAAGCGTCTCGAACTCGTCCATCCGCACCTCGTTCATGTCCGCGATATGCTCGTCAGCGAAGCGGCCCAGTATCAGGTCGGCCTCGCGCATGCCGCGATGCCAGGCGCGAAAGCGTGCGCGGCGGCGGCGCGTTTCCAGGTCGGTGTTTGTCTGTCTGGCGAGTTCGGTCATCGGATTCCTGTCGGCAGCGCGGATATACAGTGGAACAATGTGGCTGTCAGCCTTGCGCGGCGCGCTTTCGGCCATAAGGTTCAGCCATGCGCCCGCCCCTGCTCGACCCGCTGTTTGCATCCGTCACGACACTCGACGGTGTCGGACCCAAAGTCGCGGATTTGCTTGAGCATGTCATTCCGGCCGATCTCGGCGGGCGCGAGGCACGGGTCGGCGATCTTCTTTTTGTCCTGCCGCACGCGGTGATCGACCGGCGCAAGCGGCCCGGCATCGCGGCGTCGCCGGAAGGCGCGATCGTGACGCTCGACCTCACCGTAGACCGGCATCAGCCTTCGCCGCGCGGGCGGCCCAACGTGCCTTATCGGGTCTTTGCGTTCGACGAGACAGGCGAAATCGCGCTCACGTTCTTTCATGCCCGTGCGCAATGGCTGGAAAAAGTCCTGCCCGTTGGTGAAAATGTCGTCGTCAGTGGCCGCATGGAGTGGTTCAACGGCCGTCCCTCCATGGTTCATCCCGATCATATGGTGCGAGCCGCGGAAGCCGCCAGCCTGCCGCTGATCGAGCCTGTCTACCCGCTCACGGCCGGGCTCTCCGCCAAGGTGCTCGCGCGGGCCATCGCACAGTCTCTGGCGCACTTGCCGGACCTTCCCGAATGGCAGGAAAGGGCAGTGCTCGAACGGTTTTCATTCCCGGCGCTGCGCCCGGCGCTCGCTGCGCTCCACCGGCCTGAAGATCCGGCCGACGCGCTGCCCGACGGTCCGGCCTGGCGGCGGCTTGCCTATGACGAGCTGCTCGCCGGCCAGCTTGCGCTGCGTCTCGTTCGCGCCCGCACGCACAAGATGTCGGGGCGGCCGCTTATCGGTGACGGCCGGATCGAACAGAAGCTGCGCGACGCCCTGCCCTATTCGCTCACGCGTTCGCAACTCACGGCAATCGACGAAATTCACGCAGACCTCGAAAAGTCTGAACGGATGCTGCGGCTGCTTCAGGGCGATGTCGGCGCTGGCAAGACGGTCGTTGCGCTGCTCGCCATGGCGCGCGCCGCCGAAGCCGGCACGCAATCTGCCCTGATGGCTCCGACCGAAATTCTCGCCAGGCAGCATTTGGCCACCATCGCGCCTCTTGCGCAAAAGGCGGGGCTCAGTGCCGTGCTTCTCACCGGCCGCGCCAAGGGCAAGGAACGCGGCGAAACGCTGGCCAAAATCGCTTCCGGCGAAGCCGACATCGTGATCGGCACGCACGCGCTCTTCCAGGAAGCGGTCGAATATCGCGATCTCGGGCTTGCGGTGATCGACGAGCAGCACCGTTTCGGCGTGCACCAGAGGCTCGCCATTTCCGCCAAGGGCGAGATGCCCGACATGCTGGTCATGACCGCCACGCCCATTCCACGCACGCTGGTGCTCACCTCTTTCGGCGATATGGAGGTGTCGCGTCTCACAGAAAAGCCGGCCGGCCGCAAAGCTGTCACCACCGTCACCATGCCGACGGAGCGGCTCGGCGAACTGGTGGCGCGCATTGGCGATGCGATTGCGCGCGGCGAAAAGGTGTTCTGGATTTGCCCGCTGGTGGAAGAATCCGAAGTTGTCGGTTTGACGTCGGCGCAGGACAGGTTTGCCACGCTCGAGAGGGCTTTTCGCGGTCAGGTCGGCCTTGTCCACGGCCGCATGCCGGGACCGGAAAAAGACGCGGCCATGCTTGCTTTCCGCGATGGCGAAACGCGCATTCTTGTCGCCACCACGGTCGTTGAGGTCGGCGTCGACGTTCCGGACGCCACGATTATGGTGATCGAGCATGCGGAGCGGTTCGGCCTTGCGCAGCTGCATCAGCTCCGCGGTCGAGTGGGCCGAGGCGATAACCCATCCAGTTGCGTTCTGCTCTATAAGAACCCGCTTGGCGAGGTTGCCAAAGCGCGGCTGTCGGTAATGCGCGACACCCAGGACGGTTTTGTCATCGCCGAGGAAGATCTGCGGCTGCGCGGCGAAGGAGAGGTTCTGGGCACCAGGCAGTCGGGCATGCCGGGATTTCAGGTCGCCCGGCTTGAGCTCCATGCGGACCTTCTGGAGACCGCGCGCGACGATGCGCGGCTTCTGCTGCACAGCGATCCTGGACTGGAAACGGAGCGCGGCAAGGCGTTGCGTTACCTGCTTTACCTGTTCGGAAGGGACGAAGCCGTGCGCCTGCTGCGCTCGGGTTAAGCTGCGTCTTTCGGTGTCACCGTTTCTGCCGGTTCGGCGCGCTTCCTACGCTTGGCAGTCGCCGCCATTTCGGCCAGCCGCTTCTGGTTTTCGTCCGGCACCACAAGGCCAGCCGAAATCACCAGTTTGGCTGCTTCTTCGACCGACAGCGACAGTTCGATCACATCCTCGCGCGGCACATACATCAGGAACCCGGTTGTGGGATTGGGCGTCGAAGGCAGGAAAACCGCGATCGACTCCTTTTGTTTGTGATCGAGCTTGCGCGTCACCTGGTTCTGTTTTTCGCTCGACACGAAGACGATCGACCAGGCACCGCGGCGCGGATACTCGATCATTGCGACCTTGTTGAAGGTCTCGGCCTGATTGGAGAGGATCGTCTCGAATATCTGCTTCAGGCCGCGATAGATGCTGCGCACCAGCGGCATGCGGTCCAGGAGGTATTCGCCGTAGCGCACGATCGACCGGCCGATGAAATTGGCGGTCAGAAAGCCGACCAGCGTGATCAGCACAATTGCAACGATGAGGCCGAAGCCGGGGATGGCGAATGGCAGGTAGTTATCGGGATTATAGCGCGCCGGAATATAGGGTTTCACCCAGGAATCCACCCAGCCGATAAAAGACCAGGCCAGATAGGCGGTAATCGCCAGCGGCGCCGTCACGATGAAACCCGTGAGGAAGTAGTTTCTGATACGGGTCATCAATGGCTGCGGCTCGACCTTGGGATTGCGCTTAAGCGTTGCAGCATAATGCACGCCAAGCGCTATTTGAACAGGAATGTAGGTCGAACTGCGGCGGTTGCTACTCTACCGTCACCGATTTCGCCAAATTGCGCGGCTGGTCGACATCCGTGCCCATATGCACCGCCGTGTGATAGGCGAGCATCTGGATCGGCAGCGCATAGATGATCGGTGCGATGATCTCGGGCATGTCCGGCAGCACGATTGTCTCCAGCGTGTCCACAGTAGCCTTGGCGGCGCCGCGCTTGTCGGTGATCAGGATGATGCGTCCGCCGCGCGCGGCGACCTCCTGCATGTTCGAAACCGTTTTTTCGAAGATGCGGTCGTGCGGGGCGATCACGATCACCGGCATGGTTTCGTCGATCAAAGCTATCGGCCCGTGCTTCAGCTCTCCGGCGGCGTAGCCCTCGGCGTGGATATAGGAGATTTCCTTGAGCTTCAGCGCGCCTTCCATGGCAAGTGGGAAGTTGGTGTCGCGGCCGAGATAAAGAACGTGGCGGACCTGCGAGAGTTCACGCGCCACCTTTTCGATCTGATCGTCGAGATGAAGTACCTGGCTGGCAAAGCGCGGTGCCTCGGAAAGCTCGCGCACCAGCGTCTTTTCGCGTTCGGCCGAGATGTGCCCGCGTTGATGCGCGGCGCGCACTGCAAGGGCCGCAAGCACGGAGAGCTGGCATGTAAATGCCTTGGTCGACGCGACGCCGATCTCCGGCCCGGCAAGGGTTGGAAACACGCCGTCGGATTCGCGGCCGATGGTCGACTCCTGCACATTCACGATCGAGGCGATCGGCACATTGTTGTCGCGGCAATAGCGCAGCGAGGCCAGCGTGTCGGCGGTTTCGCCCGACTGCGAGATGAACATCGCGCCCATGCGGCCGTTCATCGGCGCCTCGCGGTAGCGGAACTCCGATGCGATATCGATATCGACAGGCAGCCGCGCTATGCGCTCGAACCAGTATTTCGAGACCAGCCCGGCCAGGTAGGCCGTACCGCAGGCGGAGATCGCCAGCCGGTCGATATCGGCGAAGTCGAACGGCATCGCGATATCGCGGGCAGTGCCGGCGGAGAAATCGAGATAGTGCGCGAGCGTATGCGAGATCACTTCCGGCTGCTCGAAGATTTCCTTCTGCATGAAATGCCGGTGGTTGCCCTTGTCGACGAGATAGCTGGTGCCGACCGATTTCTGACGGGCACGCTCGACCGGATTGCCGGCCATATCGAAGATGCGCAGTTCCTTGCGGCGGATGATCACCCAGTCGCCGTCTTCCAGATAGGTAATGGAATCGGTGAAGGGCGCCAGCGCAATCGCGTCGGATCCCAGAAACATCTCCCCGTCGCCATGGCCGACGGCAAGCGGCGGGCCGTTGCGGGCGCCGATCAGAAGATCGTCGTCGCCGCGGAACATGATGGCCAGCGCAAATGCGCCCTCGAGCCGCGACAATGCTTTGTGAGCGGCCTCGACAGGCGCTGCTCCTCGGTCGATCTCGCGGGCGATCAGATGCGCCACGACTTCGGTGTCGGTCTGCGAGGCAAACTCGTAGCCGTCGGCCGCAAGTTCATCGCGCAGTTCGGCGAAGTTTTCGATGATCCCGTTATGCACAATCGCTACGTCGCGCGAAAAATGCGGATGGGCGTTGGTTTCGTTCGGTACGCCATGCGTTGCCCAGCGGGTGTGACCGATGCCGATCAGGCCGCCCAGCGGCGCTTCGCCTATGCGCTGTTCGAGATTGATCAGCTTGCCCTCAGCGCGGCGGCGGTCAAGCGCACCGCCTTCAATGGTGGCGACGCCGGCTGAATCATAGCCGCGATACTCAAGCCGCTTCAGCGCATCCACGATCAATGGTGCAACGGGGGTGTGCCCGATTATGCCAACGATGCCGCACATGGCCTAGCCTTCCTCGAACGTCTTCGACTCGACCGCCTTGCTATGCGGTGACGGGCCGGGACAAAACTCAATTATCGTTACGTAATGTCGCAGCAACAGGTTGCGCCACGGTTACTTCGTACCGGCCTTCTGACTTGAATGTCTGCGCCGCAGCATTTCGGCCCGGCCTTCCTTATTCTCTTGGCGCGACCGGCCAATGGCGAGCGCGTCGTCCGGTACGTTGGAGGTGATCACGCTTCCTGAGGCGACATAGGCGTCCGCGCCGATTTTCACCGGCGCGACCAGCGACGAGTTCGACCCGATGAAAGCGCCGGCGCCGATCTGCGTCAGATGTTTGGAGAAGCCGTCATAGTTGCAGGTGATCGTGCCGGCGCCCAGATTCGCTCGTGCACCAACAACGGCATCGCCGACATAGGTCAAATGGTTGATTTTTGCGCCCGAAGCGACATCCGCGTTCTTCACTTCGCAGAAATTGCCGACCTTGGACGCTTCTCCGAGTTTTGCACCCGGCCGCAACCGGGCAAACGGCCCGACCTCGGCGCCCTCCGCAATGGTCGCGCCGGCGATGTGCGAAAACGCACGAATGGTCACGCCAGCGGCAATGCGTACATGCGGACCGAACACGACATTCTGTTCCACCACCGTGTCTGCACCGATTTCGGTATCGTGCGAGAAAAACACCGTCTCGGGTGCCAGCAGGGTTACGCCGGAAAGCATTGCAGCCCGTCGGCGGCGCTGTTGCCATATGTGTTCGGCTGCGGCCAGTTCGGCCTTGTTGTTGATGCCGAGCACGCTTTCAAACGGCGCCTCCACCGCAACGACAACCAACCCGTCCCCATTGGCGATCTCGACGATGTCGGTGAGGTAATATTCGCGTTTGGCGTTGTCGTTTCCGATTTGGTCAAGCAGTTCGATGGCGCGCTCACCTGAAATGGCCATCAGGCCGCCATTACAATAGGTTATGAGTTTTTCTTCATCCGAACAGTCGCACTCTTCGCGGATCGCGGCCAGCCGACCGTCGGTCTCTATCAGACGCCCATAGCCGGTTGGCTCGGGGGTGCGGAAACCGACCACGACCACGTCGGCGCCGGCGGCAAGCCCGCCGCGCGCGGAGCGCAAGACAGAAGGATCAACCAGCGGTGCATCGCCGAACACGACCAGGATGTCGTCATAACCACGCTCAATCGCTGCGCGCGCCGTCAGCACCGCGTGGCCCGTTCCCAGGCGGTCCTGCTGGCGGAAATACTCGGTTTGCGGTGCAAGTTTCTCAATTGCCGCATCCACCTCGTCGCCGCCGCTGCCGGTGACTGCGGCGATTTCGCTGCCGACTTGCTTGGCTGCATTGATGACATGGCCAACCATCGGAAGCCCGCCGATCGGGTGCAGCACCTTGGGCAGCGCGCTTTTCATCCGAGTTCCCTCACCGGCGGCAAGCACCACGCACAGGCAGGATCTGTCGGTCGTCATGGAAGGCTCCGGCTTAGAATCGGCCTCTAAGTTTGCTGGCATGCTTTACCACTGGTGCAACGGTGTACCAATGGCGGACATCATGGAGGGTAAATGTCTGTGCCTCACCCTAATGTGCCAAGCGCGGGAAAGGTCTCCAGCAGCCAGTAGGATGCCGCCTGCACACCGCCGGTGATGAAGAAAATACCGGCCAGCACCAGCAATACGCCCATCACCTTTTCGACTCTGCTGAGATGGACTCGGAAACGGCCGAGAAAGCGCATGAAGGCACCGGAAAAGAACGCGGCAATCAGGAAAGGTATGCCCAGTCCGGCCGAATAGGCGGCGAGCAACAGCGCGCCCTCGCCCACCGTGCTTTGCCCGCCGGCGAGCGTTAGAATTGGCCCCAGCACAGGGCCGATACAAGGTGTCCAGCCGAAAGCGAATGCCAGGCCCATGACATAGGCCGCGACAATGCTGGCGGGCTGTCCACCAGCCTGAAACCGCGCTTCGCGCGACAGCAGGGGAATGCGCAGGACGCCCAGGAAATTGAGCCCCATGACGATGATCACGATGCCGGCAACAACTGCCAGTTCCTGCTGCCATAGCCTTAGAAGCCCACCGATGGTCGATGCTCCCGCGCCGAGCGCGACGAATACCGTCGAAAATCCGAGCACGAATGCCAACGCTGCCCTTAGCAGCGGCAGGCGCGCCGCCACCCGTCGCTCAGCCGCATCGGCGCGAAAGTCGTCTACAGATACGCCGGCCATGTAACACAGATAAGGCGGCACCAGCGGCAGTACGCAAGGCGACAAAAACGAGATCGCGCCAGCGCCAAGTGCGGTGATGTATCCGATTTCGGCCGCCATATATCCGTCCTGCTTGGTGTGTTCCGGCGCATATAGCGCTGGCGGTGCTTTCGGGCCAATCACCATCGCGTGGCGAAAGCGCGCAGTGGAGCCTGTTGACGCCACAATGCCGGTAACCATGTGGCCATCTTGCCGGCGCTTCCCGGGCAGAACCTGATAAATTGAACGAAGTTGACGCTGGAGGCTTCGAATCGTGGGTGTGGCAGGACGTCCGCAATTGCTGGCAGATTTTGCGGCGAAGGACGCAAACAGCTTCGGCGTGGTCAGGCTCGCCGCCGCGATTGCTGTCGTCATCACGCACGCCTTCGGCGTCGTTGGCGGGTGGTCGAGTTTTCAACCACTTCTGCCATTCACCGGCTGGTCGCTCGGCGCTCACGCAGTCCATGTTTTTTTTGTGCTCTCAGGTTTCATGATTGCTGCCAGTTGGGAGCGCTCGGCCAGTTGGCTGGATTTCGCCGCGGCGCGGTGGCTGCGCATCTTTCCGGCACTGATTTGCGTCAATCTCCTGATCGTCATGCTTGCCGGGGTCTGGATCACGACCTCGGAGCCGGCAGCCTATTGGAGCCTGAACAATATCGGCGCCTTCCTTCTTCGTGCCACGTTGCTGTTCTCGGTTGGCGTGTCGCTCGACGGCGTCTTCACCCACAATCCGATGGGCAATTCGGTCAATATTCCGATCTGGACGATCCGCTTCGAAGTCATCTGCTATCTCTCGGTCATGGCGTTCATGACCGCGCTGGCGGCGCTGCGGCTCAAGGGCATTGTGCGGCTTGCAGCAATTGTGCCCGTGCTTCTTGCAAGTGCTGTCGTTATCGCCAACGGAGGCCACCCCGAAGAATTCGGCTTTGCCGCACAGCTGGCCCGCTTCGTATTCGCCTTCTATCTTGGTGTAGGCTGCTGGTTCGCGCGTCATCTCATACCGATCCGCGCACGAACAGCGCTCCTGTTTCTCACGGTTGCCACCGTGGCGGCATGGAGCGATCTGCCGGTCCGCTACCCGGTGATGATCCTGGCGACGGGTTATCTGAGCTTCTGGGCCGGGTCGATTGCGATGGGCGCATTGCAGCGCTGGACGGCGCGCACCGATCTTTCATACGGTGTCTACATCACCGGCTTCTTCATCCAGCAATGGCTGGTCTACGCGTTCCCTCAAATCAACGTATGGCAGAACGCAATTGCAGCGACAGTGCTTGCTCTGGCCGCCGCCTGGCTGTCATGGACCTTTGTCGAGAAGCCCGCGCTGGGGCTGAGGCATCGGCTTGCATTCAAGCGTTTACCTCACGCGAAGCTGCAGCCGGCCGAATAACCGCGCGGCGGGGAAGTCCCCCGCTAAAGGTCATCTGGACAGGCTGCCTGCCGGACAGATTGCTGCAGCACCTGGGTGCGCATTACCGGCCGGCGTTGCAGGTTGTAATTCACGCACAGCACTCGCGCCAAATAGCTCGGCTGCAAGTTCCTCAAGTGAACCGAAGCCCCCGTAGGTGGAGCTTTCCATCGCGTTCATGTTGCCGACAACAGCTACCGGCAGTCCCGCTGCCGTTGCCGATGCAGCCCCGGTCCGACTGTCTTCCACAGCCAATACATCGTGTGCTGGGAGCTCGAGCAGACTGCAGGCGCGCGCATATGGCTCGGGCGCCGGCTTGCCGTTCTTCACATCGTCGAGGCACACCAGAAACTCCATGTATCGTTCGGCGCCCATCATTTGCAGGTTGGCCTCGACGACCTGTCGATGAGAATTGGAAACGCATACCTGCCGGATGCCGGCAGCCGCAGCTTTTTCTATTAGCTTCAACGCGCCGGGCTGCATGGCGATCGATCCGCAGTTCTCGACATAGTAGCGGTCGATTGCCGCCAGCCAGTCGCCCTTCGAAAGTCCATCCGGCAGATCGCTGCGCAGTTGTTCCCAGACATCCGCGATGCTGACGCCAAGAAAGGTCATTTCATCGATCCCATCGATGCGACAGCCACGGTCCCTGCATACCTGGATCAACGCGCGGTAATGGAGAGGCTCGCTGTCGACGAGGGTTCCGTCAACATCCCAGGCGATCGCCTTGAAACGCGCCGTCACGCCCTGCTCTCCGCCATCCGGCAACGTGACCCAGAGTCTGCGGTTTGGTCATAAGTTCGCGCTTGTGCTGGCGCCAATCCGGCGCAGGCACTTCGACCCGGCTGACATGACATGGGTGTTTGATCCTTCACCGGCATTCGCCGCGGGTTGTTCGGGCGGGCGGCCTTCCGCGCCCGGCCAGCAAGAGAACTGATTGGCAAATTGAGGCCCGCTATAAAGCGCCAATCGACGCAAATCAAACAAAATCAAACAAAAAATAACAACGAGGAATGACGTTCGCTGCAATTTGTTGACCGGTCCTGCCTCCAATCAACCCGTCGGGGACAATGGAGGTGCGATGATGATTTCGACGCCAGCGGCTTGCAGCGCCGCGGCAATACGTGCGGAAGGCGGTGCGTCTGTCACCAGCACGTCGATTTCATCGAACCCAGAAATCTGGATGAGGGACGTCTGATCGAATTTCGAGCTGTCGGCCAGAACGACCCGTTTTTTCGCGCGCTCTATGTAGGCATGTTTGAGTTCGATCTCTTCAAATGCAAAATCGAAGATACCCTGTGGCGAAATCGCCGAAACGCCCAGAAAAGCGATGTCAAACCACAGGCGACGAGCCTGTTCTACGGCGACGGGACCACATAACGACATTTCCTTTTGCCGCACGCGCCCGCCCAACAGATAGATTTCAGCCTGGCTCTGGCCCATCAGGGCGGCGATCCGCAGATTGTTGGTAAAGACGCGTATATCTGTTCGTTCGGAGAGCATCGACGCGAGTTCGTAGTTCGTCGTTCCCACATCCAATGCCACTGCCTGACTGGCGTTGAGCAGTTCCATCGCTTTTCTTGCAATTGCGGTTTTGGCCGAGCGGTTGGTGTTGCGGCGGTCATCGAAGAACCGTTCCTCCGATGCCTTGCGCATCGTTCCCGGCCGTTCGACAACTGCTCCGCCGTGTGTGCGCTGGATCTGTCCACGGGTTTCGAGTTCCGAAAGGTCGCGCCGGATGGTCATTTCGGAGACATTGAACTCTGACGCTAGAGCGCCGATCGACATCGAACCGTTTTCCTGGATGAGCTGTTCTATGCGGGATTTGCGCACATGGCCGATCAGCCGGCCGGGAGCCGTCTGATCAGGCTGTTCGTTATCGGTTGGTCTTCTGGTTCGCATGTTGCACTCACAGAGCCCGACGTATGATTATTTCCTCACGCCGGTCCCTGCGTGTCGTGAGCAAATGTAAGCGGATTTTCACCTGTCTCATATCCTGCAGTTTCGTTGAGCGCATCTTTGCGAACTTGTTTGCCAATCGAAACATTCTGTATCGGATTCGATGATAATCAAACATGTGCCTGATGGGCAGTCAGGTGCCAAGGGTCAAAACGCACCGTGGTGAACAGGTGGACATGGAAGGTGCGTAGAGGACAGCTGCGGCTCGCGCTTGTCGGCCTTCCAGGTTCAATGAGCGCGCCCCGCTCGTGGCAAAAGCCATATGGAGCAGCTTTATTCGGCCGCGCCGGAGAAGGCGAGTGCAGAAGGTCCGTAGTCATAGGCGGATTCAGCGGGCCGAAGTGCGAGAACCGGTCTCGCCGTGCCGCCTCTGAAAGCACCGATCCGGTTTCCCAAACGTCCCAAGCGTCCACCGGCACCCAGGACGCGCCGGGCTCAAGGTGGTGCGCTCAACCTGCCGAAGGCAAGGCAGTGATGGCGGCACCGCGCGCAAACCGTAATTAGGTTCGCAGGACCGTGACGCAAAATCAAATTCATGTGCTGTTCGGACACAACTGCCCCAAGCCGCTGGGCAGTTCCAGCCATCCGTCTTTAATGGTTGATTTGATTGAACTTATTGGTGAGCGCGCAGGGGCTCGAACCCTGGACCTACTGATTAAAAGTCAGTTGCTCTACCAGCTGAGCTACGCGCTCCCGAGGGTCGGAATTCCATCCCGGAAGTGGCGCGGAACATAGGGACGGGTGCCGGAGCGGTCAACCTGAAAAAGGTGCTCTTGCGTCGCACCTCCACGGTCCTATTCGTATGGAAAGTCCGGCAGTTTGTTGAAGGCGGCGCGCAGCGCATCCGACCAGCCACTCGCTATCGACTGGTAGTAGGCATCGTCGGCACCGATTCGCTTTTCGAATCCGACCTCGAAGCTGTCGCGCTCATAAAACAGCATGTCGAGCGGCAGGCCAACCGACAGGTTCGAGCGCAAGGTCGAATCCAGCGATACCATCAGGAGCTTGGCCGCCTCGGCAAAACTCATTTCGCGACTGTAGGCCCGCACCAGAATCGGCTTGCCGTATTTGGTCTCGCCGATCTGAAAGAAGGGCGTGTCGTCCGAAGCCTCGATGAAGTTGCCTTCGGGATAGATCATGAAGAGCCGCGGCTCGGTGCCGGCAATCTGCCCGCCGAGGATGAAAGTCGCGGAAAATGCATCGGCCTTCTGGCCGACGGGAGTGGAACTTGCCACCACCTCGCGGATCGTGTCGCCCACCAGCCGTGCTGTCTGGTACATGGACGGTGTCTTGAGCAGCGACGGCGCACGATCTTCCGGCGCCTTGGTGCGTTCATCGATCAGCGACACGACAGCTTGCGTGGTAGCCAGGTTGCCGGCGGCCAGCAGCACCAGTACGCGCTCGCCCGGCACGACCCATTTCCGCATCTTGCGAAACGTGGCGATTGAATCGACGCCGGCGTTGGTGCGGGTGTCGGACATAAAAACCAGGCCGCGGTCGAGCTTCAGGCCAACGCAATAGGTCATGCGCGATTCCAGTAACGAACAGTCACGTGCGATTACTGCTCGACAGTGATGCGAACTTCAAGCCGTTCGTTTGCCGCGCCCAGCCGAATGCCCGATATCGGCATGGCATTGCGATAGTCGCGCCCGACGGCAATTTTCACGTAGCGCTCATCGGGGCTGATGCCGTTCGAAACGTCGAATCCGACCCAGCCCAGCCCGTCGACATGGCCTTCCACCCAGGCATGGCTTGCCACCTGGTCGGTCTGGCCGTCGATCAGAAGGTAGCCGCTCACATAGCGGGCCGGAATGCCGGCTGCTCGCGCCGCGGCCAGAAATATGTGAGCATGGTCCTGGCACACGCCCTTGCCGTGCGCCAGCGCCTCCTCGGCGGATGTGGCCGCATTCGTGGCGCCGACCTCATATGCAACGCGATCGCGAATCCGGCTGACCAGTTCGTGCAGCCAGCCAACGTCTTTCTGCGCCGGCATTGCACCGAGAAGCTCCGCAGTCCCCTCCCCGGGGTCGGTCAGGTCGGTCTGGCGCAGGAACAGCCAGAGCGGCGCAAACCCGCGATGGTGGCCGATCACACCCGCGGTGTCCTTTGTTTCGATCTCGCCCCGCGCTTCGACGGAAATCATGTGCGGGTCGCCACTCACGCTGACGAGCCGAGTATCATTGCCGAACTGGTCGATGAAGCGCACTTCCTGGGTGGCGCCCTCGATATCGAGTTCCCACTTCTTGACGTCCTGCCCCGGGCCATCGAGCGGCACCACGCGCAGCCGCTGCAAGGCGTAGGCCACCGGTTCGTCATAATGATACCGGGTGGTGTGAGTGATCTTCAGCCGCATGGGTTGGCGCTGCCCCTCGCTATCTCCAGATCGTCCCGCGCAGCAACACGCCCCCCTTCGAGAATGCGCAGGTAGACGCCGCAATCCATGTGCCCATAGGCTTCCATCAGTGCCCTGGGTATTTCCAGATCGCGCTGGCCGGTGGCTGGATCGACATTGGTCGCAGCGCAGCGGCCGATGCGCTTGACCACTTCGAAGACTACCCCGCCCGGCGCTACAAGCCGGGTTCCTGCGGGCCAATCGAGTTCGGTGTGGGGCGGCAGTCCCTCCACATAGATATTGCCGCGGAAGCGCAGGGGATCAACCGGCGCGTTGATCAGCGCGGCCAACGCATCGACGCTTGCACGGTTGATGAGGGAAACGAAGCCTGAGCGCGAATCGGTGAAGCGAAACCTGTCGGACGCCGATAGCAACCGTGGTGCGCCGCGCAGTGCCTCACCCATGTAGTGCTTGAAAAAGGCCTCGATCTCGGCCCGCCCGCTTTCCGAGCCGATTTCGGAGCATAGCGGCTCGACACCATCTCCCTCGATCGAGAGAGTTCCATTCCCGTCATCGAACCGCGTCTTAAGCCGGGCGAGCGCCTCATGACGCATCAGCATGAGGAACCAGGTCTTCGGCCGCTGGTCCGGTCTTGCGGGGTCAAACCCCGTTGGGCCGTTCTCGATTGCAAACAGACGGTCCCCGGGCCAGTAGTCGCCGGCACTCACATCGGCGCTCTCCATCTTCTCCGGCGAGAGACCTTTGACAGGATAACGATAGAGAGCGGTTATACGCGCTGATCCGGGTACCTTCATGCTGCTTCCGCCTCCCCGACCATCCGATCAGTAGAACCGGTAGTGGGTGGAGATTTCCTCCCCCAGCTGGTTGTTGTCACGGATGAAATCTCCGAGGAATTCGTGCAGCCCGGTATCGAACACATCGCTGATCGAAGACCCCGTCAGCCTGGCAAGCATCTTTTCGGCACGGGCCAGACAGCCAGGGCTTTCCCCGTAGTTTTCGGCCAGATAACGCAAGCTCTGGGTCAGGTTGTAATAACAAAAGCTCAGCGAGCGCGGCATGCGCTGGTTGAGAAGCAGGAAGTCGGCGATGTTGGTCGGCACATATTCCGCGTCATATTCCCAGCGGTATGAGCGGTGCGCGGAGACCGACCGCAGGATCGCCTCCCACTGATAATTGTCGAGCGACGATCCGACCCATGAAACCGAAGGTAGCAAGACGTAATATTTGACGTCGACGATGCGGGCCGTGTTGTCGGCGCGCTCCACAAAGATGCCAAGTTGCGCGAAATCGAAGATTTCGTTGCGCAACATGGTGCCGTGGAAGGCGCCGCGGATCAGCGCGGTCTCGCGTTTGATCGCATCAAGCACATGTGGCAGGTCGCGGTCGTCCACCGGCTTTGCCAGCATGCGCTTCAGCGACATCCATGCCTCGTTGAGGCTCTCCCAGGTCTCGCGCGTCAGTGCTGTTCGGACCATGCGGGCGTTGTTTCGCGCGGTCTCGAAGGACGACATCACACTTGAGGGGTTGGCCGGGTCGCGCAGCAGGAAATCGACGACAGCGTTCTGGTCGCACTCACGCCCTGCGGCGGCAAACGCCTGGTCTGCACCTGCGCTCGAAAGGACGGAGTTCCATTCCTCGGCGGTTTCGGCACCGCGGGTCAGCGCCAGCCTCTGCCCGGTATCGACAAGCCGCGCCATGTTCTCCGCCCGCTCGATATAGCGGCTCATCCAGTAGAGACCATTGGCTGTGCGGCCGAGCAGCATCAGCCTGCGCCTTCGCCGAGCGAACGGGGAATAGAGAATGGGGAATGGGGCGCGCTCCTGCTCACGTTCTGTCGCGCAAATCCGTTTTCAAGACTGTCGAGACCCTCCCAACCATAGGGAGGAGCCCGGACCACCAGAGTGCCCACCGCTGGTCCATTCCCTATTTTCCATTCGTTCTCCGCACTAGTCATCCAGCACCCATGTATCTTTCGTGCCGCCGCCTTGCGAGGAATTGACGACAAGCGACCCTTCTTTCAGCGCCACGCGGGTCAGCCCGCCGGGCACGATGCGCACGCGGTCGGATACGAGCACGAACGGCCGCAGGTCCACGTGGCGCGGCGCCAGCCCCTTCTGGGTGAGGATCGGGCAGGTCGAGAGCGACAGCGTCGGCTGGGCAATATAGTTGGCCGGTTTCGCTTTCAGTTTGGCGGCAAAGGCCTCGCGTTCCTTCTTCGACGCGGCAGGGCCGACCAGCATGCCGTAACCGCCGGAACCATGCACTTCCTTCACCACCAGTTCGTCGAGATGTTCGAGCACATATTTCAGGCTGTCTGCCTCGCCGCAACGCCAGGTGGGGATGTTGCCGAGTATTGCCCGCCTTCCAGTATAAAACTCAACGATTTCCGGCATATAGGAGTAGATCGCCTTGTCGTCGGCAATGCCCGTCCCCGGCGCATTCGCGATCGTGATATTGCCGGCGCGGTAGACGTCCATGATGCCCGGCACGCCAAGTGCGGAGTCCGGGTTGAAGGTCAGCGGGTCGAGAAAGGAATCGTCCACGCGGCGGTAGAGCACGTCGATCGCCTTGTAGCCCTGCGTGGTGCGCATCGCGACATGGCCGTCCACCACCCGCAAATCCTGTCCTTCCACCAGTTCGACACCCATCTGATCGGCCAGGAATGCGTGTTCGAAATAGGCCGAATTGTAGATGCCCGGCGTCAGTACGGCGACGGTTGGCGTACCGGTGACACGTGACGGCTTAACCGCAGAAAGCGACTGGCGCAGAAGCTGCGGGTAGTTTTCGACCGGCAGCACCTTCACCTTCTGGAACAACTCGGGAAAGAGCTGCATCATCGTCTCGCGGTTTTCCAGCATATAGGAGACCCCGGACGGCGTACGGGCATTGTCTTCCAGCACGAAGAACTCGTCCTCGCCGGTGCGCACGATGTCGACACCGATAATGTGGGTATAGACGCCGGCCGGCGGACGTACGCCGATCATTTCGGGCAGAAACGCCTCGTTGTCGGCAATCAGTTCCTTCGGAATCCGTCCCGCGCGCAGGATTTCCTGACGGTGATAGATATCGTCCAGAAATGCATTGAGCGCCTGAACCCGTTGCTCGATCCCCTGTGTCAGCCGCCGCCACTCGGAGCCGGAGATTATGCGCGGCACGATGTCGAAGGGGATCAACCGTTCGGCGGCTTCGGACTGGCCATATACATTGAAGGTGATGCCGGTACGACGGAAGACCCGTTCTGCATCGGCTGCCTTTTCGCGCAGCCGCGCAGGATCCTGTTGGTTCAACCAGTTCTCATAGGCGGTATAGGGCTGCCTCAAGCCGCTTTCCGCCGGGTGCATTTCATCGAACGCTACCAAGCAATAACTCCCTCCCGTTCATTTGAGCGGATCGGCGGGGTCAAGATCAAGTTATTTCGCAAGTTTGCTGCAAAGCGGCCACGTGGCAGCAGCTGATGCATGTATTGAGGGCATTTCGGCGTTGTTTGCCTACGCATTCGGCGCGGGTAGCCTGAAATGCCGGCAGCGCGCCGCACGCAATTGTGAAACCACTTGCGCATTTTTGCCGTATCTTCGAGTGCAACTTAGCGAGGTAACGCGCATGAAACTCCGGCTCGCAACAGCCGCCGCGGCGCTCTGGCTCGGCATGGTTCCGGCCCTGTCCGGGGAAGCCGAGATCAGGGCGGCACAGTCCTCGATCGAAGCGCAGATCAAGGCATTTCTGTCCGGCGACAACGAACGCGCCTACAGCTATGCCGCGCCGAATATCAAGCAGATATACCCGACTGTCGATCGGTTCATGGCCATGGTGCGGAGTGGCTACCAGCCGGTCTGGAAGCCGCGCGATTATGCCTTTGGCGATGCCGTTGAGATGAGCGCGACCGCGATAGCCCAACGGGTGCTGATCACCGGCCCGGATGGACGTGCCTACGAAGCTCTCTACACCTTGTCACTTCAGGACGATGGCACATTCCGCATTACCGGTGTCAGCCTGCGCGGTGCGCAGGCTCTGGGCGCCTGACACACCAGCCTCAGTTCAGGCTGAGCCTCGCCATCAGCCACATAGTTGCGCCGGCGGTCGCAGCCCCGACGGCCGTGCCCCAGCTCGTATCGACCAGTGCCACGACCGGGTCATACCCCTTCAGTACCGCGAGATTGGTCGCGTTGTAGGTGAGATAGGCGAAGAACCCGAACAGCGCACCATTAAGTGCCGCCGTCGAAACGCCGCCTCCATTCAGTCCGGTCGAAACCGCGAAATAGACGATGCCGACCACATAGACGGCGTAGAACACCGCCGCCACGCCCCAACGCGGCTGGTCAAGCATCAGTTCGCCCATCCGGCTTGCGTAGAAGTTGCGGGCAATCACGCCCAGCCAAAGTGCGTCCAGCGCCAGAAACACGATCAGCGCGATTGCATATGCGTAGGCAAACTTCATGGCCAGCTCCGTCGATACCAGGGTTGCCGACAGTCACGCATCCGCAGCGCAAAAAGTTTCGATCAAACCGGCGGCAGGTCGCCGCGTGTCCAGCCTTCGTTGATCTCGGCTGCGCGGCCGGTAAATTCGCCCGCTGCGATTGCAGCGCGGATTTCGGCCATAAGTTGTTGATAATATGCGAGATTGTTCCAGGTCAGAAGCATGCCCCCGAGCGCCTCGCCGGATTTGACGAGGTGGTGCAGATATGCGCGGCTGTAATCGCGCGTGGCCGGGCAGTCACTTTCCTCGTCCAGCGGACGCGGGTCGTCGGCGTGGCGTGCATTCTTCAGGTTCACCTTGCCGCGCCGGGTGTAGGCAAGGCCGTGGCGCCCTGCCCGCGTCGGCATGACACAGTCGAACATGTCGATGCCGCGCGCCACGGATTTCAGAATGTCGTCGGGCGTGCCGACGCCCATCAGATAACGCGGCTTTTCCTCAGGCAGGACCGGACAGACGGTCTCAAGCATCGCCAGCATCACGTCCTGAGGTTCACCGACCGCCAGGCCGCCGACAGCATATCCCTTCAGGTCGAGCGCTTTCAGCGCAAGCGCCGACTGTTCGCGCAGCGCCGTATTGTCACCGCCCTGTACGATGCCGAACATTGCCCTCTCTGGCCGGTCACCAAAGGCGATCTTGCACCGTTCGGCCCAGCGCAGAGAAAGCTCCATCGCTTTTCGGATCGTCTCGTCGTCAGCTGGCAGCGCGACACATTCGTCCAGCTGCATCTGAATATCGCTGTCCAGCAATTGCTGAATCTCGATCGAGCGCTCCGGCGTCATTTCGAACACCTTGCCGTCGACATGGCTGCGGAACGTCACACCGGCTTCAGTCACCTTGCGCAGCTGCGACAGCGACATGACCTGAAAGCCGCCGGAATCGGTCAGGATCGGCCACGGCCAGCGGGCGAATTCATGCAGGCCGCCCAACCGCGCCACACGTTCCGCGCCCGGCCGCAGCATCAGGTGGTACGTGTTGCCGAGAATGATGTCGGCGCCGAGCTCGCGCACCTGATCCATATACATTGCCTTCACCGTTCCGCCGGTGCCGACCGGCATGAATGCCGGAGTGCGGATCGTGCCGCGCGGCATGCTGATTTCGCCCTGCCGGGCGCAGCCGTCCGTGGCATGTACGGAGAAGGCAAAATCGGGGTTCAAGGGGCACTCCTGAACAGCAGGCTGGCGTCGCCATAGGAATAAAAACGGTAGCCGTCGTCCACCGCATGCGCGTAGGCCTTGCGCATGGTGTCCAGTCCCGAAAATGCCGATACGAGCATAAAGAGCGTTGACCGCGGCAGGTGGAAATTCGTCATCAGCACGTCAACGGCGCGGAAGCGGTAACCGGGCGTGATGAAGATGTCGGTCGCGCCCGACCATGGCGCGATCTCGCCGTCTTCTCCCGCCGCGCTTTCCAGAAGCCGCAGCGAGGTCGTGCCGACAGCCACGACGCGCCCGCCACGTTTGCGCACCGCGTTCAGCGCCTTTGCTGTCGTGGCACTCACGTCACCGATTTCGGCGTGCATGCGATGATCGTCCGTGTCGTCGGCCTTGACCGGCAAAAACGTGCCGGCTCCGACATGGAGCGTTACGAAATGGCGTTCGATGCCACGCTTGTCGAGCGTCGCCATCAGTTCGTCGGTGAAATGCAGGCCGGCAGTGGGGGCGGCAACCGCGCCCTCTTCCCTGGCATAGATCGTCTGGTAGTCGCGGCGGTCGGCTTCGTCGTCGTCGCGGCGCGCGGCGATATAGGGCGGCAGCGGGATGTGACCTGCGGTGCGTATCGCCTCATCGAGGAACGGGCCGGCCATATCGAAACGCAGCAGCACCTCGCCGCCCTCGCGCTTCTCCTCCACCGTCGCATCGAGAGAACCGACCAGACACAGATTGCTGTCGTGGCCGAAGCTGATGCGCTCGCCGATATGTACCCGCTTCGCCGGTTTAAGGAAGGCGAGCCAGCTGTCGTCGCCCGCACGCATGTGAAGCGTCGCCTCGATCCGGGCAACCGCGTCGCCGCGCTTGCGCTGGCCGGAGAGCCGTGCGGGAATGACGCGCGTATCGTTGAAGACCAGCGCGTCGCCCGGCTCCAGCAGGCTCGGCAACTCGCGCACCGTGCGGTCGTTCAGCCCGCCATCCGCGCCAACAACCAGCATGCGCGCGGCATCGCGCGGCGACACAGGCCGCAACGCGATGCGGTCCTGTGGCAATTCGAAGTCGAAGAGGTCGACGCGCATGTCGGTTCAAATACCCTCAGCCCGCGCTCACGCAGGCGCGGCGCGAAACTGTGGCGTGGATGGAAGCAACATCGTCAGGCGAACATGCGATGCCGCGGATCGTGAATGAAGGCACGGCTCCGGCAAACGCCGTGCCCGGGCCGGAAATCTTAGTTCCGGCGCGGCATTACGCGTCAGCAGCGACCTTGAGAGAAACGATCTTGTCCGGGTCCTGCACCGGTTCGCCGCGCTTGATCTGATCGACATTTTCCATGCCCTCGATGACCTGTCCCCAGACAGTGTACTGCCGGTTTAGGAAGCTTGCATCGCCGAAGCAGATGAAAAACTGCGAATTGGCCGAATCCGGGTTTTGCGCACGGGCCATGGAGCAGGCACCGCGTCCGTGATTGGCGTTGTTGAACTCCGCCTTCAGATTCGGCTTGCTTGAGCCGCCCATGCCGGCGCGGCCCGGATTGAAGCTGTCACTGTTGGAGTTGCCGAACTCCACGTCGCCCGTCTGCGCCATGAAGCCATCGATCACGCGGTGGAACACCACGCCGTCGTAAGCGCCTTCGCGCGCAAGCTCCTTGATGCGGCCAACGTGGCCCGGCGCCAGATCGGGATACAGCTCGATCACGACTTTGCCCTTGGTCGTTTCCATCAACAGTGCGTTTTCCGGATCCTTGATCTCGGCCATGGTTTTTCCTTTCCAAAGATATGGCAGTCGGCATCCGGCGATCAGGAAGATCGCTTGTCGTTTCGGCCTTTCCTTCCGACTGCCCGTTACGTCTATTGCCCCTGATTATCCGCGGCGATCCGCACCTTGAGCATGCGGTCCGGGTCGGCAACCATTCCGTTCTGTGCACGGTTGCCCTTGCGGATATTGTCGACGAACTCCATGCCGCTTTCGACATTGCCGATGATCGTGTACTGGCCGTCCAGAGACGGGGCCGGCTCGAACATGATAAAGAACTGCGAATTGGCCGAGTTCGGATCGGCCGCGCGGGCCATGCCCACCGTGCCTCGAACATAAGGTTCGGGCGAGAACTCCGCCGGCAGATCCGGGCGAGCGGAACCGCCGGTGCCGGCGCGCCGCGCGTTGAAGCCGTCAGCCATGTCGCCAAATTGTACGTCGCCGGTCTGGGCCATGAAGCCCGGTATCACGCGGTGAAAGGCGACATTATCGTAGGCGCCTTCGCGCACCAGCGCCTTGATCTGCTCGACATGCCTGGGTGCAAGGTCAGGCCGGAGCGCAATCTGCACCTCGCCATCCTTGAGCGTGACGATCATGGTATTCTCCGGATCCGCTGCGAGGGCGGAGGCCGAAGCAAAAAGTCCGGCGGCCAGAACAAGCGGCAAAGCGCGCCTGGTGAACTGCATGGAGTACTCCTCGTACCTATTTCTTGAATTTCGCCGTAAGAGGCCCGACCACCGCGGCGGGCACAAAGGGACGGATATCGCCACCCATGGCGGATATCTGCCTGACGAGTGTGGCGGTAATGGTGCGAACCGACGGGCTGGCCGGCAAAAAAACCGTCTGCAGGTCCGGCGCCATGGTTTCGTTCATGCCGGCCATCTGCATTTCATAGTCGAGATCGGTGCCGTCGCGCAGACCGCGGATGACGATCGAGGCGCCGTGGTCGCGGGCCGCATGAATCAGTAGCCCGTCGAAAGAAACCACCTTGATGCGCTTGGCATCATCGCCGAGTTCCTCGCGGCAGGCGGTTTCGATCAGCGACATGCGCTCCGCAAGTGAAAAGACCGGCGTCTTCGATGCCTGGATGCCGACGCCAATATAAATCATGTCGGCAATCGCAAGCGCAGCCTTGATGACATCAAGGTGGCCATTGGTCAGCGGGTCGAAGGACCCGCCGTAGATTGCGGTTCGCTCAGTCATTGCGTTGGCTTCTAGCTGCGCTGCCCATTAAAGGCAATTCGGCGCGCCGGCTTTTGCGCCTGCTAACGCCGTGCAAAAGCAAGCCAGAGACCGCCGCCGATCAGGAACGTTCCGGAAATGCGCTCCGTCAGGCGCACGCGTTCGCGCGACAGCCAGCCGCCTGCTCCGCCCGCCGCGAAGGCGTAGACGCTGTCGAACAGGGTTGCGACGACCATGAAGATGGACCCGAGTACGACCGTCTGCATGGCCGCGCTGCCGGCCGGGTCGATGAATTGGGGAATGAACGCACCGAAGAAGAGCAGCGCCTTGGGGTTCGACCAGATGACGATGAAGCCCTGGAGCACAAACGAGCCCATGGGACGCGCGGTCGTCTCCTTTTCGCCCAATGCGCCGTCGGAACGCCACATCTTGATGCCGAGCCAGATCAGATAAGCCGCGCCAACAATGCGCAGCACCTCGAATACACTACCCATTCCGGACACCACCGCCGACATGCCAACCGCCAGGATCGCGATCATCATCGTCAGGCCGATCTGGGTGCCGAGCACGTTGAGCAGCCCGGCGCGCGTGCCGTGTTTGAGCGAATTGGCGATAATCACCGTCACGGTGGGGCCAGGCACGATGACGATCAGAAAACTTGCAAGTGCAAAGGACAGAAGAAGTGCGGCGTCGGGCATTGGGAGGCTCCGTTGTTGGTGTGTCTAACCAATGCATAAGCAGCCTCCATGCGCAATCGGTTGAAACCTGAACGCCGGCTGAACGTGTCTATCAGTGCGGGTTCAGTCGCGAAGTGCGACGAAAGCCCCGCAAATGCGCAGATATGCGCAAAGGAAGGAGACACGAGATGCTGATAATCGCCCTCGCCTCGGCCATGACCGTCGCCATGCTGATCGCAACCGCCATCGGCCTTCACCAGGAAAGCCAGCGCGAGAAGCTGGAACACAAGCGCGTGCGCGCTCGTGGCTTCCGCTCCTAGGACTCGGGCGTACCCGGCTCCTCAGGCGGTGCAGCTTCTTCCGCCGCGCCTTCGACCGTTTCGTCCTCTTCAGGCTCGGATATCGGCTCAACGGAGACGATGCGCTCACCCTCCGCGGTGCGGAACATGGTCACGCCCTTCGAGGCGCGGCTTGCAATGCGGATATCGCCGACCGGAATGCGGATCACCTTGCCTGCATTGGTGACCATCATGATCTGGTCGTCCTGTTCGATCGGGAACGCTGCCACCAGCCGGCCGATTTCGTCCTTCTTCGACACGTCGGTGGCGCGAATGCCCTTGCCGCCTCGCCCGATCACCCGGAAATCGTAAGACGACGAACGCTTGCCGAAGCCGAACTCCGACACGGTGAGCACAAACTGCTCGCGCGCCCTCAACTCTTCGTAGCGCTTGTCGGACAGGTCCGTCGCCGCCGTCTCTTCATCGGCTGCGATCTCGACGTCTTCTTCCTCGCCGGTCGCCAGCTTGCGTTCCTGCGCGGCGCGCTTGAGGTAGGCGGTGCGCTCGGATGCTTCCGCGTCCACATGGCCAAGGATCGCCATCGAAATGATACGGTCGTCGTCGCCCATCGAAATGCCGCGCACGCCGACCGAGTTGCGACCGGCGAAGACGCGCACGTCGGTGACCGGAAAGCGAATGCACTGGCCCGAATCCGCGGTCAGAAGCACATCGTCGTCTTCGGTGCAGGTGTAGACGCCGAGGATCTCGTCGCCCTCGTCGTCGAGCTTCATGGCAATCTTGCCGTTGCGGTTCACCTGGGTGAAATCGGACAGCTTGTTGCGGCGCACGGTGCCGCGCGTCGTCGCGAACATCACATGCAGCTCGCCCCAGCTTTCCTCGTCTTCCGGCAGCGGCATGATCGACGTAATGCGCTCGTTCTGTTCAAGCGGCAGCATGTTGCGCAGGAATTTGCCGCGCGACTGCGGCGTGCCGACCGGCAGGCGCCAGACCTTCTCCTTGTAGACGATGCCGCGCGAGGAGAAGAACAGGATCGGCGTGTGGGTGTTGGCCACGAACAGCCGGGTGACGAAATCCTCGTCCTTGGTCGACATGCCGGAGCGGCCTTTACCGCCGCGTGCCTGGGCCCGGTAGATCGAGAGCGGGACGCGTTTGATATAGCCCTCATGGGTGACGGTGACGACCATATCCTCGCGCTGGATAAGGTCCTCGTCCTCCATGTCGGCGCCGCCGTCGGTGATCTCGGTGCGGCGGGGCGTGGCGAACTCGTCGCGTACCGCTATCAGCTCGTCCTTGACGATCTGCTGGACGCGCGCCCGCGATGACAGAATGTCGAGATAATCCGAAATCTCGGCGCCGATCTGGTTGAGCTCGTCGGCGATCTCATCGCGTCCGAGGGCTGTCAGGCGCTGCAACCTAAGGTCGAGAATGGCGCGGGCCTGCTCCTCGGAGAGGTTGTATGTACCGTCCTCATTGATGCGGTGGCGCGGGTCGTCGATCAAAAGGACCAGCGCTTCCACATCCGCAGCCGGCCAGCGCCGCTCCATCAACTGGTCGCGCGCGGTCTGCGGGTCGGGCGCGGCACGGATGAGCTTGATCACCTCGTCAATATTGGCGACGGCGATCGCCAGGCCGACCAGCACATGGGCGCGGTCGCGCGCCTTCTTGAGCAGGAATTTGGTGCGCCTGGTAACAACTTCCTCGCGGAAAACGATAAACGCCTTCAGCATGTCCGCCAGCGTCATCACTTCCGGCTTGCCGCCGTTCAGCGCCACCATGTTGCAGCCGAAAGAGGTCTGCAGTGGTGTGTAGCGGTAGAGCTGGTTGAGCACGACATCGGCCATCGTGTCGCGTTTCAGCTCCACGACCACGCGATAGCCCTGGCGGTCACTTTCGTCGCGTATGTCGGAAATGCCCTCGATACGCTTGTCGCGCACCAACTCGGCTATCTTCTCGATCATCGACGCCTTGTTCACCTGATAGGGAATTTCGGTGACGACGATGGCTTCGCGGTCGTTGCGGATCTGCTCGACGGAAACGCGCGCACGCATCGCAACCGAGCCGCGCCCGGTCGAATATGCGCTGTGGATGCCAGAGCGGCCCAGAATGATGCCCCCGGTCGGAAAATCCGGTCCCGGAACGATCTCCATCAATTCCGACAGCTCGATCGCGGGGTTGTCGATCATGGCCATGCAGCCGTCGATCACCTCGCCCAGATTGTGCGGCGGAATGTTGGTCGCCATGCCGACGGCGATGCCGCCCGAGCCGTTGACCAGCAGGTTGGGGAAGCCGGCCGGCAGAACCTTGGGTTCGCTGGCCGAGCCGTCATAGGTGTCCTGGAAATCGACCGTTTCCTTGTCGATATCTTCCAGCAGTTCGTGCGCAACCTTCTGCAGCCGGGATTCGGTGTAGCGCATCGCCGCCGGCGGGTCGCCGTCGATGGACCCGAAATTGCCCTGCCCGTCGATGAGCGGCGCGCGCATCGACCAGTCCTGTGCCATGCGCACCAATGCGTCATAGATCGAGGAGTCGCCATGCGGGTGGTATTTACCCATCACGTCGGCGACGGGCCTGGCCGATTTCACATATTTGCGGTTCCAGTGATAGCCGCTTTCGTGGCTGGCATAGAGGATGCGCCGGTGCACCGGCTTCAGCCCGTCGCGCACGTCAGGCAGCGCCCTGCTCACGATCACGCTCATGGCGTAATCGAGGTAGGATCGCTGCATTTCCTCGATAATGGATACCGGCTCGATATCGTCCGGTTGGTCGCCCGGTCCGCTAGGTGTGGTCTGGTCGGTCAAATTCTGTCGCAGTCAGATGTCGGAATCACTTCGCCATTTATATAGGAAGTCGCGCGCGTTCACCAATTGCGGGCTGCATTCAATACGCGCGACATACGCAGATTTTCATTTGTGATTTCAGTGCGTTAAGCCATGCGCTGGAAAGTCGCGCCAAACGATCCACAATTTCGCCGCGAAACGGTTTGGCTGCGTAGCTGGAATCGTGCCCCCAGGTGCTCTACTAACGCATTTTCATGCTGCTGAATCGCGCGCCGGAAAACACCGCGCGGGAGGACAAGAATGCCTGGCTTCGATGCCGTGTTCAACGCCTTCGTCACCCTTCTGGTGACGATCGACCCGCCGGGCCTCGCCCCGCTCTTCCTGGCGCTGACGGGCGGCATGAACCGGGCGGAACGGATGCAGGTTTCGCTGCGCGCCAGCGTCACCGCATTCATCGTGCTGGCGGTCTTCGCTGTGGCCGGCGCCAAGATACTGGCCGTCTTCGGCATTACGCTGCCGGCTTTCCGGGTCGCCGGCGGGCTGCTCCTGTTCTACATCGCTTTCGAGATGATCTTCGAGCGCCGGCAGGAGCGGCACGAGCGCAGCGCCGAACGCGCGGTCACAAAAGACATGATCCGCAACATCGCTGCTTTTCCGCTGGCAATTCCGCTGATCGCCGGCCCGGGCGCAATATCGGCGACCGTGCTGCTTTCGGGCTCCTTTGCCGACGCCACCTCGCGGCTGGTTCTGATCGGTATCATTCTCGTGTGCGTTCTGGCCACATTTCTCGTCTTCGTACTCGCCGAACGCGTTGACGGTTTCCTCGGCGAAACGGGGCGCTCAATCCTGACGCGCCTGCTCGGGGTGATCCTTGCGGCACTGGCCGTGCAGTTCGTCGCAGACGGCGTGCGGGAGCTGATTGCGGCTGCATGACGCCAAAGGCGAAATCCATCGCTTTGCTTGTCGTGGCCGAGATGGCCGCTATGAGCCTGTGGTTCGTCTCGGCAGCCATCCTGCCGGACATGGCGCGCGAGGGGGCGATATCACTCGACCGGCAGGCGCTGCTTTCGAGCGCCGTGCAGGCCGGTTTCGTTGTCGGTGCGCTGGTCGTATCGATCAGCGGCGTCGCTGACCGGCTCGATCCGCGCCGCGTGATCGTCGTTTGCGCCATTGCGGCGGCCCTGGCCAATCTCACGCTGCTCATCCACCCGCTCGGCGGCAACGCGGCCATCGCCACGCGCTTCGTTACGGGCGCGTTGCTGGCAGGGGTCTACCCCGTGGGCATGAAGATCGCGGTGGGCTGGGGCACACGCGACCGCGGGCTTCTCGTCGGCACGCTGGTCGCGGCACTGACGTTGGGCAAATCCATGCCTTATCTCGCAGCATTCGCGGGCGGCACGGAGTGGCGCGTCACCGTTGTTGCGATTTCGGCGCTGGCTGGCATCGGCGGACTGCTCGTACTTGCCACCTCGCTTGGTCCGCACCATGCACGCGCCGCCAATTTCAGGCCGCGCGCCATCGCGCTGGCCTGGACCGACACGACGATCCGGCGCGCCTATATCGGCTATCTCGGCCACATGTGGGAACTCTTCGCGATGTGGGCCTGGCTGAGCGCAGCCGCCGCCGCATCTTTCGCATTCACGATGGAAACCATCGACGCCGAAAGCCTGGCCAAAATCACCACTTTTCTGGCCATTGCGCTGGGCGCCCTCGCCTGCGTTGCGGCTGGCTGGTTCGCCGACAGGATCGGCAAGGCGGAGGTCACCATCATCGCGCTTTTCGCGAGCGGGCTTGCGGCCGTGCTCACCGGGCTGACCTTCGGCGGTGCGCCATGGCTGACCGTCGCGCTGATGATCGTGTGGGGCATCGCGATCATCCCGGATTCCGCGCAGTTTTCGGCAATCGTCGCCGACAGCGCCCCGCCCGAACTGGCGGGTAGCCTGCTGACCTTCCAGACCGCGCTCGGCTTCGCACTCACCATCGTGACCGTGCAGATCGTGCCGCTGGGCGCCGAGCTGCTGGGCTGGCCGGCGACGCTGATCATATTGGGCATCGGCCCCGCCGTGGCGATTGTCGCCATGTGGCCGCTGCAGAGGCGGGTGAGGCGTCGATCGTCGCTTGCGCGTTAGTTCGACATTCACAGAGCCGGATGGCTAGTTCTCCGCTTTGTTTATTTCGCTAGCGGCTTGGGCAAAGGTGGTATTCCAGATGGGTGCCATTCATATTCACGCCGAAGCTGGTTGAGTGTGATATTCGCTTCGACAATCCGATCGCACAGGTCGGATATTTCGGATGGTTTCACTGGTTTGAACTGGGCCAGTTGAAGCTTCTGCTCGCCAGATGGTGGCTCTTTGACAACCTTGGCCGATAGAGTCGTCCGCGTAATCACCTCCACCCCTGACTCATCTGGAACGCTGTGCCAGAAATCATGGATTATTCTGTTTCGTTCGATTCGAAGCTCGTCGTTGATGGTACGGATGGATTTGGATAAGCGTTCAAACCACCGTTTGGTCAGCCGCCGCTTGAATCCGATAGCTGCGAGTGCGTTAAGCTTCGAACGCATTTCCATAGCACCCATGAGAACGTTCTTGCTGGTAGCATCCTCGAGATTGGAGATTGTCACCAGAAACAGCGTGACGTCCCACTCGAGCCCGCTCCACAGCGTGCACATCCGACCGATTTGTGCCGAGTGTTTTGCCAGGGCACGTTCTCTATTTCGCAGGATTTTCGCGTCGTAGTCGCCTGGAAGTCGCAACGTCAGGCACCCGGTGAGTTCGAACACCATAAGATTCGGCGCGTTGAGGACATCTACGCCCCGTCTCCCCTCACCGGCAGCAACAGCCTTAGCGCGGGCGGTGCGGAGAGGTCGAAATCAGGCGGGTACTCTTCGCGCTGGTCGCAGAAGCTCTGGTCGCGGTCGATGCCGGCATCCTGGAGGCCGCGCATCATCCTTCCGTAGCTTTCGACGACCGTTCCGGACTCCGCGCCATGCCAAAGGCTGGCGCAGCGCATTCCGGGCACATCGAGCGTTTCGAAATCGGGGGCCGGCCGGTCGGTGTCGATGCCGACGAAATACCGGAACCCGTCCGGACGGTTGAGCCAGGTTAGCCCGACAATCGGCGACTTCCAGTCCGTGGAACTGCGCGCGGAGAGGCCCTTCGCCGCCTCGATCAGGGGAAAGAGTGCGCCCGCCGCCGCCTCCTCGAATGTGCCGCTCCATGAGCGCCCGGTCAGCCGGTGGGCTGGCCTCTCGGTCAAGGTGAACACATGGTCCAGCGTGGCGTCGCCGCACATCAGGCACATTCGGAAACCCTCCCTGCGAATGCGCGCACTACCTGCCACAGTCGGGGCGTTTTGTCATCAATTCGCGCCGCGAAGCCCGGGAACGATGCCTCCCGCGCAGCATTGTCAGCAGCCGCCTTCGATAGATACGGCCAGCCGGGAGACTCTCAGCCGAAGCCTAACGGTCAGGCCGGTTCCACGAGTCTGATGTCGTCGTAACGGCGCACGGTCCTCAGCCGGCTGAACAGCGCCGCCGCGAACGAGCCGCCATAGGCAAGCGCGACCAGAACCAGGGCCAGCTTCGGCGTCGTCGCGCCTGCGACTGCGCCGCCGAGCAGCGCGCCGAGCGGCCGCACGCCATAGATGGCGGTCTGAATGACGGCGTTGACGCGCCCCAGCATTGCCGGCGGGGTCACAAGCTGGCGCACCGAATTCTGGGTCGTCAGCCACATCGACGGGCCGAAGCCCAGCAGAAAGAACGCGGCATATATGGCCGTCACGGGACCGCCGGTCGGGATGAGATAGAGGCCGAGCGCGGCCACCACCGAACTTCCCGGGCCGAAAAGCAGGAAGAAATTGGGCGGCACGGAAGCCGAGAAGCGGCCAACCGTCCAGGCTCCGAGGATCGCCGCGAACCCGAACGCTCCCAGCGCGATCCCGAAGACTCCGGGCTCGGCTCCGAGAACCTGGACCGCGAGCGGCACCATCGTGACCAGAAGGGCGGCGAAAGCCAGATTCCAGAAGATCGCGCACAGCGAGATCGGCAACAGCAGATCGTGCCGCAGGACAAACTGCCCCCCTTCCCGAATGCGGCTCAGAATGCCGTCGGTCGTTTGCGGTGCGACGGAAAAGGCTGGCAGCCCGACAATGGCGGCGAAAGCGAACACCCCGCCCGCTGCGGCGACTGCAAAAACCCAGTCCGCGGTTTGTGCGGTTATCCACACGCCGGCAGCGATCGGAACCGCAAACGAACAGAGGGCTCTGGCGAGGTCGAGGCGCGAATTGGCCTTCGCGATGTGCGACACGTCGGTGATTTTCGGAACGATTGAAAGGCTGACGAGCACAAACAGCACCACGCCGAAGCCGGCGACAGTCACCGAGACCCCAAACCAGACAAGGCTGCCGGCAAACACACTCGCGGCTGCGCAACCAAAGCCGGCGCACGAGATCAGCGTTGCCGCGACCGCGACGGTTCGGGCCTGGGCGCGATCGATAATGAGCCCGAATGGAAGCGATCCGAGAAGGTGCGCCATCGACTGACAGGCCACCAGGACGCCGATGATCTGGGCCGGCGCATCGAACACCAGCGCGGCGACGAGAGGAACGGAGACCAGCGCGATCTGGTCGGCCAGATGCATGCCGTATGCGGACAAAGTCAGTCGTTGAATGGCGTTCATTCCAACCCCTTTTCGATTCCAAGGGAGCTGGTTATCGGCGCTTGCGTGCCCTGCGCCACCCGAAACCTGCCGGGAAGCGGCGACCGGGCGACCGTCACTTATCGGGTGGACAACGTCACCTCAATTGGAGACCGCCCTGGCCATGAACGAACGGTGGCTGCCTGCGGTCAGTAATGCTGCCGGTGGGGGACGGCAAGGATCGACAATACGCGCAGCCGGTCGACCCCGTCAGGACGAGGTCATAGTCGCCAGCGGATGTCCTTTGGCGAATTCGATCAGATCCCATTGATTGCCGTAGAGGTCGCGGAAAACGGCGACGGTGCCATAATCCATCACCTTGGGGGCGCGCGCGAATTCAACGCCCTCATCGCGGTAGCGGTGATAGTCCCGTTCGAAATCGTCGGTCTGCAGAAACAGAAAAACGCGGCCGCCGGTCTGGTTGCCGATGGCCGCGGCCTGCTCTTCATTCGAGGCACGCCCGAGCACCAGCGAAGCCCCTCCGCCTGGCGGCGCCACCACCACCCAGCGTTTGCCCTGTTCGGGCTGATAGCTGTCTTCGATCAGCTCGAAGCCCAGCTTGCCGCAGTAAAAGGCGATTGCCTCGTCATAATCGCGCACGACGACCATGACATGCGCGATGCGCTGCATGGGATCAGAACGGAATTTCGTCATCCATGTCGGCGCTGGCGCGACCGCGGTCCTCGACCGGGCTCGACTGGCCGAAATCGGAGCCGCGGCTGCTTCCGCCGCGGTCGTAACCAACCTGGCCGCCGTCACCGCCCTGCCCGCGCGAATCCAGCATCTGGAGTTCGCCGCGGAATTTCTGCAACACGACTTCGGTCGTGTAGCGGTCCTGGCCGGTCTGATCCTGCCATTTTCGGGTTTGGAGCTGACCCTCGATATAAACCTTGGCGCCCTTCTTCAGATACTGTTCGGCCACCTTGGCGAGGTTATCGTTGAATATCACCACATTGTGCCATTCGGTGCGCTCGCGGCGCTCCCCGGACTGGCGGTCGCGCCAGGTCTCGGAGGTGGCAATGCGCATATTGACGACCGGGTCGCCCGAATTCAGCCGGCGGATTTCTGGATCCGCACCCAGATTGCCGACCAGTATGACCTTGTTGACGCTGCCTGCCATGATGTCCGCTCCACGCTCGTCCGAAACCGAATGCCTATGCGCCTATACCAGTCGCGCCACAACGGCCACATGCCGCCTGCGGATCGCCTGTGTACAACTCGATTGTTCACTGTATGTTCCATTTGCGCGGAAAGTCAACATTACGCCTAGGCAAAGCCCCGCGCTCTTTGCGAAGAGCGGCGGGGCGTTGGAGGTTCCGTACCTCTTGCCGGAACATATTCCGGCTCTTTTCGGATGCGTCTCGGTTTCCGGCATCTGCCGGCCCGATGATCCGACTATAAGTCTCTACGATGTAGGATGATTTTTACGGTCCGGGACACATGCCCGGTCTTCAGGCGGGCCTGACCTGGAACCGCGGCTCCGCTCGGGGGCGGAGCCGGCAAAGACTATCCGGCGGATTCATGCCTCGTCTCCCTTCAACGCCAGTTTCCTGTGCGCCGCAGTTACGCCTTCGGAGACCAGCCCGACACACCGGGCCATTCCATGCGTCTTGCAGCGACCACCGAAGTGTGCGCCCGCGTCACGGCCGCGTCAACCGTTCTGGCCGGTCTGACGGAAAATGTGATCAGCCTTCACCGGGGCCGCCGATACTGACACAATGATGTCAGGATGCCGTTCATTTTTTGTTCTTTTGACTTGCCCGCGCGCGTAAAAAGCTGGAAAACCCGAAATGTGTATCTGCCCGGGCCGTGCTCGACACCGCGCCGGGAAATCCTACATGACATCCGTCCGACCCAGCCAGGCGCGGCGGCGTTCGGGGCAGCGAACAGCATGAACAAGGCGGCGTAAGCTCAACATGGCCGAGCACAAGACCATTTCCATTCGCGGCGCGCGCGAGCACAATCTGAAGAATGTCGATCTGGAGCTGCCGCGCGACAGCCTGATCGTGATGACCGGCTTGTCGGGTTCCGGCAAATCGTCGCTCGCCTTCGACACGATCTATGCCGAAGGCCAGCGGCGTTATGTCGAGAGTCTGTCGGCCTATGCGCGGCAGTTTCTGGAGATGATGCAGAAGCCGGATGTCGACCAGATCGACGGGCTGTCGCCGGCCATTTCCATCGAACAGAAAACCACCTCGCGCAACCCGCGCTCCACGGTCGGCACCGTCACCGAAATCTACGACTATATGCGCCTCCTGTTCGCGCGCGCCGGCATCCCCTATTCGCCCGCCACCGGCCTGCCGATCGAGAGCCAGACAGTGAGCCAGATGGTCGACCGGGTGCTGGCGCTGGAGGAAGGCACGCGGCTTTATCTGCTGGCGCCTATCGTGCGCGGCCGCAAGGGCGAATACCGCAAGGAGCTCGCCGAACTGCAGAAGAAGGGTTTTCAGCGCGTCAAGGTGGACGGCGCCTTCTACGAGATCGCCGACGTGCCGGCGCTCGACAAGAAATACAAACACGACATCGACGTCGTGGTGGACCGCATCGTGGTGCGGGCCGATCTTGCCGCGCGGCTGGCGGATTCCATCGAGACCGCGCTCAGGCTCGCCGAGGGCATCGCGGTGGCCGAATTCGCCGACAAGCCGCTGGAGGGCAATCTTACCGGCGAGGACGCGGTCAACAAATCGAAGAACGAGACGCATGAACGTCTGATCTTTTCCGAAAAGTTCGCCTGCCCGGTGTCCGGCTTCACGATCCCGGAAATCGAGCCGCGTCTGTTCTCCTTCAACAACCCGTTCGGCGCCTGTCCCTCCTGCGACGGGCTCGGCTTCCAGAACGCCATCGACGAAACGCTGATTATCCCCGACGCATCGGCCACGCTGCGCAACGGCGCCATCGCACCCTGGGCGAAGTCGTCCTCGCCCTATTACGCGCAGACGCTGGATGCGCTGGGCAGGGTCTACGGATTCAAGCAGGCCGACCGCTGGAGCGACCTTTCCGAAGACGCGCAGAACGCCATCCTGCGCGGCACGGGAGAGCGCAAAATCGAGTTCACTTATGATGACGGGTTGCGCTCCTACAAGACCTCGAAGACCTTCGAGGGCGTGATCCCCAATCTGGAACGCCGCTGGAAGGAGACCGATTCGGCCTGGATGCGCGAGGAGATCGAGCGCTTCATGTCGGCCACCCCCTGCCCGGCCTGTTCCGGCTACCGCCTCAAGCCCGAGGCGCTGGCGGTGAAAATCGCCGGCAAACATATCGGCCAGGTCACCGAACTGTCGATCCGCAAGGCCGGCGCCTGGTTCGAGGAACTGCCGGCCTCACTCACCGACAAGCAAAACGAGATCGCCGCGCGCATCCTGAAGGAGATCCGCGAGCGCCTCGCCTTCTTGAACGATGTCGGCCTCGACTATCTGACGCTTTCGCGCAATTCCGGCACGCTGTCGGGCGGCGAGAGCCAGCGCATCCGCTTGGCATCGCAGATCGGCTCCGGCCTCACCGGCGTGCTCTATGTGCTCGACGAGCCCTCCATCGGCCTGCACCAGCGCGACAATGCCCGCCTGCTCGACACGCTCAAGCACCTGCGCGACCTCGGCAACACCGTCATCGTGGTCGAGCATGACGAGGACGCCATCCTCCAGGCAGACCATGTCGTCGATATCGGCCCCGCCGCCGGCATTCATGGCGGGCGCATCGTGGCGGAAGGCACGCCGGCCGACATCATGGCCAATCCGAAATCGCTCACCGGGCAATATCTGTCGGGCGCGCTTGCGGTCGAGGTGCCGGCGGAGCGCCGCCAGCCGAAAAAGGGCAAGCGCGTCAAGGTCGTCGGCGCGCGCGGCAACAATCTGAAGAACGTCACGGCGGACATCCCGCTCGGCACCTTCGCCTGCGTCACCGGCGTCTCGGGCGGAGGAAAATCGACCTTCCTCATCGAGACGCTCTACAAGGCCGCCTCGCGCCGCATCATGGGGAGCAGAGAGCACCCGGCCGAGCATGACCGCATCGAGGGGCTGGAGTTCATCGACAAGGTCATCGACATCGACCAGTCGCCGATTGGGAGAACCCCGCGCTCCAACCCCGCCACCTATACCGGCGCCTTCACCCCGATCCGCGACTGGTTCGCCGGCCTGCCGGAGGCCAAGGCGCGCGGCTACCAGCCCGGCCGCTTCTCCTTCAACGTCAAGGGCGGCCGCTGCGAGGCCTGCCAGGGCGACGGCGTCATCAAGATCGAGATGCACTTCCTGCCCGATGTCTACGTCACCTGCGACGTCTGCCACGGCAAGCGCTACAACCGCGAGACGCTGGAGGTGCAGTTCAAGGGCAAGTCGATCGCCGACGTACTCGACATGACGGTGGAGGAAGGCGTCGACTTCTTCGCGGCGGTGCCCGGCGTGCGCGACAAGCTGGTCACGCTCGACAAGGTCGGCCTCGGCTACATCCATATCGGCCAGCAGGCGACCACGCTGTCGGGCGGCGAGGCGCAGCGCATCAAGCTGGCCAAGGAGCTGTCGCGCAAGGCGACCGGCAAAACGCTCTACATCCTCGACGAGCCGACCACCGGCCTGCACTTCCACGACGTCGCCAAGCTGCTCGAAGTCCTCCACTCGCTGGTCGAGCAGGGCAACACGGTGGTCGTCATCGAGCACAACCTTGAAGTGATCAAGACCGCCGACTGGATTCTCGACCTCGGGCCTGAGGGCGGCGATGGCGGCGGCGAACTCGTCGCCTCAGGCACGCCGGAGGATATCGTGGCGGAAAAGCGCAGCTACACTGGGCAGTTTTTGAAAGAGCTGCTGGAAAGGCGGCCGGGGCGAAAGCGCGAGGCGGCGGAGTAGGCCAAGGTAATACATCAAGAACAACCGCTCCGTGCAAATCAAATACTTTGGGTCTTAATCCAGTCCACGAAATGGTCGAGATCGTGCGCCCAAACAAGAAAGAGACCCGCCTCCTGGGCGGATTTGAGGTCAGCAACCTTGAATACGCCCGAGAGTAAGGCGACGCTGATTACGTTTTTCCCGGCTTCGGTCGCGTACTTGATCGCTTTCGCCGCTGTATCGTTCAAAAGGCGCTTGGTGCTGTTGAGTCCTGAGCTCGAATCCTTCGCCTCCAAGGCGATCATCTTGCCACTCGGCAGCGCGATAAAAAGATCAACCTTCCGGCCGTAAACGACGCATTCTCCATAAAAATGCGGGTAAACGGGATGGTGGCTTGGCTGCGTGACGCGGCCGCGTGGCGGGAAAGCTGGCAACGGCACTTCTCCATCCTTCAGCTTCTTCTTCCCACCTTTGATTTTAATGAATCCAAGGTCTTTGAGACGGGTTTCCAGGCGTTGTTCAACGACCCTCCCGTGGCCGCGTCGTTCGGTTTGGAGCGACTGCGCGGCATGCATCGTTGCCGTGGCTGCAAGCGCCGTGCGGACTTCGCGGCCGGTAGGCTCCCTACGATCTGCCACCCAGGGAAATCGAAATGGATCAGCAAGCTTGCAGATAAGCTTGAGCAGGGCGACAGGAACGTCGTCCTTAGTTTTGATATCCGTTTTGTTCAGGCCCCGCACGCTACGGGTGACCAAAACGCCGAGGTCATCTTCTGACACAGGTGGTCCGGTAACGTATCGCAACGCATCGAACATCTCAGCATCAAGCAATATGGCTCGGACCGTCACAGGATCGGGGTTTTCGGGATCGACGCCCGTGAGCGTCTTGAACAGGCGCACCAACGCCTGTCGACGCGTGCTAACGTGCGCGAGATATTTTCCGCCAGGCTCTGCCAGCCGACGTTCTACGAATTCTTCAAGCGCCTTCTGCGCTTCGGCTTCAAGTTGCGCATCTGTCCAGATGGTAGGCGTGGCGCTGACATTCGGAATCGTCATGCCGAGGCACCAAGCAGCGAAATGTCGGGAATATGCAGCCGAGACACCTCCCCCGGTTCAAACTTCACCAGCCCGCCGGCGTAGGTTCGGCCACTCATGACGCTAGCCGTCGCGTTCAAGTGCCTTGCTATTTCATCTAGGGCGATTTGTGACAGCGGCTGCACGGGATAAAGCCCATGCGCGATATTCAAATGGCGCGCGCCTGCACGGTTGTGCACAAATGCCGGCGCGCGGCGAGCCATGTAAGTGCAAAGAATCGGAGCAGGCTCTCTAAGCCCAACCGTCCACCAAGCGCGCCGATGAGTGGCAATGAATCCCTTGTCTGCCTTCATCGTGCGCGCCCACTCTAGAAAGGCCTGCACAGCTTTTTTCTCGACCGACGTCAGCTCGTCGAGGTCAACGGGCAGGTCAATCACCTTCCTGAGAGGCGTCGTATCGTCCAACGCCTCACCTGCGCTCAGCAGATCACGGGCTTTTGTAACCGTTGAATGTAGGAACCGGTTCGGTAGGTCGCGCGCTTTTTCTCCTGCAATCCAGACGGCATTGCACCCTGTCACCTGTCCGCGATGCACTTTGAACAATTCGCCAAGCTCGACCTCACCTTCCCGACGTTCCGGCGCAGCCTGTCGTACAAATATTGACCATCGCGGCGCAGCCTCGATCTCGGGCCACTCGATTGCGCGGCCGCCGCTGAGTGGCGCAAGGTCATCAAGAGATTCCACCGTGCGTACCGTAAATTGCGGCGGCCGATTGCCAACCCGAAAACAGGTAATGACACCAGTGGTCAAAGCACCAGTGAATAGTCGCACCTTCGGATCGATGAGGTGCAATGCTGCTCCGCCGAGACCATCCGCGAGCATCTCTCGCAGTACGGATCCGTAGTTGACATCCATCCACTCGGCCGCGGTGATGAAGGTGCCAAAGTCTCCGGGTCGAGCCAACTCACGGGTCTTCAAGAAAAAATGTAGATGGAGACCGGCCAGTTTGCTCGCCTTGAACCCATACGAAGCCGCGCCCTTGGCAAACCAGTTTTTCCAGTTCTGCGGAATCTCATGGTGCCGGACATAAGGCGGATTTCCGACGAAAAGCGTAGAGCCGGGTATTCGCGGCAGTTTGATAGCGCGATAATCTTTCACAAATACCGTAAGTCTGTGAGCAAAACCCAGAACATATGCATTTGCTCTCAGTATCAACGCAGCAAGCGGGTCGATCTCAATTGCTACTAAACGAGCATCAGGAAAACGGTTCGCCGCAGCAGATAGATAGCGTCCGGAGCCGGCGCCGGGATCAACAATCCGGGTGGGCCGAATTGCTTGCTCATCCGCCCAGGCAATCATGGCGTCGATCACCGTCTTTGGCGTGTAAGTTGCACCATACAACCGACGAACCTGGGGAGACCGCAGTTGGCAGAATATCTCCCCGAGTGGATCGTCACCCGCACCAATAAGACCTTTTGTGACCGCAAGCACACGCGCTGGCGGTTTTGGCGCATCTACCGAGAGCAACTGCTCCTCAGGCGACAAATCACGGTCATGGCCAATAAGCGCTAGCGCCAGGCCTGCAAGGCTGCTCTCATTATGAATCATCGTTTCAGCCCTGACTGATGGCGAGGATGATCGAGATTTCGACGGAAATGTCAAGTAATGTTCTCTTTACGTTCCATCCACCGGAATCGTGGACCAACATGCTTCGGCAATGGTCATCGCTGCTCAAAGTTCTCTACGAATCGCGCATCGTATCGAACAGTCGCGTTCAAATCACCTTCGCCGTCGAACCTCGATCCCTTGGTCATCCGTCACTAGCGCCGACACGGTTTTCACCGGCCAATCTATCCCCGCCCATCTAACCTCGCTTACAATCGCGTGTCCTGTTAGGAGGTGGCGATGGACGTCAGCATCAGCAATGTCAATGTTAGTCCCTCAGGATGCCGGGCGCGGGCAATTGCACTTACCGGGAGATTGCCTTCGGAGGGGTAGATGCACTTTTTGATAGCTCTGGCCGGGATAGGAATGATCGCCTATGGCTACGGGTGGTCAGCGGCGTATTTGGGAACCCCCGAGTCCTTCGAGCGGAGCCTTTTGGGTGACCTGCGGATGATTCTGTTGGCACTTGTGGGAATCAGTTTCCGGTTGCGCAAACCCAAGGAGTGAGCACCCAAGCCGTGAACAATAAGGCGGGTTTCAATGAGCCGTCGATTGACGTCCATCCGAACCGCCACGCGCCGATAGCGCAATAAACTTATCCCCACCCCTCCACCCTCCCTTACAATCCCGCCGCCCAGATACGGAGGTGGCGATGATGCCTGCGATCGAGCGACACCGCACCGCGCTGAAGCGCGTAAAGCAGCGCTCGCAGCATTGGCCGGCTTCGCCGGCGCAGCCGCCTTCACCTCCCCCTTGTGGGACGGGCGGGGCTAGCGGCTCGGCCTGAAAGGGGCGCGAACAGATTGTCAGCAGCCGGCACGATCCGGGTGGACAAGCCGTGCCGGCCCGCGCATCTTCGCGACCGGCCAACGAGGAGCAAGACGATGCAATCTGGAACCATCCGCGCCGGCATCGGCGGCTGGACCTTCGAGCCGTGGGAAGGCACCTTTTACCCCGACAAATGGCCGAAGAAGCGGCACCTCGAATACGCGTCGTCGAAGCTCGCGACGATCGAGGTCAACGGCACCTACTATTCCGGCTTCAAGCCCGCGACCTACGCGAAATGGGCGGCCGAGACGCCGGACGGTTTCGTTTTCGCCATCAAGGGCAACCGCTTCGTCACCAACCGCAAGGTGCTGGCCGAGGCCGGCGGGTCGATGGAAAAATTCTTCGCCCAGGGGCTGGAGGAACTCGGCCCCAAGCTCGGGCCGATCGTGTGGCAGTTCGCGCCGACGAAGAAGTTCGACGCCGAGGATTTCGAGGGGTTTCTGAAGCTGCTGCCCGAAACCCATGCCGGGCTGACGCTGCGCCACGCGCTGGAGGTGCGCAACCCGACATTCGCCGATCCGGAATTCTTCGCGCTGGCGCGCAGATATGGCTGCGCGATCTGCTACGCGCATCACAAGAAATACCCCGAATTCGCCGACGTCACGGCAGACTTCGTTTATGCGCGGCTGCAGCGCGGCAAGGACGAGATACCGACGGCCTATTCGCCCGGCGACCTCGACGGCTGGGCCAAGCGCGCCAAACTGTGGGCCGACGGCGGCCAGCCGGACGATCTGCCGCTCGCCGATCCGGCCGCTGCGGTTGAGAAGCGGCCGCGCGACGTGTTTCTCTACATCATCCATGAGGGCAAGGTGCGCGCGCCGCAGGGCGCCATGGCGCTGCAGGAAAGGGTGGACGGCTAGAGCATGATCTTTTCCGAAAAGCGGGCACCGGTTTTCGGAAAAGATCATGCTCAAACAAAGAGACAGATCAAGATCTAGCGAAGCCTGCGCAGCACACCGGGAAGCGCGCCCGGCAGGTCGTCAGCGATCAGCCCCGGCCCGAATTCTCGCGCAGCCTCGGCGTGGAGCCACACCGCCGCGCAGCTTGCCTCCCAGGCCGGCATGCCCTGCGCTGTCAGCCCGGCAATGATGCCCGCCAGCACATCGCCCGAACCCGCGGTCGCCAGCAGCGGCGTGCCGTTTTCATTGATCGCGGCGCGCCCGTCAGGCGATGCGATCACCGTGTCCGGCCCCTTCAGCACCACGACAGCGTGACTGCGCCGCGCTGCTTGCCTCGCCCGCTCGAGCTTCGAGGGCATTGCCGCGAGGTCGGGGAACAGCCGGCCGAATTCGCCCGCATGCGGGGTCAGCACGGCTTGTGCCTTCGACGCCCGGCAGGCCGCAAACAGCGTTTCCGGTTCATCCATGAACGAGGTGATCGCGTCGGCGTCGACGATCAGCGTCCGGCCGTCATCCGCCTTGGCCAGGAATCTCCGGACGAACTCCCGCGCCTTTCCGCCGACACCGAAACCGGGGCCGATGACCAGCGACCGCACTTTGCGTTCGGCGGCGAAACTGACGAGCTCTTCCGCGGCTTCGACGCGCGCGAGCATGATCGATGTCAGGTGCATCGCGTTCACCTGCAGCGCGCCGGCCGGCGACAGCACCGTCACGGCCCCTGCCCCGGCGCGCGCCGCGGCCGATGCGGCGAGCCGGGCCGCGCCGCCCGACGCCAGTCCGCCCGCGCAGACCGCGACGTGTCCGCGCGCATATTTATGCGTGTCGGTGGACAGCGCCGGAAAGGCGCCCAGCCACAGGCCAGGACCGTTGGCGAAGGTAGCACCGGCGCATTCCGAGATCACCGAGGCCGGTATGCCGATATCGGCGACGATCGTCTCGCCGCACAGGTCACGACCGGGATAAAGCAGGTGGCCCGGCTTGCGCGCCATGAAGGTGACGGTGCGTTCCGCGCTCAAAGCAACACCCGCCACGGTGCCGTCCGCTCCGGACACGCCCGATGGAAGATCGACCGCGAGCACCGGAAGTTGCGCTTCACCGCAGATCCGGGCCGTGCTGGCGGCAACACCGTCGAGTGGGCGCGAGAGCCCGGCGCCGAACAGCGCGTCGATAATGAGCGCTTCGCGGCGCGGCCGGAACTTTGCCAGCGGTCGCGTCCCCCCGGTCCAGCCATTCGCCGCATCGGCTGCTTCGGTTCCATCGCGCGGCGTGCCGTGCGCCCAGACTGTCACCGGCATTCCTGTCTCGGCCAGAATGCGCGCCGCGACATAGCCGTCGCCGCCATTATTGCCAGGGCCGCATAATATGTCGAAGGCCTCGGCCCGGGGATAAAGGCGAAGTGCCTCGCGTGCGACCGCAGCTCCGGCGTTTTCCATCAACCGGCGCAGGTTAAAGGGGCCAACGTTGTCCGCCATGCGGTCGGCCGATGCCATTTCATCCGGCGTGAGCAGCACATATTCCATCATCTACCGGCTCCCCGGTGCAGAAAGCACGAAGTGCCGTAATTGTGCCCATCTGCTTTGCAGGCTGCACAAATATTGTGCATCATCGCCCAATGCTCTGCTGGCGCGAACAAGGAACCTTGCTTTGTCGCCTTTCGAGCCGGAGGTTTTTGCGCTGCAATTACCGTAACGGGCCGGTTGCGCAAAAATATGGCCTGGGGATTCAACTGGCATATTTCCTGCTTGGTTGCACTCGAAGCGGGCTGCACTCGTTTCCAACTCGTCTAGCCGGAGGCTTTCAACACATGAAGAAGATCGAGGCGATCATCAAACCATTCAAACTCGACGAGGTGAAGGAAGCCCTTCAGGAAGTCGGTTTGCAAGGGATCACAGTCACGGAAGCGAAGGGCTTCGGTCGCCAGAAGGGCCATACGGAACTCTACCGGGGTGCGGAGTATGTGGTCGATTTTCTCCCCAAGGTGAAAATCGAAGTCGTGCTCGAGGACGACGCGGTCGAGCAGGCCGTCGAAGCCATCCGCAAGGCGGCCGAAACCGGACGCATCGGGGACGGAAAGATCTTCGTATCCAACATCGAGGAGATCGTGCGCATACGGACGGGCGAGCGCGGCTCCGACGCCATCTGACCGGTTTGCAGCCGGCATTTTCAGACATCCAACGTCATACAGGGATAACAGGACATGACGACATCAAACGACATCATGAAGCAGATCAAGGACAACGACGTGAAATTCGTCGATCTGCGCTTCACCGACCCCAAGGGCAAAATGCAGCACGTCACCATGGATTCCGCCGTGGTCGATGAAGACATGTTTGTCGATGGCGTCATGTTCGACGGCTCCTCGATCGCCGGCTGGAAGGCGATCAACGAGTCCGACATGGTGCTGATGCCAGACACCACCTCCACGCATATGGACCCATTCTTCGCCCAGTCGACCATGGTAGTGGTGTGCGACATTCTCGATCCGGTTTCGGGCGAGAGCTACAATCGCGACCCCCGCGGCACCGCAAAGAAGGCCGAGGCACAGATTGCCGCCGATGGTTTCGGCGACACCGCCTATTTCGGTCCCGAAGCCGAGTTCTTCGTGTTCGATGACGTGAAGTACAAGGCCGACCCGTACAACACCGGCTTCAAGCTGGATTCGACCGAACTGCCATCCAACGACGATACCGACTACGAGACCGGTAATCTCGGCCATCGCCCCCGCGTCAAGGGTGGCTACTTCCCGGTTCCGCCGATCGATTCGGCACAGGACATGCGCTCCGAGATGCTGACCGTCATGGCCGAGATGGGCGTGTCGACAGAGAAGCACCACCACGAGGTGGGCGCTGCCCAGCACGAGCTCGGCGTGAAGTTCAACACGCTGACCCGCAGCGCCGACGAACTGCAGATCTATAAATACGTCATCCACCAGGTCGCCAACGCCTATGGAAAGACGGCGACCTTCATGCCGAAGCCGATCTATGGCGACAACGGCTCAGGCATGCATGTTCACCAGTCGATCTGGAAAGACGGCAAGCCGACCTTTGCCGGCAATGAATATGCCGGCCTGTCGGAGAACTGCCTGTTCTACATCGGCGGCATCATCAAGCACGCCAAAGCGCTCAACGCATTCACCAACCCGTCGACCAACTCCTACAAGCGTCTGGTACCGGGCTTCGAGGCACCGGTGCTTCTCGCATATTCGGCTCGCAACCGCTCCGCGTCGTGCCGTATTCCGTTCGGCTCCTCACCGAAGTCGAAGCGCGTTGAAATCCGCTTCCCTGACCCGACCGCCAATCCGTACCTTGCTTTCTCGGCAATGCTGATGGCCGGTCTCGACGGCATCCGTAACAAGATCCACCCGGGCCAGGCCATGGACAAGGACCTTTACGACCTGCCGCCGCGCGAACTGAAGAAGGTTCCGACCGTGTGCTCCAGCCTGCGCGAAGCGATGATGAGCCTCGACAAGGACCGCGGCTTCCTCAAAGCCGGCGGCGTCTTCGACGACGACCAGATCGACGCCTATATCGAGCTCAAGATGGAAGAGGTGCTTCGCTACGAAATGACGCCGCACCCGGTCGAGTTCGACATGTACTACTCGGTCTGATCGACTGATACGATGAACAAGGGAAACCCCGGCCGCAGCGCCGGGGTTTTTCGTTTCTCAGTTGGGTACGCCGTTCAACTCGGCCTGGATCGCCTCGACGTCGAGGCGTTTTCGAAGCGTACGGATAACCTCGTGCCAGGCAAAGCGGACCGAGTTGCGGATGATCTCGACGTCGTATTTCTTGAGCTCCTCGGCGATCGGCGCCCAGCGCACCAGCGCCTTGGGACTGGTCGTGAATGCGTCGGCGCCTGCTGCGACGTTGTCCCAGTTCACTTTCGTCAGCCGCTCGGCAAATGACGTATTCCACATAGCCACGTCCCCCTCGCCCGAAGCCTGCGACGCATATTCGGCTATGCCATCATTGTAGACGGACCTGGCGAGGCGGTCGCGCACACCGTCTTCCATACCCGGTGTCGCCTTCGCGACCGCATGAACGGCGAGGTCGGAAAGACATGCTGCGAACACGTGCATCTTGGCGATGTTCAGCGACTGAATAAAGCGGTCGTTCTCAAACATCGCTGGGTAGCGCGTACCCATGCGCGTCTTCACGTAGCCGTAGAGTTTGTGCTGCGCAACAAACGCCGAGCGGGAGACCACAAACCGCGTCAGTTCGGAGACTGAGTCGATCGGCTCATTGTCACGGGTTGCAGTAAAACGCGCGGCGAAGTCTTTGAGAATGCCGGAACTGCGATGCCAGAAACCCATCATCTGTACCGGTTCTCCCCGCTTTTCCGAGCTAATACCAATGTCTCAGTTACTATTGCAACTGTCCTGCATCATGCTTGATCATCCTCTGGCGGATGATTCGCCGGAGTGACTGGGAATGGCGGCACCTGGTCGCTGCCATGCATCTTAGGGGAGGAGGACGTTATGTCCGCTGATGCAGATGCTAGACAACGCCATTGGACGAAAACCAGGAACCTGACGGTTCTGGTTCTCATTCTCTGGTTCATATTTTCGATAATCGTACCCTGGTTCGCGAAGGATCTGAACGGAGCTACATTCCTCGGCTTTCCGCTCGGTTTCTACATGATTGCCCAGGGCTCGCTCATCGTTTTCGTGCTGCTGATCTTTTTTCAGAACTGGCGGCAGGACGCGATCGATGACGAGTTCGGTTTCGGTGACGAATAGGAGGGCCGAACCGTGAACGGATCATTCATTCAAAACCTTGGCCGGGTCTACGGCCTCTACACCGGCGGTTTCATCGTCTTCATCCTGCTCATGGCAATCCTCGAGCAGATGGGCGTAAGTGCTGCCACAATCGGCATTCTCTTCGTGGCCTTCACGATTGCCATATACGCCCTGATCGGCTGGCTGTCGCGAACCATGCAGGTCGATGCGTATTACGTCGCCGGGCGCGAAGTGCCCGCCGTCTACAACGGCATGGCCACGGCGGCCGACTGGATGTCCGGTGCGTCCTTCGTGGCGCTTGCCGGCGGCATCTATTTCGGCGGTTACGGCTATATGGGCTTCATCGTCGGCTGGACCGGCGGTTACGTGCTCGTCAACTCGCTGATGGCGCCGTATCTGCGCAAATTCGGCTGCTATACGGTGCCTGACTTCATCGGCACGCGGTATGGCGGCAATCTGGCACGTTTCGTGGCGGTTGTTATCCTTGTGGTGGCTTCTTTCACCTATGTGACGGCGCAGATCAACGCTTCGGGCACCATCGCCGCCCGGGCGCTGCAGATCCCGTTCTCATACGGTGTCTGGTTCGGCCTGCTCGGCATTCTTCTGTGCTCGATGCTGGGTGGCATGCGGGCGGTGACCTGGACCCAGGTGGCCCAGTACATCGTTCTGATCATCGCCTACCTGGTACCGGTCATCTGGATGTCGAACGCCCAGGGGTTCGGAATCATTCCGCACTTCTCCTATGGCGACGCGGTCCAGCGCATCGGCCAACTGGAGGCGGAGTACGGTCTGATAGCGGCCGCCGAAGCAATACCAGGGGTCGCGGTCCTCACGAATCCGCATAACGACCCGCAGGGCGGCATGGACTCCTGGAAGTTCGTGACGCTGGCCATCTGCATGATGTGCGGCACGGCATCGCTGCCACACATCCTGATGCGCTACTTCACCACGCCTTCGGTCCGTGCTGCGCGCAAATCGGTGGCATGGTCGCTGCTCTTCATCTTCCTGCTGTACTTCACGGCACCGGCTCTTGCCACGCTGACGAAGCTGCAGCTTCTGGACCCGACCCTGCCGACGGCCATCATCGGCAAGCCGATCGACGAAGTGATGTCGCTCGCCTGGATCCAGAACTGGAGCGCGGTGGGCATGCTTGCAATCGCCGACCAGAGCGGCGACGGCATCCTGCAGCTCAATGAGTTCTTCATGCGTCCCGACATCGTGGTTCTGGCAACGCCGGAAATCGCGGGTCTGCCGTATGTGATCTCGGGCCTCGTGGCCGCCGGCGGCATGGCCGCTGCCATGTCCACGGCAGACGGTCTGCTGCTCGCCATCGCCAACGCACTCAGCCACGATCTGTACTACAAGATCATCGATCCGAAGGCCGACACGGCCGTTCGCCTGATCGTTGCCCGTGTATTGCTGGTCGTGATCGGTGCGGCGGCAGCGTTGATCGCAACCTTGCAGCTCACCGGTATCCTTGGTGCGGTTGCCTGGGCGTTCTGCTTCGCATGTTCGGGGCTTTTCTTCCCGCTCGTGCTGGGTGTGTGGTGGAAACGGGCCAATACGCAGGGCGCGCTTGCCGGCATGATCGTCGGCTTCGTGGTCGGCTCGGCCTATCTCTACTACGTCTACAATGGCGGAACGCCGTGGTTGGGCATCGACCATCTGCGGTTCGGCATCATCGGTATGCCGGCCAGCCTTATCGCAATGGTCGTCGTCTCGCTGATGACGCCGGCTCCCGACGAGGAGACCCAGCGCATGGTGGACGAAGTCCGGTTGCCTTCGGGCGAAACCATTCTGGGCAGCACCCACTAAAAGGTGCTATTTGAGACTGGTCAGGGGCGGAACCCGGTTCCGCCCCTGATTTCATGATCAGCAGGGATTTGCGCGCAATATGGAAACGCTTTCGATCTTTCCGATCTGGGTGCTTGTCATCGACTATGTGCTGGGCGTCGTCATGTGGACGCTGGTGGCCCGAACCGCGATGGGGTTTTTCCTGCCGCAGGATTCCCAGTTCTTCTTCATGAAGTTCTTCGTGCGGGCAACCAACCCTATTCTGCGGTTTTTCAAGCCGGTGACACCGAGCTTCCTGCTCGACCTCTTCGTGCCGCTTTACGTGGCCTGGTTCTTTTTCATGATCCGCTTTTACCTGATGCCCTGGCTGCTCGGATATTCGGTCATGGGGATGCTTTCGTTTCCGCTGGAAAGCGAAATTTCGCGCTTCCTCTATCAGCTCTTCGGCGGCTGACGCTCAAACGAAAACGGCGCCCCTCGGGCGCCGTCTTGCAACACTCTCAAGACCGGTCCTATTTGGACACGAAGCAGCTGCCGCCAATCGCCTTGTAGCGTTCGCATAGCGCGATACCGTCGGCGCGCGATGTGGTCGGGATGCGGACACGATAATAGGTGCCCTTACCCGGTATCTCGGCGCGCACGATGTTGACGCCGCGCCCCCCAAGCAACTCGCCGTAACGGCGCGCAAGGTCCTGATAGGTCGCCTGTGCGCTCTCGGCGGTGGGCTGCGAGGCAATCTGCATCGACCAGGTCGAGTTTTCCTCCACCACGACCGGAGCCGGAGCGGGAGTTGCCGGTTCGGTGCGCGCGGCAGGTGCGGCCTGCGCGACCTGCTGCGGCTGTGTCGCCGTCTGGCGGTTGGCAGGACGTGGTGTGGCAACAGGACCGACGGTTGGCGTGACCGGGTCGGCGGCCGCAGCGAGGTCTTCCGTTGCCGCGGTTTCGGCGGTGGAGGTTGCAGGCGCCTCGGCATCTGCGACCGTTTGCTGTTGCGACGCTTCAGAAGCCGTGGCAGCGGGCTCGCTGTCCTGCGCGGTTGCCCCGACAGGCTGCGTTGCCGCCGGTTGCGTGGTTTCGATCTGGCGCACCGGCTGGCTGGTCTCAACAACCTCCGGAGCGGGCTGTGCAGCAGCCTCGGTGGCTGGCGCCGCCGGCTCCTCGCGCGGCACAAGTGTACCGTCGGGGCGTACGATCATGGTGCGTACCCGGCGCGGCTGTACCGCGATCACGTCGTTGGCCAGCGCCGTTTCGGCTTCGTTTGCTGCAGGTTCGAGACGATCCTCGGATTTCGCGGCGGCCGTATCGGTGGCTGGCTCATCGACACCCGGCAAGCGCTCGGCGCCGACCGTACGCGATGCAATATTGACCGGCTCTTCCGTCGTCGATACCAGGCTTTCCTGCCGCGGCTCGGTATTTGCAACGCCGCTGGCCACCTCATGCGCAGCGCTGTCCTGCGCCGGCACCGCGGCGCCGCCCGGGCTTTCGGGCTTGACCTTGACCGGATCGCTGTCCGCCTCGACCAGAACCGGCGTTTCCGGCTCGTCACCTCCACCGAACGACAGTGCAAACGCACCGATGCCGCCGATCAACGCGATGGCGACAACAACGCCAGCGATCAGAAAACCGTTGCGGCCGCCGCGGCTTTCCTCATCCTGCCGAGTGTAATCGTCACCGACCGACAGAGCTTCTTCGAGCGCCAGATCGACATCCGGTTCGGTCGGCTCCTGCCGGGCATAGGCCGGAGAGCCGAAACTGGCGCCTGCACCAGCGGCCGTGCCGAATCCCAGGGCCTCGGCGTAAAACCGGTCTTCATCATTCTGAATACCGGGCACGCCTTCGGAAGGCGTCTCGCCCGGCTCGTCATTGTCTTCGGACGCTGCCAACTGAAAATCGTAGGCCAAATCCGCTTCGAATTCGTCATCTGGATGCTGTGGCGCCGGTTCATCGGCCGGCAAGTCAGGCAATTGCAGGTCGTCGGCCTGCTCGAACGCGGCTTCGGGAACGTCAATGGTCTCGATGTCTACCGGAATTGCGGGCTGTTCGGCCTTTGCAGGCGTCCCGGCAGCGCCACTGTTCGCCATGATCGCGGCCAGATCCGCGAAGGCGTCGGTGTGGGGATCAATGGACGGTTCCGCGTCATCGGCAACGGCGCCTTCGAATTCGGATATGTCAGCGTCGGCGAAGTCCTCCGCCGATCCGCCGTTATCTTCCCAATCGTCAACAGGTTGGCTGCTTTCGTGCCAGACGCCGGTCTCGACCGATTGGGCTGAGCTTTGGGCGTTTACATAATTGGCGCGGCCAAGGCGCGACGCGGCCTCGGCTACGGCACCCGCCTGCCCGCTTCCCGTGGCCGGAGCATGCGCGCTCTGTTCGGAAGGGTCGGCAAGCAGCATCTCGAGTTCGTCTTCCAGCGAAACGGCTTCCGAGGTCTCAAGATCATCAACCTGTGGATCAGTGCCTTCGGGAGACGCGGCTTCGACCTGATCGACATTTCCGGCATCGAGGTCACCGAAATCCATGTCGATATCGGCCAGGACCGGCTCGACGTTTCCGTCGAAGTCGGCCTCGCCGGTTTCTTCTGCCACCGTGTCGTCGCCGGCTGAGGCGTGTGCTGGCGCTTCTTCCGGAAAAGGGCCGTCTTCAGCAGCGGCGTGTTCGTCACCGGTCCAGATATCTGGTTCCTCGACGGTCTCGAACGCACCGGTCTCATCTGCGTTCGGATGGTCGGACGCATCGATCTGGTCCCCGCCAGGCATGTCCTCGGGACGTTCGGCAGCATCCGTTGCGGGCGCGGCCTCTGCATCCTCAAGTTCGCCGAGCAATTCCCTTTCGAGATCGACTGCGAAAGGATCGGACTCCGCCGCTTCGGCAGCGGGCTCGTTGGTCACGGGTTCGGGCTGCGTGCGGCTTTCCTCTGGCGCCTGCTCATTGTCGTCGCCAGACAAAAGACGCGCCAACTCGGCGAAGGGGTCTTCCGCCGCGACAGTGTGATCATTGCCGCGATTGGGGTTGTTGCTGTCTGCCATGCCTAATCCCGCACTCAAACGATGTCGGACGCCGGCGACGTCACTGTTTCGTGGCCGTTACCAGCGCAATGTGGGCAAATGGTGACAGAACGTTCCGCGAACCTAGCGCATTTCCTGCGGTGCTTCCGCACCGATCAACGCCAGGCCGGATGTGAGTACATCCGAGACAGCCTGCACCAGCCCGAGTCTGGCATAGGTCAATTCTTGGTCGTTAACCTTAACAAACCGTAAGCCGGGTGTCTCCGTGCCGCGATTCCAGTGGGTGTGGAACGTATTTGCCAGCTCATAAAGGTAAAACGCCAGCCGGTGCGGCTCGTGTGCACCCGCCGCCTGCTCGATCAGACGCGGATATTCAGCGAGTTTGCGGATGATTCCGATCTCGCCTTCGTCGGTGAGCCGATCGAACCGGGACGCCATGTCCTCGCGGGCTATCAGCCCTTCAACGCCGAATATCTCCTTCGCCTGCCTGAATACCGAATGGCAGCGGGCCGAAGCATATTGAACGTAGAAGACCGGGTTGTCTTTCGACTGCTCGGTCACCTTGGCAAAATCGAAATCCAGAGGCGCATCGGACTTGCGGTACAGCATCATGAACCGCACCGGATCGCGCCCGACCTCGTCGATCACGTCGCGCAAGGTCACGAACTCCCCTGCCCGCTTCGACATGCGGACAGGTTCGCCGTCGCGATAGAGCTTCACCAACTGGCACAAAAGCACTTCCAGCTTCACCTTGCCGTCCGACAGGGCTTTCGCGAGCGCTTCCAGCCGCTTTACGTATCCGCCATGATCGGCGCCGAGGATGAAGATCAACTCCTCAAAACCACGCTCGATCTTGTCGCGCATATAGGCGACGTCGCTGGCAAAATAGGTGTAGGCGCCGTCCGACTTCACCAGCGGCCGGTCGATATCGTCGCCAACCTCGGTGGACCGGAACAGTGTCTGCTCACGGTCTTCCCAGTCATCCGGCTTCTGGCCCTTCGGCGGCGGCAGTTTGCCCTTGTAGACATGGCCCTTGAGCGTAAGATCGTTGATGGCCGAGCGGATCGCGCCGCCTTTTTCGCCATGCAGCGAGCGCTCTGAAAAGAACACTTCATGGTGGACGTTGAGCGCGGCAAGATCGTCGCGGATCAGATCCATCATCGCGTCGATCGCGCGGTCGCGCACGATCGGAAGCGCTTCGTCGTCCGGCATCTGGTTGAGGCTGGTGCCGAACTCTTCGGCCAGCGCCTTGCCAACCGGCACAAGATAGTCCCCCGGATAAAGCCCAGCCGGGATTTCGCCGACGTCTTCACCCAGCGCCTCGCGGTACCGCAGCAGCACCGACTTCGCCAGCACGTCGATCTGCACGCCGGCGTCGTTGATGTAGTATTCCTTGGTCACCTCGTAGCCGGCGAAATCCAGGATATTGGCAAGCGCATCGCCAACGACGGCGCCTCGGCAATGGCCGACATGCATGGGACCGGTCGGGTTGGCGGAAACATATTCGACGTTGACCCTGCGCCCGGCACCCATTTTCGAGCGGCCGAATCCGCCGGCAGCGGCAAGCATCTCGGCAAGCCGGGCCTGCCAGAAACGGGGTGAGAAGCGCATATTGATGAAGCCGGGACCGGCAACCGTCACCTCGGCGATGTCCGCGTCTGCCTCCAGCAACGCTGCGATATCGGCCGCCAGCTCGCGCGGATTACGCCCTACCGCCTTGGCCAGCACCATTGCGGCATTGGTTGCGATGTCGCCATGACTCGGATCGCGCGGCGGCTCGACGGTGACGCGGGCAAGATCCGGGCTGGTGCCGTCTATCGTTTTAATTTCAGACTGTTCTACAGCTTTCTTAATCCGATTGCTGAAATCGGCGAAGATATTCATGGCGGAAATCCAGAAATTAGTGCCCCGCGCGCCCCGAAAGTCGGCTCAAATGGGCTGAACGGTGGTTCGCCTAGACCAATTCCGGCGTGTGGTCAAACAGGCGCTTGTGTTCTTTCAGCGCGTAGGTGTCGGTCATTCCGGCGAGGAAATCGGCAACGCTGCGTGCCCTGATGCGTTCTTCCGCGCGATCCAGTCCCTCCCGCCAGCCCTCGGGCATCTGACGCGGATCCGCGTAATAGGCATCGAACAGATCGGCCACGACCTGTTCGGCATGAGCGCGTACCCGCATGACGGCGGGGCTGCGGTAGAGATTGGCGTAAAGAAAGCTCTTCAGTTTCTTTTCGTCCGCAGCCATCTGCACGGAAAAGACCACGCAGGGGGACGCCGCGTCACGCACATCCTCCACGCTCTGCGGGTTCAGTCCGGCAAGTAGGCCGCGCGATGTGACGATAACGTCTTCGACCATTGCCGTAATCTGCCTGCGCACGATCTCATGGCCGGTCCGGGCAGGATCGAGATCGGGGTATCTGTCGCGTACCTTCGTCAGCAATTGCGCCGTCAGCGGTACTTCGCCGAGCATATCCAGCGTCAGCAGGCCGGAGCGCAGCCCGTCATCGATGTCGTGTGCGTTGTAGGCAATATCGTCGGCAATCGCAGCGCATTGCGCTTCCACGCCGGCAAATTTCGCCAGCTCCAGATTGTCGAGTTCGTTGTAATCGCGGATCGGCTGCGGCACCGGGCCGTCCAGGCCATTTCCCTTGATGTCGGTCAGCGGACCGTTGTGCTTGACGAGACCCTCAAGCGTTTCCCAGCTCAGGTTCAGGCCGTCGAATTCGGCATAGCGCCGTTCGAGCCTGGTCACGACGCGCAGTGACTGGGCGTTGTGGTCGAAGCCGCCCCAGCGCGCCATTTTTCCATTCAGTGCGTCTTCTCCGGTGTGCCCGAAGGGCGTGTGGCCGAAATCATGGACCAGGGCAACGGCTTCAGCCAGATCCTCGTCGCACTCCAGCGCGCGGGCAAGCGCGCGGGCGATCTGGGCCACTTCGATCGAATGCGTCAGGCGGGTGCGATAGTGATCGCCTTCATGAGCGATGAAGACCTGAGTCTTGTGTTTCAGCCGGCGGAACGCAGTGGAGTGGATGATGCGGTCGCGGTCGCGCTGAAACGGCGTTCGCGTCGGGCTTTCCGGTTCAGCATAAAAACGCCCACGGCTGCGCGCCGGATCCGTCGCGTAGGCCGCGCGCGGCCTGTAGCCGAAGCCGATGCCGTGCAGATCATCGCTCGCTGCCATGTGACTGTGCCGCCGGTTGACTTGCCCCTGGCCGCTTCATACCTATGAGCGAAACGCAAACGCAAGGTGACAGCCATGGGCGCCGACGCGAAGACTGCCATGAATTCAGTGGAAATCAGCGATGCAGCTGCGAAGCGCATCCTCTCCGTACTCGCCAGGGAACCGGACAAAAAAGCCCTGCGCGTTTCCGTAGAGGGCGGGGGCTGCTCCGGCTTTTCCTACAAGATCGACCTGACCGACAGCGCAAATGACGACGACAAGGTATTCGAGAAGGACGGCGCTACCGTTCTCATCGACGAATTGTCGCTTGTCTATATGGGCGGCTCGGTAATCGACTTCGTCGACGACCTTATCGGCCAGTCGTTCCAGATCAAAAACCCCAATGCGGTCGCTTCATGTGGCTGCGGGACGAGTTTTTCGATCTGACGGACCGGCTACGGATGTAAAAAGGCCGCGGATTTCCGCGGCCTTTTCTTTGTCCGGGCTGATCTACCGTTCAAGCTCTTTAGGCAGCACCAGGTTGAGCACGATCGCCAGGAAGGCGGACGGCAGCAGGCCCGACGTGAGCAGTATCTGTGCAGTCTTGGGCAAGTGCTGCAACGCGCCGGGTTCGAGCTGCAGGCCGAGGCCGACCGACAGCGAGATGGCGAAAATCACCATGTTGCGGCGGTTCCAGTCGACATCGGAAAGCATGTTGATACCGGCCGAAGCGACCATGCCGAACATCACGATGACGCCACCGCCAAGCACGGCGATCGGCACCGTGGAGATGATCGCGCCGATCTTGGGGATCAGTCCGCAGATGATCAGGAAGATTGCTCCGTAGGTCACAACATGGCGGCTCATGACACCAGTCATGGAGACCAGGCCGACATTCTGGCTGAAGGAAGTGTTGGGCAAGCCGCCGAAAATGCCGGCCACCGCAGTGCCCAGGCCGTCGGCATAGGTTGCGCCCGAGATTTCCCTGTCGGTTGCTTCCCGCCCGGCGCCGCCCTTGGTGATGCCGGAAACGTCGCCGACCGTCTCGATCGCCGAGATGATGGCCATGAAGCACATGCCGATGACCGCGGCGGCGGTGATGTCGAAGCCCCATTTGAAAGGTGTCGGGACAGCGACCCAGCCGGCATTGCCGACATTGCCGAAACTCACCATGCCGAGCATCAGCGCGACGATGTATCCGGCGATCAGCCCGAGCAGCACGGCCGCGATCGACCACATGCCCTTGGCGAAGAACTTCAACAGCAGCGTGACCACGATCACGACCACTGCAACGCCCCAGTGCTGCGCGCCGCCATAGGCCTCGGTGCCGATGAGCGGCACGCCGCCGGCGGCATACTGTACTCCGACCTTGATCAGTGCCAGGCCGATCATCAGCACGATCAGGCCGGTAACCAGCGGCGGCAGCGCAAAGCGCAGGCGGCCGATGAACGTGCCCAGAAAGAAATGGAATATGCCGCCGATGACAACACCGCCCATCAGCGTGCCCATGGCGGCTACGCCCTGCCCTGCCACGAGCGGGATCATCACCGGCAGAAACGCGAAACTGGTGCCTTGCACGATCGGCAGCCTGCCACCGATCGGGCCGGCGCCCATTGTCTGGAACAGAGTGGCGATGCCGGCAAACAGCATCGACATCTGAATCATGTAGATCAGGTTCGGAAAGTCCGGCGAATTGGAGCCGAACCCGAAGCCGGCGGCACCGGCGACTATAATCGCAGGCGTGACGTTGGAAATGAACATCGCCATCACATGCTGGATGCCCAGCGGCACTGCCTGTGCAAGTGGCGGGGTGTAGTCAGGGTCCCGCAATCGGTCTTCCAGCGCTGTGCCGGTGTCAGCAGTCGTGTCGGTCATTTCGAAGTTCCCCCTTCTCAACCCCGCGCCTTTTTGCGTAGATGATTCGTAACGCAGGAGCGATGTTGAAGCATCCTCCCTGTACAAGGTCCCGACCACCAAAAATAAATTTGAAAGTCAGCTAAGCGTTTCATGAAAATCGCAACCTGGAATATCAACGGCATCAAGGCCCGAATCGACAACGTTCTGCAATGGCTTGGCGACACGTCGCCCGACATTGCCTGCCTGCAGGAAATCAAATCGGTCGATGAGAATTTTCCGCGGATGGAGATCGAATCACTCGGCTACCATGTCGAGACCCATGGCCAGAAGGGGTTCAACGGCGTCGCAATCCTGTCGAAGATGCGTTTCGACGAGGTCAATCGCAGGCTTCCGGGCGATGACGATGACGAACAGGTCCGCTTCATCGAGGGTGTGTTTTCGGTGCGTGATGGCCATGGACGGCCGAAGGCGCTGCGCGTGGTGTCGCTGTATCTGCCCAACGGAAATCCTGTGGATACCGAGAAGTTTCCCTACAAGCTCGGCTGGATGGAACGGCTGGAGCGATGGGCGGAAGGCCGGCTGGCCTTCGAGGAACCGCTGGTTCTTGCCGGCGACTACAACGTGATCCCGCAGCCTCAGGACGCGAAACAGCCCGAGAACTGGGTCGGAGACGCGTTGTTCATGCCGCAGAGCCGGCAATCGCTGCGCCGCCTTGAAGGTCTCGGATTTACCGATGCCTTGCGCGCTGGCGACGATTCCGCCGGAATATACACATTCTGGGACTATCAGGCCGGCGCCTGGCAAAAGAACAACGGCATCCGTATCGATCACCTGATGCTGTCGCCGGAGGCTTCAGACCACCTTCGCGGAACGACAGTGGAAAAGCGGGTCCGGGCTTGGGAAAAGCCGTCCGACCATGTGCCTGTCATTGCCGATCTGGCATTGGAAGCGGCTTAAACCGGGGGCATATCCGCAGACGGGTCGGCCGGCCCTTATTCGCACATTGGATGACCGCAATAGCCGTTTGTGCTAGGGTGGGCCATGAAAATGCTGCTGCTCGGCCTTTCACTGGCTGGCTTGGTTGCCGCTTTTGCGGCCCCGGCCCGGGCAGACTGTCAATGCGTTGCGGCCGGCAAGAAATACGGGCTGGGTGATGTCGCCTGCCTCAAACTGCCCGGCGGCGACCGTCTGGCACGATGCAGCATGGTGCTTAACAACTCCTCCTGGACGCTGTTGCAGCAATCCTGCCCCTTCGCGATGGCGGATATCGATCCGGTACCATCATCACGGGCAGATGCGAAAGAGACGGCAACCGAAGTTGCCGCCGGCCGTTCGCATATCGACAGGAAATAGGGAGAGCGCTCTCAGTTGCTGGTCTTGTGCAGGAGATCGCCGGCAAGGGCGATTGCGGTCCGGCGGTCAGCCTCGCCTGCAATGGCGAAAGCCTCTTCCTGCATTGTCCTGATCCAGTCAACGTCGGCGACGTGTGCGGTCTCCAGCGCAGCGGTCATCATCGCAAGACCCTGGACGACCTTGCCGCTGTGGAACAGCATGTTCCCCAGCGTGGCCTGCGCTCCGGCGTGGCCCTTCTCGGCCGCCAGCTGAAGCCAGCGGCCGGCCTGGCGTACGTTCTTCCTTACGCCTTCGCCATTCAGGAACATGCGGCCGATCTCATACTGCGCAACCGGGTTGCGGTAGGTCGCGGCGGCGCGCATGTAATAGTCCTGCGCTGCAATCAGGTTCGGCTTCACGGGCGTGCCTTCGATGCCGGTCCTCAGATAGTTCGCCACCGCTACCAGTGCGTCGGAGACATAAGGCACGTCAGGCGAGCCGACTTCGACATCCTGACGGACGATCTCGTTGAAGAACTTGAAGGCCTCGAAATCGTTGCGCTGCACTCCGTCGCCTTCGGCATACATGCGTGCGAGCTTCCAGCTGGCACCGATCTGGCCGTTTTCGGCGGCATAACGATAGGCCTCGACAGCTTCTTCCTTGTGGCCCTGCTTGTAGGCGGTGAAACCGAAACGGAATACCGCGAACGGGCTGCGCTCAGGTGCAGCAGCCACGGCCTTTTCGTCCAGTGCGTGGGCGTCAGGTGAAAGCGTAGTGGCTACCAGAACAGCAAGGCAGAGTGTCGTCGCGACATTGCGCAGCACGTCAAACGCGCCGCCGATCGCCCCGATACCCTTTCCAGCTACAAACATACTCATGGTTGGCTCTGAACCGCATCTTGTTGGCGCCCGACGCATTCCAGAGTGCGTCCTGGCGTGGATGTGTCTCATCGGGTGCGCGTGTTTTATGGCGGGAAGTGGGCAATTTGGGCAGGCATGCCGCCAGTTCGTGCTTCTTGCCATGACTGTTGCGGAATCGTCACAAATCAGCGCGCCGTAGGCTCAAATCCTGCAATCCCGGGTCAGGCGGCGGCCTCCACACGCTGCAGTGCCAATTTGAGCCTGTCGCCGGTTTCTGTCAGTTCAGCGAGTTTTTCCCGGTCTGCCTCGACCACTTCCGCAGGCGCGTTGGCGACGAATTTCTCATTGCCGAGCTTCTTTTCTATGCGCGAGATTTCGCCCTGATTGCGTTCGATCTCGCGCTGCAGGCGCGCAGCTTCCGCCGACACATCAATCAGGTCGCCTAGCGGCAGGCAGATCGTCGCCTCACCGAGGACGATTTGCGCGGCACCTTTCGGTGCTTCGTCGGCGAAGCCGACTTCACCGGCGCGTGCCAGCCTGCGAATCGCCGGATCATGCCGTGCGGCGCGTTCGCGCGTTTCGGAATTGGCACCAACAATCACAAGCGGCGCAACTGCCGCAGGCGGCACGTTCATCTCAGCCCGCACGGAGCGCAGACCGCTGACCAGCTCGATCAGCCAGTTGATTTCGTCCGCTGCCTCGTTATCGGCAAATTCGGGCGCCGGCCAGCCGGCATGGCAAAGCAGGCTCCCACGTTCGGTTTCGCCCGCCGTCTCGGCCCATAGCTCCTCGGTCATGAAGGGCATGAAGGGGTGCAAAAGCTTGTAGATTTCGTCGAGAACATGGGCCGAAACCGCCCGCGCCTCGGCCTTGGCCGCCTCGTCCTCGCCTGAATAGACCGGCTTCAGGAGCTCCAGATACCAGTCGCAGAACAGGTTCCAGACAAAACGGTAGGCGGCACTCGCCGCATCGTTGAAGCGGTAGGAGGTGATGCCTTCCGTCACCTCGGCTGCCGTGCGCGTAAGTTCGGTCAGGATCCAGCGGTTCACGGTCAGCTTGACACTCGACAGGTCAAGCTCGGGATCGCGCGCCATGCCGTTCATCTCGCCGAAACGGGTCGCGTTCCAGAGCTTGGTGCCGAAATTCCGGTAGCCGGCGATGCGGGCGGGGTCCAGTTTCACGTCCCTGCCCTGGGCTGCCATGATCGCCAGAGTGAAGCGCAACGCGTCCGCGCCGTATTCGTCGATCAATTCAAGCGGGTCGATGACGTTGCCTTTTGACTTCGACATCTTGGCGCCGGTCTTGTCGCGAACGAGCGCGTGCACATAGACGGTATGGAAGGGTTCTTCTTCCATGAAGTGCAGGCCCATCATCATCATGCGGGCAACCCAGAAGAAGATGATGTCGAAGCCGGTGACCAGGACATCGGTCTGGTAATAGGTCTTCAGCTCCGGCGTCTTGTCCGGCCAGCCGAGCGTGGAGAACGGCCAAAGCGCCGACGAGAACCAGGTGTCGAGCACGTCTTCGTCTCTGGTGAGGATTTCGCCCGGCTTGAAGTTCTCGAGCTTCTCCTCGACCCAGCTTTTCCACGGTGTGTCGACCGCGAGGTAATATTCCACCGCGTCGTCCAGCGCTTCCTTCTCGGTCTTGGCGACGAAGATATGTCCGTCCGGGCCATACCAGGCCGGGATCTGGTGGCCCCACCAGAGCTGGCGCGAAATGCACCAGGGCTCGATGTTCTCCATCCAGTTGAAATAGGTGTTTTCCCAGTTCTTCGGCACGAAATTGGTGCGGCCCTCGCGCACCGAGGCAATGGCCGGTTCCGCGAGTGTCTTTGCATCGGCGAACCACTGGTCGGTCAGCATCGGTTCAATGACCACGTTGGAGCGGTCGCCGAAGGGCTGCATGATCTTCTTGGATTCCACATAGGGAATGTCGTTGCCGTCCTCGTCCTTCACCGTGACGGCCAGGCCTTCGGCATTGATGGCATCGACGATGCGTTTGCGCGCCTCGTAGCGATCGAGGCCGCGATACTCGTCGGGCACGAGATTGATCGCGTCGACCTCCGCCTCTGCCGGCAACTCACCCGTCGTGGCAATCTGCATGGCCTGCGCGGCGCAATGCGCGTAAGGCTCGCCATCGTCACGCATGGCTGCACGCGTGTCCATCAATCGGTAGAGTGGAATGTTGTTGCGGCGCGCGACCTGATAGTCGTTGAAATCGTGCGCGCCGGTGATCTTCACTGCACCGGAACCGAATGCCGGGTCGGGATATTCGTCGGTTATGATCGGGATCAGCCGCCGGTGCTCCTTCGGACCGACCGGAATCTCACATAGCTTGCCGACAATTGGCGCATATCGCTCGTCGTCGGGATGCACAGCGACCGCACCGTCGCCCAGCATGGTTTCGGGCCGCGTGGTGGCGATCGAAATATAATCGCGCTCTTCCGTGAAGAGCACCTTTCCGTCCGCATCCTTTTCGACATAGGTGTAGGTTTCGCCGCCCGCCAACGGATATTTGAAATGCCACATATGGCCGGCGGCTTCCCTGTTCTCCACCTCGAGATCGGAGATTGCGGTTTCGAATTCGGGATCCCAGTTCACCAGACGCTTGCCGCGATAGATGAGCCCTTGCCGGTAGAGCGTGACGAAGACTTCGAGCACTGCGGCCGACAGGCCTTCATCCATGGTGAAGCGCTCGCGATCCCAATCGCAGGAGGCGCCGAGGCGTTTCAGCTGCTTGAAGATCGTCCCGCCGGACTCCGCCTTCCAATCCCAGACCCGCTGGACAAACTCCTCGCGTGACAAGTCGTGGCGGCGGATCTGTTTTTCCATGAGCTTGCGCTCGACGACCATCTGGGTCGCGATACCGGCGTGATCCATGCCAGGTTGCCACAGCACATTCTTGCCGCGCATGCGCTCAAAGCGGACAAGAATGTCCTGCAGGGTATTGTTGAGTGCATGGCCCATATGCAGGGAACCGGTCACGTTCGGTGGAGGAATGACGATCGTGAACGGGTCCGCGCCGGGTTGCGAACCAGCGCCGGCGCGAAAGGCGTCGGCCGCATCCCACTTGTCCGTGATCCTGGGTTCGACGCTCGCGGCGTCATAGGTCTTTTCAAGCATTGGCAGCCCGCAAATGGAGGGAGTTCATCGCGCCGGTGTAAACCGGAACGGCTGTGCCAAGTCAACGTAAAGCCACGGGATGGGCTTATTCGAGCTCCGCCAGGCGTTCGACCAGGTCGAATTCGAGACCGGCGTCACTTACCGTGACGTTTGCCACGCCGAAAACCGCCACGTACCCGGTTCGATCGAATCCGTATCCGTCTGCGTGTATGCGACCGGTCGTGAGGACGACTTTGCCGGTTAGCTTGATCGCATCGACCAGATCGGTCCACTGCTTCTCATTCGCGTAATGCGGATCGTGGTAGTGAAGCTTGCTCAACCAGTGCTGATGTACGCAGGGAAGACGTTCGCCGCCTACGTGAGCGAACCATGAACCTCGCTCTCCCTTCGCACGATATCGCGGGAGAGACGCCATGCCCCTTCGTCAGCGCGCCGCGCCGCGTGCAACGCGTTCGATTTCCTCACGCACAAGGCGCTCGACCAAAACCGGAAGATTGTTGTCCAGCCAGTCCTGCAGCATGGGCCGCATCAGCTCTTCCGCAATTTCGTCGAAACTGCGCTTCTGGCTCGATGCGAATGCGTCGGAAAGCTCTTCGAACGCGGCCGCGACCTGACGTTCCGCAGTCTCGGAGATAATTGAATTCCGCTGCTGCGGCTGTGACGCCGCGGGTTCGAATTGCTGCCCCACAGGGCTTTCCTCGGGCGGCGAGTAATCCTGCACGGGCGGCTCGACGGCCGGAGCCACCGGCGGTGTGAAATCGTGCTGAAGGCTGTCCGAGACGTCACGCGCCGGCTCAGGCTCGGTGAGCTCGGTGCGGAAAGCATTGATGTCGGATGCGCCCGCCTCTGCGTCTGCCTCCGGATTATCGGCTTCGTTTATCGCGCCGCCGACATCATCGGGTTGCGTGAAGGCCGAGTCTTCATTCGCCGGCTGCCCGGCGTCGTTTCCTGCCGGGACTGCATGATCGCTGTCTTCGATAATTCTGCGGATCGATGCGAGAATCTCTTCCATAGAAGGTTCGCGCGCCGGAACGCTGCTCGCCTGTGCCATTGGTCCGCTGCCGCCTCTTTTCCTCGCTCCGGCGTTTTCAACGCCGCTGTCCGGACAATCCGAATCACATAGAGGGTATAGAAAAGAGCGGCGCGATTTAATCCGCCCGGCGAATTAAACTTGCCGTTTCACACAGCAAAGAATTTGACGCCGCGGAACCGGAATTTGCATGTTGCTTGAGGAAGTCTAGCGGCCGTCGGGCGTGCGCAATCCGAACCACTTGTCCTTTACCGCGCGATAATGCTCGTCGGGATCATGTTCCTGAACCGCCAGCCCAAGCTTTTGTACCGACAGCCGGCCGATAGCGGACAGAATCGCATAGCTCGCGACAACGACGCTGTACTCCGCACTCACCAGACTGATCTGCGCCGCATTAACATTGGCTTGTGAGGTAAGCACGTCGAGCGTCGTGCGCTGGCCGACGCTGCGCTCGTCGATGACGCCGTTCAGAGCCAACTGCGCCGCCGACACGACTTCCCGGTTGGCAACAACCGATTCGCGCGCCGCCTGATATTGCGCCCAGGCCGACGCAACGGCGTTGCGAACCTGATCCCGGGTCACGTCGACATTGATGCGGGCCTGACCGAGCGATTCCTTGTTGCGGCGTACCGTCGCCGAAACGCGTCCGCCCTGATAGATCGGGACGCGTAGTGCTGCACCGATCGAAGCGGTGTTGCTTGCGCCATCGGATGGCAGCGCCGGCACGCCGCTGGAGAAGCTGCGGCCAACGCTGGCCGTTGCCGAGACGCCCGGAAGCATCGCGCCTTCGCTGGATTTCACTGTAAAGGCTGCAGCGTCCACAAGATGCTCGGTCGCCATGATCGCGGGGTGCTGGCGCGCGGCCTCCGCAAAAGCCTGTTCGATCGAGCCTGGCAGGAGGTTTGCGACCGGACCAGCGCCCCGCAGTTTGCCGGGCCGCTCGCCAATGATCTGAACGTAAAGCGCCTCGCTGGCGAGCACCTGGGCGCGGGCCGCGCTCAGCTGCGCCACGGCCTGCTGCCGGCTTGCCTCGGCCTGCGCGACGTCGGTGCGGGTGCCCTCGCCGACATCGAATCGCGAACGCGCGGCGCGCACCTGTTCTTCGAGGAACTCAAGATTGCGCTGGCGCAGCACTGCGATCTGCCGGTCGCGGATGACACCCATGTAGGCCGACGCGGCGTCGAAAAGGGTGTTTTGTACTGCGTTGCGCAATGACTGCTGGGAAGCGCGCACCTGGGCTTCTGCGGCGGCAACGTTGTTCTTGGTCTGGAACCCGTCGAAAAGCGTCTGGTTGATCTCGATGCCAAACGAACCGGAGGTGATCGAACGCCCGCCGAGCGCTGACGAGCGCGCGAAGGTGACGCCTGCCGTTCCGGCGATTGTGGGCCGGTAACCGGATTTTGCAATGGCCACGTTTTCGTCGGTCACGCGCACCCCGGCACGCTCCGCATTCAGGCTCGAATTGTTTTGATAGGCCTTGGCCATGGCCCCAGTGATGGTTTCAGCGGAGGCAGGCGCAGAGATCATCAACGCCAGTGAGAGCATAAACGCGCTCGCGACGCTCCGTTGAACCGGGAACACAACCCACCTCACTTACAGCCGGACAGCAACCGGCCAAACAATGCACAGACGACCTGGAGAGTCCCCTCACCCGAGGCCAGGTTAATGGCTACACGGCAGATGTAGTGAGTTCAAGAAACAATGTAAGGGGCGGATTTAAACCAGTCCACGGAATTGTCATGTGTTGCGGCAAGGCCTCAGAACTGGAACTCTGCTGCGCGCCTGAAACCCGGCAGCGGGCGGACCGCTGCATTGAAGGCCTTGCGTCCGCTGATTACGCCGTCCGCATTGTAGAATATATGCGCGGCGCCCGCGTTACCGTTGCCGACAACCGCGACGAGACGACCGCCATCGCGCAATTGCCGCAACAGATCGTCCGGCACCTGATCGACCGCACCTTCAACGATGATCACATCGAATGGCGCCTCGTCCGGGCATCCGGCCTGAAGCTGGCCGGTAACAACCGCGACATTGTCATAGCCGAGCTCGGTGAGTTTGCCGGTCGCGCTGGCCGCGAGGTCCTCGTCGCATTCCAGCGCGATCACCGAACTCGCCAGTTGCGACAGCACCGCGCTGGAATAGCCGGTGGCGCAACCGACATCGAGCACGAAATCCCCGGATTCGATCTCGGCCAGCTGAACCAGTTTGGCAAAAGGCGAAGGTTCCATCAGATAGCGGGCAGGCTCATCCGACGCCCCATCCGCAACGAAAATATCCTCGTCGATATAGGCCAGTTCGGCTCGCGACCTGGGGACAAATTCCTCGCGCGGCACGGAGAGCATCGCATTCAGCACCGGCGCGCTTGTCACGTCGGTGGTGCGCAGCTGCCCGTCGACCATCTTTATCCTGCGCTGTTCGAAATCGCCGATCATAGTCGTTACCGCCCGGTTGCAGCGCTGGCGCGCCATGCTCTCATGCAACACCGGCTGGTGCCGGATCGCAAGCTCTAGTGTGAATTGGAGGCCTCGCCCGGAATCGAACCGGGGTGCAAGGATTTGCAGTCCTCTGCGTAACCACTCCGCCACGAGGCCCCGCTGCTCGGCGCAGCGCAGGCGGATCAATAGGTTGGGGCGAATCCTGCGTCAAGCCGGAGCAAGCGGTTCTGAAGAGAATCCTCGCCGCGTTCTGAAGATTTCGTTTGTCAGCCCCGATTCCGCGCCCGCCGGGCGCGGCGTTGCCCCCACCACAGCACGATTCGCCTGCGCAGACGGCGAAAAGCGGCAAAATCATAAGACAGGATGAGCGCGCCCAGGGGAATCATCCAGAAGCCGAGCACCGGCAGGAAGCCCAAAGTGCCCAGCAGCATGAGGCCGACACCGAGCACCGTGCGGGCCAACCGCGACCGCGGCAGGGCGACTTCGCGGCCCAGAAAACGCAAACGCACCGGCTTCATGGCGTGCGGCAACTCGCCCTGCACGCCGGCACCACCGCCTTCGGACATGTTATTCGGGTCGGACTTGGCCATTCGCCACCAGATGCAATTGCCGATACGCTGCCAGCTGTCGCGGAGCTTTCCGGCCGATATGTGAGGTGATTTGGCCCGCATTGCGAGCAAAATCGCGGTGCGGCATTTTTTGCCGGTAGCGCGCTTTGCAAAGCCGAACCGGTTTGCTATAGGCTCCGCCGTTCGCGAGCACGGCTGTTCCCCGGTAGCTCAGCGGTAGAGCAACCGGCTGTTAACCGGTTGGTCGCTGGTTCGAATCCGGCCCGGGGAGCCACTTTCTTTTCTACTTAGCTGCAACCGGTTGCTGTCAACGGCCGCAGGCGTATCGAACCGCCGTCGCCCCTTGCCACCGCGGCGATGCCGCCTAGTTTGACGAGTTTCGGCGTCCCAGCACCATAGACAGCTCATGACCGCACCCAGCTCCGGCGAAACGGAAACTGAAAAGCCAGCTATCGTCCTCTTTCGCCACGATTTGCGGCTGGCGGACAACCGTGCGCTCAGTGCGGCCGCCGACACCGGCAAGCCGGTCATCCCATTGTTCATCCTCGACGAAGTGTCGCCCGGCATTCGCCCGCTCGGCGGTGCGCGGCGCTGGTGGCTGCACCATTCGCTCGCCGCGCTCGACAAGGCACTCAAGGAGCTGGGCGCGACGCTCATTCTGCGTTCGGGTCAAACGCTGGCGATCGTCGATGATGTCCTGGAAAAGACCGGCGCCGACATGGTGCTGTGGAACCGACGCTACGATCCACCGGCGATCGAAGTCGACACGGCGCTCAAATCCGGCCTCACAGACCGCGGCATCGCCAGTGCCGGCTTTGAGGGGCAGCTGCTGCATGAACCGTCGACACTGAAGACCGGCAGCGGCGGGTTCTACAAGGTCTACACGCCCTTCTGGCGGGCGCTCGCGGCGGGCGATGAACCTCGTGCCCCATTGCCGACGCCGAAGGACATTCGGGGATTCGAAGGCACACTCGCTTCCGACACTCTCTCACATTGGAAGCTCCTGCCGACAAAGCCCGACTGGGCGGGCGGGTTGCGCGAAAGCTGGCAGCCGGGCGAAGCCGATGCTCAACGGCGGCTTGCCGATTTCATCGACGGGGCGCTGGAAGATTATGCGGACAAACGGGACCGACCCGACCGGGAAAACACGTCGCGGCTTTCGCCCCATCTCGCACATGGCGAGATCACGCCGTTCCAGGTCTGGCATGTCCTTTCGGGGCTTGGCGACAGGCTCGGCGACAATGTTCTGAAGTTTCGCAGGGAGCTCGCGTGGCGCGAATTCGCCTGGCATCTTCTTTTCCACAATCCCGACCTGGCCAGCGCCAATTTCAATCGCGACTTCGACGCATTTCCCTGGCGGTACGACGAGACGGCGCTGAGAGCCTGGCAGGACGGCAAGACGGGCTATCCGATCGTCGATGCCGGCATGCGCCAGCTTTGGGAAACCGGCTGGATGCACAACCGCGTACGCATGGTCGCAGCCTCGTTTCTCACCAAACATCTTCTGACCGACTGGCGCGCGGGCGAAGCCTGGTTCTGGGACACGCTGGTGGACGCCGACGCGGCCAACAATCCCGCCTCCTGGCAATGGGTCGCAGGGTGCGGCGCCGACGCGGCACCCTATTTCCGCATCTTCAACCCGGTCCTGCAGGGCGAGAAATTCGATCCCCATGGCGATTATGTGCGCAGCTTCGTGCCGGAACTGGCGCAGGTCGATGCCGATGCCATTCACCGGCCGGCTGCAAAAAAGGCACAGAAATCAGCGCCGGACGTGAAACTCTCTGCCGCCTACCCCGTAGCTCTGGTTGACCACCGCGAGGCGCGCCAGCGCGCTCTTGCGGCCTATCAGCAGTTGCGGGGAGCGCATGAACATCATTCCGATCAACCGAGGAAACGCAGGCAAACCTAAGGTAGCGATCGTCGGATCCGGCATTTCCGGCGCCTCGGCGGCTTGGGCGCTCGCCCCGCATGCCGATATCACGCTGTATGAGGCCGATGGACGGCCGGGCGGCCATACCGCCACGGTCGATGTCGACCATGGCGGCGAGATCATTCCCGTCGATACCGGTTTCATCGTCTACAATGAGCACAATTACCCTGAACTGACGGCGCTCTTCGCGCATCTCGGCGTGCGCACACATGAAAGCGACATGGGGTTTTCGCTATCGCTCGACGGCGGCAAGCTCGAATGGAGCGGCAGCACGTTGTCGTCCGTCTTCGCGCAGCCGAAGAACCTGTTTTCGCCGCGGTTCCTTTTCATGCTGCGCGAGATTCTGCGGTTCAACGCCGTGTGCGTGACCGACCGGCAGGCGGGTGTGCTGCATAACCGCACCATCGGCGAATATCTCGATTTCCGCAGCTTTTCAGCAGGCTTTCGCAATAATTACCTGATCCCGATGGCTGCTGCGATCTGGTCGACACCGCGCGTCAAGATGCTCGACTATCCAGCGGATAGTTTCATCTCGTTTTTCGAGAATCACCGGCTGATCCACTGGCAGCGGCCAACGTGGCGCACCGTCGACGGCGGCGCGCGCACATATCTCGAAAAGCTGCTGGCGCCGGTTCACGACATCCGGACGAATTCGCCGGTCAAAACCGTAATTCGCGACTCGCTCGGGGTCACGATCTGGGCGGGCGAGTCCGAACCAGAACGCTTCGATCAGGTGATCATAGCCGCTCACAGCGATCAGGCGCTTGCGATGCTGGGCGATGCATCGGCAACCGAGAAGACGCTGCTCTCGGCCATTCCCTACAAACCCAACCGAGTGGTGCTTCACCGCGACCCTCGGCTGATGCCGAAAAGCCGCCGAGCCTGGTCGGCCTGGAACTATCTGCGTACCAGCGGCGACGACGAGGTCTGCGTTACTTACTGGATGAACCGCCTACAGGGCATCAGGGCCGACAAGCCGCTGTTCGTCACGCTCAATCCGGTTATCCAGCCGCGCGACGAGCTTGTCTTCGGCGAATGGAGCTACGACCACCCGCAATTCGATACCCGCGCTCAGGCCGCGCAGATCCGCATCGACGACATTCAGGGCGTGCGTCGAACGTGGTTTGCCGGCGCATGGACAGCCGCCGGCTTTCACGAGGATGGCCTGCGCTCCGGCCTCAACGCCGCGCAGGCGCTGGGCGCGAAAATCCCCTGGCGCGCGCCGGCTGAAACGCAGTCCGCGCCGTTGCCGTTGGCCGCCGAATAGGATCGGAGCCATGGATCGCATCACGACAATGACCGACAACGGCCCGCCGCCGGCGGAGGCAGCGGTTCTTTATCGCGGCGAGGTCATGCACCAGCGGCTGAGGCCTTTCGGCCATCGTTTCAACTACAAGGTGTTTTCGATGCTGGTCGACATCGACCGGCTCGACGCGGCCAGCCGTCTTTCACCGCTCTTGTCGGTCAACAAACCCAATCTCGTATCGCTGCGCGAGAGCGACCAGACCGAGAGGGAGGGAGAAACGCTGCGCCAATTCGCCGACCGGCTTCTGCGCCAGGCAGGAATCGCCGAGCCGGCAGAGCGCATACTGCTCCTCAGCTATCCGCGCCTCTTCGGTTACGTGTTCAATCCGATCTCGGTGTATTTCGCTTATGATACCAAGGACAGGCTGATCGCGCTGATCTACGCCGTGCGCAACACCTTTGGCGAGCGTCACAGCTATGTCGCGCGCGTCGAGCCTGGCGATGTTTCCGAAGCCGGCATTCGCCAGACACGAGCCAAACTTTTTCATGTATCGCCATTCATCGGCATGGATGCTCGCTACCACTTCCGCATCCTGCCGCCCGGAAAGACCGTCCGGCTGCGTATACACGAGACCGAAGCCGGCGAAGCACTGCTTGCAGCGACGTTTTCAGGCAGGGCCGAGCCGGTTTCCACCGGCGTGCTTGCAGCAAGCCTCTTGCGTATTCCGTTCATGACATGGAAAATCATGGTGGGAATCCACTGGGAAGCCCTCAAACTGTGGCTGAAGGGCGCCCGGTTTCGCAGATCGCCGCCGCCCCCACTCCCCGTCAGCTTCAGTGATGCAGGGCGTCACACTGCTCCCGGTGAATAGCCGCATTGCGGCAATTCGGAGGTCGGCCGCTTCTGTGGCGGCAGCAGATAGAGGCGGTGCATATGGGCGGGACCGTTAACGAGGCGATCGGGCTCACGAAAGAAAATCACGCCGAGCTGACGCGCGGTCTTCCGGCCAAGGCGCGTATGGCGCTGCGTTTGCTTGTCGATCTGCCGAAAGGCACGCTGACCATCAACATGCCCGACGGTCGCACCGTCATTGTCGGCGGCAATGCGCCCGGGCCGGACGCGGTGCTGACGTTGAAGAACTGGCGCCTGCCCGGCCGGGCGTTTTCCGGCGCAACGATCGGCGTGGCGGAATCCTTCATCGACGGCGACTGGGACAGCCCGGACGTGACGCGCTTCCTGGAGCTCTTTGTCGTCAACGAGAATGCCGGCGAACAACTTGCCGGCGGCGCGAACTGGTTCATGGGTGCGGTTCAGCGCTTCCGCCACTGGCTCAACGACAATACCCGCACGAGGGCGCGCAAGAACATCTCCGCGCATTACGATCTGGGAAATGCATTCTACCGCGAATGGCTCGACCCCTCGATGACCTATTCCTCGGCACTTTATTCCACCGGGGCCAACGACCTGGAGCGCGCCCAGGGTGAAAAATACCGGGCGCTTGCCCGCGACACAGGCATTCAGGCCGGCGACCACGTGCTGGAAATAGGGTGCGGCTGGGGCGGTTTCGCCGAATTCGCCGCCCGCGAGGTGGGCTGCAGGGTCACAGGTCTGACGATCAGTCGCGAACAGCACGATTTCGCCAGGGCACGTATTCAGGAGGCCGGTCTCAACGACAAGGTCGAGATCAAGTTCCAGGACTATCGCGACGAGACCGGACTGTACGACCGCATTGCCTCAATCGAGATGTTCGAGGCGGTCGGCGAGAAATACTGGCCGGTGTTTTTCGGCAAGGTGAAAGAATGCCTGAAACCCGGCGGCACCGCAGGGCTGCAGATCATCACCATCAACGAGGACGCGTTCGAGCGTTACCGTTCGCGGGTCGACTTTATCCAGCGTTACGTGTTTCCGGGCGGAATGCTTCCGACGCCGCAGCTCTTGCGCACACTCGGCGCCGATCAAGGCCTTGCCTATCTGCGCGAGCGCGTGTTTGCGCAGGATTATGCGCGTACGCTGGCCGAGTGGCGCGACCGTTTCCAGGATTCCTGGGGCCGTATCGTGCATCTCGGATTCGACGAACGCTTCCGCCGCCTGTGGGAATTCTACCTGCACTACTGCGAAGCCGGCTTTCGGGCCGAGTATATCGACGTGCGCCAGGTTGTGTACAAGGCATAAAAAAGGGGCCGTTCCCGGCCCCTTTTCCGGTCAAACCGACCTCAGAGCGTGATGCGGTATTGCGCAAAGCCGTCGGCGCCCTCGCCGGCTGCCTCTATCTTCACGCCCTTCACGTCGGCCAGGAATTGGTTCGCCTTCGGGCCGGTGGCGAACAACACCGTCGCGCCCTTGATCGGAGCGAAGTTCCAGTTGGCGTCAGCGGACGGGTTGATCGTGCCGCGGTCGACGATATAGCGCACGATCACATCGCGGTTGGTGTCGGGCGCCGCCAGCACCACGACATCGTCGTTGATGCCAGGAAAATTGCCGCCGCCGCCGGCGCGGTAATTGTTGGTTGCGACGATGAACTTCTGGTCCGGGTCGATCGGCTTGCCGTCGAACATCAGGTCGACGATGCGGCTGGAATCGGCGTTCTGGACCTCGCCTTTCGGCGTGTACTTCGCTGGCTTCGACAGGTCGATCTTGTAGGTAACGCCGTCGATCACATCGAAATTGTATGACGGGAAGTCCGGGTTGAGCAGCGGCTGGTCCGCCTTGCCCGGCTCGACCTGGTTGAAGATGCCGGCCGACATCTCCAGCCACTCCTTCACCGTGGCACCTGTGACTGCGACCGCGCGCACCGTGTTCGGATAAAGGTAGAGGTCGGCGACGTTCTTGATCGCCACGTCGCCTGCCGGCACGTCGGTGTAATATTCGGGGCCACCGCGGCCGCCGGCCTTGAAGGGAGCCGCCGCTGAAAGAACCGGAACGTCCTTGTATTCGCCGTCCTTCAGCAGATCCTTCACGTACCAGATCTGCGCCTGGCTCACGATCTGCACCGACGGGTCGTCGGCGACCAGCGCGAAGTAGGAATAAAGCGGTGCGGAGGTCTTGCCGACCGGCGTGCGCACATAGGTGAGCGTTTTCTCGTGATCCTCCTTCACGGCGGCCTCAACGGCGGCGAGATTCTCGACCGTCGGGCTTACCTTGCGGTTTTCGTCGCGGGTGTAGATCGGCCGCGCCTCGGAGGTGGAATCCACCACCTTCCAGCTGTTGCCGTCACGCTCGATCAGAAGGTCGATGAGACCCATATGCGAGCCCCAGAAGCCGCCCTGCACGGCCGGCTTGCCCTGAATGGTGCCCTTGGCGTTGTCAACACCTTCAAGCCCGTCGAACGCACCGGGGAAAACGAGATGCTGATGGCCGGTGAACACGGCATCGATCCCGTCGACACCGGCCAGGAAGAAGGAGGCGTTTTCCATCATGTCGGACTTGTTGATGTCGATGCCCGAATGGGACAGCGCGATCACGATGTCGGCGCCCTCTTCCTTCATCTGCGGCACCCAGGCAGCGGCGGCCTCGACGATGTCGCGGGTGACGACATTGCCGACCAGATGGCGCGAATCCCAGGTCATGATCTGCGGCGGCACAAAGCCGATGAAGCCGACACGCACGGTCTGCTCGGCGCCGGCGCCGTCGGTCACCGTCTTGTCCATGATCACGTAGGGCTTGGCGTAAAGCTTGTCGTCACGCGGATTGGCGGCAAGTTCGGTGCCGTTGACCAGATTGGCGCAGACGATCGGGTAGTTGGCGCCGGCATTCACCTTGTCCATGAATGACAGGCCGTAGTTGAATTCGTGATTGCCGAGCGTTCCGCAATCGTAGCCGAGCACGTTCATCGCCTTGATGACCGGGTGCATGTCGCCTTCCTTCATGCCCCGCTCATAGGCGATCCAGTCGCCCATCGGATTGCCCTGAAGGTAGTCGCCATTGTCGACCAGCATCGTGTTGGTCGCCTCGGCGCGAAAACCGTCGATGATCGACGCCGTGCGCGCCAGCCCCATCGTGTCGTTGGGCCGGTCGGCATAATAATCGTAGGGCAGTACCGACACATGAATGTCGGTCGTTTCCATGATGCGCAGATGCGCCTGGTTGCCCATGGCGCGGGCGGCGAAGGGGTGCATTACGACGAGGCTGCCCAGCGCGGCGGCGCCTCCGAGAAATGAGCGTCTGGAAACCGAATGAAGATGGGTGTTCATAGAATGCCTCCTGAAGTGAAATACTAAGTCGGCTGCTAATGAAAAAAGTTTCGCGCCGCTTTGTTCAGGAGTCCAGCAGATTCAGGACACATCTTCATGACAGGCTGGCTGGGTGGGAAATGGCGCTGCGCGAAGTGTGCGAAAGCCGGTCAGTCTAGCCGGTGCCGCCGTCGCTGCCGCCCTGCGTGATCAGCCGCGCAGAGCGCTGGCCGGAGGCGTAGATCCACAGCCAGGACAGCGCCACCGCAAGACGATAGCGCAGGCCGATCGGGAAGTAGATGTGGGCAATGCCCCACAGCCACCATGCCGGCCAGCCCTTGAGCTTCATCCAGCCGAAATCGACCACGGCGGCGCGTTTGCCGATCGTCGCCAGGTCGCCCTGGTTTTTATAACGAAACGGTGTCGCCGCATTCGTTCCGGCGCGCCTTGCCCTGATGATTCCGGCGACGTAGCGGCCCTGCTGTTTTGCCGCCGGTGCGACACCCGGCACCAGGCCGCCCTCGAGCCGCTCGACATGAGCGGTGTCGCCGATGACGAAGATATCCGGCTCCCCCTTGACCGTCAGGTCGGGCTCCACGATGACGCGCCCGGCACGGTCGGCCTCGGTTTCCAGCCATTCGGCCGCCGGCGAAGCCGCCACGCCCGCAGCCCAGAGTACGGTTCTCGACGCCAGATGCGCACCGTCGACAGTGACGCCGTCAGCATCCACAGCCGTCACCGGGTGCCCGAACATAAGTTCGACTCCCAGCCTCTCCAGCGCGCGGCCTGCATAGGCGGAAAGCTCGGGCTTGAAGTTCGCCAGAACACGGTCGGCGGCCTCGACAAGCACGATGCGCGCGGCGGCGGGATCGATGTTGCGGAATTCGCCTTTCAGCGTGTCGCGCGCCAGCTCAGCGATCGTACCTGCGAGTTCGACGCCGGTCGGCCCGCCACCGATCACAACGAAGGTCAGCAATGCGCTCCGCCTGCCGGCGTCCGTCTCGCGCTCGGCACGCTCGAAGGCGAGCAGAATGCGGCGGCGTATCGCCGTGGCGTCCTCGATCGTCTTCAGGCCTGGCGCAAAGGGCTCCCATTCGTCATGGCCGAAATATGCGTGCCTGGCGCCCGTTGCGATCACAAGCGTGTCGTATGCGACGCTGCCTCCGTCGGCGAGCAGCACGGTCTTGGCCGCCTTGTCGACACCGCTGGCGGTGGCAAGCACCGTCGTGACGTCCTTGCGGTGGCGCAGGAGATGGCGCACCGGCCAGGCAATCTCGGACGTCGCCAGCGAGGTCGTCGCAACCTGATAAAGAAGCGGCTGGAACAGATGATGGTTGCGCTGGTCGATGAGGGTGATCTCGACACCGGCGCCGCGCAGGGAACTGATCAGCTGGAGGCCGCCAAAGCCGGCGCCAACAACCACTACATGATGCCTGCCGCTGTTGGCGTTCATGGTCATGCTCCGCTGTTGCCGAAGTGAACATAGGCGTGATTGTGCAACGCAACAAGACACGGCGCTCCGCCTCGGTTGCCGCCGAGCCTGCAAGCGCTAGAATTCGAGCCGAACAGTCGCGCAAGCGCCGAGGGCATCGACCATGGACGGCTATCTCAAACAGCTGATCGAATTCCTTACGGTCACATCGGCGCGGGCGTTCGACTACATCTCGGAACCCTGGTTCGTCTATCAGGTGGTCATAGCGCTGGCGCTGTTTGCGCTGGCACGTTTCCTTGGCAAGAGGCTTGAGCCGAAGCTCGAAAGCCGCGCCCGCGCGATCAAGGGACACCCGGGCCTTTTGCGGCTGGTCGCGGCGACCCTGCGCCGTGCCGACTGGATTATCTTCATCGTCCTGCTTTTCATTGCCATTGCGGTATTGAGAAGCGTGACATGGCCAAGCCGCAGCTGGCTGCTCGGTATCCTGCTCTGGCTCGCCGGCACCTGGGTGGTGGTCGCGATCCTGTCACGCATCATTCGCAACCGGCTCGTCGCGCGTTCGGTCGCCTGGCTGGTGTGGATTTACGCCGCGCTCGTCATTCTGGGCATCGACGAACGCGTCGCGCTGCTGCTCGACAATCTGGCCCTGGCGCTCAACAACGTTCGGATTTCCGCACTCACGGTCCTGAAGGCTGCATTCCTCCTCACATTGTCGGTGTGGATCGCCACGACGATCGGCAATTTCGTCGACGAGCGGGTGCAGCGCTCCAGTGAACTCACGCCATCGATCCGGGTGCTGATCGGAAAGTTCGCCAAGTTCGGACTGGTATTACTGGCCGGTGTCATCGCGCTGACCAGCGTCGGCGTGGACCTCACTGCCTTCACCGTCTTCTCCGGTGCCGTCGGCGTTGGCCTCGGCTTTGGTCTGCAAAAGGTCGTTTCGAATTTCGTCTCGGGCGTCATCATCCTGCTCGACAAGTCGATCAAACCCGGCGACACGATCTCGTTGGGCGACACATTCGGCTGGATACGCGAATTGAGGGCGCGTTTCGTTTCCGTCGTCACGCGCGACGGTCGCGAATACCTCATTCCGAATGAGGATCTGATCACGCAACAGGTGATCAACTGGTCGTTCAGCGACGAACTGGTGCGGCTCGACGTGCCGTTCGGGGTTTCCTATGATTCCAACCCGCACAAGGTGACGGAACTTGCGATCAATGCCGCGGTTTCGGTTTCACGTGTCGATGCCGACCGTAGGCCGGTGTGCTGGATTACAGCCTTCGGCGATTCCTCGCTCGATTTCGTGCTGCGTTTCTGGATACGCGACCCGCAGCAGGGGCTCACCAATGTACGCGGCAAGGTGCTTCTGGCGCTTTGGGACGCGTTCAAGGAAAATGGTATCGATATCCCCTACCCGCATCGCGAGATCATCATGAAGGGCAGTGTTACGCGTGCAGGCGACGGTCTGCCGAAAGACTAGGCTAAAAGAAAAAAACTGTTTGGCACAGTCAATGCCGCGTGACTTACAGGCGCCTTCAGATTTAATGCCAAGTTCCTATACTTGTCCGGGCGCCCTTCGCCCGCCACATCACAACGGGAACCAACCCAAATGACCTTGAACGAACATATCGCCGCCGGGCCGGCCTGGGTATTCTGGTGGGTCAACTTTCTCGGCATCGTCAACATCGCCGCAGTGCTTTTCCTGCTGAGATGGAACGATGGCCGCATTCGCTTCGGCCGCATCGAAGCGGTGTTTATCCTGCTGGCGCTTGCCGGGTCGATTGTGCTGATCGAGGTGCTTTTCCGCCAATTCGGTTACAGCCGCATTCTCGGCCTTTCACACATACTCATGTGGACGCCGCTTGCCATCTATATCTGGAAACGGCTGCCGCGCTATCCGCGCTCGACACCATTTGGCATCTATCTCAGAGTGCTTCTGGCGACGATCTGCGTATCGCTCGTCTTCGACTATGTGGATTTCATTCGTTATCTGTCGGGCGACGCAATGATCGGCTGACTGGTGTCGCCCGCGCCGGCGTCAGGCCATGTCGGCGCGGATGCCCATGCCCGTACGGTCGATCACCTCGCGCAGCGCAAAGGACGAGTTGATCTTCGTCACATGCGGCATCGCCGACAGCCACTCCTTGTGGATACGCTCATAGTCCTCGAGGTCGCGCGCGGCGATGCGCAGAATATAGTCGTACTCACCCGACATCAGGTGGCAGGACAGCACGTTGGGGCAGCGCCTGATCGCGGCCTCGAATTCCGAAAGCGATTTCTCGAACTGGCCGGACAGCGAAATATGCACGATCGCTGTCATCTTGTGCCCGAGCGCGGCATTGGAAAGCCGTGCATGATAGCCTGAAATGACACCCGACTGCTCGAGATTGTCGAGCCGGCGCGAGCAGGCCGACTGCGACAGGCCGACTTTGTCGGCGAGGGCTGCGTTGGAGATTCGACCTTGTTTCTGCAACGTATCCAGAATGGCGATATCAATCCTGTCCAAGAGCATTTCCCGTGTTTCTTTTCGTCAATCAGGCATTCTGCGCAAATAATAACGAAAAACGTGAACCAGGGCAATTGACGTCGCAAACACATGCGAAGCGAAATCCGTTACCTTGGGTCAGGTTCAATGCCCCAGCCGGGAGGATATCGGGATGCGTGTAGGCTGCCCCAAGGAAATCAAGAATCACGAATACCGCGTCGGTCTGACCCCGGGTTCGGTACGCGAGTATGTTGCGCATGGCCACTCCGTGGTCATCGAGAGCGGCGCCGGCGCCGGCATCGGCGCTGACGACAACGCCTACCGCGCCGCCGGTGCCCAGATCGTCAAGACTGCGGCCGAGGTTTTCACCCAGTCCGACATGATCGTGAAGGTGAAGGAGCCGCAGCCATCGGAATGGGTGCAACTGCGCGAAGACCAGATCCTCTACACCTATCTGCACCTGGCGCCTGATGCCGCGCAGACCAAAGGACTGGTCGAATCCGGCGTCACCGCTGTCGCCTACGAGACCGTGACCGACGACCGCGGCGGCCTGCCGCTGCTGGCGCCGATGTCTGAGGTTGCAGGGCGTCTGGCCATACAGGCGGGCGCAACCGCGCTGCAGAAGGCAAATGGCGGCCGCGGCATCCTGCTGGGCGGCGTGCCGGGTGTGTTGCCGGCCAAAGTAACGGTCATCGGCGGCGGCGTCGTCGGCCTCCACTCGGCCAAGATGGCGGTCGGCCTTGGCGCCGACGTCACCATCATCGACCGTTCGATCCCGCGCCTGCGGCAGCTCGACGACATTTTCAACGGCCGTATTCACACGCGCTACTCGACCGTCGAAGCGATCGAGGAAGAGTGTTTCTCCGCCGACATGATTGTCGGTGCCGTGCTCATCCCGGGCGCTGCCGCGCCCAAACTCGTCAGCCGCGAAATGCTGTCGGGCATGAAGCCGGGCGCGGTTCTGGTCGACGTCGCAATCGACCAGGGCGGCTGCTTCGAGACCTCGAAGGCGACCACCCATGCCGATCCGACCTACGAGGTCGACGGCATCGTTCATTATTGCGTTGCCAACATGCCGGGCGCGGTTCCGATCACCTCGGCACATGCGCTCAACAACGCCACACTGCATTACGGCCTTCAGCTCGCGGACAAGGGCCTGAAGGCGCTGGTCGACGAGCCGCATCTCAGGAACGGCCTCAACGTCCACAAGGGCCGCATCACCAACCGCGCGGTTGCCGAGGCGCTCGGATACGAGATGGCCGAACCGAAGGCAGCACTCGCCGCCTGAACCCGATCAAATGAGCGTCCGGCAAGGACGCCTCCTTCCCTGAAGCTGCCCGCCGATCGCAAGACCGGCGGGTTTTTTGTTCAGTTTGCTGACGCCTCATGCGCGGTCAATGCGCATCTGGTAGCAATTGTTGCGGGCCGAGCGCATGTGAACATAGGCAACGTCGTCGCGCTCCAGAAGCTCATGCGCACGCGTGCAAATCTTCTGCGTCTCGGTGACTTCGCCTGTTCCGTAAACGATGCGGTCATCATGACCGTAGCCACGCAGAATGTAATCCGGCGTGGTGCGGATCATCTCGGGAAGAACATCGGTCTCCTCCGCCCGATCGCATTTCTCCGCATGGATGAAGACAGGCCCTGTTTCCGCATAGGGATGCAGTTCCGGGAACGGACGGTAGGCAAGGACCAGATAGTCTTCTCCTGCCCCGACATTTTTCAGACAATGCCGGCAAAGCACGCCGTCGCCGTCCGAGGTCTTGCGCTCGGGTTTCATGCCGTAGGCATCGGGTTCGCCACGCTGGTATTTGCGGGCATGTTCGCTCGGGATGGCGACAAATCGAATCAGGCTCATTCTGCTCTCCATTCGCAGTTCATGGCATGATCTGGCGCGCATCGAAGAACGCCGCCACCCGTTTCACGCAAAAGCCTCCCGGACCGAACCCGGGAGGCAGCGCGTTCAATACACAACGCGCTTAGCGCAGGAATTCGTCGACGCGGCGCAGCGTGACGCGGCGGTTGCGCCATTCCTCGTAAGGTGTGGGCACCAGCAGGTAGGATTCGCCGTAGCCCGCGGTCTGCAGCATGCGCGCGGGAATGCCGAAGTGGTAGACAAGCACCTGCTTCAGCGCATCTGCACGCCGTTCCGACAAACGCTGGTTCGAATAGTGCGAACCGACGGCGTCGGTGTGCCCTTCGATCAGGACGGTGGCAAACCGGCGGTTGCGCATCTGCCGCAGCGCATTGGCGATGTTCTCCACCTTACCGTACTGCGAATAGGGAATGACCGCGGAGCCGAAGGCGAAGTTGATCGACTGAATATCGATCGCCGGCGCCAGCTTGCGGATTTCGGGGCGCACCTTGAGTTCCTGGATCGTCATGCGCTGATGCGGAGCTATTTTCAGCTTCGGACGCGCCTCGAGCTGGCGCAGGATTTTTCCGGCGGACGGCATCTCAGCGGCCGGAGCAAGCGCGAAACTGGTTGCCGAAGCGGCGGTCGGAGCAAGCATCGCGGCTGCAAGGCCGGCGATCACGGAGCGGCGGGTAAACATGGTCGTTCCTCTCTGGTTCATTGGCGGGTTCCAATGACCGAACCATGCAAAATGCGCCCTGAAGCGGCGATGAACGAGCTGTTTAGGTTAGGTCTGGTTTCTTGAGGCTTAGCGCATGACCACCGCAGCACGCTCCGCTTTCGACAGCGGCGTCAGCGTTTCCCGGGCCTGGCCGACGGGTGAAAATCCCATCTTCTGGTAGAGCGGCAGAGCCGCAGGGTGGTCGAGCGTGCAGGTCTGCAGCACAACCTTGGCCGGATTGTGCTCCCATGCGGCTTCTATAGCAGCGCCCAGAAACCAGCGGCCGAGTCCCTGCCCAGCCGCATGCGCCATCAGGCCGAAATAAGCGATCTCGATTTCCGCCGGCAGGTCGAGCTTGAGTTCGAAAAAGCCGGCCGGCACCCCGTCTACGTACAAGACCCGCATGTCGCAGCGGGGACTTGCGAGCCGGGCGGAAAGCTCCTCGTCGGACAACCTCAGCGCGTTCACCCATGTCCAGTCGCGACCGACCCGGTCCTGCAGGTAGCGATAGAAATGCAGCGGCACATTCTTTGCGGCCAAAAGCGCGATATGGCGGTTGAGTGGCGCCGGCACATGTCGCGCGGGCCGCGTATTCATCTCAAGATAGGTAACCGTTACCTCGACCGGCTTTCGGCCCCTGCCCGCCATTGTTCAGGCCTTTCCGGTCACGACCGGCGTGTCGGGACGGCTACCCCACTGCGACCAGGAACCGTCATAGAGCTTGTTGTCGGTGTGCCCGACCGATTCCAGCGCCAGGGTGATCGCCGCGGCGGTTACACCTGAACCGCAGCTCGTGACCACCGGCTTCTCCAAATCCAGACCTGATTTCTGAAGAACTTCCCGCAACTCTTTGACAGGCAACAATTTACCGCCTTCTGCGATACTCAAAGCCGGGACGTTCACCGCGCCGGGCATATGGCCGGAGCGCATTCCGGCACGCGGTTCCGGGTCGGTGCCTTCAAATCTGCCCGCGGGCCGCGCGTCGGCGATCTGCGACGAACCGGTGTCGACGAGGCGCATCATTTCCTCGAAAGAGGCGACCCGGCTTTCATCGAACCTGGTGTCGAACACGCTGGCGGCGACATTGGTCTGCTCGTCGGTGACCGGCCTCCCTTCCCGCTTCCAGCCATCGATCCCGCCATCGAGCACACGGACGTTCTTCGCGCCCATGACGCGGAACATCCACCAAACGCGCGGGGCCGAAAAGAAGCCCGGGCCATCGTAAACAACGATCGTATCGTCTTCGGATATGCCCATCGCGCTGGCAAAGGCTGCGAAAAGCCGCGCGTGCGGCAGCGAATGCGGCAGTCCCGTATCCGGCTCCACGACAAGGTCGTGATCGAAAAACACCGCGCCCGGGATGTGCCCCGCCTCGTATTCCGCCCTTGCATCGCGGTTGTTCGCCGGCAGATACCAGGAACCGTCAATGACGGAGAGGCCGGGCGTGCCCAGCTTCTCCTGCAGCCAGTCAGCCGAAACGACAAATTTCGAACGTTCAGACATTGCCTCTCCTCAGCTTTCGGGCAGCGGGCCGAAACGGATGCGGAATCGGCGGTTTTCGCGCCCCTTCTTTTCGATCTTGCCGATGTGGATGCCGCCGACCTCGGCGGTGGAGCGCACATGCGTGCCTCCACAGGGCTGACTGTCTATATGCCCCTCATCACCTATACACACCAGCCTGATGCGGCCTGTGCCAACCGGCGGGCGCACATTCTTCGATTTCACCAGCCCCGGATTGGCGGCGAGTTCGTCGTCGGTGATCCAGCGGGTAAAGACGGGATGGTCCGTCGTGACCAGTTGCATCAGCTTTTCCGTGACGTCCGCCTTGTCGTAAGTCTGGTCGGGGATGTCGAAATCAACGCGCGAGTCCGCTTCATTCACCGACGCACCGGTGATCGGAAAGGGACAGATCACCGTCAGCAGATGGCAGGCTGTGTGCATGCGCATCAGCTTCATGCGCCGCTCCCAGTCGATGACAAGCTTCAGTTTTTCGCCGATTTCGGGCACGGGCGCATCGGGCGCCGGAATATGGATGATCTCATCCTTGCTGCCGCCGGTGATCGTGCCGGAAACGGCAATTTCTGACCCGTCGGGGCGAATCAGCTTGCCCGTGTCTCCGGGCTGACCTCCCGAGGTCGCGTAGAAGATAGTACGGTCGAGCACGATCCCGCCGCGTTCGTTGACGGCAGCGACTGTCGCGTCGGCATGAGCCAGATAGGCATCTTCGCGAAACAGGGGATCGGTGTTGGTTGTCATGAATTGGCGGCCCTGGGTAGAGTGAACTCTGTCACCCTAATCGTGTGCCTTGCCATGCGTCCGGTTGCAAGTCGGGCGCATTTCACATGATTGTACCAGCCGCGGAAACCCTGCCTTCCGTCATTCGGCTGCGGCGCGCGCGCCACCGAACAGATAACCGTGAAAAGCGCCATCGGACATCGCCAGCGTTATCCTGGCAATCACTGCCGTCGCCGCCACCGCGAATACCAGCCGACCGACGAAAATGCCGGCGAAATCAGCCCCCAGCGCGAGGAACAATGCGGTGTCTTCGATAATGCTGTGCGCAAAGCCCATGAATACGCAGGAGAGGAACACCTGCCGAGGCGATATTGTGCCGCTGCGCGCTTCCCGGATCAGCAGACCGCCGCCATAGGAGATACCAAGGAACAGCCCGACGCTGGTGAAGGCACGCGCCTCTCCGCGAATGCCGGCCAGCTTCAGCAATGGGCCGAGCGCGCGCATCAGCCCTTCCATGATGCCGGTGATCCTGAACAGCTCGAGCATCCAGGCAAGAGCGACAAGGATGACCAGCATCCAAAGGCACGTTTCGGCGAGACCCCACAGAAACGACAACCAGTCGTGAGTGGGAACTGCCGGAATAAAACCGGGACTGACCGGGTCCGACAGCCAGCCCGTCGTGGACAGGACAAGGTGCAGCAGGCCGGCATATGCCATGCCTCCAAACAGCCGCAGCGCTGTCGTGACCATGAAGGCTGGCCCTGCTTTTTGAATGATCTTCTGTTCGATCGGCAGCGCGTGCGCAAACAGCAGAATGCTGGCGAATACGGTGACGTCAGCGGTCGTCAGCGTATCGGGCGGGGCGAGAACGAACAGAAGCGGAACCGCGCCCCAGAGGCCGACGAGCAATCCGACCAGCCAGGCCAGGCCCAGGTCGGCAGGCAGGCCGAACAGCCTCATCAACGGGTCGAACGCCGGCGAAATGAAGGCAATTACGCCAAGCCTCGCCAAAATCTCGGTCGCGATTGTCACCGGTACAATCAGGCGCACCAGTTCCCAGTAGATGGCTAGCGTGTCGCGCGTTTTCGTGACAAAGCCGTGAATATGTCGGTGCATTGAACGCCTCCTTGGAGGCCAACCCTTTAGACCGGTTGCATTCGCAGTTGTGGTCAAAAATTGCAGTATTGTGCAATTTTATTGCATACTCCCTTCATGGAACTCACCCTCGACAAGATCGACATCAAGCTGCTCAACCTCCTGCAACGGGACGCATCGGCGACCAACGCACGCCTTGCGGATTCGGTCGGGCTTTCGCCGTCAAGCTGTCTGCGGCGTATCAGGCGGCTGAAGGCGAGCGGCGTGATCGAAAGGGTGGTGGCCATTGTCAACCCGGCCAAGACCGGACGGGTTTTAAAGGCGCTGGTAACCGTCGAGCTCAACCGGCATGGCGAACAGCACATGCAGCGCTTTTTCGACCTCGTGCGTCAGGAACCGGCCGTTGCGCAGGCTTATGCGGTGACCGGCGATGCGGACATTGCGCTGCAATTGCGGCTGCGCGACATGCAAGAATACGACGAGTTGTGCCAACGCCTGTTTCAGGACCAGACCAATGTGGCGCGTTATGTCACCATGATGATCATCCGCACGGCAAAGGACGAAACTGCATTGCCGCTCTAGCCGCCGTCAGGCTGGCGCATCCTCGAACGGCACCTCGATCGTCGATCGCGCATCCATCCAGTCCGGCACCGGCAGGTTCTTGCTGCGCAGGAATTCGGGATTGAACAGTTTCGACTGATAGCGGGTTCCGTAGTCGCACAGGATGGTCACGATGGTGTGCCCGGGTCCCAGATCGCGCGCAAGGCGGATGGCGCCGGCGATGTTGATGCCGGTCGAACCGCCCATGCACAGGCCCTCTTCCTGCACGAGGTTGAAAACGATGGGCAGCGCTTCCTCGTCCGGCACCTGGAAGGAGAAGTCGGGCGTGAATCCATCGAGATTTGCGGTAATGCGCCCCTGGCCGATTCCCTCGGTGATCGACGTACCTTCGGACTTCAAGACACCGTCGGTGTAGAAGCTGTGCAGCGCCGCGCCCAGCGGGTCGGCAATCGCAATCTTAACGTCCTTGTTGTGCGATCGCAGGCCGGCCGCCACCCCGGCAAGCGTACCCCCGGTGCCAACGGCGGATACGAAGCCGTCGAGCCTGCCGCCGGTCTGCGCCCAGATTTCCTCGGCAGTCGTTTCGATATGTCCATCCCGATTGGCAACATTGTCAAACTGGTTGGCCCAGATCGCGCCGTTTGGTTCGGTCTTCGCCAGTTGCTCGGCGAGCCGGCCTGAGACCTTCACGTAGTTGTTGGGGTTCTTGTACGGGACAGCAGGAACCTCGATCAGCTCCGCGCCGAGTACACGCAGCGCATCCTTCTTTTCCTGACTCTGGGTGTCGGGAATGACGATCACCGTACGATAGCCGAGTGCCTTCGCCACAACAGTGAGGCCAATTCCGGTGTTACCGGCGGTGCCTTCCACGATCACGCCGCCAGGCTTCAAGAGCCCGCGCTTTTCAGCGTCGCGAATGATGAAAAGTCCGGCGCGGTCCTTCACCGACTGGCCGGGATTCATGAATTCGGCCTTGCCGAGAATTTCGCAGCCGGTCTCCTCGGACGCACGTTTGAGGCGGATGAGCGGCGTGTTGCCGATGGCGTCGATTGCCGATTGAAACATGTTACGGTCCTTGTCTGGTGCGCCGGCAGGGCATCGCGTTGCGCGCCGCGGCGGTCAAGCTAACAGTTGTCTAGAAACGGCGAACGAGCCTTTCAAGGAGCTATTTTGCGCGAAATGGCGCTTTTGCGACAATCGGTTGCGGCTTGCCCGAAACCTTGCGCCGGCGCAACCGTATCTGGAAGGTAGACAGACACACTGCTCAGGAAGGCATTTCATGGGACAATACAGGGCCCGCCCTGGCGATGGCATCGCGTGGATCACCGGCGCCAGTACCGGAATCGGGCGGCAATTGGCGCTCGACCTTGCTGCCGAGGGCTACACCGTCGCAGCGACCGCGCGAAGCGCAGACAAGCTCGCCGCGCTTGCGCAGGAAGCGGCGCAAACCGGGCGCAGGATTATCGCCTTTCCCTGCGACGTGACGGACGCCGCCAAAATGCGCGAGACGGTCGAGCGCATCGAAAAGGAAGCCGGCCCGGTGGTGCTCGCCGTCTTCAACGCGGGCGACTATTTTCCCACAAAGCTCGACGGGCTGAGCACCGACAATTTCGTCAAGACTTACGAGGTCAATCTTTTCGGCGTCGTCAACGGCCTTGTACCGCTGCTGGAACACATGCGCCGCCGCGGCCGCGGCCACATCGCCATGGTGGGTTCGGCCTCGGCCATTTTCGGCCTGCCCGCAGCGGCTGCCTATGGTGCGTCGAAAGCCGCGCTCAACAGCATGGCCTGGTCGCTGAAATACGATCTCGACCTCGTCAATATCCGCATCCAGGTCGCCAACCCCGGTTTCGTCGACACGCCGCTGACCAAGGAAAACCGCTTCGCCATGCCGGCCTTGATGACAGTTGAGAATGCCTCGCGGCGTATGATCCAGGGTCTGAAAACCGGTGGCACGGAATTCACCTTCCCGCGCCGTTTCACCTGGTTCCTGAAAGCACTGACCTTCCTGCCGGCGTCGTGGACCTACGCAATCCAGCGGCGCTTCACCGGCTGGCACAAACGCAAACCGGCGCCGCCTCCCACCTGAGGCCGCTAGCCCGTTGCGCACGCTTGTGCCCCGCAGTACTTCTGGAAAGCAGCGCTCGGGAGGCAACGATGGGCAAGAAGATCATCATCAGCGTGGCGGTCATTGCCGGGCTGCTTTGTGCAGCATTCTTCCTCGGGCCGCGCGTTTCCGCCGACACGCATGTGACGTTCCGGGCCAGCGCAATCGGCGCCGATCCTGACGCCTATCTCGCTGCGCAGGAGGCACGTTTCGGCGACATCCGCGAGGGCCTCGAGAAGGGTATCGTCTGGGCCTATCCGGCCTCGAAGGCAAGGACCCCGCTTGCGCTCGTCTATGTGCACGGCTTTTCCGCCTCGCGCGGCGAGGCAGCCCCCCTGACGGAGCGGGTCGCGGGCGAACTTGGCGCCAACGTTTTTTACACCCGCCTCGCCGGGCACGGCCGTGACGGCGACGCGATGGCGGAGGCTTCGGCCAACGACTGGGTGAACGACTTCGCCGAGGCGATGGCGATAGGCCGCCGCATCGGTGAAGAGGTCGTCGTGATCTCGGTGTCCACCGGTGGCGGCCTCGCTGCGTGGGGCTCACTGCAGCCCGATCTTGCCACTGGCCTCAAGGGCCTGGTGATGATCTCGCCGAATTTTCAGGTGAAGGCCGGCGGCGCGTCGCTTCTCACCGGCCCATGGGGCGCACAGCTGGCCCATCTCATCATCGGCGCCGAGCGCTCGTGGGAGCCGCAAAACGAGGCGCATGGCCGGCTGTGGACAACGCGCTACCCGACGGCGGCGCTTCTGCCGATGGCGGCACTGACGAAACTGGCGCGCGAGGCCGAATACGAGACCGCAAAAACGCCGGCGCTGTTTGTCTTTTCCGACAACGATACCGTGGTCGATCACACGGTAACGCGGGCGATCGCTGAACGCTGGGGCGGGCCGCACGAAATGCGCGTGATCGCGGAGAGCGGCGACAGCGAAAACCATGTGATCGTCGGCGATGCGCTGTCACCCTCGACCACCGGCGAATTCACAGAGTTCATCACCGCCTGGATACGCGCCCTGCCCTGACCTCAGCCGGCAGCTTCTCGGGCAAGTTTCTGCAGCGCCAGAACGGTACGCCAGTTGCGCGCCGTGTTCGGAACGCCGATGCGTTTGTCGAAAATGCCTGCCATCTTGGAGCGCCCGAATCCCTGCGGCGTGAGCAGATATGCGACGTTGCCGGCGACCTCGATGCCTTCGCCGTCGACCGCATAGCTTCGCACAGTGTCCACATCCGCCGGTTCAGGTTTTGACGCCAGCCAGGCCGCATGAACGGATCTCGGGTCCGAAACCGCGCCGGGAAACGGGTTGTTGGCGATCAAAGCATCCCACTCGGCTTCCGTCGGTGCATAAATCGCCTTTTCGAACGCGAACTCCCTGGCGCAGATTTCGGCAATCAGCGCGACAACCTTTTCAGGTGAGAGTGAGCTTCGCACCACCGCGTTGCCGCTGTTGATATAGGTGACGACGTTTTCGAGACCGGCCGCTGACAGCTTCTCGCGAAGCGGCTTGACCGGCAGCTGAGTCGCGCCACCGACGCCCCGGAAAAGCACGACATAGACGGTCATCGCATTTTCTCCTGCTCAGGCGCGACAAGTGTTCGCGCGTCCGCTCTTGCATATTTCGGCACCTGAGGCCACTGTCCGGCCCGCATTGCGGTCGTGTCCGGCCGCGCAGGGAATCGACACCAGGGCACTTACCCCGTGCAATATCTTGCCATCCGCGCCGCGGTTCACGTCGCATCGGTGTTTTCGATCTACCTGTCCGCCGCGATGCTCGTCCCGGCGGCCGTCGACCTCTATTACGGCAATCCCGACTGGAAGGTGTTCGCCTTTTCGTCGCTGTTCACCGGCGGCCTCGGCCTTGCGGTCGCGCTGGCCACGCAGGGGCGCGCGCCGGCGCTGTCCACGCGATTCGGTTTTCTCGTCGTCAATCTGTTGTGGCTGACGTCCTGCGCCGTCGCCGCCGTGCCGTTTCTCGCGGCCTCGATCGAAATGTCGCTCACCGACGCCGTGTTCGAGGCGGTTTCAGGCATGACGACCACCGGCGCGACGGTCATCAACGGTCTCGACGACCTGCCGCCCGGCCTGCTTCTGTGGCGCTCGCTGCTGCAATGGTTCGGCGGGCTTGGCGTGATCGCGCTCGGCGTTTTCGTGCTGCCGTTCCTCAATGTCGGCGGCGTTTCCTATTTCCAGATCGAATCCTCATCGGCGATCGACGACCGGCCCTTTGCCCGCTTTTCGACCTACACAACCAGTCTGCTGACCATCTACGTCACGCTGACGGTCATTTGCGCGATCTGCTACGCGGCAGCCGGCATGACCGGGTTCGACGCGCTCAACCACGCCCTGACCAGCATTTCCACGGCCGGGTTTTCCACCCATGATGCCTCGCTTGGTCACTATGACGACAACTACGCGGTGTTGTGGGTGGGCACGATCTCGATGATAATCGGCGCCCTGCCCTTCGCGATCCTGATGCTGTTTATCGCGCGCGGCCGGCTGGATGCACTCGCCGATCCGCAAATCAAGGTGTTCGTCGGCTACGTCGTGTCGTTCGTTCTGGCCGTCACAATCTACCGGCGGCTAACCACCGACGAGACGTTCTTCGACGCTTTCACCCACTCGGCGTTCAACATGACTTCGGTGATAACAACGACCGGCTACGCGAGCGGAGACTATATGCAGTGGGGTCCGTTTGTAGCCGCGGCGGCCTTCATCGCAACCTTCCTTGGCGGCTGCTCAGGTTCAACCACCGGCGGCATCAAAGCCTACCGATTCCTGATCGTTTTCGAACTGCTGGCCAACGGCCTGCGCCGACTGATTTACCCCAACACGGTGCTGACCGTGCGCTATGGCGACCGCGTTGTGGAAGATGAGGTGCAGCGGGCCGTCGTGCTGTTCGTAGCCTCTTTCCTCGTCATCTGGGGCATAGGCACGCTGATTTTGGCGGCGACCGGCCTCGACATCGTGACGGCGCTGGCCGGCATGGCCGCGTGCCTGACCAATGTCGGCCCCGGCATTGGCGATATTATCGGGCCTGCCGGTACCTACGCTCCCATCCCAGATGTCGCCAAATGGGTGCTGTCGCTCGCCATGCTGCTCGGCCGGCTCGAAATCCTCGCCGTGCTGGTGATCTTCTCGCCGGTATTCTGGCAACGCTAGGGCGCGTCTCTGCCGAAGCCAACGGGCTCACAAGAACAGGTCCACCTTTTCGAACTTCGTCACGTCGATAATGCCGGCGTCGGAAATCCTCAGTTCGGGAATGACAACCAGCGCCAGCAGCGAGTGCTGCATATAGGCGTTGTTCAGGCTGCAGCCCATATCCTGCATGGCCCTGGTCAATTCGGCCGCCTTCTGCGCCACGATCTCCGCTCGTTCGTCCGACATCAGGCCGGCGATCGGCATTTCCACCAGCGCGAGCTGCCTGCCCTCCGACACCAGGACGACGCCGCCGCCGACATCGGAGAGGATGTTCGCGGCAAGCGCCATGTCCTGCTTGTTGGTGCCGACCACGATCATGTGGTGGCTGTCATGCGCGACGGTGGAGGCCATCGCGCAGTCCTTCACGTAACCGAAGCCCGACACGAAACCGTTGACCACGGCACCGGTGCCCCGGTGGCGCTCCACCAGCGCGATCTGGCAGACATCGTTGCGCCGGTCCATTTCGACCAGACCGTCCCTGACACCCAGATCGGCTTCCAACGCCCGCGTCGGCGCCTGGTTTTCCACCACGCCGATGACGCGCGCCCTCACTTCATTGGCGCCTGACGGCGCGGCGATATCGAAATCGGCCGCCGCGATCGTGCGGCCGGTGTTCACAGTGTCGCGCGCATCGGCCGGATACTCGTAAGGCGGAATCTCGACCGACAGCCTGCCGCCCTGCGCCAGCCGCTGCCCGCGCGCATAAACCTCGTCGATCTGCAGCTCCGCAAGGTTGGCGACGATCAGGAAATCCGCTCGGCGGCCGGGCGTGATGGAACCCAGCTCGCGCTCCAGCCCGAAATGCTCGGCGGTGTTCACCGTGGCCATCTGGATCGCGGTGATCGGGTTCAGGCCCTGCGCAGTCGCGTGGCGCACGACGCGGTCCATGTGACCGTCATTCACCAGCGTTCCGGAATGGCTGTCGTCGGTGCACAGGATGAAATTGCGCGGGTCGAGCCCGCTTTCGGTCACCGCCTTGATCTGGCTTGCGACGTCGTACCAGGCCGAACCTAGCCGCAGCATCGCCTTCATGCCCTGACGCACGCGCGCAATGGCGTCTTCGGGCCGCGTACCTTCGTGGTCGTCCTGCGGGCCACCGGCGACATAACCGTGAAACGGCAGGCCGAGGTCGGGCGACGCATAATGTCCGCCAACCGTTTTGCCGGCCTTCAGCGTCTCGCGAATGCCGCCGACCATGGTTTCGTCATTGGCCGCAACACCGGGAAAATTCATCACCTCGCCGAGACCGATGATCTGCGGCCAGGTCATCGCTTCGGCGACATCCGAAGGCGAGATTTCCGCTCCCGCCTGCTCCAGCCCGGGTCCGGAAGGCACGCAGGAAGGCATCTGCACATAGACGTTGATCGGCGCGGCCATAGCCTCGTCATGCATCAGCCGCACGCCCGGCAGGCCGAGCACATTGGCGATCTCATGCGGATCGATGAACATCGACGTCGTGCCGTGGGGAATGACCGCGCGGCAGAACTCCGTCACAGTCACCATGCCGCTTTCGACATGCATGTGGCCGTCGCACAGGCCCGGCACGAGGTAGCGCCCGGCGGCATCCACCACCCTGGTCTTGTCGCCTATGGCGTGGCTGGCATCCGGTCCGCAATAGGCGAAGCGCCCGGCCACGATCGCCAGATCGGTGCCTGAAATCACCTCGCCGGAATGAACATTCACCCAGCGCCCGTTGCGCACCACCATGTCCGCCGGCTTGCGGCCCATCGCGACATCGACCAGCAGCGGCGCGATGTCGCTCCAGGGTTTGGGCGGCGCCCAGGCATTTTTCTTGGCCATGCATTCACTCCCGATTCAGAAGCGAATGTGCCAATACGCGCAGCGTTTGACCAGCGCATAGGTTGTTGCCGCGCGGCGCGGCGATGCCGGATGCCAACGGCGGCTCGAACGCCGGAACCTCCGGCGGATAAAACGGGGAGGACCTTTGTCCTCCCCGTTTCCTTGTTGTGACCTCAGGCCGCTGCGCCGAGTTAGAAGTCCATCCCGGCACCAGCGGGCATCGCCGGCGCGGTTTCTTTCTTTGGTCTTTCGGCAACCATAGCCTCGGTTGTCACCAGCAGGCCCGCGACCGAAGCCGCGTCCTGCAGCGCGGTGCGCACAACCTTCACAGGGTCGATGACGCCCTGTTTGTAGAGATCGCCGAACTCGTTGGTCTGCGCATTCCACCCCCACGCAAAGTCGGCCTTCTCCGTCAGCTTGCCGACGATGATGGAGCCTTCAGCGCCTGCGTTGGCCGCGATCTGACGCACCGGTGCTTCGATCGCCTTGCGCACGATCTCGACACCGAACTGCTGATCGGAATTGTCGACTTTCAGATTGTCGAGTGCTTTCCTGGCGCGAAGGAGCGCAACACCGCCGCCCGGCAGAACACCCTCTTCCACCGCCGCGCGGGTGGCGTGCAGCGCATCGTCGACACGGTCCTTCTTTTCCTTGACCTCGACCTCGGTAGCACCACCGACGCGGATGACGGCAACGCCGCCAGCCAGCTTGGCCAGACGCTCCTGCAGCTTCTCGCGGTCGTAATCGGAGGAGGTTTCTTCGATCTGCGCCTTGATCTGCTGAACGCGACCGTTGATCTCGTCCTTCTTGCCGGCGCCATCGACGATCGTGGTGTTTTCCTTCTCAATCACCACCTTCTTAGCGCGGCCCAGCATGTTGAGGGTCACGTTCTCGAGCTTGATGCCGAGGTCTTCGGAGATGGCGGTACCGCCCGTCAGGATCGCGATATCCTGTAGCATCGCCTTGCGGCGGTCGCCGAAGCCCGGTGCCTTGACGGCAGCCACCTTGAGGCCGCCGCGCAGCTTGTTGACGACGAGCGTGGCCAAAGCCTCGCCCTCGACGTCCTCGGCGATGATCAGCAGCGGCTTGGACGACTGCACGACCGATTCCAGAACCGGCAGCATGGCCTGCAGGTTGGAGAGCTTCTTCTCGTGGATGAGCACGTAAGGCTCTTCCAGCTCCACCCGCATCTTTTCCTGATCGGTGATAAAATAGGGGCTAAGGTAGCCGCGGTCGAACTGCATGCCCTCGACGACCTCGAGCTCGGTCTCGGCGGTCTTGGCTTCCTCGACCGTGATCACACCCTCGTTGCCGACCTTCTGCATCGCCTCGGCGATCATCTTGCCGACTTCCTCTTCGCCGTTGGCAGAAATGGTGCCAACCTGCGCGATCTCGCCATTCTGGGTGATCTTGCGAGCGTTGCTCTTCAGTTCCGCAACGACCGCGTCTACGGCTTTGTCTATGCCGCGTTTCAGGTCCATCGGGTTCATGCCCGAAGCGACGGCTTTAGCACCTTCCTTTACGATGGCCTGGGCAAGGACGGTGGCGGTGGTGGTGCCGTCGCCGGCAATGTCGTTGGTCTTGGAGGCGACTTCGCGCACCATCTGTGCGCCCATGTTCTCGAACTTGTCCTCAAGCTCGATTTCCTTGGCGACGGTGACACCGTCCTTGGTGATGCGCGGCGCGCCGAACGACTTGTCGATCACGACGTTGCGGCCCTTCGGGCCCAGCGTGACCTTCACGGCGTCGGCAAGAATGTTGACGCCCTTGAGCATGCGCTCTCGTGCATCGGTATGAAATTTTACGTCTTTGGCAGCCATTGGATTCACTCCTTCGAATAGGCAGCAAACTTGACTGAGAAAGAAGCCATCAAGCGGCCTTCTTCATGGCTTCGGTAGCTTCGATCACCCCGAGCACATCGGTTTCTTTCATGATCAGGAGATCTTCGCCGTTCAGCCGGATCTCCGTGCCCGACCACTTGCCGAACAGAATTCGATCCCCTGCGGCCACGTCTAGCGGCTGCAATTGACCTGTCTCGTCGCGCGCGCCGGGACCGACGGCGATGACTTCGCCTTCCATCGGCTTTTCCTTGGCATTGTCGGGAATGATGATGCCGCCGGCCGTCTTCTCATCGGCTTCAACCCTGCGGACGAGAATGCGGTCGTGCAATGGACGGAACGTCATGTCGTTCTCCTTCAAGGACAAACAAGTTGAGAGGTTCCACCGTGCCGGCTCCAGCGAACCGGAACGGGGCACGCAGCCCGGATTCCGGCGCTGCGCGGCGATGAATTATGTGCGCATTTCAGGTGTTTCAAGAGGCCTACCGAAAAAATTTGGCACTCGACCAAGCGAGTGCCAAAGCGGCCTGCGGTTGCCCAAACGGATGGATCAAAATCTTGAATTTTCCGAAACGTCGGGCAAAATTTCTGCCGCTTTCGGAATGCAAATGCGACGGAACAACGGCCACCGATAGAGGAGCTATTCGATACGAGGACCATGATGGACCGCCAGAAGTCTCTGACACAGATTCCCCATCTGCTTCCCGAAACCTCCGAACTCGACATTGACCGCCTCTCGTCGCCTGCGAGGCATCGTCTGCATCCCAATGGCGTGTTGGTTCGAAACCCGGGGAAGTCGAATCGGTTCCGGCGCTCCGCAAAGTCGCCGGAAGTTCGCGATCCGATTTCATACGGTCAGATTATGGACGCCTTGCGCATGCTCGACGTGGCCGAATCAATGAAATCGACACTGCATCGCCACCGATCTGCTCGATTGACGATCACTAGGGAGTAAAACGCATGGCCGCCAAGGTTAGCAATGCCTTCCGCATGCAGATGGAGGGCTACGGGATAACAACCGCCGAAATCCACTATCATCTGCCCGATCACCCGAGCTTGTTGCAGCTCTATGTTTGGCAGGAATACGATCTGGCGCCGCATTTTCCCGAACTCAAGGGGTTTCTCAGCTTTTGGGAGCGCGAGCTTGACGGAGCGCTGCACTCCGTGCGTGTCGCCCACCACCGCCTTATCGAACCCGCCGAATGGCAGGCTGTGGACGGTATCGTCGCCCTTCATTAGCTGGCTACACGCACCATCAGCGTTCTGGTGCCCCCTGCCGGGATCGAACCGGCACGGCCAAAGGCCGAGGGATTTTAAGTCCCTTGCGTCTACCAATTCCGCCAAGGGGGCACGCGCCAGAAGCGTTACGGGAGGCGGCGCGCGCGATCAAGCGCCGAAGGACCTTGCCGCCATGCGGCGGATGAATGCTTCAGCCTTGTCGCCTTCCGAATAATGCGGCATGTGGCCAATTCCTTCGAGGATTTCGAGATCGAGACCGGCCACCCTGCCCTCCAGCCAGGCGCCGTTTTCCTCAAAATTCACCACGCGGTCTGCGGTGCCGAAAAACACGCCGACGGGCATTTTCAGTACGCCGTAGCGGGTCTGCTGCGTTTTCATTGTCTCCGCCACCGCGACGAAATCGGTCGAGGAAGCGTAAAAATGGCTCGGGCGCAGCAGCGAAAGCGCGCCACCCGCAATGGCGTAATCTTGCGGCGGCTGCTGCGGCCCGAACACGAAGTCCAGCGTCTGCGGCCCGTATTTGATCGCATTCGGCGTAGAGACCGTATAGGCGACCAGCCAGCGGAACAGCGGCGAGCGGATATTGAGCGCCGCGAATTCAGGCGCGACTTTCTCGTAATAACGCGTCAGCGGCGCGATCAGCGCCAGTCCGGAAACCTTGTCCGCATGATCCAGCGCCAGCGCCAGCGCTATCGCCCCGCCCAGCGAATGACCGACGATGAGCGGCCGTTCGAGTTCCAGCGCGTCGATCAGCCGTGCGATGAAAGCCGCCTGTTCGGCCGGCGTCACAGGCCCGCCGCGGCGGCGGGTCGAGTAACCGGAGCCCGGCCGGTCGATCGCGATCAGCCGGAAGTCGCCTTCAAGCCGGTCAAACAGCGGATAGGTGAAATGAAACTGCGTGCCGCCCATGCCGTGAATGAACAGGACAGGTCTGCCAGAGCCGCGTTCGACATAGTGAATGCGATTGCCGTCGACAGTGATGAACTTGCCGGGCGGCGGAACATGCGTTTCGGCGCGCCGCGCAATCCTGCGCGTAATATGCGCCTGATATCCGGCGACCAGCAGAACAAGCGCCACAAGACCGGTCAGGATGACTGAAAACCACTCGCCCATGCGAATCTCCTGGCCGGTCACGCCCGCGCGCTGCAGGTGGTCCAGTTGCGGCTATTCGGCCGGCGGACGGACATCCTGGCGCACCTCGGGCGTTCCCCCAATCAGGCTGCGCCAGAACTTCACTTTGAAGAACGGGCTTTCGCGGGTGAAGGTGCGGTCGGGGAAAAAGTGATACCAGCGATAGCCCATGTCGGCATATTGGCGCCCGACCTTGATCCGCGCTTCCTGACCCAGTGCTTCGTTCGCGGCCCAATAAAGCACGGTGCGCTGGCACCAGGAAGGCTTGTATCGCACGATATGCCGGTCAAGCGCGGTTGGGTCGAACGCCAGTCTTGCCACCACACGGCGGTAGTCGCGTGTGCGCGCCGTAATATCGAAAATCAGTATCAGAATGCCGGCGGCGGCAGCAGCGCGCAGCACCATCGGCACCGGCAGACTGGCGACCGTAAGCGAGGTCGCAAAAAGCGCCATTGGCGGCCATATGGCCAGCAGCGATGAAATCATACGTCTCCCAACCCGTCGGAATTGCTGCCCGTTGTGTCACCGGCATAGTACAGGCAGCCGCCCGGTCCAAGATTGCAGGGGCAAAAAAGTCGCCGCAGACTTAATTTTCCAAAGGCGCGGGTGCGCCCGCCCGGCCAGCCGGCGCGTTTCCGATACGTTGCGCCAGCGTCGCGGCAGCGCTAATTGGCTATACCTGCCTGCCGGAGCACATCATGAAAAAACAAGTTACCGCCGCCATGATCGTTATCGGCGATGAGATCCTCTCTGGCCGCACCAAAGACCTCAATATCGGCCATCTCGCCGATATCATGACAGCGATCGGCATCGACTTGAAGGAGGTTCGCATCGTCGCAGACGACGAGCCTGCCATCGTCGCCGCCGTCAACGCGCTGCGCAGCGCCTACACGTATGTGTTCACGACCGGCGGCATCGGCCCCACCCATGACGACATCACGGCCGACGCGATTTCGCGCGCCTTCGGGGTCGAATGCCGCTACGACGAGCGCGCCTATGCCATGCTCGAGGCCTTCTACGCCAAACGCGACATCGAATTCACCGAAGCGCGAAAACGCATGGCGCGCATGCCTTTGGGCGCCGAACACATCGAAAATCCGGTTTCGCTGGCGCCGGGATTCCGGATCGAGAACGTGCATGTGATGGCAGGCGTGCCGGCGATCTTCCAGGCGATGCTGGACAAGGTGGTTCCGACACTGACAACCGGTGCGAAACTGTTGTCGGAGAGCGTACATTGCCCTCATGGCGAAGGCGTGATCGGCGATCTGCTGGCTGCAATCCAGAAAGAACATCCCGATACGATTATCGGCTCCTATCCGAAATACCGCGACGGTTCGTTCTGGACCGAACTGGTCGTACGGACGCGCGATCCGCAAAGATTGGCTGCCGTCAAGCAGGCAATCGAGCTTATGGTGGCCGGGCTTGAGGGTTCCAGGGGCATGTGAACCGCCAATTCGATCACGGTCAAGGTCGTGCCACAACGCGATTCTAGGATCGGGTCTTCCACAGGAGAGCACCATGAGTATCAAGACCATTGGAGCTGTCGTCTACAACACCACGGATGCTGCGCGCACGCTGAGTACCGCCTTCGACCTTGCAGATCGCAACGACGCTCATCTCGTCGGGCTGCACAGTGAATACGCACCGGTCCCGTCGGTCAGTCCCATGGGAACGCCGGACGCGGGGCTTATCCAGACCGAAATCGAGATGGGGCGGCAGCGCTCCGCCGAACTCGGAAAAATTTTCAACGAGACGGCACGGCTGCGATCTGCGTCGGCGGAATGGCGCGCTGTCTCCGGTTATGCCGCGCATGAAGAGAGCGCGGTGCGCATTGCACGCACCTGCGATCTTATCGTGGTACAACAGCACAACCCCGATGACGCGGTGCCGCGCACGCCGGATATAGAAACGCTGCTGTTCGATTGCGGACGGCCGGTTCTCGTCATTCCTTACGCAGTCAACGTCGATCCCTCGTTCCGGCGCGTGCTTGTCGCCTGGAACGGAACCGAACAATCGGCCCGCGCAACCTTCGATGCCCTGCCCTTCATTGTGAGCGCGCAAAGCACCGACATCCTGTGCGTCGATCCGCGCGGAACCGACGACAAGGACATTTCCGTCTCCGGCGCCGACATCGCGGAAGCGCTGGCACGCCACGGTGCCAAAGTGACGATTTCGGGCCGGCACAGCGGCGGGCTGCCCGCCGGCGCCTTGATCGAAAACGCACTTGCAGAAAACCACGCCGACCTGCTCGTCATGGGCGCATTCAGCCAACACTGGCTGAAGCAGTTTTTCTTCGGCGGTGCCACGCGCACGCTGCTGGAATCGATGCCTGCAGCGACACTGATGTCACGCTGAAGCTGGTCCAACCCGCGACGGCCGCTGATAATTGCGGGCGCGGCTGCAATCACATAGACAATGTGAACCGGGCATCCGCCGAAAGCCCGCCGTTAGTGCCTTGCCCATCCCGTCCGCGCGGGCTCCCGGGCCCGCGATGGAGGTCAGTGTATGGCTGGAATTGCCGTTCTTGCGGTCGCCTATGTTCTTTCGCAATTCTACCGCTCCTTCCTCGCGGTCCTGACCCCGGCCCTTACAGCGGACCTTGGCGCAACCAAGGCCGAACTTTCCTTTGCCTCGGGCGTTTGGTTCATTGTCTTCGCGCTTATGCAGTTCGCAGTCGGCGTATGTCTCGACAGGTTCGGCCCGCGGCGTACGGCGGCCACGCTGCTTGCGCTCGGCGGCGGTGGCGGCGCAATGCTGTTTGCCGTGGCGGAATCGCCGGCCACAATCAGCCTTGCGATGGGGCTTATCGGCGCCGGCTGCTCGCCGGTACTGATGGCGCCGCTTTTCATTTTCGCAAAGACCTTTTCTCCGGCTCGCTTCGCGGTGCTGACATCGTGGTTCGTTGCCATCGGATCGCTCGGCAACGTTGTCGGCGCGACCCCCATGGCAGCCGCCGCCGAAGCTTTCGGCTGGCGCCAGGTAATGGTCGGCCTGGGTGTCATAACGCTGCTCGTTGCGGTGGCCGTCCACGTCATTGTGCGCGACCCGCCGCAAGATGAATCCAGCGCCAGTGCCGGCCTTTCCGGTTATCTGGAACTTCTGCGCATGAAGGTGCTGTGGCCGATCATTCCTCTGATGGCCATCAACTATGCGGCGCCGGCCGGCATCCGCGGTCTGTGGGCCGGCCCCTATCTCACGGAAATCTACGGGCTGGACGCATTGGCGATCGGCAACGTTACGCTCTTCATGGCGCTCGGCATGGTCGCCGGCAGCTTTCTCTACGGGCCGCTCGACACAATGTTCGGTACGCGCAAATGGGTAGCGGCCGGCGGCAATGCCATCTCGCTCGGCGCGGTGATCGGTCTGGCCGCTTTCCCGCTGGCCGGTGTCCCGGTTGCGACGGTGCTGCTCGTGGTGATCGGGATCGTCGGCATGGGCTACGGCATGATCATGGCACACGCCCGGGCGTTCTTTCCGCCTCATCTCACCGGGCGTGGCGTTACGCTGATGAACTTCTTCTCCATCGGCGGGGTTGGCGCCATGCAGTTTGCCACCGGCGGGGTGGTTGCATATGCGACCGTGCCGGGCGATCCGACGGTTGCCTATGTTGCGCTATTCAGCTTCTACGCGCTGCTGCTTGCGGGGGCTCTCGTGATCTACCTGTTTTCGCGCGACTCGGCGCCCGGCCGCTTGCCTTTGTCCGACAAACCCGCATAAAGCCTCGGGCTTGTCGATATCGCAGCAATGGACGCCATCAATGTCTCTGCCCGAAAAAGCCTTCCCGGTGTCGTGGGACCAGTTTCACCGCGATGCTCGTGCGCTGGCCTGGCGTTTGGCCGGCAGCAATGGCGGTCGCGAATGGCGCGCCATCGTGTGCATTACGCGCGGCGGACTTGTGCCAGCGGCCATTATTGCCCGTGAACTCGGCGTGCGGCTGATCGAGACGGTCTGCGTGGCCTCCTACCACGACTATACCGCGCAGGGAGAGCTCAAGGTTCTGAAGGAGATCGCACCCGGCTTGACCGAAAAGGACGGTGAAGGCGTGCTTATCGTGGACGACCTGACGGACACCGGCAAGACCGCGGCAATCGTAAGGGCGATGATGCCGAAAGCTCATTTCGCGACCGTCTATGCCAAACCCAAGGGCCGGCCGCTGGTCGACACCTTTGTCACCGAGGTTTCTCAGGACACCTGGATCTACTTCCCCTGGGACATGGGTTTTTCCTACCAGAAGCCGATTGCGGAAGATCACCAGGGCTGAAACGGCCATCTGTCGGCAAGTACCCGGGCGCCCTCATTCACTCGCACGCCGAAATCGTCAGTTGCACGATTGCGGTTAAACGACCGATGGGCAGCGGTGCTTTGGACAGGCAGACGCAAGGTCTGCGCGGCATATTGCGATCCGGTAGTGATTCTGTCTGGCGGCTTTCAATCCGGGCGAGAGGAGCGGTTTCATACTCTTGCCGGATTTTTAACTTTATAAACAATATGCTAGCAAGTTGATAAGTTGGCAAACAACTGGAAGGAACTGAAGGCGCTCACCCATGCTGCTCTCGCATTCGACCAAACTGCGAATGTTCGACCGTATCCGGATGCTGTTCGGGGGCGCGCCCTGCGCTGCACAGGCGGCTGCGCTGGTCTGGCGTCGCAGGAACGGCGGCGGCATCGAAATTCTGCTCGTCACCAGCCGCGATACGGGCCGGTGGGTGCTGCCAAAGGGGTGGCCCGAGCGCGGTGAAGAACTTTGGTTTACGGCCGAGCGCGAGGCTATGGAAGAAGCCGGCGTGTCGGGTACAATCGCTCGTGAACCTTATGGTAGCTACTATTACGGCAAAGGCCTTGCCGAAGGCATGCGGCTTCCCTGCGAGGTTCAGGTTTTCGCGCTGGAAGCCAGTTCGGTTGCAAAAGACTGGCCCGAAAAGCGGCAACGCAAGCGCGTCTGGTATGAACCGGCCGAAGCCGCTGCGCTGGTGCGGGAGCCCGATCTCGGCGAATTGATCGGTTCATTTGCCGATAATCCACGACTAATGGCTGCCTGATTACCAGAATCTGCACTGCGGCCTTGCTGCACAACCCCTGATTTCCTATTGCCGGCTTATGGTCGTCGGCACGCGCCAGTGTTGACGACGTTGTTTCTCACGCTGAAGCCGGACGTTCATGCCCGACACACGCAAGGCAACTCTCGACAAGGATCTGGAAAAGCTCGTTCGGATCGAGCAAGCGACCAACGTCGTTGCGCGCGGTCTGGTGGCGCCGGGCTTCGGGCTGCTTTTCCTCGCCCTGACCGCGGTCGTCACCGCGTTCTATGTATCCGGCGAACCGGGTGCGGTGACGATCGTCGCCGCAGCGGCAATCGGAGCATATATGGCGCTGAATATCGGCGCCAATGATGTAGCCAACAATGTCGGCCCCGCGGTTGGCGCGCGTGCGCTGACGCTGGTGGGGGCCCTGGCGATTGCTGCGATTTTCGAGGCGGCCGGCGCGCTGATTGCGGGCGGCGACGTTGTCAACACCATATCCAAGGGCATCGTCGACGTCGACGCCGTCGCCAATCCCTCGTCGTTTGTGCGGCTGATGCTCGCCGCCCTGCTCTCCTCGGCAGTATGGATCAACATCGCGACATGGGTCGGCGCGCCGGTTTCAACCACACACTCGGTGGTAGGCGGCGTGCTTGGCGCGGGTATTGCGGCAGCCGGCTTTGCCGCCGTCGACTGGGCGGTGATGAGCGCCATCGCCGCCAGTTGGGTCATTTCTCCGCTGCTCGGCGGCTTGATTGCGGCCGCGTTCCTCGCCTTCATCAAATCGGCGATCATCTATCAGGACGACAAGATTGCAGCCGCCCGGCGATGGCTGCCGCCGCTGATTGCCGTCATGGCCGGCACCTTTGCCTCCTATCTTGCCTTGAAGGGCCTGAAGAAGGTCATCCATCTGGATGCGATTTCGATCATCTTCATCGGGTGCGCGACCGCACTTGTGGTTTGGAGCATCGCCAGCGGGCATGTCAGGCGGGTTTCGGAGGGAATGGAAAACCGCAATCAGTCGCTGCGGCGGCTGTTTCGCGGACCGCTGATTTTCTCTGCTGCACTGCTGTCCTTCGCACACGGCGCCAACGACGTTGCCAACGCAGTTGGTCCGCTCGCGGCGATTGTCTCCACCGTCCAGCAAGGCAATGTCGCGACCGAGGTCGGGATTCCGCTGTGGGTCATGATCATCGGCGCGCTGGGTATCTCTATCGGGCTGGTGCTGTTCGGTCCGCGGCTGATCCGCATGGTCGGTGAACAGATTACCCGCCTCAATCCCATGCGCGCCTTCTGTGTCGCGCTTTCGGCGGCTATCACCGTCATCATCGCTTCGTGGCTCGGCCTGCCGGTCAGTTCCACGCATGTCGCGGTCGGCGCGGTGTTCGGCGTCGGCTTCTTCCGCGAGTGGTACACGGCGAATTCGAAGCGCCGTCGCCGCTACCTCGAACGCAAGGCCGCCAATGACCGCGCCAGCCGCAAGTCCGAAGACAGCGACGATTCCGACGAAACGGTCTCCGACGAGCCGCTGTCGGGCGTGGAGGTCATGCGCCGGCGTCTGGTACGGCGGGCCCATGTCACCACCATCGTCACCGCCTGGGTAACGACCGTTCCGGCCTCGGCGCTGCTCTCGGCACTGATTTTCTACGCACTGGCGATCGCCTATTAGAGCCTTCTCGGCCGCGTCGGCTCGCCACGATCCTCCGGTCCGGTTGTTTCCACTTCCTGTTTTTCGTCCAGCCCGGCAGTGGACAAGGCCGCGATTTCAGGTCTCGCGGTCCCCGCAATCCACATTCTTGGCCCACAATATGTTGGGGGTCACATTTCTTCCAAAAACGACTCCTTGACGACCGGAACCGAGTCGCCTTTTATGGGTCATGCGCCGCTTGGCGAGCGTGGCCGGCATGTCAGGTCGCCGGTCTGTAATTTCCTGGAGCTGCATGCGTTCTGGCGGACCAAACCCGTGTATCTGCGGGCGTTCGCATGCGATTTCCATTGCGTATTTCCAGCGTGCCGCGTCTTTGTTCGCACTGGCGTAAACGGGCTGTTAATACTATATTTAGTGTTTGCGACCACGCTTGGCGCTAGATAGTGTGAGTCTCTCTCGAAAGAGAGAATCACCGGAACAAGGTGGACTGATACGTCCCCGAATGGCACGAGGGGCGCGGATCACGCTGCGGCGCGACCCGCGTCAAGGCCGGAGTTTTCGGGGATGACGAGGGCCGGAGGGAGAGCATCCCGACGGAAAATTGATGCGGGCTAGCGCCCATTGGGCAGCCAGGCGTGGCGCCTTGTGGAAAAGCGCTATATCTTGGGGGTAAGGACTTAGAACATGCGCATTGAACGCCGCTTCACCAGGGAAGGTCAGTCAGCTTATGCGGACATCGCGTTCCGCAAGGCGACGAGCGAAATCAAGAACCCGGACGGCTCCATCGTCTTCCGGCTCGCCGACATAGATGTGCCGGCGCAGTTCAGTCAGGTGGCGAGCGATATCCTGGCCCAGAAATATTTCCGCAAGGCAGGCGTGCCGGCGCGGCTGAAAAAAGTCGAGGAGAATTCCGTCCCCTCCTTCCTGTGGCGCTCTGTCGCCGACGAAGAGGCGCTGGCCGAACTCCCCGAAGACGAACGCTACGGTTCCGAGACCGACGCACGGCAGGTTTTCACCCGGCTCGCCGGCACCTGGACCTATTGGGGCTGGAAGGGCGGCTATTTCGACGGCGAAGACGATGCGCAGGCCTTCATGGACGAGCTTTGCTACATGCTCGCCACGCAGCGCGTCGCGCCCAACTCGCCGCAATGGTTCAATACCGGCCTGCACTGGGCCTACGGCATCGACGGACCCGGCCAGGGCCATCACTATGTCGACCCCTTCACCGGCAAGCTGACCAAATCCAAGTCCGCTTACGAGCATCCGCAGCCGCATGCCTGCTTCATCCAGTCCGTGGGCGACGACCTCGTCAACGAGGGCGGCATCATGGACCTGTGGGTGCGCGAGGCGCGGCTGTTCAAATACGGTTCCGGCACCGGCTCCAACTTCTCGCATCTGCGCGGCGAAGGCGAAAAGCTGTCAGGCGGCGGCAAGTCGTCGGGCCTGATGAGCTTCCTGAAGATCGGCGACCGGGCAGCCGGCGCCATCAAGTCGGGCGGCACCACGCGCCGCGCCGCCAAGATGGTGGTGGTCGATATCGACCATCCCGACATCGAGCAGTATGTCGACTGGAAGGTGAACGAGGAGCAGAAGGTTGCCTCGCTCGTCGCCGGTTCCAAGATCGTGCGTCAGCACCTCACGGCAATCATGAAGGCCTGCGTCAACTGCGACGGGCCGGGAGACGACTGCTACGACCCGGCCAAGAACCCGGCGCTGAAGCGCGAGATCAAGGCGGCGAAGAAGAACTTCGTGCCCGAGAACTACGTCAAGCGCGTCATCCAGTTCGCGCGCCAGGGCTACAAGCAGATCGAGTTCAAGACCTACGACACCGACTGGGATTCGGAGGCCTATCTCACCGTTTCGGGCCAGAACTCCAACAATTCGGTGTCGCTGAAGGATGACTTCCTGCGGGCGGTCGAGAACAACGAGGACTGGAACCTCATCAACCGCATAGACGGCAAGGTTGCGAAAACGCTTCCGGCGCGCGAGCTGTGGGAAAAGATCGGCCACGCGGCCTGGGCCTCCGCCGATCCGGGGCTCCACTTCAACACCACGATGAACGACTGGCACACCTCGCCTGCGGCAGGTCCGATCCGCGCGTCGAACCCGTGCTCGGAATATATGTTCCTCGACGACACGGCCTGCAACCTCGCCTCGATCAACCTTCTGACCTACCGGCAGAAGAACGGCGATATCGACATCGCCGCCTATGAGCACACGGTGCGGCTGTGGACGATCGTGCTCGAAATCTCGGTCATGATGGCGCAGTTTCCGAGCCGCGAAATCGCGCGGCTGTCCTATGCCTACCGCACGTTGGGACTCGGCTATGCCAATATCGGCGGGCTGCTGATGACGTCGGGCATTCCCTATGACTCGGCGGAAGGTCGCGGCATCTGCGCCAGCCTCACCGCGATCATGACCGGCGTCGCCTATGCGACATCGGCCGAGATGGCGTCCGAACTCGGTGCGTTCCCTGAATTCGAACCGAACCGCGAGGCGATGCTGCGTGTGATGCGCAACCACCGCCGGGCCGCGCACGGCCAGTCCGATGGCTATGAGGCGCTGTCGGTCAATCCGGTGCCGCTGGAAGCGAAGGACGTGCCACAGGCCGCGCTCATCACACACGCGCGGAAGGCTTGGGATACTGCCCTCGAGCTCGGCGAAAAACATGGCTACCGCAACGCCCAGGCGACCGTTATCGCGCCCACCGGCACGATCGGGCTCGTCATGGATTGCGACACCACCGGCATCGAACCCGACTTCGCGCTGGTGAAGTTCAAGAAGCTCGCCGGCGGCGGCTATTTCAAGATCATCAACCGCGCGGTGCCGGAAGCGCTGCGCACGCTGGGTTACACCGAAGCCGAGATCGCCGAGATCGAGGCTTACGCGGTCGGCCACGGCAATCTGAACCAGGCGCCGGGCGTCAACCCCGGCTCGCTGAAGGCCAAGGGCTTCACCGACGAGACGATCGAAACGCTGAATGCGGCGCTCAAATCCGCGTTCGACATCAAGTTCGTCTTCAACAAGTGGACACTGGGCGAAGCCTTCTGCAAGGAGGTGCTCGGCCTTACCGACGATCAGCTCAACGACCTTTCCTTCGAGATGCTGCCGGCGCTCGGCTTCACCAGGAAGGAAGTCGAGGCGGCCAACATCCATGTCTGCGGTGCGATGACGCTGGAAGGCGCGCCGCACCTGAAGGATGAGCACCTGCCGGTGTTCGACTGCGCCAATCCGTGCGGCAAGATCGGCAAGCGCTATCTTTCGGTCGAAAGCCATATCCGCATGATGGCTGCGGCGCAGCCCTTCATCTCGGGTGCGATCTCCAAGACCATCAACATGCCCAACGACGCCACGGTGGACGACTGCAAGGAAGCCTACATGCTTTCGTGGAAGCTGGCGCTCAAGGCCAACGCGCTTTACCGCGACGGCTCCAAGCTCAGCCAGCCGCTCAATGCCTCGCTGCTGGCCGATGACGATGAGGATGAAGACGATCTGATCGAAGAGCTGGCCGCGGCGCCCACCGCCGCACAGGCGGCGGCCGTTACCGAGCGCATCGTTGAACGCGTCATCGAGCGCGTGGTGCGCGAACAGGAAAAGCTGCCGTCGCGCCGCAAGGGCTACACCCAGAAGGCCAAGATCGGCGGCAACACCATCTTCCTGCGCACCGGCGAATATGATGACGGCCGCCTCGGCGAGATCTTCATCGATATGAACAAGGAAGGCGCAACGCTGCGCGCCCTCCTCAACAATTTCGCCATCGCGATCTCGCTCGGCCTGCAATATGGCGTGCCGCTGGAGGAATATGTCCACGCCTTCACCTTCACCAAGTTCGAACCGGCGGGCATGGTCCAGGGCAACGACGCCATCAAGTCGGCGACGTCGATCCTCGACTACATCTTCCGCGAACTGGCGATCTCCTATCTCGGCCGCCACGACCTGGCGCATGTTGACCAGTCGGATTTCTCCTCCACCCCGCTCGGGCGTGGCGTGTCGGAGGGCCGCTCGCAGGCCGTCTCGCACGGGCTGACCCGCGGCCACCAGCTCAAGGTGGTGTCGGGCGCGCATGGCGAAACACGCGGCGAAAGCCGCCCGGCAGCTCCGGCCGGCAGCGCCCCTGCCCGCTCCGCGCCCAACGCGCGTTCCGGCGCTTCGGTGACGGCGCTGAAGCCGGCGGTCGTTGCCGAACTGCAGGAGGAGGCCACCGCCTTCAAGCGCGAATATGAGGAGCGCGCGAAGGAACTGGCCGAGGAAATCGCCTTCGAGGAAGAGCGCGAAGGCACGACCGACATGTTCAACGGCGACGCCGAACGCGAAGCCGCCGAGGCCAAGGCGCTGGAAGCCGAACGCCGGCAGAAGGCAGTGATGCAGGGTTATACGGGCGACATGTGCTCCGAATGCGCCAACTTCACCATGGTGCGCAACGGCACCTGCCTGAAGTGCGACACGTGTGGGTCAACGTCAGGGTGTTCGTGATCGCCTAACAGGCCAAACTTCGAAAACGTAACAGGCTCGGCCCGGTCGCAAGATCGGGCCGAAGTGTTTGTTGGCATGCGAATCCGCCATCGATTAGGCGCGCGCACCTCCGTTTCGTTATCCTAGGGCGGAGCCGATGCGTTAGCAAAGGCGCAGACCCTGGGACCCATGTCTGAGAGTCGCGGCCGCGGGAGAAGGTGGAGGGAAGGACCGTCTGGGTGCAACCCCTAATCCAGCCTCCCAATTCCTTCGTCAATCATGCTCAGTGTCATGCCCGCATCGCCTGCATAAGGATCCCAGCGAGAGTCGCGAATGTTGGCCAACGCAGCCCGCGCGCGCGGTGTATTCAGCGCGTAGGTCCATTTGGCTGCATTCAGCCTCACCTGATAGTTGGGATGATCGTAGAGGGGAAACAGGTCGTGGCGTCCGTCGCCGGGCCTCGCTCGCAATTCGGCAAGCAACCGGGCGTTCTCATCATATAGGCGGTTGTATTTTGCCGTTTCGAACGCCTCTATCGCCTCGCCCTGCTTGACACTGATTTCGACAAGTCGATCGACGATTTCGCTATTCGTCAAATTAGAAACGTCACGTTTCATGGCCTGAGCACTCAGATAACAGGGTCCTCCGGCAATTTCGACAGACCCATTTCGAGCATGCTCAGAGACATTCCCGCATGGCCCGCCCACGGGTATTTGCGCGTATCCCTGACCGTGTGGAACGTCGCGACAGCGGCTTCGGGATTGAGAGCGTAGGCCCATCCGGCCACGTTCAATTTCACCTGCAAGTCAGGATGGTCATAGAGCTTCAGCAGGAGGTGGCGCTGGTCTCCGGAACGCGACCGCAATTCCCGCACAACGGGCGCCAGTTTCTTGAACAATCTGTTGAAACGCGCGGTCTCGAGGGATTCCAAGGCCTTTCCCTGCTCGATGCTGATCTCAACAAACCGGTCTACCAGTTCCGCGGCAGTCATCTTGGTCATAGCATTTGTTCTCATGGCTTCAGAGCTCCAAAGTCACGCAGTGCTTTTAGCCCTACAGCCCGGCGCGTTTCCCACGACTGCCCGCGCAAAAACTCTCGCGGTGAGAGCCCGCCAAACTCGGGATTCGGGGTCGCATACCATCCGGTGATCTGCCAGTGCCTGTAGGTCGGAATTAGTACCATATTGTCCGGACCGTCGACCAAAGCCTTGTCGTAGCCATCCCGGAGCGCCGGTGTCCGCTCGTTTAGATGATGCCCGTCGTATCCCGGCTTCGGATTTGCCATTGCTTGCCGAAGTTCTTCCAGCGTTTTCGGCGGTTCCTGGTAAGCGATGATACGATCCCTTGCGTGTTCCCACACCCATTCGGCGACCTCACCTGCAAGAATGCCGCCCGCAAAGAGCGTTCTTGCGACGACCACGCTCCACCGATTTCTCTCCCGGATCGTCGGCGGTCGCTTCTTGGGTATGGGAGGTGGCCGATCATGTGAGACAAAGATGATGGGCTGATCGCCAGCACGTGTGTCCCCACTCCAGCTTGGCTCGTCGGTCCACTGTCCGCCGTCGGGATTACCTGCCGGTACGCGCGGCTGGTCAGGGCGAAAGCCCGCCTTGCGCGCAAGCGCGCTGACAAGCCGGGCCCGATCGAGCACTCCAAACGCGGCTTCTCTCCATCGCCTTTGGAAAATATCGGAGCCTGACCAGTTTACCATGAACGGGTGCCTTCTTCGGTTCGAAGGCAAACCCTGGCGCAGGTTGAAACGGCGTGGACAAATTGGCCGCGCAATGCAGATCTTCCGAGACCAACCCGTTGCCCCTGCTTGTTTGTCGCTACCTGCTGCTCACCTTTCTATCCACGCCGCTCTGACCTTAACCACAATGCCCGCCGGTCAACGCGAGGCGGACATGGACTGGTATCTGGCGATCAGACGCAACCGCGAGGCGCTCATTCGCGTCCTTGCAGCGCTGTTCGCGCTGGTCGGATTGGAGGACAGGCAATTCGACCGTGGCCAGCCGGGTTCGGCTCTGGCTGCCGAAAGCCGCCTGCCGCGCCATCTGCACGCCCATGCGCGGCGTATCCTTCGCGCCGTCGAATCCGCCATCCGCCGTCTTATCGTGATTGCTTCCCGCGATGTCGCGGTTCAGTTACGTCCAGCCGGCGAGCGGCCGGACCTCACCGCTCTCCGCAAAGGGAATGATCCGGCAGACGCTCAAGCCGTCATACGCATCCCCGCATTCCCGCTGCTCGATCCGCTGAGAAGTCTTTCCTTCGATCCGCCGAGGCGGGCTTCCGAATTCATGCCGCGCATCTGCGTCGTGGGCGTATCCGAGCCGACGCCAATTCCCGAAGAGCCGGTTCTGACGCCAGACGATCCGGTCTATGCTGCCGGCCTTCACCTCCGGCTGCTGTCATCGCGCCGCGCACTGAAGAACCTGCCGCGCGAGGCGCGCCGCCTTGCCCGCTGGCAGGCGCGGAACAAGCTCAAGCTGCGTCCACGCCGCTTTTCGCCGCTGCGCATCGGATACCCGCCGGGCAAGCGAAAGCGATCGACCCATTTGGTCGACGACATACTGAAGGAATGCCAGGCATTGGCGCTGGACGTACTCGGTCCTCACGACACGTCGTGACCGGTGAAGATCGCGACGAACACCCGGGGGCTAATCCGTGCCCCCTACAACCGCCGCAGCAGGTCGCGGGCCTTGTCCAGATCGCCCTTCAGCTCGTCCAGCAACTGCTGCAACTCCGCCTTCACCAGGGGAGCGACCTCGTAGCCGGCCGCGCTTTCGGCAAAACCCGGCAGACTACCGTTGGCCACGCCGAGAACTTCCAGCGCCGTGGTGTAGCGGCCAATGGGAATGCGGTTCTCGCCGCGCTCGTATTTTCCGTATTGCTGAGTGGAAACACCGATCTTTGCAGCCATCTCTGCCTGAGATAAACTTTGCGCCTTGCGCATGCGGGCAAGTTCTCGCCCTCTTTGCTTATCGCCTTCATCCGGCTTACGAGATGTCGTCATGGCTTACCTTGGGCTGCATGCTCAGGTAGCCACGATCAGTGATTGCAAACAACGCATTCAAAGTTGTAATTCGTGTACAACTTCGGATGACGTGAAATGCTTAGGTAGTATTTGCAAACGCCGAAGGCGCGCGCAATATTGCCATTGCGGCAGGGTCGTTCGACTGCCGCCGACTTTGCCGGAAAAGCAGCCGGCGGCATAACCGCGGCAACTGATTCGCGGCTCTATTCGGCGGCAATCTTGTCCTGCGTGCGGGTCTCGAAATCGCCGGCGTCGTGGCGCTCGCGCAGCTGCGACGACGGGTCGCCTGACGTACGATTGACCATGCGCCCGCGCTGCACCGCCGGTCGCGCATAAAGCAGGTCTGCCCAGCGCACGACGTTCTTGTATTCGTGCACGGAGAGAAATTCGGCCGCATTGTACGACCAGCCTTTCACGAGTCCGCCATACCAGGGGAAGATCGCCATGTCGGCAATCGTGTAGTCGCTGCCGCTGACAAATTCGTTTTCGGCGAGTTGCCTGTCGAGCACGTCGAGCTGGCGTTTCACTTCCATCGCGTACCGATTGATCGGGTATTCGTACTTCTCAGGCGCATAGGCATAAAAGTGGCCGAAGCCGCCGCCGAGGAAAGGGGCCGAGCCCATCTGCCAGAACAGCCATGACAGCGTCTCCGCACGGGCCGCAGTCTCGGTCGGCAGGAAGGCGCCGAACTTTTCGGCCAGATGCATGAGGATCGCACCCGACTCAAAGACGCGGACAGGCTTGTCGCCGCTGCGGTCCAACAGGGCGGGAATTTTCGAGTTCGGATTGACCTCCACGAAACCGGATCCGAACTGTTCGCCCTCACCTATTCTGATCAGCCATGCGTCGTACTCGGCGTCCTTGTGGCCAGCGGCCAGCAATTCCTCGAACATGATCGTCACTTTGACGCCATTGGGCGTACCGAGCGAATAGAGCTGGAACGGGTGTTTACCGACCGGCAGGTCCTTCTCGTGCGTGGCGCCCGCAATCGGCCGGTTGATATTGGAGAACTGACCGCCGCTGGCCTTGTCCCAGGTCCAGACTTTTGGCGGTGTGTATTCATCGGCCATGATGGCATGCCTTCCCAGTTGATCCATGTTTCGTGCGAAGATGGGGCCTTGCGCCCGCGCCAACAAGGCAAGTCCTTTCTCACGACAATTGCGGCTGTGGAAAAAAGTTGCTGTTGCAGCGGTTCCGCCTTCAACAAGGCGTGAAGAGACGGATGTTTGAATTCAGCCGCTCACCTGGGTCAGCCAGCGCCGCCAGGCGCCCTCGTCTCCATGGAAGACGTTGAGATCGATCTTGCCGTCGACGCCGCCAGAGAGACCCGAACCCGAATATTGCCAGAACACCCAGTCGCGCCCCGGATAAACCCGCGAAGGATGCTCCGCGACGGCGCGCAACCAGAAGGGGTGGTTGGGGAATGCTCCTTTCAGGTTGTCGGCGTAAAAGTCCGGTGCGGTATAGATAATCGGGCGCTGACCGTAATGGCGCTCCAGACGATCCATGAAGACACGCATCTTGTCGAGCACTTCGGCGCGCGGCGGCCGCTTCTTGCAGCTCGACTGGTGGTTCCATTCGACGTCGATGACCGGCGGCAGAGCACCCTTTTCCTTCGGAACATTGCGGATGAACCATTCAGCCTGCGAGGCAGCGGTGCGGCACCAGTAGAAGAAATGGTAGGCACCGCGCTTGATCCCGGCGCGGGCCGCGCCGCGCCAGTTTTCATGGAATTTGGGGTCGAGATGGTCACCGCCATCGGTCGCCTTGATGTAGGCGAAGTTCGCGCCGTGGCGACGCAGCTCGTTCCAGTCTATGTCGCCCTGCCAGCGCGAAACGTCGACACCGTGGACGGCCAGATGCTGCGGCTTGCGCCGGCCGAAGTCGATCGGTTTGGCGTCGCCGAAACCGTAGCCGTAAATCCGACCCGTGTGCATGGATGCCGGCCCGCCCGCAGGGCGCGGCGTTGCCGCAAGTGCGTTGGGGCGAACCGCAGGTGCGCCGTCGCCAAGCGCGACGCCGACGCTCGGCCGCCTGACCGAACTCGTGGTTTCGCTGGATGGCACCTGAAGTGCGTCTATTGCCGGACCCGAGGTGCAGGCGCTGAGCACAAGACAGGCGAGTAGATAAAGAAATGCCAGTGAGAAACGCATGGTACCCGAAACACAAAACCAGACCCGGCAAACGCAGGCCGGGCAGTTCATTTCATGACGTTAAAAAACGAAGAAATATTGAATCGTCCGGTTAACCATGCGGGTGGGCGGAGGCACCTCTCCGCCGCCCGCTGGGCCACCTCCGGTTCAATGCCGCTCGTCAACCGTCCACACAGGTGCCTCGACCCTCGCCATCGAGGAACGGGAGTGCGGTTTCGGCCAGCCGCGGCGACGACAAAATGTCGTAGCGGGTTCGGGCGGGCAGAATTGCGAGGCGGACGCGCCGGCGCACACCGCCCCGACACCGCTCGTTGAATTTGGGGAACTTTCGTTGGAAAGCCAGGCACTGGTACATAGGCAGCAAGCAAGCGGGCCTGTAGGGTCGCGCCATGAAACCAACACGCGATATTTCCCGCCTTGTCGAAATCATGGCCGCCCTGCGCACGCCGGTAAGCGGCTGTCCGTGGGATCTGGAACAGAATTTCGGAACGATCGCACCCTATACGCTGGAAGAGGCCTACGAGGTCGTCGATGCGATTGAGCGCGGCGATCTCGATGATCTGCGCGAGGAGCTCGGCGACCTGCTGCTGCAGGTCGTCTACCATGCCCAGATGGCCACGGAAGAAGGCGCTTTTGAGTTCGGCGACGTGGTCGAGACCGTCACAAAAAAGATGATCCGCCGGCATCCGCATGTGTTCGGCGATGAAGCTGCCCGGTCTGCCGGCATGGCCAAGGGCATGTGGGAAAAGATCAAGGCGGAGGAGAAAGCTGAGAAGCGGGCGCGCCGAACGGCACGCGGGCAGACACCGGAAGATCACGGCAAGGGATATCTCGATGGCGTGCCAGTGGCACACACTGCCCTTACACGGGCGCTGAAGCTGCAGGAGAAGGCCGCCAGGGCCGGCTTCGACTGGGGGGCGGCGGGGCCGGTGCTCGACAAGATCGAAGAGGAGATCGGAGAGTTGCGGGCGGCCATCCTGAGCGGTGACAGGGACGACGCGGCAGATGAGCTCGGCGATCTGTTCTTTGCGCTCGTCAACCTCGCGCGCCACCTCAAAGTTGACCCGGAGTCAGCGCTTCGTGGGACCAACGAGAAGTTTCGTTTCCGCTTTCACGCTGTGGAGCAAGGATTGCTGGAGCGCGGATCGAGCCTGGAGGCAGCCTCACTCGATGAAATGGAGGAGCTTTGGCAGGCCGCGAAAGCCAAAGCCTGACTAATTGCGCGGACCAGACAGTTTGGCCTCAATCTCGGCACGCCGGGCCGCCGTTGTCCTGAGCTTCAGGTCCAGCCCGCCATCCTCGCGGTCGAGCCGGTCAAGCACGTCGCCCGAGCGGTACAACCAGTCCGTCAGGTGAAGCTGGTTCGGCGCCAATGACACATCAAACGCCGTCGTGCTGCCAGCCAGCTTCCGTTCGATGGCCTCGACAAGAAGGTCGATGCCCTCGCCGCTCGCGGCCGATATCGCAACAGGCCCCTCAGGTGCGCCCGAAGGGCGTTGCAGGATGTGCTCACGGCCGTCGGCATCCAGAAGGTCGATCTTGTTCCAGACCTCCAGAACCCGCTTGTGGTCCGAGGCATCGACACCGAGGTCGGCGAGAATGCGTTCGACATCTTCGGCCTGTGCCGAAGTGTCGGGATCGGAAATGTCACGCAGGTGAATGACGAGGTCCGCTTCAACAACTTCTTCGAGCGTCGCCCTGAATGCAGCCACCAGGTGGGTAGGAAGATCGGATATGAAACCCACCGTATCCGACAGAATGATCTCAGTGCCGAGCGGCAGCACAAGCCTGCGCAGCGTTGGGTCGAGCGTGGCGAAGAGAAGATCCTCGGCCAGAACGCTGGCGCCTGTGAGGCGGTTGAAAAGCGTCGATTTTCCGGCGTTCGTGTAGCCGACGATCGCGACCACCGGGTATGGCACCTTCTGACGCTTGGCGCGGTGCAGGTCACGTGTGCGCCGCACCGTTTCCAGCTCGCGCTTCAGGCGGACGATCTTGTCCTGCAGCAGGCGGCGGTCGGCCTCGATCTGCGTTTCACCCGGACCGCCCATGAAACCGCCGCCGCCGCGCTGACGTTCGAGGTGGGTCCAGCTTCTGACCAGGCGGCCGCGCTGATATTCCAGATGGGCAAGGTCTACCTGCAGTACGCCTTCCTTGGTGCGGGCGCGGCGCCCGAATATCTCGAGGATGAGCCCGGTGCGGTCGAGAACCTTGGCCTTCAACGCGCTTTCCAGATTGCGCTGCTGCACCGGCGACAGCGCCTGATCGACGATCACCAGCTCGGCAGACAGCTCGGAGACGATATCAGCAAGGGCAGCAACCTTGCCCGATCCCATCAAGGTCGCAGGCTTGGGCGCTGCAATCTGAACGATTTCGGTGTGGACAGGCACAAGGTCGATCGCCAGCGCCAGGCCCACAGCTTCCTCGAGCCGCGCCTCAGGCGATCTTGAATGGGTTACCCGGCCCTTCGCGTGATCGTTAGCCTGCCGGCCCTGGCGCAATATCAGCGGCTCGACGATGACAGCGCGCACCGTCGCGGCCTGAGCGCCATCGCCCGGACCGGTCTTGCCCCCTACCCCACCGCCTGGCGTGGCGTCGTTCGGCTTCAATCAGCTATCCCGGTTTTCCTCGGCGTCGAACATCTGAACCGGCTGGCTCGGCATGATGGTCGAGATCGCGTGCTTGTATACGAGCTGCGAATGCCCGTCCCGTCGCAGCAACACACAAAAATTATCGAACGACGTCACGACACCGGTGAGCTTGACGCCATTGATAAGGAATATTGTGAGGGGTGTCTTACTTTTTCGGACCGAGTTTAAGAACAGGTCCTGCAAGTTCTGCGTGCGTTCCGCCATATTTTCTTTTCTTCGCGTTTCGGCCAGCGGTACATAGTACCGTCCTTACGGTCGCCTGTGTCAAGCGCTGGCGTGGTCCTGCGATCCCCAGCAATGCAATCTGAAGCGGTTATCAGGCGCCGGTTTTTTCCGCAACGTCAAAAAACGCATCCCGCAGCGCACCTGCGACGGTTCCTGGATGCCCATTGCCGACCGGCCTGCCGTTTATCGACACGACAGGCATCACGGTCTTGGTCGCAGAGGTTACGAACGCTTCGCGCGACTCCAGCGCCTCGGCAACGGTAAAGCCACGCTCTTCGATCTTCGATCCCAGCCGGTCTGCGACGTCGAACAGGGTGGTGCGGGTGATGCCGCGCAAGATGCCCCTGGTAGCATCGCGCGTGACGATCACGCCGTCGCGCGTTACGATCCAGGCATTCGTGGACGAGCCCTCCAGCACAACACCGTCAGCGTCAACAAACCAGGCCTCCTGGGCGCCGGCGTCCTTTGCCTGCTGCCGCGCCAGCACGTTTGGAAGGAGGCCGACCGTCTTGATGTCGACTCGGTCCCAACGGTTGTCGGGCACGGTGATAACGGCGATACCGGTTTCCGCCATCGAAGCCGATGCGCTGGGCGATATGCGGCTCGCCGTCACAACCAGTGCGGGACGCGTATCCGCCGCCGGAAAAGCATGATCTCGCCTTGCCACCCCGCGCGTCACCTGCAGGTAAACCAGACCGTCGCGAATACGGTTGCGGCGTACAACCTCTACCAGAATGCGATGCAAAGCGCTGCGGTGCACCGGCCACAGGATCGACAGTTCACCGAGCGACCTGTCCAGCCGATCCAGATGCCGATTCATGTCGATGATGAAGCCGTGCCTTACCTCGCACACTTCATATACGCCGTCGGCGAACTGGTAGCCGCGATCTTCGACATGCACCGCAGCGCGTGCATGCGGCACGTAACGTCCGTTCACATAGGCAATGCGCGACATGATCTCCTGCTTTCGGTCGTGCGGAATGAAATCAGAAAAACTCCAGGCTGACGCGGAACATCTGCTCAACCTGCTTCACCGCGTTTTCCATGGCGAAAATCACGACTCGATCCTTCGGCTTGATCTTGGTCGCGCCGCTCGGCTTGATGACTTCGCCGCCGCGGAAGATAGCGCCGATGCGCACGCCCTCCGGCAGATCGAGATCGCGCATGGGCGGTCCGACAAGCGGCGAGGTTTCGAGCGCTTCGGCCTCGATGATCTCAGCGGCGCCGCGCTGAATCGTGTGGACCGCCCTGATGCGGCCTCGCCGCACATGCTGCAGCACGCGCGAGATGGTGACGTTGCGCGGATTGATATGTGCGTCAATGCCGAGCGTGCGCGTGAAATCGTGATAGGTGGGATTGTTCAGCAGGGCTAGATTGGCCTTGCAGCCCATGCGCTTGGCCATCACGCACGACAGAATGTTCACCTGGTCGTCATTGGTGAGCGCAACCATCAGCTCGGCATCTTCGATGTCGGCCTCCAGAAGCAGCTTCTGGTCGAGCGCGCTGCCATGCAGAACGACCGTACGGCGCAGTTCGTCGGCAATGACCACAGCGCGTTCGCGGGTGCTCTCGATGATCTTGACCTTGGTGCGGCTGCCCCGCGCCTCAATTGCCTGGGCGACGTAAAGCCCGATATTGCCGCCTCCGGCGATTACGATACGGGTCGCTTCCTGCTCATCATGCCCGAAAAGGCCGAGCGTACGGCGAACCTGTTCCTTGCTGGTCACGACATATGCGAGGTCGCCGGTGACAAGCTGGTCGGCCGAACGGGGGATGAAGAGGCGGCCGTTGCGAGACACGCCAACGACGGTTGAAGGCAGGTCGGGGAAGAGCTCGCTCAGCTGCGCCAGCGGCGTGTTAACGACAGGGCAATCCTCGAGGCATTCGATGGCGAGCATGGCGATCTTGCCGTCGCCGAATCGCACGATATCGGTTGCACCGGGCAGCGCGATCCGGCGCAGCACCATGTCGCCCACTTCCACCTCGGGCGAGATGATCACGTCAATCGGCATGTGATCGCGCGAGAAGAGGTCGAGATAGTGCTGCTCGAGATACGATTGCGAGCGGATGCGCGCAATCTTGGTCGGAACGTTGAACAGCGAGTGAGCCACCTGGCACGCGACCATGTTCACCTCGTCGTGCAGCGTGACGGCGATGATCATATCGGCTTCGGCCGCTCCCGCCTGCTCCAGCACCGTCGGATGCGAGCCGTGGCCGACGAAACCGCGGACATCCAGATTGTCGCGCACCATCCGAATGAGCTGTGCCGAAGTATCGATGACCGAAACGTCGTTCTGCTCGGCCGACAGTTTTTCGGCAATGCCGTAGCCGACCTGACCGGCCCCGCAGATGATGACGCGCATTGGTTAGACCCCGAGCGACTTGAGCTTCCTGTGCAGTGCAGAACGCTCCATACCGATGAATTCGGCGGTGCGCGAGATGTTGCCGCCAAATCGGTTGATTTGCGCCACCAGATATTCCTTCTCGAACAGTTCCCGCGCTTCGCGCAGCGGCAGCGCCATGATGTGCTGGTCGGACTGGCTGGGAGCACGCGGCATCACGTCACCAATCTCGGAAGGCAGCAGATCGGCGGTGACCGGCTCATCGGGATCGTCTCCGCGCGCAAGAATCAGCAGCCGCTCCACATTGTTGCGCAACTGGCGGATGTTGCCGGGCCAATTGTGCGCCTGGAGTACGGCCATTGCGTCGTCGCCGATGCGGCGCGGCCTGATGCTCGCCTGCGCTGCGGTCTGGCGCATGAAGTGATCGACCAGGAACGGAATGTCCTCACGTCGCTCGGACAGGCCCGGCACCATGATCGGAACGACCGCCAAACGGTGGTAGAGGTCCTCGCGGAACCGGCCCTCGGAAATGAGTGCCTGCAGATCGTAGGACGTTGAGGAAATGATGCGAACGTCGACCTTCACGCGTTTGGTGCCGTTGACGCGCTCGAACTGCTGATCAACCAGAACGCGGAGGATCTTGTTCTGCGTTTCGCGCGGCATGTCGCCAATTTCATCGATATAGAGTGTGCCGCTATGCGCTTCCTCCAGCGCGCCGATCTTGCGCTCGGCGCCATTCGATTCCACGCCGAACAGTTCGATCTCCATGCGCTCCGGCGTGATCGTGGCAGCATTTATGGTGACAAACGGACCGGCCTTGCGCTGTGACTGCTTGTGGATCGTTCGCGCGACCAGTTCCTTGCCTGAACCGGAGGGCCCGACAATCATCACGCGGCTGTTGGAAGGCGCGACGCGCTCGATCGTCTGACGCAGATTGTTCATTGCTGTGGATGTGCCGATGAGCTCGGATGTTTCGCCGCTGCGCTTCCTGAGGTCACTGACTTCCCGGCGCAGTTTCGAGGTTTCCAGTGCGCGATCGCAAACCAGGATCAGGCGATCCGCCTTGAACGGCTTTTCGATGAAATCATAGGCGCCGCGGTGAATGGCCGAGACCGCGGTTTCGATGGTTCCGTGGCCGGAGATCATAACGACCGGCAGGCCTGGGTGCAGTTTCTTGATTTCGTCGAGCAGCGCCAGGCCGTCAAGCTTGGACCCCTGCAGCCAGATGTCGAGAAACACGAGACGCGGCACGCGTTCCGCGATGGAGGCCAGCGCACTGTCGCTGTCATAGGCGGTGCGCGCCTCGTGGCCTTCATCTGTCAATATGCCTGCAACAAGCTCGCGGATATCTTCTTCGTCATCGACGATGAGAATGTCAGACGCCATCTTGTACCTTTTCCTGTTCTTCTCTTCTGTCCGGCACCTGAGTCTTGTTGCCTGGCTGCTGCCCGTTGTGCGGGAATATCATGCGTATCATTGCGCCGCGTCCGGCATGGAAAGTCGGCGGCGCGTCGTGCAGTTCGAGCTGGCCACCGTGGTCCTCCACGATCTTCTTGACGATCGCAAGGCCAAGCCCCGTGCCCTTTTCGCGGGTCGTCATATAGGGTTCCAATAGGCGCTGCCGGTTTTCGCGCGGAAGCCCTTTGCCGTTGTCCATGATCTCGACAACATTGCGGCCGTCCCGGCGGTAGGCATGGATGCGAATGACACCCGCCTCACCGCCGTCGCGCAGGGCGCCATCGATCGCCTCAGCCGCGTTCTTGATCACGTTACCGAATGCCTGACCCAGGAGCCGCGTGTCGTAGGTGCCCGTCAGCGGCTCGTCGCCAAACACGCGCTCAAAGGCGATGTCGTTGCGCCCCATCTCGACAAGGAACGAGGCCTCGCGCAGCGGCTCGCGCAAATCGAGCGCCTTCATGTCCGGCTTCGGCATGCGCGCGAAAGCGGAAAATTCATCGACCATGCGGCCGATATCGCCCACCTGGCGGATAATGGTATCGGTGCATTGTTCGAAGACCTCGCGGTCTTCCTCGATCACCTTGCCGAAACGGCGCCTGATGCGCTCCGCCGACAGTTGGATCGGCGTCAGCGGATTCTTGATTTCATGTGCGATGCGCCGCGCGACATCGGCCCAGGCGGTCGTACGCTGCGCCTGCACCAGATCGGTAATGTCATCGACCGTGACGACATAGGATTTCTGCTGGCCGGCGCGCTTTTCAGCCTCAACTGTAATCTGAACGTTGAACGTACGCTCGGCGCCACGCCGGTAGAACGTTACCTGGTCTCGATGGACGCTCCGACCGGACCTGCGGCCCGCCGCCAGTACCTTGCCGACCTGCGGCAACACCGTCGCGAGTTCCTTTCCCAAGGCGTCACTCTCGGCAATCGCGAGCATGTCTTCGGCCGAACGATTGAAGATGTTGATGACACCGGCCGCGTCGACGCCGATAACGCCGGCTGTAACGCCGGACAGAACGGCTTCGGTGAAGCGACGGCGTTCGTCGATCACGTCCTTGGCCGAAAGCAGCTGGCTGCGCTGCGTCTTCAGCTGCCGTGTCATCTTGTTGAAGGTATCTCCAAGCGACGCCATGTCGCCGTCGGTGCGGCGCACCGGCACAGCAACGTCGAGATTGCCGCTGGCGACCTCGCTTGCCGCCCCGATCAATTGCCGAATGGGCCGAACGAGACGGTCGGCTACTGTGATGCCGGTCCAGATGGCCGACAGCACGATGATCAGGGTGATGCCGATATAGACCAGTGCGAAAGCGACCTGTGTTGTCAGACGGTTTGATTCGAGGCCGCGATACTCATCCGTGTTCGCCCGCACCAGCTGACGCGCGCGAATAACTTCCGCATCGATCTCGCGGATCGTATACAGATAGAGGTCGTCATATTCCTCGAGCTTCATCACTGCGCCGACGACGTTGCTCGACCGCGGCTCGATCAGAATCGGTTCGCCGTCGGCCGCCATCGTCACAGCTTCCATCAACGGTTCGGGCAATGGCACATCGGTGTTGGTGTCTGCGGCAATCACCAGCGAACCGTCAGAGCGAATGATGGCAGCGTGCACCAGCGACCGGCCAATCGCCTGCTGCGAAAGAAACCGGAAGAAGCCGTTTCGGTCCAGATTGTAGAGCCGGCGTGCCTGATCGACGTCGTTGGCCATCGACAGCGTCGTGCCCTGAAGGCTGCGCGCGTTCTCGCGCACATAGGCTTCGGCGATCGAAAGCGACGAGTTGATGATTACCTTCGTCCTGAGCTCGAACCAGCGGTCGAGGCCGATGTCGAGGGTGACCGATGCGACAATGGCCACCAGGATGGCCGGCAGAGCGGCAACCAGCGAGAACATGGCGACGATGCGGACATGAAGCCGCGATGCGGCGCGGCCGCGCCGCCGCGCCATGTAGATCGTCCACACCTCTCGCCCGATCAGGCCGAGCAGCAGCAGCACGAAAGCCAGATTGATGCCGATAACGAGGAGCGTCACCCGGTCGTCTGGGCTTACGGGGGTCAGGCCGAGGAGAATTGCGAACGACGCAGCCGCCGTGACCAGCGCGGCGGCGATGATCGCAATACCGGCGACGGCGCGCGGGCGCCGGCCTTCGCGTACGGTCGATTTGTCGCTGACCGTGCCAGGTACTGGCAATGATGTGGCAGTCATCGGACTCAGTTTAACCCATCCACAGCGTTGCCTCTATGCAACGCAATGTGGCCGTTTTGCAACGATCGCACAATCTCCAGGTAAACAGCCGGGAAATCAGGGTTGTTTTGAGGCGCGGTAAACGTTGACGCCGAGTTCGCGAATTTTCTTGCGGAGTGTGTTGCGGTTGAGCCCGAGCAGTTCGGCTGCCTTGATCTGGTTGCCGCGCGTGGCGGTCATCGACGCAAGCACCAGTGGATATTCAACTTCCGCAAGGATGCGCTGATAGAGACCGGGGGGCGGCAGCTCGTTGCCGAAACCACTGAAATACCGCTGCAGATAATGTTCAACAGCCTGTCCGATCGAAAGCTCGTCGGGCAATACGGCCTCGGCGGCAGAGACGGAAGGCGCGTCGGCGGTACGCAGTTCGGATTCGATAATTTCCTGACCGATCTCCTCCTGCGGATAAAGCGCTGCAAGGCGGCGTATCAGGTTTTCCAGTTCGCGCACATTGCCGGGCCACGGGTATCGCCGCATCGCCTCGTAGCCGCCTGCGGCGATACGCTTGGTCTGCAGCCCCTCGGCTTCCGCCTGCTTGAAGAAATGGCGGACGAGATCGGGGATATCCTCCGAACGCTCGCGCAGGGCCGGCAGCCTGATGGGAACGACATTGAGGCGGTAATAAAGGTCTTCGCGGAACAAACCCTGATTGATCAGCGTGCGCAGGTCTTTGTTGGTGGCGGCAACGATGCGCACATCTGTCCTGATTGGTGTACGGCCGCCTACGGTCGTATATTCGCCCTGCTGAAGGACCCTGAGAAGGCGCGTCTGCGCCTCCATGGGCATGTCGCCGATTTCGTCGAGAAAGAGCGTTCCGCCTTCCGCCTGCTCGAAGCGACCGGTGGAGCGGTTCTGCGCACCGGTGAAGGCGCCCTTTTCGTGGCCGAACAGTTCAGATTCGATCAAGTCGCGCGGGATCGCGGCCATATTGATGGCGACGAACGGCCCTTTGCGGCGCCTACCGTATTCGTGCAGCGCACGCGCAACGAGCTCCTTGCCGGTGCCCGACTCGCCGGAGATCATCACCGTCAGGTCGGTCTGCATCATGCGCGCAAGCATTCGGTATATGTCCTGCATGGCATGCGACCGGCCGACCAGCGGCATGGACTCCGGCTGCTCGTCGCTGATGCCGCCTGCGGAGGACCGCTTTGGCTCAGACAATGCGCGGCTGACGATGCCGAGCAGCTCAGTCAGGTCGAAGGGTTTGGGCAGATATTCATACGCGCCACCTTCGGACGCACGTATCGCGGTCATGAACGTATTTTGCGCACTCATGACGATAACCGGCATGTCGGGACGCGATTTGCGCATGCGGGGCAGCAGATCGAAGATGTTCTCGTCGGGCATAACGACATCGGTGATCACCAGATCGCCCTCACCCGACGACACCCAGCGCCAGAGCGTGGCGGCGTTCGAAGTAACCCGGACCTGATGTCCGACACGCGACAGCGCCTGATTGAGCACCGTGCGAATGGCTGCGTCGTCATCGGCGACGAGAATGTTTCCGCACACCGTCATGATGCTCTTTCCTCATCGTGTCGTACTTCGCGATCCTCGCCGCGCCAGGCCGGCATCAGGACACGGAAGGTGGTTCCGCGAGGCGAGGAATCGCATTCGATGACGCCGCCATGTTCGCCAACGATCTTTGCTACCAGAGCGAGCCCGAGCCCGGAGCCGTTCTGCTTGGTGGTGATGAACGGGTCGAAAAGGATCGGCAAAATGTCGTCGGAGACGCCTGGGCCGTTGTCGTGCACGCAAAATTCCAGAGGCAGCGAAACGCGGTCCTGTGTACCTGGCACGGCGAGCCGAATGCCGGGGCGAAACGCGGTTGTCAGCCTGATTTCGCCATTCGGGTCGTCACCGACCGCCTCGGCCGCGTTTTTCACCAGATTGAGGAAGACCTGGATCAGATGATCGCGATTGGCATTCACCATTGGAAGCGAGGGGTCAAACTCATCGGCAATTCTGATCCGCGAGGCGAAACCCGACTTTGCCAGCCGCTTCACGTGGTCGAGCACAACGTGGATATTCACCGGCGCCCTGTCGATCGGACGTTCGTCTGAGAACACCTCCATACGATCGACGAGCGCGACGATGCGGTCAGTCTCGTCGGTGATGAGGCGGGTCAGCGGCCGGTCGCCATCCGCGACAGCGCTTTCAAGCAGTTGCGCTGCACCTCGAATGCCCGACAGCGGGTTCTTGATTTCGTGCGCGAGCATGGCAGCGAGGCCGGTAACGGAACGAGCCGCGCCACGGTGCGTCATTTGACGGTCGATCTTGTCGGCCATCGACCGTTCCTGGAACATGATGACAACCGACCCGGCGATTTCAGAAACCGGGGCGACATAAAGATCGACGATCTTCTCGGAACCGATGCGCGGTGACGAGACATCGACTCGGTATTCGTTGTAGGGCGAACGGCGCTCGCGCACCTGATCAACCAGCGTAAGCAACGGACTGCCGAAGGGAATGAAACTGGCCAGATCGGATCGTGTCAGGACAGTCGTGCTCGTGCGCAGAAAATCCTCCGCCTCGGCATTTGCGTAGGTGATCCGGTTTTGGGCATCGACCATCAGGACCGGGTGACAGATTGCATCCAGAACCACATTGGCCAGATTGGAATGTACGCCGGCTTTGGGGACTGGAAGAATCATGCCGCCCTCCGCGCAGGTCCGGAGGCGCCGCAAATGGCGGTGCGCAGCGCGGCGACAACCGTGGCAGGCTCACTTGACGTGAGTGCGGTGCGGCGCAGTTCGACCGCGCCCGGATCGACGTGGCGGTCGAAATACCAGCCGATATGCTTGCGTGCCACACGCAGCCCGGTTTCGGTGCCGTAAAGGCCGAGCATCGCGTCGTAATGCGCGACTGCGTATTCAGCGAGTTCGGCAGGTTCCTGCGGTGCGACGGCAACTGTCTGTCCGGCCGCTTCCAGTGCAATGGCGCCGGCCATCCAGGGCGCTCCGTAATGGGCCCGGCCCACCATCACCGCATCGGCACCGGACATATCCAGCGCCTGCCGCGCTTCGGCAAGAGAGTGAATATCGCCATTGGCAACGACCGGCACCGAAACTGCCTGCGTCACCCGCGCTATCGCACGCCAGTCGGCGGAACCTCTGTAGAACTGGCAGCGCGTACGGCCATGCACGGTGATCATCCGGATGCCGGCTTCCTCAGCGCGCCGCGCGATCAAGGGCGCGTTGAGCGCATTTTCATCCCAGCCGAGGCGCATTTTCAGCGTCACCGGTACGGAAACGGCTCCAACGACCGCGTCTATGAGGCGCAAAGCATGGTCAGGGTCGCGCATCAGCGCCGAGCCGCAATAGCCGCCGGTCACTTTTTTCGCCGGGCAGCCCATATTGATGTCGACAATATCCGCTCCACTGTCAGCGACGATGCGCGCAGCCTCGGCCATATGCGTGGCTTCCCGCCCGGCAAGCTGCACCATGTGAACGCCAATATCAGGCCTTCGGATACGACGCGTCGTGTCGCCCCTCCCCTTGGCGAGTTCTCCGCTTGCAACCATTTCGGAAACGACCAGGCCTGCGCCATGACCATCGGCCAGTCGGCGAAACACAGCGTCCGTAATGCCGGACATCGGGGCAAGGAAGACGCGGTTCCGCAAAACCACGCCACCGATCGAAAGTTGAGCTGAAAGATCAATCATGCACAAAAACAGGGCAATTGCATCTCGTGCCCAATCTGTAGCCAGAAAATTGCTGCCCTGCAACAGAAACGAATCTGGCAATGACAATTGCAGTGCGTCAACGCACTGGCCTTTCGCCGACGAGAGGCCTATTCGTCGCGCATGGAAAACGATGCGGAAATTGCCGTTGTGATCGTCGCCGCGGGGCGCGGCGAACGGGCAGGACAATCGAAGGAAGGCCCAAAGCAGTACCGGGCGATCGGCGGCCAGCCAGTGATGCGGCGTACGATTGCCGCTTTTGCCGCGGTCCGCAGCGTCGGGCGCATCGTCATAGCCATCCACCGCGATGACGAAGAGCTGTTTCGCGAAGCTGCCGGAGACTATGCGGACAGGGTGACCAAAGTCATCGGCGGGGCAACCCGGCAGGAGTCGACGTTCAAGGCGCTGCGTGCCCTGGCCGACCAGCCGCCAGCGGCCGTACTGATCCATGATTGCGTACGCCCCTTCGTCGACGCCGCACTCATCAGCCGCGTCAGCGAAATGGCGCTCAAAGGCACCGGCGCCCTACCCGCACTACCGGTTTCGGACACGCTGAAGCGCGCGAGCGGCAACGGGCTGATTTCAGAGACGGTTCCGCGCCAGGGACTGCACGCCGCGCAAACGCCGCAGGGTTTTCCGTTTGCTCCGATACTCGCAGCGCATGAAGCCGCCAACGATTCGGGCCGGCTCGATTTCACCGACGACGCGGCAATCGCAGAATGGGCAGGCATCCCGGCGCGGATCGTCGATGGCTCTCCCGACAACATCAAGCTGACCTGGGCGAAGGATCTCGAAATGGCAGACGCGCGGCTTACGCAGGCGAACCAGTTTCCTGATGTGCGCACCGGCAACGGCTACGATGTTCACGCATTCGGAGCGGGAGACGCGGTGGTTCTGTGCGGCGTGCGGATCGACTATAAAAAAGCGCTCAGCGGGCACTCCGATGCCGATGTCGGCCTTCACGCGCTCACCGACGCGCTGCTCGCCACCTGCGGCGCCGGCGATATCGGCACGCATTTTCCGCCCTCCGACCCGCAGTGGAAGGGCTGCGCGTCCCGCGTGTTCGTGAAACATGCAGCGGCGACCGTGCGTCAAAGGGGCGGACGCATCGCAAATGCGGATATCACGCTGATCTGCGAGGCGCCGCGCATCGGCCCGCACCGCGAAGCAATGGTGGCAGCAATGGCAGATATGCTGGCAATTGAGGCGGAGCGTATCTCCGTCAAAGCCACCACCAATGAAAAGCTTGGCTTTGTGGGCCGCGAGGAAGGCATCGCGGCGATCGCAACCGCGACGGTCGTTTATCCGGGGAGCCTGCCTGCATGAGCGCTCAAACCGGCAAGTTGGCGCGCAGCGTGCTCTCGCTCTGCGAAATGCGCGATATCATGCTCGCAACGGCCGAGTCCTGCACCGGCGGCATGATCGCAGCAGCTCTGACCGACATCGCCGGCTCATCGACGGTCGTCGACCGCGGTTTCGTCACCTATTCGAACGAAGCCAAGCAGGGCATGCTGGGCGTGAAAGCCGAAACGCTGGACCGGTTCGGCGCCGTATCGGCGGAAACCGCGCGCGAGATGGCACAGGGCGCGCTGGCGCGTTCACGCGCCGGTATTGCGGTTTCGGTGACCGGCATCGCCGGCCCAGGCGGCGGGAGCGCGGAAAAGCCGGTGGGGCTGGTCTGGTTCGGGCTGGCGCAGGCCGGTCAACCGGTGCACTCGGAGCACTGTCTGTTCAAGGATGCCAACAGGGCCGAGGTGCGGCAGGCCGCCTGTCGTCACGCGCTTGCGATGCTGGAGCGCGCATTGTCGAACTGATCAGGCGACGCCAGTGTCAGCCGTGCCGTATATCTCATCTGCACGCTTCTTGAATGCATCGGCAAACATGCGGAAGGCGCGATCGAACATCGAACCCATCAGTGCGCCCAGAATGCGGCTCTTGAACTCATAGTCGATGAAAAAACGGATATCCGTACCGCCCGCTTCTGCCGGCTCGAAATCCCAGCGGTTTTCGAGATAACGGAATGGACCTTCCAGGTATTTCACGTCGATGCGATTTTCGGCAGGCCGAAGGGTGACCTGGCTGGTGAAGGTTTCGCGTAACGCCTTGTAGCCGACAGTCATGTCGGCGGTGAGCACGGTGATGCCGTCACGCTCACGCCTGGAGCGCACGGTCAGCGCCTCGCACATCGGCAGAAATTCCGGATAACGCTCGACATCGGCGACAAGCGCGAACATCTGAGCCGGTGTGTGCGCAACCTGCTTGACTGACGAGAATTTTGGCATCGTTGCGTTAGGTGACTGCACCAAGCCGCGCTTCGCGCGCGGCGCGCAGGCGCTGGAAATCTTCTCCGGCGTGATGCGAGGAGCGCGTGAGCGGGCTCGCTGACACCATCAGGAAACCCTTGGTGTAGGCAATCTTCTCATAGGACTTGAACTCGTCCGGTGTGACGAACTTCTTCACCGCGTGGTGCTTCTTCGTCGGCTGCAGATACTGGCCGATAGTGATGAAATCGACCTGCGCCGTCCGAAGGTCGTCCATCAACTGGAGCACTTCGTTCCTTTCCTCACCGAGGCCGACCATGATGCCGGATTTGGTGAAGATCGCCGGATCGAGTTCCTTCACCCGCTGCAGGAGACGGATCGAGTGGAAATAGCGCGCACCAGGGCGCACAGTCAGATAGTTCGACGGAACCGTTTCAAGGTTGTGGTTGAACACGTCCGGCTTCGCGGCAACCACCAACTCCAGCGCGCCATCCTTGCGAAGGAAGTCGGGCGTCAGGATCTCGATCGTCGTGCCAGGCGACGTCGCGCGGATCGCGCCGATGACATCGGCAAAATGCTGCGCGCCGCCGTCGTCGAGGTCGTCGCGGTCAACCGAGGTGATGACCACATGGTTCAGCCCCATCTGCGCAACGGCTTTGGCGACATTCGCCGGCTCGTCGAGATCGAGTGCGGACGGAATGCCGGTCGCGACATTGCAGAATGCACAGGCGCGGGTGCAGATCTCGCCCATAATCATGAAGGTGGCGTGCTTCTTGTCCCAACATTCGCCGATATTGGGGCAGCCCGCCTCCTCGCACACGGTGACGAGTTTGTTTGATTTCACGATTTCGCGGGTTTCAAGGAAACCCCGCGACGTTGGCGCCCTCACCCGAATCCAGTCCGGCTTGCGAAGCACTTCCTGATCGGGCCGATGGGCCTTTTCGGGATGACGGACGCGCTTGGTTTCGGCAACCGTATCGAGGATCGTGACCATCAATCGACTTTCGTTATGCTCTCACAGCTTTCATATAGGTCGCCAGCAAAGTGACGAAAGGCCGCCACGCACGCATGGCGGCCTCGTGTTTGGAAACGGCAGCCCGCAGTGACGCTAGCGCCTGATCAGGCGTCCCAGCCAGATCAGGATGCACGCGCCGATGAAGCCCGCGATCAGATAACCCAGCCAGCCGCCGAGCGCGATGCCAAACAGTCCGAGTATTGCGTTCGCGACGATAGCGCCGACGATACCTAGAATGATGTTCATGATGAGCCCCATATTGCTCTTCATGAACTGTTCGGCCAGCCAACCGGCAATACCGCCGATCACAATGGCCGCAATCCAGCCTACAGCAGCACCTTCCATCATCCTCTCCTCTGTGAGTTGGAACCCGCCCAGGGAAGTTTAACACCAGATATGTGTCGCTATCGAGATTTTTCCGTCATATGTTGAGCGCCTGTCCATAAGCGTCGAGCACGCTTTCTTTCATCATCTCTGACAGAGTCGGGTGCGGGAAGATGGTGTGCATGAGCTCTTCCTCGGTGGTTTCGAGGTTCATGGCGACCACAAATCCCTCGATCAGCTCCGTCACCTCGGCGCCAACCATGTGAGCACCCAGCAGTTCGCCGGTCTTCCTGTCGAAGATCGTCTTCACCAGCCCCTGATCTTCGCCGAGCGCGACTGCCTTGCCGTTGGCAACGAAGGGGAAGCGTCCAACGCGGATATCGCGGCCGGTCTCCTTCGCCTTCTTTTCGGTCAGGCCGACCGAGGCCACCTGCGGATGGCAATAGGTGCAGCCCGGCACTTTCAGCCTGTCGAGCGGATGCGGGTGCTTTCCCGCGATCTTCTCGACGCAGATGACCGCTTCATGCTCGGCCTTGTGGGCAAGCATCGGCGGTCCAGCGACATCGCCGATCGCGTAGATGCCGTTCACGTTCGTGCGGCAATATTCGTCGATCACGATGGTGCCACGGTCAGTTTTCACACCGACCCCCTCAAGGCCGAGATTTTCGATGTTGCCTTGCACACCCACGGCGGAAATCAGTCGGTCGGCGGTCAGCTTCTCCACTTTCCCGTCCTTGGTCTCGATATGGGCCGTGACGCTGTTCGAGCCTTTCTCGACCTTAGTGACCTTGGCTTCGAGCATGAATTTCATGCCCTGCTTCTGAAACTGCTTCTGTGCAAATTTCGAGATCTCGGCGTCCTCGACGGGCATCACCTGCGGCATCAACTCGACCACCGTCACGTCAACGCCCATCGTGCGGTAGAAGGACGCGAATTCAATGCCGATGGCGCCCGATCCCATGACGATAAGCGATTTGGGCATCTTGTCGGGCACCATGGCCTCGAAATAGGTCCAGATGAGCTTGCCGTCCGGCTCGATGCCAGGCAGCACGCGCGGCCGGGCGCCGGTGGACACGATGACGTGCTTCGCCCTGTAGGTGCCCTCGCCCAGCGTGTTCTTGGGCGGACCGACATAGGGTTCCATCGGCTTTTTCGACGATTTAGAAACGACAACCTCGCCGGGCTTGGTGAGCTTGGCCTCGCCCCAGATGACGTCGATCTTGTTCTTCTTCATCAGAATGCCGACGCCGCCATTCATGCGCGCCGCAATGCCGCGCGAGCGCTCCACGATCGCCTTGAGGTCAGGCTTGATGGAACCTTCCAGTGCCAGCCCGTAACTCTTGGCGTGCGAGGCAAGATGCATGACCTCGGCGGAACGCAGGAGCGCCTTGGTGGGAATGCAGCCCCAGTTGGAGCAGATACCTGCCAGATGCTCGCGTTCGACAATCGCGGTCTTCAAGCCGAGCTGCGCGGCGCGGATGGCGGCAACGTATCCGCCCGGCCCGGCTCCGATGACGATGACGTCGTATGTTTCGGCCATGGGTGTTTCCACTCCTTAGATTGCGACGGTCGGCAGACGGGCCATACGCAGTATGTTCGTTTCAACCATCGCTACAGCCCCAGCATGAGACGCACGACCGGCTCCAGACCGCGCCCGACGGCGCGGGTGTTTTCCGCGTCAAGATGAACGCCGTCCTGCGGCGTGGTCCGCGACACGAGGCCTGCATCGAAGAACCCGCAGCCCTGCTCGTCGGCAAGATCGGCATAAAAAGAAGCGAGCATGCGCGATTGCTCGATACCGCCCTCGAACATTGCCGCGAAATCCGGGTCGCCGGTTTCGCGCAACGGCGGCGGCGCGACGACCAGTATTTCTGGTGCTGTTTCTCCGAAGGGATAGTCATGACTGCGAATAATATTGATCAACCTGCCGATCCCCTGTTTGGCGGCAATGGCGCGGCCGGCGATCCAGGGTTTCATATCGTTGGCGCCGAGGAAAAGGATCACAAGGTCCAGCGGCGCGTGGGTAGTGAGCATGGACGGCAGCAGGCGCGCACCGTTGCGGTCGGCGCCGGCAAGATGATCGTCAAACGCGGTGGTACGGCCATTCAGGCCCTCGGCGATGATCTCTACGTCCGGGCCGAGCGCATTCTGCAGAACTGAAGGCCACCGGTCCTCATAGGCGTGGCGCGACGGTCCTTCGGCCGAATATCCCCATGTGAGGGAATCGCCATAACAAAGGACCGTCTTCATGATCAGGCCCGCCTAGAGCGCGACCAGCTTGCGCAGACCGAGCGCGACGAACAGGAACAGAATGCCGTTCGACAGCAGTTCGATGCCGAGCAGGATGCCGAGCACATTGGCGGCTGACCAGGGAAAGTTTGCCAGAATCATTACTCCAAGAAGCGCGGAAACGATGCCGGAAACCAGCACCCAGACCCAACCTGAAACCGGCCGCAGCGACAGCGAGAACATTACCTTCGCGGCGCCGGTAACCAGAAACAGCACCGCGACCAGGACTGTAAGGGAGACCATGCCGGCCAGCGGATCGAGTAGCAGCACGCCACCGACGACAAGGGTGAGCACACCAAATGCAAGTGCCCACAGAAAGCCCGACCAGTCCGTCACGCGGAACGCCTGTACGATCTGGATGACGCCGAGAATGGCGAAGAACCAGCCTGCGAGCAGCGTAGCTGCCATGCTCGCGGCAAATGGGTTCGCCAGTGCAAGCACGCCGCCGATAATGGAGACGACGGCCAACACGGCCATCAGTCCCCACGAGGAGCTCATATTGCGGGATTCAGTTGCGCTCGCCATTTTTCTTTCTCCTCGTTCCGTTTCTAAACCAGCATCGCCATCGGTTTTTCGATGTAGCTCTTGAAGGCCGCGAGAAGCTCCGCCCCAAGCGCGCCATCTACTGCACGGTGGTCGGTCGACAGCGTGACCGACATCACATTCGCTACCTTGATCTCTCCGCCCTTGACCACAGCGCGCGGCTCGCCTGCGCCGACCGCCAGGATAGTGGCATGCGGCGGGTTGATAACGGCGGAAAAATCCTTGATGCCGAACATGCCCAGGTTGGAAACCGCGGTCGTGCCCCCCTGATATTCCTCAGGCTTCAGCTTGCGGTTGCGGGCGCGGCCGGCGAGGTCCTTCATCTCGTTGGAGATAACCGAAAGCGTCTTTTCCTCGGCGCGGCGCACGATGGGCGTGATCAGGCCGCCGGGGATGGACACCGCGACGCCGACATCGGAGTGCTTGTGCATGACCATGTTTGCGTCGGTCCACGACGCATTTGCGGCCGGCACGTCGCGCAGCGCCAAGGCCATCGCCTTGATGACCATGTCGTTGACGGAGAGCTTGTAAGCCGGCTTGTCGTCGATCACCGGCGCCGCATCATTAAGCTGCTTGCGCAGGGCAAGGAGCGCATCGATCTCGCAATCGAGCGTGAGATAGAAATGCGGGATCGTCGATTTGGCCTCGACCAGTCGGCGCGCGATAGTTTTGCGCATATTGTCGTGGGGAACGAGCTCGTAAGAGCCTTCCTCGAACAGCTTGAGCACGGCATCGTCGGACATCGGCTTCGGTGCGGCTGCCGGAGCAGCGGCCGGCGCGCCAGCGGGAGCGGCCTTCGCGCCGCCGCCAGCAATTGCGGCCTCGACATCGGCCTTTACGACACGGCCTTTCGGGCCGCTGCCCTTCACCGCCGAGAGGTCAATGCCGGCGTCTTTTGCGATACGGCGGGCGAGCGGAGAAGAGAAAGTGCGGTCGCCATCCTTCGTCGGCGCCGGTCCAGCCTTCACGTTGTCGGGAATCTCGGATTTGGCCGCGGCTTCCTTCGCGCCCTGCGCCGAACCCGCGGGCGGGCTTACATCAGCCGGCACTTCCTTATCGGCAGCCTCGGCCTTTTTGGGAGCTCCGCCTCCGCCGGTTCCGGCCTTCGCCGCCTCAGAAGCATCCTCGCCCTCGCCCGCCAGGACAGCGATCAGGGCATTGACCTTCACGCCTTCCGTGCCGGCCGGGACGACGATCTTCGCAACGGTGCCTTCGTCGATAGCCTCGACTTCCATGGTGGCCTTATCGGTCTCGATCTCGGCTATGACGTCGCCGGGTTCGACCTTGTCACCCTCCTTGACGAGCCACTTGGCGAGATTGCCCTCCTCCATCGTCGGAGAGAGCGCCGGCATGGTGATTTCGATCGGCATCGCTCTCTCCCTAGCTCCGGTACGAGACGGCCTTTACCGCCTCGACCACTTCCGCCACAGTGGGCAGCGCCAGCTTTTCAAGATTGGCGGCATATGGCATCGGAACGTCCTTGCCGCAGATCGTGACCACCGGCGCATCGAGCCAGTCGAATGCGCGCTGCATGACCTGGCTGGCGATATGGTCGCCGACAGAGGATTGCGGGAAACCCTCTTCCACCGTGACGAGGCGGTTGGTCTTCTTCACCGATTCAATCACCGTATCGAGGTCCATCGGGCGGATTGTGCGCAGGTCAATCACCTCCGCATCGATGCCCATGCCGGCGAGTTCATCGGCCGCTTTCACTGCGTAGGTCATGCCTATGCCGAAGGAGACGATCGTTGCGTCCTTGCCGGTCTTGTGGATGCGCGCCTTGCCGATGGGCAGCACGAAATCATCCATCTTCGGCACATCGAAGCTCTGGCCATAGAGTATCTCGTTTTCCAGGAAGATGACCGGGTTGGGGTCGCGGATCGCGGCCTTGAGAAGCCCCTTGGCATCGGCGGCCGTGTAGGGCTGGATGACACGCAAGCCGGGCACATGGCTGTACCAGGCCGCATAATCCTGGCTGTGCTGCGCCGCCACGCGGGCAGCTGCGCCATTGGGCCCGCGGAAGACAATCGGCGCGCCCATCTGGCCGCCCGACATATAAAGCGTCTTGGCTGCCGAATTGATGATCTGGTCGATCGCCTGCATGGCGAAATTGAAGGTCATGAACTCGACAATCGGCTTCAGCCCGGCCATCGCCGCGCCCACGCCGACGCCGGCAAAACCGTGTTCGGTAATCGGGGTATCGACGACGCGCCTGGCGCCGAATTCCTGCAGCAGGCCCTGCGTGATCTTGTAGGCGCCCTGATATTCGGCGACTTCCTCACCCATCACGAAGACGTCGCCGTCGCGACGCATCTCCTCGGCCATCGCATCGCGCAGCGCCTCGCGCACCGTGGTCGAAACCATCTCGGTGCCTTCGGGAATGTCGGGATCGGAGGCGGCCTCGGCCTTCGGCGCGGCGGGGGCTTTTTCCGAGGGAGCATCATCGCTTTCAGAGGCAGCGGGTGCAGCTTCCTCGGCCGGCTTCTCGGCCTCCTTCGGCGCAGGCGACGAGGCCTTGCCGATATCGCCGGCGCTTTCGCCTTCCTGCAGAAGCACGGCTATCGGCGTGTTGACTTTCACGCCCTCGGTTCCGGCCTCGATGAGTATCTTGCCAAGCGTGCCCTCGTCGACGGCCTCGACTTCCATGGTTGCCTTGTCGGTCTCGATTTCGGCGATCACATCGCCCGGCTCAACCTTGTCGCCTTCGTTCTTGACCCATTTGGCGAGATTGCCCTCCTCCATCGTGGGAGACAGCGCGGGCATAAGGATTTCGATCGGCATCTACCCGCCTCCCTTACAATACGATGTCGGTGTAGAGCTCGGACGCATCCGGCTCGGGATCGTTCTGCGCAAATTCTGCGGCGTCGGCCACGATATCACGCACCTCTTTGTCGATAGCCTTGAGTTCGTCCTCGGTGGCCCATTTCTTGTCGATGACGCGCTGGCGCACCTGCTCGATCGGATCATGCTCGGAGCGCATCTTCTGCACTTCGTCCTTGGAGCGGTATTTGGCCGGGTCGGACATGGAGTGGCCGCGATAGCGGTAGGTCTGCATTTCCAGAATGATCGGACCGTTACCGCCACGGCACCATTCGGCGGCCATTTCGCCGGCCGACTTCACCGAACGCACGTCCATGCCGTCAACCTGGATTCCCGGAATTTTGAAAGACAGGCCGCGATGCGAAAAGTCGGTCTCAGCCGAGGAGCGGGCCACCGACGTGCCCATCGCGTAGCGGTTGTTTTCGATGATGTAGATAACCGGCAGCTTCCACAGCGACGCCATGTTGAAGCTCTCGTAGACCTGACCCTGGTTGGCAGCGCCGTCGCCGAAGTAAGTCAGCGAGACGGCGCCGTTGTCGCGATAGCGGTTGGCGAAGCCGAGGCCGGTGCCGAGCGATACCTGAGCGCCGACAATGCCGTGCCCGCCATAGAAGTTCTTCTCCTTGGAGAACATGTGCATGGAGCCGCCCTTGCCCTTGGAATAACCGCCGCGGCGCCCCGTGAGTTCAGCCATCACACCGCGCGGCGACATGTCCATCGCAAGCATATGGCCATGGTCGCGATAGGCCGTGATCATCTGATCGCCCTCGCGGATCGCCATTTTCATGCCGGTGACCACCGCTTCCTGGCCAATATAGAGATGGCAGAAACCGCCGATGAACCCCATGCCGTAGAGCTGGCCGGCCTTTTCCTCGAAGCGGCGGATCAGGAGCATGTCGCGATATGCCGCGAGCTCTTCTTCCTTCTTGAAATCTGCCGGTGCAGGCGCCTTGGGCTGCGGCGGCAGCTTGGCCTCGATCTTGGTTTTCGGTTCGGATTTCCTGCCGGCGGATTTTCGGGCCGCTGCCATTCGCTTCTCCCTGATTGTCTCGTCTCTTGCAGACGGTTGCAGGGAGCTTCCTCCCCAACTCCTGCGAAAAACGTTATCATGGAGGCGACCGTTGGGCCACGCCGAAAATGCATAGCTGCCATTCCGCTAACTAGCTGGCATTGCTACACAAAAATACAATTAACTTGATTCAGGCTAATTTGCGCGTCCGAGGCGATAGATGACAATTTCATTGTCCCGCGCAAGATTGAGCGCACGTCGCGCGTATTCATCGAGCGTATCTTTTTCAAGCGATCCGTCGCTCAACAATTTTACCCGATGCTCCAGCTCCATGCGTTGATGGCGAGTGATTTCAAGCTCATCGGAGAGCTCGGCCGCACGCTCCTCAAATGTGAAGCCGGCATAGATACCGAACTCGCCATGGAAGGCGTGGTAGCCGAAATAGGACAGGAACGCCGCCGTGAGCGCCGGGACGACGAGTGCGCCGGACTTTCTGTTTTTATGCTGGCGGGTCCACATGGCGGGCTTCGCAATTGCTTTGCCCACCATGTGCCATCAACATGTTTAAGACGCGGTTATCGCATCCGGTTATCCGCGCAGAACCGATTTGCCCGCATATCGCGCCTGCGAACCGAGTTCCTCCTCAATACGCAGCAGCTGGTTGTATTTGGCCATCCGGTCGGAGCGCGACATGGAACCGGTCTTGATCTGCCCGCAGTTGGTTGCCACGGCCAGGTCGGCGATGGTCGAATCCTCGGTCTCGCCGGAGCGATGCGACATGACCGCCGTGTAAGCAGCCCTATGCGCAGTGGAGACTGCGTCCAGCGTCTCGGTCAGCGTGCCGATCTGATTGACCTTGACCAGGATCGAATTGGCGACGCCCATGCGGATTCCATCCTTCAGGCGCGCAGTGTTGGTCACGAAGAGATCATCGCCCACCAGCTGAACCTTGTCGCCAATCAGGTCTGTGATGGCTTTCCAGCCCTCCCAGTCATCCTCGCCCATGCCGTCTTCGATCGAGATGATGGGATAATCTCCGGCGAGCTTGGCCAGATATTTGGCCTGCGCTTTCGGATCGCGACTCTTCTTCTCGCCCTCGTAGACGTAAGCGCCGTCCTTGAAGAACTCGGTGGCAGCACAGTCCAGAGCGATGGCGATTTCCTCGCCCGGCTTGAAGCCTGCCTTTTCGATCGACTGCATCACGAAGTCGAGTGCGACCGGCGCGCTTTTCAGGTTGGGCGCGAATCCGCCCTCATCGCCCACATTGGTATTGTGGCCGGCTTCCTTGAGCCCCTTTTTCAGGGTGTGAAAGACCTCGGCGCCCCAGCGAAGCCCCTCGCGGAAGCTACCGGCGCCGAGCGGCATGATCATGAATTCCTGGAAGTCGATCGGATTGTCGGCGTGGGCGCCGCCATTAATGATGTTCATCATCGGAACCGGAAGCATGTGTGCACCGGCACCGCCGACATAACGATAGAGCGGCAGGCCGGCGGCCTCGGCAGCCGCCTTGGCAACGGCAAGCGACACACCGAGAATGGCATTGGCGCCGAGGCGCTTCTTGTTCTGGGTACCGTCGAGATCGATCATCGTCTGGTCGATGTGGATCTGGTTTTCGGCTTCCATGCCGCCGATGGCCTCGAACAGCTCGCCATTGACGGCTTCGACCGCCCGCTCGACACCCTTGCCGAGGTAACGCTTGCCGCCGTCGCGAAGCTCAACCGCCTCATGCGCACCCGTGGAGGCTCCGGACGGGACGGCTGCGCGGCCCATGGAGCCGTCCTCCAGCACCACATCGACCTCAACGGTGGGATTTCCGCGGCTGTCGAGGATTTCGCGGCCAATGATATCGACGATGGCAGTCATGAAAATCTCCTTGGGGAAACGTTGCGCGCTCTATGGGCCGATGCGTGTCAAAACGCAACGGCAAGCGTGGCAACGCAGTCCGTCAGGCGGTTTCCTGCGTCCGAAAAATGAAGGTCGTGCCCTGCCCGCGCGACGGCGGCACGATGACGCCGTCCGGCGTGAAGCTAAATTCGATCCCGGCGCGCAGGAACCGCTGCATCAATTCCTGTTCGTCGCGGCAGGTGAAGACAGCAGCGCGGAACGACGGACCGCTCGTCTTCGGCTCGGGGAGCCCGGAAAGGTCGGCAAACGCCCGCGGGGTGACAATGTTCAGCGCAAATGACGGGCCGGTAAAGCGAACTGCGTCTTCCCCGTCATCAACCGCGAGCCAGCCAAGCCGTGCCACCGCCGCGCGAAGCGCCTCGGGATCGGATGCGACCATAACCGCACCTGCGATGCCGGTGACACCGTTGGAATGATCGTACAGCGCGGTGCGATCGACCTCTGGCACCGTGACCCGCTGGCAGGAAAAGAACAGGCAGTTCGGGGCAGCGCCAACCCGTGCAAAGGCCAGCCGAAATGCCGCCTGGTCGCGGCTTCCGTCGGCGGCTACGAAGTCGCGGCCAAAATCAAGAATTTCTCCGGCCGACAGGCCCTCTTCGGCAAATGCGGCATGATCGGCTTTTGCGTCCCGGGTAGCAAAGACGAACGCCGAGAAACCTTCTGCGCCGTTTTCTTCCCGAAACGAGAGCGCATGGCGCGTGAATACGTTGCCGGCGCCGGCGGCAGCGCGCGCCATTGCTTCGTCCGCGACATCCAGCGGTTCAAGAAAGGTGCCGTCGGCGAAAAAGATGCAGCAATTAGCCGTGCCAAAGGGGTGATAGCCATTCGCCGCGACATGGAAACCCAGCGCACTCAGCCGGGAGCGGGCGGCATCGAGTCCGTCCACCTGAAAGACGAAATGATCGAGCGGGCGCGCTTTTATCGGTGTTTGGGTCATTCAGCCGGAATGCACCAGCAGACGGCGCGGCGCAACGGCCACAGCAGCCCTAACGATTGCCCAACTGCAATCAGGCCTTGGGCGGCGGAACGTTGGACGATTCCTTGCAGTCCTTCAGCCACACGTCGTAGACGGCATGCTCGACCGCGTTGAGACCGGGACTTTCGGCAAACATCCAGCCGGTGAAGATACGCCTGATCTTGCGGTCGAGCGTGATCTCGTCCACCTCGACGAAGGAATCGGTCTTGGGGTTCTCAGCCGTGTCGGGGCTCGAATAGCAGATGCGTGGTGTCACTTGCAGGGCACCGAACTGCACCGTCTCATTGATATAGACATCGAAGGTGATGATGCGGCCGGTGATCTTGTCGATACCGGTGAATTCGGCCACCGGGTTGGCGATGCGCTGGGTTTCAACCGCAACCGTGCTCTCATCCGACTGCGCCATCGCGGCAGATTGCAGGGCCAGACCTGCAACGCAGATGCATGAGATACGAACCAGATTTCCGATCATCTGCCCACAACTAACGAGATTCGGCTCGGGACGCGATACGCCCGCCAATGGAGAAGGCCCCGGTTAGACGTCAATTATGGCAGGAAGGCAGCCGCCAATGCGGATCACTTTCCGGGCGTCCAGGCATCATAGTCGCCAGTCACGCGCGGGCGCCCGGCCGTCGACAGCACCGAGCCGCGCGGACGGTAAGCCTTCGCGCTGCCGGTCAGATTTGGCTGATGCGGCAGCTCCCATTCATGCGCAGTGTAGTTTTCATCCGCAGGCGGCGTCGCCACACGGTGATGCATCCAGCCGTGCCAGCCGGGCGGAATGGATGACGCCTCTGCAAGGCCGTTATAGATCACCCAGCGCCGCGTACGGCCCTCGGAATCCTTGCCGCCCTGATAGTAGACATTGCCGAACGCATCTTCGCCGACCTTCTTGCCCCGCCGCCAGGTATGGAAGCGCGTGCCGAGGGTCTGGCCGTTCCACCAGGTGAAAAACTGAAGGAGAAAATTCTTCATGGCACTCCAACCGGCGCAGGGTTTGTTGGCCGCTTATGGCTCCGCATGGAAACGAATGCAAGGCGGCAACCAAACGACCTTATGGAATTTTCCGCCCGTTTCAGACGTCGGCGCCGATTTCCTCAAGCGTCACCTTGTTCGGGTAAAAGGCGACGTGGTGTTTGAGCATTGCCGCACCTTCGAGCGGACGATCGTAGGTCCACGCGATCTCCTCGCCGTCGAGCGCGAAATATGAGGCGTCACCCTTCAGCGGGCAATGCGTGCTTTTGCCGTCTATGGCAGCGAGCGCGCGGCTGACATCGGACTGCGGAAAATAGACTATCGGATCGTAGGGCTCACGGCCGGTTTCCATGACCCGAACCGCCTCCGTACTGTCTGCGAGAACACGATTTCCGCAGCGAATGCGGATACGAGTGGAAACCGGCTTAACATGCATGAAATGCGCCTTGTTGCCGGGCGCATGTACAGTGGTGGTTGCCATGAATATCTCCCTCCGTGCACCAGCACATAAGATGTGACGATCCCCGATTGAAGGCGTGGCCGGTCAACAATGTGCGAGGCTGTGTTGGCGAATTGCGAGGACGAGCTGTTTCATTGAAGGGACAAATCGCCGTAGCATGGTGCGATACTCTTGCGCCTGAAAACGGACCGAACAATGCTCAGACACACTGTCCTCATCCTCGTCTTTGCTTCTTTCGCTGCGCTAGCCGCGCGCGCACAGGAGGCTGGCCCAATCGGCATCGCGATCGCCGAAGCGCCGGAAATGGGTGGCGGGGTGTGTTTCGCCGACAATCTGGACAAAGCATTCGCCTGCGCGCGCGAACAATGTGCCAGCGAGGCCGGCGCCGATGCCGGCTGCTATCGCGTGCGCTGGTGCTACCCGGCCGGGTGGAGCGCCGACCTCTTCGTCCAGAACCAGGATGGTTTTCATTTCCACGATTATCTGTGCGGCTGGACAGACCGTGAAGCACTGGAGGCGGCTATTGCGTTGAAATGCGACCGCGAACGCTATCCCTATCTCATGGAATGCATGGCCGTGCGCATGTGGGACAAGGACGGCAATACGGTCGAGCTGGAGTGAAGTTCAGGCGCGCGGAAGCGGTCGGCGCATAACCAGTGTCGGAACGCCCTGAATGCTGCCGCATGCGCTTTTACGTTCAGCAGCCACAAAGCCGTTCTTCTCATAGAAACGGATTGCACGGTCGTTGCCCTCGATCACCTCGAGCGACATTGACGGCTCGCCGACAAAGCTCGTCATTACCGCCTGCAGCAGCGCCTGCGCGACACCGGTCCCCTGCTGGGCGGGTAGAACGTGAAGCCTGTCGAGCCACAAAACGCCCTTTTCGACAACAGCATAGGCGTAGCCGGATATGCCGTCGTCATCCGCAAGAGCTACAAAAGCCTCGGCATGAGGACGCTCCAGGTCAGCGGCCAGGCGCTCAGCGGTAAATCCGGCAGCTTCCGCATCGGCCCTTTCCGCGCCCATCAGCGGCGCGTAAGTGCGGCGCCACGAACCGGCCAACAGCGCGGCAACTTCAGCCGCGTCTTCGCCGGTCATGTGGCGCACCCTTGCCACGGCGCTACTCGATGCCCAGCTTCGATTTGACGAGGTCGTTCACGGCTTTCGGGTTGGCCTTGCCGCCGGTGGCCTTCATCACCTGCCCGACGAACCAGCCTGCAAGCGTCGGCTTTTCCTTCGCCTGCTCTACCTTGTCGGGGTTGGCCGCGATCACCTCATCCACCGCCTTTTCGATTGCGCCGGTGTCGGTGACCTGCTTCATGCCACGCTCTTCGACGATCTTCGCCGGGTCGCCGCCTTCGTTCCAGACGATCTCGAACAGGTCCTTGGCGATCTTGCCGGAGATCGTGCCTTGCTTGATCAGGTCAATGATCGCGCCAAGCTGATCGGGCGAAACAGGAGTCGATTCGATATCCTCGCCGGATTTGTTCAACGCACCGAGCAGGTCGTTGATCACCCAGTTCGCGGCCATCTTGCCGTCGCGTCCGGCAGCCACCTTCTCGAAATAGTCGGCGATCGCCTTTTCCGACACGAGAACGGAAGCATCATAGGCCGACAGGCCAAGCGCAGAAACGAGCCGTTCCTTCTTGTCGTCCGGCAGCTCTGGCAGATCCTTGGCGAGTTCATCGACATAGGCCTGGTCGAATTCAAGCGGCAGAAGATCCGGGTCAGGGAAATAGCGGTAGTCATGCGCCTCTTCCTTGGAGCGCATGGACCGGGTTTCGCCCTTCGCGGGGTCGAATAGCCGCGTTTCCTGATCGATGGTTCCGCCATCTTCCAGAATTGCGATCTGGCGGCGGGCTTCCGATTCGATCGCCTGGCCAACGAAGCGAATGGAGTTCACGTTCTTGATTTCGCATCGCGTTCCGAACTCGCCGCCGGGCTTGCGCACCGACACGTTCACGTCCGCCCGCATGGAGCCCTCGTCCATATTGCCGTCGCAGGTGCCGAGGTAGCGCAGGATGGTACGCAGCTTGGTGAGATAGGCCTTGGCCTCGTCGGCGGAACGGATGTCGGGTTTAGACACGATCTCCATCAGCGCGACACCCGAACGGTTCAGGTCGACATAGGACATGCTGGGGTGCTGATCGTGCATCAGCTTGCCCGCGTCCTGCTCCAGATGCAGACGTTCGATGCCGACCTGGATGTCCTCGAAATTACCCTGCCGGTCCGGGCCGACCGACACCGTCACAGTGCCCTCGCCGACGATCGGCTGCTGGTATTGCGAAATCTGGTAGCCCTGCGGCAGATCGGGGTAGAAATAGTTCTTACGGTCGAACACCGACCGGTGATTGATCTGTGCCCTCAGGCCCAGCCCCGTGCGGATCGCCTGGCGGACACACTCCTCGTTGATCACCGGCAGCATACCGGGCATCGCCGCATCGACCAGACTCACATTGTCGTTGGGTTCGGCCCCGAAGGAGGTCGAGGCGCCTGAAAACAGCTTCGCCTCCGATGTCACCTGAGCATGAACCTCCATACCCACGATGATTTCCCAGTCGCCGGTGGCGCCGGAAATGAAGCGTTTCGGATCGGGCTCGCGGGTATCGACGATGGTCATGGTGTCTCGGTGCGGGTCGGAGGATTTCTCGCGCCTGTCGCTAGCCCAACTACCGCTTGCTGGCAAGTTGGACCGCCTGATCCAATGCCAAGAGCGCGAACAGCCGCCGCTCCAGCTATTGCCGTTCTGGGGTGAAGAGACCGAGCGAGCTGACGCCGTGTGCCCTAAATGCACTGGTTCGCATCGCCCGACATTGCTAAATCGGGCGCGCCACGGAGCTTTTATGCACCTCTCGAACGAGTTCCGCTGAGGCCCTGACCTTTTCAGGCAGGGCAGAAAACCGGAACGCCGCGCCGCGCACAGAGCGGACGCGGATTTTTCTGTTGGCTCAACCGGCCAGGTTTCCCGGGATTCCCACACTATGGACATATCGCGCGCTGAACAGCGCATTCTCCACCTGCTCGCACAGGGCGGGCGCATCGAAATCGAACGTAACAACAAGGGACGGATCGCCGAAGTCGCGTGTTTTACACGTGACGGGTGGCTGTTTCCTGAGCTTGACATGGAGCTGTTTCGCAAGCTGAAGCGCCGCCGCTGCATCTCATCGTCGAACGGCGGGCCTTACCGGGTAACCCGCAGAGGGCTGGCGCTGGTGCGGGCACGCCCCGACAATCGCTAAACAAAAGGCGGCCGGGCGTGCGTCCGGCCGCCGAATTTGCTGGCGCGGACGAGCCGCATCAAGCAGTTGCGATGTAGGACTTGATATCCTCTGCCTCGCGCAGAACTTCCTCGATACGCAGCTTCACAACATCGCCGATGGAGATGATGCCGTCGAGTTTGCCGTCCTTTTCGACCGGCAGATGACGGAAACGGCCCTGCGTCATGATTTCCATCAGCTCCATGGCCGTGTTGGTTTCCCGGCATATCTTCACGCTCGCGGTCATGGCGGTGGAAACGGGCTGATTGAGTGCCGAAGAGCCCTTTTCTCCGACGATACGCACGATGTCGCGTTCGGACAGGATTCCGGCAATCCGGTTGTCGCCCCTGGTCACGACCAGTGCGCCGATTCGATGCTGCGACAGCAGTTTCGCGGCATCGGCAAGCGTACTGTCAGGCCCGATGGTCATTACATCGTGCCCCTTGGCGTCCAGTATTGCCTTCACTGTCATGGCATCCTCCTGTCTCGTGCCAGCACTCTCCCCAACCCGGCCATGGATATGGTGCGCTCAAGGCGGCATCTTTTCAAGCGGCTCGCGCTGGGCCAGCAGCGCCGGGATCGAAGATCCGGACGGCAAAGAAGCCGACCACGAAACCGCCAATATGAGCTTCCCAGGCAATCTGGGCCGACACGCCCGGCGACGCGAACCCCACCCCTGTGGCCAAGTTGATGGCGAACCACACCAGAAGGAAAGTGACGGCCGGGCGTGACGAGAGCACCCGGGAGATCGACAGAACCTCACCCGCAAAGGCGGGCTTTTCCATGCGCCGGTCGATTCGGAACGCGAACCGTGCCGCAGCGCCCATCATGCCCGAAATTGCGCCGGAGGCGCCGACGAGCGGTATGGCCTCCCCGGAATGGAGCAGATAATGCAATGCTACCGCGCCAAGCGCTGTTGCAGCCCAAAACAACAGGAAACGACCCGCGCCGATTCGGTTGGCCAGCGGCGAGCCGAATGCAGCCAGCCAGATCATGTTGATAATCAGGTGCGCATAACCGCCGTGAAGCAGCGAATAGGATAACGGGCTCACAAGCCACGCCGCCGTGAAAGGGAACGCGCCCGAGTAGCGGACCGGAATGAAGGCGAAATTCTCGATCACCCAGACATAAGCGGCCGTACTCAGCACATGCGCGATCAGAACATGGATAGCGATGCAGGCCATGGCAATTGCCACCACCACCGGCGCGAGGTTGAACACCGGTTCGCGCGGCGGCTCCGCTGTCCGTTCGGTCACATCGTCGTGGTCGTCCTGTCTCAAATGCCGTTGCTCCCGATGCCAGACCTCATAGAGGCATGACTCGGAGGCAAAAGAAAAGCCGCTCAGGGTTGCCCCTGAACGGCCTGGTCGAGTCCCCACTCAATTTCCAAATCCCAATTATTGCCCGCGTTTCACCCCGCGCGGCCTGATCGCAAAATTGCCAATATCGTCAGGGCGCGGCAAGCGAAACCAATCGTTAACCCTAACGCGCCCGACAGCTGTGAAAAACCTGAAACCCGACTGGCATGACCCGTGCTTGGGTTTGATCTTAGCCACGCATCGGGCGGCGATTGTCCCATGCTGGCACAGCTCAGAACGCGCAGGGAAAGCCGCAGCATGAAGCATGAGGGCACAGTTTCACTATTCCAGTACTGGAACCGGCTGCGGGGCGAACGCGAAGCCCCGCACAGGACGGATATCGAGCCCGCCGATATCAAATCGATCCTGGCCGACACTTTCATTCTGGAACAGAATGACGACGGCGAAGCATCGTATCGCCTCGCCGGCACGCGGCTTTGTGCAGTTTTCGGACGGGAACTCAAAGGCGGCGTGTTCACGGCCAACTGGGCCGAAAGGGACCGCCGTGTTCTGGAGCGGCTTATCCAAGGAGCGTTCCGGCTCAACAATGTGGTTGTCGTCAGCTTCTTGGGTGTCAGCCATGGCGGACGCACGAACTCCTTCGAACTGCTGGTGCTGCCGTTGGATGGCGGCGGCGGCAGATTGCGCGCCCTCGGCGCCATTTCGCCGCTCGAAAAGCCGTTCTGGCTTGGTGCAGACCCCGTCGTACAGTGCCGGATCGAATCGCTTCGCATCATCGACCCGACCGTCGCATCACCCTTCCTCAACAACCGGCCGGAAGTGAGCGTACCTCCACTATCGCCGGAGGACGCCGTGCCAGGCGACAGGGGGCGGCGTGTCGGACATCTTCTCGTTCTGGAGGGCGGCCGCGAGAAATAAGCCGGACAACGCCTTGGCGTACAATTTTGCGCTGGAATTACCGCTTGTTAACCGGTTGAAGCCTACGGTTGCAAACCTGATCGTCACGGCGAACAACATACAAACCAGGACGTGATCGTAATGGCGTCTCCAGCACCCGATCTGGCGTCTTCCAGAGCCGAACGAAGGAACTTCCAGCGAGTTCCCGTCAAGCTATACGGCCGCTTCATGCTTGAAGACAGGACAGAACACACCTGTCAGGTGATCGACATGTCACCGGGCAACGTTGCTCTGCGTGCCGATCGGCTTGCCGTTACCGGAGAACGGGTGATTGCCTATCTCGATCATATCGGTCGAGTCGAGGGTGTTGTGACACGCCGCATGCAGGGCGGTTTTGCAATGACCGTCAATGCCTCGGATGGCAAACGCGACAAGCTTGCCGCGCAGCTGACCTGGCTTGCCAACAAGCACGAACTCGACCTGCCTGAGGACCGTCGCCATGAGCGCCTGCAACCGCGCAATCCGCGCAGTGTGCTGAAGCTCACGGACGGACGACAGTATCAGTGTCGCATTGCAGACCTTTCGCTTTCGGGCGCCGGCGTTGAAATAGAAACCAAGCCGGAACTGGGAACCGAAGTCATGCTCGGCTCAATTCGCGGTCGCGTGGTGCGCCACTTCGCCGACGGCGTTGCAATCGAGTTCGCCAGCCTCCAACGGCTGGAAACCCTCGAAGAAGAATTCGACTAGTCATACGGTGGAAACGGCGGCGCGGCGCCTCTCGGTGCGTGCTCAGGCTGCCGCAGTCGCCTCGATTTCGAACAGCAGTTCCGGCATTGCAAGCCGTGTTACGCCCAGTAATGTCATGGGCGGCGCGCATTGAACCGAGCCGAAGCGTTCGGCGAAAAGGTCAAAGTTCTTCAGAGCCTCATCCATATCGGTTGTGAAGACACAGAGCCGGATGACATTTGTCAGGCTCATATCCGCACCCGACAGCACAGCTTCCATATTGTCCAGCGCAAGGCCGATCTGGCCGCGCATGTCGCCTGCATGCCTGGGGTTGCCTTCGCCGTCTACCGCGGTCTGGCCCGCGCATATCAGATAGCGTGACGGGTTTACGACAAGTTCGGCCTGATTGTAGCCGAGCTTCAACGACCAGTTCCACGGATTTACGGCTGTGCGCTGCATCGTGAATTCTCCTTGTTGGTGTGCATGCAGCCCGCTTAGGATGAAATGGTGCCGTTTTCTGTCACCAATCATTCCGGAGCCTGGAAATGAACATCCGCCTCCGCCACGACGCGATCGTGCGCTGCCTTCGCCGCAACGGAACCATGACCGTCGACCGGCTGGCAAAGGAGGTTCATGCATCGAGGCGAACGGTGCTGCGCGACATTGCGGCCTTGCGAGACCAGGGCTTCGTCATCCAATCGGAGACCGGCCGTGGCGGCGGATTGCAACTTGACCCGCAGTCGGTGCAGACCACGCCCCGGCTTTCAGTCGCTGAGGTGTTCGCGCTCCTCATAAGCGTTTCGGCAATGCGTGCGGCCCGCAGCTTGCCGTTTTCGAACCTCGCGGATGCGGGGCTCGCCAAGATCGAAAGAGCATTGCCGCCGGACAAGGTGCGGGATTTGCGCCGGTTTCTGGACTGCCTGCATGTCGGGCAGCTTTCGCCCCTGCAGGATTTATCGAACATCGGCGTTATGGATGCTGAACTGCTATCCGCTTTCGAGACGGCATTCCTCCAGCGGCAGCGCCTGCGGTTTCGGTACCGTGACGCCAATGGCTCTGAAACCGGCCGCGAAGTCGAACCGCATGCCATGCTGATCCTGCCGCCGCTATGGTACCTGGTGGCGTGGGATCCTGCGCGCCGAGATTTCCGTCATTTTCGGATGGACCGGATAAGCAGGCCCACGTGTCTCGAAGGGCCGGCCTTCCGGCGCCGCCATGTGCCCTTCGAGGACGATGTCTGTCCTTATCGCGACCTGCAGCGCTGACGCCGAATTTCTGTCCGAGCCATACCGTCAGGCGAAAACGTCGCCGGTCGGCGTCGAGCAATTCACTCAAATTTTAGGCGAATTCTACTCAAATACAAATCGAACTATAATTAAATCTAATTTCGATTTTACTCTTATTTGTACTTGTATTTCCTATAATCTATACTTGCATTTTTGCGCCGAATAAATCCGGCCATGCCATTGTGCTGTCAAACGGGGAGACACACAATGGGACACAAAATCAAGATACTGCTCTCAGCTGCCGCTCTTGCACTGGCGCCGCAAATGGCGTCTGCGAACTCGTTCATGGTCTCAACCGGGCGCACGACGCAGCCCGTCGGCCATTACGAATTCTGTCAGCAATTGCCTGTCGAATGCAGGCAAGTCACGCAGAAGCGCCAACCGGTTGAGCTGACCCGCAAGCTGTGGGCCAAGATCATCGACGTGAACAACCTGGTCAATACTATGGTGACGCCTCGTACCGACCGCGAGATCTGGGGTGTCGAAGAGCGCTGGAGCTATCCGACAAAGGGCATTGGCGATTGCGAAGACTACGTGCTCGAGAAACGACGCCTGCTCATGAAGGCGGGCATCCCGGCAGGCAATCTGATGATTACCGTGGTTCGACAACCGAATGGTGACGGGCACGCGGTGCTGACGGCCCGCACGAGCCTTGGCGACTTCGTTCTCGACAACCTTGAGCCGCGCGTTCTGGCCTGGACCGATACCGAGTACCGCTACCTGAAACGCCAATCGGACCAGAATTCCGGTGTGTGGGTATCGATCGAAGACTCCCGTCAAATGGCTGTTGGGTCAGTCCGCAGCAACTGAAGAAGTCCTGGCGCCCGCCGATGACGGGGATCATGCGGCGCCAGTTCGGGACACGAAACATACGGGCGCGGAACACGGGTCGGGGGACCGGTACGCCGCGTCCAACGGCCAGCCCGGTCGAGTCCCCACCCTCCCCGTCCCCAACGACCGGGTCTGAGGAGCCGGCCCTTCCCCAGGGCCGGCTCCACCTTTCCTCCTGATAGAGTCAGACGGGCTTGAGACCTGTCAGAAAACGTCGAGCATTGCGCACGTAGTGACGCGCGGAATTGCGGAGCGATTCGATCGCAGCCTCGTCCAGTTTCCGTACAACTCTCGCCGGCGTCCCGACGATCAAACTGCCGGCCGGAAATTTCTTTCCTTCGGTAACCAATGCACCGGCACCCACGAGCGAGTTCGGACCTATCTCTGCACCGTTCAGGACAATAGCCCCCATGCCGATCAGCGAATTGTCTCCTACCGTGCAGCCATGAAGGAGCGCACGATGTCCGATCGTGCACCCCTTGCCGATCGTCAGAGGGAAGCCCGGATCGGTATGCATGACGGAGTTTTCCTGCACATTGGTTTCATCGCCGATGACGATCGGTTCGTTGTCGCCACGCAGCACGGCACCAAACCAGATACTGCAGTCGCGACCCAACCGGACGCGACCGATGATATTCGCGCCGGGTGCGACCCAGGTACTGGCGCGATCGGAAAACTCCGGGGCAATTTCGTCTATTGCATGGATCGGCATCGGCAACTCCCGCTCGCAAACGTCCATTGGGTCATATACGGCAAAGCTGCCGGGACATACCGGTCACCGCGAAGATTTACCGGACATTTACCATAATTCGCCAAGCTTACCGGAGCTTTCTTATATGTCCGAACATCAACATGCTCAATCAGACCTCTGTTGCCGAACTGCCGAATGAAAGCCATTCGCGGCTTGCGATCAGGATATTCTACATCCTCGTCGCCCTTGCGGCGTTTTCAGTCCTGATAAGCATTGCGGGCCGACTGCTCGGCGGAACGATTTCAAATGTCGGCCACACCGACAGCAGCCACACCGTTGAAGCCGTTATCGGCAACAATGTCCTTGCCATTCCAGCCAACTTCATCCGCTTCGAAAAACAACGCGTCCACGGCGAAGCACGCCGGCTCGACCTCTATATGCGCTGGCCGGAAATGACCGGCTACAGCGCCGAGACGCAGGACGATTTCAACCACCGTGCAGGCAGCCGGCGCATTCTGTTTGTTGTGCTGGAAACACAGTCTATGTCGCGGGATATGTCAGCCCGGTTCGATCCGATCTACCGCCGCCTGATCGAGCTCCCCGGAACGCCGACGGCCGCCGGCCTGCGCTCATATCGATTTGCCGAAAATTCGGGCTACATGAACGAGACACTATTGGTTGGCGATGCTGCGGACGGGCGGCCTTTCGTTGCTCGCTGCCTGAGCGGCCAGATCGCAACGGAATCTCTCGCACCGTGCGAACGCGATGTTCGTTTCGGCGAAGAACTGAGCCTGACATACCGATTTCCTGCAACGCTGCTTGGCGATTGGCGCAAGCTCGACGCTGAGGTTCTTGGAAGAATGCGGGAATTTCTTCGGACCGGAACGTAACCGCGTCTAGTCGAGATCGATGTCGAGAATGGCCATCGAGAAATTATAGGACAGTTCGCCCTCTTCCTCGTCCTTGAAGATAATGCCGAGGAACTCGTCTCCGAGATAAAGCTCGCAGGAATCATCCTTGCGGGGCCGGGCTTTCACCTCAAGGCTCGGATTGGCAAATGTGCGCTTGAAATAGGCGTCGAGTTTCCTGATTTCCTCGGGCTTCAATCTCATTTCTCCGGTTCGGCCGCAAAACGTAAAAGGCCGTGCGCTTCTGGCACGGCCCTGATGCGAATGTAAAGTGCGGGACGGACTATTCGCCGATGCCGGCCAGAAGCTGATCCATCATGCGCGAAGGCTCGTCGCAGCCCGCCTCGCCGACGATGCGCGCCGGAACCCCGGCCACCGTCTTGTTGTTGGGAACCGATTTCAGCACGACCGAACCTGCCGCCACCTTTGTGCAATGGCCGACCTCGATATTGCCCAGGATCTTGGCGCCAGTGCCGATCAGCACGCCGTGGCGGATCTTCGGATGACGGTCACCCGTGACCTTCCCCGTTCCCCCAAGCGTGACGCCGTTGAGGATCGAGACGTCGTCTTCGATCACCGCCGTCTCGCCCACGACGAGATCCGTGGCATGGTCGATGAAGATGCCCTTGCCCATCTTTGCCGCCGGATTGATGTCGGTCTGGAAGACCGCCGAGGAACGGCTTTGCAGATAGAGGGCGAAATCCTTGCGCCCGTTGTTCCACAGCCAATGCGCCAGCCGGTGCGTCTGTATCGCGTGAAATCCCTTGAAATAGAGCACCGGCATGATGAAGCGGTCGCAGGCTGGATCGCGATCGTAGACAGCCTGTATGTCGACGCGGACGACCGAACTCCAGTCGGGCTGGTCGCTGAGCATGGCATCAAAGGCCTGCCGGATAAGGTCGGCGCTGAGATCCGGGTGGTCCAGTCGCTCCGCGATGCGGTGGATCACGGCGTCTTCCAGCGTCTCCTGGTTGAGGATCGCAGCATACATGAAGGCAGCCAGAACGGGATCGCCCCGTACGATCTCGCGTGCTTCATCGCGGATCGAGTTCCAAATCGGGTCGACCGGCTGGACGCGGTCCGACCTGGCTGCGCTTTGGGTGCTCATCTGCATTCTCCCGTTCGCGGTAGACGCCGGCCACCGACAGGCCGCGCGGCTGATTGGTGGCGGAGCATAGTTGATCGACATATAGAGTTGAACCGCATTTTCCTTAACGGTGATCAAACGGATTTGAACATGCGCAATACCTGGACCGCACAAGGCGGCGGCATCAAACTCGAAGTCGCCGACCATATCGCCAGGCTCACAATCGACCGCCCGGACAAGCGCAATGCCCTTACCCAGGCAATGTGGCGCGATCTCGCCAAGGGCGTGGAAATGGCGCATGGCAATCCCGACGTTCGTGCCGTCTTGATCAGCGGCTCCGGCGAGGATTTCTGCGCTGGCGCCGATATCGGCGAATTCGACACGGTGCGGCGCAATGCCGAAACAGCCCGAGCTTATGAAAGCGCCAATTCCGAAGCGTTCGCCGCAATCCGGAAATTGCCGGTCCCGACAATAGCGGCGATCCGCGGCATCTGTTTCGGTGGCGGATTCGGCATCGCGGCGGCATGCGACATAAGGCTGGCGAGCGATGATGCGCGCTTTTCAGTGCCGGCCGCTCGGCTCGGGCTGGCATATCCGCACGACGCCATGGCGGACATCGTCCATGCCTGCGGCCCTCAATTCGCTAAATACCTCACATTCACCGCGGCGCGCCTGTCGGCCCAGGAGGCCTTGAGTATAGGGTTTGTGATCGAGGTCTTGCCAACCGAAGCGATCTACGGTCGAGCCGGAGAGATCGCGCTCGCAATTGCCAAGTCCGCACCGCTTTCGGTCAAGGCTTCGAAAGCCGCCATCGGCGCCGTACTCAGCGGCAATGCAAGCGAAATGGCTTATGCCCGGACGCTCGGGGCCGCCACATTCGAAAGTGCCGATTACGTGGAAGGCAGGCTGGCCTTCAAGCAACGGCGCGAACCGGATTTTCGCGGCGGTTAGTTTCACTTCCGGTTAACCAAGCGGGCAATCGCCGACGGTCGTTATCGTATCTTTGATCGTTGTCTCGGAAGATGAATGACTGCAACCGAGATCGACCACATGTTCAGCGTACTAAATTGCATCGTGTACCAGCACGATTATGGCTATCTCGCACTGGCGGTATCCGTCTGTGTGCTTGGCTCGTTTGTCGCAACGCGCCTGTTCGGGCGCGTTTGGCGAACTGCCGGTCAGCAACGACTATTGTGGATGCTGCTGTCATCGCTTGTAAGCGGGTCCGTCATCTGGACAACTCACTTCCTGGCAATGCTCGGCTATACGCCTGGCGTCGATCATGCTTACGAACCAGTCGGCACTCTCCTGTCGCTACTGCTCCCGATCGGATTTGCCCTGGTAGGCCAGGCAATTGCGGTCGGCTCCCGCGGCCTGGGGATCGAACTTGGCGGCGCCTTGTTCGGACTTGGCATATCGGTCATGCATTTTACAGGAATGATGGCGTTTCGCGTTGCGGGGACAGTTACTTTCGATCCGACGCTGGCCGTCGCATCGGTTGTGTTCGGATGTCTGTTCGGTGCGCTGACGTTCAATCGGCTCATGCGACCCGTCACCCGTTTCTGCAAATACGGCAGCTCGTTCGCGCTGGTTCTTGGAATTGCGACGATGCACTTCACCGCCATGGGTGCATTGATCGTGACGCCGAACCCGACCGTTGCAGTGCCGGAAGGTATGGTTTCCAGCACCATTCTCGTAGTCGCCGTGGTTACGGTAATCTGCCTGATCCTGATGACGGCGGTGTCAAGCTATCTGATCGACCTGCAGCGTGAAGAGGAATCCGTGCAGACGCTCAGACGCATGGCTTTGCACGACGCCGTCACCGGTTTGCCCAACAGGCCGCATCTCGCCAACAAGCTGCAGACGCTGATTTCGGATGCATCCAAGGGATCGCAGATGATCGCAATCGCCGCAATCGATCTCGACCGGTTCAAGGATGTCAACGATGTGCATGGACACGCCGCCGGCGATGCCGTGCTGCGCGCCATTGCCGAACGGCTTTCGGAAAACCTGCCCGCCAGTGCTTTTGTTGCGCGCGTCGGGGGCGATGAGTTCGTAGCGGTCTGCGACGCAGTCTTTTCGCGCGACGAGGCGAATCGTTTCGCGAAGGAGATTTACGGCGAAATCAGCACGCCTGTCCCCCACGAGGGGCGCATCCTGAGCGTTGGCGCGAGCATCGGCATCAGTCTGTTCCCCCACGACGGCCTGGCGCCGGACGAACTGACAGGACGCGCCGATCTGGCAATGTACCGCGCCAAACAGTCCGCATCGGACAAGATCTGCTTTTACGAAGCATCGATGGATGAGACGAACCGCGAGAAAAGCGCACTGGCACTCGAATTGCGCCACGCAGTCGAGCGCGGCGAACTGGAGCTCTACTATCAACCGCAGGTGGATGTCGCCAGACGCGGGATCGTCGGCTTCGAGGCACTTGTCCGCTGGAACCACCGCGAGCGCGGCCTGGTCGGACCGAACGACTTCATCGGGATCGCCGAAGAGACCGGTCTTATCGTACCGATCGGCGAATGGGTGCTGAGGGAAGCGTGCCGGGAAGCGGCAAGCTGGCCACAATCATACAAGATTGCGGTCAACGTGGCGTCGGCGCAGATACTGCAATCGAACCTTCCCCAGATCGTGCACGAGATTCTGCTTGAGACAGGTCTTTCGCCGATGCGGCTGGAACTGGAAATCACCGAATCAAGTATCATCAATGATCAGCAGGTCGCCCTGCACATCATTCGCCAACTGAAATCCATGGGCGTGAAGATCGCGATGGACGATTATGGCCAGGGTTATTCGTCACTTTCAACCCTGCGGGCATTTCCGTTCGACAAGATCAAGATCGACAGATCCTTCATCGGCGATCTTGGTACCAGCGAACAGGCCAGCGCGATTGTCAGGTCGACAATCATCCTGGCCGACAGCCTCAACATTCCCGTGCTTGCCGAGGGTGTGGAGAAGGAGGCTCACCTCGCCTTTCTTTGCGAACAAGGCTGTGACGAAGCTCAGGGCTATCTGTTCAGCCGCCCGCTTCAGGTCGAGGAGGTTCGACGGGTGTTCGATCCCGCAACCGAAGCGGCTGCGCGTGAGCCTGACCAGTCGAACGCCACTCGACCAAAACCCGCCGCGCGGGAAGCACGCCGCAAAACGAAAATCGCCAAGGTTGCGGCTGCACAGACAGCGATTCCCAACATCGCCTGACACCGCACTGTCAGGAACTGCGCGACGCATGCATTGAATTCGCAGCAGGATTCGGGTGGAACACGGATATCCGAATCCTCCAGGGATCGCCCATGCGAACGATCTCAAATGCGGACGCGAGGCGTCTGTTCATTTCAAAGCAGGGACTGTGCCGCGATCCCGGCCGCATGCTTGGCAAGGACGGGCTGGCGGAGGCTATCACCAGCCTGGGTTATGTGCAGGTCGATAGCATCCAGGTCGTCGAACGCGCGCATCATCATATTCTGTTCTCGCGCAGCCAGACCTATCGCAAGCGTCACCTCGCGGCCTTGATCGAAAAGGACCGGGTTCTATTCGAAAACTGGACGCATGACGCGTCGATCATCCCCACAGCGTTTTTCCCCTACTGGCGTCATCGTTTCGAGCAGCAGAAGCAGCGGCTGCGCGAACGCTGGAAGGCCCATTTCAACAATGAGGAGTTCGACCGCGATATCGATGCGGTGCGCGAATATGTGGCCCTGAACGGGCCAGCCATGGCGCGCGATTTCGATGGCGACAAACCCAACACCGGCTGGTGGGACTGGCATCCGGCCAAAGCGGCGCTCGAATATCTTTGGCAAACGGGAGAGCTGGCGATCACGCGCCGCGAAGGCTTCCAGAAGGTCTACGACCTTGCGGAACGGGTGATCCCGACTGAACACTGGAAAAGGCGTGTCGATCGCGCCGAGTTCGTCGACTGGGCGTGCCGCGATGCGCTGAAGCGCCTCGGCATCGCAAGCCGCGGCGAGATCGCGGCATTCTGGGATTTGCTGTCGCCGGCTGATGTCGAGGAATGGATCGGCGCGAACAAGAATGCGCTCATTCCGGTCAAGGCCGAGACGATGGCAGGCGGACGGCCGGCACCGAGCTTCATTCTGGCAGAACATGAAACGGTTCTCGACGCCATTCCAGAGCCGCCCGGCCGCGTGCGCATACTCAGCCCGTTCGACCCACTGCTCAGAAACCGAAACCGGACCGAACGTCTGTTCGGTTTCTTTTACCGGATCGAGATTTTCGTGCCCGAGGCCAAGCGGCGTTACGGCTACTACGTCTTTCCGGTGATGCGCGGCGACCGCATTGTCGGCCGCATCGACATGAAGGCAAACCGGGACCAGGACACGCTCGCCGTCAGGGCTTTCTGGAAGGAACCCGGCGTGCGCGGCTCCACCGCGCTGCGCAACGATATCGAGGCGGAACTTGAGCGGATCCGGCGCTTTTCGGGTGTCAGTTCTGTCAGCTTCGATTCAGGCTGGTTTTGCGCCGAGCACCCGGATGATTAGGCGGCGGCACGACCGGTCAGGAATTCGAGCACGGCTGCGGAGAATACGTCGTTTCGATCTCCTGCGACCATGTGGCCGGCACCGCTGACATCGACATAGGACGCGGCCTGCGCGAGATCGACAAACTCGCGCGCCTCTTCCTCGCCGACCAGCTCCGATTGCACACCCCGCACAAGCAGCGAGGGAATGACCAGTTTCGGCAGATCGCCTAGCAGTTGCGCCATGAACTCGGCTGCGTTCAGGTTGATGTTGCGTTCACCGCGCACGAACTCGGGATCCCAGTGCCAGCGGTAGCGGCCATCTTCGCCGAGCCGCAGATTCTTGCGCAGGCCATCCAGCGTCGATGGGCGTTTGCGATGCGGCAGATAGGCGGCAATGGCATCCGCTGCCTCTTCAAGTGTCTCGAACCCTTCATCCATATTCTCGCCCATGAAACCCTGGATTTTGGCTACTCCCTCCGGGTTCATGCGTGGTGTGATATCCACCAGAACGAGCGTTTCGAGGAGCGGTCCGAGATAGAGTTCCGCAGCAAGCGATGAAAGTCCGCCGAGCGAAGCGCCGACATTGGACGGACGTGCGTGAAACTTCGCTTCCACCTGTTTGACGACCGCCGCGACATCCCCTGCATAGTCCATGAAGGTGTAATTGCCGCTCTTGACCCATTCGCTCTCGCCATGGCCGCGCAGATCGACGGTGATGGCGCGCATGCCGTTGAGCGCAACCTGACGTGCAGTCTTGTCCCAGGCGCGACGCGTCTGGCCACCACCGTGCAGGAAGATGACAGGGTGGCCGGCACCGTCCCAGAGATCAGCGCGCAGCGCATTGCCTTCCGCGCCCTGAAAAGTCAGCGGTTGTCTTGTTATCAAAGTGGATGCTCCATCAGGAATTCGAGAACACGCGCCTTGAAGCTGCGGTCTCCAACCGACTGCATGTGGTCACGGCCTTCGATCGAAAACGCCGTCGCGTTCGGCATCAGATCGGCAAGCGGTCGGGGTGCGCCGGCAATGTCGTCGGCGGTGCCGACGGCAATCAGCGCCGGTTGTCCGATTTCAGCAATCCGCTCCGGCGCGACAAGCTCGCGAGAAGATTCAATACAGGCTGCCAACGCCTTGCGGTCGCTGCGCGTCTGGTCGGCGAAGGCGCGGAACATCTTCGCCCGTGGTTCCGTGATCACCGCAGGATCAGGTGCCAGAAGTGCATCGGCGATCTGATCCCAGTCACCAACTCCCTCCACCATGCCGATACCCAAGCCGCCGAAAATCACCGTTGCCACACGGCGCTGATATTCAAGGGCCATGAATGCGGCGACGCGGGCGCCCATCGAGTAGCCCATGACATGGGCCCGCGGAATTCCGAGATGATCAAGCAGAGCCGCTGCGTCGGATGCCATGCGGCCGGGCGCATAATCTCTGGTCTCGTAACTACGTGAGGACTGGCCGTGGCCTCGGTGATCGATTGCGATCACCCGGTAGCCGGCTTCCGCCAGTGTCTTGAACCAGCCGGGATTAACCCAGTTTATGAATGAACTCGAGCCGAAACCATGAAGGAGTAGGACGGGATCGCCCTCACCTTTCTGTTGATATGCGAGATCGAACCCCTCATGGGAAAACGATTCCATTCCGAAGTAGCGCTCCCGCAAATCAAGGTTATCCGGCCCCTGCGATAGCGTCGATTACCGGGTGGCGCAACCTGTCGCCCGGTGCAATACCGAGCGCAGCGGCCGTGCCCTGATGAACCTCAAGCACGAAGCGCACCGGCCCGGTGGCGGAGATCGGCGTCTCTGAAAACGGCTCGCCCTGACCGATCGTGCTTACCCTTCCATTCTCACCAACAAAGATGAGGTCGAGTGGCAGGGGTGTGTTCTTCATCCAGAACGCAACACGGCGCGTGTTTTCGAAGACGAACAGCATTCCGCGCATTTCAGGCAGGTTCTGCCGGAACATCAGCCCGCGCGAACGTTCTGAATTGTCATCGGCAATTTCGACCGAGAAATTGCGTTCGCCAGCTTGCGTTTCGATGACCAGCGGCACCGGATCGACCGGCAGCAGCATTGGCGGCGCGCTCTGTGCCAAGGCGACCGTTGTGAGCAGCGAAAGTGCCAGCAGAAGTACGGTATTTAGTCTTGCGAGGCGGGCCGTGAACCGGCGCATGGGTGCTCCCTGCGTTCCGGCCGCGTCAGTGCGAAACCGGCAGAGTTCCCATATCCGGATAGATTTCGGCAGCCATAAGGCCTTTCTCACCGCGGCCGAAGCGCACCAGCACGACCTGACCCGGCCGCAGTTCGGTCACGCCGTAGCGGCGCAACGTCTCCATGTGAACAAAAATGTCTTCCGTGCCCTCGCCCATGGTCAGGAAACCGAACCCCTTGGTGCGATTGAACCATTTGACCAGTGCACGCTCCAGTCCGCTTTCGGGCGCGACGGTCACATGAGTGCGGTCAGGCGACTGTTCCGCCGGATGCACCGCCGTCGAAGCGTCCATGGACAGAACCTTGAAAGCCTGCAGGCCGCGCTCGCCCTGTCGGGCAAGGCACGCTACGCGCGCACCTTCCAGCGCTGTCTGGAAACCGTCTCGGCGCAGACAAGTCACGTGCAGCAGCACGTCGCCATGTGATTTGTCATCCGGCAGAATGAAGCCGTAGCCCTTGGCCACGTCGAACCACTTGATGGCACCGGCAACCTCGATCAGGGCTTCCTGATCGGCCCGCTCCTCGTTGGCGAGTACTGTTTGACTAGCCTCGCTCCGCCTTTCCGACGAGGATCTGTCCCCCATCCGAACGCACCCTTCCGCTTCCGCAATACCCGCAGGCGCAAATGATTCTTGTACGCAGGATAGCACTTTCGATTCCGCTGTTAGCAAGGGCTTGGCCGATTTTTTCAACATGTCGGTGGCAAGCCAATGCTTTCCTTGTGCTTTGAGCGATCATCGTCGCGCTTCGCGCCAGTTGCGGATGGCACCGCGTACGTCCTAAACAGTCGCCAACTGGAAACCGGAGTCACAATATGCGCTATCTACACACCATGGTTCGGGTGACTGATATCGACGAGTCGCTCGACTTCTACTGTAACAAAATGGGTATGGTCGAAACCCGCAGGATCGAAAACGAATCCGGGCGCTTCACGCTGATTTTCCTCGCCGCGCCGGACGACGTCGAGACTGGCAGATCATCCGCCGCGCCGCTGCTGGAACTCACCTACAACTGGGATCCGGAAAAATATTCGGGAGGGCGAAATTTCGGCCACCTCGCCTACGAGGTCGATGACATATACGCCACCTGCCAGAAGCTGATGGATGCAGGCGTTACGATAAGTCGGCCACCGCGTGACGGGCGCATGGCGTTTGTCCGTTCGCCCGACAACATTTCCTTCGAGTTACTGCAAAAAGGCGCCGCGAAGGAACCGGCCGAACCCTGGGCCTCGATGAACAACACAGGTACCTGGTAGGGGAATGCGGCACAGCGGAAAGGCACCGGAGCTCGCTTGCCAGCCGCTGCAATCGTGCTAACAGAACTCACCGCTAACATAGCCGCGAGGAGGAAACCGCCGATGAAAGAAGTGCTTGCCGAACTTGAACGCAGGCGCGAAGTCGCGAAGGCTGGCGGCGGCCAGACGCGCATAGACGCGCAGCACAAGCGCGGCAAGCTCACGGCGCGTGAGCGCATCTCGGTCTTTCTCGACGAAGGAACTTTCGAGGAATTCGACATGTTCGTGGAGCACCGCTCCACCGATTTCGGCATGGAGAAAACCAAGATCGCAGGTGATGGAGTGGTGACTGGCTGGGGCACGGTGAACGGCCGGCCGGTTTTCGTTTTCGCCAAGGATTTTACGGTGTTCGGCGGTTCGCTATCGGAAGCGCAGGCCGAAAAGGTGGTGAAGGTCCAGGAGATGGCGCTGAAGAACAGGGCGCCAATCATCGGGCTTTACGATGCCGGCGGCGCACGTATCCAGGAAGGTGTGGCGGCCCTGGGCGGTTATGCGGAAATCTTCCAGCGCAATGTGCTGGCGTCGGGCGTCATTCCCCAGATTTCGGTAATCATGGGACCCTGCGCGGGCGGCGACGTCTATTCGCCGGCGATGACCGACTTCATCTTCATGGTGCGCGACACGTCCTATATGTTCGTCACCGGCCCGGATGTGGTGAAGACCGTGACCAACGAAACGGTGACGGCCGAGCAGCTCGGCGGCGCCAGCGTCCATACCACCAAGTCATCGATCGCCGACGGCGCATACGACAACGATGTCGAGGCGCTGCTGCAGATGCGCCGGCTGGTGGACTTCCTGCCGCTTTCCAACACGTCCGACCTACCGGAAATCGACTGCCGCCAGCCGGCTGCCGGCGACGACCTTTCGCTCGACACGCTGGTGCCCGACAACGCCAACAAACCCTATGACATTCGCGAGCTGATCCTGAAGACGGTAGACGAAGCCGACTTCTTCGAAATCCAGCCATCGTTCGCGAAGAACATCGTGACAGGTTTCGGGCGCGTCGAAGGCCGAACCGTCGGCATCGTCGCCAATCAGCCGATGGTACTCGCCGGCGTTCTCGACAGCGATGCCAGCCGCAAGGCAGCGCGTTTCGTGCGCTTCTGCGATTGCTTCTCCATTCCTATCGTCACCTTCGTCGACGTCCCGGGCTTCCTGCCGGGCACCAGTCAGGAATATGGCGGGCTCATCAAACATGGCGCGAAGTTGCTCTTTGCCTATGCGGAAGCGACCGTGCCGAAAATCACTATCATCACCCGGAAGGCTTTCGGCGGCGCCTATGACGTGATGGCATCGAAGCATCTGCGCGGCGACCTCAACTATGCCTGGCCAAGCGCGCAAATCGCAGTCATGGGTGCAAAGGGCGCGGTCGAGATCATCTACCGCAAAGATATCAACGACCCCGAGAAGATCGCCAAGCATACGAAGGAGTATGAGGACCGGTTCCTCTCACCCTTCGTGGCGGCCGAGCGCGGTTACATTGACGAGGTGATCATGCCACATTCCACGCGCCGGCGCGTGGCCCGCGGGCTCAGGCTCCTGCGCAACAAGGAACTCACCAACCCCTGGAAGAAGCACGACAACATTCCGTTGTAGCTCAGGGACAGGTGCAGCTCAGAACGCGCGCGGCGGAACGAAAAGGCAGATCGTCCGACCGTCATCCTTGCCGGCAACCGAGCACCAGTGAAATTCGCCATCGGGCGATGGCCTCACCTTGCGGTCGGTCATCGGAATAAGTTCGCCAGTGCTGGCGATCACATAACCTTCGGGCCCTTCCTTTATCTGACTGTGCGAGACTTCACGGCAGTCATAGCCTGAGCAGCAGGTAATGGGATAGGACCAGCCTTGCGGCTTCGCGCTAGTCGGCAGCGCATCGTGCGCCGCTACCGGGGATACCGCAAACAACGCGGAAAGAGCGATCGCGCTTTTCAAGCCGGCGCGTGGCTTGGGAGTGCCCGTTAAGAACATGGCAGTTCTCCTTGGGTTTCCTCCCAAGCAGATGCTGCGCCGTGATGATTAACGATTCCTTAACGCGCCTACCCAGGCTCGCGTTCCAGCATGTCTTTCACGGTGGTTGCGAGCTGTTTCAGCGAGAACGGTTTCGGAAGGAAGCCAAACTTCGCGTCGGCTGGCAGGCTCTTGGCAAAGGCATCCTCGGCATAACCGGACACGAAGATGAAGCGGATATCCGGCTGCAGTTTCCTGAGTTCCGTCAGCAGCGTCGGGCCGTCCATTTCCGGCATGACCACGTCGGAGACGACGATATCGACCTTGCCCCCAAGCTCGTTGAAGACCTCGAGCGCCTCAACCCCGGAGGATGCTTCATGCACCGTATACCCGCGTGACGACAGCGCGCGGACATTGCCCATCCGCACCGCGTCCTCATCCTCTACGAGAAGAACGGTAGCGGAACCGGAGAGGTCCTTCTGGGCATCCGACACGGGCTTCTTTTCCGTGGCGGCCGCACGCGGGTCCACCGCCTCCGCCGCGATTTCCGCCTCGTGCCTGGGCAGGAAGATACGGAACACGGTTCCGCTGCCCAGTTCGGAATCGCAGAAGATGAAGCCGCCGGTCTGCTTGATGATACCGTAGACCATCGAGAGGCCAAGACCAGTGCCCTTACCCACCTCTTTGGTAGTGAAGAACGGCTCGAACACCTTGCGGATGACTTCAGGGTCGATGCCGGTGCCGGTATCCTCCACCTCGACCAGCACATAGTCGGCCGGTGCCAGCTCACGGTGGCCGAAGCCTTCGCACTCCACCTGCTCGACATTACGCGTGCGTACGACGAGATTGCCTCCCTCCGGCATCGCATCGCGCGCATTGACGGCCAGGTTGACGATAACCTGCTCGAATTGGCCGATGTCGGCGCGCACGGGCCACAGATCGCGGCCATGTTCTATGCTCAGATTGATGTCGTTGCCGACCAGGCGTGCCAGCAGCATGCGCAGGTCCGCGAGCACATCGGTCAAGTTCAACACCTCCGGCCGCATGGTCTGGCGGCGCGAAAACGCCAGCAACTGCCGCACCAGCGAGGCGGCGCGGTTGGCATTCTGCTTGATGTTCATGATGTCCTGGAAGGACGGGTCGGACGGACGGTGATTGGTCAGCAGCAAGTCAGAAGCCATGATGATGGCGGTGAGCACGTTGTTGAAGTCATGCGCGATGCCGCCCGCGAGTTGGCCGACCGCCTGCATCTTCTGGCTTTGCGCCATCTGCGCCTCGAGCGCCTTCTGCTCAGTGGTTTCGACGGCATAGACGATGGCCGCCTCTTCGCCCTCGCCCGCCTCGTCGGCAATCGCATTGACGTAAAAGCGCATGTGGCGCTCGTCATTGTCGGGGAACACGGTGTCGATGGGTTCGATGTTTGCCTGGCGCTGGCGCGCGCGCTCAAGCGCGGCGTTGAAGGCGGCCCGGTCGCGCTCGTGAATGACGCCCTCCAGTTTCACGCCGCGATCAACCGCATGCTGGTCGACCACGCTCGCGAACAGCGACAGGAACGGTGCATTGGTGCGCAGAATGCGTCCATCGCCGTCCACACCGGCAATTGCCATCGGTGTCGAATTGAAGAAGCGCGTAAAGCGAACTTCGGAGCCACGATCCTCATCCGCGGTCTCCGTTCCGAGGCTGCGGTTGAGAACGATGGTACGCGAGGGACCGGCAATACCTTCGCGATTGGCGATTACACGCTGCATGAAGCGAACCGGCAGTACCTCGCCCGTACGCGTCGCAAGATCGAGATCGATGACCACGTCCCGCGAAGTGCCCGGATCAGCCTTCACCGCGTGGATGAGCGCCATCCCGTCGCCGGCCACGATTTCCGAAAGCCGCAGACTCCCGGGAGTGAAATTGGCCAGGTCGACCCCGAGCCAGGCCGCGAGGGTGGCATTGAGGTAGGTGATCCGGCCTTCGGGGTCGGCGGAAACGAACCCGGCCGGCGCGTGGTCGAGATGGTCGATCGCCTTTTGCAGGTCGAGGAAATACCGTTCCTGCTCGGCACGTTCGTCCGAAATATCGGCGATCTGCCAGGCGTTGAACGGCTGCCTGTGGCCTGGCAGCATGAATGCCCGCGCCCGGGCGCGGTACCAGCGCGCGCCCTCCGGCACACCCGGCCGGATCGATTTCGACAACCGGAACTCGCCTTCCGCCTGATGACCGTCCCGCAAGGCAGCTCCAAGCTTGACTAGCGCGCCGGCGGCTTCCGATTTGTCGATCAGTACGGCTTCAACGGTCTTGATGTCGGCGGCGGAGGTTGCGCCGGTCATTTCCGCATAAGCAGCGTTCGCGTAAACGATGCGGCCTTTCTGGTCGGTAATCATCAGGCCCTGCGCCATCGAATCCACGAAGGCCTTGGCCAACTCGTCTGCAGCAGACGCCGGGGCGAACTGAATAAAGCCGATCGCGGCGGCGAACAGAAAGCCGGTGCCGATCATCGCCAGCACGCCGAGCAGCCCGAGGAGGAACTGGTCCCCCAGCCGGTCGCGGAAAAGCGCGAAAAAAACCGCAGCTCCGAGCAGGACAACCGCGAATATGACCAGTCGCGTTACAGGCCCTATCCGCGCTCCTTCATCGATAATCGGCACAGTTTGAAAATCGACACCCGGTTTCCTGGCCATGCGTTTCCTGTATCCGTACTTCGCCACATGTCAGGACGCGGCGCGCCTCATCTGGCACCGGCATACATCACCGCCGTCGAACGCTGCAAGATGCACCGGGGCAGCGGAAGGGTACGAACTTGCGGGTACGGCCCCGGCAAGATACGTTTTTGGCAACGAGGCAGCAGGGGATCAACAGATGCGTGCTTGGCTGGAAAGCGTTGCCGGACCGGAATACGCTTCGGCGATGATCTGGACGTTGGGAGCGCTGATTCTACTCCTGGTGATCCTGATCATCGTGCGCGTAGTGCGCGGTCTGACTTTCGGCACATTCGTCGCCGGCGGACGGAACCGCAAAACGCGGCTGGCTGTGATGGATGCAACAGCCGTCGATAGCCACCGGCGTCTGGTGCTGGTGCGCAGGGATGATGTCGAGCACCTGGTGCTCATCGGCGGGCCGACCGACATAGTTGTTGAACAAAACATACGGCTGCAAACGGCAGCGCGCAGGCCCGCACCCGTCGAACCCAGACCCGTTGAAGACGTGGCGGTCAGGCAAGCACCAGAAAGTCTCAGGCCGCCTCAGGCAGCGGCCGAGCCGCCGGCGGCGCCGCAACCGGCCGCCACACCCAAGCCAGCGCCTGCGCCCGCATCGCCGGCCTCGCTGACCTCGCGGATTTCGTCCGCACTACGACCGGCATCCGGCGCGGTGGCAAGCACTGCAGCGACGGCAGCGACCGCACCGGCGCATACAGCGACCAAATCGCACCAGACACCGGAAGCGGCTCCGTCACCCAAGCCGGCGGCACCAGCGGCGGGCGAAGCCGGCAACCTCGACGATGCACTCCTCAAGGAGCTTGAAGTAACACTGGGGGACGGACCCGCACGAAACCGTCCGCCGTCCGTCAAACCGGAAGCAGCGGCGGATCCCGGAAAGGTAGAGGACGAGATGTCCCGGCTGCTCGGTGAAATTTCGAATCAGCGCGAAAAATCGACCCAATAAAAAAGCCCGGTATCAACCGGACTTCAATGAAGGCGAACGGACATCAGTCGTCCCGATAGACCTTTTCGCGCCGCTCGTGGCGCTCCTGCGCCTCAAGCGAAAGTGTTGCAATCGGCCTAGCATCCAACCGCTTGAGCGAAATTGGCTCCCCGGTTTCCTCGCAGAATCCGTACGTGCCGTCCTCGATACGCTGCAAAGCGGCATCGATCTTGGCAATCAGCTTGCGCTGCCGGTCACGGGCACGCAGTTCGATCGCACGGTCGGTTTCGGACGACGCCCGATCGGCAAGATCGGGATGATTGGCATTTTCCTGCTGCAGTATCTCGAGCGTTTCGCGCGCTTCACGCAAGATATCGTTCTTCCAGTCCACGAGCTTGGCTCGGAAATACGCTCGTTGCCGCTCGTTCATGAACGGCTCCTTCTCCGAGGGCACGTAGTCATTGTCAACGAGATCACTCATACGACTCACCCCACTGGACGACCCGGCGCCTATATATTCGGAGGCCGGTAGGGGTACAAGCGTAAAGGCGCACCGTCTCACGGTTTTGTTAATACGTTGAACGATCACCGCATTCGCAGAAAAGACCCGGTCGAAATATACCAATGATTACAATGCACTACTTAATGCTCGCAGTATCGGCCCCAATCGATTTGCGCGGCAGTTGCTATGCAAGCCGTATCGACACATTGCACAGCCTGGCGGCTTCCCCTAGACCGTTGCAGTTCGTACGCTCGCCCGTTTGAACGGAAAACGCTCATGAGCCGATTGCTGCTTCTGCGCCACGCCAAGGCGGTTTGGGCGTCGCCCGGCGAAACGGATTTCGACCGCGCTCTTAAAGCGTCCGGCGCGACTGATTCCCGTTCCATCGGCCAGCAGATCCTCGATGCAGACCTCATCCCCGACATCGTGCTTTGTTCGACCGCGCGCAGGGCGCGCGAGACCTGGCAAGGCGTGGCCGATGTACTGGGCAACATGGAAGACAGGGTAACGTATCTCGATGAGCTGTATTCGTCGGATGCGTCCGGTTATCTCAATATAGCATGCGCCGCACCCGCGGCAGAACGGGTCATGCTGGTGGGTCACAATCCAATGATGGAAGACCTCGCCGAGACACTGTCCGGCGAAGGTGAAGAGGCCGCTTTATCGATCCTGGCCTCGGGGTTCCCGAAATCGGGGCTGGCCATCATCCATTTCGACGGGCCGCTGTCTTCGGCGAAACCCAGCGGTGGTCGGCTTGAAGCGTTCTTGACCAAACAGCGCCGCTAGCGAATTTTGAAAGTCGCGCTCGGCGCGCTTATATCGCAGTCAGATCAACCAGGTGACGCGATTGCCAGCACTGACATCCCTGACAGACGAAGCCCGCATCGCGTTTGACACGGTGACGGGGCGCGCAGCCAATCTGTTTTCGCCGTCGCTCCGGCTTGGCGTCAGCGGGCTGTCGCGCGCCGGCAAGACCGTTTTCATTTCCGCGCTGGTTCACAATCTCATGCATGGCGGGCGGCTGCCGCTGTTCGAGGCGCAAAAATCCGGCCGTATCGCCAAAGCTTACCTTCAGCACCAGCCAGACGACGCGGTGCCGCGGTTTCAGTACGAGGACCATATCGCAGCGCTGGTGCAGGAGCGCATATGGCCGGCCTCCACACGTGCGATCTCAGAATTGCGGCTGACGATCGAGTTTGAATCCGCCTCAGCATGGAACCGCATGTTCTCGGCCGGGCGCCTGTCGCTCGACATTGTCGACTATCCCGGCGAGTGGCTGCTCGACCTTCCGCTTCTCGGAAAGTCCTTTGATCAGTTTTCGCGCGAGGCCTTCGAGCTCGCCGAACTCCCCGTCCGATCCGAATTATCCAAGAAGTGGCGCGCACACACCCGGTCCGTCGATCCCGACGCGTCGGCCGACGAGACCGTGGCAAGGCAGCTGTTCGAGGCCTTTGCAGACTATCTGCGCGCCTGCAAACATGACGAACGCGCACTTTCGACGCTGCCTCCTGGGCGGTTTCTCATGCCGGGCGATCTGGAGGGGTCGCCGGCTCTGACGTTCGCGCCACTGCCGCCTGGCGGGCAACCTTCCAAACCCGGGTCGCTGCGCGCGGTGATGGCCAGGCGCTACGAATCCTACAAGACACATGTGGTGAAGCCGTTCTTTCGCGAACATATCACCAGGCTCGACCGCCAGATCGTGCTTGTCGACGCAATGCAGGCGATCAATGCCGGCACCGCCGCGGTCGCCGATCTCGAACGCGCGCTTACCGAAATCCTCGATTGTTTCCGTCCCGGGCGCGGAAACCCGTTCATCGATCTGTTTTCGCGCCGAATCGACCGCATTCTGGTGGCCGCCACAAAGGCCGACCACATTCACCATACAGAACACGACAAGCTGGAAGCGATTGTGCGCAGGCTTGCCGAGCGCGCGATCGCCAGAGCCGACTTTTCGGGCGCAGATGTGGAAGCTGTCGCCATGGCTGCCGTCCGCGCGACGCGTGAAGGCACCGTGAAAAACGGACGCGAAACGCTGCCGGTGATCATCGGCACGCCAATGGACGGCGAGACGATCGGCAACGAGACTTTCGACGGCAAGACCGAGACAGCCGTGTTCCCCGGCGATCTGCCCGACAAACCGTCGCTACTCTTCAAAACCAATGGCGCGCCTGGCGACCAGCACGACAGCGAGTTGCGCTTTGTTCGCTTCAAGCCGCCCAAACTCGAGGAATCCGCTGAAGGCCTGACGCTGTCATTGCCGCATATCCGCCTCGACCGGGCGCTGCAGTTCCTGCTTGGAGACAGGCTCGCATGACGCAGACCAGAAAACCGGCTTCGTTCAGGGTGGAGCCTGAACGTCCGAGTCAGAAGCAAGCAAAAACCGACCCGCGGACGCCGCGAAAACCCTATGCCGTGAAGGCCGGCAATGTCGTGCCAGCGGCTGTCGACGTCTTTGACGAGCTCGATCCTGGCGAACTTGAGCCGCCGCCACTGCCCGTGCGGCGGCGCAGATCGCGGCTCGGCACGATCTTCATTACTGCGTTCGGTATCCTGGTATCGGCTGCGATCGGTCTTTGGGTCGACAGCCTGATCCGCGATCTGTTCCAACGCGCAGACTGGCTGGGCTGGGCAGCCACCGGGCTGGCTGCGATAGCGGCGCTAGCACTTTTCGCCATAGTCACCCGCGAGATCGTCGCAATTCGCCGACTGGCATCCGTCGAAAACCTGCGTTCCCGCGCGGCAAAAGCAGAGGCAGCCGGCGACGGGCGCGAAGCGCGGCGCCTGGTCAGCGACCTGTCGTCATTTCTTGCCGCCAATCCGGGTACGGCGGCAGGCCGCAAATCACTGGCGGAGCTGAAAGACGACGTTATCGACGGGCCAGACCTCATCCGGCTCGCCGAGACCGAACTGCTTGCTCCGCTCGACCGTCAGGCGAGCACGCTGATTGCGGACGCCGCCAAACGCGTTTCGATCGTCACCGCCGTCAGCCCAAGGGCGCTGTTCGACGTTGGTTATGTCGTGTTCGAGGCCGGGCGGCTCATTCGCCGCCTGTCGGAGCTCTACGGGGCCCGTCCGGGCACGCTTGGTTTTGTCCGGCTCGGACGATCGGTCATCGCGCATCTTGCTGTCACCGGGTCGATTGCCGCGGGCGACAGCCTGGTCCAGCAGCTGGTCGGACACGGGCTGGCGGCGCGCCTTTCGGCCAAACTCGGCGAAGGCGTCATCAACGGCATGATGACTGCGCGAATAGGCATCGCCGCCATGGAAACCGCGCGCCCCCTGCCCTTCAAGGCGGTGAAACGTCCCGGCATGAGCGAATTTGTATCGACGCTGACGAAGTTCTCCGCCCGGGAAGGCGCCGAACCGGATCGGAACAGCCCCTGACTTGCGCTGGGAAGCGCACTGGCGCATCATCGCAATAGCGAAGCGTTAACCAATACTCTTCATTGTTCTTCCAGCTTTCGCGTCTGCCGTTGTCGGGTGTCCAATGATCTTCCGTTCCCTAATGTTCGCCGCTATCCCCTTGGTCGTCGGCGTCGTTGCCGTAGGTTCCGCTCAGAATGCTAACGCATCGGAGCGCGAGCGGCGTTTCTTCAGCTCCGTTGAAGGTCGCTGGTCCGGCCCCGGGGAAATCGTTGCCGGCAAATACAAAGGGACCAAATTCGTCTGCAATTTCACTGGAACGACGCCCGACGGCAAAGTTGGCATGGCCCTCGATGGCGGTTGCCGTGTTGGCCTGTTCACCCAGAAAATGTCTGCAGCCATCGAGAAATCCGGCCGCAGGGGTTATCGGGGCACGTTCATGGACGGCGCAGCAGGTAAAGGCCTCGACGTTGTCGGTGGCTCGGTTGCGTCGAACCGCGTTGTCTTCAAGCTCGCACGTGCATCGCTGGATGGCGCAATGCTGGCACGCATGGCTGACGAGGACACCATGAATGTCACTGTTTCGGTGAAAGTCGACGAGCAGCTTGTTCCGGTCATCGGCATGAGCCTCAAGCGTCTCGACGGCAATTCCGTTGGCGCAATCGACAACTGATGCGACTGCGCTAACGGAATTCAAATATCGATCGGAATATGCCGGGCGCGACAATCGACAGCGGGTTCACCTGTAGCGTTGGCGATTTGGCTGGTCCCGAGAGTTTGTAGGTAACCCCCAACAGACCGCCACCGCGGCCATTGCCGAGTACCTGGCCGAGCAGGGGAATCTCACCGAAGATGCGATTGATGCCGTAAGCGGGCAAAAAGGTGCCGCTTATCGACATGTTGCCATCAGCATCGAAGACGGTACCGGCAAATGTCGACCCGACACTCGGCCCGCTCACCACGCCATCCTCTATCCTCATATAGTCGGCGCCCATCTCGACGCGCGCCGAGCCGCGCGTGAAACGCGCACGGGACACATCGACATCGCGACGCAGCGCCTCATTCAGGGAACGCTCCTGCCCGCCCGGAGGGTTGGTAACCATAGATTGAAGCCTGGCTTCGCCGATGAGCCCGAAGTCCAGCATTTCCAGGCGTCCCGTCAGCGGCCCGGCGCCACCTGAAAGGCTGAGGGCGGCGCGCCCGCCATCAAGCTTGTCGTATATGTCGAGGAAGCGGAGCACGGTGCCCGCATCGTCCGCCTTCAATTCCAGCTTGCGCGTGCCGCCGGCGGAAGCATCGACCAATGTCGCGAGCGCGCCACGGGGCGTTGCGGCCGAAAAGCGTATGCCTGGTGGTTGGCCAGCCGTACCGGAATAGGCGAACTTTGCACCGGTCAAGGTCTCTCCGTTGTAGCCGATTAGCTCAGCAATCTCGGCACTCACATTCGCCGACACGGAATCACCCGGTTCAGACGCGCCTACGCCAGATCGAGAAGGGTCAAATTCATCGATCAGGAAGCGAGCGTCGAGCTTCCGGCCCATGACTTTGACATTATAGCGGTTTCCGGAACGATCCACCGCAACCGAGATGTCGTCACCTGGACCAAAAGCGGCGTTCTCAAGGCGAGCGCTGGCCAAGCCGTCATCATCCAGTGATAGCGTGCCGGTAGCGCGAAAACCTTTTCCGGTAACCCTGACATTGTCGAGGCGCGCATTCCCACTATCGCCGCGCAACATGACGAAGTTTGCGCTTGCTGCCACGCCCCCGGCCTTTTCCCAGCCGATCCAGGGCAGCTCGAAGGTGGCACGCGACAGGTCGACCTGGACTTGCTCGCGGCCGGGACCGAGTTGCTCCACTTCGATCGTCATAGGCCCGGCAATAACCTGCGACAGCCCCGGAAAAAGCTTCTCGGAATCGCCCGCCTCGAGGAAGAGCCGTGCGCGGCGCTGCCGCCCGCTCTTATCGACGCCCATCGGTTCCGAAAGGGTCAGTTCGCCACGAATTCCGTTCAGAAACGTTTCGGCAACAACGTCGGCGCGTTCACGATCCGCCACTATCGTGCCCTTGGCGTCTTCGATGCGCTGCCCTTCGTAAGGCTCGGCAAGCGTGAGACCCTCGTAGTCAAGCTGCAGGTGCCATTCCAGATCACCGACCTCGGTACCTTCCTCGAGCGGAATGCCGGCGAGTATTCGGCCTTTCGCCGTGCCGCTCAGATCATCCGGCTCGATCGGCAGGTAGTCGGTCAGGTTGATTGGATCGTAGCTGGCAATTTCGGCAACAGCCGCCGCAGCGCCGTCGATCTCGATATCCACATCGCCAACCAGCGGCTGCAGATGCGCGTCGGCAATCTTGAGCGATCCGTTTCGTGCATTGAGGGTGCGGCCAGTCTCGGTAAACACCGTTCCCGAATGCAGGGCGATATCCACGCTTGTACCGGAAAAGTCGATCGTACCGACCGCATCGCGCATCGGCGGGATCGAACCCGCCACGTCAAATCGCGTGCCCACAACTTCGAAATGTCCTGATGCTTCTTCCGGCTTCAGCGGAATTCCATCGCCCATGCGGCCCGGGCCGATTTTCAGCAGCAGCCGGGAATTCTCGACCCAGCCGCCGAAAACGTTCGAGAGCGCCCATTTGCGTGCGCCGCTGGCAGCGAAAAACGGCCATATGTTCTTGGCATGGCCGACCGGAAGCCGGCTCACTGCGATGGCGAGGGACAGCCCGGGGGACTTGCCCGGGACGATCTCAACGGCTCCCGACCCAAGCACCTCACCCTGTCCGGTCGCCAGGTTGATTTCGTTGGCCACGATGTTGCGCCCGTTGGGTGATATCCAGCCGGCGACGCGAGCAAGCGCATCGAGGGCCGGTTCCGGCGAACCGAGGGGGGCCAGATTGAGCCGCGGCCCGATCATCTCAAACGCATAGACAGGTCCGTTTTCTGTTTCGGTCTCTCCCGTTCGCGGTGTTACCGAGCCGGAAAACGTGAAATTGGAGCGGGCAATGTTCAGATCGAGTTTGTCGACCCAGAACGATCCCGAGCCCTGTGTCAGCCGAAGAGCCACACCAGCGTTCGCCGTGAATTCTTCCTCCAGACCGATGGTAATGTCGGTATCGGCAACCGCCGCGGTTACAACCATCTCGGAGGCCGCGCCTTTGCCGTCCTGACTGGCATCGATTCCGATGGTGATTTCCCCCGGGCGCAGCGAACCGCTTTCCGTTGGATCTACGCCGCCGAACCGGTGCACGGTTCCGCTCTCAGCGACGGTGACAGTGGCACTGAATTGCTTTTGCAACCCGTCCGAACTGCCTTCGCCCACAACATCGATGGAATAATCGCCGGCTGAAACACCAGCGCTCAGCTCGATTCTCCCCGTGCCGCCGTGGGCAAGGAGGGCGCGATCGACCACAATCGCAACGGAATCGCCCGAAGCCGCTGGAAGCTGAAGCGTGACGTCGCGCAGCCGCAGCGTTTCAAAGCCACCTGGACCAACTTGTTTGCCGAGAATATCGAACCCGGCGAATATGGCTTCGAGCACGCTGTCGGGATCAACCAGCCCCGTCTCGCCGCTTCCGCCAAGCTGCCGGGTCTTCAAAGGTACGGCGGCATGCGCATCGGCAAGGGTTGCCGATGCAACCTCCACCTGACCGCGCAGCAAAGGCCAGAAGCGTACGCCCAGATCGAGCTTGGCGGCGCTCACAAGCGGCGCCCGGGCGCCCTTGTCGGACAGTTCGAGCTCGCGAATCCCAATAGCCAGGAAGTGACGGCGGTCGAGAGCAAGCGTCGTGCGCCCGATTCTGGCCCGTACATTCTCGCCGACAAGCTCGTCGACAGCCCGTTCGGCCTGTGATCTCAGCCATTCGCTTTCAAAGCCGGTAGAGGGCATAACCGCCAACGCGAACGCGGCGACCAGGACCAGCCCGCCCAGACCTGCAGCGATCCACTTCAAAGCGCGGGGCACAAAGCTCCTCCGGCTGGGAAGAGGCTTCCCGGATGCCGACGGATAATTGTGCCAGCCGACAATTTCCTTGCGGCGGAAGCGTATCTTTTCGTGCGTTGGTGCCGGTTCTTTCAATCGACTGTCGGGACGCTCGCGGTGGACGAATCTGGTGAGGACATTATATCTGCGCGGACCTTTTCGGCCGCTCACTATTTTCAAACCGAGGCAAAGACATGACCAAGCTCGCGCCCGGCGATACCGCACCGGATTTCACCCTGCCCCGAGACGGAGGCGGAACACTTAAGCTCTCCGACCTTCGGGGGCAGGCCGTGGTTCTGTTCTTCTACCCTCGCGATGACACTTCCGGCTGCACGGCGGAAGCAATCGCGTTCAGCGGCCTCAAGGACGAATTCGCGAAGGCAGGCGCCGTCGTTGTAGGCATGTCTGCCGACAGCCAGAAAAGCCACGATAAGTTCAAGGCCAAGCACAACCTTACCGTCGACCTTGTCGCGGACGAGGAGAAGCGCGCCCTCGAAGCTTACGGTGTGTGGGCGCAAAAGAGCATGTACGGCCGCAAGTTCATGGGCATCGTGCGCACCACATTCCTGATCGACTCCAAGGGCAAAATTGCCGCAGTCTGGCCGAATGTGAAAGTTCCCGGACACGCAGAAGCCGTGCTTGAGGCGGTTCGCGGTCTTTCAAAAGGCTGACTGCTTGCAGCGCGGGCAAAAACACCGCAAATACATGCCAATCCGCCCGGCTCGCAAAGCTTTGTTAACCCTAACAATGTGTAATTCCCGCCTGATACCGCAGTAGAGTCAGGTGGCGTATTTTGCAGCACAAAGCACAGTCGGCCGTCTTCGGAAAACGCCGTGAACCGCACACGGTTATCATCGCGCGCGGAGATGAAATCCGTCATTTCACGATACGCCCCTGGCTTGCCGCAGCCGTTGGATCGGTGTTGGCGGCGGTCGCCATCGGCTACCTTCTTGCCACCTCCTACCTTGTCCTCCGCGACGACCTGATCGGCGCCAGTGTCGCGCGTCAGGCAAGGCTGCAGCAGTCTTACGAGGACAGGATTTCCGCACTGCGCATGCAACTTGACCGTGTCACCAGCCGCCAACTGCTTGACCAGCGCCTCATGGAGACGAAGGTCTCGGAGCTGTTACAGCGCCAGACCCAGCTCTATTCGCGGCATGGGCGGCTGCAGCCGATCCTCGACCGCGCGGAAGGCGGCGGACTTGTGCCGGAGATCGTTCCGGTGCCCCAGCCGCGCCCTGCCGATCGGGCCGAAATCGACCCCATCACAACTGCCAAGACGGCGCGGGTTGCCGGTGTGGCGCCCGATGACGGCGCTGCGGAGGAAATTGCGCTTTGGAGCACGCGGACCAGCTTTGCGCCAACAGCCTCGACGGCTGACAAGGCAGATATGTTATTCGCTGCAATCAACAAATCACTGCGCCGCATCGAAGACGAGCAAATCACCCGGCTCGACGCGCTCGCCCAGGACGCCGACAGGGCGGCCGACCAGATTTCAGAGGCGCTTGTTGGCGCGGGATTTGAGATCGATATCGAACAGAACGAAGGCGGCGAGGCATCGGGCATTGGCGGGCCCCTGATCGCAATTGACGACAAGCGCGCATTCGAAACCCGGGTCAAGGCGCTGGACGAGGCCCTTACGCGTCTTGAGCAGCTGAAGAAAAAGGCGAAGCTCCTGCCCATCCACAGCCCCGCTCCCGGTTATTCGATATCTTCAACCTTCGGTGTTCGGCGCGACCCGATCCTGAAAACCCCTGCCATGCACTCGGGTCTCGATTTCCGCGTGCCATCGGGCCGGAAGGTACGTTCCGCGGGTCAGGGGACGGTGGTAGCTGCGGGATGGAATGGCGGTTACGGGCGCATGGTCGAGATCGACCACGGCGATGGCCTTACCACCCGCTACGCTCACATGTCGAAAATACTCGTCAAGGAAGGCGATATCGTCGAGCGCGGCACCGTGGTCGGCAAAGTAGGCTCAAGCGGCCGGTCTACCGGCGCCCACCTTCACTACGAAATCCGCCGCAATGGAACCGCAATCAATCCGCTGCGTTTCATCAAGGCCGGCCGCAAAATCGCGGAACTGCTCTAGGCGGCTAGTCGATATCCTCGACCTCGGTTGCCGTGCCACCTTCGATACGGTGCGCAAGCGATGCTTCCATGAATTCGTCCAGATCCCCATCGAGCACACCCTGCGGATTGGTGTTTTCGACACCGGTGCGCAGATCCTTGACGAGCTGGTAGGGCTGCAACACATATGAACGTATCTGGTGCCCCCAGCCAATGTCCGACTTCGAGGCCTCGGTCTCGCTGGCGGCCTCCTCCCGGCGCTTGAGTTCCTCCTCATAAAGCCGCGAACGCAACATCTCCCATGCCTTGGCGCGGTTCTTGTGCTGCGAGCGCTCCGCCTGACACGCCACCGCGATACCAGTCGGAATATGCGTGATACGCACCGCTGAGTCGGTCGTGTTGACATGCTGGCCGCCAGCGCCCGACGATCGGTAGGTGTCGATCCGCACTTCCGATTCGGGAATATCGATTTCGATCGTATCGTCGATGACCGGATAGACCCAGGCGCTGGCAAAGGAAGTGTGCCGGCGGGCGTTGCTGTCGTAAGGCGATATCCGCACCAGGCGGTGCACGCCCGATTCGGTCTTCAGCCAGCCATAGGCATTTTCGCCCTTGATCAGCACCGTGGCCGATTTGATGCCGGCCTCCTCGCCGTCATGGATCTCGAGAACGTCCACCTTCATGCCGCGGCGTTCGGCCCAGCGCGTGTACATGCGCAACAGCATCTGAGCCCAGTCCTGGCTCTCGGTGCCGCCGGCGCCGGCGTGGATTTCGAGGTAGGTGTCGTTGGCGTCGGCCTCGCCGGAAAGCAGCGTTTGTATCTGCCTGGCGCGAATTTCACCGGACAGCGAGCGTATTGCTGCCTCGGCCTCCTGCACGACGGACTGGTCGCCCTCTTCCTCGCCCAATGCGATGAGCTCCACATTGTCGTCAAGCGCCTGACCGAGGCCCTTGATGGCAACGATGTTCTCCTCGAGCATCTGGCGCTCGCGCATCAGCTTCTGGGCTTCCTGAGGATTGTCCCACAACGATGGGTCCTCAGCGCGATTGTTCAGGTAGTCGAGCCTCTTGAGCGCCTGATCCCAGTCAAAGATGCCTCCTCAGCAGGTCGATTGCCTGCTTGATTTCATCAACCATGGTCTCGGTATCTGCGCGCATCGTCTCTCTTGCCGGAATGCTGTCGGTCGGGATTCGGCGCGGAACATATGGACCGCGCCCGGTGCTGTAAAGCGCCCGGTACCGCTATTATGCCGAATCGCGTGGATGCCTGGTCGGCGACCTAATAAAGACCGCCACCGCCGGAATTGATCGCCTGGTTGGCTTGCGGCGAAATGGCGTTGGCACGCTCTTCGCCTTCAAGCTCATCCATGCCGATTACCCAGTAACTGTCGGCCGGCCCCGTTCCTGGCTTGAAATATTCGACTATGGCGCCGCCCTGCCCTGCCTCGGCGCGCATGCCGGTCTTGCGGTCAACTGCAATACGCTTCATGCCGGCCGGCACCTCGAAATCGACGGGGTTGGTGCCTTCGAGTGCGGCGGCCATGAATTCCTTGAAGATCGGCGCGGCAAGTCCGCCACCGGTCGCGCCGCGTCCCATTGGTTTCGGCTGGTCGTACCCCATATAGACGCCCACCACGAGGTTCGGCGTATAGCCAATGAACCAGGCGTCTTTTTCATCGTTGGTGGTGCCGGTCTTGCCGGCAATGGGGTAGCCGAGTTCGGAAACGGTGACGGCCGTGCCGCGCTGAACCACGCCCTGCATCATGGACGTGATCTGATAGGCGGTCATGGGATCGAGGACCTGCTCGGCATTGTCGACCAGCTCCGGCTCGGACTGGCTGTTCCATTCTTCAGCGACACAACCCTCGCAGCTGCGCTCGTCGTGCTTGAAGACGGTTTTGCCGTAGCGGTCCTGGATGCGGTCGATCAGCGACGGCTTGATCTGCTTTCCGCCATTGGCCATGACCGCATAAGCCGAAACCATCCTCATCACGGTCGTTTCGCCGGAGCCGAGCGACATTGCCAGGACCGGGCTCATATTGTCGTAGATTCCAAAACGTTCGGCATATTCGGCGACAAGCGGCATTCCCATGTCGTTCGCCAGCCGCACGGTCATCAGATTTCGGGAGCGTTCGATACCGGCGCGCAGGGTGGAAGGGCCGGCAAATTTGCCACCATAGTTCTTCGGCTCCCAGACCTGCCCGCCGGAGACAATCCGGATCGGGCCGTCAAGCACCACCGACGCCGGCGTATAGCCATTGTCGAGCGCGGCTGAATACACGATCGGCTTGAACGAGGAACCGGGCTGGCGGTAAGCCTGCGTGGCGCGGTTGAATTCCGAGGCGGCATAAGAAAATCCGCCCACAAGCGCCAACACACGGCCGGTGTGCGGATCCATCGCAACCATGCCGCCGCCGATTTCAGGGACCTGCCTCAGGGTATATGCGCCCTGCTCGCCCTCGATGGCTTCCACATAGACAACTTCGCCCGGTTTCAGCACCTCCGCCGGAGATTTCGCCTTGACGCGCTTGCCGTCGACGACATGGCGCATTGCCCAGTCCATGTTGTCGAGAGAAATGCGTCCTATCCTGCGGTCGTCGCCAACCGCGCCGGACACCTTGGCGGTCGGTTTCAGGCCGATATCGAGCCCCTCGTCGCCCGCGGCCAGAACAACAGCGACTTCCCATTCCGGAACATCGCCCAGCGACGGCACTTCGAAGAGCGCGGGGCCCCAATCATCACCCAACGCGATCGTGGTGATCGAGCCACGGTAGCCGCGCAGCGTGTCGTATTTCATCAGTCCGTTCTGAAGCGACTTGCGAGCAATCAGCTGGAGTTCGGGGTCAAGCGTCGTACGCACGGAAAGGCCACCTTCGTAGAGCGCGTCTTCGCCATAGCGTGCGATCAGCTGGCGCCGCACTTCCTCGGTGAAATACTCGCCGGCAAACAGATATGTGCCACCGCGACGAGGCTGGACGCCGAGCGGCAGCGCCTTGGCCTTCTCACCTTCGGCCGGGTCGACATAGCCGTTTTCCACCATCTGGCCGATCACCCAGTTGCGGCGCTCGATTGCACGGTCGGTGTTGCGGAACGGATGGTAATTCGAGGGGCCGCGCGGAAGCGCAGCCAGATATGCGGATTCGGCAACGGTCAGTTCGTTGACCGACTTATCGAAATAGGTGAGCGCGGCGCCGGCGATACCGTAGGCACCGAGACCGAAGAAAATCTCGTTGAGATAGAGCTCGAGAATGCGGTCCTTGGAGTAAGCCTGCTCAATGCGAAATGAGAGGATCATCTCGCGCACCTTGCGCTCGATGGTCTGGTCGCGGGTGAGCAGAAAGTTCTTCGCAACCTGCTGGGTGATGGTCGACGCACCCACCGGCCGGCGTCCGCTGCCCATGTTCTGAATGTTGGTGACAACCGCGCGCGCAAGGCCGGTCAGGTCGATACCCGGATGAGTATAGAAATTCTTGTCCTCAGCCGACAGAAAGGCGGCCTTTACGCGGTCCGGCACAGCCTGAATCGGCAGGTAAAGGCGCCGCTCACGCGCAAACTCGGCCATCAACGCGCCGTCGGAAGCGTGAATGCGGGTGGTTACCGGCGGCTCATATTTGGCCAGCACCTCGTAGTCGGGCAGGTCTTTGGAGACATCGCCGATATAGAGCGCAATGCCCGCCGCAGCGAGCAGCGCCATTACAACGCCAATGCCAAAAAAGTAGCCTAACAGTCTAACCATGCCCGCTCCGGACTATCGGTGAAAACGCCCGCTTCACATAGCGCGCAACCGCGTCATTGCAATCGGGAACATCCCTTCACCGCGGTTGTGGGCAAATTGCGGCAGATTCGATATCGGGCCGCGACTCGCCGTGAATAATCAACGAATTGTGCCATGGTTGCAACGCAACCGGGCAACCGGCGCTACCCACCGGAGGCGGCCGCGGCGCCGGCAAAACTGCGTATTGCCGCCATCACGCTGCCGATTGCCTTTGCGCGCCATTCAGGGTCCAGAAGTTGCTTTTCATCGTCCTTGTTGGACAAATAGCCCAGTTCAAGCAGGACGGAGGGCACGTCCGGCGCGCGCAACACCCGGAAGCCGGCATATCTGTGCGGATTCTTGATCAGTTCGACTTTGTTTGACAGCGATCCAACGAGCGTTCGCGCGAATCGTACCGAAAACGACTGGGTCTCCCGCCGGATCAGGTCCATGAGGATGTCGGAAACCTCGTGATTCTCATCCTCAATGGACAGGCCGGCCAATTCGTCAGACAGATTTTCGCGCGCAGCGAGCGCCGCTGCTTCGGCGTCCGATGCCTGGTCGGACACGGTATAGACCGTGGCGCCCCGAACGCCCTTGTAGCGGATCGTGTCCGCATGCACTGAAATGAACAGGTTCGCGCCGTGTTGGCGGGCGATGCGGACGCGTTCATCGAGGCGCAGAAAGCTGTCATCGTCGCGCGTCATGCGCACGCGATAGACATCGAGTTTTTCGAGCGCATCCTTCAACTCTTTTGCGAAAGCCAGGGTGACGTCCTTTTCGACGGCACCGCTAACGCCACGCGCACCGCTGTCAATACCGCCGTGACCGGGATCGATCACGATCGTAAAGCGCTGATCCGCAGTTTCATTGCCCTTGACCACCCGGTCGCCTTTGGGCGTGGTGCGGGTAGATGCGGTGGTGGTTACCTGATCCGCCAAAGCCGCCTCGAAAGCCGCCGAACTCGTGGCAACCAGATCCGCCACCAGTCGATACCCGGCGGAGGCGGTGTTTTCCCGAATTTCGAATGCCTCGACAGCGAACGGACCATTGAGCGACAGGATCAGGCGCCCCCGATCGTCCGAGACGCCGCCATAACGCACATCCGTCACCAGCCCCCTGGCCGTTACCGCCTCGGCGTCGAGCGCAAACCTGGCGTCGGCAATATCGATCGCCAGGCGGTGCGGCGCACGAAGCAGAAACCAGTTGGCGTCCGGCTCGCTGTCAAAATGCATGACGAGGCGCACGCGGGTGTCGTCGCCGGCCATCTTGAAGCTGTGGGCCACCACATTTTCCGCATGAGCCGCACGCGCCAGAACAGCGAGCAGAACCAGTCCGAGTACGATAAGTCGTGCGGCTATTAATGACGGTCGCATTGTCCGCGTCAGCATTCGAATCGCCATGAAATCCGGCCCGGGCCGCAGTTTTGCGCGCCTGCGCACCCTTTAACAGCAAGTAACCGACCATGGTTAACCAAAACTTTCGAGGCTGACGGTTTTGCTTTTGATTTCATTTACGGATTCGGCCTTCCTCATTTGAGGGTTGCCTTCCCCCTTCCCAAATCATAAAAGCGGCTCGGGACAACAGCAATGTCCTGTTCCTGTGCCGTAGACGGCTTCAGACATGAGTACATCATCGCGAAGCTACATATCGCGATGCGGGTCAGGACAGGTGTTCCACAGATTTCTTCGGGTGTAACCGCCTCAGCGGAACCCATGTGTGAGGAAAACGGCCGGGACGAGTAGCCCGCGCCGGCTCGTAAAGAGCAATAAGGTTGGTCCGGTTATCCGGGCTTGGTTCAGAAAAGGTTGTGCGCGGTCGGTTCATGGACAGCTCAAGTTCCATAGCGAATGCCGGTGGATACCGCCCAAGGGCGGGTACCGGAGCGCTGTCGCCGCTGGTTCTTCGACATACGCACCAAAAATTGTCCGGCAGGCCCGAATTCGCCCTGTCGGCCAGGCGCATGCGCGTCAGGCCGGCCCTGGCGCGCGCCGCCGGGGAGAAAATCTACAATGCCCAACAAAATGCTGATAGACGCCTCCCACCAGGAGGAGACACGCGTTGTCGTGGTTCGCGGCAACCGGATTGAAGAATTCGATTTCGAATCCCAGGACAAGAAGCAGCTCAAAGGAAATATCTATCTCGCCCGCGTGACGCGGGTTGAGCCTTCGCTGCAGGCGGCTTTCATCGAATATGGCGGCAACCGCCACGGCTTCCTGGCCTTCAACGAAATCCACCCCGACTACTATCAGATCCCGGTTGCAGACCGGCAGGAACTCATCCGCGCCGAAGCCGAAGCCGCCGAGGCCGAAAGCGAAGACGAGGACGAGCAGTCGCAGGAAAAGCGCGGCCGCAGGCGCCGCAGAGGCCGCGGGCGCGGTCGGGCCGATACGCCTCTGGAAGCCGAGGCCGAAGCCGCGGAGCAGGAAGGCAGCCCTGCCAATGCAGACGAAGCGGAGAGCGACCAGCGGCCGGCCGGCACAGCCGACGACGAAGAGGCTTCTGAAGCAACTGACGGCGGCGAAAGCGAGAACGCTCTGGTCGATGAAAAGGCAAGTCCGGCAGTTATCGCCGAACAGGTTGCCGCCGACGTCATTTCGGAACCTGCAGAACAGGACAACGAAAGCGACGAGAGCAACGGTTCGGCAGCCGCCGGTGGCGATATCGAATCGGTCGGCGCAGACGACGCGCTCGACGAAGTTCGCAGCCGTCGCAAGCCGCTGCGCCGCAACTACAAGATCCAGGAAGTCATCAAGCGCCGCCAGATTCTGCTGGTTCAGGTGGTGAAGGAAGAGCGCGGCAACAAAGGCGCCGCGCTGACGACCTATCTCTCGCTGGCCGGACGCTATTCGGTTCTGATGCCCAATACCGCCCGCGGCGGCGGCATTTCACGCAAGATCACCAATGTCCAGGACCGGAAGCGGCTCAAGGACATGGTCAAGGAACTCGAAGTTCCGACCGGAATGGGCGTTATCCTGCGCACGGCCGGCGAAAGCCGCACCAAGGCCGAAATCAAGCGCGACTACGAATATCTGCTGAGGCTGTGGGAGAATGTACGCACGCTGACGCTGGAATCCAGCGCCCCTGCCCTGGTTTACGAGGAAGGATCGCTGATCAAGCGCTCCGTCCGCGACCTCTACAACAAGGATATCGACGAAATTCTAGTTGCCGGCGACGATGGCTATCGCGAGGCGAAAGATTTCATGCGCATGCTCATGCCGAGCCATGCGAAATCGGTGCAGCCATACAAGGATGCCGTGCCGCTTTTCGCGCGCTACGGCGTCGAAGCGCAGCTCGACCGCATGCTGCAGCCGCAGGTGACGCTGAAATCCGGCGGCTACATCATCATCAACCAGACCGAAGCTCTGGTTGCGATCGACGTGAATTCGGGCCGCTCCACAAAGGAGCACTCGATCGAAGACACCGCGCTCCAGACCAACCTGGAAGCAGCGGAGGAAGTGGCGCGCCAGCTTCGACTGCGCGACCTTGCCGGCCTCATCGTGATCGACTTCATCGACATGGAGGAAAACCGCAACAACCGGTCGGTCGAAAAACGGCTCAAAGAGTGCCTGAAGAACGACCGGGCGCGCATCCAGGTCGGCCGGATATCGCATTTCGGTCTTCTTGAGATGTCGCGTCAGCGCATTCGCGCCTCAGTGTTGGAATCGACTACGCAGCCCTGTCCGCATTGCGGCGGGACCGGCCATGTCCGCTCCGAGTCCTCGGTTGCCCTGCTTGTCATTCGCGCAATCGAAGAGGCGCTTCTCAAAGACAACCGCCACCACATCACGGTGAAGACGCCGTTCAGCACCGCGCTCTATATCCTCAACCACAAACGCCAGAACCTCGCCGATCTCGAGGCGCAGTTCGGGCTGACCATCACCGTAGAAGCCGACGACAGCGTTTCGGGCCAGCACTACTCGATCGTCAAGGGCGGCTTGTCGGAACGCCCGTCATCGGTGCCCGAACTCGCGGTGATCGAGCCGCCGGCTCTGAGCACGGACGAGGAAGAAGACACCGGCGAGAGACAGCACCAACCGAACGGCGAGGCCGACGACGGCGACGGCCAGCGCAAGCGCCGCAGGCGCCGCCGCAGGCGGGGCGGACGCGGACGCGGCGGCGATCAGAATCAGAATGCCGACGGTCCACAGGGCGGTAACGGGCATCAGCAGCAAAGCGACGACGAGGCGGTCGACGCCCAACCCACCGATGCCGATGCCGGGCCAGACGACGATGCCGATCAGCCGCAGCGCAAGCGCCGGCGCGGCAAGCGTGGCGGCCGGCGAAACCGCGAAGCCGGTGAGTCTCATCAGGCCGACGCCAGTGACGAGCCCGTTCAGAATGCTGTAGCCGACGACAGCGTGGCCGAATCTCCCACGACCGAAGAAAGCCCGGTCGAAGCGGCGCCGCAGGTCGCGGAAGTCGAGGCCGAGCCGGAAGAAAAGCCGAAACCGAAGCGCCGGCGCAAAGCCGCAGCCAAAAAGGACGGCGGCGACGCTGGCACGAAGGCCGGTAGCGAATCTGCAGCGACCGAAGCGGCCGAAACGAGCGAAGACAAGCCGGAGAAGCCGAAGAGGACCCGCAAACCGCGCACCACACGCAGCAAGGAAGCGGCGACCGAGCCGGTCATCAGCGTTGTTTCGGAAGGCGTGGATGACACCGCGGAGAAGTCTGGAACACCCGAGCCAGCCAACCAGGATGATCAACCGCGGCGCAGCGGCTGGTGGCAGCGCAAAGGATTCTTCTAAGCGTCGGAACAGTTCTAAAATGAAAACCGGGGTTTGCCCCGGTTTTTTAATGTTCGAGGCGAACTAGCGGAGCCAGTTGGCAATGCGGCTCAGGGCTTCTTCCATGTCGGCGCTGGAGCCGGCATAGGACAGTCTGACCATACGGTGGCCCTCGCCCGGGTCGAAATCGCGCCCCGGCGTGATCGCCACATGGCATTCGGCGAGCATACGGCGAGCAAAATCCATGCTGTCATTGCTGTGCCGCGAGATATCGCAATAGGCATAGAACGCGCCATCCAAAGGCGCCGCAATCCGGAAACCCAGCTCCGGTAGCCCCTTCGTGAGCAGTGCGCGATTGGCGCGGTAGCGTTCCTTCACCTGTTCGAGCTCTTCGGTTGCAGCAAACGCCTCGACGGCGGCGACCTGCGAAAGTGCGGGCGCAGAGATGTAAAGGCTCTGCTGCAGGCATTCGACGCGACGAACCAAGTTCTCCGGCAGCACCATCCAGCCGATCCGCCATCCCGTCATGCAATAGTATTTCGAGAACGAGTTGATCACCACAACGTCGGGATCGACAGCCAGTGCGGTGCAATCGGGGCCAACGAATGAAAGTCCGTGATAAATCTCGTCCGAAATCACCGATATGCCGAGCGCCGAAGCCGTCTCGACCAGCTCACGCAGTTCGTTTTCGGGAATGGCTGCACCAGTGGGATTTGCCGGGCTGGCGAAAAGCACCCCGTTGAGCGGTTTTTCGCGATGCGCTGCCTCCAACTGCGCGGCCGTCAGGTAGCCACGCCCGTCATGGGCGATCTCGACGACGTCGAGACCAAGCGAATTCATGATGTTGCGGTAGGCTGGGTACCCTGGAAGCACGGTGGCGACACGATCGCCGGCATCGAACATTGCCAGAAAGGCAAGGTTGAATCCCGCCGAAGAGCCCGTGGTGACTGCGATCCGCGTTTCAGGAACCTCGATGCCGTATTTTACGCCGTAATGCCTGGAAATGGCCGACCGCAGCGGCGCAATGCCCATCGCATCGGTGTACCCAATGACGCCATTTTCCAGCGCCGCGCGCGCCGCGTTGCGGACAGATTGCGGCGCCGGGTCCGCAGGCTGACCCACGGCCAACGATACGACCGGATGCCCCTTCCCCGCGAGGCGATTGGCTTCGGCCAGCACATCCATTGCGTGGAACGGTTCGGCTGCACCGCGGCGCGATAGCGAAATCGACATGGAATCTCCGGTCTCAAGCAGGTGGCGCCGCACAATTGCCCGAATGAAGTGAGCTTCACAAGTTGGCGAGGATCGCGGCTGCCGCTTTCCATCGAATCCGCCTTCAAGTACGGAAACCGAGATGTTCGGGACCTTGGCCAATCGATTTCCATCGGGCACCGCAGCAATGCGGAAGCTATCCACGGTTATGCTGGCCGGTATGGTCGCGCTTGCTGGGCCCGCTGCCGCCGGCGCGCAGCAGCGCTCGGTACCGATCGTGCGCGATGCGGAAATCGAAGCCCTAATGCGCGATTATGCGGAGCCAATCCTCAAGGCCGCGGGGCTGGGCAACAGGGGCATCGAGATCGTGCTCGTCAACGATACCCGCTTCAACGCCTTTGTCGCGGGCCGTCGGATCTTCTTCAATACCGGCGCGCTGGCGATCGCTGAAACTCCCGGAGAGATCATTGGCGTGCTTGCACATGAGGCCGGGCATATTGCCGGCGGCCATCAGGAGCGGCTCAGGCGCGAGCTCGACCGCGCCAAGACGGTTGCGATTGTTGGGGCCCTTGTCGGCCTGGGTGCCGGTATTGCCGGCGCCACCACCGGAGCGAAGGGGCTGAGCCAACTTGGTGCAGGCGTGGCGATGGGAGCGCCCGAAATCGCGCGGCGCGGCATCCTCAGCTACCAGCGCGGCGAAGAGGCGATCGCTGACAGGCTCGGTGTGGAATATCTGGAAAAGACCGGCCAGTCCGCGCGCGGCATGCTGCGGACCTTTGAGCGGTTTGCACAATCGGCCTCGCTGGCCGGAATAGCCGCCGATCCGTATCAGAGCAGTCACCCGGCGCCGCGCGACCGCATTGCAAACCTGGAACGCGTTGCCCGAGAAAGCCCCTATTTCGACAAGGAAGCAGCCCCTCTGCAGCAACAGCGGCACGACATGATGCGTGCCAAGATCGCGGCCTACACGATGGGGAGCAGCGCACTGAAGCGCATGTTCCGCAGCGACCCGAACGGCATCGGCGCGCAGTATGGCGACGCGATTGCAACCTATCTGACCGGCAGTCCAGGCACCGCTTTGAAAAAAACTGATGCGCTGCTGAAGCGCCAGCCGAACAACCCGTACCTGCACGAACTGCGCGGTGAAATATTGATGAAAGCCAATCGCCCTGAAGATGCTGCGCGCGCGTTCGCGCGGGCGGTGAAACTCGAGCCTGGACGCGGTGGCATCCTGCGCATTCTGCGCGGCCAGGCGCTGCTTGCGGCAGGGAAAGTGAACGACGCCATTTCCGAGCTCAAGCTCGGGCTCAACCGAGACCCGGAATTCGTCACCGGCTACCGCCACCTCGCACAAGCCTACGGTCAAAGCGGCGAAATAGGGCTTGCTGAACTGGCGACGGCAGAAGGCCACTACCAGGCCGGCAACTACAAGGATGCCAAGATCTTTGCCGCCCGGGCACAACAGAAAATCAAGCGTGGCACGCCATCCTGGCTGCAGGCGCAAGACATCATCAACTTCAAACCGCCAAAGTAGGGCCATGCGGTTCGGCAAAACCGGACAGCGGCCCAGAACGCCCCAGCAGGAAAAACCAATGAACAAAGCAATCGTCGTCGGCACACTCGGGATCGCACTGTCTTTCGCGATGCTGGCATTCGGCTATCTGTCGGGTACGACCCCGCCAGTCAGCGCGCGGGAACGGCCTGCGCTGAGCGCATCAGCTGAGATGGACAAGGAAACCGTGGAGACGATCGTTCGCGATTTCCTGCTCGCCAACCCCGAGATCATGCTCGAGGTTCAGGCAGCTCTGGAAGACAAGCAGGACGCCGCACGGCAGTTCGCACAGACCGAGGCGATCAGAAACTCGTCCGATATTATCTTCAACGCCGACTATGACGGCCTTGTCGGCAACCCGTCTGGAACGACGACGATCGTCGAGTTCTTCGACTACAATTGCGGCTACTGCCGGCGGGCCCTGTCCGACATGCAGCAGTTGGTCGCTGCGGACCCGGATCTGCGCTTCGTACTCAAGGAATTCCCGATCCTGGGTCCGGATTCCCGCAAGGCACATGTCGTTTCAATGGCCTTCCGGGTACTTGCACCGGAACAATACGGCGCATTCCACGAAGCTCTGCTCAATTTTCCCGGCCGGGCGAACGAAGACACCGCCATCAAGATAGCCTTGTCATTCGGCATCGAGGAAGCGGTTCTTCGCGACGCTATGAAAAACACCGACATCGAGGCCGCGTTCAACGAAACCTACGCGCTTGCAAGCGAACTGGCGATTACCGGTACGCCCTCCTATGTGGTCGGGCAGGAGGTCATATTCGGAGCCCAGGGGCGTGAAATCCTGGCCGAGAAGATCGAGACTGCCCGCTCCTGCGCCCGGGACGCCACCTGTTGATACGGGCGCCCGAATCGCAAACCGCGCCTGTGGACAGGTGCACTTGCTCCTTGCGCACTTTTCGCGGCACTCTATGCCCTCTATAGAAGGCGCCGAAGCGCCCGGTTGCAGCGCGCGAAAGAGTATTGATGACCAAGACAGTCTACGTCCTCAACGGGCCGAACCTGAACATGCTGGGCACGCGCGAGCCCGGCATTTACGGCGGCAAGTCGCTGGAAGAGATCGGCGAGGACTGCCGCAATGCCGCGAAGTCCCTCGGACTCGCGGTGGATTTCCGGCAGTCCAATCACGAGGGCGAGCTTGTCGACTGGATTCAGGAAGCCGGATCGAAGGCTGCCGGCATCGTTCTCAATCCGGGTGCCTACGGACATACTTCAATTGCGATGCACGATGCGATACGCGCTGTTGCGCCGCTTCCGGTGGCGGAAGTGCATCTTTCAAATATTCATGCACGGGAACCATTTCGTCACCATTCGAAGATAGCTCCGGTGGCGACGGGAATGATCTGCGGGTTTGGCCCTCAGGGCTATATTATGGCGCTGCACGCGCTGGCCGCGCGGGTCTGACCTGAATATCCGGGCAAAGGCAGGGGTGGAATGTCGACCAGGAAGTCTGAAATAGATCAGCAGATGATCCGCGATCTCGCGGGCATCCTCAACGAAACCAAACTGACCGAAATCGAAGTCGAAATCGGCGAAATGAAGGTGCGGGTGTCGCGCCAGGCGACAGGTGCGCCGGCGACCTATCAGGTACCTGCCGCCCATGCGGAAGCGCCGGCTCCGGCCGCTCAGGAGCAGAAGGCAGCCGACCCGACGCCGGCCGGCAAGCCGTCGCCAGCCAAGAACGCGGTGACATCTCCGATGGTCGGAACGGCCTATATGGCGCCCTCGCCCGGCGCCAAGCCGTTCATTGAGGTCGGCCAGTCGGTCCGCGAGGGACAGACGCTGCTCATCATCGAAGCGATGAAAACGATGAACCAGATACCGGCGCCCAGGGCCGGTACGGTCAAGGAAATTCTCTTCGAAGACATGCAGCCCGTCGAATTCGGCGAGCCGCTTGTCGTGATCGAATAGGCTGCCGGGATGTTCCACAAAATCCTGATTGCCAACCGCGGTGAGATCGCGCTGCGCATCCTGCGCGCGGCGAAGGAGCTCGGCATCCAGACCGTTGCGGTGCACTCGACAGCCGATGCCGAAGCCATGCATGTGCGGCTTGCGGACGAAAGTGTGTGCATCGGGCCGCCGCCATCGCGCGACAGCTATCTGAATATCCACCAGATTGTCGCCGCCTGCGAAATCACCGGTGCCGACGCCGTGCATCCCGGTTACGGTTTCCTGTCCGAAAACGCCAAATTCGCGGACATTCTGGACGCACACAACATCACCTTCATCGGCCCGCGGGCGGATCATATCCGCGTCATGGGCGACAAGATCGAGGCCAAACGCACCGCCAAGCGGCTGGGTATCCCAGTCGTTCCGGGCTCGGACGGAGCCGTAACCGAGGACGCCGAAGCCAAGCGCATCGCGGCAGAGATCGGTTACCCGGTCATCATCAAGGCATCGGCCGGCGGCGGTGGACGCGGCATGAAGGTCGCACGCAGCGAAGACGACATCGATGTCGCGCTGGCGACCGCGCGCTCCGAAGCCGGCGCCGCATTCGGCGACGACGCCGTCTACATCGAAAAATATCTTGAGAAGCCGAGGCACATCGAGGTTCAGGTGGTGGGAGACGGCGATGGCCAGGCTGTTCACCTGGGCGAACGCGACTGTTCGCTGCAGCGGCGCCACCAGAAGGTCTGGGAAGAGGCGAATTCTCCCGCACTCAACGCGGCCGACCGCTCGCGTATCGGCATGACGGTCGCCAATGCGATGTCGGACTTGAAATATGCCGGCGCAGGGACGATCGAATTCCTGTACGAAAACGGCGAGTTCTATTTCATCGAGATGAACACCCGCCTGCAGGTCGAACATCCGGTGACGGAAGCGATCACCGGCATCGACCTGGTGCACGAGCAGATCAGGGTTGCCTCCGGCGCCGGCCTTTCGGTCGAGCAGAAAGACGTCCAGTTCAACGGCCACGCGATCGAGTGCCGCATCAATGCCGAAGACCCGAAGACGTTTGCCCCCTCGCCGGGAACCGTCTCGCATTTTCATACGCCGGGCGGACTGGGTGTCAGGGTCGATTCAGCGGTGTTCTCGGGCTACAAGATCCCGCCCTATTACGACAGCCTTATCGGCAAGCTGATCGTGCACGGCTCCAACCGGGTCGAGTGTATGATGCGACTGAGGCGGGCGCTGGGCGAATTCGTGGTCGACGGCATCAAGACGACGCTGCCGCTGTTCCAGGACCTGGTGAACAGCCGCGACATCGCCAATGGCGACTATGACATTCACTGGCTGGAGAAATATCTCGCCAAGGCCGATACCTGACCTGCCGCCATTGCTGCATTGAAAGTCTGGCAGCAGCACGCATATTACGGCCATGCGACATGGACAGATTCACCGGTGAGCCGGCCGTTCGCGCCCGGGCTGCGCATCCCGCCCGACCTGCTGCTTCGGGCCTATGCCACCGGTGTGTTTCCGATGGCCGAGGGAGCCGACGACCCGGAAGTCTTCTGGGTGCGACCGGAGACGCGTGGAATTCTGCCGCTCGAGACATTTCGCATGCCGAAAAGCCTCGCCAAGGTCGTGCGGCAAGGCAGGTTCGAAGTGATGCGGGACAGTGATTTCCAGGGGGTCATTGACGGCTGCGCGGAAGCGAGGCCGGGCCGGCAAAGCACGTGGATAAACAAGCCGATCAGGGAAGCCTATGCCGCGCTTTTCGAACAGGGGCATTGCCACACGGTCGAGGCATGGCGCGACGGCGAACTGGTCGGAGGACTTTACGGCGTTACGCTCGGCGCGGCGTTTTTTGGCGAGAGCATGTTTTCACGCCAGCGAGATGCATCAAAGGTCTGCCTGGCGCATCTGGTCGAACATCTGCGCGCGCGCGGCTTTCGGCTGCTAGACACGCAGTTCACGACCGAACATCTGAAACGCTTCGGCGCGCGCGACGTGCCGCGCGCCGCCTATGAGCGCATGCTGGAGAACGCACTCCAAGCAGAGGCGACGTTCTAGCGGCTAGACCAGCCGGCTCTGCTCTACCGCGGCGCCGATAAAGCTGGCGAAGAGCGGGTGCGGCTCGAAAGGCCGGCTCTTCAGTTCGGGGTGATACTGGACGCCGATGAACCAGGGATGGTCTGGATATTCGACCGTCTCAGGCAGCACTCCGTCGGGCGACATGCCGGCGAATACCAGCCCACACCCCTCCAGCTTTGCCTTGTAGTCGACATTGACCTCGTAACGATGGCGATGGCGCTCAGAAATCTGCGTATCGCCATAGATTTCGGCGATGCGGGTGCCCTCGCCAAGTGCGGCCGGATATGCGCCAAGCCGCATCGTTCCGCCGAGATCACCTGCCGCCTTACGCTTTTCGAGCATGTTGCCGCGCAGCCACTCGGTCATCAGACCAACGACCGGTTCGTCGGTTGCCCCGAATTCCGTCGAGGAGGCGTTCTCGATGCCGGCCAGCGATCGCGCCGCCTCGATGCAGGCCATTTGCATGCCGAAGCAAATGCCGAAATAAGGAACCCTGCGCTCGCGCGCGAATTTCGCGGCCAGTATCTTGCCTTCCGAGCCACGCTCGCCGAAGCCGCCGGGAACAAGAATGCCGTGCACTTTTTCGAGCCAGGGCGACGGGTCTTCCTTCTCGAACACTTCCGACTCGATCCAGTCGAGCTTGACGCGCACGCGGTTCGCCATGCCGCCGTGCACCAGCGCTTCGCTCAGCGACTTATAGGCATCCTTCAGGCCCGTATATTTACCGACGATGGCGATCGTGACCTCGCCCTCGGGATTGTGAAGGCGTTGCGATACCTCCTGCCAGCGCTCCATGCGCGGCTTGGGCGCCGGATCGATACCGAAGGCGGAGAGCACTTCCTCATCGAGGCCTTCATTGTGGTACGCCACCGGCACGTCATAGATGTTGGCGACATCAAGCGCCTGAATAACCGCAGACTCGCGGACGTTGCAGAACAGCGATAGCTTCCTGCGCTCCTCGGCCGGTATTTCCCGATCGGCGCGCACCAGCAGGATGTCGGGCGCAATACCGATCGAACGCAGCTCCTTAACGGAATGCTGGGTCGGCTTGGTCTTCAGTTCGCCGGCCGCCGGAATCCAGGGCATCAGGGTCAGATGTATGAACACGCACTGGCCGCGCGGCAGATCGTTGCCGAGCTGGCGGATCGCTTCCAGAAACGGCATGGCCTCGATGTCGCCGACGGTGCCGCCGATCTCGCAAAGCACGAAATCCACGTCGTCGTTGCCGTCCAGCACGAAGTTCTTGATCTCGTCCGTGACGTGCGGAATGACCTGGACGGTAGCGCCCAGATAGTCGCCTCGCCGCTCCCGGTCGATAATGTTCTGATAGATACGGCCAGTGGTTATGTTGTCAGCCTGAACCGCCGACCGCCCCGTGAATCGTTCATAGTGGCCAAGGTCCAGATCGGTCTCGGCTCCATCGTCGGTCACAAACACCTCACCGTGCTGGTAAGGGGACATCGTGCCCGGATCGACGTTGAGATACGGATCGAGTTTCCGCAATCGGACCCGGTATCCGCGCGCCTGGAGCAGTGCGCCCAGAGCTGCCGATGCGATGCCTTTTCCGAGGGAGGAAACCACGCCGCCTGTTATGAATACATATCGCGCCATGGGAATCATGGCTTACCGGCGGCGAAGCGATTCCGCCAGCAGAAATGTCGCTTGCATCCATCTTTTTCGTGACCTGCGGCAAACTCAGCGTGAGCTGGACCAAATCAAGATGCTTGAAAAGCCGGTCCACATGGATAGAAGCCGGTTCTTTGCAGGAGCAGAATCTCATGACCACCGCGGCGCCACGTGCTGCATCAACTGGCAGCGGCTGGCTCGCGGAAGTACGGGCCATGGCGGCGCTCGCCTGGCCGATGATCCTGACCAATCTCGCGCAGATGAGCATGACCACCACGGATGTGATCATGATGGGGCGGCTGGGCCCGCAATCGCTTGCGGCCGGCGCGCTGGGCGGCAACCTCTATTTCGGGCCAATGATGCTGGGGCTCGGGCTCATGCTCGCGACCTCCCCCATGATCGCATCGGAACTCGGCCGGAACCGGCACTCGGTACGAGATGTGCGACGCACGGTTCGGCAAGGTCTCTGGCTGGCGGTGGCCGCGTCGATACCGCTATGGCTTTTCCTGTGGCATGGCGGTGCCGTGCTTGCCTGGATGGGGCAAGATCCGGAACTTTCGCAAATGGCAGGCGCGTATATTCGCACCATGTTGTGGGCGACCCTGCCCTTCTACGGCTACATCGTTCTCAGGAACTTCATTTCCGCACTTGAGCGCCCGGGCTGGGCGCTCGCGATCGTTCTGGTGGCAGTTACCTTCAACGTGTTCGCCAACTGGTGCCTAATGTTCGGCAACCTCGGATTTCCGCGGCTGGAACTGGTTGGCGCCGGTATCGCCACGACAGCGTCAAACATCCTGATGTTCGGCGGCATGGCGCTGGTGGTCAGCTTCGAAAAGCAGTTTCGGCGCTACCGCCTTTTCGGCCGCTTCTGGCGCTCGGACTGGCCGCGATTTGTCCAGCTGTTCAAGCTCGGCGCGCCGATTGCCGGTATTCTCGCCTTCGAGGTGTCGATTTTCAACGCTGCCACCTTCCTTATGGGGTTGATCGGGCCGGTGGCGCTTGCCGCGCATGCGATTGCCATTCAGATCGCCTCGGTTTCCTTCATGGTGCCGATGAGTATCGGCCAGGCGGTGACGGTGCGCGTCGGACGGGCCTATGGCGCACGCAACCCCGAAGCGGTGAGCCTCGCCGGCTGGACAGCATTCATCATCGGCGTCAGCTTCATGGGCCTGATGGCGCTGGTGATGCTGTTGCTGCCACGGTTGCTGATCGCTGCCTTCATCGACATCAACGACGTCGCCAACGCTGCCGTTGCGGCAACGGCTGTGACCTTTCTCTCACTGGCGGCACTGTTTCAGATCGTCGACGGTGCGCAGGCCGTGGCGTCGGGCATGCTGCGTGGCTTGCACGACACGGCAAAACCCATGGTGCTGGCGGCAATCGGCTATTGGGGCATTGGGCTGCCGCTGAGCTATGTTCTTGCCTTTCCGGTCGGCATGAACGGTACCGGTGTCTGGCTGGGTCTGTTTTTCGGGCTGGCCGCTGTCGCGGTCATGCTGGTCATCCGCTGGACACGGCGGGGCAAACTGCTCAACTAGGAGCGTGCAAAAAAGCCGCCTTTGCGCTTCTTCTTCGCTTCGTCGATCAGCATGTTCGCGGTCTGCATGCGCACCATGGCATCGGATCGCAAATGCGGAGCCACAAGGTCGGGGTGGTTCCGGGATGCGAAACGGCGGCGCAGTGCGTCGAGATCCGAGGGAATGCGGCTGCCGTCGAGTCCAAGTTCTCGAGCAATAGAATCGCGGTCCGTATTCAGAGTTATAGACGCAGAATCCAGCGGCGGAGCGTCGACCACCGGCCTGGCGCCAGCGGCCGGCTTGCCCGCCGCATCATGCATTTCGTCCGCATAGCGTGCGGTCAATTCCTCAGGCGAGAAGACAATCTTGCCCGAACACAGCTCATCCGCAACCGACAGCGGATCAAGCCGGACATTCCGGGCCGGCGCATCGTCTTCCCGCGCGGCGGCCTGGGCCATCAACTGATCTAGAACTGACGCGAAATCGCGGTCCTTGTGCATTTGCGATCTGTCTCCCACAGCTCGGCTTACTCGCATCCGAGCCTAGCCTGGTCGACTTAAGGATTTCACCTATGGATATCCGGCATTTTAGCGACCAGCGGCCGGACGCCGCCGATATCCGCACCGAGGCCCATGCGAACCGGCGGAAACGCTTGCGCTCACAAGGCCAAAAGCGCAGTCTCGCCGCATTTCCCGGCAATATCCGGTTTCGAAGCGGCGGAGGAGAATCATGCGGCTTGTTCTGGTGATCACGTGCGGCATGGCGGCGGCGTGCAGCAGCGCGCTGGCCGAGGAAGCCTATCTCGACAACAGATCTGACGCTGCGGCACTGGTCAAATCGCTCTACAATGCAGTGAACCGAAAGGAATATGCCCGCGCCTGGAGCTATTTTTCCGAACCGCCGGCATCGTCACTAGAAGACTATGCCGCCGGCTTTTCAGACACCGAGCGTGTGACGATCCGCACTGGCCGCGTCACGGAAGAAGGCGCGGCGGGCAGCGTCATCTACAGGCTTCCGCTGGCCATCGAAGCGCATGCGAGCGACGGCAATGTCCGCGTCTTTTCCGGCTGCTACAGCCTGCGAATGGCAAATCCGGAAATCGCGACGGACGCCTTTACGCCGCTGAGCATCACCAATGGCCGGTTTTCCGCTTCCCACGCCAGCCTGGATGAGTCCGTCCCTGCGGATTGCGACGGCGGGCCCGTCCTGTCGCAACCGGAATTGCTGCACGAACGGGCCGTCGCCCTTTACGAGGACGCGTTTTCACAGACCTGTGAGCAAATGAGCGGCCTTGCCCGCACCGAGCGCGAGCCGGATGTGCACGAACTCGCCTACCGTTATGCCTATGAGACCGCGAGCGATCCCGAGCACAAGGCATGGCTGTTCCGCTTTCCCTGCAACAGCGGCGCCTACAACGAGTCGGAAGTCTACATATTCGGTTACGATTACAACGAACTGCGCCTGCTCTCGTTCGCTACCCCACATCTGGACGTGCGTTATCAGGACGACGATTTCGAAAAGCCTGTGGATGCGATCTATGTGATCGGCTTCAAGTCGGTCGGCGAACTGGTCAATTCCGACTTCGACCCGGCTACAAAAACACTCCACTCGTGGTCGAAGTGGCGCGGCATCGGCGACGCCTCATCGCGCGGCGAATGGCTGTTCCGCAGCGGCGAGTTCTCGCTGGTGCGTTTCGATGTCGATGCATCCTATGACGGTGAGGTCAATCCACGCACCGTTGTGGACTACGCCTCCGGCCCGTGACGCCTATTCGCCGAAACCCGCACCGGAACTGCGCGGCGCCAGGCGGATAAGCCTTGAGTCCAGAACCGCCGCCTGCCGGTGGCGCACAGCCATCTGGTAGTCAGGATCCTTCACCATCTCGACGAAAGCGGCGGCGCTCGGATATTCGGCGATGAAACAGATGTCCCATAGCTCCTCCTCAGGTCCAATCAGCATCAGCCTGAAGTCTCCCGACCAGGCGATGCGCCCGCCGACGCGGCGAAAAACCGGCCCGCTCTCGCGCCCGTAGGCTGCATAGGCTTCAGCGCCGGTGGCCGCGGTACCGTCCTCATATTCGGCTTGATCGCGCAGCCGCACAAGATTGAGCATGTGGACCGGACCTTCATCGGGAAGCCCCCGGAACCTGCCGAACATTTCGCGTGTCGGATCAACGTACATTCAAGCCCTCATTGCTGTTCGAGCATCCAGTTGATCGTCTCGCGCCAGTCGGTCATGCGGATCGGCGTGCCATGGCTGCCGGTCTCAAACCGCACCATGCGGATGGGATAACCAGGCTTCGCCTTCCTCACCGAGCGATAGAAATCTTCCATCCTTCCGATCGGAAACACGCTGTCGCGGCTGCCATGGCCAAGGAATACCGGTACGGAGCGGCGGAACGCGGCACTGCCGGTAAAGTCGACGTCCCAAAGTGAGCCCAGCAGCATGAGACCACCCAGTCTCGGGGCGATGTCGGCATCGCGCGCAAACCGCCAGCACAGCGCGCCGCCCATGGAGCCGCAGGCAAAGACGATCTCGGCCGCGGGCGAGGCGCGCATGTAGATCGATAGCAGCGCCTTGATCTCGGCAGCGCCCTTGTCGCTGAAATCGCTGAAGTCCGGAGACAGGTAAAGCCCGCCTGCGTTGTTTACCAGGTTCTTGATACGGTTGAAATTGCCGCCGAAGGTGAAGTCGTCCGCGCCCTGGCGACGGCTGCCGCCCTGACCGTGCAGATAGACCACAATGACACTGGCGCGGCGCGAGGTGCCGACCGCGATGTGGCGCACCTTGCCGGCTGGCGTTTCGGCCACAAGGTCGTGCTGCTCGCGACGAACGCTTGTCGTTACATATTTGCCGTGGACCCGCCGCTCCGGTGTCTGGTCGCGACCGTTAATGTCGCGCATCTCGTCGTAGTCGACGATGAGGTAGTCGCCGTCATCCTCTACCGACAAAAGGCCGGGATAAGCGAACAGCCTGTCCTTGTGGGGCGGCAGGAGTTGCGCAGCCGACAGACCGGTTGAGAGGAGCAGGAACAGCGTTGAAAGGAACGTGCGATTCATCGGCGCAAGGTAAGCAGTTCGGTGGGTGGACGGCTAGTCCTCAAGGACACCGCCGGCAGCCTTCAACGCGTCGGGCGTATCCACGTCGATCCGCGCCGCCTCGCCGATCTCGATATCGACCACCTCAAGATCGCTGTTTTCGATTATGTGGCGCGCACCGGTGTCGCCCTGCAGCGTTTCGATCTCGGCAAACAGCGAACGCGGAAGAACGACCGGGTTGCCGCGCTGGCCCGACGCGGTGGCACGGACAATCGCGCCGCCGCCATGAGCGCGAAACGCCTCAACAAGCTTGCTTATATCGGATGCGGACACCGCAGGCATATCCGCGAGAACGATGATCGCGGCATCGACCTCGCGATTCAGTGCGCGAATGCCGGCATCGAGCGAACTTGCGATACCGGAGGCGAATTGCGGGTTTTCGACTGTGCGGATGCCAGCATCGGAGATTGCAGCGCCAACCTCCTCAGCCTGATGGCCGAGCACTGCTACTGCGTCACGCAGCCCGGCCTCGACCAGCGCGCGCGCGCTGCGGTGGACAAGCGCCTCGCCATCAAACCGCGCCAGCAGCTTGTTGCGCGCGCCCATGCGGCTCGAACGGCCCGCAGCAAGCAGAACCCCACCAATTTCCGGCACGCGCGTGCGGCGCGTTTCGCGCGGCTGCGGCCGAGAGGGTATTTCTGCGAGCAGACCGCCGACACCCATTCCGGCAATGTCCGCCGACGTCAGATTCAGCCCGGCAGCAAGTCGATTCAGCACCCAATCGAACCCGTTTTCCTTCGGGCTACGAGCGCAGCCTGGCGCGCCAATCACGGGTTTGCCCTGCAATTCACCGATTACCAGCAGATTTCCCGGATCGACCGGCATGCCGGTGCGTTCCACGCGTCCGCCTGCCAGCCTGATGGCGGCGGGGATGACATCGTCCTCGTCGCTGACGGCTGATGCGCCAAAGGCAATGAGAATATCGTTGTTGGCCGCAAGCGTCTTCAGGGCGCCGGCAAGCGCTGCCGGCTCATGCGGTGTCAGGTGTTCATCGGTGATCCGGCTGCCAGAGCGCGCCAGCCGGGCGGCAGTCAATTCCGTCGTCTTGGAAAGCACCGAGGTTTTGGTGCCGGCCAGTTGGGTTTGCGCCAGTCCCACCCTGAGGCTCCGGAACGGGTGAACCGCAAGCGCCTTCCCCTCCCCGGCTTTCGCTTCCGCCTCCGCGACCAAATCGCCGTCGACCGCATAGGGGATGATCTTTACCGTCGCGACCATCTGCCCGGCCTCGACTGCTGAATAATCGGCAAGAGTCGCGACCGTAATTACGGGGTCGATCGCGTTCAGTGCATCGATCAGGCTTTTTTCAACCGTGAGAAGGCCGGCCGCTGCGGCATGGAGATTGACGCGGCCGGTCGATGCCGTGCGAATTTCCACCCCGTCAACGCGCATCGCTCTTGCGATACGGCCGGCAGCTTCATTTTCGGCAATATCGCCCGTATCGAGCCGTGCGACCGTGACAGTCGTCACACCTGCCGCGCCAAGTGCCTCGATATCGTGGCGAGTGAGCAGATGCGCCTTGCGCAGGCGCTTGCCATTCACCTGGATCGAATGCGCCAGGATCGTTCCTTCCGCGTCGGAGACCGGGCAAGGCCCGAACTTCATGCCGCCCTCATGCGCAATCCGCCTGCCAGATCGCGTTTGCGCAGCGCTTCGATGATCTGTGCCAGCGTCGCAACGGCAATCTCGGCCGGGCTTGCCGCGGCTATGTCGAGCCCGATCGGCGCGTGGATACGCTCAAGATCAGCATCCGACAGGCCGCCTTCCCTCAGTCGCTCGACGCGCCTGGCATGCGTCTTCCTGCTGCCGAGCGCGCCGACGTAGAAGCATCCCGCGTCGAGTGCTGCCGTCAGCGGGTAATCGTCGATCTTCGGGTCATGGGTGAGTGCGGCAAGCGCGGTGTAGGCATCCAAGGGCCGGTTTTTCAGCGCATCCTCCGGCCATTCGGCGCGTAATGCGACACCTGCAAAGCGCTCCTCGGTGGCAAAGGCCGTACGTGGGTCGATGACCGTCATGTCGAAGCCGGCGATTTTCGCCATCGGCGCAAGCGCCTGACTGATGTGCACGGCTCCTATAACCACCAGGCGCGGCGGCGGCACGTGCACATTGAAAAACAGCTCGCGACCATCGATTTCGGCCAGGCCCGATTTCCCCGACCGGAAAGCGCGCCGAACGGCATCGCCAAGGTCGCCGGAAATTTCGTCCCCCTCACGCACCAGCTGACCCCTACCGTCCGCCGTGTCAGTGATGAGAATGGCGGCGCGGCGCGCGGCGCGCTCGGCGTTGAGCTCCTTCAGTAGCGCGAGATCCATCGCAATCAGCCCAGGCGCTCGACAAAAACCTTGATGCGCCCGCCGCAGGACAGGCCCACGCGCCAGGCGGTTTCGTCGGCGACGCCGAATTCGAGCATGCGGGGTTCACCGGTTTCGATCACGTCGACGGCTTCAGTGATCACCGCGCCTTCCACGCACCCGCCCGAAACCGAGCCGTGGAAGTTGCCTTCGCTGTCGATGACCAGCTGGCTGCCGGTCGGTCTTGGAGCGGACCCCCAGGTTTCCATGACCGTGGCAATGGCGACATCGCGTCCGCCACTCTTCCATGTCTCGGCGACCTGCAGCGGGTCCAGATTGTCGGTGGCGGCTGAGCTGGCTTCCATGGCGTTCTCCCGAAACCTCAATATGAGGCCGCGGCGGCCCGATTGCCAAGTCCCTGCCAGCGGCTCGGATCGGCGGGACCACGCGTGTCCGACAGCGATGCACACAGGTCGGACAGCGCATCGAGCGAATGAACCGCCCGCAATTCATCGACATGCGGCAGCATGGCCTGCACGCCGCGCGCACGCGGCTCGAAACCGTCGAAGCGCAGCAGGGGGTTCAGCCACACCAGCCGGCGGCAGGATTTGTGCAGCCGCTCCATTTCGGCATCCAGCCCTTCGGGATCATCGCGCTCCAGCCCGTCGGTGATGAGCAGAACCAACGCGCCTTGCGACAGCACGCGACGCGACCATACGCGGTTGAATTCATGCAGAGTGTCGCCGATGCGGGTGCCGCCCGACCAGTCTTCGACTGCGGCCGAAGCCTGTTCCAGTGCCTCGTCGGGGTCGCGGTGCCGGAGCTGGCGCGTCAGATTGGTCAGCCGCGTGCCGAACACGAAAGTCTGCACGCGCCGACGCTTCTCCGAAAGCGCATGCATGAAATGCAGGAAAATGCGCGTGTACTGGCTCATCGATCCGGAAATGTCGGCAAGCACCACCAGCGGCGGCTGCACGGTGCGCACGGATCGGAAGCGCGGAATGATCAGGTCGCCGCCGGTGCGCAGCGCAGAGCGCATAGTCGCACGAGGGTCGATCCGCCTGCCGCGGAGGTCCGGCCGGAACCGGCGGGTGCTTACACGATCGACGGGCAGCATAAGCTCGGAAATTGCCCGGCGTGCTTCGGCAAGCTCATCGGCGGTCATCTGCGCAAAATCCTTGTCACGCAGCACCTCTCTACCGGACACCGTAAAGCGCGCGTCGATGTCGATCTGCGGCACGTCGTCTTCGCGCTTGCTCTCCTGACCGGCGAAAAGCGCGTTGGCGACGCGCGATTCTGCGGCGCGCTGCTTTTCACGTTCGCGCGTGTCCGGCGCCACCGGGGAGAACATCGCCAGCAGTTTTTCGATCAGCTCTCGCGAGCGCCAGAACAGCCGGAAGGCCTCATCGAAGACCGGGCGGTCCTCACGGCGCTTCACCAAAACGGCATGCAGGGTCCAGTAGAAGTCGTCACGGGTGCCGATGCCCGCCATCAGGACGGCATCGATTGCCTCGACTACCGAAGCAGGGCCGACGCGCATGCCCGCCTTTCGCAGCGTACGGGCGAAATGGACAATGTTGTCGGCAATGCGCCCTTCGGGCTTCGCGGCATCATGAGGTGCTATATCGCCCATCGGCGGCCCCTATTGCGCGGCCGCCAGCTCGGCCTTCACATCGTCGAGGATGCGCCGCCCCTCACCTTCGCCGATGCGCGCAATGTCGTCCTGATATTTCAGAAGTACGCCAATCGTGTCCGACACGGTATCGGGGTCGAGGGCGATCTTGTCGAGTTCCGTCAAGGCACCGGCCCAGTCGATCGTCTCTGCCACGCCAGGCGCCTTGAAGAGGTCGAGTTCGCGCAGCTTCTGCACAAAATGCACGACCTCGCGCGACAGCCGCTGGTTCGCCTGAGGCACTTTCAACGACACGATCTCAAGTTCGCGCGCAGCATCCGGGTAATCAACCCAATGATAAAGGCAGCGCCGTTTCAACGCGTCATGGATTTCGCGGGTACGGTTTGTGGTAACGATGACAATCGGCGGCTCCTTGGCCTTGATCGTGCCGAGTTCCGGGATCGTGACCTGAAAGTCGGACAGTATCTCAAGAAGGAACGCCTCGAACGCCTCGTCGGTGCGGTCGAGTTCGTCGATCAGGAACACAGGCGCGCGGCCGGATTCGCCTTCCAGCGCTTCCAATACCGGGCGCCTGATCAGGTATTTCTCCGAGAAGACGTTCCGCTCCATTTCGCTGCGATCGACACCGCCCGCGGCCTCTTCCATGCGGATTTCGATCATCTGGGCGGCATAGTTCCACTCGTAGACGGCGGAAGAAACGTCGAGACCTTCGTAACATTGCAGGCGGATCAGCGGCCGGTCGAGCGCGGACGACAGAACCTTGGCGATCTCGGTCTTGCCGACACCGGCCTCGCCTTCCAGGAAGAGCGGACGCCCCATGCGCAGTGCCAGAAAGAGCACGGTCGCCAGCGAGCGGTCGGCGACATAACCCGCGCCCTCGAGCATGGTCAGGGTGTCGTCAATCGTTGCCGGCAGCTGGTTCGCCATATTGTCCTTCAAAGCAGGCGGTAGGCGCGGTTGTAATAGATCAGCGGGCTGAGGCTATCACCGATGCGTACCGCGCGCACACGGCCAAAATACACACGGTGCGTGGCAAGATCCTTCGCGTCCACCAGATCGCAGTCGAAAGCCGCCGCGGCGTCTTTCAGCACAGGTGCGCCTGTGGAAACAGCCTCCCATGCCCCAAGGGCAAACCGCTCATCCTGAGCGAGGCCCGTCAAGCCGGAAAACGCATCCGCCAGCGGCTTTTGCGCATCCGTGAGCGTGTTGAGCGAAAAGACTCCATTGTCGCGGAAAACGTCATTCGCTTCGTTTTCGCGATTGAGGCAGACCAGAATCGTCGGCGGCCCGTCTGAAACCGAACAAGCTGCAATCACGGTTACGCCGCGCCGGCCGGCTTCACCGTCGGTCGTCACGACATGTACGGCACCGGCGAAGCGGGCCATGGCGTCACGGTAGATGCGCGGCTCGACCGCTGTGTCTTTAAGCAATGCAAACCCCTGAAACGTCTAGCCCGCTATATAGTGCCGGCACCCCGTGTCACAAGCACAGTCTCGCCGCAGAGCGGCGGCTGTTCAGCCGCCATTTCGGCACGGAGAGCCGAAATGGCGACAATCTGCGATTGCGTGTTCACTTTTCGGCGCATGCCCGTAGATTGCGCCCATGCGCATGTCCCTGCCCCTAGTTCCGTTTCTTACTCTTTTCGCTGCCGTCTTTGCCGCGCCGGCAAAGGCGCAGACGATCGGCATCGTGGCGCCGCTGAGCGAATCGGTCGAACTCCTGGGCAATCAGTTGCGGAACGGGGTGGAAATCGCAGCTGCGGAACGGCGCATCGCGTCGGCCAATCTGCGCTTCGGTGACGACAGCTGTACAGCCGAAGGCGGCAGGCAGGCCGCTGAAGCCATGGTGGCCGGCGGGGTGCGTATCGTCGTCGGCTTCATCTGCACCGAGGCAATCGAGGCGGCCCTGCCGATCCTGAAGCAGGCGGGCATCCCGGTGGTTACACCCGGCGTACGGACCAACAGCCTCACCGACCAGCGGCAAAGGACCGGCTGGCCCGTTTACCGAATGGCACCGCGCGCAGACGACGAGCGTGAAGCCGTATCGGATATCCTGGTGGACCAATGGCAGGATAAGCTCTTTGCCCTTGTCGATGACGGCACCATCTACGGCCGCGAACTGGTCGAGAGTTTCCGGCTTTCGGCTGAACTGGCTGGCCTGCAACCGATTTTCATCGATACCTACCGACCGCAGATGGACAATCAGATCGGGCTGATGGCGCGGTTAAGGCGCGCCGGCGCGTCGCATGTTCTGGTTGGCGGCGACCGGGCCGATGTCGCGATCATGGGACGCGACGCGGCCGAGCTTGGTTTCGACCTGGTGATCGCTGCCGGGGAAACGCTGCGTTCCGTTCCAGACGATATACCGCTTGCGACCGGAACGCTTATGGTGGGCTTGCCGGAGCCGGCCGACGACGCGCCCGAGGCTGTGCTAGAAGCTTTCCGTCAACGTGAAGTAATCGCCGAAGGCTACGCTATCCCGGGTTTTGCCGCGTTCGAGGTTGCGGTTGAAGCGCTGATCCGCTCCGAGACCAGCGGACGTACGCTTGCCGATGTCCTGAACACCGACACATTCGAAACCGCCATGGGCCCGATCAAATTCGACGACAAAGGCGATTTGACGCAAAACCCTTACCGGCTGTTCCGCTATGACGGCGCGAACTTTGTCGTCGTGGAGTAGACCTTGGCAGTGAAACCCGGACCTCTCAATCTTCTGACCGACGTCGCCGGGCTGCGCGTCGGCAATGCCGACGACGCGAAGCTGAAATCGGGCGTGACGGCCGTCATCTGCGACGAACCCGCGGTGGCGTCCTTTCACGTGATGGGCGGCGCGCCGGGCACACGCGAGACGGATCTGCTGGAGCCGCACAATTCGGTGGAGCGGATCAACGCGCTGGTGCTTTCCGGCGGTTCGGCATTCGGCCTCGATGCGGCGTCCGGCGTGCAGTCCGCACTGCGCGCAGCCGGCATGGGGTTTTCCGTGCGCGGCATCAATATCCCGATCGTGCCGACTGCTATCCTGTTCGACATGACCAATGGTGGCGACAAGAACTGGGGCACCTACCCGCCCTACCGCGAACTTGGCCATGCGGCGGCGTGTGCCGCGACAACGGAATTTTCCATTGGCACCCACGGCGCCGGCAAAGGCGCACTGACGGCGGGGCTGAAGGGCGGGCTCGGTTCGGCATCGGCAGTCCTGCGCAACGGGATCACCGTGTCGGCGCTTGCGGCGGTAAACGCCGTCGGCTCCACGACGATGGGCGAGAGCGCGTATTTCTGGGCTGCCCCCTTCGAAATAGGCGATGAATTTGGTGGCCTCGGGTTTCCTGCGATACCGCCCCCGCGCAGCGCAGACGTGCTGCTCAAGTTCCGTGATCAGGATGCGAGTGGCGCCAACACCACGCTCGGCATCATCGCGACGGATGCTGTACTCACCAAGGCGGATGCGAAGCGGCTCGCCATCGCAGCCCACGACGGATTTGCCCGCGCGATCTGGCCGAGCCACACACCGGCGGACGGCGATCTGGTATTCTCGCTGGCCACCGGTACAAGTGGCATTACCCTCGGATTCGAAGATGCGATCGATCTTTATGCCGAGGCAAGCTCCGTGATGGCGCGCGCGATTGCACGCGGCGTTCATGCTGCCGTGGCTGAATCCGGTGATATCATGCCGGTATGGGCTGAGCGGCTCGAAGCCAGCAGCACATGAGTCAGGACTAGGAGAGAAGCAATGCTGAGATCGATCCTGCGGAAGGCGGCCGCGTTGGCGGCGGCACTTTGCGTGCCCGCGATCGCGCAGGCCGGTGACGCAGCCGAAGTAAATATTCTCGGTTTCAGTGCGGACGGCGGCATGTTCGCTTTCGAAGAATACGGCATTCAGGACGGCTCCGGATTCCCCTATGCCAACCGCTTCTACATAGACACCGCCACCGACACGTTTGTATCCGGCACGCCGATCCGGGTACGCCTCGAAGACGAAACCGCCTCGCTGGGCGAGGCGCGCGCGCAGGCGAAAACACAGGGGCAGGCAGTCATTTCCGACACCGTCCTCGCTGAAAACCGGGGCTACACCGCCGGCTGGAACGCTATCACCGAACTTTCCGCCGACTTCTCACGCATGGCTGTCAATCCACGACCGGTCTTCGCGCCAATCGATGCGCCGGTCGAGTTCCGGCTGGAAGACGTGCCGCTTGCCGCACCCTCCGGCTGCGAGGGTTTTGGCGCGATCATGGGCTACCGGCTGACACGCATCGGCACCACCGACGGCGACACCACAGAGATTGTACATGAAGACAGTTCGATACCCGGCAGCCGCGGCTGCCCGCTCGGCTACGGTATCGGCGGATTGCAGATATTCTACCCGCCGTCTGGCGATCCGGTCTTCGCATTGATGCTCGCGATGCGGCAGATCGGCTTTGAAGGCCCCGATCACCGCTGGCTCGCCGTCGCAGGGCGTCTGTAGAACCGGATGACGGCATCTGAAGTCAGGTCCGGGTTTCTTCACCGGCTTCGCATGGCTCTGCCAGAGCCAGCTTTCACCGCGCTTGGCACTGCATCATGGGCTGCAGCAATGGCGGCAAGTGCAGCTGTGTCGCTCCTCGCGGGCGGGCGGATAGAAGCCGCGCACAGCACAACCGTTATCTTGATCTTCGCGCTGGGCGGCGTGCTCGCCTTCCCCGTCGCACTCTACCTCACACGGCTCGTTGTTCCCGGCGCAGGTCCGGAGCGCCGCTATGCGGCGGCGTTTCTTGCGCTCGGTATCTGCACCATTCTTGCCACCGCATTTGTGTTTTCGATGCACTACAGGATCTATTTTGCCCAGTGGCATGGCGATTTTCCGAGCGTTCAATGGGTTTTTCAGCTGCTTTTCACCGGAGCCAGCGCCGTCTACCAGTTTGCGGTGCTCGGGACGCGGCTGTTTTTCCCTCTAGGTATCGTGCTTCTGTTCGGCGCTAGCCTGTTGGTAGCCAGGCAGGCGCGTTGAGAAGTGCAGTGTGCTCTGTTAGGAGCACGGCGACTTCTTCGGAATACAGGAAACGCAATGATCCCGCGCTATTCGCGGCCCGAAATGGTCGCAATCTGGTCGCCCGAAACCCGATTCCGTATCTGGTTCGAAATCGAGGCGCATGCCTGTGACGCGCTGGCAGAGCTCGGCGTTATCCCAAAAGAGGCTGCAAAGACGATCTGGGACAAGGGCGGCAGTGCGACCTTCGATGTCGCACGCATCGACGAGATCGAGCGCGAGACCAAACACGACGTCATCGCATTTCTGACCCACCTCGCGGAGTTTGTCGGGCCTGACTCGCGGTTCATTCATCAGGGTATGACGTCGTCGGACGTGCTCGACACATGCCTGGCGGTTCAGCTTACCAGGGCCAGCGACCTTCTCATTGCCGATCTCGACGCCCTGCTTGCAGCGCTCAAGAAACGCGCTTTCGAACACAAGGACACGGTGACGGTGGGCCGCAGCCACGGCATTCATGCAGAACCGACGACCTTCGGTGTCAAGCTTGCCTATGCCTATGGCGAGTTTTTGCGGGCGCGCGCAAGGCTCGTCGCGGCACGCGCCGAAGTGGCGACCTGCGCAATTTCAGGTGCGGTGGGTACCTTCGCCAATGTCGATCCGCGCGTCGAAGCGCATGTCGCAGAAAAGTTGGGCCTCACAGCGGAACCCGTTTCCACACAGGTGATCCCGCGCGACCGCCACGCCATGTTTTTCGCCACGCTTGGCGTGATCGCATCTTCGGTGGAGCGGCTGGCAACTGAAATCCGTCACCTCCAGCGCTCGGAAGTGCTGGAGGCAGAAGAGTATTTTTCCCCCGGCCAGAAGGGTTCGTCGGCAATGCCGCACAAGCGCAACCCTGTGCTGACGGAAAACCTTACCGGCCTCGCGCGCATGGTGCGCAGCTATGCGATGCCGGCAATGGAGAATGTCGCGCTCTGGCACGAACGAGACATATCGCACTCCTCGGTCGAACGCATGATTGGCCCGGACGCCACCGTGACGCTCGATTTTGCGCTGGCGCGGCTGACCGGCGTGATCGAGAAGCTGCTCGTTTACCCCGACAACATGCAGGCCAACATGAACCGTTATCGGGGGCTCATCCATTCCCAGCGAGTGCTGCTTGCCCTCACCCAGGCCGGAGTGTCACGCGAAGACGCCTATCGCCTGGTGCAGCGCAACGCCATGAAGACCTGGGAGCACGGCAAGGACTTCCTCGAAGAGCTTCTGGCCGATGCGGAAGTGACGGCAGCGCTTTCACCGGATGAGATCCGCAGCCGGTTCGACCTCGGCTATCATACCAAGCATGTCGACACGATCTTCGCGCGGGTGTTCGGGTAGATCGATCTAGGCGCCGACGGTCCTGATCACGTTACCCCACGGGTCGGTCTTCTCGCCCAGCGGCTTTCCGCTCTTTGCGCCGAGTTCCACGAAGCTCAGACCGGTCCTGTCTTTCGCTCGCTGACCGGCACCTGCGCTTTGCCAGGAGTTCGCGCCGATATGATGGTGGTAGCCGCCAGTTGAGAGAAAAACGGCACTGTCGCCATAGCGCGCGACGGTATCGAAGCCCATTTCGCCGTGCCACCAATCCTCGGCGGTCTCGGTGTCCCCGACGCGCAAATGAACATGGCCGACAATGGTGTTTTCGGGGATGCCTGACCAGCCGGCGTCGGCCTGCGGCAGCGACGCATGCAGCGCCCTGAGATCCAGTCGTTCGGTCGCCATCTGCACCTGCCCGTCCCGGCTCGGCCACTCCTGCGGCTGCCGGTCGCGGTAGATTTCGATGCCGTTGCCTTCGGGATCATAAATGTAGATTGCCTCACTGACCAGATGGTCGGAGGCGCCCGAGATGCCGATCCGATTCTCGGCTGCATGACCGACCCAACGCGCAAGATCGTCGCGGGAAGGCAGCAGAAACGCCGTGTGATAAAGGCCGGCGCTATGCTCGTCGCCAGGTTGCAGCGACGAAGACCCCTCGATTTCAAGCAATTCGCGGCCGCCGGCTCCGAGTCCGATCGTGCCGTCGACGCGACGCAGTTCCTCAAGACCCAGCACCTTCATGTAATAGTCGGCAAGGCTATCGGCATCGCGTGCCTTAAGCCCGACGCGGGCAACGCTGACCGGAGCGTCGGCGGCAAATGGAAGTTGTCCCATCGAAATCTCCACAATCGTGGCCCGACAAGTCCATGCCGGCCTTTGACGGGTTTCAAATCGCAATCGTGGCATGTTTTCACAAGATGCGGGATGGTCGACAGGCTGTTCACCGAAAACGCACGCTTGCCACGCGCGAGGGCCGTGGCTACACCGCGCCCATGAAGGTGAAAGACGCAGACATTCTGTTCATTCCCGGTACGGTGGGCACCGACGAAGGCCACTGGCTGTCGCGCTGGCAAGGCCGACTTTCCACTGGTCGTTCCATTGTATCGCAGGCGGGCGATGCGGCTGCGCAGATCGCTGATGCCGTGAATGGCGAATCCAAGCCGACTGTCCTCGTTGCACACGGGACCGGCGTTGCCGCCGCAATTCAGGCCATCAGCAAATTCAAGACGGCAGTGGCGGGTGCGTTTCTGGTCTCGCCCTGGGCGTGCGACGAACCGCTGCCGGCCGACCCGCTCCCCTTCCCTTCCATTCTGGTCGCGAGCCGCAATGACCCGAAATACTCGTTCGACCACGCCGAGCAGATGGCCGGAGACTGGGGATCGCTGTTCATCGATGCAGGGGAAATCGGCGGCATCGATTCCGCATCCGGCCACGGTCCGTGGCCGGAAGGCTCGATGACATTCGCACGGTTTGTGTCCCGCCTGCGGCCGAGCTAGCCGATCGAGGCTTTCGCCTTTGCGAGCAACGATGCCGCGCCAATGTTCATCAGCTGTGCTTCGGGCGCAAAGCCGAAGAACTGGATGCCCAGCTCGCGCATGCGCCCTGCGTCTGACATGTCGGCGAGATAGAGGCCGGCATATTTGCCGGCGGCGCGGGCTTTTTTGACAACCTCCTGGACCGCACCCGCCATATCTTCAAGACGCGGGTCTACGGCCTTTCCGTTCGTCCACCCGATGGAGAAATCCGAAGGGCCGATAAAAACCGCGTCAATGCCTGGAACATCGAGAATTGCGTCGAGCGCATCATATGCGCGGCGGGTTTCGATCATGGCAAAGGCGAGTGTTTCGCCATTGCCTTCCCGAAGCCGCTTCGTATTGTCAGTCTGACCGTCACGTGCCGAAGCGATACCAACGCCCCAGGACCTCTCGCCGAGTGGCGGATATTTCATTGCCGCAGCAAACTGTCTGGCGTCATCGGCCGAATTGATCATCGGGGCGACGACCGCCTGGGCACCATAATCGAGCGCACGGCTGGCCATGTCAAACCGTCCGACAGGAATTCGCACGATGCCCGGCTTTCCATGCGCGATGACAGGGGCGAGGCAGCGCAACACGCTTTCTTCGCTGTGGCCGCCATGCTGCATGTCGAGCAGCACCGAATCGAATTCGGTCGCGGCCAGCGCCTCAAGCGTCAGCGGGTCGGGAATACCCGACCAGGCCGCGAATACGGTCTCGTCAGCGGCCAGCTGTACGGCAAGCGACTTCGAGTTTGGTCCCAATCCGGTCATCAATGCTCCATTCGGGCGATTGTCAGCCTGCCCGCACCTGTTCCACGGCTTCGGCAAGCAGATCGACCATCCGCGTGCGAATCTGCTCGTCTGACTGGGCAACTCCGGCCGCATCCAGATCCGCGCGCACCTTGCGAAACACATCGTCGTCGCCGGCTTCCTCGAAATCGGCCGCGACAACTTCCTTGGCGTAAGCCTCCGCGTCGTCACCTGTCTTACCGATCTGATCGGCAACCCACAGACCAAGAAGCTTGTTGCGACGGGCGTATGCCCGGAACTTCAAATCCTCGTCGTGAGCAAACTTGGCCTCAAAACCTTTCTCACGATCTTCGAAGCTGGCCATGAACTTTCCTCCGGTCGGAATGGGCACTAATGTGCATATGGGTGCTCCGGCACAAACCAAAAGCCCGGGCCGTGGTCAATATGCAGACCGCATACTGGCCGCGACAAACAGTCTTTTCGGCATATCCGTGCGCTCAATGCGCCGGTAAAGCAGTTGAACACAGCGAAATGACGATTGAGCACCGCAAGCAGTTGCGTTAGGACGCAGCGAGAAATGCAGGCGGCGAATCCACAGCCAGCCAGGGCGTTCCATCGCCAAACGTCAGAGATTGCCATGAACAACCGTCGGCGCCGTATCTACGAAGGCAAAGCAAAAATTCTCTACGAAGGACCTGAACCTGGCACGCTGGTTCAGTTCTTCAAGGACGACGCGACGGCCTTCAACAAGAAGAAACACGAGATTGTCGATGGCAAAGGTGTGCTCAACAACCGAATTTCGGAGCACATTTTCTCGCATCTCAACCGCATAGGCATCCCGACCCATTTCATTCGCCGGCTCAACATGCGCGAGCAGTTGATCAAGGAAGTGGAGATCATTCCGCTCGAGGTGGTGGTGCGCAACGTCGCTGCAGGCTCGCTGGCCAAACGCCTCGGCATCGAGGAAGGCACCTTGCTGCCCCGTTCGATCATCGAATTCTACTACAAGGCCGATGCGCTGGACGATCCGATGGTGACGGAAGAACACATCACCGCCTTCGGCTGGGCGAGCCCACAGGAAATCGACGACATCATGGCGCTCGCGATCCGCGTCAACGATTTCCTGACCGGCCTGTTTCTGGGCGTCGGCATCCAGCTTGTCGACTTCAAGATGGAATGCGGCCGGCTGTGGGAAAACGAGATGATGCGGGTTGTAGTGGCGGACGAGATCTCGCCCGATTCGTGCCGTCTCTGGGACGTCGGCACGCAGGACAAGCTCGACAAGGACCGCTTCCGCCGCGACATGGGCGGGCTTGTGGAAGCCTATCAGGAAGTTGCGCGCCGGCTGGGCATCATGAACGAAAACGAGCCGCCGCGCCCATCGGGCCCGGTGCTCGTTTCAACGAAACCCGGCGACAAAGACAGCGTTCACTAAGAGCACGGAGCGAAAATTGGCGATCAGGGCACGCGTGACGGTTACGCTCAAGAACGGCGTACTGGACCCGCAGGGCAAGGCAATCGAAGGTGCGCTCGGTACGCTGGGGTTTGGCGGCGTCGGCCAGGTACGTCAGGGCAAAGTGTTCGACATTGAGGTCGACAGTGCTGACCGGGCGAAGGCCGAAGCCGACATCAAGGCAATGTGCGAGAAGCTCCTCGCGAACACCGTGATCGAAGATTATGCGGTGGAGATCGCCGGGTGAGAACCGCCGTCGTCCTCCTGCCCGGTCTCAATCGCGATCGCGACATGATCGCGGCACTGACCGAAATCACCGGCAAAAAACCGCATACCGTCTGGCAGACTGAGACCGACATCCCCGATGTCGACCTTATCGTCATTCCCGGCGGCTTCTCTTATGGCGACTATCTGCGCTGCGGGGCGATCGGCGCGCGCATGCCGGTCATGCAGGCCGTTGCGGAAAAGGCGCGGCAGGGCGCGATGGTGATGGGCGTGTGCAACGGGTTTCAGATCCTGCTCGAAGCGGGACTGCTGCCCGGCGCGCTGATGCGCAACGCAACATTGAAATTCGTCTGCCGCGAAGTGAAGCTCGAAATCACCAATGCTAACACCGCGTTCACGCGGGGCTACGATGCCGGTCAGATCATCCGCTGTCCGGTCGCGCATCACGACGGTAATTATTTCGCAGATGATGAGACGCTTAAACGGCTCGAAGGCGAAGGCCGGGTCGTGTTTCGTTACGCGGAAGGCAGCAATCCCAACGGCTCCGTGAATGATATAGCCGGCATTGTGAGCCCCGAGGGCAATGTGCTCGGAATGATGCCGCACCCGGAAAACCTGATCGAGGCCGCACATGGCGGTACTGACGGACGTGCGCTTTTTGCCGGCGCGCTGGGGCTTGCGGCGTGAGTGCAAGATGGCTGGGCATCGGCTCCGCATGCTTGGCTGCGCTGCTGACCGCCGGCTGCCAGAGCAACCCTGTGGCCGATAACGGAATCTCGGTGCCCGGCGACAACTCGGCGCTGTCCACCATGGAACGCATCGCCGTGGCATCCCAGAAGTGCTGGTTCAAACCGCAGAAAGAAGGGTTCGAGGGATTGGCGCTCTCGCCGGAACTGACCTCATTTTCGGGGCGGCCACGCATTCTGGCCGTGCCGCGCGGCAATGTCGGCGGGTTGCCGAAACTGGTCATCGAGGCTGCAGGCAAACCCGCCAGGATTTCCGCGTACGGCCCACTGATGGACGGTCCGCAGGGCCCGTCCATAGCAGCCGATGCCCAGCGCTGGGCCGGCGGCGACACCTCTTGTTCGACGGGAGCATGACGATGTTAGGCGCGCTTCATCTTCTAGGTATTCTGATCGGCGTCGTTGCCGTCGTTGTGCAGTTTTTCCTTGCCGTCGACGTTCACACAAGCGCTGGCATGAGCCTCGGCGGTGCAGTGGTGAAGTTCTTTTCCTTCTTCACAATCCTGACCAATATTTTCGCGGTGCTCGTCCATGCTTCGGGTGTGATGCCGGGCCGCCTCGCCTTCTTTGCGCGGCCCCGGGTCGAAGCCACCGCGGCAGTCGCGATCACCATTGTCGGCATCGTCTACCACCTGCTGCTGGCCGAGTTGTGGGATCCGCAGGGTCTGCAGAAAGCCACCGACATCATGCTCCATTATGCGGCGCCGATTGTCATGGTTGTCTGGTGGCTTGGTTTTGGCCGCAGCGGCCGGCTGCGCTGGAGCGACATCCCTGTGTTCCTGATCTACCCCTTCGTTTACCTCGGCTATGTGCTTTTGCGCGCGCCGATTGCAGGCGAAGTGCCCTACCCCTTCCTCGATTTCTGGCAAAATGGCTGGCCCTCCGTGATCACGATGATCGCGGGGATACTCGCCATGTTCATCGTGGCTGCCGCGCTCGCGGTCGCGGCAGACCGTTACCTTCCTTCCTCGGCCCGAGCATCCCGACAGTGACCATACCGAACGCCATTCCGATAACCGACGAACTGATTGCCGCCCACGGGCTGAAGCCGGACGAATATCAGCGCATTCTCGACCTGATCGGGCGCGAACCGAGCTTCACCGAGCTCGGCATCTTTTCCGCCATGTGGAACGAGCATTGCTCTTACAAGAGCTCGAAGAAGTGGCTGCGCACGCTGCCGACCAAGGGTGAGCGCGTGATTCACGGGCCAGGCGAAAATGCCGGCGTTGTCGATATCGGCGACGGCGACTGTGTGGTCTTCAAGATGGAGAGCCACAACCACCCGTCCTATATCGAACCCTATCAGGGCGCGGCGACCGGTGTTGGCGGCATCTTGCGCGACGTCTTCACCATGGGCGCGCGGCCGGTAGCGGCAATGAACGCGCTGCGCTTTGGTGCGCCCGACCATCCCAAGACAAAACATCTGGTGGCCGGCGTCGTGTCCGGTGTCGGCGGATACGGCAACGCCTTCGGCGTGCCGACGGTCGGCGGCGAGGTGGAGTTCGACGCCAGCTACAACGGCAACATTCTCGTTAATGCCTTTGCAGCCGGCATCGCCAAGACCGACAGCATATTCCTCTCCAAGGCCGAGGGCGTCGGCCTGCCCGTCGTCTATCTGGGCGCAAAGACAGGCCGCGACGGCGTCGGCGGCGCGACCATGGCCTCGGCCGAGTTCGACGATCAGATCGACGAGAAACGCCCGACGGTCCAGGTCGGCGACCCTTTCACCGAAAAATGCCTGCTCGAAGCCTGTCTCGAACTGATGGCGTCGGGCGCGGTCATTGCCATTCAGGATATGGGAGCGGCCGGCCTGACCTGTTCGGCGGTTGAAATGGGCGCCAAGGGCGACCTCGGCATCGAGCTCGATCTCGACAAGGTGCCGGTGCGCGAGGAGCGCATGTCTGCCTATGAGATGATGCTGTCGGAGAGCCAGGAGCGCATGCTCATGGTGCTCAAGCCGGAGATGGAAAAGGCGGCGGAGGCAATCTTCCGCAAATGGGGCCTCGACTTCGCCATTGTCGGCAAGACAACCGACGATCTCAGGTTTCGCATCCTGCATAAGGGCGATGAAGTCGCCAATCTCCCGATCAAGGAGCTGGGCGACGAAGCGCCGGAATACGATCGGCCATGGATTAGCCCCGCCGCGCCGGATGCGCTCCCCGAGGGCAGCGCGGCGGAGACGGATATTGCTGACGCATTGCTGAAATTGCTCGGCTCCGCAAACCACTCGAGCCGTCGCTGGGTATGGGAACAGTACGATACGCTGATTCAGGGCAATTCGATCCAGATACCGGGCGGCGACGCGGGCGTCGTTCGCGTCGAAGGCCACCCGACCAAGGCGCTCGCTTTCTCTTCCGATGTGACACCGCGCTATTGCGAAGCAGACCCTTTCGAGGGCGGCAAACAGGCTGTTGCCGAATGTTGGCGCAATCTGACCGCGACCGGGGCGCTGCCGCTTGCAGCGACGGACAATCTCAATTTCGGCAACCCCGAGCGGCCCGAAATCATGGGCCAGTTCGTGCGCGCCATCGAAGGCATTGGCGAAGCCTGCCGGGCGCTCGATTTCCCGATCGTTTCGGGCAATGTCTCGCTTTACAACGAAACCAATGGCAAGGGCATTCTGCCCACACCGACCATCGGAGGCGTCGGGCTGATTACAGACCGGTCGCGTATGGCGCGCGTTGCGTTCGCGGCCGAGGACGAGGCGATCCTGCTCGTCGGCGCACCGGCCGGCTGGGGCACACATCTCGGCCAGTCGGCTTATCTGCGTGACATTCACGGCCGCAGCGAAGGCCCGCCTCCGCCGGTCGATCTTGCCCGCGAAAGACGGGTCGGCGACCTCGTGCGCAAACTAATCGAAGATGGCATTGCAACCGCCTGCCACGATCTTTCCGACGGAGGATTGGCTGTCGCGGTGGCGGAAATGGCCATGGCATCCGGCATCGGCGCAACGATCAGCGAACCCGGCGGCAATTCAGCGGCTGCGAGCCTTTTCGGCGAAGACCAGGCGCGTTACCTCCTCACGGTGCCGAAGGCGCAATCCGACAGACTGCTCACCGAACATGGACAGGCGAGCGACGTCACATTTCAGCACATCGGCACCACCGGCGGGCGGGAATTGAAACTCGGAAATGCCCGTGCGATACCGGTTGAGGAACTGCGCCGGGTTCATGAATCGTGGTTCCCGACCTATATGGATGGTTGAACGGAGCACGCATTCCCATGCCGATGACTGCAAGCGAAATCGAAAAGATGATCAAGGCTGCGATCCCCGACGCGACCGTGACCATTCGCGATCTCGCCGGCGACGGCGACCATTATGCGGCCGAGGTCGTGTCGGAGAGTTTTCGCGGCAAGAGCAGGGTTCAGCAGCATCAGATTGTCTACGAGGCGCTCAAGGGCAATATGGGCGGCGTTTTGCACGCGCTTGCCCTGCAGACGAGCGTGCCTGAATGAACTCGATCGTCGACGAGATTGTCGACGCAATCGTGAAAGGCGTTCTGAGCGAACTCAAACGCAAAACCGGAAAGCGCAGGCGGCGGCGCAAGCGCCAGCTCACACCGACCGAACGGCTCAGGAAAATCGAAGAGCTGCTGAAGCCGACCGCACGCTCGCGAAAGAAAACGAGCCGGCGCAAATCGACCCGTTCGCGCTCGAAGGCACACCGAAAGCGTGTGCGCTCCCGCAGTAAACGCCGCAAATCCACGAGACGGGCTCGGCGCTGATACGTGGCAGCAGTGCCGGCAGCGAGCCGATCACCAACATTGCACCCGGCGCCCCGCTGCAATACATATGACGCAAGTGATTTTCAGACGGGCCTTGAACCTGTCCACGAAAGGAAGACCCCATGTCCGCCATCAACGAATTCATCGACAATGAAGTCAAAGCCAACGACGTCGTGCTGTTCATGAAGGGCACGCCGGGTTTCCCGCAGTGCGGGTTTTCCGGACAGGTTGTGCAGATTCTCGACTATCTCGGCGTCGACTACAAAGGCGTCAATGTGCTGGATTCGGACGAGCTGCGTCAGGGCATCAAGACCTTCTCCAATTGGCCGACCATTCCACAGCTTTATGTGAAGGGCGAGTTCGTTGGCGGCTGCGACATCATTCGGGAAATGTTCCAGGCCGGCGAGTTGCAGGGTTTTCTCTCCGAAAAAGGCGTAAGCGCCCGCGGCGCAGCCTGATTTCTTCGCAACAGGCCGGGTGACCCGGCCGACATACCAGCCTTAGGGTCGCGGAAACGCGGCCCTTGCCCCGTTTCGCAATGGCCCGAAAGGCTGTCCATGGACGCGCCCAATGCGCCGGCAGTGGCTGCCGGTAAGACATCGATTCCCAGATGGGAGTTCATCACTCTGGCGGCGGCTCTGATGGCGCTCAATGCGCTGGCCGTCGATATTATGCTGCCCGGATTGCAGCAGATCGGTGCGGCACTTGGCGAGAACGACGAAAACAACCGGCAGTTGGTGATCACTGCGTATCTGGGCGGTTTTGCGCTGGCGCAGCTGTTTTTTGGTCCGATTTCCGACCGTTTCGGCCGGAGGCGTCCTTTACTGATCGGCCTCGCGGTTTATGCGATTGCGGCGATGGGCTGCGTGTTCGCTCCCAGTTTCGGGGCGATGCTCGCATTGCGATTCGTGCAGGGACTAGGAGCTGCCGCGACCCGGGTCATCACAGTTTCGGTCGTACGCGACAGTTTCGGCGGGCGGGCCATGGCCGAGGTCATGTCGCTCATCTTCATGGTTTTCATGGTAATTCCGGTACTTGCGCCAGGTGTTGGCCAGGCGATCATGACTATCTGGTCATGGCCGGAGATTTTCCTGTCCATGTCGATCTCCGGGCTGCTGATTACCGTTTGGACATTTTTCCGGCTGCCAGAAACACTGCGTGAGGAGTATCGCCGTCCGTTTAAATTCGCGACCATTGTCGACGGCTTCCGTATCGTGCTCACCAACCGCATTTCGGTCGGCTACAGCGCGGCACTGGCGGTGATTTTCGGCGCGCTGTTCGGTTTCATCAATTCGGCCCAGCAGATTTATGTCGACATCTACGACAAAGGTGACAGCTTTCCGCTGTACTTCGCTCTTGTGGCCGGAACCATGGCGCTCATGTCGTTCATCAATTCGCTCATGGTGGGGCGCTTCGGCATGCGACGCCTTGCCCATGGAGCCCTCATAGGCTTCATGCTCACCAACGGAGTGGCATTCGCGCTTGTCATGTTCGGACCGATACCGTTCTGGCTTTTTATCACCGTATTCATGGTTTCGATGGCGCAATTCGCGCTTATCGGCTCTAATTTCAACGCTCTGGCGATGGAGCCGCTCGGCCATGTCGCAGGAACGGCCTCTTCCATCCTGGGGTTTGCCCAGACCGCCTGTGGTGCGGCTCTCGGCGCATTGGTCGGCCAGGCATTCGACGGCACGATCGTGCCACTCGCCGCCGGCTATTTCTTCTTTGCCCTGTTTGCGCTGATCCTGGTGCTGGTCGCGGAAGGCGGAGTGCTGTTCCAGCCGCAAAACGAACGGCGGCCAGGCTAACCGCCCTCGCCAGCCTTCGGCTCGAGCGCCGCGAAGTCGAACAGCTTGCCGTCCATCAAGTGCGAAGGCCGCACATTGGTGAGCGCGCGGATCATGGTGTCCTTGCGGCCGGGCATGCGCTTTTCGAGATCGTCCAGCATCGCCTTCATCGCATTGCGCTGCAGGCCGTCCTGACTGCCGCACAGATCGCAGGGGATGATCGGGAAACGCATCGCAACCGCGAATTTCTCCAGATCGGCCTCGGCGCAGAATGCCAACGGGCGCAGGACCATCAGGTCGCCCTCGTCATTCACAAGTTTTGGCGGCATGGCCGCCAACCGGCCGCCATGAAACAGGTTCATGAAGAAGGTTTCGAGTGCATCCTCACGGTGGTGACCGAGCACCAGCGCCGAACAGCCCTCTTCGCGCGCAATGCGATAGAGATGCCCTCGGCGCAAGCGCGAACACAGCGAACAATAAGTGCGGCCTTCCGGAATCTTGTCCGTCACCACGGTGTAGGTGTCCTGATATTCGATGCGGTGCGCGACACCGTGTGCGTCGAGGAATTCCGGCAGAATGTGCTTGGGGAAGTTCGGCTGACCCTGGTCGAGGTTGCAGGCGAGCAGATCGACCGGCAGGAGCCCGCGCCATTTAAGATCCAGCAGGACAGCCAGAAGCCCGTAGGAATCCTTGCCGCCCGACAGCGCGACCAGCCAGCGCTCGCCAGGCTTGACCATCGCATAGGTTTCAATCGCCTCGCGTGCATTGCGCACCAGCCGCTTGCGCAGCTTGTTGAACTCGACCGAGTTCGGCGCATCGCGGAACATGGACAGGCCGGTTCCTGGCTCGTCGAATTCGGTTGGCGGAAGCGAAACGTTCATGATCTCCAGATAGCCGGGTCTTGGCCAAAGAAAAAGGCCGCGCGATGCGCGGCCCTTCAATTCCATGCTCTTTCGAGCGACTAGCGCGAATAGAACTCGACAACCAGGTTCGGTTCCATCTGCACTGCGTAGGGCACGTCGGCCAGACCCGGAACCGCCTTGTAGGTTGCGGTCATCTTGTTGTGGTCGGCTTCGACATAATCCGGCACGTCGCGTTCGGCCAGCTGCACGGCTTCAAGCACGATGGCGAGCTGCTTCGACTTCTCGCGCACCTCGATCACGTCGCCCGGCTGGCAGCGGTAGGACGGGATGTTGACGCGCTTGCCGTTGACCTTGATGTGGCCGTGATTGACGAACTGGCGCGCAGCGAAGATCGTCGGCACGAACTTGGCGCGGTAAACAACCGCGTCGAGGCGAGATTCCAGCAGGCCGATCAGGTTGTCCGGCGTATCGCCCTTGCGGCGGTTGGCCTCGTCATAGACCTTGCGGAACTGCTTTTCGGAAATATCGCCGTAATAGCCCTTGAGCTTCTGCTTGGCGCGCAGCTGGGTGCCGAAGTCAGAAAGCTTGCCCTTGCGGCGCTGGCCGTGCTGGCCGGGGCCGTACTCGCGGCGATTCACCGGGGATTTCGGGCGACCCCAGAGGTTTTCGCCCATACGGCGATCGAGTTTGTATTTTGCGGATTCGCGCTTGCTCATCGCATTTCCTTTCAACGAGTTACGCCTGAAACTTAAAGCTTCAGACGAAGGAAACGCGCCCTCCTCTGACCCCCGTTTTCGGGATCTGACAGGATTTTCCACGCACGCTTTGCGGAAAAACCCACGGGACACGTAATGAAAACGCAGGGCCGAAACCCTGCGTGTGCGGGCGTTTAGGCCCGTTTCGGCGGAAAGTCAACTCGCACTAGCCGAGCCGCAGAACTTTGCTGACCCGGCCAACGGGCCGGCCGTCCTTCAGCGGCATGGCGCGGTCGATGCGGTAGTCTTCGAAACCACAACTGGCGTAATAGGCCAATCCGGTCTCGTTGCCGGCACGGATTGTCGCATTGAGGGCGACGAGGCCAAGCCGCCCGGCTTCGGCGCGCGTGCGCGAACAAAGCAGTACCGACACCGGCCCCTGCCGGGCTGGCGCGCAAAAGTGCCGATATCGCCCCAGCCTTCGGGCAAATTGCCGTATCGCGACACAGTCTGGAAACCGCTAGCTTTGCCTGCATTTTCGGCGAGAAGGCTGATCAGCATCAGCGGCCCGTCGATGAACCAATCGGCGAAGGTGACCTCGTCCAATGGCTCTTCCAGCGCGCTCGTGCCGGTCTGGGCGACAACCTCGTTCAACAATGCTGTCAGTTCAGGCGCGTCGCCGCGCACGCAGGGTCTGATCTGCATATCCCCCGCTTCCTCGGTTTCGACGAGCCGGCGAGCGCCGGTCAACTGTCCTTCTTTTCGGGCAGGCCGTCATGTTCAGTCTCGGCAAGCTCTTCAAGCTGGGCCTCGGTCATCGATTCATACATTTCGACCGACGCCCCCTGAAGTTCGCTTTTCTTTATGTCGCCGCGCTTGGCAGCAAGTGCTGCGCCGGCGGCTTTCTGCTGGGCCTTCGATACGGCTGGCATGGGTCGCTCTCCTTTTCAGGTTCTCGCCCCGTCCCTCAGTCCATACGCAGGCCGAAGCCATGCATCAGCCGTCTTGTCGCAACGTCGCTGGATCCTGAGGTCAGGCGGGCAATATCGCGGCTTTCGTCCCACGAAAATGCGGCGTCATCATGCGGCTCAAGCAGCGACAGGGCGCGCCGGGCAATCGCCTCGGCGGGATCGATCCAGTCCACCGGCCAAGGCGCCGTCTTGCGCATGCGGTTGACCAGAAACGGATAATGGGTGCACGCAAGCACGACGATGTCGGTTCGTGCGCCGTCCTTTTCCAGAAAACAGGGCGCGATTTCAGCCTTCACCTGCGCTTCGTCGACGAACCCCGCCCGCATATAGGTTTCGGCGAGCTGCGCCAGCCGGTCGCTGCCCACCAGCCGGACATGACATTTGGTTGCCCAGGAGGCGATCAGGTCGCGTGTATACTGCCTTGCGATCGTGCCGGGCGTGCCAAGCACGGAAACCAGGCCGGAACGCGTGCGCTCGGCCGCCGGCTTGATCGCGGGCACGGTGCCGACAAAGGGCGTGGCGGGGTAAGCGGCGCGCAGGTCGGCGAGCACGATGGTGGATGCCGTGTTGCAGGAGATGACCACAATCTCGGGTTCGAATTCGGCCAGCAGCGGGCCCATGAGACCCACCACGCGATCTGCCAGCGCCCGCTCTTCCCACGCTCCGTAAGGAAATGCCGCATCGTCGGCGACATAGATGAAGGGACGGCCGGGCATCAGCACACGCGCCTCACGGAGCACCGTCAGCCCGCCAATGCCGGAATCGAAAAACAGCACCGGTCTCATATCAGTCTTTGTCGCCCTCGCCGTCTGGCGCAGATGCACCTCGCGGCCTATCCGGCGTGAACCGGTCGAGCGACGCCACGATGCCGCGCAGCACCCTGATCTCCGGTTCGGTGAACCCGGGCCGCGTCAGAACCGCCTGCAGGCTGTCCAGCATTTTGGGCTTTTTCGAGGGCGGACGAAAATATCCGCGCGCCGAAAGCGCAGCGTCCAGATGATCGACCAGTCCCTGCAGCTGATGCCGTTCGGCCGGCGGAAACTCCGGGCCTTCGAATGCAGTCTGGCTGGTGTGTTCGAGGCCTGACTTCATCCACTCATAGGCCATCAGCAGCACCGCCTGCGCGATGTTGAGCGAGGCATAGTCGGGGTTGACCGGAAAGGTGACGATGGCATCGGCGCGCGCGATTTCCTCGTTGTAGAGGCCGAAGCGCTCGCGCCCGAACATGATGCCGGTTTTCTGATCGCCGCCGCAGCGCTGGCGCAGCTCAGCCGTCGCATCGACCGGCCCAAGAACAGGCTTGAAGCCGTCCCGCTCGCGCGCCGTCGTCGCCAAGACGTAGTTGAGATCGGCCACGGCCTCGTCGAGCGTATCGAAGAGCTTCGCTGCGCTCACCACATAGTCGGCACGGCTGGCTGCAGCCACAGCCTTTTCGTTCGGCCAGCCGTCGCGCGGGTTCACGAGGCGCAATTCGCCAAGGCCGAAATTGGCCATGGCGCGCGCCACCATGCCGATGTTTTCGCCGAGTTGCGGTTCGACAAGAATGATAGCCGGGCCGCCGGGCCGCTTGTTTTCAGTACGTGTCATGAACCACTCGCGCGCCGATTGCGCGTTTTTACGGTCCCTGCCATATTTGCCGGCGATTGAGAAGCGTGGGCACACGGATGAGTGCTGAACTTGCCGATCGCATTCGCGCGGTCGTGAACGAGCACCCCAACACTGGCGAAATCCGCATGTTCGGCGGGCTCTGCTTTACGCTCAACGGCAATATGCTCGTCGGCACCATGAAGAATGGCGACCTTATGGTGCGGGTCGGCGAGGAGCAGGACGCCGCCGCTCATGCCAAGCCCGGCGCCGGACCGATGATGTTCACCGGCAAGGCAATGAAAGGCTTCGTCACAGTTTCGGCTGATGCGATCGATTCCGAGGCTGCCCTGCGCGACTGGATTTCCATGGCCATGGCCTATGTCGGTCCCATGCCACCGAAAAAGAAGAAGGCAAAGTAGCCGCGCCGTCATCCCGGCCAACCCTTCGGGCGGCTCTCCTCTGAAATGAGAGTGGACGGCGCTCAATCTTCCACGAACGCTGCAATCGCGGTAGCCACCTCGTCCGGTTTTTCGTGCAGGATCCAGTGACTTGCGCCGGGGATCTTCTTTACGGTCAGTTGCGGCGCATAGCGGTCCAGCCCTTGCAGACATGACGGCAGCAATGCGGTGTCGGCCTCGCCCCACAGAACAAGATGCGGCATGGCGACGGTCATCCCCTCCACTGGCAGGTCGAGCACCGAGCGTCCTGCCGGCACCGGAGCGCCGGCGTCCGGGACAATGATCGGCGAAGCGCGGTACCAGTTGAGCATCGCTGTAAGAGCGCCGGGCTCGTTCCAAACCGCGCGATAGGCCACGGCCTCATCGTCGGTCAGCCAAGAGGTGTCGGAAAAGCTCGAAAGCATCTGCATCAGCCGACGGTGATTGTCCTGCGAAAGCCCCTCCTCGGCCCTGTGTGAAGTCAGATAGTGGAAATAGCGACTCGCCTCGCGCTGCGCCTCATCCTCAAACAGCGCACGCTGAAAGCATGCAGGGTGGACGCCGTTGGCGATGACTAGGTGGCTGAGGCGCTCCGGATGGGCAAAGGCGTAGGCATAGGCTACCGAAGCGCCCCAATCATGTCCGGCAAGCACAAACGGCCTGCCGGGGCTCAGCTTGTCCGCCAACGCGACGACATCATCGACGAGCGCCTTTGCGCGATAATTCTCGATACCTTCCGGTTTCGAGGAGCGGTTGTACCCGCGCTGATCCGGCGCGACCACGAAATAGCTTTGGGCAAGCCGTTCCATGACGGCACGCCATCCGGCCCAATACTCCGGAAAGCCGTGCAGCATCAGGATCAGCGGCGCGTCTTCGCGCCCCATCGCGGCATAATTGACCGTCACGCAGCCCGCCGTGTTTTCCCCGAACCGCAGTGCCGCGCCGTTCGCACCCATTATTCGTTCCTTTTGCTACAATCGCCCAACTTTGCCTTCTCAACATTGGGTGATATAGGGGCCGCAAATCCAGCAAGGTGGCGGGTACCCGTCCGGTTTTTCCAAACAACGAGGCATTTCACATGGCGAAGATCAAGGTGGCAAATCCCGTCGTCGAGCTCGATGGCGACGAGATGACCCGCATCATCTGGCAGTTCATCAAGGACAAGCTGATCCATCCCTATCTGGATATCGATCTTCGCTATTACGATCTGGGCATCGAAAAGCGCGACGAGACGGACGATCAGATCACCGTCGATGCAGCCAACGCCATCAAGGAACACGGCGTCGGCGTGAAATGCGCCACCATCACGCCGGACGAGGCGCGCGTCGAGGAGTTCGGGCTGAAGCGCATGTACCGCTCGCCCAACGGCACGATCCGCAACATTCTGGGCGGCGTCATCTTCCGCGAGCCAATCATCTGCCGCAACGTGCCGCGCCTTGTGCCGGGCTGGACCAAGCCGATCATTGTCGGCCGCCATGCCTTCGGCGACCAGTATCGCGCGACCGACTTCAAATTTCCCGGCAAAGGCAAGCTTACGGTCAAGTTCGTCGGCGAGGACGGCACGGTGATCGAGCACGAAGTGTTCGACGCACCGGGTTCGGGCGTTTCGATGGCGATGTACAATCTCGACGACTCAATCCGCGATTTTGCGCGCGCCTCGATGAATTACGGCCTGCAGCGCGGCTACCCGGTCTATCTGTCGACCAAGAACACGATCCTCAAGGCTTATGACGGCCGTTTCAAGGACATCTTTCAGGAGGTCTACGAGACCGAGTTCGAGGACAAGTTCAAGGAAGCGAAGATCACCTATGAACACCGCCTCATCGACGACATGGTGGCGGCAAGCCTGAAATGGTCGGGCGGTTACGTGTGGGCCTGCAAGAACTATGACGGCGACGTGCAGTCCGACACGGTGGCGCAGGGCTTCGGCTCGCTCGGCCTGATGACCTCGGTTCTGCTGTCGCCCGACGGCAAGACGGTGGAAGCGGAAGCCGCGCACGGCACAGTGACGCGTCACTACCGCCAGCACCAGAAGGGCGAAGAAACCTCGACCAACTCGATCGCCTCGATCTTTGCCTGGACGCGCGGCCTCGCGCACCGTGCCAAGCTGGACGACAATGCCGAGCTGAAGCGCTTCTCCGAAACGCTGGAGAAGGTCTGCATCTCGACGGTTGAAGACGGCTCCATGACCAAGGATCTGGCGCTGCTGATCGGACCCGACCAGCCGTGGCTCTCCACCACCGGCTTCCTCGACAAGGTGGACGAGAACCTGCAGAAGGCAATGGCCTGACTGCTTCGGTGACCAGCAAGCCGCGCCTCTTCGGCGCCGATTACAGCGTCTATGTACGGATCGCGCGGCTTGCCCTTGCCGAAAAGACCATCGACTACGAGCTCGTTTCGGTCGACATTTTTGACCCGGCTGGTGTTCCGGACTGGTACCGGGACCGCCATCCCTTCAAACGCATTCCCGCATTCGAGCACGGCGATCTGAGGCTGTTCGAGACTTCGGCGATCTGCCGATATGTCGACGAAGGCTTTGACGGGCCGCCGCTGCAGCCCGGTGACGCCGCTGGCCGGGCGGCAATGAACCAGATCATCGGCATGCTGGACGCCTATGCCTACCGGGCGATGGTTTGGGGCGTCTATGTGGAGCGTGCCGGCAAAGCGAGCCGCGGCGAGGTCTCGGATGAGGACGTGATCGCTGCGTCTATGGCCGTTGCCGAAACGTGCCTGGCGAGCCTCACCCGCCTGATGGGTTCCGCACCATGGCTTGCCGGCAGCCGGCTGACGCTTGCCGACCTTCATGCCGCGCCCATGTTCGCCTACTTCACCCAGGCGGACGAAGGAGCCGCCCTGCTCGACGCGCATCCTGCCGTCGCGGCATGGTGGGAGCGGATACAGGCGCGCTCAAGCTTCCAAAAGACGCGGCCGGCGACGATCTGATCCGAACATCGGATTCTGTCCCATTCGATCTGCGCCGATGTATCTCGACATTCGGCGACGAAGCTGCCAAGTGCCGGATCATGACTGACGCTTTGAACGACGGCGGCTGGCGCCAACTTCTGACCGGCGGCAACGCGACGAAGATCGCCGTTGTTTCGCTCGGTGTGTGGCTGCACGCCGCCGACGGGCTCATGGTCGCCACCATGATCCCGGCGATCGTGGCCGATATTGGCGGCGCGCCGCTGATCGGCTGGATCTTCGCGCTCTACGAAATCGGCTCGATCGCCGCCGGAGCCTCGGCAGCGCATCTGCTGCGGCATGTCGGATTGCGACAGGCGATGACGGCCGCCGCGCTGATCTACCTCGTCGGCTGCGCCATCAGCGCGGTGGCACCGACCATGCCGATCATGCTTGCCGGGCGGGTGCTTCAGGGGCTTGGCGGTGGCGGACTGGTGGCGTTGTCCTTCATCGCAGCGGCCCGGCTGTTCCATGCCGCGCTCATGCCGCGCGTCATGGCGGCGGTTTCGGCGCTCTGGGGCATGTCCGCCTTTGTCGGTCCGCTGGTCGGCGGTGTTTTTGCCGGCGCCGGCGTCTGGCGCTGGGCATTCTGGGCATTTGTCATTCAGGCGGCATTGCTCGCATTGTGGCTGTGGCGCACGCGGGTGATCGAATTGCCACCCGACGAGAGGGAGGCAATCCGGACACGATTCCCGGCGTACCGGCTGGCACTGCTTGCCGCAGGCGTCACCTCGATCGCTGCCGCCGGGCTAGCGGAAGCGCTGCTGCTGTCGCTTTTCCTAATTGGGCTCGGAGTGGCCTGCCTCGGTCTCTTCGCCTTGCGCGACTCCCAGGCCGGCGAAGGCCGCATGCTGCCGCCGCAGGTCTTCAACCCCCTCGCCACGCTCGGCGCGCCGCTCGTCATGATCATGTGTTTCGCCATCGCAACCATCGCGCTCGGCATCTACGGGCCGGTGATCATGGTCACCGTGCATGGCCTGACACCGCTCGAGGCAGGGTACGTGATCGCGCTCGAATCGATCGGCTGGTCGGTGGCGGCAATCCTGATCGCGGGCATTCCGGAGCGCTGGGACCGCATAATGATCCTCGCAGGACTGCTCACCATCACAGCGTCGGTGTTCGGTCTGGTCCATGCACTGCCGAATGGCCCGGTCTCTGCAATCGTGGCACTTGCGATCCTGCAGGGGGCCGGTTTCGGTGCAGCCTGGACATTCGTGCTGCGGCGCGCGACCAAACTGGCGCCTCCCAGCGAGCACAACCGCGTAGCGAGCGCCATCCCTACCCTGCACCGCCTCGGCTACGCCATCGGCGCCGCAGCCATCGGCATAGTGGCCAACGCTGCCGGTTTCGCCGAGGGCATCAGCGTTGAAAGTGCGCGCAGCGTGGGCTTCTGGGCAGTCGTCGCCAGCCTGCCTTTCGCCTTGCTCGGGCTGTTCGCAGCCCTCAACTTCGTGCGCGAGCGCAAGGAACCGGCGCGAGCGGCCGGATGAAGCGCCTCTGCCGCCTAACCGGCAAGCGCCGCACGTACGGCCGACACCGCGTCATCCGCCTTCGCGGCATCCGGCCCGCCAGCCTGGGCCATATCCGGCCGTCCGCCGCCGCCCTTGCCGCCAAGCGCTTGTGAAGCGACACGCACCAGATCCACTGCACTGAAGCGCTGCGTCAGATCTTCGGTGACGCCAACCACCACACTCGCCTTGCCGTCATCCGACGTACCGACGAACACGGCCACGCCGGAACCAAGCGATTTCTTACCCTCGTCGGCAAGCGATTTCAGGTCCTTGGGTGCGACCCCGCTGACGACGCGTCCCAGGAACCCGACGCCGCCGATATCTTCCTTCTCTGAGGCCGCACCCGCGGACGACGCGCCGCCACCCAGCGCCAGTTGTTTGCGCGCCTCAGCCAGTTCACGCTCCATCCGGCGGCGCTCTTCCAGCACTGCATCAAGGCGGGCCGGCGCGTCCTGCGGAGAAACCTTGAGCGCCGTCGCCATTCGGCGCAGGCGCCGATCCTGCTCGGCCAGGTGATCGCGCGCGGCGGCTCCGGTCAGCGCTTCGAGGCGGCGCACGCCAGACGACACCGCGCCCTCGGACACCACGCGCACGAGACCTATGTCTCCGGTCGCGCTCACATGCGTGCCGCCACACAGCTCGACAGAATAGGGTTTGCCCGCCTTGTCGCCGCGAAGCGCCGTACCCATGGTGACGACCCGTACTTCGTCGCCATATTTTTCGCCGAAGAGCGCCATCGCGCCGGACTCGATCGCTTCATCGACCGCCATGAGACGCGTCGAAACGGCGCTGTTCTGCAGCACGATTTCATTGGCTATCGCCTCGATTTCGGCAAGCTCGACCTCACCGATCGGCTTGGGGTGAGAGAAGTCGAAGCGCAACCGCTCGGGAGCAACAAGCGACCCCTTCTGTGCCACATGGCTACCCAGCACCTCGCGCAAGGCCTCATGAAGAAGGTGGGTGGCCGAGTGGTTGGCGCGGATCTGGCTCCGGCGGCCGTGATCGACTTCAAGTTCGGCCGCCGCGCCCGGTTTCGCCTCGCCCGAAATGACCTTGCCGTAGTGCACAAAAAGGCCGTCGCCCTTCTTCTGCGTGTCGGAGACGGCAATCTCGAAATCGTCGCCGCGGATCACGCCGGTGTCGCCGACCTGGCCGCCAGATTCGCCGTAAAACGGTGTCTGGTTGAGGACCACGGCAACGTCGTCACCCTTCCCGGCCACAGCCACTTCCGTACCTTCGCGCACCAGGGCGCTGACGACACCTTCAGCGGCTTCGCTGGAATAGCCCAGAAACTCGGTGGCACCGAGTTTTTCCCGCAACTGAAACCAGATCGCTTCGGCCGCTGCCTCGCCCGAACCGGCCCAGCTGGCACGCGCTTCCGCCTTCTGGCGTTCCATCGCGGTGTTGAAACCGTCGGTGTCGACACCGATGCCGCGCTGGCGCAGCGCATCCTGCGTCAGGTCGAGCGGAAAACCATATGTATCGTAAAGCTTGAAGGCAGTTTCGCCGTCGAGCGTATCGCCGCTGCCGAACGACTGCGTTGCTTCCTCCAGCAGGCCGAGGCCGCGCGCCAGCGTCTTGCGGAAGCGCTTTTCCTCAAGCTGAAGCGTTTCGGTAATGAGCTGCTGGCCGCGCACGAGTTCCGGATATGCCTGCCCCATCTCCTGAACCAGCGCCGGCACAAGCCGCCACATGAGCGGCTCGGAGGCGCCGAGAAGCTGCGCGTGGCGCATGGCGCGGCGCATGATGCGGCGAAGCACGTAACCCCTGCCCTCGTTGGAGGGCAAAACGCCATCGGCGATCAAAAAACTTGACGCGCGCAGATGGTCTGCAATCACGCGGTGGCTGGCCCGGGCAGCGCCGTCGGCCTTCACGCCGGTTGCCTCGACCGAGGCTTCAATCAGTGCCTGGAACAGGTCGATGTCGTAATTGTCGTGTTTGCCCTGCATGACGGCCGCAATTCGCTCCAGCCCCATGCCGGTGTCGATCGACGGGCGCGGCAGATCGATGCGCTGGTCAGACGTGACCTGCTCGAACTGCATGAAAACCAGATTCCAGATTTCGATGAAACGATCACCATCCTCGTCCGGGCTGCCGGGTGGGCCACCCGGAATATGCTCGCCATGGTCGTAGAAAATCTCCGAACAGGGACCGCAGGGGCCGGTGTCGCCCATCGCCCAGAAATTATCATGCGTTGCAATGCGTATGATGCGGTCGTCGGGCAGGCCGGCAATCTTTTTCCAGAAGGCGGCGGCGTCATCGTCGGTGTGGTAGACGGTGACCAGCAGCTTCGACGGATCGAGACCGAATTCGCGGGTGATGAGGTTCCAGGCGAGTTCGATGGCGACATCCTTGAAATAGTCGCCGAATGAGAAGTTGCCCAGCATTTCGAAGAAGGTGTGATGGCGCGCGGTGTAGCCGACATTGTCGAGATCATTGTGTTTGCCGCCGGCGCGAACGCATTTCTGCGCCGTGACCGCACGCGCATAATCGCGCTTCTCCAGCCCGGTGAAGACGTTCTTGAACTGGACCATGCCGGCATTGGTGAACATCAACGTAGGATCGTTGCGCGGCACCAATGGACTGGAGGCAACGATCTCGTGACCGTTGGAACCGAAATAGTCGAGAAAAGCCGACCGGATGCCGTTAACGCCGCTCATAACCCAAGCCTTTTCGTGAAACGCCGCAGCCAAGCAGCGATTGGAACAGGGCTTTTAGACCAAGTTCGGTGCAGTTTGAAACAGTTCTGTTTGACCCAGCCGCATCACGCATGCGGAAGCCGGCCAACCCTGCCTCTTCATCTGGTTATGCCCGGGCCGCGCTACAAACGAAAGACGCCGCCGGCATGAAACCGGCGGCGTCTCGCCCAACTTCGAATACGGATCAGGCTTCGGCCGTTTCACCGCCGGCTTCAAGGTCGCCCGGACCACCCTCTTCCAGGAAGCGCTCGGCGATCAGCCCGGCGTTTTGCCGGAGCGCCTGCTCGATCTCGTTTGCCATTTCTGGATTGTCACGCATGAACTGCTTGGCGTTCTCACGCCCCTGCCCGATGCGCTGTGAGTTGTAGGAGAACCAGGAACCCGACTTTTCGACCACACCGGCCTTCACGCCAAGATCGATCAACTCACCGGTCTTTGAGACACCCTCGCCATACATGATGTCGAACTCGACCTGCTTGAAGGGCGGCGCAAGCTTGTTCTTGACCACCTTGACGCGGGTCTGGTTGCCGACCACCTCGTCGCGGTCCTTCACGGCACCGATGCGGCGGATATCGAGGCGCACGGACGCGTAGAACTTCAGCGCATTGCCGCCGGTGGTGGTTTCGGGCGAACCGAACATGACGCCGATCTTCATGCGGATCTGGTTGATGAAGATGACCATGGTGTTGGAGCGCGAGATCGACGCGGTGAGCTTGCGCAGCGCCTGGCTCATCAGCCTGGCCTGAAGGCCGGGCAGCGAATCGCCCATCTCGCCTTCGATCTCGGCCCGCGGCGTAAGGGCGGCAACCGAATCGACCACCAGAACGTCAATCGCGCCGGAGCGCACGAGCGTATCGCAGATCTCCAGCGCCTGCTCGCCCGTGTCGGGCTGCGAAATCAGCAGATTTTCGAGATCGACGCCAAGCTTGCGGGCATAGACGGGGTCGAGCGCATGCTCGGCGTCAACGAAGGCGCAGATGCCACCCTTCTTCTGTGCTTCGGCGACCGTATGCAGCGCCAGGGTCGTTTTGCCCGAACTTTCCGGACCGTAGATTTCAATGATGCGCCCCTTGGGGAGGCCGCCGACGCCAAGCGCGATATCAAGACCAAGCGAACCAGTCGGGACGGTTTCGATTTCGACGACCTGCTCATTGGTGCCGAGGCGCATGATCGAGCCCTTGCCGAAGGCGCGCTCGATCTGCGACAGCGCCGCATCCAGAGCCTTTGATTTGTCCACTGAATTTTCCTCTACGAGCCGCAATGAATTTTGCGCCATCTTATCACCCCTTGGTCGTCATCGAAGACCGGACAATCCGGTGTCCCTGATATTTTTTGTACACTTTTTGTTCTTGTTTTGCAAGCACGATAAAACATTGATTAAATTACCTTTTCTTAGATGTTCTTCCTACGTTCCTCGAAAATCCATGGCGGATGTATCTCTTGAAACGCACCGGGAACCACCCGGATAATTGCCAGCTTCACTAGCAGGGCGGCCGAACACGCATGGCAGTTGCGGCATCAATGGTGGCCGAGATTCGCAATCGCCAGCAACACTCATGAGGGCCATCTGGCCCGCCCTGATATTTGACTTTTACGTAAACGCCGTGTCACACAGGTCGCCTAAAAAACAGCCACGGTTCACCAAGTGCGCGATTATTATTCCATTACGGAACTCACCCGCGAATTCGGGATTTCAACCCGCACGCTGCGCTTCTACGAAGACGAAGGTCTCATCCATCCGGCGCGGCGCGGCCGCACACGCCTGTTTCGGCCCTCCGACCGCCATCTCGTACGGCAGATCATCCGCGGCCGCCGGCTCGGATTCTCGATCAACGAAATCCGAGAGATCATCCAGATCTATAAGGAACCGCCCGGCGAAGTCGGCCAGTTGAAACTCATGATCGCACGTATCGCGGAAAAGCGGGACATGCTTCGGCAGAAGCGCCGCGACCTGGAAGAAACGATTGAAGAGCTCGACAACGCCGAAGAGGCCTGCGTCGAACGGCTGGTGGAACTCGGCGTTTCCACCTGAGCGGCTTATCTCATCCACACCACGTATCGCGGCGCTGTACCGAACGGAACGTTCCTGCCCTGCCGCCCGACAAATAATGCCCAGCCTGTCGGGATATCCGGCACAACGCCGAGCCACTGGCCGGCCGCAGCAGCCTCAGAACCAGCGCCTCACCTTCTTCTGGTAGTCGCGGTAGCGTTTGCCGAACCGCTCGGCCAGATGCCGCTCCTCCGGCCTGATCGCCAGAAACGTGGTCAGGATCGCAGCCACCGGCGCCAGCACAACGAACCACAAGCTGCCGACGATAAAACCGATTGCCACCATCAGCGTGGTGTTGCCGAGATAGATCGGATTGCGGCTGAGCGCGAACGGGCCGCCCGTAACAAGGTGATCCGCCGCCCTGTTGGGCAGGATCGTCGTTTGCGCCTTGCGCATCGTCCGCATTGCACCGAAATCGAGCGCAAGCGCCGCCAGAACCATCAGCCAGCCCAGAGCGAACAGCAGGTCGGCAAGCGGCGGGCCAATCCAGGGCAACGGCCAGAGCCATTGCAGGACGATGGCCAGAGCCACGGCCGCAAGATAAATCATCGGAGGCCAGGGCAGACGGCTGGGCGGTGCGGGACGTTCGCTCATTCGGTCGTGCCTGCTTCCCCCAAATCCTGCCCGGCATTGAAGGTGCACATGGATGCTGTCTCGTTCAACATTGCAATCTGTTCCGCATCTTGCTCGCTTGCGAAGACCGCGTCCAGTGCGCCGGCGGCAGCCAGCCTGTCGTAGACACAGTCGCAATAGCGGGCACAGAAATCCGCATCATGCGTTTGCGTGCATGTGGCCTCGCAGGCCAGGCCGAACTGATCGGCATCGGATCGAAGGGCGGGCGGCGCAACCTGGGACAGGATCCAAACGAGTGCGATCAGCAGCGGCTGGTGGACCAGATAGACGATCAGACTATGGCGTCCGAGAAAACGAAACGGCGATGACCAGCGCCCCATAGAAAACCGCAGCCGCTCCATAAGTCCGACGCCGGTCGCGAGGTTCGCGGCCGCGATGCCTGCCAGCACCGCGCCGAACCACGGGAAAAGCGGCACATAATCATTGGACACCGGGTCAGAACTCGACAGCCCGATCCACCACAAGACGGGCGCGTCGAACATGGTCGAACGGAGATACCATGGCGCGGCTACGAAGAAGACCGCAGTCGCGGCACTCACGAACCAGGGCAGCCTCAGGAAAAGGAGGCCAAGCACGGAGGCGAGTGCGATCTGGTGCAGAATGCCAAAAAAGATGAAGCCGCCCGGCACCGCAAACCAGGTCACGAGCGAGATTGCGAGCGCCGCGCCGGCCACCATCGCAAGGCGCCGCAAATAGGAGCGCGGCCGAATGCCAGCGGAATGGGCCAGATAGAGGCTGAAACCGACGATGAACAGAAACGACGACGCAATACAGCGCGCGAAAAGCTTCCAGCCACCGACCGCGGTCATGCCGGGCTCCGCGTAACCGAAAAACTCCAGATCCCAGGCGAAGTGATAGACGGCCATGGCGACCAGCGCGACGCCGCGCGCCAGGTCGAGCAGTTCGATCCGCGATTTGCCTGCCGGCCTGTCGTACATTAGGTCATCTCCGCGACACAGAATCTGCCCCTGCCGCGATAGCATGTAATTCACCCCGCCGCTCAAACGGAGAACCGCCTTGCACACAGTCGATGCCAACGGGGCGCACATTCCCGCAATCGGTCTTGGAACCTGGACGCTTGAGGGCAATCACTGCGCTGATCTTGTTCAGGCCGCGATCGAAAGCGGCTACCGCCATATCGACACGGCTGCGATGTACAAGAATGAGGACGATGTCGGGCGCGGCATTGCCCGCGCCGGCATAGCGCGCGACAAGATATTCGTCACAACGAAAGTTTGGCCGACCGACCTTGCGGCAGCCGATTTCCGGCGCTCGGCGGAACAGAGTCTCGACCGCCTCGGGCTCGAACAGGTCGATCTGCTTCTGATACACTGGCCAAACCCGGCCATTCGGCTGGGCGAGACCATAGATGCCCTCAACGCCGCGCTGGAGGATGGGCTCGCCCGCAATATCGGTGTTTCCAACTTCCCGACCGCGCTGCTGGCCGAGGCCGTTTCGCTGTCCTCCCATCGGCTCTCGGTCAACCAGGTCGAGTATCATCCGAAGCTCGACCAATCGAAAGTGATGGCGGCCTGCCGCTCGGCAGGCATGGCCATGGTCTCCTATTGCCCACTCGGGCGCGGGCTCGACATCCTGCAGGAACCCGCCATTGCCGCAGCGGCAAAGAAACACGGCCGAACGCCGGGGCAGGTCATTCTGCGCTGGCATGTTCAGCAGCCGAACGTGATTGCCATTCCACGGACCACGCGGCGCGAGCGCCTGGCCGAAAATCTCGATGTTTTCAGCTTCGATCTGACAGATGCGGAAATGAACGCCATTTCGGCTCTGCGGGCGGCAAACTACCGAATCTGCGACTTCGAATTCTCGCCGGCCTGGGACGTCTGAGCGTTGATACAATTGTGTCGGAGCATGTGCGCAATTAACCGTGCGTTAGCTGCGCGCTGCTAGCCTCTCGTGATGGTTGCAATTTGCGCGCAGCTATCATGAATCTGCGCGGCAGTTCGGCCACATGGTGAAAGCGCTGTGGCTGTATCGGAGTGGGGCACATGCAGGCGTCAATGGCGATTTCGGAGGGCGTCAAGGACACCGCCCGGTCCGTCGTGGAGGCCATGGGCAAAGCCGGCGTCATTGGCCTGCCGCGCAACTACGAACTTTATTACGAAGCCTACGCTGGCTCCAACGAGACATTAAGGGTCGCACTCTCGAAACTCGGACCCAAGCCCCGGCAGCAGGACCTTGACCAGTTGTCGCGCGACTTCTTTGCCCTCAACAATCGCGAGGGAATCGTCGAGACCGCGCATGATCAGATCACCGAAAAAATCGAAGAGGTGATGGGTCTTCTGGTGCGCGAGCGCAATTCGCTGGAGAAGTACGGCACAATATTGGACCGAACGTCCGCCGGATTGAACGGTCATCATGCGCTCAATGTGGATATCCTGCGCAAGATTGTCGGCATCATGGCTGTTGCGACCGACTCCACGATCGAGCAGGGCCGGCAAATCGCGTCGTCGATCGCCGATAAATCTGCCGAACTGGACGATGTGAAGACCAAACTGGTCGAATACAAAAAACTTGCCGACACCGATCCGCTGACACAGCTGGACAATCGAAGAGCCTTCGATCGCTCGATGGCTGCGATCTACCAGGATGAAAAGGGACGTCTGTTCAATGCGCTGATCGTGGCCGATGTCGACCGCTTCAAAGATGTGAACGACCGCTACGGCCACCCAACCGGCGACCGCGTTCTGCAGCAGCTTGCGCACATTCTGCGTGCCTGCGCCGCTGACAATATGTCGGTTGCACGAACGGGCGGCGAAGAATTCGGCATCATCGTGGAGGGCTTGAGCGAAGAAGCCACCCTGCGCATCGGCGAAGACATTCGAGCGGCAATCGAGAAAGCCTCGTTCCTGGACAATTCGGGACTCATCCTCGACGAAGCGATAACCGTTTCGGTGGGCGTTTGCATGGCATCGGAGGCCAGAAGCGCGGACGATCTTTATGCCAAAGCCGATCAGGCCCTCTATGCTTCGAAAAACGGCGGCCGAAACCGGGTGACAAAGTTCCCGGTTCCCGGCAAGCCGCCTGCACGCAAAAGCTGGATGATCTACCGTACCGACTGAGCCCCGCCGGGCGCTGCCGATTGCCGGGAACGGGTTTTCAACCCAGAATTAGCCGCATTTCGTCTTCAAACACGTCATTGTGCCGCGCATTTCTGCCTGTTAGGTAGCGGGTGGAGAGGATTCCTAGCCATGTTGAAAAGAAACACCGCCATCGTTTTTGCCGCAGCCCTGTTTGCAGCAGGCTGTACGACCGATCCATTTACCGGCGAACGCAAGCTCAGCAACACGGCCGGCGGCGCGCTGATCGGCGCCGGTGTCGGCACAGTTGCCGGACTTGTGATCGGCGGCAGCGGCAACCGGAACGCAGCGCTTATCGGTGCGGGCATTGGCGCACTCGCCGGCGGCGGCATCGGCGCCTATATGGACAGCCAGGAAGCTGAATTGCGGGCGCAGCTCGCAGGTACTGGCGTAAGCGTCACGCGTGTCGGCGAAAACATTATCCTCAACATGCCCTCCAACATCACCTTCCCGACCGATCAGGATACGGTGAGCACGAGCTTCTACCCCACACTCAATGCAGTGGCGGTGGTGCTGGCGAAGTTCAACCGCACGCTGGTCGACGTATACGGGCATACCGATGCAACGGGCGACGAAGGCTACAATATCGACCTGTCTCAGCGCCGCGCGCTTTCGGTGGCGACCTATCTGAATGCGCAGGGCATCGACAGCCGGCGTTTCTTCATTCAGGGCTATGGCGAATCGCGACCGGTAGCGACCAACGCGACGCCTGAAGGCCGGGCGCTCAACAGGCGTGTCGAGATCCAGCTGTCGCCGCTGAAATAAGCTTCAGCCGAAGCCGAACCACCAGCTGGCCAGCCCCAGGAAGGCGAAAAAGCCGACCACATCCGTCACCGTCGTGACGAAGACCGATGATGCAATGGCCGGGTCGATGCCGAACCGGTCGAGCAAAAGCGGTATCAATATGCCGGCAAGGGCTGCCGCCAGCATGTTGATCACCATTGCGGTTCCGATGATGACGCCCAGTGTGGTGTCGTCGAACCACAGAGCCGCCACCACCCCCATCACGACAGCGAAAACGGCACCATTGAGAATGCCGACGACAGTTTCGCGGCGAATGATACGACCAGCGTTGTAAATATCGAGATCGCGTGTCGCGAGCGCCCTCACCGTAACAGTCATCGTCTGCGTTGCCGCGTTACCTCCCATCGAAGCGACAATCGGCATCAGGATAGCCAGGGCCACCATCTGCTGAATCGTTGCGTCGAAGAGACCGATCACGAGCGACGCGATAATCGCCGTTGCCAGATTGACGAGCAGCCAAGGCACGCGCGAGCGCGTGGTGGCGACCACGGTGTCCGACAATTCCTCGTCGCCCACGCCGCCCATGCGCAGAAGGTCTTCCTCCGCCTCCTGCTGGATGACATCGACCACGTCGTCGATGGTCAGCACGCCGACAAGCCGTTCGTTCTCGTCCACCACAGCAGCTGACAGAAGGTCGTACTGTTCGAATATCTGCGCCGCCTCTTCCTGGTCCATCTGGGCCGGCACGGCATGGCGCGTTTCGTGCATCACCTCTTCGATCTTCACCCCGCGCTTGGTGCGCAGAATGCGGTCCAGGTCGACTGCTCCCAGAAGATGGAAAGTCGGATCGATGACGAAAATCTGGCTGAAGCTCTCAGGTAGGTCCTGTTCCTCGCGCATATAGTCGATTGTCTGGCCGACCGTCCAAAAGGGCGGTACGGCGACAAATTCCGTCTGCATGCGGCGCCCGGCTGTCTCTTCCGGATAGGCCAGCGAACGGCGCAGTCGTACCCGTTCGGTGAAGGGCAGTTTGGCGAGAATTTCGTCCTGATCGGCCTGGTCGAGGTCTTCCAGAATGTAGACCGCGTCATCGGAATCGAGCTCCGCCATGGCGCGGGCAATCTGCTCGTTCGGCAACGCGTCGACGATCTGCGCGCGGATCGCATGGTCAACCTCGGTCAGCGCGGAAAAATCGAAGTCGTTGCCGAGCAGGTCGATCAGAGCACGGCGCTGCTCCGGTATCAGCGCCTCGAGAAGATCGCCGACTTCAGACTGGTGAAGCGAACCTACGTCCCGGCGCAGTGCGAGGATGTCGCGATCGCCGATTGCGGCACCGACGCGGGCCAGAAACTCAGGCAATATCGCGCCATCCTCACCATAGATGTCGGCGCGGTCGTCGCTGTCCCATTCCTCGTTGGGAGGGCCGTCATGCTGCTGATTTTCCAACAGATCCTCCTCGTTCGACTGCGGCGACACCGATTGGTCTAGCGCGCCATTGCGGCGAACTCAAAAGGAATTCTGCGAGGCAGGGCCGAAACCACTCAGCCCCCAGCCTCCGGCGGCGGCGGCCATTCACGTCTGCCCTGTCGAACGGCGGTAGGGCAACACCATCCAGACCAAAGCACCGACCAGCCCCATCACCGCAAGAACAAGTCCCATCAGCGCCGACGCAGCGATCGCGCCGGGCAGAGGATGACCCATTGCATTGAGCAAAAAAGCGGCCGTGCCTTCGCGCACCCCCCAACCGCCAACCGATACCGGGATCATTGCGGTCAAAGCGCCGCCCTCGATCACAATCGTCATATCGGCAAGACTTGCGTTCAAGCCGAGGCTCAAGGCAATCAGCCAGGCGCTGACGCCGATCAGCAGATTGGCGACGGCGAGCAGCGGCACTACTGCAGTCCAGAAACAGGGCGAACGGACAACACCTGCATATGTTCGCAGGACGCCGATCACATATCCGGCCCAGCGGCTGCGCGTATCAGGGAACGATGCCGCTCCCCAGGCAACAGCCAGACCACCCGCGACCACGGCAACGGCGCTCGCCGCAAGTACCTGCCATCCCGGCACCAGCCTCATTCCGCTCGAAAACACCGCGGCAATTGCGACTGCCGCGGCAAGGCCCCACAGACCGAACGCGCGGTCGATCAGCCCACATTCGGCGGCGTGCCCGGCTGTCACGCCATGGTCATAAGCGCGGTATGCGCGAACGACGTCGCCGCCAACTCCGGTCGGCAGGAACAGATTGAAGAACATTCCCTCAAATGTCCCGCATATCGCAACGCTGCGCGGCAGCTGCGTTCCGAGAACACCGAACACAACGCGCCAGCGCAGGGCATTGACGACAACCACAAGGACGAAGCAGGCAACCGATGCAGCGGCATAGATCGGGTTCGCGGTTTTCAGAACCGCCCAAACCTCGCCCAGTCCAACACTACTCAGAAGCAGGTAGATCAGGCTCGTACCAACCACGAACTTGGCAGCGATAACAAGATAACGAAGCTGCACGAATTTCCCTTCCGCTGCGAGGGCGTTCCTTCGTCAACCGCAAAGGACAGCCTGATTCGGATTGTGAAGGAAGGGAATGGTGCGGTCGAGAAGACTCGAACTTCCACGGGTTGCCCCACAGCGACCTCAACGCTGCGCGTCTACCAATTCCGCCACGACCGCACGCCGTAGACCGCCGGTTCGACCGGCTCGGCGCGTGTAGCAAATCGAATACCTCAAAACAAGTGTGATGAAGCCCCGGGCCGCGGCTTTTCCGCCGGCGTGGTTCAGGCACGCCCGGCGATACCCCTCACCGATGCCGCAGGGTGGACGCACGGGCGGTAAAGAGCCATATGTCGGTACGTCCGGAGTGTTTCCATGCTCGACCGACCCGCCAGTTCCACTTTCTTTGCAGCCGCCGGCTCTCCGCCCGTGGATTGGGTAATCACGCCTGGCCTGACGCCGTACGAAACGGCCGTCGAAACGATGGAGGCGCAAGCCGCTGCGATCCATGCCGGCGACGCGCGCGAGCGGGTCTGGCTCGTCGAACACCCGCCACTTTATACCGCCGGCACCAGCGCGAATTCGGCCGATCTCGTCGACCCCGGTGCGTTTCCCGTTTTCGAAACCGGCCGCGGCGGCGAATACACCTATCACGGCCCCGGCCAGCGCGTGGCCTATGTGATGCTCGACCTCAAACGGAGGCGTCAGGATGTGCGCGCCTTTGTGGGCGCACTGGAAAGCTGGCTCATACGCGCGCTCGACCGCGTCAATGTGCGCGGCGAAATCCGCAACGAACGGGTGGGCGTCTGGGTCGTTCGGCCGGACAAGCCGCCGCTGCCCGACGGCACACCGGCGGAAGACAAGATCGCCGCCATCGGCATTCGACTGCGGCGCTGGGTGAGCTTTCACGGCATCGCAATCAATATCGAGCCGGAGCTGGCGCATTTCGGAGGCATCGTGCCGTGCGGCGTGCGCGAACACGGCGTCACCAGCCTGGTCGATCTCGGCCTGCCGATCTCAATGCCGGAGTTCGACCAACATCTCAAAGCGGCCTTCGAAGAGGTGTTCGGCCCGGTGACCGCCTGAACCGACAGGAGTGAACGCATGCTGCGCCTTCTCGCCGCCCTAGCCCTGACCCTTGCTTTCAATGCACCCGCAAACGCCCAGCAGGCAGCCGACGTAATTGCACCGGAGGCAGCTACCGGTTCCTCCGCGCGGCAGATCGTTCGCGCCGAGCGGCAGATGGTCGTCGCAGCGCACCCGTTGGCTGCCAAAGCGGGAGTGGAAATCCTGCGAAAAGGCGGCAGTGCGGCAGACGCATTGGTGGCCGTTCAGACCGTGCTCGGACTCGTCGAGCCGCAATCTTCCGGGTTGGGCGGCGGAGCGTTCCTCGTCTGGTATGACGCCGCGACCGGCACCGTGACCACAATCGACGGGCGGGAGACCGCGCCGATGGCGGCGACGGCGGAGCTCTTTCTCGGCGCGGATGGCGAACCACTCGGCTTTTTCGATGCGGTGGTTGGCGGGCGCTCGGTCGGTACGCCGGGCGTGGTGGCGCTAATGGCGAAGATACATGACAGCCACGGCAAGCTTGCCTGGGCCGAAGCGCTTCAACCGGCCATCGAACTCGCCCGCCGCGGCTTTGCTGTCACGCCGCGCCTCAATGCGCTGATTACGGGGGACCGGGACAGGATCGCTGGCCAGCCGGCGGCCCGCGACTTTTTTCTCGATGAGGCCGGCGATCCGCTGGCAGTGGGCACGATCCTGCGCAACCCGGACTATGCGGAGACGCTTGCCGCGCTGGCGAGCGGTGGAGCGGAGGCTTTTTACGAGGGGAAGATCGCCGACCAGATCGTGGCGGCGGTTGCGGCACACCCTGCAAATCCCGGACTGCTCGCCAAGTCCGACCTTTCGGTCTACGAGGCGAAGGAACGACCCGCGATCTGCGCACACTACCGAGCCTACGAGGTGTGCGGCATGGGACCGCCCTCCTCCGGAGCGCTTACAATCGGCCAGGTACTCGGCATGGTGTCGCATTTCGACATCGCAACGCTTGGACCGCACGACCCGGAAAGCTGGCGCATTATCGGAGACGCGACCCGCCTCGCCTTTGCCGACCGTGGCCGCTACATGGCCGACAGCGATTTCGTCGATCTGCCTGATGGCCTTCTCGATCCGGCATATCTGAAAGATCGCGCAGCGCTGGTGCGGCGCCCCGACGCCCTGCCCGGCGACGCGGTCGGCGCCGGCGAACCGCCGTGGAAAAAAGCCGAACTCAGGATTGACGGGTTCAGCCTGGAAATGCCGTCAACGTCGCATTTCACAATCATCAACAACACAAACAACATCGCATCCATGACAAGCTCGATCGAAAACGCGTTCGGCTCGCGCCAGATGGCGGCGGGTTTCCTGCTCAACAACCAGCTCACCGATTTTTCGTTCCGGCCACAGTCAAACGGTACCGATATCGCCAACCGGGTCGAACCCGGCAAACGGCCCCGTTCGTCGATGTCGCCGACCATCGTCTTGAAAGACAGCAAGCCGGTATTCGCCTTGGGTTCGCCCGGCGGCAGCGCGATCATTCCCTATGTCGCCAAGACCATCATTGCTCTGATCGACTGGAATATGGACATGCAGGAAGCGATCTCCCTACCGCATCTGGCGAACCGTTTCGGCCGCTACGACATCGAGGCAGGCACACCGGCTGAAGCACTCGCGCCCGAACTCGAAGCGTTTGGGTATGAAGTCAGCATTCGCGACATGAACTCGGGCCTGCACGGTATCGCGATCACAGCTGACGGGCTCGAGGGCGGCGCGGACCCGCGCCGGGAGGGCGTGGTGCTCGGCGACTGAGCGTGAGGGGCGCTCTCACGCCCCGCAAAATCAAATCGCTCCGAGCCACATCGCCATGATGAGCACGAAGCCGCCGATGGACAAAAGGGACGCCGCGTCCTGGATAAAATCGTCCATAACATCCTCCAAATCCTGTTATGTACGTATTTTGTTCCATTATTGTTCTATCGTCAAGCCGTAACCAATCGGCGCGCGCCAGCAAGGCTTCGTTGGTAAACCGGACGTTAACGGGCACCGAAGGAGCGGCCAATCTCCCATTGGCTGCATCCCTTCGGCGGTTCGACTTAATGCCGTCAGGCTGGTTTGATCTTGCCCTCGGCGATCGTCACGCGGCGGTCCATGCGCGCTGCGAGATCGTAATTATGGGTGGCGATCAGCGCCGAAAGGCCGGACTGCTGCACCAGCGCCTCCAGCGCGTCGAATACGTAACCGGCGGTCTGCGGATCGAGATTGCCGGTCGGTTCGTCGGCCAGCAGCAGCAGAGGCGCATTCGCCACCGCGCGCGCAATCGCTACACGCTGCTGTTCGCCGCCTGACAGTTCCGGCGGCCGGTGATCGGCGCGGTGGCCGATCTTCATATAGTCCAGCAGCTGCGTCGCGCGCTCGGTTGCTTCGGCCTCTGTGAGGCCCCGCACCAGCTGGGGGATCATGATGTTCTCGAGCGCAGAGAATTCAGGCAGCAGGTGGTGGAACTGGTAGACGAAGCCGATCTGGTTGCGGCGGATCGCGGTTCGCTCATCGTCCGAAAGGCGGCCGCAGGCCGTTCCGCCGACGAAAACATCGCCGCCGTCAGGCTGTTCGAGCAGGCCGGCGAGATGCAGCAGCGTCGATTTTCCGGCGCCGGAGGGCGCTACCAGCGCCACCATCTCGCCCGGTGCGATGGCTAGATTGGCGTCGTCGAGCACGGCAAGCGTGCGCGCACCCTGATGATAGTGGCGCTTGACGTCGCGAAGCTCCAGCGCGTGATTGGCGCTCATTCGTACCTCAGCGCGTCGACCGGATCGAGTTTCGCTGCCCGCCACGCCGGAAAAACGGTCGCCGCGAATGAAAGAACCAGGGCCATCAGAATGACCATGACGGTCTCGGTGGAGTCCATCTTCGCCGGCAGCTGCGACAGAAAATAGAGCTCGGGGTTGAACAGCGTGGTGTCCGACAGCCAGGACAGAAACTGGCGGATGGACTCCACATTGAGGCAAACAACCACACCAAGGATCACGCCGGCAATCGTGCCGGTGACGCCGATCGCCGCCCCCGTCATCAGGAAGATGCGCAGAACCGAGCCGCTTGTGGCACCCATGGTGCGCAGGATCGCGATGTCGCGGCCCTTGTCCTTCACGAGCATGATCATGCCCGAAATGATGTTGAGCGCGGCCACCAGCACGATCAGCGTCAGGATCATGAACATCACATTTCGTTCCACCTGGAGCGCGGAGAAGAAGGTCTGGTTGCGCTGGCGCCAGTCAATGGCGAAGAGCTGACGCTGCGCAGCATCCGTGATCGTCGGCTGGAGGTCGGCGATGTCGTCAGGGTCGTCCACGAATACCTCGATCGACTGCGCAACGCCTTCCTTATTGAAGTAGAGCTGTGCCTCCTCAAACGGCATGAAGACGACCGAGCTGTCATATTCCGACATGCCGATCTCGAAGATCGCGGTCACCGGATAAGACTTGACTCGCGGCGTGGTACCGAAAGGGGTGATGTCGCCGTCTGGCGTGACGATTGTGAGCGGGTCGCCGACAGTCAGACCCAGATTGTCTGCCATGCGGGTGCCGATCGCCACGCCCCCGCCGGCCGCAAAACCGACGAGTTCGCCGTAACGCACGTTGTTCCAGACGAGGGTGATCTTCTCCAGATCCTCCGCACGCACGCCGCGCACCAGCGCACCCGTGCCGGGCCCCGTGCGCCCAGAAGCAAGCGCCTGCCCTTCGATCAGCGGGATCGCGTAGCTCACGCCCTCGACCCCTTCGATACGTTTCGCAACCTCGGCATAGTCGTCCAGCGGCCGGTCGATCGGCTGCAGGATGAGGTGGCCGTTGATGCCCAGGATGCGGGTCAGGAGTTCGGTTCGGAAACCGTTCATCACCGCCATGACGATGATCAGCGTTGCGACGCCGAGCATGATGCCGACAAAGGAGATCGAGGCGATAACCGAGATCACCGCCTCCTTGCGGCGCGAGCGCAGATAGCGCCAGGCCATCATGCGCTCGAAAGCCGAAAACGGTCCGGCGCCGGCTGCGGTTGCGGTTTCGCTCATCCGGCGTTCAGCCTTGCCACGACATTGGCGGCGGGCACGGTATCGCGCTCGCCGGTTGCCCGGTTCTTGATCTCGACCTCGCCGGCTGCAGCGCTGCGGGGGCCGACGATCACCTGCCACGGCAGGCCGATCAGATCGGCGGTGGCAAATTTGCCACCGGCGCGCTGGTCGGTGTCGTCGTAGAGCACGTCCATGCCCGCTGTCTGAAGCGTGGCTTCCACCTCGCCCGCAACACGGTCGCAATCCGCGTCGCCGGGTTTCATGTTGATGAGCGCCACGTCGAATGGCGCCACCGACGCCGGCCAGATGATGCCGTTGTCGTCGTGGCTCGCCTCGATGATCGCGGCCACAAGCCGGCTCGGACCAATGCCATAGGAGCCCATGGAAACGAAATGTTCCTTGCCGTCGGGGCCGGTCACGCTCGCCTTCATCGGCCTGGAGTATTTGTCGCCGAAGTGAAAGATGTGGCCAACCTCGATGCCGCGCGCGGCGAGCCTGTCGCTTTCGGCGACTTTCGACCAAGCTTCCTCGTCATGCATTTCATCCGTGGCCGCGTAAGGCGCGGTCCAGTCGCTGACGATCTGAGCAATCGCCGCGTCATCGCCGAAATTCACGTCCGCGCCCGGCACAGCGATATCCAGATAGTCGCGATGGCAGAAGACAGCGCTCTCGCCGGTATCGGCAAGGATGATGAACTCGTGGCTGAGGTCGCCGCCGATCGGGCCGGTCTCCGCACGCATCGGAATGGCTTTCATGCCGACGCGTTCGAATGTACGCAGATAAGCCACGAACATGCGATTGTAGGCCGCCCTGGCGCCCTCATAGTCGAGGTCGAAGGAATAAGCGTCCTTCATCAGGAATTCTCGGCTGCGCATGACACCGAAGCGGGGACGAACCTCGTCGCGGAACTTCCACTGGATGTGGTAGAGGTTAAGCGGCAGATCGCGATACGACTTCACATAAGAGCGGAAGATATCCGTCACCATCTCCTCGTTGGTCGGACCGTAGAGCATGTCGCGCTCGTGGCGATCCGTGATGCGTAGCATCTCCTTGCCGTAATCGTCGTAGCGATCGCTCTCGCGCCACAGGTCGGCAGACTGGATTGTCGGCATCAGGATTTCGTGCGCGCCGGAGCGGTCCTGTTCTTCACGTATGATGCGGCACACCTTGTCGAGGACCCGCTTTCCAAGCGGCAGCCAGGAGAACGAACCGGCCGCCTGCTGGCGGATCATGCCGGCGCGAAGCATCAATCGATGCGAGACGATCTCGGCCTCACGCGGAGTTTCTTTCAGGATGGGAAGGAAGTAGCGCGACAGCCGCATCGAATGTCCATGTATGTGAAATTATCCGGCACGAGAATCGCAGCCGGCGCGATCCAAGTGCATGCGCTTCATAGCTATTTCATGGCGGCATGGAAACCCGAAGCCTCGTAGGCACGAACTGCCCGATCGAGAAGCAGAGGCTGGAGAATAATTGTGCATTGCAGCACAGAAAGCTCACTGAGAAAGCAACATTTTTCGTGACTTTAGAAAGGCTGTTGGTCTAGTGTTCCGCGCATAACGAGAGAGCGGAAATTCAATTCCGTTCCCATACGCGGTCAAAGTCTTGGGAGGATGCGATCCAGGCGCGACAACTCGCAGCCGCCGTGAACGGAGAAGGATCGGACGCGTTTAACTGCAAGGCTTTATGCCTTGCATTTTTTTTGTGCAGATGAAAGTTCTGTCCGGCAGCGCTCAGCGCGCGGGCGCGATGCGCGGCAGGCTATCCAGCCCAAGATCGAATATGACGACCGCGACATAAAGCAGCGCAAAGATCAGAGCTGAAACGATGGTGGTTCTGAGCAGTGCGCGTGCGACATGCGGGCCGCGCGGGGCGCTTGGCACGGTTCCCAGCGTCACATCGTTGTCTTCTTCCTGTGTCCGTAAACCGAAGGGCAGCGCCACGAAGAGCACAACCCACCAGATAATGAAGTAGATAGCCGCTGCCGAAATCCAGCTCATGTCTGTTCGAGCTCCACCAGCGTGCCCTGGAAATCCTTCGGGTGCAGAAACAGAACCGGCTTACCATGCGCGCCGGTCTTCGGCTCACCGTCGCCCAGCACACGGGCGCCGCCGGCCTTGAGCTTGTCGCGCGCGGCGATGATATCGTCTACCTCGTAGCAGATGTGGTGCATGCCGCCAGAACCGTTCCGCTCGAGAAAGGCGGCAATGGGCGACCCTTCGCCCAGCGGCTCAAGCAACTCGACCTTGGTATTGGCGAGTTCCACGAAGACCACCGTCACACCATGTTCGGGCAAAGCCTGCGGGGCCGATACCTTTGCGCCAAGCTGGTTACGGTACGAGGCAGCAGCCGCGTCCAGATCCGGCACGGCAATGGCAACGTGGTTCAGGCGTCCAAGCATTGTGGCTCCGGTGAGCAGTATGGCGAATGATCGATCATATTGGTCGGGAAAAGGCCAGCATGCCGCCTCCCTCCCCCATTCAGCGCGTTACGAAGACAGTTGCAATCGGCTTCTTGCCCCAGGCGTCATCTGACGCATTGCGCACCGCGCGGCGAACCGCTTCGGCCACCAGATCGAGGTCCTTGCGCCGAGCACGCGGGATGCTGTTCACCGCGCTTTCCGCCGCTTCGATCATGATGTCCTCGAGGTCGACGCCCGCCTCGTCAGCCTTCGCAACCCCGATCGCGACGAGATCAGGCTCGTCGGCAAGCTCGTAGCGGTCGTCGAGTATCACATTCACCGCAACGTGGCCCGCGTAGGAGAGCTTGCGCCGCTCACGCACGCCCATCGCTTCCTCGGAACCGATGAGATCGCCATCCTTGTAAATACGGCCGAATGGCACCTGGTCGATGATTTCGGGCGCGCCCGGCGCCAGCCGCAGCATGTCACCATTGCGCACCTGCGCGACATTGGGGACACCGCTGTTCGCCGCCAGCGAACCCTGTGCAACCAGGTGAGCCGCCTCGCCATGCACCGGGACAACGATATCCGGTCGCGTCCACTCATACATGCGCTTGAGTTCATTTCGGCGCGGATGGCCGGATACGTGCACCAGGGCGTCGTCATCCTCGATGACCCGGATGCCCATCTCGATCAGTCCGTTCTTGACCGCGAGGATCGCCTTTTCGTTTCCGGGGATGACGCGCGATGAATAGATCACCGTGTCGCCTGCCGTGAGCGCCAGATTGCGCATCTCCTCGCGCGCGAGCTTGGCAAGGGCGGCGCGCGACTCGCCCTGGCTACCGGTACAGATGATCGCGATTTCATCGCGGGCGATGTAACCGTAATCCTCCTCCGACACGAATGGCGGCAGGCCATCGAGGTAACCGAGTTCACCGGCAACATCGATGACACGCTTCATCGAACGGCCAAGCACCAGCACCTTGCGGCCGGCATCGCGCGCTGCTTCTGCGATCGAACGAATGCGACCGACATTGGATGAGAAAGTAGTGATCGCAACGCGACCCTCGGCTTCCTCGATCAGCTTGCGCAAGGAGCGGCCGACTGCTTCCTCCGAGGGCGATTCACCGTCGCGCATGGCGTTGGTGGAGTCGCACATTAGCGCAAGCACGCCCGCGTCACCCAACTGCCTGAAACGATGCTCGTCGATGAGCGGGCCAATCTCGGGCTCCGGATCAATCTTCCAATCGCCGGTATGGATCATTGTGCCGAGCGGCGAGGTGATTGCCAGCGATACAGGTTCGGGGATCGAATGCGTGACAGCAACGGCCTCGATCTTGAACGGGCCGACCTGGAAGGTCTCACCCTCGCGATAGATGTTCACTGGAATTTCCGGTGCGCCGCGCTCGCTCTGGCGCTTGGCTTCAAGCAGCCCCGCCGTAAAGGGGGTCATCCAGGTTTCGACCTTCAGGCGCGGCCAAAGGGTGAGCAGAGCGCCGTAATGGTCCTCGTGCGCGTGCGTGATGACGATCCCGCGAAGATTTTCAACCTCTTCCTCGATGAAGCGGATATCGGGCAACACTAGGTCAACGCCGGGCAAGGTGGCATCCGGGAAGGTCACACCGCAGTCGACAATGATCCACTCACGCCTGTTTGGCGGACCGAAGCCGTAAAGGGCGAAATTCATGCCGATTTCGCCAACTCCACCGAGTGGACAAAAGACCAGTTCTGCTTCTTTTTTCCTGCCTGCCATGATCCCGCTTTAATCTGCCGCGCCTGCCGATGCCACCGCGCCGAAATGAACGTCGCCCGCCGCAATGCGGTGGGTCCGCCCTGCCCGGTCGCGCACCACGAGCCGGCACTCATTGTCAATTGTCTCGAATGTGCCGCGAAGTATGTCGCCATGCAATCGCACTGCGACTTCGGAGCCCACACCTGCTGCCCTTTTGAGCCAGCGATCTCGGATCACCTGCAGTCCGCGGCCCGCATCCCAGGCGCGCATATTATCGACCCAGGCATCCGACAGGGCCAGAAAAAGCTCTGCCGCGGTGCTGCGTCCGCCCAGCCCCGAAATTGAGGTCGCCGGATATGGTGTATCAGAGGGGTGGCCCACCACATTGACACCAATGCCGATCGCGAGAGCGTAGCGGCCGTCGGACAGCCGGCCGGATTCCAGCAGGATACCAGCCATCTTGGCGCCTTTTGCCAACACGTCGTTGGGCCATTTCAGTTCGAAGCGCTGGCTGTGTGCGCCGCCGGTGCCGCCTGCGCCATCGATACCGATCGCCACGTCGGCCTCGGGAGCGACCGCGTCCAGCGCATCGCCCAAGGCCAGGCCGGCAACAAAACCAAGCGTGGAAGACACGCTCAGATCGTCGATGCCGGTAAGAAGCAGCGTTGCGGCGAGATTGCCCTTGGGCGTCGCCCAGGCTCGACCGCGCCTGCCGCGGCCGCTCTCCTGGCAGTCGGAGACGAGCCAGAGCTTGCCTTGGTCGCCGTCTGCGGCGCGTTCCAGCGCCAGCGCATTGGTTGAGCCGACCGTTTCGAAAGCCTCCAGGCGGTAGCCCTCAGCTTCGGCGGTTGGCGCGAGCCTGAAATCCATCAGCTAGAAATAGGTCGCCGCGGCTGCTTCGGCCATCCGCGCAATCGGCGCACCGATGAAGACGTAGAACAAGACGAAGGCACCGGATGCCGCCAGCACCAGGCGCAGTTCGCCCGCCATCGGCACAAAGCCGCCCACCGGCTCGTCGAACCACATGAGCTTGATGATGCGCAGGTAGTAAAACGCGCCCACAACCGAAGCCAGAACGCCGATGATGGCAAGCGCATAGAGGCCGGAGTCGATGGCAGCCAGGAACACGTACCACTTTGCCCAGAAGCCGGCGAGCGGCGGGATGCCGGCCAGCGAGAACATCAGCACCGTCAGCACCGTCGCCATCACCGGGTTGGTGCTCGATAGCCCTGCCAGATCTTCGATATCCTCGACCATGCCTTCCTTGCGGCGCATGGCAAGGATGAAGGCAAAGGTGCCGAGCGTCATGATCATGTAGATCAGCATGTAGATGACAACGCCGCGCACGCCTGCCTCGGAGTTGGCGGCAAGGCCCACCAGCGCAAAACCCATATGGCCGATCGACGAATAGGCCATCAGCCGCTTGATGTTACGCTGGCCGATGGCGGCAAATGCGCCGAGCAGCATCGAGGCAATCGCAACGAAGACGATGATCTGCTGCCAGTCGGCGGAGATTGGCTCGAACGCACCCATGACGACACGCACCAGCAGCGCCATCGCGGCCATTTTGGGCGCGGCTGCGAAGAAGGCCGTCACCGGCGTCGGCGCGCCCTCGTAAACATCGGGCGTCCACATATGGAACGGCACGGCCGAAATCTTGAAGGCAAGTCCGGCCAGTACGAAGACGAGGCCGAAGACCAGACCGAGTTGGCGCTCGCCGCCAGCGAGCTGACCCGCTATCGCGTCGAATCCGGTCGCTCCCGTGTAGCCGTAGACCAGCGAAACGCCGTAGAGCAGCATGCCCGACGACAGCGCGCCCAGAACGAAGTACTTCAGCCCGGCTTCCGTGGAGCGGACATTGTCACGGTTGATCGCGGCAACCACATAAAGCGACAGCGACTGCAGCTCGAGACCGAGATACAGCGCGATCATGTCGTTGGCCGAAATCATCAGCATCATGCCCAGCGTCGCCAGCATGATGAGGATCGGGTACTCGAAACGGTCGAACTTTTCCTCGCGTGCGAACCCGACCGACATGGCAAGCGTGACCAGCGAGCCGATCAGCGTGACGATCTTCATGAACCGCGCGAAGGGATCGTTGACGAATGCACCGCCGAAGGCCTCGCCATCGACGGGGAAAAACAGCATCCATGCGCCGATCGCGGCAAGAAGCGCGACAGTGAGGCCGGTCACCGTGTTGTTGGCGCGCTCGCCGGAGAAAACGCCGATCATCAGCAGCGCCATGGCGCCGACGGCCAGGACGAGCTCCGGCGTTGCGAGTGTGAGGCTGGCGGAAAGTTCGGGCGTCATAACCGTTGTGAGCCTTCCTAATGGCCGGCTGGCGCCGCCGCATCAGCGACGTCGAGCGACAATGTGAGACTGTTGACCAGCGCGTCCACGGAAGCCGCGGTCGCATCGAGGATGGGCGCGGGATAAACGCCGAAGAAGATGACCAGAACGACCAGCGGGTAGATCACCGCGCGCTCGCGCGGGTTGAGGTCGAGAAGGTTCTTCAGACTGTCCTTGGTGAGCGCGCCGAATACCACGCGCCGATAAAGCCAGAGCGCATAGGCGGCAGACAATATGACGCCGGTGGTTGCGAACAGCGCCACCCAGGTGTTGACCTTGAACACCGCCAGCAGCGTCAGGAACTCACCGACGAAGCCACTCGTGCCCGGCAATCCGACATTGGCCATCGTGAAGATCAGGAACACGACGGCGTATTTCGGCATGTTGTTGACCAGGCCGCCATAGGCCGCGATCTCGCGGGTGTGCATGCGGTCGTAGATAACCCCGACGCACAGGAACAATGCACCCGACACCAGGCCGTGCGACAGCATCTGATAGATGCCGCCCTGAATGCCCTCGATGTTCATCGCGAAGATGCCCATCGTCACGTAGCCCATATGGGCGACAGAGGAATAGGCGATCAGTTTCTTGATGTCTTCCTGCATCAGCGCCACCAGCGAGGTGTAGATGATGGCGATAATGGAAAGCGCGAACACCAGCGGCTGGAAATAGAGCGAAGCGTCCGGGAACATCGGCAGCGAGAAGCGCAGGAAGCCGTAACCACCCATCTTCAGCAGGATGCCGGCCAGGATGACCGAGCCCGCCGTCGGCGCCTCGACATGCGCGTCCGGCAGCCAGGTGTGGACCGGCCACATCGGCATCTTCACCGCAAACGAGGCGAAGAAGGCCAGCCATAGCCATTGCTGCATGCCCGCCGGGAAGTCGTGCCCCAGAAGGGTCGGGATATCCATCGTTCCGGCCTGCCAGTACATCGCCATGATGGCGAGCAGCATCAGGACGGAGCCGAGCAGCGTGTAGAGGAAGAACTTGAAGCTGGCATAGATGCGCCGCTTGCCGCCCCAGACACCGATGATGAGGAACATCGGGATCAGCCCGGCTTCGAAGAAGACGTAGAACAGGACCAGATCGAGCGCGCAGAACACACCGATCATCAGCGTTTCGAGGATCAGAAACGCGATCATGTATTCCTTGACGCGCTTCTCCACCGATTCCCACGAGGCCAGGATGCAGAGCGGCATCAGGAAGGTCGTCAGAATGACGAACAGCATGGAAATGCCGTCGACGCCCATATGGTAGGAGATACCGCTGTCGAGCCATTCCACCCGTTCCACAAACTGGAAACCGGGGTCGGAATTGTCGAAACCGATCCAGATGAAGAGCGACAGAACGAAGGTGAAGGCGGTCGTCAGCAGCGCGACGTTGCGAATGTTGCGACGCGCCGACCTGCCGTCGTCCCTGATCAGAAGGATCAGGAACGCACCGACCAGCGGCAGAAAGGTGACGGTGGAAAGGAAGGGCCAGCCGGACATTAGTTGGCGCCTCCAAGCATCATCCAGGTCACGAGGGCAGCCACGCCGATCAGCATGGCGAATGCGTAATGATAAAGGTAACCGCTCTGCAGCTTCACGACGCGCTGGGTGACGTCGATCACACGCGCCGACACGCCGTCAGGCCCGAAGCCGTCGATCAGCCAGCCATCGCCCTTCTTCCACAGGAAGTGGCCGAGGCGTTTCGCGGGCCGCACGAACAGGAAGTCATAGAGCTCGTCGAAATACCACTTGTTGAGCAGGAAGAGGTAGAGGCCGCGATGACGCTCTGCCAGCGCCCTGGGGGTGTTCGGCGAACGGATGTAGAAATGCCAGGCAGTGAAGAAGCCGAGCAGCATCGCCACGAGTGGCGACAGCTTCACCCACATCGGTACTTCATGGAACTCGTGCAGGATATGATTGTCGGGCAACGTGAACAGCGCGCCTTTCCAGAAGTGGTCGTATTCGTGGCCGATGAACCAGTCGTGGAACAGGAAACCGGCGGCCAGCGCACCAACGGCAAGCACGAACAGCGGCACCAGCATCACCGGCGGCGATTCATGCACGTGGTGCATTACATCCGCGGTGGCACGCGGCTTGCCGTGGAATGTCAGGAAGATCAGTCGCCAGGAGTAGAAACTGGTGAAGACCGCAGCGATCACCAGCGCGACAAAGGCGAAGCCCGCCAGCGCATTGTGGCCCACAAACGCACCCTCGATGATCGCGTCCTTGGAGAAGAAACCCGCGGTGCCGATCACGGTTGCGGGTATACCCACACCCGTCAACGCAATCGTGCCTATGACCATCATCCAGTACGTCGTCGGGATGAGCTTTCGCAGACCGCCCATCTTGCGCATATCCTGCTCGTCCGACACGGCGTGGATGACAGAGCCGGAGCCGAGGAACAGCAGCGCCTTGAAGAAGGCATGCGTAAACAGATGGAAGATCGCGGCGGAATAGAAACCGAGGCCGATCGCCACAAACATGTAACCCAGCTGCGAGCAGGTCGAATAGGCGATCACCCGCTTGATGTCGTTTTGAACCAGGCCAACGGTGGCGGCGAAAAACGCTGTCAGCGCGCCGATGAAGGTCACCACCAGCAGCGCCACATGCGCCAGCTCGAACAGCGGCGAAAGGCGCGCCAGCATGAACACGCCCGCGGTCACCATGGTGGCTGCGTGAATCAGCGCTGAGACCGGTGTCGGGCCTTCCATCGCGTCCGGCAGCCAGGTGTGCAGTGGAACCTGCGCAGACTTGCCCATTGCGCCCATGAAGAGCAGCAGGCACACGATGTTAAGGGCGGTATGCGGGTCGAGTGCATAGCCGAGGAAGTTCAGGGCGACATCGCCATGATCGGCACCCTCGACCGGCAGGAATGTCGCCGCATTGGCGAACACCGTATCGAGGTTGATCGAGCCGAACAGCACGAAGACACCGAAAATGCCGAGCGCGAAACCGAAGTCGCCGACGCGGTTGACAACGAAAGCCTTGATCGCCGCTGCGTTGGCAGACGGCTTTTTGTACCAGAAGCCGATCAGCAGATAGGAGGCGAGACCGACACCCTCCCAGCCGAAGAACATCTGGACGAGGTTGTTCGACGTCACCAGCATCAGCATGGCGAAAGTGAACAGCGACAGATAGGCGAAGAAACGCGGCCGGTGCGGATCGTGGTGCATGTAGCCGATGGAATAGACGTGGACCAGCGCCGAAACGGTGTTGACGACAACGAGCATGACCACGGTCAGCGTGTCGACCCTGAGCGACCAGTCGGACTGGAGCGCACCGGATTCGATGAAGCGCAGCACCGGAACGGTGAAGGCATCGCCGTCGCCAAGTGCGACTGTGAAAAAGGCAATCCAGGACAGCACCGCCGAGACGATCAGCAGCCCGGTGGTGACATATTCGGACGCCTTGGCGCCGATCGAACGGCCGAAAAGCCCGGCGATCAGGAAGCCGACTAGCGGCAGGAAGACGATGGCTTGATACATGAGGTCCGCCCGCTCAGCCCTTCATCATGTTGACGTCTTCGACCGCGATCGAGCCGCGGTTGCGGAAGAACACGACCAGAATGGCCAGGCCGATTGCTGCTTCGGCCGCCGCAACAGTGAGCACGAACAGCGCGAAGACCTGCCCCACCAGGTCGCCCAGCACGGCCGAGAAGGCCACGAAGTTGATATTCACCGCGAGCAGGATGAGCTCGATCGACATCAGGATGACGATGACGTTTTTCCGGTTGAGAAAGATGCCGAACACGCCGAGCGTGAACAGCACGGCTGACAGTGTGAGATAGTGGCCGATGCCGACTTCCATCGTCATATCCCCTTGTCCGATTCGACCTTGCGGATCTCGATCGCGGTGGCCGGCGTGCGCGCCACCTGCGCCGGGATCGACTGGCGCTTGACGCCTTCCTTGTGGCGCAGCGTCAACACGATGGCGCCGATCATGGCGACCAGCAGCACCAGGCCCGCGATCTGGAAGAAGTAGATGTATTCCGTATAGAGAATGTCGCCGAGCGCCGCCGTGTTGTGCCGGTCAGTCAGATCCGGCGTCGGCTGCGCGATAACGGTGCCGAGCTCGGGCGAGAACACATAGCCGCCGGCAACGATAATCAGCTCCGCGGCAAGCACAATGCCGACCAGCGCTCCGATCGGCGCATAGTGCAGCGCGCCGCTTTTCAGCTCGGCGAAATCGACATCGAGCATCATAACGACGAACAGGAACAGCACCGCGACCGCGCCGACATAAACGACGAGCATGATCATCGCCAGGAACTCGGCGCCCGTCAGCAGGAACAGCGCTGCCGCGTTGAAGAAGGTCAGGATGAGATAAAGCACCGAATGCACGGGATTGCGCGCGGCAATCACCATGAAAGCCGACGCCACCGCCACAAAGGCGAACAGGTAGAAGAAGATCGCTTCCAGTCCTGTCAGCATGGGTACCCCGTTCTCCTTGAAGAGCTTTCCGCCCCTCCGGCTCCCTGAAGCCGCGTGTCTCTTAGACGAGCGCTTTTTGCCCGTCCACTTTCAATTCGCCCCGTCCCCGCCTTAGCGGTACGGTGCATCGAGCGCGATGTTGCGCGCCAGTTCGCGCTCCCAGCGATCGCCATTCGCCAGCAGCTTGTCCTTGTCATAGTAGAGCTCCTCGCGGGTCTCCGCGGCGAACTCGAAATTCGGGCCTTCAACGATCGCATCGACCGGGCAGGCCTCCTGGCAGAAGCCGCAATAAATGCACTTCACCATGTCGATGTCGTAGCGCACCGTGCGGCGCGTGCCGTCATTGCGGCGCGGGCCCGCCTCGATGGTGATCGCCTGCGCCGGGCAGATCGCCTCGCAAAGCTTGCATGCAATGCAGCGCTCCTCGCCGTTGGGATAGCGGCGCAGCGCGTGTTCACCGCGGAAACGCGGGCTCACCGGCCCTTTTTCGAAGGGATAGTTCACCGTGTGCTTGGGCGCAAAAAACTGGCGCATCGAGAGGAAGAACGCGCTGACGAACTCTTTCAGGATGAGCGATTTGGCGGCTTGTGCGAGAGCAGACATGATCAGTTCTCCAAGTCCGAATTTGCGGTGCATCGGGCGCGCATCATGCACCTCCTAACAGCTTGAGCACCGCTGCTGTGGCAACAACCATGAACAGCGACAGCGGCAGGAAAACCTTCCAGCCAAGGCGCATGAGCTGGTCGTAGCGGTAGCGCGGAACGAACGCCTTCACCATCGAGAACATGAAGAAGACCGCGGTCAGTTTGAGCACGAACCAGAAAACGCCCGGCACCCAATTGAGGAACCACACATCCACCGGCGGCAGCCAGCCACCGAGAAACAGGATCGTGGTCAGCGCGCACATCAGCAGGATCGCGATGTACTCACCCAGCATGTAGAGCATGTAGGGCGTTGAGGAATATTCGATCATATGGCCAGCGACGAGCTCCGACTCCGCTTCCACGAGATCGAAGGGCGGGCGATTGGTCTCGGCAAGCGCAGAGATAAAGAACACCACAAACATCGGGAACAGCGCCAGCCAGTGCCAGTCCAGGAACGAGTTCGGCAGCCCCATCATGGTGCCGAGGCCATCGCCCTGCGCCAGTACGATGTCGGTGAGGTTGAGTGACCCGACCGCAAGCAGCACGGTAACGATCACGAAGCCGATGGAGACTTCATAGGACACCATCTGCGCGGCCGACCGCAGCGCGCCGAGAAACGGGTATTTCGAGTTGGACGCCCAGCCGCCCATGATGACGCCATAGACCTCCAGCGAAGCGATGGCGAAGATGAACAGGATGCCGACATTGATGTCGGCAATCGCCCAGCCCTCGGCAACGGGGATCACCGCCCACGTGGCAAGCGCCAGAAGCGCGGATACCACCGGCGCCAGCAGGAATACGCCCTTGTTGGCGCCTGAGGGAATGACAGGTTCCTTTAAAACGAATTTCAGCAGGTCGGCAAAGGACTGCAGCAGTCCCCACGGCCCGACGACGTTTGGCCCGCGACGCAATTGCACCGCCGCCCAAACCTTGCGGTCGGCATAAAGAATGAAAGCCGTGAACACGAGCAGCACAACAAGCAGCAACAGCGACTGCCCAACGACGATGATGAGCGGCAACAGGTAGGTGTAGAAGAGGTCTTCCATCGTCAGGTCCTATTCCGCCGCCTGCTTGAACCCGCCGCGCGCAAGTGCGGAACATTCCGCCATTACGGCGGAAGCACGTGCGATCGGGTTGGTCATGTAAAAATCCTGCACCGCAGAAACGAACGGCGCCTTGTTGAGCCGGCCGCCGCCGCGTTTCGCCAGCGCGGAAATCGCGCCTGCATCGCCCGGCTCGATTTCGTCAAGCCGCGCCAGGTGCGGGTACTCGCCATAAAGGACTGTCCGCAGCTGCTGCAGCGAATCGAAGGGCAGCTTCTGACCCAAAACATCGGACAACGCCCGCAGGATCGCCCAGTCGTCCTTGCCCTCGCCCGGCGCGAATCCGGCGCGATTGGTCATCTGCACGCGGCCTTCGGTGTTGACGTAAGTGCCTGACTTCTCAGTGTAAGTAGCGCCCGGCAGAATGACGTCGGCACGATGGGCGCCGGCGTCGCCATGGCTTCCGATATAGACAGTGAAGGCGTCGCCGATCTTGTTCATGTCGAATTCGTCGGCGCCCAGCAGGAAAAGCACATCAAGTGCGCCCATCATGGCGGAGGCACCCTTGCCCCCCTCGCCCGGCACGAAACCGATGTCGAGCCCGCCAACGCGCGCAGCCGCTGTGTGCAGAACGCCAAAGCCGTTCCAGTCGCCCTTCACGACGCCGGTTGCTTCCGCCAGCTTCGCCGCAACGCCAAGCACCGCAGCGCCGTCGGTGCGGGCAAGCGCGCCCTGTCCCACGATGATCATCGGGCGCTTGGCGCGCTTCAATACGGAAGCGAATTTGTGCTTGCCGTCGGCAAGTTCCTTCAGCGTTTCGGCACCCGCGCCAAGCATTTCGTAGTCGTAGCGAAGGTCGCCCATGTCGCCGATCACGCCGACCGGGAAATCGCCCATGCGCCAGCGCTTGCGGATGCGGGCGTTCAGAACGGATGCTTCAAAACGCGGATTGGCGCCAACGATCAAAAGCGCATCGGCGCTCTCGATCCCGTCGATGGTCGGGTTGAAGATGTAGCTGGCGCGTCCCTGCGACGGGTCGAGCGCAGCACCATCCTGGCGGCAATCGATATTGGCGGAGCCGAGCGACGCCATGAGCTGCTTCAGCGCATACATTTCCTCGACCGTCGCCAGATCGCCGGCAATCGCGCCGATCCTGTCGCCGGACGTCTTGCCGACTGCTGCCTTAATTGCATCGAATGCTTCCGGCCAGCTTGCCGGCGCCAGCTTGCCGCGGCGGCGGATGTAGGGCCGGTCGAGCCGCTGTGTGCGCAGCCCGTCCCAGATGAAGCGCGTCTTGTCGGAGATCCACTCCTCGTTCACCCGCTCGTTGATGCGCGGAAGAATGCGCATCACTTCGCGGCCGCGCGTATCGACGCGGATCGAGGAGCCGACCGCGTCCATCACGTCGATCGATTCGGTCTTGGACAGCTCCCACGGGCGCGCCTGAAAGGCGTAGGGCCGCGAGGTCAGCGCACCGACCGGGCACAGGTCGATCACGTTGCCCTGTAGTTCCGATGTCATCGCCTGTTCGAGATAGGTGGTGATCTCGGCGTCCTCGCCACGACCGATCAGGCCGAGCTCCGAAATGCCGGCAACTTCGGTCGTAAAGCGGACGCAGCGCGTGCAGTGAATGCAACGCGTCATGATCGTCTTGACCAGCGGGCCGATATATTTGTCTTCCACCGCGCGCTTGTTTTCCTGATAGCGCGAGGCGTCGACGCCAAAGGCCATCGCCTGATCCTGAAGATCGCACTCGCCGCCCTGATCGCAGATCGGGCAATCCAGCGGGTGGTTGATCAGCAGGAATTCCATCACGCCTTCGCGGGCCTTCTTGACCATTGGCGTGTTGGTGAAGACCTCCGGCGCTTCGCCATTGGGTCCGGGGCGCAAATCGCGCACGCCCATGGCGCAGGAGGCCGCCGGCTTGGGCGGGCCGCCCTTCACCTCGACCAGACACATGCGGCAATTGCCGGCGATCGACAGCCTCTCGTGGAAACAGAAACGCGGCACCTCGGCACCCGCCTCCTCCGCCGCCTGCAGCAGCGTGTAGTGGTCGGGTACTTCGATCTCTTTGCCGTCGACCTTGAGCTTAGCCATGCCTGCTTATCCCCGTGCGCCGTGCTGTGTCATGCGCAACGCGCCTGTTACGTATTTCCCGTTCATGACGCATCCGGCGCGCCAGCCGCAAGCTTCGCCGCCTGACCGAGCCAGTCGTCGCGCGTGATGCGGCCCTTGAAGGAGAGATAGTCTTCAATCCAGTCGATCTCGGCGGGCGTCAGCGCGGCAATGCGCCGATAAGTCCAGATGCCGAGGCCGTTCAGAACCTGTTCGAGCTTCGGCCCGACGCCGGTGATCGCTTTCAGATCATCCGGCCTTTCTGGCTTCGTCTCAGCTTCCGGCTGGGCAGGCGCAGCGTCAGCTGCCTGCTCGGCCATTTGCAGTTGCGTGCCTTCAGCCTTCTGCCTGCGATCCGATTGTCTGGCAGCGGGACGAGACACTTCATCAGCCAGCGACTTCGCATCGGCGATCAGCGTCTCGGCTGCCTCGCGCACACGCCGCACAGCTTCGTTTTCCAGCTTGTCATTGCCGGCCAGCGGCGCGGCGGCCAGGCGATGCCAGTTTTCCGCCGCTCCCGCCCATGCGCCGAGCCACAGCCCGGTTGCCTGGCTCGTTGCGCCAAGACCGAGCGCTGCAGTGGCGCTCATCATCGCGGCCGGATGCGCCAACAGGTTGAACGCGCCGACCATCTCCTGCGGCACGATGGCGGCAAGGCTTTTGCCCGCGCGCACCCACTGCTGCTCGGCCGCCTGCAGGTGGCGGATCATCTCTTCGGTCTGGCGTGTGTCAGCCATCGCGCTACTCCGCCGCCACCAAAGCGGGTTCGGCGCGGTGCGCATTACGGGTGAATTCGTCGATGCGCCGTTCGATCTCGGGCCGGAAATGCCGTATCAGGCCCTGAATCGGCCACGCCGCGGCATCGCCCAGCGCGCAGATGGTGTGGCCCTCGACCTGCTTGGTCACATCGAGCAGCATGTCGATTTCATGCTTGTGCGCCTCGCCGCGTACAAGGCGTTCCATCACGCGCCACATCCAGCCGGTGCCCTCGCGGCACGGCGTGCACTGGCCGCAGCTTTCATGTTTGTAGAAGTAGGACAGCCGCGCAATCGCCTTCACGATGTCGGTGGACTTGTCCATTACGATGACGGCGGCCGTGCCCAGACCTGATTTCAGGTCGCGCAGACCGTCGAAGTCCATTGGCGCATCGATGATCTCATGTGCGGGTACCAGCGGAACGGAGGCGCCGCCCGGAATGACCGCCAGCAGATTGTCCCAGCCGCCGCGAATGCCGCCGCAATGCCTCTCGATCAGTTCGCGGAAGGAGATCGACATCGCCTCCTCCACGGTACACGGCGTCTCCACGTGGCCAGAGACACAGAAGAGCTTGGTGCCCTTGTTGTTGTCGCGGCCGAAGGATGCGAACCAACCGGCGCCACGACGCAGGATGGTCGGTGCAACGGCGATCGACTCCACGTTGTTCACTGTCGTCGGGCAGCCATAAAGGCCGACATTGGCCGGGAATGGCGGCTTCAGGCGCGGCTGGCCCTTCTTGCCCTCCAGGCTTTCCAGCAGTGCCGTCTCCTCGCCGCAGATATAAGCGCCGGCGCCGTGATGAACGATGATCTCGAAATCGTAGCCGTTCTTGTTGTTCTTGCCGATCAGCTTGGCCTCATAGGCCTCGTCGACAGCACGCTGCAGCGCCTCGCGCTCACGGATGAACTCGCCGCGCACGTAGATATAGGCGGCTTCCGCGCCCATTGCGAAACCGGCAACGAGGCAGCCCTCGACCAGCGTGTGCGGGTCGTGGCGCATGATGTCGCGGTCCTTGCAGGTGCCGGGCTCGGATTCGTCCGCATTGACGACGAGATAGCACGGGCGGTCAGCCTGCTTTGGCATGAACGACCATTTGAGGCCGGTCGGGAAGCCGGCGCCGCCGCGGCCGCGCAGGCCCGAAGCCTTCATCTCGTTGATGATCCAATCGCGGCCCTTGCCGAGCAGCGCCTTGGTATTGTCCCAGTGGCCGCGCTTCATCGCTCCGGCCAGCGAGCGATCGAACTGGCCGTAGATGTTGTTGAAGATGCGGTCCTTGTCCTGAAGCATCCCCACCTCCTATCGCGGCTTCTTGCCGAAGACACGGACATATTCGGCCTCGCCGCCCTTGGCGAGCGCCTTGGCCTGCTTGACCCAGTCATCGCGTTCGATGCGGCCATGGAATTTCAGATAGCCGTCCACCCATTCGCGCTCGGCCTTTTTCCATTTCGCCACCTGCGCGAAAGTGTAAATGCCGAGTTCGTGCAGAATGCCCTCGATCTTGGGACCGACGCCGGAGATCAGCTTGAGATCGTCAGGTTTGGCGGGTTTCTTGATGCCGGCCGGGCGGTTCTTTTCCTCGGCAGCGGCGGACGTCGCGGCTTTCCTGCCAGCCGGGCCGCTTCTGCCCTTCGACGCCGGGGCAGTGGCTGTAGCTGCGGTTTTCGCGGCACCTTCCCGTTTTTCGACGGGCGACTTGATCGCGGGCGCGGTTTCCACCGCCGACGTCTTTGGCTTGGCTGCTTTGGAGGGCGGCACGCTGGCGGCCTTCGATTTCGCTACAGACGTTTTTTTCGACGCCGTCGTGGCGCGGGCGCGGCCCGATTTGGTGACCGCCTTCTCGTCGGTCAAAGAGGTCAGCCCGCTTTCGGGCGCCGAGTAGATGCGGTCAATCTGCGGCCCGGGTGTCACCTTGTCGCCCTTGCCGGCCTCGAATGCATCAATGATCTCCTCAAGGCGTTCCGGCGTCAGGTCCTCGTAGGTATCCTTGAACACCATCACCATAGGCGCATTCACACAAGCGCCAAGGCACTCAACCTCTTCCCATGACAGCGTGCCGGTCTCATTGGTGTGAAACTGCTCGGGGTGAATCTTTTTGCGACACACATCCATCAGGGCTTCGGAGCCGCGCAGCATGCAGGGCGTGGTGCCGCAGACCTGCACATGCGCTTTCGTTCCTACGGGATTCAACTGATACTGGGTGTAGAAGGTTGCAACTTCCAACACACGGATCAGTGGCATTTCGAGCATGTCGGCGACATGTTCGATGGCAGCCTGGGTAACCCAGCCTTCCTGCTCCTGTGCGCGCATCAGAAGCGGAATCACGGCCGACTGCTGGCGGCCTTTCGGATATTTCTTGATCGTCTTTTTGGCCCAGGCCGCGTTCGCCCTTGAGAAGGCGAAGCTGGCTGGCTGGAGGGCTGGCTCTGCGAGGCGGCGTACTGACATGGTCTATCGATCTACCTCACCGAACACGATATCGAGAGAGCCGAGGATGGCGGTCACGTCCGCCAGCATGTGTTTGCGGCACAGGAAGTCCATCGCCTGCAGATGCGCGAAGCCTGGCGCGCGCAGCTTGCAACGATAGGGTTTATTGGTGCCGTCAGCGACGAGATAGACGCCGAATTCGCCTTTCGGCGCTTCGACAGCGGCATAAACCTCGCCTGCGGGAACATGGTAGCCCTCGGTATAGAGCTTGAAGTGATGGATGAGCGCTTCCATCGAGCGCTTCATCTCGCCGCGATTGGGCGGTACGACCTTGCCGTCGGCGTTGGATACCGCGCCGGTCCGCTCCTTGCCCAGCAGGCGTTCGATGCACTGACGCATGATCGACGCCGACTGGCGCATCTCTTCCATGCGGATCAGATAGCGGTCGTAACAATCGCCGTTCTTGCCGATCGGGATGTCGAATTCCATCTCGCGATAGCACTCGTAAGGCTGCGACTTGCGCAGGTCCCAGGCCGCGCCCGATCCGCGTACCATAACTCCCGAGAAACCCCAGGCCCAGGCATCGTCGAGCGACACCACGCCGATATCGGCGTTACGCTGCTTGAAAATGCGGTTTCCGGTGAGAAGGTTGTCGAGATCGTCAACCGTCTTCAGGAACGGGTCGATCCAGTTACCGATGTCTTCCACGAGCTGCTCGGGAAGGTCCTGATGCACGCCACCGGGACGGAAATAGGCCGCATGCATGCGCGCGCCGCAGGCGCGTTCGTAAAACACCATCAGCTTTTCGCGCTCCTCGAAACCCCACAGCGGCGGGGTGAGCGCGCCAACGTCGAGCGCCTGAGTAGTGATGTTGAGCAGGTGATTGAGGATGCGGCCGATTTCGGAATAGAGCACCCGGATCAACTGGCCGCGGATCGGCACGTCGATGCCGAGCAAACGCTCCACGGCGAGCGCGAAAGCATGCTCCTGGTTCATCGGCGCGACGTAGTCGAGCCGGTCGAAATAAGGCACGGCCTGCAGATAGGTCTTGGCTTCGATCAGCTTTTCGGTACCGCGGTGAAGCAGGCCGATATGCGGATCGACACGCTCGACAACTTCGCCGTCCAGCTCCAGAACCAGGCGCAACACGCCATGCGCCGCAGGATGTTGCGGCCCGAAGTTAATGTTGAAATTTCGGACGTTATGCTCGGTCACTGCTTCGCCTTCTCGTCGCCCGGAAGTACATAATCGGTGCCCTCCCATGGGGAGAGGAAATCGAAGTTGCGGAATTCCTGCTTCAGTTCGACCGGCTCGTAGACGACGCGCTTCAACTCGTCGTCGTAGCGAACCTCAACAAAGCCGGTGAGCGGAAAGTCCTTGCGCAGCGGATGCCCTTCGAAACCGTAGTCGGTCAAAATGCGACGCAGATCCGGGTGACCGGTAAACAGGATGCCGTACAGGTCGTAGGCCTCGCGCTCGAACCAGTCGGCGCCGGGAAACACGGCCGTTGCGGACGGCACGGGTGTATCCTCGTCGGTCATCACACGCACGCGAATGCGCTGGTTCTGGCGCGGCGACAACAGGTGGTAGACAACGTCGAAGCGCCGCGTGCGCGAGGGGTAATCCGCGCCGGACAGGTCGATGAACGAAATGAACTGGCACTGCACGTCATCGCGCAGGAAGCCGAGAACTTCGATGATATCGCCGCTTTCCACTTCGAGCGTGAGCTCGCCGTAAGCGATCGCCGTGTCCTGGATATTCGAGTCCAGCTTTTCGACGATGTAGGACGCCAGTTCTTTGAGTGCTTCGTCGGACATGCGCACCTACCGCTCGATCGTGCCGGTACGGCGTATTTTCTTCTGCAGAAGCAGCACGCCATAAAGTAGCGCTTCGGCGGTCGGCGGGCAGCCGGGCACGTAAATGTCCACAGGCACGACGCGGTCGCAGCCACGCACCACCGAATAGGAATAGTGGTAATAGCCACCGCCATTGGCGCAGGATCCCATCGAGATGACGTAACGCGGCTCCGGCATCTGGTCGTAGACCTTGCGCAGAGCCGGCGCCATCTTGTTGGTCAGCGTGCCGGCAACGATCATCACATCAGACTGGCGCGGCGAGGCGCGCGGTGCGAAGCCGAAGCGCTCGGCGTCGTAGCGCGGCATCGACATATGCATCATCTCCACCGCACAGCAGGCCAGTCCAAACGTCATCCACATGAGCGAGCCGGTGCGTGCCCAGGTGATCAGCGCTTCCGAGGAGGTGACAACAAAGCCCTTGTCGGAGAGTTCGTCATTGAACCCGACAAACACCGGGTCGTCCGCGCCAACCGGGCGGCCCGTGTTCGGATCGAGAACGCCTTTCGGCTTCGGCGCTACGAGCGTCGCAGAAGGATCGTTCAATCCCATTCCAGCGCTCCCTTCTTCCACTCATAAATGAAGCCGATCGTCAGCACGCCGAGAAACACCATCATCGACCAGAAACCGAGCCAGCCGATTTCGCCGAACGAGACCGCCCACGGAAACAGGAAGGCGACTTCGAGATCGAAGATAATGAACAGAATGGCGACGAGATAGAATCGGATGTCGAACTTCATGCGCGCGTCGTCGAATGCGTTGAAGCCGCATTCATAAGCCGACAGCTTCTCCGGATCGGGATTGCTGTAGGCGACAATGAAGGGCGCAATCACCAGCGCAGCAACGATGGCGAGCGCAACACCGATGAAGATCACGATCGGCAGATAGGACTGAAGAAGTTCACTCATGAATCGTCATTCCGGGGCTTGGGGCCGAACGGAAGCATAACATCACGAACCAAGCTTTTGCCGCGACCTATTTGCCCGGCAAGCGAGCCCCGCCGAGGCCATGCTGCGTTGCGGCGAGGGTTAACGCAGCCGCCTGCGCGAAGCAAGTCAAACCTTGGCATCTCGACGCGCCCCGCACAATCATGCCGCGGTTCGCTCACGCTCCGCTGCACACGTGTCCAGAACCGGTTGTCGTCCATTGACGATCCTGCTTATGAAAGCAGATCAACGACCGGTGGATGGCAATGGACTGGATTACCTTCAAAGACCTCTTCGCACTGATACCAGCGCTGATTGGCGCGGTAACGGCCCTGATCCTCAAACCCATTGCGGATTACTGGGTGGCACGCGTACGCGATACCCGAATCTACCACTCTCACATGGCTGATCGCATCCGTGATTTCCGCGAGAGCATAGCCGTCCTGGACTCGATCCGGCTCCTGAGGCGCGAGACGTTTCCCATCGACGCGCATGTGGAAAAGGTTGCGGTGCCGGCGCACATGGTAACCGCCGAGGCGATCGATCTCGGAAACCTCAGTAGTCACAATCAGGCCGACGGCATCCAGCTGAGCAATCTGCTTGAGAACATTTCCCGTGAGACACGATCCATCAACGCATCAAAGGCATCCGGCAATGTCGAAGCGTATTACACGCAGATAGACGAGCTTTCGGACAAGATGAGAAATCTCGCCCGATTGTGGGAGAAGGAGCATCCTCGGATCAGAAGATATGTCAAAGCGGCCGATACGAAACGTAAGCCGATCATGTTCGAGGACGGCTCGAAAGCGTATGGCGTTTCATACCTGGATGAAAAGCCTACGGCACTGCCGGAGACATGAGCCGAGGCAAATCCTGACGGCTGCTCTCCGGTGTCCGGCACCGAACATCCGGGACATTCTGAAATAAGCTGGTCCGGGAAAATGGCGCGAGTGACGGGGCTCGAACCCGCGACCTCCGGCGTGACAGGCCGGCACTCTAACCGACTGAGCTACACCCGCGCATCAGGCGAAACCGGAAACCGGCCCGCTGAATGTCGCGGTGAATTAGGCGCTTCCCCCCGTAGTGTCAAGCGGCGGTTGCGCGTGAATTTACGGTCGATGAACAAGCAAGGGTCTATTGCAGGCTCTGCGGCTGAATCGATCCGTCCACACGTTCGTCACGCAGAGTGATTTTCGCTTGCAGCGGTGGCGCGAAACGCCTAAACGGCTGGCTCACGGCGGGCGATTAGCTCAGTTGGTAGAGCGCTTCGTTTACACCGAAGATGTCGGCAGTTCGAGCCTGTCATCGCCCACCATCCTTCCGACTGCATGGATTTTGCCAGGTCGCCACCCGCAGATTTCTATCTGGGGGCGAGACATGGCGCGTGCGACACGCTATTGCGCAATGGAAACTGCAGCCGGTAATCCACCGGTGGGGAGAAATTGATTCGATGACAGATTTTTCAGCCACACGCTCGCTGTTCGAGATACCGGACGGTTTGATCTACCTCGACGGCAACTCCCTCGGCCCCCTGCCCCGCAAAGCGACGCAACGCGTGACGCGCGCAATGCAGCAGGAATGGGGTGAGATGCTGATCACTGCGTGGAACAAGGCGCGATGGATGGAAATGCCGTCGCGGCTGGGGGACCGAATTGCGCAGCTGATTGGCGCTTCCGCCGGTACGGTGGTGACCGGCGACACACTCTCCATCAAGGTTTATCAGGCGCTTGCGGCCGGCCTCGAGCTCAATCCGGACCGACGCGTTGTGCTGTCCGACACCGGGAATTTCCCGACCGACCTGTACATGGCGGAGGGACTGCTCAGGCAGCTGGGCGACGGATATCGGATGAAAACCGTCGAGCCGGAAGATGTTGCAGATCATATCGACGAAAACGTAGCGGTGTTGATGCTCACCGAGGTGGACTACCGCACCGGGCGCAGGCACGACATGGCTGCCCTCACCGCCGCCGCGCACGAAAACGGCGTCATTACAATGTGGGACCTCGCCCACAGTGCCGGGGCGCTTCCTGTCGACCTTACCGGGGCAAACGCCGATTTTGCCGTTGGTTGCACGTACAAATTCCTGAATGGCGGACCAGGCGCACCTGCATTCATCTATGTCGCGTCGCGGCATGCGAACCGTGTTCGCCCCGCGCTCTCCGGCTGGCTGGGCCACGAGGCGCCCTTTGCCTTCGACCTCGACTACCGACCGGGCGAAGGTATCGAGCGCATGCGCGTCGGCACACCACCCATACTGCAGATGGTCGCGCTGGATGCTGCTCTCGACGTTTGGGACAATGTCGATCTCGACGATCTGAGGACGCGCTCCATCGAACTCAGCGAGCGCTTTGTCGCAGGGGTGGAGGCAAATTGTCCGCAACTGCGACTGGTGAGTCCGCGCGACCCGCACAAGCGCGGTTCACAGATTTCGTTTGCGTTCGAGCATGGTTATGCCGCTATGCAGGCGCTGATTGCCAACAACGTTATCGGCGACTTCCGGGCGCCGGACATTATGAGGTTTGGCATAACACCGCTCTATCTGAACGAGAGCGATATCGACGAGGCTGTGAGCCGCCTCTCAAAGGTCATGTCGGAGAAACTCTGGGACCAGCCCGCTTATCACCGCCGCGCCGCAGTGACCTGAGCCCCCAAAAAAAGAAGCCGGGCAATGCCCGGCTTCAACAAATCGATGCTAAGGAAACCTTAGTTCACCGCATCCTTGAGGCCCTTGCCGGCCGAGAACTTGGGCACCGTGCGGGCGGGGATGTTTACTGCCGCACCGGTCTGCGGGTTGCGGCCGACAGTTGCGGCGCGCTGGGAAACCGAGAAATTGCCAAAACCGACAAGGCGCACGTCGCCGCCTTTTTTCAGCTGGCTGGTAATAACGGAAAATACCGCATCGACAGCGGACTGGGCGTCAGCCTTGGACAGGTTGGCTTCGTCAGCGACGGCGGCTACGAGTTCGTTCTTGTTCATAAAGGAATCCTTCCCTGTGAAGATCGGGCTTTTTCGACTCACCCAATAGCCGCGAACTCTATGGGATGGAGGCTTGCCGACCAAGCACAAAACCTAGGAAAACCCACGTTTTCCGCCGTTTCTGAGGTCAGAACGGTAGAAATGATGAAGGCCGGGCTAACAACCCGGCCTTCAGATGAGAAAAACAACCCTCAACTAGTGTGCAAGCGGTGATTGAACTGATTCTTCAATCTTGTCCGATGAAGTCGGCTGATTGTCCTTTTCAGTCCATTCGATCGCTTCCGGCATACGCGTCAGTGAGTGGCTCAGCACCTCGCCGACGCGGCTCACCGGAATGATTTCCAAGCCGTTTTTGACGCTTTCGGGGATCTCGGCGAGGTCTTTTGCGTTTTCCTCCGGAATCAGCACCTTCTTGATGCCGCCGCGCAGGGCCGCGAGCAGTTTTTCCTTCAAACCGCCGATCGGGAGAACGCGCCCCCGCAGCGTGATCTCACCGGTCATCGCCACATCCTTGCGGACCGGAATACCGGTAAGGACCGAAACGATCGCGGTCGCCATCGCGGTGCCGGCCGACGGACCGTCCTTGGGTGTGGCGCCTTCGGGCACATGCACGTGGATGTCGCGCTTGTCGAACAGCGGCGGCTCGATGCCGAAATCGACTGCCCGGCTGCGGACATAGGACGCCGCCGCCGAAATCGACTCCTTCATCACGTCGCGCAGATTGCCGGTAACGGTCATCTTGCCTTTGCCAGGCATCATCACGCCTTCGATCGTCAGCAATTCGCCGCCGACCTCGGTCCAGGCAAGCCCGGTGACGACGCCGACATTGTCTTCGCCTTCGACCTGGCCGTATCGGAACCGCGGAACACCAAGATACTCATCGATGTTCTTCGGTGTGATCTTCACCGATTTGGTCTTCGTGCGGACGATTTCGGTAACCGCCTTGCGAGCCAGCTTCATCAGTTCGCGCTCAAGGCTGCGTACGCCCGCCTCGCGGGTGTAGACGCGGATGATCTCGCGGATCGCGTCGTCCGAAACCGAGAACTCCTTCGGCTGCAGTGCGTGCTCGCGTACAGCCTTGGGCAGAAGATGCCGCTTGGCGATTTCGACCTTCTCATCCTCGGTGTAACCGGCGATGCGAATGATCTCCATACGGTCCATCAGCGCCGGCGGAATGTTCAGCGTATTGGCCGTGGTGACGAACATCACGTTGGACAGATCGTATTCGACCTCAAGGTAATGATCCATGAATGTCGAGTTCTGCTCCGGATCGAGCACCTCGAGCAGAGCCGAGGACGGGTCGCCGCGAAAATCCATACCCATCTTGTCGATCTCGTCGAGCAGGAACAGCGGGTTGGATTTCTTGGCCTTCTTCATCGACTGCACGATCTTGCCCGGCATCGAGCCGATATAGGTGCGCCGGTGGCCGCGGATTTCGGCCTCGTCGCGTACGCCGCCGAGCGCCATGCGCACGAATTCACGTCCGGTCGCACGCGCGATCGACTTGCCAAGCGAGGTCTTGCCGACGCCGGGCGGGCCGACCAGGCACAGGATCGGGCCCTTCAGCTTCTTCTGACGGCTCTGGACGGCGAGATACTCGACGATGCGGTCCTTGACCTTTTCCAGGCCGTAATGGTCCGTATCCAGCACGTCCTGCGCGAAATGCAGATCGTGTCGGACGCGCGAGTTCTTGCCCCACGGAATTGAAAGCATCCAGTCGAGATAGTTGCGCACGACAGTCGATTCCGCCGACATCGGCGACATGTTGCGCAGCTTCTTCAACTCCGCATTCGCCTTTTCGCGCGCCTCCTTGGTGAGCTTGGTCTTCTTGATCCGCTCCTCGAGTTCGGCCACCTCATCGCGGCCGTCCTCGCTCTCGCCGAGCTCCTTCTGGATCGCCTTCATCTGCTCGTTGAGGTAATATTCGCGCTGCGTCTTCTCCATCTGGCGCTTGACGCGCGAACGGATGCGTTTTTCCACCTGCAGCACGGAAATCTCGGCTTCCATGAAGCCCATGGCCTTTTCCAGACGCTCGCGAACAGCAAGCGTGGCGAGCATTTCCTGCTTTTCCGGGATCTTGATCGCCAGATGCGAGGCGACCGTGTCGGCCAGCTTTGAATAGTCGTCGATCTGGCTCGCGGCGCCCACGACCTCAGGCGAGATCTTCTTGTTTAGCTTCACGTAGTTTTCGAAGTCGGCGACGACCGAACGGGCCAGCGCCTCGACCTCAACCTCGTCGTCTTCGGGCTCGGTCAGAACTTCGGCCGTACCTTCGTGGAAATCGGTCCGGTCGGTGAAGCCGGTGATGCGCGCACGTGCGGTACCCTCGACCAGCACCTTAACGGTACCGTCAGGCAGCTTCAGCAGTTGAAGCACATTGGCCAGCGTGCCGATATCGTAAATCTCGTCGCTTGCCGGATCGTCATCAGCAGCGTTTTTCTGCGTGGCAAGCAGAATCTGCTTGTCCGCGCCCATGACATCTTCCAGCGCCTTGATCGACTTTTCGCGTCCCACGAAAAGCGGCACAATCATGTGCGGGAACACGACAATGTCACGCAATGGCAGTACCGGATGGATATCGCCCGACATACGGGGGGAATTCGTCATTGCTCAGCCTTTCATGGCGCAGCCGCACGCAGCCGGCTGCGAATCCTTATTGTAGCGATTGCAGGGCGATCCGCCTATGGCAGCAAAAGCCGCACGCAAGCACGTATCCCTGCCCGAGGGTTTGTTACGGTTAGTTGGAGTGCTCCGGTACAAAGATCAAGGGGCCTGCGACCCGCGCTTTTGGGTAGTGCCCGGAACGAAAACGGCGCCCGAAGGCGCCGCTTGCTTGAAGTTACGCAGGAAGGGTCAGGCCGAGACGTTGCCCTTTTCCTTCTCGCGCTCGGCGTAAATGTAAAGCGGGCGCGCATTGCCCTGCACCACCTCGTCGGAAATGACCACTTCCTGCACGCCTTCCAGCGCGGGCAGTTCGAACATGGTGTCGAGCAGGATCGCTTCCATGATCGAGCGCAAACCTCGCGCGCCGGTTTTACGCTCGATGGCCTTCTTGGCGATCGCCGAGAGCGCACCTTCGTGGAAGGTAAGCTCCACACTCTCCATCTCGAACAGCCGCTGATACTGCTTGACCAGCGCGTTCTTCGGCGCGGTCAATATCTGCACCAGCGCCTCTTCGCTCAAATCCTCGAGCGTGGCGAGCACCGGCAGACGGCCGACAAATTCGGGGATAAGGCCGAATTTGAGCAGGTCTTCGGGCTCGACGAGACGGAAAAGATCGCCGGTGCGGCGGTCTTCCGGCGACGACACCGTGGCGCCGAAGCCGATCGATGTCTTGCGGCCGCGGTCGGAGATGATCTTGTCGAGGCCGGCAAAAGCGCCACCGCAGATGAACAGGATGTTGGCGGTGTCCACCTGCAGGAACTCCTGCTGCGGGTGCTTGCGCCCGCCCTGCGGCGGCACGGAAGCGACGGTGCCCTCCATAATCTTGAGCAGCGCCTGCTGCACACCCTCGCCCGAAACATCGCGAGTTATCGAGGGGTTGTCCGACTTGCGGCTGATCTTGTCGATCTCGTCGATATAGACAATGCCGCGCTGGGCCCGCTCGACATTGTAGTCGGCCGACTGGAGCAGCTTCAGGATGATGTTCTCGACATCCTCGCCGACATAACCGGCCTCGGTCAGCGTCGTGGCGTCGGCCATAGTGAAGGGCACGTCGATGATGCGCGCCAGCGTCTGTGCCAGCAGCGTTTTGCCGCAGCCGGTGGGGCCGATCAGCAGGATGTTCGATTTCGCCAGCTCGACATCGTTGCCTTTGGAGGCGTGCGCGAGCCGCTTGTAGTGATTGTGGACCGCAACGGAGAGCACCCGCTTGGCATGAGCCTGGCCGATCACATAATCATCAAGGACCGCGAGAATTTCCTGCGGGGTCGGAACGCCTTCGCGCGACTTCACCATCGAGGATTTGTTTTCCTCGCGGATGATGTCCATGCACAGCTCAACGCACTCATCGCAGATGAACACGGTCGGGCCCGCGATAAGCTTGCGGACTTCGTGCTGGCTCTTGCCGCAGAACGAACAGTACAGCGTGTTTTTGGAGTCGCCACCACCGCTGTTACTGACTTTGCTCATAATTCCGTCCTCTCAGTACCAGACCCGCGCATCGCGGCTGCGCTTTTGCGGGACATTTCCCGACGGCTCCATCAAAGCGCATTCCCAACGAAACACAAATCGGAAGTCGCGGCAACGAGTCGGTTTCCCCAAACGAAGCTAAGCCGCCGAAAATCAATATAGGCTTAACGCCATCAGGCGTCATGCACAGTCAATTCGACGATTCAGGCCGATTTAAAGCGGAAACCTCACTTCCCGGGCGTCAGGGGCGCCGGCTATTCCGATTTACCGGACTCGCCCGATTCGGTGGCCTCGCGCGTCGTAAGGACGCGGTCGATGATGCCGAATTCCTTGGCCTCTTCTGCGGAAAGGAAGTTGTCGCGCTCAAGCGCGGCCTCCACCTTCTCGTAATCCTGGCCGGTGTGCTGGACATAAATCTCGTTGAGGCGGCGTTTCAGCTTCTCGGTGAAGCGCGCATGGATCATGATGTCGGTCGCCTGGCCCTGATAACCGCCGGAAGGCTGGTGAACCATGATATTGGCGTTGGGCAGCGCAAAACGCGCATCCTTGGCGCCGGCAGCCAGCAGCAGCGATCCCATCGACATCGCCTGCCCGGTGCAAAGCGTCGAAACCGGCGGCCTGATGAACTGCATGGTGTCGTAGATCGCCAGACCCGAAGTCACTACGCCGCCGGGCGAGTTGATGTAGAGCGAGATTTCCTTCTTCGGATTCTCCGCTTCCAGAAACAGCAGCTGCGCGCAGACAAGCGACGCCATGCCGTCCTCGACGGGCCCGGTGATGAAGATGATGCGTTCCTTGAGCAGCCGCGAAAAAATGTCGAATGCCCGCTCGCCGCGGTTGGTCTGCTCGACCACCATCGGCACGAGGTTCATGTAGGTCTCGACGGGATCTTTCATGGGAAGCGTCCTTGGATAGCGCGGCGGTCGTCGCGAGAATCGCATTTGGTCAGGGCTAAATAGGATGGTCGCTCCCGCTTGCGCAAGGCTGGTGGAGCCAAGCTGCCCATAAGGGCAGGCATTAACCATCGACCTTGGCATTCGTTAACAAACCTTTGCCGCCGGGCACTTCCCGGCTAAGCTCCACCTGTGCGGCATCTGACAATGCGGGTTTGGAGTGGTACCATGCGTAGGCAACTGACGACCGCCCTTGTGGCCGGTGTCGCACTTTCGGCAATGATCACGCAGACGGCAGCCGGCGGATATGCAGCCTCCTGTTATGAACGCGTGCACCAGCCGCCGGTCTACAAGACCGTCTATGAAAAGGTCCTGGTTTCACCGGGCAAGAAGTATGTCGAGCATGTGCCGGCCGTCTACGGTACGCAGCGGCGGCATGTTCAGATCAGGCCTGCGCAGGTGAGCTATTCGGTCATTCCGGCCCGGTATGGCTGGGAAAAACAAAAAGTCCTTATCGAGCCCGCGCGCACGATCGCACGGCAAATTCCCGCGGTCACCAAGACCCTGCATCGCAAGGTGCTTGTCCATGAAGGCGGGTATGGCTGGGAATGGCAGTGGATCAACGGACGCAAGGTGCTGTGCAAGGTAAAGCAGCCGGCGGTTTACAAGACGGTAGCCGAAACGGTTGTGGTTCGGCACGCCCGAACCGTGTACGAGACGGTGCCCGCCCGCTATGGCTACGAGAAGCGCAAGGTGCTGATCAGCCCTGCGCAAAAGCACAAGCAAGTGGTCCCGGCCGAATATGGTTACGTGAACGAGCGTGTGGTCATCCAGCCGGCGCAAAAGCGCGTCCACCGCTCAGCTCCGGTCTATGAAACCGTCGCCCGGAAGGTTCTGGTGAGCCAAGGGCACAGCGGCTGGCGCAAGGTGCGTATCGGCGGCCGCTGCGGGTAACAGACCCTCAGGCGGCCTCGGCGCGCAGCCAGCGCGCAAGGCTGTCGTTGTCACCGCTCTCAACCGCGCCTGCAATACGGCGGCCAACCGCGGCACCGAATTTGTAGCCATGGCCCGAACAGGCCGACACTATGAGCGCCTTGTCCGCCGGTCTGCAGTAGAACGTCTCGTCGGGTGTGAAGGTGTAGGCGCAAGTGACAACATTCAGCACCCGATATTCGTCCAGGCGCTTCATCGGCGGTGCGAAGAGGTCGCGAACCTGTTCCCCCTCACCTGCTCGAGGGGTTCGGCCGGCATCGGCGTCCGGCCATTTCTCCTTGTGCAGGCCCGAGCCGAACTTCAGTCCGCCGGTTCCGGATGGAGGCAGAATGTACCCGTCTGTCTTGCCGCCGACATCGACGATGACCGGCGCGGCCTCCCATGCCGATTTCAGATCATGGGGCGGATCGAGATAGACCACCGCCGTGCGGTAAGTCGTGAGGTCGTTCGTCAGTCCGGGAAACAGTCGCGCGACCCACGCGCCCGCGGTGACGACAATACGGTCGGCAGCGATCTCTTCGCCGGTGTCGAGGCGCACGACGGCCGCCGCGGGATCGACGGCGGCTGCTCTTGTCTCCGTGAGCAGGCGCACCCCGTTGCCGCGCAACCAGCCGGCCATGTCTGAAGCGATCAGTTTGCAATGCAGTGCGCCGCCGTCTGTGGAACTGAAGCCAAAACGCACGGATTGCACTTCGAGAAACGGGTAACGGCGCGCGGCCTCTGCGCCATCGAAAATATCGACCGGGTAACCGCCGGCTTTCATGCCCTCCAGATACGTCTCGGCTTCGTCGCCTTGCTCGCGCGAAACGCAGAGAAAGCCGCGCGGATCGAGATGGCTGCGACCGAGATCCTCCCAGAGCTCGTCCCAGGCGTCATAGGCCTCGGTGATCGTGTTGGCGTAGCCGGTCGCCGCTCCATAGGCGCGGCGGATGATGCGATGATGATCGCCAGACGCCGCAAGCGGGTTGGGCAACGGCCCCTGTTCGATCAGCGTGACTTGATGCCCGCGCTTGGCCAGTGCCCAGGCTGATGACAGGCCCGAAATACCGGCGCCGACAACAACGATATGCATGCACGACCTCCAAGAAACGGCGGCACATTAAGGGCTGGCGCACGAACCGCAAGTCACGCTAGGGAGCATTATGACAGTCGCCCAGCCCGCCTATCTTCAGTTCGATCCGCAGACGCGGACCGCCAGCATCAACCCGCGCGAGCCGGAATTCGTGCAGGACCCCTACCCCGCATACGCATTCCTGCATGAAGCGTCGCCGGCCTTCTTCTGGAAGGAATACGGGTTCTGGTGTTTTGCCGGGTATGACGATGTGAACCGGCTGTTGCGCGACAGGCGGCTCGGACGTGAAAACCGCTGGGGGCCGCCCGGCATTCGCGGCGAAAACCGCGCCCATCTGGACGCCTTCGACCGCGTCGAGGCGGCCTCGCTGCTGGAGCTCGAACCGCCCGCACACACACGGCTTCGGGCTCTGGTGAACCGCGCCTTCGTCTCGCGCCAGGTGGAGCGGCTGCGCCCGCGGATCACGGAGCTGGTGCACCAGCTTGTCGACCGCGTCGAGGCGGACCGGGGCGCCGATCTTCTGCCAGCGCTCGCCACGCCAGTGCCGATCACCGTCATAGCCGAGATGCTCGGCGTACCTGTCGAAATGGGTCCACAGTTGCTCGACTGGTCACACCGTATGGTCGAGATGTATATGCACCGCGCCACCCGGGAGACCGAGGAAAGCGCCAACCGCGCTGCGCTCGAATTCGGCGATTTCATTCGCCGGCACGCCGAGGAGCGACGGCGCAATCCCGGCGACGACCTGCTTAGTCTCCTGATCGCGGCGCGCGAGGAAGGTCAGAAGCTGTCGGAAGACGAGCTTGTTTCATCCACGATCCTGCTTCTCAATGCCGGCCACGAAGCGACCGTTCACCAGACCGGAAACGCGATCCGGGCAATCCTGAAGCAGAACGGCGACCCGCGCCGCTTTTTCGGCTCGCCGGAAGCGACCGCGGCCACCGTTGAAGAGTGCCTGCGTTTCGACGCGCCGCTGCATATGTTCACCCGCTTTGCCTATGAGGAGCTGGAATTGACCGAGGGCGTCACCGTTAAGCCCGGCGAGCAGATCGGCCTCCTGCTGGGTGCAGCCAACCGCGACCCGGCTGCGTTCGGTAACCCTTCGGAATTCACACCGGACCGGGCAGATCAGAAAAATGTGTCGTTTGGCGCCGGACTCCACTTCTGCATCGGAGCACCGCTGGCGCGGATTGAACTTCAGGAGAGCCTGAGGGTACTTTTTGAGCGCCTGCCAAACATCAAACTCGACGGCGACCCCGTCTATCGCGACAGCTTCCACTTTCACGGGCTGGAGCGGCTGGAGGTGGCATGGTGAAGCCGGAACATCGGCGGCGCGTGCCGCAGCATGTCCAAAAACAAGGAAAGCACTGAGATCGCTCTCAGTGCCTCCCTGTCTGGTCCGGTTGCTTCATTCTGAAAGCAGCCCAAAGGCGCCATCAAACCGAAACCCCGAACTCTGACGGTGCCGGTGGTTCGAATTCCGCTGCGTCGCGCCGCGTTGGCATCCGCCCTTTCCAGGCAGCCCCGATCAACCCGAGGGCTCATCGGAACACCATCGAAGAACATCCGGTCCTTCATGGCAGCATCGGCCATCACATCCGTTTCGAACCGTCGCGATGGTTCCGCGGGACTTCCCTTCACCGCGCCCTGCCTGGGCTTGCACCCCTGCCGGGCCGCTCCAGCGCGGTCTCGACTTTGCCTTCCAGTTGATCCCGGTGTCCGTCCGGGCTTTTCGGCTTTCGAGATGACCCAACGGTATGCCCGCGAAAGGCTGCGCGCAATCGTCGCGGGCCTGTGAAAAGCGAGGAATACGGGGAAAGACCGGAAGAAATTGCCCGGATAGCCTCTGCACGCCACCGTCGGCTGCCAGCAGCCGATGGGAATAGACCTGATCCGGCAAGGGATTCCGCTGCGAGGGGCTTGCTTCTTGCATTCTCGCGCCGCCGACGCAACAGGCGCTTGTACCGCCCCGGGAAATGTCGAGCGGCATGCGATCCATCGCATGCCGCTCAGGCTATCACACCTGCGCCAACGCCTGATCGAGGTCGGCGATGATGTCGTTCACATCCTCGATGCCGATAGACAGTCGCACGACGTCAGGTCCGGCGCCGGCGGCCGTTTTCTGTTCGTCGGAGAGCTGGCGATGGGTGGTCGACGCCGGATGAATGATCAACGATTTGGTATCGCCGATATTTGCCAGGTGCGAGAAGAGCTCAACGCCTTCGACCACTTTCACGCCTGCTTCGTACCCGCCCTTCAGCCCGAAGGTAAACACAGCGCCGGCACCCTCAGGCGAATATTTCTTCATCAGCGCGTTGTTCGGGTCGGCCGGCAGGCCGGGATAAGACACCCAGTCCACTTTCGGGTGGCGCGTCAGCCAGGATGCCACCGTCAGCGCATTTTCGCAGTGTTTGGCCATGCGCAGCGGCAGCGTTTCCAGCCCGGTCAGGATCATGAATGCATTGAAGGGCGAGATTGACGGGCCGAAATCGCGCAAGCCGAGCACACGGCAGGCGATCGCGAAAGCGAAATTGCCGAAGGTTTCGTGCAGCACGATGCCGCCATATTCAGGCCTCGGCTCCGAAAGCATCGGATAATTGCCCGACTTGGACCAGTCGAAAGTGCCGCCATCGACGATTACACCGCCCATGGAATTGCCGTGACCGCCGATGAACTTCGTCAGTGAGTGGACGACGATGTCGGCACCATGTTCGATCGGCCGCAGCAGGTACGGCGAGGCCATCGTGTTGTCTGCAATCAGCGGCAGGCCGTGCTTGCGCGCAATATTGGCGATCTTCTCGATGTCGACGAAGGTGCCACCGGGATTGGCAAGGCTTTCGATGAAGATGGCACGGGTATTTTCGTCGATCTGGCGCTCGACTTCATCGAAGTCGGCCATATCGGCCCAACGCACCTCCCAGCCAAAATTCTTGAAGGCATGGCCGAACTGGTTGATCGAGCCGCCGTAAAGCTTGCGCGCGGCAACGAAATTTTCGCCCGACTTCATGAGCGTATGGAAAATCAGAAGTTGCGCTGCATGGCCCGACGCGGTGGCCAGTGCGGCCGTACCACCCTCGAGCGCCGCGAGCCGCTCCTCCAGAACCGCCTGCGTCGGGTTCATGATGCGCGTGTAGATGTTGCCGAATGCCTTCAGACCGAACAGCGAGGCAGCATGCTCGACGTCATCGAATACGTAGGATGATGTCTGGTAGATAGGTGTCGCGCGCGCGCCCGTCGCGGGATCCGGTTTTGCTCCGGCATGAACGGCAAGGGTGCTGAATCCGGGGGTACGCTGAACCATCTATGTTTCTCCGTGAACGGTAATGCGCGCTCTACATGGCAAAGGCCAGGGCAATTGGCAAAGCGGAAATTCGATCCGCTGGGTATCGGGCCCGCCACCGGACGATTGCGGGCCCGGCTCGATCACTTCAGCGACCGCGGCTTTTCGGCGCTTTGGTAGAGCCCCAGGCCAAAGCCATCCGGGTCCAGAAAGTCGGCGCTCCAGCCGCCAGGCGCTTCCTCGACCGGCGTTACGATTGTGACCCCCTTCTCGGCCAAGGCCGCCACGATGTCGTCGATGCCGCCTTCCGTCAGGTCGAAGACGATCGCTGGCGTGCTGCCGCGCTCGGCCGGCATCTGGAAGAAGATTAGTTCCAGGCCACCGTCGAGGGTCGCCTGCAGCCAGAAGGGTTCGGCGCCGTCCTGCCGGCTGAGGTCGAGGCCCAGGACATCCCTGTAGAAAGTTTCAGTGCGCACAATGTCGGCGACATAATATACGATCGAGGCGCGATGCGGTTTCGGCAACATGTTGATTGTTCCTTGTTCAAGAGTGTGGATACACACTTCGTTGCCGCGGCTAGGTAGTTTGTGAGCTCCTGATGACAAAAAAATGCCCGTCGGGATCGTGGCTGGCAAAGGTGCCGCGCTGTTGTGCGAGATAGGGCTGAAGCCCCTGGCGAATGCGCCCGTATGGCACTTCCAATTTGAGGCCCGGGAGACCTTCAGGGGTGCTGCATTCATGCCGGCGCAGTGCTTTCTTGAGGGCCGCAATGCGCTGTCTGACCGCTGTGTCTCGGATGTTGAGCAGGCAAGCGATCTCGCGCCGGCTGTGGCCCGAAAAAGCGAGGGCAGCGACGACCCGGAGCGATTTCGGCAATTCCGGCAGGATCGACGTGTAGCAGTCACGATCGTCCGCCACAGGCTCACCCAACTTCGGTTGGCATGCTTCACGGTCCCTGCGCCGTACGGCACTGCGCGCATCGAATGCAGCGCGTTTGCGGATCGCTCCGGCAATCCACCGGCGGTTTTCCGGCAATGTCATGTCGAGGCGGCCTGCCGCCACCGCCGCCAGAAGAACCTCCTGAACGACGTCCTCCGCTTCGTCCTGGCGACGCACATACCGTCGGGCAGTTCCCAGCAACGATCTGTACTGACTGGCAAGGTTCACAGCCGGTGCCTCGGTTACGCGAACGAAATCATCTCAGCCCGCCGCGCTTGATAGCGGCTATTTCCGCACAATTCCAAAACTCTGGTAGCCGCCGCGCAGTTTCGGCTTTCTGGACGAAATGACCTGGCTGTTGACCCCGTTCCACCCAATCTCGCCCGACAGCCGGGCATATTCGATCTTAGGGCAACGGTTCATGACCACCTTGATGCCAGCGGCCTCGGCACGCGCAGCCGCCTCGTCATGGCGCACGGTGAGCTGCATCCACACCACTTTGGGAAGCGGGTCGAGCCCAAGAACTTCATCCATGATCGCTGGCACCGCAGCGCTAGCCCGGAAAATATCGACCATGTCGACCGGTTCAGGAACATCGGCGAGCGAGGCATAGGTCATGCGGCCCAGTATCTGCTTGCCGGCGTGACCCGGATTGACCGGAAAGACCTCATAACCCTTGTCGATCATGTATTTGGCGACGAAGAAGCTCGGCCGTACGTCGTTGGCCGACGCGCCGACGATGGCGATGGTCTTCACTTCGTTCAGAATGCCCGAAATGTAGCTGTTGTCGTATGTGTCGTGGTTCATGAGGCGATCCCGACCCCGGCGCTGTTAAGCATATGGTAACCATAATGTTGCGGCCGGTACCGGCCCGATAGTACGCTGCCGCCATCAGAAGCCGGATTTGTACCTCAATGTCAAAGCGACATTCGTACCGGCATTTGCGCTGCGCGCTTGCGCTTATCTCATCCTTGGCAGGCGCCGCAATCGTCCTGACCGGAATTCGGGGCGAAGCCGGAGCCGTTGAACGTTACAATGCCGACAGCATGACCTGCGCCAGTCTGAAGGCTGCGCTTGAGCAGGCCGGCACCGCTATCATTCGTTACAGTTCGCGGAGCGTTGCGGACCTGACGCTTTTTGGTCATTTCGTCGACAGCCGGGCGGATTGCCGGCCGGAGGAGACGGTTACACACAAGCGCATCCCGGCTTCTGACGGCGAGTGCACGCTCCTCGTTTGCGAACCCATCCGCGATTTCTCAGAGCCCGCGCCTATGCCGGCGCCGGAACCCCAGCCGGAGCCTGAACCAGAGCCCGAACCTGAGCCTGAGCCGGAACGAGAGCCTGAGCCGGAACCTCAGCCCTAGGCAGGCTCGGCGCTATTATTTGCCAGTCCAGTTCGGTTCACGCTTTTCGATAAACGCGCCGATGCCCTCCTCGGCGTCGCGGGCGAGCATGTTTTCCACCATCACCCGGCTCGCATAATCATAGGCTTGCGAAAGGCCCATTTCTGCCTGCTCGTAAAACGCCTCCTTGCCTATCTTGAGCGTCAAAGGCGATTTGGAAGCAAGGGTTTGCGTATATTTGCCGACAATCTGATTCAGGTATTCCGGAGGCACGACGCGGTTCACCAGTCCGAAATCGCGTGCCTGTGCCGCGTCGATCGTCTCCCCGGTCAGCAGCATTTCCATCGCGTGTTTGCGCGACAGGTTGCGTGACAGCGCCACCATCGGCGTCGAGCAGAACAGGCCGATGTTCACGCCGGGCGTGGCAAACGATGCCCGGTCCGAGGCTATCGCCAGGTCACAACTGGCGACGAGTTGGCACCCGGCCGCCGTCGCGATGCCGTCAACTTCAGCAATCACAGGCTTCGGATGCCGCACGATCGTCTGCATCAGGGTCGCGCATTCAGCCATTGTCTTTTCGTAAAACGCCCTGCCCCGGTCGGCATCGGCGCGATGCGCGGTCATCTCCTTCAGGTCGTGCCCGGCGCAGAACACCTTGCCCGGAGAAGCGGCAAGCACGATCACCCGAACGCCAGCATCGTCACGCGCGGCATCAAACGCGGCCTGAAGCGACGCGATCATCGCCCGCGACAACGCGTTCGCCGGCGGACAGGCGAGTTCGATGCGGCGCACGCCCTCCACGTCCGAAACCAGGAGCGGATCGCGCCCCGTCATCTTCGCCATCTCGTTCATTCCGCGCCTCCGCAATCCGAAACCGGAAACTATCATGGGAGCGCTTGAAGATCAGCCGTAATGTGGACAATCTACATCTCACCTTTACGTTCACGGAAGACAGCGGAGGAGTGATGGCCAAGGTGCTTCTGGAAAAGGACGGCCGCATCGCGCGCATCATTCTCAACCGTCCCGAGGTGATGAACGCGATTGACGATGAAGTCCCGGGCGAGCTTGAAGAAGCGGTCGAAAGGGCAAATGCCGATCCCGACATCCATGTCATCGTACTGTCGGGCGCGGGCAACGCGTTCTGCGCCGGCTATGACCTCGCCTATTACGCGCAGGCATCCGGCGGCGCCGGCCACGAAGCCACGCAGGAAATGCCCTGGGACCCGATGAAGGACTACACCTTCATGATGCGAAACACCCAGCGCTTCATGTCCTTATGGCGTTCGCATCGCCCGGTGATCGCCAAGGTTCACGGCTTCGCGGTGGCCGGCGGTTCCGACATCGCACTTTGCAGCGACATCGTCGTTATGGCCGAGGATGCACAGATCGGGTACATGCCCGCCCGCGTCTGGGGCTGCCCGACCACCGCGATGTGGGTGTACCGGCTCGGGGCGGAGAAGGCGAAACGCATGCTGTTCACCGGTGACAAGATAACAGGCGCCGAAGCGGAGCGTATCGGCCTCGTACATAAAGCGGTCCCCGCATCGGATCTCGATGACGAAGTGGAACGGCTTGCTGAACGTATCGCGACCGTACCCATTAATCAGCTGATGATGCAGAAGCTGGTCATCAATCAGGCGATCGAGGCGATGGGGCTTGCCCAGACACAGATGTTCGCAACTGTCTTCGACGGCATCACACGCCACTCGCCGGAGGGGATCAATTTCAAAAAACGTGCAGAAATGCACGGCTGGAAGGAGGCGGTGCGTGAGCGCGATCTCGGCACTTTCGACTGGACCGCAAACCGACCGATCAACCCGCCCCGCAGCTGACTTCACAGGTTAGGAAATCGCCAAATGAACGGACGCCCGCTCGTACCGCAGATGGACGCCAAACAGGTCAACGAGTTGATGGGAAAGGTTTACCCGCAGCTCAACGAGGCGTTCCGGGCGTTCTATGCGACCAAGGTGTTTCCCGGTGGCTGCGTCGTACGCCTCGATGCCGACGAGCGGCATTTGCGCCCCGGCAACACGGTCTCGGGGCCGTCGCTTTTCACGCTGGCGGATATCGGCGGCTATGTCTGCGTGCTCACCCATGCCGGGCCGGACGCGCTTTCCGTCACCACTAACCTCAACATCAACTTCATGCGCAAGGCCGAGGCCGGGCCTATCGACGGCCATTGCCGCATTCTCAAACTCGGGAAGTCGCTGATGGTGTTCGAGATCGACATGCGCGCGGGTCCAGACCAGGTGACGGTAGCGCACGCCACCGGAACCTACTCCATTCCGCCGGCAAAAAATTGATCCATCGTATCGCCGGATAATGCGGTAATTATTTACCTCAAATCTAACACGCTGTTTTTACACGCATTTATGGCGACGTCCGGTCAATTTCGTTGTTGACGCCGCCATCCTCCTCCCCTATAAGCCCGCATCAAGCAGCGGCCCTCACCGGCCGCCGTTTGTTTTTGCGGGCGCTATCCGCAATCCAAGCAACAAGAAACGCCTTCCATTCGCTTCGCGGGTGGCGGGTCCAGATGGAAGACATGTTATGAAAACCTTCTCGCAGAAGCCTGCGGAGGTGACAAAAAAGTGGGTGCTGATCGACGCTGAAAATCTCGTCGTCGGACGTCTCGCCACTATCGTCGCCAACCGCCTGCGCGGCAAGCACAAGCCGACCTTTACCCCGCATGTCGATGACGGCGACAATGTCATTGTCATCAATGCCGACAAGGTGAAGTTCACCGGCAAAAAATACACTGACAAGATGTACTACTGGCACACCGGCCATCCAGGCGGCGTCAAGGAGCGTACTGCGCGCCAGCTGCTTGAGGGCCGTTTCCCGGAGCGCGTCGTCGAAAAGGCAGTCGAGCGCATGATCCCGCGCGGCCCGCTTGGCCGTCGCCAGATGAAGAATCTGCGCGTCTATGCCGGCACCGAACACCCGCATGAGGCGCAGCAGCCGGAGCAGCTGGATGTCGCCGCCATGAACAAGAAAAACGTAAAGGTCCAGAAATATGGCTGATCTCGAAGCTCTCGCCGAACTGGGGACCGCAGCGCAGGGGACCGACGCCGAGCAGGCGCCAGTCCATGTGCAGAAGCTTGACCAGCATGGCCGCGCCTACGCAACCGGCAAGCGCAAAGACGCGATTGCCCGCGTCTGGGTGAAGCCCGGCAGCGGACGCATTACCGTCAACAAGAAAGACTTCTCGGCATATTTCGCCCGCCCGGTTCTGCAGATGATCCTGCAGCAGCCGATCGTGGCGGCAAACCGCAACGGCCAGTACGACATCGTTGCCACCGTTGCCGGCGGCGGCCTGTCCGGCCAGGCTGGCGCGGTGCGCCACGGCATTTCCAAGGCCCTCACCTACTATGAGCCGGAGCTGCGCGGCGTGCTCAAGAAGGGTGGCTTCCTGACGCGCGACAGCCGCGTTGTGGAGCGAAAGAAATACGGCAAGGCGAAGGCCCGCCGGAGCTTCCAGTTCTCGAAGCGCTAAACTTCGACGACGGTTGGAACACCGGAAAAGCGGGCCTTCTGGCCCGCTTTTTTGTTGCCTATCGGGTGCTTAATTAGCTGAATGACCGTCAGGAGACCGCAATGCCCTCGAAATCTATCGACCATGCATTTACCGCCAGACAGAATCTCGGTGCGGCTAGCGATCCGACCCATGCGGGGACGCTGTCCTTCATGCGGCGCAGGTACACCAAGAAGGTCGCCGGCGCGGATGTCGTTGTGTGGGGCATTCCCTTCGATGCCGCGGTGTCGAACCGGCCTGGCGCGCGCTTCGGCCCGCAGGCAATCCGGCGCGCATCCGCCATCTTCGATAACGACCCGCAATATCCCTTCGGCGCAGATCTGTTCGAAAGGCTCGCAGTGGTCGATTACGGCGACTGCCTGCTCGATTACGGCAATCACCAGAAAACGCCGGGCATCATCGAGCGGGAAGCCAGGAAACTGATCAAGTCCAACGCTTTTCTGCTGTCGCTCGGCGGCGATCATTTCGTCACCTGGCCGCTGCTCAAGGCGCATGCAGAACGCCACGGCCCCCTGGCGCTGGTTCAGTTCGACGCGCATCAGGACACCTGGCCCTACGAAAAAGGCCGCATCGACCATGGTGCGTTTGTCGGCCAGGCGGCGGACGAAGGCATCATCGATGTCGAAAAGTCGATCCAGATCGGCATCCGCACCCACGCGCCGCGCGATTGCGGTATCCGCATGATCTTCGGCCACGAAGTGGAAGAGATGCGCGCGGCCGACATCGCGTCCGCGATCCTCGATCACACCAAGGGCGCCAAGACCTACGTCACGTTCGATATCGACTGCCTCGATCCCGCATTCGCACCCGGCACCGGCACGCCGGTCGCCGGCGGTCCGTCGAGCGCCAAGATGCTTTCGGTGCTTCGGGCACTCGGGGCACTCGATATCGTGGGCGCGGATGTGGTAGAAGTGTCGCCGTCATACGATCACGCGGACATAACGGCGATCGCCGGGGCAACCATTGCAATGTACTATCTCGGGCTTCTTTCGGAACGGCGCATGCGACGAGGCAGTTGATATCCTGATTCAGCGGCTTGCCGGACTGAATCCGGCTTGCTCTTCAACTCCTTGATTTCAAAACGAAAGACAGACCGATGAAACCGAAGATATTCATTGACGGCGAACATGGCACGACGGGCCTGCAGATCAGAACGCGGCTTGCCGGGCGCAGCGACCTCGACATTCTCTCCATTCCCGAAGCCGAGCGGCGTAACAACGACATGCGGGCCGAAAGGCTGCACGAGGCTGACCTCGCGATCCTGTGCCTGCCGGACGATGGCGCCAGACAGGCACTGGAACTGCTCGACGGATCCAATTCGACGCGAGTGATCGACACCTCGACCGCCAATCGGGTCAATCCGGACTGGGCCTATGGCTTTGCCGAAATGACCGCCGGACAGGCACAGAAGATCGCCGAGGCGCGGCTGGTCGCCAATCCCGGCTGCTACCCGACCGGAGCCATCGCACTGATCAGGCCGTTGGTCGAAGCGGGTATTCTGCCCAAGGATTATCCCGTTACAGTCAATGCAGTCTCGGGCTATTCCGGCGGCGGCAAGGCGATGATCGCGCAGATGGAGAATCCCGACGCGCCGGATGCGATCACCGCACCGCATTTCCTTTACGGGCTTGCGCTCACGCACAAACACGTGCCGGAGATGCAGCTGCACGGGCTGCTTGACCGCGCACCGCTCTTCGCGCCATCGGTCGGCCGCTTCGCGCAAGGCATGATCGTGCAGGTGCCGCTGCATCTTGCCGACCTCGCAAAAGCCCCCTCGCCCGACGACATCCACGCCGCGCTCGCCATGCATTTTTCCGGGCAGGATATTGTGCAGGTCGTTCCAATGGCCGAAAGCACAGCACTGTCGCGCATCGACCCCACCGACCTGGTCGGAGAAGACACGATGAAGCTCTATGTCTTTTCAAATGCAAAGACAGGCCTGGTCAATCTGGTCGCGGTGCTCGACAATCTCGGCAAGGGAGCATCGGGCGCTGCGGTCCAGAACATGGACCTGATGCTGGGAGCGCAGCACTAGGCCTGCATCGCGTCGCCGGAAGTCAGGCGGTGACCTGCGTTACCGTCAAATCGCCTCTTTCCTGCAGCGGATAACCGCCCTTCGCCGCCTGCCAATGCGCGGTGGCGAAACCCAGCACGACAATTGCAAAGGCGTGGTGCGCCAGCGCCCACCCGAGCGGCACGACGAGTACCAGCGTCATAACTCCGATAAGCGCCTGCATGACGATTAGAAGCGCCAGAAGCGCAGCGCGGCGCGCATGCGTCGTTCCGGGCTCGGCGCGCCAGGTGTCCACCGCGTGCCAGACCGACAGAAGAAGAAGCACGTAGGCAGCCATACGGTGCACGAACTGCACGGTCTTCGGGTTTTCGAAGAAATTGCGCCAGGCGGGCTCGATCGCAAGCAGGCCGTCGGGCCAGAACCGACCGTCGATCCGTGGCCAGCTGTTATAGCTCATCCCCGCGTCGAGACCAGCGACCAGCGCGCCCAGAAATATCTGAAAGAGTACAAAGACCACCATCCAGCCGGCGAAACTGCGGATCTCGCCTTTCGCCGGGCCGGTTGAGTGCGGCGCAAGGCTGCGTGCAAGCGCAAGCGTCGCCACGAAGATCAAGCAGGCCATCACAAGATGCATCGCCAGCCGGTACTGGCTCACGCTGACACGCTCCGACAGCCCTGACGCCACCATCCACCAGCCGATGGCGCCCTGCAAAGCGCCAAGCAGGAACAGACCGACGAGCTTCGGTTTCATATGTCTTTCCAGCCGTCCGGTCGCCCAGAAGAACATCAATGGAATGGCCACCAGAAAGCCGACACCGCGCGCAATGAAGCGATGGGCCCACTCCCACCAGAAGATCGTCTTGAATTCACCCAGCGTCATATCGGCGTTGAGCTGCTCGAATTGTGGGATCTTCTGATACTTGGCGAATTCCTCCTGCCAGTCGGAGGCTGAAAGCGGCGGAATGACGCCGTGGATCGGCTTCCATTCAGTGATCGACAGACCGGAATCGGTAAGCCGTGTCGCACCGCCGACAACGAAGAGCGCAAACAGCGTTACCACCACCGCGTAAAGCCACCAGCGCACCTGCGTCCGATGGCGCTCTTCCAGTGCCATGGTAGCTGTGTTCCCGCCTTGATCGAAATCCTGATACATTGCGGCCCGCAATCCGTTTCGTAGCCGCGATAGGTGGCCCATCGCGGTAGTGGTGGCAACCCGCAAGCCTGCGCGACACGGGGTCGCGCGCCGCTTGTGCGAGAGGTGCGAACAAGCTACCTCGGCCGCCAAAAGGGATTTCCATGCCGCCTCGCCTGCGCAATTTCATCGGAACGCTGCTCTTGATCGCTCTCGTTGTCATCTACGCACTGGTGGCAACCACGGTGGCCGTCGCACAGCTTCAGGAGTCGAGCTGGCTCGTCCATCTCGGCTTCTTCGCGCTGTCTGGGCTGCTGTGGATCATCCCCGCAATGTTCATCATCTCATGGATGGCGCGGGGCAGGAAAAAGCGCAGCGGCTGACGGCTGGTCGGCCTAAGTGGTCACCAGCGTCTTGCCGCGGTTCGCCAGCGGCGTTGTGATGCCGGTAAGCATCGTGCGCATATGTGCCAGCCGCTGATAGCGGCCGTTCACCGAAATTCGGGGCAGCGCCTGCATGTGTGCTGCATGCTCCGGCAGCAGTACGCCGTGACGTGTCGTAACGGCCGTCCTGAATCCAGCGGCAGCGGCAAGCGCCACCTCCCGTTCGCCGACCGCGCGTTCATACCCGTAGGGGTAAGCCATGTGCTGCGGCTTGACGCCCGTTTCCACCTCGATGATGCGCCCGGCATCGACAATTTCCTGCCAGGCCTTCTGGTCGCTCAGGCGCCGTAGATTGTAATGGCAGGTCGTATGCGCGCCGATGGTGACCAGCGGATGTGCGCCCGCTTGCCTTACTTCATCCCAGGTCATCAGCGTTTCGCGGCTGGGCTGGCTGTGATCGACACCGGCAAGGCGTGCCATGTCGCGCAGAAGAGACTGCCGGTCCTCCTCGCGGATTTCCTCAGTCAGGTAGTTGTGCAGCGTGCGGTTGGCCTCGTCCTTGCGCGCGGCTGTGGAGCAATCGACATACATGCGGCCTTGCGCAGTGGTGAGGTAAATCTCGTCCCGCGCCGTCACCACATCCTCAAGCACGTCCCACCACAGATCGACGTCACCGCTGGTCAGCCCGGGCGACACGTAAATGGTGATGGGTGCCTCATGCTTTTCAAGGACGGGCAGCGCCTCGATGAGATTGTCTCGGTAGGCGTCGTCGGCCGTCAACGCGATGAAGCGCTCGCCGCGCTTGCCGGCGGCGATGCGGTCCGCTGTTTCGTCCATGCTGACGAAACGATAGCCCATGGACCGCAGGTCGGTGAGCAATGCGTCCAGGAATGCCGGTGTAATTGCAAGATGGCGGTTGATGCCCAGCCGTTTGCGTGGCGCGACAGTCACCCGGTGCAGCATCAGGATCGCGCCGATGCCGCCATAACGCGAACGAAGCAACGGCGCGAGACCGGTGTACCGGGCGCCGTTCAGAACCAGCCTGCGGACCACCTCGCCCCAGTCGATCATTCATTCACCTTTTGTCGCTACCTTCGCCCCATTGGCCGCAAGGTCACGCCAAGAAGTAGGCCACAAGGATTGAGTTATGGTTGACGCGGCAGAGATTTTCGACGCCCGAACCACCGAGAGTACTGCTCAGTTGCCGGCGACCGCCCGGGTTTTACCTTATGACGCCGAAACGCGCGCCGTCTATTCAAGCTTCTGCCGCGACAGGCTTCACTCGACGCCGCAGAAACCGGCTTTCGTGGACGCCTGGGCAGATGAAGGCGGTGCGGAGATGATTGCGGTCGAACTGAGACGAAACGGCAATCCGCAAATGATGCTCGCGCTGGAAGTCGTGAAGGAAGGCGTGACGACGACCGCCCGCTATCCCGGCGGCAGACACGCCAATGGCAGTTTTTCGGCCTCGGAGGAGCCGATAGCCGGCATCGGCGACATTCTGCGCGAGGCGATATCGCGGGCTCGTCCGGATATCGACCTTCTACTTCTGGAGCGCAACGAACCCGTGCGCAACGGCATAGCCAATCCGCTTCTCGCCGAAACCAGCCAGCAGAGCCCGAACGTCGCGCTCGCCGTCGACCTGACGGGCGGGTTCGACGCGGTGCTGGAGCGCAATAGCGGCAAGCGGAAGCGCAAGAAGTACCGATCCCAGACACGGAAATTCGAGGCCGCCGGCGGCCACCGGCGCTTCGCCGCATCGACACCGCAGGACGTCGACCGCCTGCTTTCCGCATTTTACGAGATGAAGGCTGCAAGGTTCCGCCAGATGGGCGTGACCGATGTCTTCGCACCGGAGGTTGTGAAGCGCTCGTTCCGGCACATGTTTGCCAGTGCGCTGGGATCGGCAAAGCCTGAATTCGTGCTGCATGGGCTCGAAGTCGGCGGCGTGCTGCGCGCGGTCACCGGATCCAGCATTTCGGGCGACCGGCTGACCTGCGAATTCTCCGCCTTCGCGGACGACGAATTGTCGGGCGCGAGCCCGGGCGACTTTCTCTTCTACGAGAATATTCGCGAGGCCTGCGAGGCGGGAATGGCGATATATGATTTCGGGGTCGGCGACGAACACTACAAACGGCAATGGTGCGATATGGAAAGCCGGCATTTCGACTTCCATCTTCCGCTGACGTCGCGTGGTTATGCCGTTTCGGCGATCGGCAGGATGTCCGGTGCCGTCAAGCGCACGATCAAGGAAAACCAGCTTGTGTGGTCGCTTCTTAAGCGCGCGCGGCGGTCACGCGCAGGCGGGGCAGCCGCAGATGACAGATCCGACTGACCTCACGCCGCTCAAGCGGCGGTACGCCCTGGACGGACATCGCCGATCCGTGTCGGCCTGACGATCATCGGCTCACCGAGACCGGCCTCAGCGAGATGTTCGGCCAGTTCACCGACATCGTCGCTCGGCCACAGACAGGATACGACGGCGCGTGTGTCTTCACCCATCAGCCTGCCGACCGATTCGGCGCTGCCCGGCCCGCCGTCGATGATAACCATGTCATAGGCGGTGTTGAGCGAGTCCAGCACAATCGGCAAACGATCGACCGCGCGCATGGCGCGTGGCAGATTGGCGGTACCGATCGGCATCACATGCAGCGGCGAGAAATGATCCGGGTGGATAACATCCGCGAACTGCGCCTCGCCGACAAGCAAGTCTGTCACGCCGCGCAGGAACCGGCTCTCGACCGTCGCGCGCGACGCGGCACCTGATGCAGTCAGGTCGAGCAGCAGTGTGCGCAGCCCGGACTCCGCGATATCCCGCGCCACGAGTACAGCCGCCGCCGCTCCATCGTCGACACCCACCGACACGAACACGGCACGGGCCGTGCCTTCGGAGATAAGCTGGGCCGCCGCTTCGTCGACATCGATTTCGCCAAACCGGTTTTCGGGCTCCTGCGACGGCATCTCCTGCGGTGCGTACAGGGGCCTGACCGGAGCGGCCGGCACTTCCTCTTCGGTCTCCGCCACCGATTCGGCAATTTCGTGGGTTCGCGCGGCGGCTCGCGCGGCCTCAGCCGGCGTCATCGCTGGCGAAGCATGGCGCGCCGGCATCTCCACATCTTCCACCGTCGGCATGGCGGCGTTCGGTGCGGGCCGCATCGCGCGGCCGCTGAAGAGCTCGAGCAGCAAGGTCGCGATCACCATGAGAAGCAACGTTGCGGCGAAGGCAGCACCGATGATCGGCACCTTCTTGGGGAAGTAAGGCTCGGCCGGGACTATCGCACGGGAGAATATGCGCGCATCAGCCGGCAGGTAATTGCGTTCGCCGCGAGACGACGCCTCACGGTAGCGCGTGAGATAAGACTCCAGCAGTTCGCGCTGCGCAGCCGCTTCGCGCTCAAGTGCCCGCAGTTCGACGCCCTCTTCGTCCGCACGAGCGGATTCGGCCTTCAGGCGATTGACGTCTGCAAGCAGTGCCTCTTCGCGGGCGCGCGCCGTCCGCGCCTCGTTCTGGAGGCCGGTCAGCACTTTCCGCGCTTCCGAACGAATCTGCTGCTGCAGGTCGTTGACCTGCGAATTGAGTGCCTTGATGCGCGGGTGATTGGACAGCAGGGTCGTGGACAACTCTGCAATCTGCGCACGCAGCTCCAGTTCATTCTCGCGCAGCCGCTGAATGAGCGGTGAAGCAAGGACATCCGGAACCGTATCCAGCGACACGCCACCGTCGAGTGCGGCCTGCATGGTGGACACTTTCGCTTCGGCGGCAGAGCGGTTGGCCCGCACGCGCGAGAGCTCGGTGCTGAGCTGCGACAGCTGCTGCGTGGCCAGCACGGAGTTGTTTTCGCCAATAAACAGATCGGACTTGCCGCGGAATTCGGCGACCCGCTGCTCGGCCTCTTTCACCTTTTCGCGCAGTTCGGCGATCTCCGGCTCAAGCCACTGAGTCGCGTCAGCGTTTGATTCAAGCTTTGCCGCCCGCTGAACCGCGATATAGGCATCCGCCATCGCATTCGGAACCGCTGCCGCCAACTTGGGGTCTTCGGATGAAAACTCGACCACGATGACGCGCGAATTCTCGACGCGGTAGACTTCCAGCTTTTCGCGGAACGCCTTGAGCACCCTCTCTTCGGGGGCGAGGTTGCTGCGGTCGGTGGCAAGGCCCGCCATCGCAAGGAGGTTAGCCAAAACCGAGGGCCTGGCGTCGAACTCTTCCACATTGGCGAGATTGAGCTGAGCGGCCACCTTCTTGATGATATCGGTCGAGGCGATCACCTCCACCTGGCTGGCCACACCCTCCTCGTCGAGGATCGGCGCCGAGCGCACCGAATTGGTATCGACGCGCGTGAACTCGGATTCTCGCGTTTCGATCAGAATGCGCGTTTCGCCCTTGTATTTGGGCGTCAGAACGGAAACCAGAATGAATGCGGCAGCGGTCACGACCAGCGCTATGATCAAAATCCGGCGCCAGTCCCGCGCGATGCTGGCGAACAACGTCCCCAGGTCCACATCGACATCATTTGCGCTGTTGTGGTTCGACGCCATGAGAGCGACTCCGCTTGCAATTGCAAACTGAACCTAAACAGGCATGGTAACTGCGAGGTTAAGAAATCGCAGGGACGGAGCCAAACGCCAAAGGGTGGCTTTACCGGGCATTAACCCTAACGGACCGATAACGGCATTGAGATTACGGGTGCGCCCGCTTGGCGAACCACAAAAGGTGTCTGTGCCGTGAAGATTAGATCAGCCGCGTCCGCCCTCTGCATACTGACAATATTGTCGGGCTGTTCGGGATATCGTCCCGCGCCGTCGGCATTCCATGAAGCCGTCATGCGCCCCTAACTGCTGGATTCGGGCGACAGGCTGCGGGTTACGGTTTTCGAGCAGGAAGGTCTGACGAACGTCTACAGCGTCGACCAGGCAGGCTACATCTCATTTCCGCTCGTTGGAGCGGTGCCTGCGCGAGGCCATACAACCGGACAGCTGGAAGGCGCGATCGCAGAACGCTTGCGGGCCGGTTATTTGCGTGACCCCGACGTTTCAGTCGAAGTGGAGCGCTACCGGCCGATCTTCATCATGGGCGAAGTGGGCAGTGCCGGGCAGTATACCTATGTGCCCGGCATGACCGTCCACAAGGCGATTGCGTCGGCCGGCGGATTTTCGCCGCGCGCGCAGCAGGCGGATGTCGATGTGACCCGCGTCATCAACGGCAAGGTCATGACCGGACGCGTCCTCACCTCCGATCCGCTGCTGCCGGGCGATACCATCTATGTTCGCGAACGGCTATTCTAAGCGAACGGCCATTCTAAATTGACTGACCATGCGGCTGGCAACAGCGCGCCCCCATCCCAGGCAGGTTTCCCTTGAGCAGAAAGCTGCGCATAGTTCACTGCTTCCGCTCGCCAGTGGGTGGGCTGTTCCGCCATGTGCGCGACCTGGCTCATGCCCAATTCGCGGCCGGGCATGATGTCGGCATCATCTGCGATTCCACGACCGGCGGTGCCTATGAGGACCAGCTTTTCGAAGGCATCGAGAAAGTACTGGCGCTGGGTGTGAAGCGGACGCCCATGCAGCGCCATGTCGGGCCTGGCGACCTGGCCGCCGCGTGGCGCACCTATCGGATCATTTCAGAATTGAGACCGGACATCCTGCACGGCCACGGCGCCAAGGGCGGCGCCTATGCCAGACTGTTCGGTTCATTCTCCCGGGCATCCAGGTCCCGCGTAGCCCGAGTCTACACGCCTCACGGCGGCAGTCTGCACTATGACGTCGATACGCTGACCGGGCAGGCCTTTTTTGCAGCCGAGCGACTACTGGGCCGCGCGACCGACCAGTTGCTCTTTGTGTCGGACTACGAGCGCAAGACCTACGAAACGAAAGTCGGCGTACCGCTTGCACCATATCGCCTGGTGTACAACGGGTTGCAGGCAGAAGAATTTGCCGCCGTGCGCGCTGACAAGAACGCTGCCGATCTTCTCTATGTCGGCATGATGCGCGACCTCAAGGGTCCGGACCTTCTGATTGAAGCCGCCGCAAACGCTGCAACCTCGATGGGCCGGCGACTATCTGTTACGATGGTCGGCGACGGCGACGACAAGCCTCGCTATCAAAACCGTGCCGAAGCACTACGCGACCGGCTCGACATTCGTTTCCTTCCCGCGATGGCGGCCCGCGACGCTTTCAAACTTGGACGCATCATGGTGGTGCCTTCGCGCGCGGAAGCCATGCCCTACATCGTCCTGGAGGCACTGGCGGCGCGAAAACCGATGATTGCCAGCGCCGTCGGCGGTATTCCGGAGATATTCGGCAAAAACTCGCCTGCCCTCGTGCATCCGGAAACCAACGATCTCGCAGACCGGATCATCACGGCCCTGTCGGACGAGAAGGCATACCGGTCGGTCATGCCAACCCAAGCCGAACTCAAGAAGCGCTTCAGCGCTGACGAAATGGCCCGCGAGATCGAAGCTGCCTACACGGCAACACTCGACCGATTGACCTAGCAGTCAAACGCGGCGGCGCGCCCTGCGCACGCTTTCTCATCCGGGCAAGGGTTTCTTAGTGTGTCTGAGCTAGGATTTGCTGCTGCATGAGCAGTGTCCTTTTGTTCAGTCGAGTATGAGTAAGGTGAGTACGCCGCATCCGTTTACCCTGGAGTCCGTCCGCAATTTCAACGACGGGCCGACCAATCACCGCCAGGCGGAGCTGAACGCTATCGCATCGCAGGTTGCCGCGCAGTATCGCGCCGACGCGATGTCGCCTGTTCTCGTCAGCGGCTATCTGCGGCTCGCCGAGTTTGCACTTCTGGCCATCTCCGGCGTGTTTATCTACGCGTTCTACGTCGGTTTCGGCACGCATCTGGTGTGGGAATATCCGGCTGTGGTGCTTGCCGGGTCGCTTGTCGCAGTCGTTCTGTTCGAAATTACCGACCTCTACCAGATCTCGGCGCTCCGCCGGCCATGGTCCCATCTCAAGAACATGCTGATCGTCTGGTCGGGTGTCTTCGCGCTAATGGCGCTGGCAGGCTTTGTTTTCAAGGTTTCGGAAGAATTCTCCCGTGTCTGGTTTGGCAGCTGGTTCGTCGCGGGGCTTGTGCTGCTGATGATGACGCGGCTCTTCCTAGCGCGCCTCGTTCGACGCTGGGCGCGCAACGGCCGAATGGAGCGGCGTGCGGTCATCGTTGGCGGCGGATCAGGCGCAGAGACACTGATCCGGTCGATCGAAAAACAACCACATAATGACATTCGCATTTGCGGCATCTTCGATGATCGCGACAACCGGCGTTCGCCACCAATCGTTGCGGGCTACCCGAAGCTCGGCACGATCGACGAACTGATCAGTTTCGCGCGCATCGCACACATCGACATGCTGATCGTCTCGCTGCCGATCACTGCGGAAAAGCGTGTGCTCTCGATGCTCAAGAAACTATGGGTTCTGCCGGTCGATGTCCGGCTCTCAGCACATTCGCACGAGTTGAAGTTCCGGCCTCGATCCTATTCCTTCATCGGCTCGGTGCCGATGCTCGATGTATTCGACAAACCCATCAATGATTGGGATTCAGTCGCCAAGCGGGCGTTTGACATCGTCTTTTCGCTGGCCGGCATCATTGCGTTTTCACCGATCATGATTGCCACCGCTATTGCGATCAAACTCGACAGCAAGGGGCCGGTCTTCTTCAAGCAGAAGCGCCACGGCTTCAACAACGAGGAAATCGACGTCTACAAGTTCCGGTCCATGTACACCGACCAATGCGATCCAAGCGCGGTGAAGGCCGTGACCAGGAACGATCCCCGCGTCACCCGCGTCGGTCGCTTCATTCGCAGAACCTCGATCGACGAACTGCCGCAGTTCTTCAACGCGCTGGTCGGCTCGCTCTCGCTGGTCGGCCCCCGCCCGCATGCGGTCGCCGCGAAAACGCAAAGCGTACTCTACACTGAAGTCGTCGATGGCTATTTCGCCCGCCACCGCGTCAAGCCCGGCGTCACCGGCTGGGCGCAAATCAACGGCTGGCGCGGCGAAGTGGATACTGACGAAAAGATCCGCAAGCGGACCGAATTCGATCTTTACTATATCGAGAACTGGTCGCTGCTGTTCGACCTGAAGATCCTGTTCCTGACGCCTGTCCGGCTGCTCGGATCCGAGAACGCGTATTGACCGCGGGAACCACAATTGCGGCACTGCCGCGTGAGGCAGTCAATGGCAAGCTGATCGCGCTCATCGTCTCGGCCTCAATCGCATTCGGGATATTCCTGACCGGATTCGTGGTACGTGAACCCGCGCCATATGAGCTTTTCATGGCGCTGGTCATGCCGATATGGGCGCTGTTCGGACTGCGAATTTCCCGTACCGTCGCTCCAATGGCGCTGCTCCTGGTGTTGTTCGTCATCGGCGGCATGATCTCCATGAACCAGATGGACGATGTCGGCGAAATCCCTCTTTATCTTTCAGTGTCGCTGTTTCTGGCGCTGACGGCTGTCTTTTTCGCTGCCGTGCTGGAAAGCCGGCCGGATCTCTACAAGCTGATTTTCTGGTCCTGGACCGCAGCTGCGGTCGCAACCTCGATGCTCGGCATGTTGGGCTATTTCGGCCTCACGCCGGATGAGATGTTCACGCTTTACGGACGCGCTGCGGGAGCGTTCAAGGACCCCAATGTGTTCGGTCCGTTCCTGGTTCTGCCGGCGGTCTTCATGCTACAGCTGATCCTGACCGGCCGGGCAACCTCGCTCCCGTTCCACGCCGCAATCCTGGTTTTCCTGACGGCCGGCATTTTCCTGTCGTTCTCGCGCGGAGCGTGGGGGCTGTTTCTGTTTTCGGCGCTGGCGCTCACCGGCGGCCTCTATCTGCGCAGCAACAGCAACGTGTTCCGCCTTCGCATCATCCTGATGGGCTTCTTCGCCTTCGTGCTTCTGGCCGTCGCGCTGATTTTTGCGCTGCAGATCCCGGCCATCGCCGACATTTTTTCAGAACGCGCACAACTCGCACAATCATACGATACCGGTCGGCTTGGACGCTTCGCCCGGTTCGTCATCGGCTTTCAGATGGCGATGGAACATCCGCTGGGGATCGGACCTCTGGAATTTGGCGTGATGCTTGGCGAAGACACGCACAACATCTGGCTGAAGACGCTACTCGACTATTCGTGGCTTGGTTTCGCTGCCTATCTCACCCTGATCGTATGGACGCTTGCGGGCGGCTTTCGCATCCTGTTCAGGAGCCGCCCCTGGCAGCCGTTTCTGCTCACCGCCTATGTGGTCTTTGTCGGCCATGTACTGCTGGGCACGGTCATCGACACCAACCACTGGCGTCATTTCTATCTGCTGCTGGGGATGGTCTGGGCCGCAATGGCACTGGAAGCACGCTGGCAGATGAGAGTGACGGCAAACGGCAGCCGCGGTCGATCAGGCCCTGTCACTCAGACAAGCTGAGTCCCCAGCTGCTCGAAGCGCAGCTGGACCGCACAGGACCGGTATTGCGCGTGCCCGGCCAGGTCACTCTCACATTCCAGCCTTTGAAATCCGACTGTCCCGCCGCATTGATCGTGATTTCAACAACCTACAAACTCAACGCAGGGTGTTGGCGTAACCCGTCTGAGGCCGGCCGGTGCGGCTCTGTTGCTGAGGCGTGAAGCGCGGCAGGCACCAGACATCAAACGCACGCTCACGAGTGTCAGCGCGCTGTTTGCGACGCCTCTCTTGAAGCGTATCCCTCGTGCGCTTCGATCATCTGGGCTACCAAAGCTCGTGGTTGCGGCCGGCCGAAATGAAACCCCTGCAGGCGATCGCATCCAGCAAGGCGTAGAAGACGCGCTGTGTCCTCGTCTTCGACCCCTTCCGCCGTCAGCTCCAGCGAGAGGCTCCTTGCCAGTATCGCCACCACCTGAATGATGCTTCTCGCAGTTTCGTCCCTGACCATATTCGTTACGAGAGTGCGGTCTATTTTCAGGCCGTCAAAATCATAGTGGCGCAGGTAGCCAATACTCGAATAGCCGCTGCCGAAGTCATCGAGCGCGACGCGAATTCCAAGCCGCCGCAATTCGGCGATCAACGGCTGAGCCCGCTCGCGGTTCTCGATGAGATACCCCTCGGTCACTTCCAACTCCAGCCGAGATGGCTCTATGCCGGTCCTCGTCAATATGCCCATAACGTCTTCGATCAAAGTCGGGCTTCGAAACTGGACCGGTGAGAGATTGACCGCCAGCGAGAGATCCGGCCATGCGGCCCAATCCCTGCATGCGCGTTCGAGAACAAACAAACCCAGCCGGTCTATCAGTCCCGATTCCTCGGCAATTGGGATGAACTCATCCGGCGACACAGCTTCGCCGTTTGGCGTGGTCCAACGAGCAAGTGCCTCAACGCCGGCAATTGCGCCGGTTCTGGAACGTACCAGCGGCTGATAGTGGACTTCGATTTCGCCGTCTGCGATTGAACGCTCCAGCAATGCCGCCGTCGCACGGCGCCTGCTTCTGATGGTATCCAGTTCCACACCATACCTGCAGGCCCTCATCCGTCCGCCATTCTTGGCGGAATACAGCGCGACATCGGCGCGGCGCATTAGCTCGGCCGCGTCCACCCCTTCGGCCGCGATTGCTATCCCGATGCTCATTCCGACGGTGGCGCTTCGACCATCCACCTCGATCGGAGCGGCAGCCAGCTCCAGGATGTCTCTGCACATCGCTTCCGATTTGGCAGCTGCATCGGGACCAGAAATGACGACAGCGAACTCATCGCCACCGAGCCGCGCGGAGTGTGCGCCCCTCTTATCGCCGAGATCCAGCAAGCTCGCCGCGATCTTCTGTAGCAACTTGTCGCCAACGTGATGGCCGTAAGTGTCATTAATGTCCTTGAAGCCATCGAGGTCCGTGAACAACACGGCAACTTCCTGGCTGCCGTCTATCATTGCAACGTCAAGAAGGTTGCGTAGCGCCCGACGGTTGAAAAGATCGGTAAGTTCGTCCCGTTCAGCCAGCCGACGGTTCACAGCATTTGCCGCCGCGAGCCGCGCATGCGCGTCCGATCGCCCGGCGTCGATAATTGCCACAAACAGAAAGACCGCAAATATCATCGCGCAAACACTAACGGCGAATAACAGCTCGTAGCTTTGCGATGTGATCAAGCCTGTGACATTCGGATCGTCGGCAAGCAGAAATGTCCCAAAGATCCCGGCAGTGCCGATCATCAGCCACCAGGATGCCGCTCGAATGCTGCCCAGCAAGATAGCAACCACCGCCATGACGCCGAACCAAACGGTACCCGGCGAGTAGATTGTGCCGAAGAAGCTGGCCTCCCACACCAGAAACACAAACAGTCCGCCCAGGAACAGATCACGCGCACCGGCTCGACTGCCGGTACGTTTGTAAACGAAGGCGGCGACTGCCATGACGAGCGCGCTGACTGAGAGAGCAATCGCCGCAGGCGCGTTTCCCGTCGCGGTGAATTCGAACACGAAGAACGGCACGAACAGGCTGGCGAGCGCCAACAGCGTCGTAAACCGAGACGCAAAATCATGTCCGTCTGATGTCGCCGTTTCTCCGTCCGGGCGAATGTAGTTCGCTACCGCACGATGCAGTGCGGATACAAACGAAAGCGGTCCTTGCCTGGCTCCACGCCGTGACACAGTTTGGCACCCCAAATATGAACTCCTAATCATTCAGGAACTTTCTTAAGAAAGCCCAATCGTTTCAAAAATAACGATGATTTCGTGCGGATGGCGCCCGCCCGCCAGTTCGTTCACGCGGGTGCGGCATGCTCGCGCATTGTCCGAACGGCGCAAGGAAATGCTGTCGGGAGGACGCACTCCGACGACTGACGCAGCCACGTCCTTCCTTTTCGCATGGCAGCGCGTCAGGAATTCCGCTATTGTGTGTCCCGGCGATATTCGCCTGCAAGAAGCACAGACGTGTTCGACTTCCCATTTCCATTGAGACTGTCGCTTGAAGCCAATCACCGATTGACGAGCTCGATCGGCCAGAGAGCGCCACCATAAAGGTCGCTTGTCAGCGGTGACGGACCTCATCGGAGGGCTGGCGCGCGCCGAAACAAACAACACCTACCTGTCTTTCTGGAGGGGCTGCAACATGCAGTCTATATTTGGTTTCTCAGTTCTTCTGGCTGTCGTGCTCACTCTCAGGGCGATAAGACCTGACGCTTCCGGCAAACAGCTCCGATTCTTGACATTGCCAGGAATAGAGGAGGCTTTTGCATTCGTTCTGACCGTGGCCGCGGCGATGGGAGTTCTGGTGGCATGTGACGGGCTCACGTCCTTATATTGATGCCGGCCAGCACCACGGTCGGTGCACACAAATCTGCTTGCTCATGACGCCAGTCGGAGCGGTCCTCCGCTGGAAGGCCTGTTACTTTTTGTTCACATGGAAGACCACGGACCGGCCTTTTTCACTTGCGCATAAGGCGTTGTTTCTCTAGGGCTGCCTGCGGTTCGGAGCGTAGCGCAGCCCGGTAGCGCACTTGACTGGGGGTCAAGGGGTCGTGGGTTCGAATCCCGCCGCTCCGACCACTCAGATCAGCGACTTGCTTCGATCGGATCTACCTGGCGTGCGTTGGAGCGGTCCTGTGGCGTCCGCCTCAACAAGATGTCTGGAGCCGGACGTTACCGGCTTGCGGAGCCAACGGCGGCAATTGCTTCCACCTCCAGCAGCAGCTCGGGTAACAGCAGCGCCTTGACGATGACGGCGGTTCCGCAGGGTGGGTGCGCCCTGAACAACTCGTTCTTCACCTTTGCATAGGCGGGGTAGAGTTCTGCGTCGGTCAGGTAGCAGCGCAAGAGGATAACATCTGACAAGGCGGAACCGGCTTCATTCAGCACTGCCTCGAGATTTGCAAAACACTGTCGCGCCTGCGCTTCAGCGTCGCCGCCGCCGGCAGGTTTTCCGTCGCGGAGCGCAACCTGACCGGAGACGTGAACCAGCCCGTCATGTACGACGGCCTGGCTCATACCTTCGAACTGGAGCCCCGGAGGATTGTACCGTTCCACGAGAGCTGTCTCCGCCGTCCGATTATTCGGCAGCGTCGCGCCGGGCAGTTTCCTTCAATATCGCCCCCAACCGCTCAATTCCGTCAGCAATCGTCTTCTCGCTGACGTGGCTGTAGGCCAGCCGCAGGAATTTCCGGTCGTCCTTGACGCCCGAAAAGCGCTCGCCGGGTCGGAAGAAGATACCCTCCTTCGCCGCGCGTGCCGCGGCCGTTTCCCAGTCCACGCGGTCGTCAATCTCGACCCAGATATAGAACGAGCCCCTTGGCATTTTGAACCGGACGAAATCGCCGCAATGCTCCTGCAGCGCCTTGGCCGCGGTCTCCGCCTTGGCCTTGTAGACCCCGTTCACCTTTTCGATATGCGGCTCAAGCAGTCCTTCAGCCATGAACCTGTCGAGAATGCGCGCGATCCATTGGGCGACTCCCAGGTCCTGACGCATAACCGCCAGCGGTTCGATAGCGGCAGGATCACCGACAAACCAGCCCATGCGCAGGGCGGGAGCGATCACCTTCGAGAATGACCCGCACTGGATGACGCGCGCATCCGTATCGAGGCTGAGCAGTGTCGGAAGCGGGTCACCGGCGAAACGAAGATCTGCGTAGACATCGTCCTCCACGATCATGAAGTCCCGCTTGCTGGCCAATTCGACCAGCATCTTGCGGCGCGGAACCGACATTTCGGTCCCCGTCGGCGTCTGGAAGGTCGGGATGGCATAGACCATCTTCACCTTCTTGCCCTCGCCTTCGATGGTATCGATCAGCGCTTCCAGTTCCTCCACCACCATGCCGTTGTCATCGACCGGCAGCGTGCGAATTTCGCCGCCGGACATGTTGGCGAAGCGCAGAGCGTATGGGAATGACGACGCCTCGGCGATCACGACATCGCCCGGATCTATGTAACCGGCCATCGCAAGCGCAATACCCTGCACCGACCCCGATGTCAGGATCACCCCTTCATGGCCGAAATCATGACCCTGCATTTTCGCAGTGCGGTCAGCAATGCGCTTGCGCAGACCGCGATACCCGAACACCAGCTCCTCGTATCCCGTGCCTGGATCGAAATAATCGAGAACCGACGGACCACTGTCATCCAGAACCTCACGCGCCAGCCTAACCAGATCATCTATCGGGAAGGTTTCCGGCGCTGCCAGCCCCTGGTCGAAATTGAATACGGCCGGCACCTCAGGATCCGGAAAGAACAGGCTGGGGCCCGTATTCGACGCTTTTGCGCGCAATTGTGCTGCCGGCATTGTGTTTCCTCCCGATATATGCGGCATGGCCGCAGTTCCTCAGGCTCACGCTATGTAACCGTGTCCGGGCGGCATCGTCGGGTTGGACTAGTTATGTCTGATTAGGGCTTCCACTAATCCATCCGGACGAAGCATGGCCTGGCGGGCCCGCATCCAATGCGTCCCTGAACGGGAGATGCGAGCAGGTGCGGCAAGGCGGACAAGTCGACATCGTCATTGTCGGTTCGGGCACGGCAGGGCTAGTGGCGGCATTCATGGCGCGGGCTATATGTCGGGCACATTCGTCGGCATCGCGCGGGCGCCTTGTCGGTCTAAACGCGGCTGCGTCGCAAAATGACTGATGTGGCAGGTTACCGGCAAATTGGTCTTCTCAATGACGCGGCTTTCGGAAACGGGCGCACATCGGCAAGGTTGTCGACGGCAGCAAAGATAGACGGCGGTGGGACCGCATGGTGAAAGAGAACCGGAGGATCATATGGGTCGCCTGTCAGGCAAAGTCGCATTCATAACTGGCGCCAGCGGCGGCATCGGAGAGGTGACCGCCCGTCATTTTGCCACGGAAGGTGCAAAAGTCGTTCTGGCTGCGCGCCGCGCGGACCGCGGCGAAGCGATCGCAAAGGAAATCCGTGATGCCGGCGGCCATGCCCTTTTCGTACGGACAGACGTGACGGAGCCGGACAGCGTCGCTGCGTCATTCGATGCCGCGTTCGCGCATTACGGGCGCCTCGATGTGTTGTTCAACAACGCCGGCGGTTCGACATCGAGGGACGGACCGCTGACTGTTGCACCGCTCGACGAATTCTGGCGCTGTATCAAGCTCGATTTGTTCGGTACATGGCTCTGCAGCCGTGCTGCGATTCCGATGATGCGGGAATCCGGTGGTGGCTCAATCATCAATTCGGCTTCGATCGTCGGCGAGATGGGTGTGCCCAATCGCGATGCCTACACGGCCGCCAAGGGTGGCGTAATCGCGCTGACGCGCTCAATGGCGGTGGAGTTCGCGGAAGACAATATACGTGTCAACGTTATTGTCCCCGGTGCGGTGACCACCGAACGCGTAAAAGCGTTCTTTGAAAAGGAACCGCATCTGAAAAAGCAGGAAGAGGCCTATCTGCTCGGCTTTTCCGAGCCGATCGATGTCGCCAATGCCGCACTTTACCTGGCCTCGGACGAGTCGCGCCGGACTACCGGCCACAAGCTGCCGGTCGACAGCGGCATCCTGATTTCCTGAGCGCGCGAAGCGTTTTAGTCTTATCAGACGATGACGCCTTAGTTGCCTGAATTGTTCATGCGGCAGCTTGCCAGCCGACGCTTTGGAGGATCGCGATGGAATTTCTGAGCCAGATGCTTGCCCGCAATCTGAGGCTCGTTCCCGATCGCAATTTTATTGTCACTGATGCCGAGACAATCACCTATCGTGATTTCGGGGAGCGAACGGCGCGGCTGGCAAATGTTCTCGCCGCGCGCGGCATCGGCAAAGGTGACAGGGTCGGGCTTTACCTTCCGTCGACACCGCTGATGGCGGTCGGTTTCTGGGCCTGCCAACGGCTCGGCGCCATCCCCGCCCCGGTCAGCGCCATGTTGCGCCATGCCGAATTACGCAAGATCGTCGAACGCACCGGCATGAAAGCTGTGATCGCCGACGGTACAACCTTTCCGTATTTCTCGGAGATCCTGACCGAGTTTTCCGCGCTCGATCATTGCTTCGTCGCGGGCGGCGCGGCCAAGGGTGGTGAAGACCTGGATGCGCTGATGAATGAGGCGCCAGTCGATTTCGTCGACATCGACTGCGCGCAGTCCGATATCGCCTCGCTGTTCTTCACCTCGGGCACCACTGGCACGCCCAAGGGAACGGCGCAGTCGCATTTCGCCGTTCACGCCACCTTGCGCGACATGATGGTCGGGCACCGTTCACGCTACGGCCGCGAGGTTTATCTCTGCGCGGTGCCGCTGTTCACCAACTTCGGACTGACGGTAACGATGAACCTGTGCCTCTATACCGGCGGCACCATTGTGCTGCACGAGCGCTGGGACACGGAAAAGGTGCTGACCGACATCAGCCGCTACAAGGCCACTTATTTCGGCGGTACGCCGACAATGTATGTCTATATGGTCAACGAGTATTCCGCCTCCCGGCACGATCTGTCTTCGCTGCGCATCTGCACCACCGGCGGCTCGCCGGTACCACAGCCGGTGATCCGCAAGTTCGAGGAATTTTCCGGCGTGAAGGTCGCTCAGGTCTATGGCGCAACGGAAACCTGCGGCCAGAACGTGATGGAACCGACAATTGGCGTCCGCAAGGCGGGTTCCACCGGTGTGCCGGTCGGGTCTTCGCGTATCCACATCGTCGACGACGACCTCAACGAGTTGACCGCAGGCGAGGTCGGCGAAGTCATCATCGGCGGCGACTGCGTGGCACAGGGCTATTACAACGACCCCGATGCAACGGCAGAAGCCTTCAGCATACTGGGATGGAAATCGGGCGATCTGGGCTATGTCGACGAAGACGGTTTCCTGTTCATCGTCGACCGCAAGAAGGACGTGATCATTACCGGCGGCCACAACATCTATCCATTGGAAGTGGAAAGCGTGCTCTACCGGCATCCTGCCGTCGCGATGTGCGCTGTCGTTGGCGCGCCTGACGAGGAAAAGGGCGAAATCCCGGTGGCGGTGATCGTACGCGCCGCAAACGCGTCGGCGAGTGCTGAAGACATCCGCCTGTGGTGTCGCGAACAGCTCGCCGCCTACAAGGCGCCGCGTCGGGTGGAGTTTATCGACGAAATGCCGGTTGAGGCGGCCAAGATCCGCAAGCGCGAACTGGTGGAAGCGCTGAAGAACGGGTCGCTCGAGAAGTTCCGTCGCTAGCCGGCGGAAGCGCCATCACCAGTCCTGATTTTCACGACGTCGCCAGCGGCGCCGTAAGCACTCCAGCCGCCGTCGACCGGCAATACCACGCCGGTGATATAGGACGCCCAGTCCGACAGCAGGAAGCAGGCGGCGCGCGCCATCTCTTCCGTTTCGGCAAAGCGCCCAAGCGGAGTGCGATTTTCAATCAGCGTTGGATCGAATATCTTGCGGTCCAGAAGCGACTGCACCATTGGCGTGCGCGTATAGGCCGGTGCGATTGCATTCACGCGAATGCCCAGATTGCCCCATTCGCAGGCCAGCGTCTTGGTAAGATGGCCCACGCCCGCCTTTGCAACTCCATATGCCGAGCGGCCAGGAAAAGCACCGATCCCCACGATCGACGAGACATTGACGATCGCGCCCAGCTTCCGCTCGACCATCTGCCTGCCAACCGCCCGGCACATCAGATATGTGCCCTTGAGATTGACGTCGACAACGTGTTGCCAACGCTCGGGCGACTGCGCGTGAACGGGGACCAGATCGTCGCCGATACCGGCCGAGTTGAACAACAGGTCTATGCCGCCCAGCATGGCATCCGCGTCGGCAACCATTCGATCGACATCAGCCGCGGACGCGACATTACCGTCGACAGTTCCCAACGCACCAGTTCGTTTTGCGGCATCCGGCAACGCGTCGGCATTGAGATCGGCCAGAACGACGGACGCTCCCAACTGGTTCAGCAGTTTAGCCGTCACTTCACCGATACCGCTTGCGCCACCCGTAACAAGTGCGCGGCGACCGGTCATATCTGGAGAAAAGGTGGCGCTCATGCGTCCGGGTCCCTGCCGTCATCGGCGTCCGGTTTGAAGTGGAAATCCGGCGCCCATTCGTCGCGCGGACGCTCATGCAACCGCCAGTAGGCATCAGCAACCAGGTCGTGATCATAGACGGTGCCCTTGGCCATCGTGCCATGGATAGCCACGGTCGCCACCTGCACGCCAAGCGGCGACAGCTCCTTGAAAAGGGAATGGCCGAGGCTTCTGAGCGCGGCCTTCCCGAGCGACACCGCGCCCCATTCGATCCATGGACCGAAGGCCAGCACACCACCGGTCAGGAGGATCGTTCCCTTCCCTGCCTTGATCATCGAAGGCGCGCAGCGCTGGGCGGCCTGAAGCGCGCCGGCAACGTTGGTGCGGAAACTTTCGACAAGGTACTCGACGGAAACAGGCTCGCCATGCGCCTTCCATCCCGGCGCGCTCGAATACTGGGCTTCCGAAATGCCGGATGGCGTGACAAAGCGTGACGGCTCGATGATTGCGGCGTTGTAGATGAGGACCTCGGGCGCACCGAATTCTTCGAATACCCTGTCTGTGTCGGCCGGCTGGGAGGCGTCGGCGACAAAACCCCGCGTCGCAAGCCCCTGACTCTCGAACTCAGCCTGATAGTCGGCAACTGCCTCAGCGCGCCGGGCCGCGAAACCGGTTGCGTAGCCTCCTTGCGCGAACCGCCTGACAAGCGCCTTGCCGAGTCCCGGCCCCGCCCCGATCACCAGGGCTTTTGCGCCCTTCATCAGGACGCAGCCTCAGAATCCAGCGCCGGCGCGGATGCCTTGCCGCCATCGGCTGCAATCCGCTTGCGCTCTTCACGGCGGGACAGGAAGTCCTCGAGCGTTCCAACGATACCCTTGCGCAGGAACAACACGCACAGCACGAAGGCTGACCCCTGAACCACGATCACCCAGCTTCCGAGTGTGGCCAGTTCCTTCTGCATGGTCACGACCACGATCGCTCCTACGATCGGCCCAAGCAGCGTTCCGACGCCGCCGATCAGTGTCATCAGAAGTGCATCTGCCGATGTCATGAAATAGAGGTCGGCGAGCGAAGCGATCTGGAAGACAATGGCCTTGGTGCCGCCCGCCAGCCCCGCGAGCCCTGCCGAAAGAGTGAAAGCGATCAGCTTGAACCGGTCAGTGGAATAGCCGAGCGAGATCGATCGTGGCTCGTTTTCCCGGATCGATTTCAGAACCTGACCGAACGGCGAGCGTACGATACGGTAGATCAATGCGAAGCCGCAGAGGAAGATCGCCAGCACGAAGAAGTACATGTTCAGCGGCTCGTTCAGATCGATGACTCCAAAGAGATAACCGCGTGGCACCGATTGGATGCCGTCTTCGCCATGCGTCCAGGGCGCCTGGATTGCATAGAAATAGACAATCTGTGCCAGCGCCAGTGTGATCATCGCGAAATAGAGGCCCTGACGGCGGATCGCCAACCACCCGAACAGGGCGCCCAGCGCCGTCGCTGCGGCAACGCCCGAGAGGATGGCAACCTCCGTCGGGAAGCCCCAGATCGAAGCGGTATGTGCCGCCACATAGGCTGACGACCCGTAGAAAGCCGCATGGCCGAAGGCGAGCAATCCGACATAGCCGAAGACGAGATTGTAGGCGCTGGCAAAGAGCGCCAGACACAGCATCTTCATCGCGAAGACGGGATAGACCAGGAAGGGAAGGATCGAGCCGCCAACCGCCATCACGATGAGCCACAGCCGGCCGTTTTCAAGGAACGAGCCCGGTCGCGCAGCCGCAATATCCGACGGGTGGTGCGCCGACGTCTCCTTTCCAAACAAGCCAGCTGGCCGGAAGACAAGGACGATCGCCATGATAATGAAGATAACGGTAGTCGACCCCTCGGGGTAGAAGACCTTGGTAAGCCCCTCGATCAGGCCCAGCATCAGGCCGGTCACGATGGCACCGAAGATCGAGCCCATGCCGCCAATCACGACAACAGCAAAGATGGTGATGATGATCGATTGCCCCATCTGCGGGCTGACCTGATAGATCGGCGCGGCCATTACGCCTGCGAGACCCGCCAGCCCGACGCCGAAGGCATAGGTCAGCATCAGCATGCGCGGCACGTTTATCCCGAACGCGCGAACCATGTCGGGGTTTTCGGTGGCAGCGCGCAGATACGAACCAAGCTTGGTGCGCTCGATCACATACCAGGTCGCGAAACATACCAGCAACGCAAAGACAATGACCCATACCCGGTAAAGCGGCATGAACATGAAGCCGAGATTGATGCCGCCGCGCAGTGATTCAGGCACACTGTATTGCTGCCCTGCCGCGCCGTAGCCGACATTGAAAATGCCCTCGATCATCATCGCCAGGCCGACCGTCAGCAGCAGGCCGTATGCATGCTCAAGGTCATAGACCTTGCGGATGAAGAGACGCTCCATCAACGCGCCGATCAGGCCGACCCCGAACGGCACCAGCACGAGCGCCCACCAGTATCCGAGCGATGGAAGGCCAAGGCCTGGAAAAATGTCCGGCAGGTGCAGCAGGTACCATGCGCCGAACGCACCAAGCATGTACTGCGCGCCGTGAACGAAATTGCCGATGCGCAGCATGCCGAAGATGATCGCCACACCCAGGCTCATCATCGAATAGAAGACGCCGTTGATCAGCCCTATCAGCAGCTGACCGAAGAGCAGAACGGGCGATATGCCGATGAGCTCGAACATGCGTACCTACACTTTCAGATAGTTTTCGATCCGCGACATGCTCGCGGCGACATCCGCGGCGTCGATCGTATCGATGATGCGTCCATGCTCGACCACGTAATGCCGGTCGGCCAGCTTCGAGGCGAAGCGAAAATTCTGTTCGACGAGCAGGACGGTCAGCCCCCGTTCCTTGAGTTTGCCGATGACCTGTCCGATCTGCTTTACGATCACCGGTGCAAGGCCCTCGGTCGGCTCGTCGAGCAGGAGTATAGTCGCACCGGTGCGCAGGATGCGGGCAATCGCAAGCATCTGCTGCTCGCCACCCGATAACTTGGTGCCCTGGCTGCCGCGCCGCTCCGCCAGGTTGGGAAACAGCGCAAAAATGTCGTCCAGCGACATGCCGCCCGGCGCAACGACCGGCGGGAGAGTGAGGTTCTCGTCGACGCTCAGGCTGGCGAATATACCCCTCTCCTCGGGACAGTATGCGACCCCTCGGCGGGCGATGTATTCCGGCAGACGCTTCTGCAGTTCCTCGTCGCCCAGGCGGATCTCGCCGGTCTTTCGCTTTATCAGACCCATGATCGAACGCAGCGTCGTGGTCTTGCCGGCGCCGTTGCGCCCAAGCAAGGTCACCACCTCGCCGCGGCGCACGTTGAAGTCCATTCCGTGCAGTGCCTGGCTCTCGCCATACCAAGCATTGAGGTTGGAAACGGTGAGATCCGCTGCCTCAGTCATCGGACCCTCCGATATAGGCTTCGACCACTTCCGGGTTCTCCGAGATTTCCGAATAGGAACCTTCGGCGAGCACTTTTCCGCGTGCCAGCACTGTGATCGCGTCGGCCAGTTTCGCAACAACCGAAAGGTTGTGCTCCACCATGAGAATCGTTCTGTCGGCGGAAACCTGCTTGATGAGATCGGCGATGCGATCGACATCCTCGTGGCCGAGGCCAGACGTGGGCTCGTCAAGCAACATCAGCTCGGGCTCGAGCGCTAGGGTTGTCGCAAATTCCAGCGCCCGTTTGCGTCCGTAAGGCAGTCCTGCGGCAGCCTGGTCACGCGACGCCAACAGCCCAACGGCGTCGAGCAGCTCGTCAATACGGTCATCGAGGACGCTCAGCGACTTGACCGATTTCCAGAAATGAAATGAGGACCCGATCGGCCGTTGCAGCGCCATCCGCACATTGTCGGCAACACTCATGCGCGGATAGATGGCCGAAATCTGAAACGAACGCACAATGCCACGCCGCGCCACCCGCGCCGGCGGTTCGGTTGTGATGTCCCGCCCGTTGAAAAGTATCCTGCCCTCAGTCGGCGACAGGAACTTGGTGATCAGATTGAACATCGTCGTCTTGCCGGCGCCGTTCGGGCCGATCAGCGCATGGATCGAATGGCGCCGCACCGAAAGGTCCACATCGCTCACGGCCGCAAAACCGTGAAAACGCTTCGTTAGCGCATTTGCTACAATGATGTTGTCTTCCGACTGTGCTGTGTTCATTTCGAGTCTGCTGTCGAGATCGGCGTACTGCCTACGAGTATGCCACGTCCGCGTGAGGCCCGCTCGCGCAGGGCGATGGTGCTCTGGTAGGCCGGCGAATTGTAGAATTCCCTTGCGGCTTCGAAGCTCGGAAACTCGACTACGGAAATCGAAACCGGGTTCCAGCCGCCTTCAAGGGGTTCAATGCGCTCGCTACGCACCAGGAATGTGCCCCCACTTGCTTCCATTATCGGGCCGGCCACCCGCCGATATTCCTCCCAGGCCTGCTGGTCGGTGATCTCCAGTTCGAAAATCATGTAGCCGCGCAAGCCGGTACCCCGTCATGTTGGGAGATGCGCGAGGGCCGCCCGCAAGAAGGCGGCCATCGCAGTATGCCGCTGTCTGCCCGGAATAATCAGCCGGGCAGCTTGCAAGCCGTTTCCGAATAAGGCCGGAAAGCTTCGGCCGCCGGCACCGTGTGAACCAGCTTGAAGTAATCGTCGCCTTCCGTGACTTCCGAAGGCGCCTTCACCTCAAGCAGATACATGTCATGAATCAGGCGGCCGTTCGGATAGAGCTCGCCGTTCTGAACGAAGAAATCCTCGATCTCCATGTTGCGCATCTGCTCGAGCACGGCATCTGCATCGTCCGTTCCGGCAGCCTTCACTGCCTCAAGATAATTGGAGACGGCCGAATAGGTGCCGGCTGCGATCCAGCCAGGCGCATTGCCGGTGATTTCCTTCATGGCATTGCCGAAATCGCGCGAGGCGGCGTCCTTGTTCCAGAACCATGGCGCGGAGAACCTCACCCCCTGCAGCGCCTCCGCTCCGATCGCGCGGGCGTCCGACTGATGAAGGAAGGTGACAGCGATGCTCTGGCCGGCATCTATGATACCGAACTCCTGCACCTGCTTCAGTGCGTTCACCAGTTCCGGACCGCTGAGATTCATGATGATCGACTCGGCGCCCGATGCCTGTGCCTGCAGCAGGTAGGACGAGAAATCGGTCGTGCCGAGCGGCGCACGGATCTTGCCCATGATCTCGCCGCCACCTTCGGTGACCGCGGTTTCGACCCAGGATTCCTGCACCTTGCCCGCTTCATAGTCGGGCGACAGGATGAAGAACTTCTTGCCGCCCTCTTCAAGCAGCGCCTTCACCGTGGTTCCGACGGTCGAATAGGCATCATATGCCCAAGCAACCACGTGTCCGTTGCAGTCGGCCTCGGTGGGGCGATCGGTCAGCGGCGATACGAACAGGCCAACAGCGTCCTTTTCGCCGATGAGCGTGTTCACTCCCAGTGAAATTGCCGAATTCGCCATGTCGGCGATAGCATCGACACCATCCTGCTCAAGCCATTCGCGGGCGATTGCGAGCCCGACGTCAGGCTTGTTCTGGTGATCGGCCGAAACGACCTCTATGGGGCTTCCCAATACCTCGCCGCCAAAGTTCTTCACCGCCAGTTCCACGGCACGAACCACCTCGGTTCCACCAAGCGCGGAGAATGACGAGCTCTGGTCGTTGAGAACGCCGATCTTGATCTTGCCATCACCCGCGGCGGCAGCCCCAGCCAGAGCGATGGAGGCGAGCATCGTTGTCGCCAGTAGTGCTTTCTTCATTTTCTTCCTCCCGAACCATCGGCAGTCGATGCGAGCCGCCTGCTGAGTTAGTGGCGGCGGTCCCATTGCAGCCTCAGGAAATGTCGCAGCTGCCGAGACCCGCAACATCGTCCTAACAGACTAGGATCGCGCAGGCTCTCAGTTCCTTCTGCGATCTTGTCGAATAGTCCCATCAGACGATGTGAGCGGCGCGGCAGCGGAGCCAATCTGCGGCAACATGAACGCCAACCCGTTGTTCCTACGTAAACGAAATTCTCCAAAGACATGAAAGCTGTTTTGTGCCGCAACTTCGGTCCTCTCTCGGACCTCCGCCTCAGCGAGGCCGCCGACCCACGCCCGCAAGCCGGGCAGGTTGTGGTGCGCGTCGAGGCTTGTGGCATCAATTTCTACGACGGGCTCGCCGTCCAGGGTAAGTACCAGACCAAGCCAACGCTACCGTTTTCGCCTGGCGGCGAGATTGCAGGCGTGGTGACGGAAACTGCGCCCGACATATCCCATTTCAAGCCGGGGGATCGGGTTCTGGCTTTCACCGGATTCGGAGGCTACGCGGAACTGGCAACGGTCGATGCCGCAAACGTCTTTCCGCTACCCGACGATACGGACTTCGACGTCGCGGCCGCACTGATGATCGGCCATGCGACCGCGCATCATGCGCTGAAGGATCGCGCCCGCATTCAAGCAGGCGAGACTGTGCTTGTTCTGGGAGCCGCGGGCGGCGTTGGCCTGGCTGCCGTCGAAATCGCCACCCTGCTTGGCGCCAATGTCATTGCAGCAGCCTCGACGCGTGAGAAGCTGGACTTGGCCAGATCTCGCGGTGCGTCGGATTGCATCGATTATTCATCCGAGGATTTGCGGACACGCGTGAAGGATCTGACCGACGGGCGCGGTGTCGACATAGTCGTAGACCCGGTTGGCGGCGATCTCGCCGCTACCGCTTTGCGTTGCCTCGCCATCGGTGGACGCTACACGGTGATCGGCTTTGCCGCCGGCGACATACCGACCATTGCGTTCAACCAACTGCTCCTGAAGCAGATTTCCCTCGTCGGCGTACTTTGGGGAGCGCATGCAAAGGCCAACCCGGAACAGAATGGCGTCAATATCGCCGAACTGATGGATTGGGTCGCTGCCCGGCGCATACGCCCGTATGTCGCCGAAACCTGGCCGCTCGACCAATTCGGCGAAGCGCTCGGCAGGGTCATGCGACGTGAGGCGAAAGGCAAGGTCGTCATCCGGCCACAGGAACGCTCGGCGGCAATGCCGCAGGAAATGCAGGCAGACGCATGAACCAGCACGCCACAACCTCGGTTCTTGTTTCGCGCGCCGGCCGAGTGCTCGTTGCCGAGATCGACAATTCGCCGGTCAACGCGCTTTCGCATTCTGTCCGGGCCGGACTTTCAGCGGCCCTGGACGCTTTTGAGCGCGACGATGGCGTCGAAGCGATGGTGATCGCTGCGCGCGGCAAACTGTTTTCTGCCGGCGCGGACATCACCGAGTTCGGCACTTCGATGCAGCAGCCGTTCCTCGGCGACATCGTTGCGCGGTTGGACGGCAGCCGGAAGCCTGTGGTTGCCGCCATTTCCGGCAAGGCTCTCGGAGGCGGACTGGAACTGGCTCTCGCCTGCCATGGACGAATCGCAAGTGCCGCCGCCTTTGCTTTGCCTGAGGTGAGGTTGGGCATTCTGCCGGGCTCGGGCGGCGTGGTGCGACTGCCGCGCCTCGTCGGCGTCGAGCAGGCGCTCGAGATGATAGCAGAAGGCAAGGAACTCAACTCCCCCGAGGCCTTGGCCTGCGGATTGATCGACAGGTGCGTGGACGGCGATCTGCTGAACGCAGCCATCGGCTACGCGGCCGAGCTGGCCGCATCGTCCGACGCGCCCCGGCGCACGAGCGCGCTTCCGTTCCCCCCGTTCGACGAGGACAGGCAGGAAGAGGCACGCAAGCGCTATGCCAGGAAGTATCCCGGTCGCGAGGCGCCCCAGAAGGCTGTCGAGCTGTTCGCGATGGCCTCGAAAACTCCCTTCGACGACGCTGCGCGGCGCGAATACGAGGTCTGCAAGGAGCTGCTGACCACCTCGCAGTCGCGCGCCCTGCGCTATTCCTTCCAGGCCGAAAAGGCGGCCCGCAGGGTGGAAACCGTACTGAACAATGTGCAGCCGCGCGAAATCGAGCGCGCCGGCGTTGCCGGTGCGGGCACCATGGGGCGAGGCATTACGGTGGCGCTGCTGAATGCAGGCCTTCACGTCACCCTGTACGGACGCACCGAGACATCGCTTGAGCGCGCACGCGAAGCGGTGGCGAAAACCTATGCATCCGCCGTCAAGCGCGGCCGTCTGACGGAGGAAGCCGTCAATGACCGGCTTTCCCGCCTGACAGGGACAACCGGGATTTCCTCAATGTCCGGCTGCGACATCGTCGTCGAGACCATATCGGAAGATCTCGATGCCAAGAGAACACTGATTTCCGCCATCGACGGAACCGTCGGCGACGACACGATCATAGCCACCAACACTTCCTTTCTCGACCTTGAGGCACTGGCTTCGGCGACCTCGCGGCCGCAGAATTTTGCCGGCATGCACTTCTTCAATCCGGCAAATCTCATGAAGCTGGTCGAAAACGTGCGAGCTGAAAAAAGCTCCGCGCTGACGCTTGCGACACTCGCAGCGCTTGCTCACCGGCTCGGCAAAATTGCCGTTACGGTCGGCCCGTCCGAGGGCTTCGTGGCCAACCGTATGCTCTCCAAGCGCACGCGCGAGGCACTGTTTCTTCTCCAGGACGGTGCAACGCCCGCCCAGGTCGACCGCGTGCTGACCGAATTCGGATTTCCCGTTGGGCCGTTTGCCCTTGCCGACATGGCTGGGCTGGACGTGCTTGCCGCCACCCGGGCGTCGCGATTTGACGGCATGAGCGAACGCGAGCGCAGTGCCGATATCGTGGAACGCCTCGTTGCCGCCGGTCGTTTGGGACGCAAATCAGGCGAGGGTTACTACCGCTACGACGCCGATGGCAGGAAGGCGGAAGATCCGGCGGTGGCCGAACTGCTCGAAATCCATCGTCGCGAGCGTGGAATCGGCGCGCGGCAGATCGGTGACGCCGAAGTTCTCGAACGTTGCCTGCTCGCCCTTGTCAACGAGGGTGCAAATCTCGTCGATGAAGGAACCGCCGCCCGAGCCTCCGATATCGACGTGGTGTGGACCCGCGGATTCGGTTTCCCCGTGCATCTCGGTGGACCGATGTTCTGGGCTTCAGAACGCGGCCTTCCTCATATCCTGGATCGTTTGCGGCACTACTCCTGCGCCGTAGGCGAAGAATTCTTCGCGCCATCCCCGCTCATCAAGCAGCTCGCTGCCGATAACGGGAGACTGGTTGGATGAGGCCCATAAACGATCTGCGGAACCGACCGGAACAACAATGGAATACAAGACAATGAACAAGGAAATGACCCTCCGTTCGGTCGTAAGCGAGTTGCGCGACGGAATGACGATTGGCATTGGCGGCTGGGGGCCACGGCGCAAGCCCATGGCTCTGGTGCGCGAGATCCTGCGCTCCGACCTGAAGGATCTGACGCTCGTCGCGTATGGCGGTCCCGATATCGGAATGCTGTGCGCTGCCGGTAAGGTGAAGCGGCTGATCTACGGTTTCGTTTCGCTTGATTTCATTCCGATCGAGCCCTTCTTCCGCAAGGCGCGTGAGGCGGGTGGCATCGAAGCAAACGAGCTGGACGAGGGACTTCTCGTTCTGGGTCTGGAAGCTGCAGGACAGCACCTGCCCTTCCTGCCGACCCGGGTCGGTATCGGCTCCGACGTGATGAAATTCAATCCCGGCTTCAAGATGGTCCAGTCGCCCTATGAGGATGGGGAAACACTGCTTGCCATGCCGGCAATCAAGCTTGATGCGGCGCTGCTGCACACCACGCGTGCCGACAGGCTGGGCAACACACAAACGGATGGGCCGGATCCCTATTTCGACGCACTCTTCGCACGCGCCGCTGAGCGCTGCTACGTGACGGCGGAACAGCTGGTCGATCGTATGGACCTCAGTCATCCGGACAAGGTCAAGGCCAACCTGTTCGAGCGCTATCTGGTAACGGGCGTCGTCGAAGCGCCGCTCGGGGCGCACCCTACGGCTGCGCACGACCTCTATGGATGGGACCACGAGCACCTCAACGAATATGCCGAGCTGGCGCGTCAGGAAGACGGCTGGAACCGCTATTTCGAGAAATATGTCGCCGGCGACGAAGAAACGTATGTCGAGCGCGCCGGCGGCAGTGATCGGCTCGCGAGCCTTCCACTACCGGCAATGTGATTGGAGACGAGATGACGACCGCCCAAAATTTCACTCTGGCTGAACTCGTCATCTGCGCGGCGGCGGAAGCCTGGCGCGACGGTGGCGAGGTCCTGGCAACTGGCATCGGGCCCCTGCCCCGCATAGCCGCGGGATTGGCGAAACTTACATTCGCGCCGGAGATTCTCATGACCGACGGCGAGGCCTATCTGGTCGAAGAGCCAGTCCCGCTGGGTGCGCCCCGCTCGGAACGGCCTTCGCCATCCGGCTGGATGCCTTATCGCCGGGTCTTCTCAAGCGTCTGGTCAGGCAGGCGACACGCAATGGTCACCCCCGTCCAGATGGATCGCTGGGCGCAAGCCAACATTTCCGCGCTGGGCGACCCGATGAAACCCAAAGTGCAACTGCTGGGCGTTCGGGGGTTCCCCGGGAACAGCATCTGTCATCGCAATTCCATGTTCATACCGCACCATTCGAAACGTACCTTCGTCGAGGGTGAGGTCGATGTGGTTGCCGCTGTCGGATTCGGCACCGGTCGCTGGCCCGGCGGCAAGCCGCATCCGGTCGACATCGGCATCGTGGTGACGAACCTGTGCGTGATGGACTTCAACGGACCGGACCACGCGGCGCGCGTTCTTTCCCTGCACCCTGGCGTGACTTTCGAGGAAGTGCAGGATTCGACCGGATTCCCGTTGATCCCGGCCGATCCCATGGGAATTACCCCTGCCCCGAACGACGAGCAGCTTTCGATCATCCAGCGGCTCGACCCAAAGGGCGTGCGCGCAAAGGTGATCAAGGGCAACCCGCCCGGTCTGCGCGCGGCCTGACTGCGATGGATTTCGAATTCAGCGAGCGCACGCGAGAGCTTCGTGAGCGCCTCGAAGGCTTCATGGCCGATAACGTCTATCCGGCGGAACGCCGCTACTTCGAGGAAGTCGCGGCCGACCGCTGGGGACACCCTCAGGTGCTTGAGGAACTGAAGGAGAAGGCGAAAGCAGCCAGGCTCTGGAACCTCTTCCTTCCGGACTCCGATCACGGCGCCGGCCTTACCAACGTCGAATATGCACCGCTGTGCGAAATCATGGGGCGCGTGCACTTCTCGTCCCAGATATTCAACTGTTCCGCACCCGATACCGGCAATATCGAAACGCTGATCCGCTACGGCAGCCCGGCGCAGAAGGAGCGTTGGCTGCCGAAACTTCTGTCAGGCGAGACCCGATCCGCTTTCGCCATGACGGAGCCGGAGGTTGCATCCAGCGACGCGACAAATATTCAATCCACCATCGAACGCGATGGCGATGACTACATCGTCAACGGACGCAAATGGTGGATATCCGGCGTCGGCGACCGCCACTGCGAACTGATAATATTCCTGGGCGTTTCCAACGCCGATGCACCGAGGCACAAGCGTCACTCCATGATACTCGTGCCGCGCGATGCGGCAGGCGTGGACGTAATCCGTCCCCTGACGGTGTTTGGCTACGACGACGCTCCGCACGGGCACATGGAGATGGTGTTCGACAATGTCCGCGTGCCCGCCGGAAACATGCTGCTCGGCGAAGGGCGGGGTTTCGAGATCGCGCAAGGCCGTCTTGGACCCGGGCGCATTCACCACTGCATGCGACTGATCGGGCTTGCCGAGCGGTGCCTCGAACTCATGTGCCGGCGTGTCAAATCGCGCGTTACGTTCGGCAAACCGATAGCCGAACAGTCCGTAACTTTGGAGCGCATAGCCGAAGCACGTATCCTGATCGATCAGGCTCGCCTTCTTACCATGAAGGCCGCGTGGATGATGGACACCGTGGGCAACAAGGTGGCGCGTGCCGAGATTGCGATGATCAAGGTGGCCGCGCCCAACATGGCGTGCAAGGTCATTGACTGGGCAATTCAGGCGCATGGCGCAGCGGGCCTTTCGGAGGATTTCATTCTCGCGAACTACTACGCGCACGCACGAAAGCTACGGTTCGCGGACGGGCCGGACGAGGTTCACCGCAACCAGATCGGACGAATCGAGCTGGCAAAGTATGACGCTGCCTGACGCGCACGGAGGCGCCCCAAAATGACAGCTGATCTCAACCCGTTCCCTTCATCCGGTGCCGCCGTCATCATTGGGGGCAGTGGCGGCGTCGGCGCAGAAATCTGTCGTGTTCTGGCCCGCGACGGCTGCAATGTCGCTCTGACCTATTTCGGCAACGAGAAGCGCGCGCAGGCTGCTGCGGAAAAGGTCAAAGCCGTGGGAAGGAACGCGTCAACGCATCAACTCAACATCGAGGAAACTGCCGCCGTGCAGCCCTTCATCGAAACGGTAACGGCGAGTTACGGCGGAATTCACACGGTCGTCTACGCCGCCGGTCCACTCGTGCCGCTCATTCATCTCAGCAAGGTTGAGCCCGAACTGATGAAGAAGCATCTGATGCAGGACACGTTCGGCTTCTTCAATGTGGTGCAGGCCGCCCTGCCCGCGCTGCGCAAATCCGGCGGCTCGATCGTAGCGTGCCAGACGGCGGCGCATTACAGGTATGCCTCGGCCGACGGCCTGTCCGTTGTGCCCAAGGCTGGCGTCAACGCTTTGATGAAAGGCGTGGCCAAGGAGGAAGGCCGTTTCGGCGTGCGGGCCAATGGTGTGGCGCTCGGCATGATCGAGGCCGGACAGATGCCCGAGCTTTCAAAACTGGGGCACATCGACGACAAATATCTCGAGGCGGCGGCCCGAAACACGCCGCTGAGACGCAACGGCCAGGCGACCGACGTGGCGGAAGCGGTCTCATTTCTTGCCTCATCGAGAGCGGGCTTCGTAACCGGCCAGGTCATCTGCGTGGACGGCGGCTATTCGGTCTGACCATCCCTCGCCCTTTCTTAGTCCGCCCGGACGATGCTGCGGCGCAAGATGCCTCCTAGTGCTGAAGTCAAAACCTTCCAGGAGCCGACCTTGCGCGAAGCCGTCATTGTCTCTGTTGCCCGAACGCCCGTCGCGAAAGCCTTTCGCGGAGCCTACAACGACACGGAAGCGCCAGCGCTGTCGGGCCATGCCGCAAAACATGCAATCGAACGTGCCGGGGTCGAGCCGGGCGAGATCGAGGATGTGGTCCTTGGCTGTTCCGCACAGCAGGGCACACAGGGCTACAATATCGGGCGCCTGACCGCAGCAGCGGCCGGCATGCCCGAAAGCGTGCCCGGCATGACGATCGACCGCATGTGTTCCTCCGGTGTCGTCGCAATTGCCACGGCAGCCAAGCAGATCATGGTCGACGGCATGGACATCGTCATGGCCGGCGGCGTGGAATCGATCAGCCTCACCCAGAACAAGCACAAGAATGCTTATCGGGCGCGCTCCGAAACCGTGCTGTCGAACTGGCCGCACATGTATATCTCGATGATCGAGACCGCCGAAATCGTCGCTCGCAGATATGGCGTATCGCGCGACGAGCAGGACGAATTTGCGCTGTCCAGCCAAATGCGTGCCGCGGCCGCCGACCGGGCGGGCCGGTTCGACGACGAGATCGTGCCCCTTGCGACCACCAAGGTGGTGATCGACAAGGAAACAAAGGAGAGCCGCCGCGAGGAGGTTCTGCTGAAGCGCGATGAGGGCATACGCGCCGATACAACACTTGAAGGATTGAAAAAGCTGCCGCCGGTCTTTGCCGACGGCGAAATCGTCAAGGCTGGCGAGCATGTTACCGCAGGCAATGCCTCGCAATTCTCTGACGGCGCGGCCGCGCTCGTTCTGATGGAAGCCAGACTGGCCGAGAAGCGCGGGCTGAAGCCGCTCGGCGCCTACCGCGGAATGGCCATAGCCGGCGTTTTGCCGGAAGAAATGGGAATCGGCCCAGTGATCGCCGTGCCCAAGCTTCTCGACCAGCACGGGCTCAAGGTCGATGACATCGGTCTGTGGGAGCTCAATGAAGCTTTCGCCAGCCAGGCGGTCTATTGCCGCGACAAGCTTGGCATCGATCCAGAAATCCTGAACGTGGATGGTGGCGCCATCGCAATAGGCCACCCTTTCGGCATGACGGGAGCGCGCACGACAGGTCACGTCCTCATCGAGGGACGGCGGCGCGGTGCGAAGTATGGCGTGGTTACCATGTGCGTCGGTGGCGGCATGGGCGCTGCTGGACTGTTCGAGATATTCCAGTGAGCCAAGAGACGGTCGATTTTTCACCGATCCTCGGGCCAGCCACGCAGCTTGGATTTGTGGTACGCGACCTTGAAATGGCCGTCAGCCACTGGAACAACGTATTCGGCGTTGGTCCATTCGTGATCATGGAGCGCGGCACGGCGCAGCCGCCGCCGCCCACCTATATGCGCGGCCGGCAGGTCTCGGTCGATCTGAAACTGGCCTTCGGCTTCATGGGCGACGTCCAGATCGAACTTATCGAACAGCGCAACGATGCCCCCTCGCCTTACACCGAGTTCCTTGCTGCCGGGCGTGAGGGACTGCAGCATCTTGGCTTCTGGGTTCACGATCACGCCGAAGCAACGCGACGCGTCGAAGCAGCGGGCTACGAACCGGTCTACGAGATCAGAATCGCCGGACAGCCATTGCCGATCGTGTATTACGATTCACCGAAACATTATGGACCGATGCTGGAAATCGTGCCGCCACAATGGCGCCGGTCGCGCGAGGCAATCAGGCAGGCCGTCGATGCGTGGAACGGCAGCGGTTCGGCCATCCGCTTCGATACATACGCGGACTTCCGGGTCCACGCGAATGTGCGGTTCGACTAAGGCAGATGCCGCGTCAGGGCAGCAGCTGCTCGAGCAGGTCAACCTGTCCTTTCAAGGCCTGAACCGAATTGCGCAGAGCGGAAATATCCCCGTTCACATGGTCTGGCATGCGCAATCCGGAAAGCGCAATGTCCGCGATAACTTCGGCTATTTCGCGCGGTGACTTCGACCCCTTTGGCGAGTACCAGCGCGAGGTCCAGTTTGCCATGCCGATAACCGCGAATGCGGCAATCTTCGGATCGACATCGCGAAACTCGCCGGAGGCAATTCCGTCGGCAATGCAGCGCACGTAAAAATCGTAAATCTGGCGGCGGCTTTGATTGTAAAGCTCGCCAAGATGGTCGGGTATCTGTGCTTCAAGCCGCGAGAAAAAGATAAATCGGGACCCTGACGACAGACGCCGGATGATGCCGTCCGTTACCGCACGCCGCAAACGCTCGGTGGACGTGAGTGTGTCGTCCTCGATCAGGTGTTTGAGCTGGTGCGAGGGCGCTAGCGCTTCCGCTTCGACGAGCGCCGCCAATATTTCTTCCTTGTTGCGGAAATAGTGATAGACGGCCGACCGGCCGAGGCCGATTTCCTGGGCAATATCGCCCATGCCGGTGTTAGCATAGCCTTTCTCGTCAAACATGCGCGCAGCAATGTCTATCAGCTGGTCGCGCACAAGTTCCTTGCGCGGATTTGTCGGTTGACGCGCCGGCTTCGCAGATGCGCCCCCGCCGCTCGCTGCGCGGCGGCTATTTTGCCGAGTGGCCTGTTTCACACCGGACATTGAGTTCTCACAATTGTGCGTTGCCGGGCAATGGCGAATCGCGAATGACGTAACGGCAGCAATTAACCGATGTCCTCGGTGCAAAAAAGCCGTAAACCAGCGAATATTTCAGCGGAGCCAAGTAGCCGGTGCGGATTGCCGGCATTTCATTCGCGCCGTGCATAGGTCAATCCAAGCTTTTGCTGAGCCGCTGCCAGTTTGTCGCGAAACGCATTGGCAACCGCTGTGTCCGTCCATTCGCCATGCAATACCGGGTCTGCAATCGCCGGATGCGTAACGAAGGAAAGTTCTTCGCCGGCAATTCGTACAACCTGGCCGTTGATATCTTTGGCGGCATCCGACAGGAGAAATGCGACAACGGGGGCGTTGGTTTGGGGCGCGGGCAAGGTTGTGTAAACAACTTCACGGCTCGCGGACTGCCTTTCCATAAACCCCTTGTTACTGGCCGACATTGCCGTTTCGGCAAGCGGCGAAACGGCATTTACGCGAACATTCGTATCCTTGAGCTCCATCGCCCAGCTGAAGGTAAGCGATGCCACCGCCGCCTTGGAGGCGCCGTATCCACCCAGCGCGATCTCCCCGGCCTGCGAGCCCGAACTGACGTTGACGATTGACCCGGCTCGCCCAGCGTCGAGCATGGCACGTACGGCATGAAAGGCGCAAGACACCGTGCCAACCGTGTTTACGTCGAGCATCGCCCGAAGATCCTGTTCAGTGATATCGGCGATGGTGCCATGCCGCAGAACGGCGGCGTTGTTGACCAACCCGTCGATACGACCGAACGATTTGACACAAGTGGCGACAAGCACGCCGCCGAACTTCCAGTCCGAAATGTCGCCGGCGCAGGAAATCGCTTCGCCGCCTGCCGCCAGAATTTCGGAAACGACCCCTTCCGCGGCATCCTCGTCGATATCGTTGACGACGACCCGGGCGCCAAGTTGAGCGCAGTGCCGCGCGTAGGACGCGCCGATCCCGCTTCCGGATCCCGTAATTACAATCGCCTTGCCTTCAAGTATGCTCATTCCACAGTACTCGCTATCCACCAAGCAGCATGCGGAATCATGCCAATGCGCTCATACCCCGTTCGGACGATGCCTATGGCGGGCTTTAGCCAACATCGGGCTCGTGTGAGCGGCTGAGCAATTGCCGTGCCGGCTCAGAACCATCGAGCAGCCTGTTTGTCCGGCTTTCCACCTTCCAGCCGCCAGCCGTGCGGGTCAATTCCCATCGGTTGGCGCAGGTGCGGTCAGCGCGCCAGCCGTCACCGGATTTGACGAAGACCTGAGAATAGTTGACGGCGATTGCTCTGTCGCCGCTCAAGGTAATGCTGGGATTGCTCAGCACATGGGCTGAGCCGGCCGATACATATGCGCGGTGCGTATCCAGATCGATCAGCGCTGCAACGTTGTCCCGACCGATGAGCGGGTCGCCGCCGAAATCATAGCTGCCGTTCTCGTTCCACATCGCGGCGACCGCATCGCCGTCAACGCTGTCGACCGCCGGACCGTAGGACGCAATCAGGTTCAGGATTGCCAGACGGTCTTCAAGCAACGTGAGGCGCTTTTCCAGCTGGGTGATCCTGTCTTGTGCAGCCGACACCGTTCGTCACCCGATATTTTGCGCCCCGTCAACGACAAGAACCGAGCCGCTGACGTAACGGGCCTCATCGGAGGCAAGCCATGCGATCGCGGAGGCAAGGTCTTCGGGCTCTCCCCCGTCGACTCGTCCTGCGAGCTTCGGCGGACGTACCAGCAGGTCCTCGTTCTGGTTTTCAAGAGGCTCGAGACCGGCTCCGATCGACGTCTTCACCTTGCCGGGACAAACGGTATTGAACCGTATTCCTGTGGGCCCGAATTCGACCGCGAGCGATTTGGTCAGCGCGATGATCCCGGCCTTTACCGCTGCATAATGCGCCGCATAGGCAATACCGTGAATGCCCGCCGTCGAGGCGACGGTGACGGCATTGCCGGAGTTTGCCTCAAGATGCGGTATCGCCGACTGCAAAATGCGGAAGACGCTGGACAGGTTGATGGCCAGCATACGGTCCCAGTCGCCCTGCCCGATGTCGCAGAAATGGGCGCGATGATAGATGCCGGCGTTGCAAACGACCACATCCAGCCGTCCCAATGCAGCAACCGTTTCGTCGACAAGTGCCGACGATGCGCCGGCATCCGCGGCGTCATAGACGCGCCACGTTGCCTGCTTGCCATCGCCTGCCGACGAAGTCGCCCGTCGCAGGCCGGCCTCGTCCCGGTCAGCCAGCATCACATCGGCGCCAGCGTCGAGCAAGCGAAGCGCCGTCGCGCGCCCGATACCACTCGCAGCGCCGGTAACCAGCACGGCCTTTCCGTCGAAATTCGCAGAGTTCATGCTGCCTCCAAATCCGACTAGAAAGTGCGCTGCATCGGTCCAGCGGAGCATCATTCGTTCGGACGATGTTTCATCCTGTTCGCTTTGCGAGGTTTTACCCTACGGTTCCGGCCAGTCGCCGGATCGAGATCGATGGGCCGATGGATCTTTCACTGACAGAAGACCAGTTGTTTATGCGCGACGAGGCGAACAGATTTCTCGCCGAGCGCGCCACCTCGGAAGCCGTGCGGGCGGCAATCGCGTCCGGAGGATTTGACAAGGCGCTCTGGGACTCCATTTCGAACGAGCTTGGGTGGTGCGGCATCGCGATTCCCGAGGATGCCGGCGGGCTTGGCCTCGGCGCCTTCGAAATGGTCCTTCTGCTCGAGGAAATCGGTCGGCGCCTGGCGCCGGTTCCATTCTGGACGACAGTCTCGGTATGCGCACCCGTCATCCGCGTACTTGCTACTGATGAAACGCGGCTCGCGCTTCTTGGCCGTATCGCTTCGGGCAATGCGGCGGCCACGGTGGCCCTGCCCCGGCCAGCGGCAAACGATCCGTTCGAGGCAATCGAATTCAACGCCGAGCCCGATGGACGAGGCTGGATACTCTCCGGACGTTGTGCTGCCGTCTTCAATCTCGCATGCGCCGATCTGGTGGTGGTTCCTGCCCGTCTGAATGAGAGACCGGCGCTGTTCGCCGTCGAGCGCAGTTCGCTTTCGGCAATCGCGCCACACGACACGCTCGATCCGACAATGCCGGTTGCCCCGCTGTCGCTTGCAGGCGTCCCGGTCGGGGCGGATGCGCGCATCGATCGCGGTGACCTCGATACTGGCGATTTCGCCGCTCCCCTGCTGTGGGCGCGGCTTGGCCTTGCGGCGGAACAGGTTGGCGCGGCGAGCGGATGTCTTGAACTTACGCTTGCCTACATTTCCGAACGCGTGCAGTTCGGACGCAGCATTGCGTCATTTCAAGCAGTGAAACACCGCTGCGCCGAACTTCTGGTCCGCATCGGCGAAGCACGGTCGCTGCTCTACGGCGCCGCAGCATGCCTCGACGCCGGGGGCGACGACGTAGCGCGCGAGATCGAAGGGGCCGGCGTCCTCGCAAGCGAGGCGCTCTGGCATGCCGCCGAGGAAGCTATCCAGCTCCACGGCGGCGTCGGCAACACATGGGAGTACGATCCTCACCTCTATCTGCGCCGGGCACAGGCGACAGCACATCTGTTCGGCTCCGCGGATGCGAAGCTTTCCCGTCTGGCTGAGTTCCTTCAGGAGGCCGCGGCGTGAACGAGCAGAATCTCTCCGCGTTTCGGGCTGAAGTCGCCGACTGGATGAAGGCAAATCTGTGCGGGCGCTTCGCACCGCTTGTCGATCGCGGCCACGCCGGCGACGGCGATGCCCTTCCCGATCTCAGAAAGGAATGGGAACGCGAACTTGCGGGCGGCGGATGGACCTGTCCGGGATGGCCGGCAGAGTATGGCGGGCGCGCGCTTTCGGTTGCCGAGCAGGTCGCGTTTCAGGAGGAGTACGCGCGCGCTGGCGGACCTGGTCGTCTTGGGCACATTGGCGAGGGTCTTCTTGGTCCGACGCTCATTGCCTTTGGTACAGAAACGCAGAAGCAACGCTTCCTGCCGCCGATACGCGAGGGCCGCGAAATCTGGTGTCAGGGCTATTCTGAGCCGGAAGCCGGGTCTGATCTGGCCAATATCAAGACGCGGGCCCGCCTGGATCCGGAAACCGGAGACTGGTTGGTTACAGGGCAGAAAGTCTGGACCTCCCTGGCCCATCTGTCAGACTGGATTTTCGTCGTTGCGCGTTGCGATGAGGGGTCTGTCGGGCCGAAAGGTCTCATCTTCCTGCTTATGCCGCTCGACCAAAAGGGCATAGAGATACACCCCATTCGACAGATTGGCGGTGGGTCCGAGTTCAATTCAGTGTTCTTCGACGATGCCCGCGTCAGCGCCGATTGCGTGGTCGGGCAACCCGGCGATGGCTGGAGGATAGCAATGACGCTGCTTTCCTTCGAGCGCGGCCTCTCCACGCTTGGCCAGCAGATGGGATTCCAGCGGGAGCTACAACTCATTGCCGTGCTCGCACGCGAAAATGGCGCAGCAGCCGATCCTGCAATCAAAATGCGCATCGCGCGCGCATGGGTCGGACTGCGCGCCATGCGCTACATGGCAATGCGCATGCTCGCCGACAGCAGCGATCCGCAAGCGAAACTGGAGAGCCTTGGCTACAAGTATCAGTGGTCGCACTGGCATCGCGATCTGGGCAAGCTTGGCATGGACGTATTGGGCTTTTCGGGCGCTTCGGCGACCGACGACCCCAGGACGGAGAAGCTGCGGCAGCTTTTCTTCTTCACGCGAGCTGACACCGTTTATGGCGGCACCAGCGAAATCCAGCTCAACATCATTGCCGAACGCGGCCTGGGTATGCCCAAGGAACCGCGAGGAGGCACCGCCTGATGGGCTTTGCGCATTCAAGCAGCCACGAACTTGCCGCGCGTGACTGCCTGCTCAGGCTGGTGAACACCTATTCGCGCGCCTGCGACCGGCGCGATTTCAATCTGCTTCGTTCGCTTTACCACGATGACGCAATCGAGGAGCATGGTGACATGTTCACCGGCTCCGCCGACGAATATGTGGAGTGGGTCGCCTCGGCGCTGTCAAACTGGTCTGCCACCGCCCACTACGTTGCCAACGCCCTTTTCGAGGTGCGCGGCGACTATGCCGAGGGCGAAATCTACAAGATCAACTACCACCGCACACGCGACGAGACCGAAGAGATCGTCACAGGAAGCCGCAGCCTCGACCGCTATGAGCGCCGCGGCGGCGAATGGCGTTTCCTCGGCCGGAGCGTAACGCTTGACTGGGCTGAGCAGCGGCCGGCAAGCGCCAAGGCACTGGAGAGCTTCGCTGCTGCCAGCCCCCGCGGCCGCGCCGGACGGGACGATCTTTCCTATTCGAAACTGACCTTATTCGGCACCTGAGCCCGCGCGGCCGTAGCCGACACTCATGCACAACTCTTGGAGGCAGACGATGACGAAGCAGTTTCAGGGCAAAGTGGCCGTGGTTACCGGTGGTGCGAACGGTATCGGTCGCGCTATCGCCGTCGCATTCGCGAAGGAAGGTGCGGACGTTGCCATTCTTGACCGCGAAGCCGACGCGCTCGCGGAAGCAGCGGAGCTCGTGCGCGCGGAGGGCGTGCGCGCGCTACCCGTTTCCGGCGACATGACCGACAAGGCGCGGGTCGAAGCCGCCTTCGCAAAGGTCAAAACCGATCTCGGTCCGGTCGACATGCTCACAAACAACATCGGCCAGACGGCGCGCGAAAATTATTCCGAGTTCTATCTCGCCAAACCCGAAACGCTGGAGTTCGTCATCGGAGTTTCGCTGATGACCACGCTGATGTGCTCGCGCCAGGTGGTCAACGACATGCGCGAACGCAAGAGCGGCAAGATCGTCTCCATCTCCTCCGATTCGTCCATCAATGGCGATATCGGCACTGTCGACTATGCATCCGCAAAATCGGGGGTGCTAGGCTTCACCCGCGCGCTGGCGCGAGAACTCGGCCCATCCAAGGTAAACGTCAACGCGGTTTGCCCCGGCCCTACCAACACACGTGCCATGCAGCGCATTCCGAAAGACGCCTATGAGCGCGCCAAGAACGCCATTCCGCTGGGTGAATTGTGCGAGCCCGAGGACATTGCCAACGCCGTCGTCTTTCTTTCCAGCGACAAGGCTCGCTTCATTACCGGCCAGACGCTGATGGTGAATGGCGGCCGCGTATTCTACTGACGTGGCTAATAGCCAGCGGCGCTAGTACATTCGGACGATGTTTGCCGCGCCTGCACCGGCGCATCAAACATCCATTATCCTGACCGAACCGACATCGGGGACCCGCTCATTCACATGACAAACTCGCTCCAGACAATTCTGTGCGACAAGCTCGGCTGCCGCTATCCGGTGGTCCAGACCGCGATGGGGTGGGTTGCCGATGCCAAACTCACGGCAGCTACCTGCAATGCCGGCGGGTTTGGATTTCTCGCTGGCGCGACTATCGAGCCGGGGCATGTGGAAGCTACGATCCTCGATGTGAAGAAGCGCACCGACAGACCGTTCGGTGTCAATTTTCACATGTTCCAGCCCAACGCTCAGGAGGTTCTGGACGCCGTCATCAAGCATAAGGTGCGCGCGGTATCCTACGGGCGCGGGCCGGACGCAAAGACGATCGGTCGCCTGAAAGATGCCGGCGTCATATGCATGCCTACGGTCGGCGCGCTCAAACACGCAATCAAGGCCGTGGAGCTGGGCGCCGATGTCGTCACCATTCAAGGTGGCGAGGGCGGCGGGCACACCGGGGCGGTGCCGACCACCATCCTCCTGCCGCAGGTTATCGAAGCGGTTGATGTTCCGGTCGTTGCCGCGGGGGGCTTTTCCGACGGTCGCGGACTGGTAGCCGCCCTCGCCTGGGGTGCCGCCGGGATCGCCATGGGTACGCGGTTCCTGCTGACCAAGGACTCGCCGGTACCGCGCAGTTCCCTGAAGCGATACCTTGCGACGAAGGACCCAACCGTCATCAAGGTTTCGACCGCTGTAGACGGGCTGCCGCAGCGCTTCATCGAAAATGACGAACTCAGACGAATCGAGCAGATGAGCCTGCCTGCCCGGCTTGCAATGAGCGCACGCTACGCCCGCAAATGGGGCAAGGAAGCAGGCCTCGGCCCGGTAGGCATGGCCAAGCTCGGGTTAAAGGTGATGAGCGGCGACGACGGCGGCTTTCGCCAGACGGTGATGGCGGCCAACCTGCCCACGCTGGTTCAGCGCGGCATCGTGGCCGGCGATCCAGACCATGGCCTCCTGCCGAGCGGTCAGGTTGCCGCCCGGATCGCCGAACTGGAAAGTTGCGAGGACTTGATTGCGCGCATCATGCGCGAGGCAAACGAACGGATCGACGCATTGGCTGCACTTCGCACAGGCCCCAAAACGACAAAACGGAGAGTTTCGTGACGCGGCAATTCTGGACGGCAATCGAAGCCGGCATCGCCGAGCTGGTCATTGAAAATCCGCCGGTAAATGCACTGGACTCGGTTGGCTGGCGCACTCTGAGCGAGGAGATCGACCGGCTGAACGCCGATGACACGGTTCGCGTCATCGTAATTCGCGCCGAGGGCAAGGGTTTCTGCGCAGGTGTGGACATTAAGGAACTTCAGGCGCATCCCGCCCGCATTGTCGAGGTCAATGCAGGAAACTACGAGACCTTCCGTGCGCTGCACAGGGGTCTGAAGCCGGCAATCGCGGCAGTGCACGGTTACGTGCTCGGTGGCGGCATCGGCATCTGCGGCGCAGTCGATATCATCGTGGCCTCGGAGGACGCGACGTTCGGTGTGCCTGAAGTGGATCGCGGAGCACTGGGCGCCGGCGCGCACCTGCAGCGCATGTTCCCGCTGCAGAAGGTGAGGCACATGTATTTCACCGGCGAACCGATCGATGCAGCGGAGGCCTACCGGCTAGGCGCGGTTGAAAAGGTGGTTCCGAAGGACCGGCTGCGTGAAACGGCGCTCGAAATCGCCGCCAAGATCGCTGCAAAAAGCTCGACGATCGTAGCGCTCGCCAAGGAAGCGCTGAACGGTGTGGAAGAAGGCGATCTGGAGCGTCACTATCGCTGGGAACAGGGCTTCACCGCACAAGCATATCTTACTGCCGAAAGCCAGGAAGCGCGTGACGCATTCGTTGAGAAGCGCGGCGCCGACTTCGACAGATCGAAAGACAAGTGAGGCCAGACAGTCAATGAGCGTCCCCGTTCCACCCTATGTCGAAGGACACCAACTGCTGGCCGGCAAGAGTGTGCTCATTACCGCCGCCGCGGGCGTGGGCATCGGCTTTGCAGCCGCGCGCAAAGCAGTCGAGGAAGGCTGCCGGGCGATTTTCATCTCCGACATCCACGAACGCCGCCTCGGCGAGGCAGCGCAGAAGCTGGAGGAAATCGGCTCCGGCATCCCGGTCTTCCAACAGATATGCAACGTCACCGATGAAGATCAGGTCCAGTCGCTGGTGGCGGCGGCGGAAGACAAGCTTGGCGGGATCGACGTTCTCATCAACAATGCCGGCCTTGGGGGGCTCAAGAATGTCGTCGACATGCCCGACGATGAATGGGCGCGCGTTCTCGACATCACACTGACCGGCACCATGCGCATGACCCGCGCCGCACTCAAGGTCATGATCCCGCGCAAGGCGGGGACGATCGTCAACAACGCCTCAGTTCTTGGTTGGCGCGCCCAGAAGGGTCAGTCGCACTATGCGGCAGCCAAGGCAGGCGTCATGGCGTTCACGCGGTGCAGCGCGCTGGAAGCAGCCGAGCACGGCATTCGGATCAATGCCGTTTCGCCGTCTATTGCCATGCATGATTTTCTCAAAAAGGCGTCGCCTCAAGAGGAGCTCGACAAGCTTGCCGGTCGGGAGGCGTTCGGGCGCGCCGCCGAGGTCTGGGAAGTCGCCAATGTGATGATGTTCCTCGCCAGCGACTACGCCGGATACATGGCCGGCGAGGTGGTCTCGGTTTCGAGCCAGCGGGCATGACGGCGCCATTCATCTTCTCGTCTCCCGCCGAGGCGATCGATGCGGTTGGGCGCAAGCTGGGGCCGAGCGACTGGCTGCTGGTCAAGCAGGAGCGCATCGACCTGTTCGCGCGTGCGACCGGGGACCACCAGTGGATCCACGTCGATCCCGTGCGTGCCAAAGATGGGCCCTTCGGTACCACGATCGCACATGGCTACCTCACATTTTCGCTGATCAACATGTTCCTGCCTGAGCTCTTCGAAGCGCGGGACATGAAAATGGGCGTGAATTATGGGGCAGACAAACTGCGGTTCCCTGCCCCTGTTCCGACCGGAAGCCGGGTGCGCGCAACCGGTGAACTCGCCAAGGCCGAGCTTATCGGCGACGACGCGGTGCAGACCACGTGTCGAATCGTCATCGAAATTGAAGGCGGCGACAAACCCGCCTGCGTCGCAGACATCATCGGCCGATATTATTTCTGATACCTCCGGAGCGCGGATCTTGACGACATCCGAAAGCGATCTGCTTACCGAAATAAGGGACCGGCTCGACTGGCTGGAGTCACGGGACGAAATTCGTCAGCTTATCTCGAAATACTCGCTGGCTCTGGACATGCGCGACATGGACGCGCTGGCGAATCTCTTCGTGCCCGATGTATCGGCCGGCGGCGGCAAGCGAGGACGTCAGGCGCTGCGCGACTGGCTGGACGACACGATGCGCAAGCAGTTTGACGGCACTTCGCATCATGTCGGCACAACGATCATAGAGTTCACCGACACCGACAATGCTGTCGGCATCGTCTATTCCAAGAACGAGCATGAGACCGGTGCCGATTGGGTCATCATGCAGATGATGTATTTCGACGCCTATGTCCGCATCGACGGTCGATGGCTCTTCAAGCGCCGCCAGCCGCTCTACTGGTATGCGACCGATCTCAACAAGCCACCAGTTGGCAGCCGCAAGATGCGCTGGCCGGGACGCGAACCGTATGAGGGTGCGTTTCACGATCTGTTTCCCAGCTGGGCGGCGTTCTGGGCGCGAAACGGGAATGACGGGCTGCCGCTAGCAGAGCCAGCGCAACTCGAGACGTTCATCGAGACAATGCGTAAGGGCAATGAAGTTCATGCAAACAGGGTCCGCTGACGCAGCGCTCGCCGAGGCGCTGTTCCAACCAGCGAATCTTGGTGGCCTTTCCGTTCCGACGCGAATCGCGATGGCGCCGATGTCGCGCTACAAATGTCCCGATGGCGTCCCCCACCAGGCAGTGACGGACTATTATCGCAGGCGAGCGGAAAACGGCGTTGGCCTGATCATCACCGAAGCTACATATATCGACCACCCGACGGCCCCGAGCTACGAGCATGTCCCGAATTTCTTCGGGCAAGCCGCGCTGGCGGGCTGGGATCGGGTACGCGAGGCCGTTCAGAGCGCCGGTGCAAGAATTTTCCCGCAGCTGTGGCATACCGGATCGTTCAGGCAGTCCTGGATGGGACCCGTCCAAGGCACCCCGGGCGTGGGCCCCTCCGAGAACACCAACGCCTTCACCAACCACCCTGAGCCGACGAAGGCGATGACGGATAACGACATCGCAGAGATCGTCAGCGCCTATGCGCAAGCTGCGGCCGACGCGCAGAGGCTCGGATTCGACGGTGTCGAAATCCACGGCGCTCATGGCTACCTGATCGACGAGTTCTTCTGGGAGCGCACCAACCGGCGTGTGGACCGGTATGGCGGCAACCGGCGCGAGCGCACGCGATTCGCAATCGAGATCATTCAGGAAATCCGGCGGCGGTGCGGATCCGACTTTCCAGTGTCGTTCCGCTTCTCGCAATGGAAACAACAGGACTACAAGGTGAGGCTGGGCGAAACGCCGGCCGAACTTGCCGATGTTCTGGAGCCCCTGGTCGATGCCGGCGTGTCCATACTCCACGCGTCGACCAGACGTTTCTGGCAACCTGAATTTCCTGAGCTGTCCGACCTCACGCTTTCGGGCTGGGCGAAGAAGCTGACCGGTCTGCCGGTCATCATGGTGGGTGGAGCCGGGCTCGACCGCCCTGGCCTGAAAGATGCTATGCCGGCGTCGCTTGAGGTTCTGCAAAAACCCCTGGCACGCAACGACTTTGACGTTCTTGCGGTTGGCCGCGCCCTCCTGGCCGACCCGGAATGGGCGCTCAAGGCACGCGCGGGACGCATGGGCGAGTGCAGGCCGTATACCAAAGACCTGCTGAACAGCCTGGATTAGCGCCGGAGAGCCGCGCGAACCCAGTCAGGATCCGAACACGAACCCCTTGTAGCCATCCCTTCGCACCTGCTCGCACTCGCGGATATAGGCTGCAAAGCCGCCGATATAGGGCATGAAGGTACGCTTCTTCCCCTCAACATTGGCTCCCATGTACCAGGATTTTGCTTGGGTGAAGAGTGTGTTGCCCGCGATCGCGTCCACGTGGGCTGTCCAAGCATCGGCCGCGTCGCTTCGGGCCTCAACCATGGTGTGTCCGTGCTGCTGCGCAGCGGATACCAGGCCCAATGCCCAATTCACATGCTGTTCTGCGCCGAGGATCATGTTGGCCAGAACCGAAGGTGATCCGGGGCCGGTGATGTTGAACAGGTTTGGGAATCCCGGAATCATCAGTCCCAGCAGTGTCTTCGGGCCGGAGGACCATGCCTCAGCCACGCTCTGACCGCCAGGTCCGCGGATGTCGACCCTTGTGATCGTGCCGGTCATGGCGTCGAAGCCGGTTGCGAAGATCAGCATGTCGAGATCATGCATACCGTTTTCCGTTCGCACGCCGCTTTCGGCAATGGCGGTGATCGGATCGCGACGCAGGTTTACCAGTTCGACATTGTCGCGATTGAATGTCTCGAAATAGCCGCTGTCGGTACAGATCCGCTTGGTGCCGATCGCGTGATCGGTCGGGATGAGATCGTCGGCCAGCGACTTGTCGCGAAGGACGGCGCGGATCTTCTTTTCGGCGAAGTCGCGCGCAAGCGAATTGACGTTCTTGTCCGTCGTCTGCCCCTGGAAGATTTTCGCAAAGAGCACCCCACCCATCTTCCAGCCGTCTTCCAGTAGCGCCTCGCGCTCCGCCTCATCGATATCCCACACCTCGCGCGGGTCGATTTCGTGCGGGGAGCCGCCGCCGCTTGCGAACGATCTCTGCCTGCGCTCGTGATACGAAGCTTGTATTTCGGCCCATTCGTCATCGGGGATCTTCCGGTTGAAAGCCGGGACGCTGTAGTTCGGCGATCGCTGGAACACGGTCAGTTTTGCCGCCGACTGAGCTATGATCGGCGTGCACTGGATGCCCGAAGCGCCTGTTCCGATCAAACCCACGCGCTTGCCTTCGAAGCTCACGGGCTCCTCCGGCCAACGCGCGGTGAACAACATCTCGCCGGCAAAATCGTCGATCCCTGGAATGTCTGGCTTGATGGGCGTGGACAAGCTTCCGGCGGCAAAGATGACCCACCGGGCCCGTACCCGGTCGCCGCTTGCCAGCTCTACCGTCCACGCGGCGTCCGTCTCGTCGAAAGTGGCTGCCGTCGCACGTTCATTGAAGCGGTAGTGGCGTCGTAACCTGAACCGATCCGCGACGTGACGAGCATAAGCGAGAATTTCCGGCTGGGTCGCGTAGCGCTCGGTCCAGCGCCAATCGCGCTGGAGTTCGGCATCGAATGAATAGGAATAATCGACGCTTTCCACATCGCACCGCGCGCCTGGATAGCGGTTCCAGTACCATGTGCCGCCGACATCTTCGCCTGCTTCGATTCCCACCACCGAATGGCCGAGGCGGCGCGCCGCATATACCGCATAGAGTCCGGCAAACCCGGCTCCCACGACGAGCACATCGCAGTCGAAAGGACCGTCTTGCGGCTTGGGTGTTTCCGTCATGCCGGCACCTTTTCCTGAAATCCGAGGAATCCGTTGATGTCGCGCCAGAGAATCTCAAGCGCCCCCTCCGCCGGCCCAAAGCCGGGGATTGTCGCGAAGCCGTGAAACAACTCCGGGAAGTTGCGTTGCCGCACCGGAACGCCGGCGGCCCGCAACACAGCGGAATACTGCTGCCCCTCACTGCAGAGCGGATCGCGACCCGCGGTGTAGATGAGCGCAGGCGGCAGCCCGGCATGGGTGGACGCAAGGAGCGGAGCTGCATATTCCGCCGGGTCAGGCAGGGTTTCGCCGCCCAGATAGTGGCGCCAATACCATCGCATTGCCGCCCTGGTGTTGAAGTATCCGCTTGCGTAGCGACGATAGCTTTCGGTTCCGAAATCGGGGGCGATTACAGGGTATATCAACACCTGACCGGCAGGCATCATGGAGCCGCGGTCACGCGCAATCAGGCAGGCAGCAGCCGCAAGATTGCCACCGGCGCTGTCTCCGGCAATCAGAATCCGGTTGCGATCCAGGCCCAACTCGCCGGCATTTTCGACGAGCCAGTTGAGAGCAGTGTGAGCATCTTCGGCGGCAGCCGGAGCACGATGTTCAGGCGCCAGCCGATAGTCGACGGACACCACGATGCTGTTTGTGTTCTTCGAAATCCGGCGGCAGAAACCGTCGTGGCTCTCGACACTGCAGAGGACGAAACCGCCACCGTGCAAAAACAGAATCGCAGGGGTTTCACCGTTCGTGACCGGCCACGGACGATAGATGCGTACACGCAGTCCTTCCGCAATCCGGCGATCCTCCGCCGAACGCACATCGTCCATATTGTCGACCGGCCGAACTCGCGCGGCCACCGCAACGCGCGCATCGACCGCTTCCATCTCCTCGACAGCCGGAAATCCGTCGTTGAGCAGGCCAAGCATGCGGTCTGTCTCTGCAAGCCATGACGTTCCCGCATCGGATCCGGTTGAAGTCATTAAATGTGCAGTCCTCGATGTGCTGAAGCCTGGGCGGTATGATGGTTATTTCGCCGAAGGATGCTTTCGCGCTGCCTTCCGCCCTACATCGTCCGATTGGACCCGAACCGGCAGCAGCGAACGGCCCCTGCGGACTGGAAGTGCGGCCCGCAGGGCAAGTACCTTACGGGCCGCTGTTCGCTGGGAGGATGCGAACGAAGGGTATCAGGCAACCTGGCGCGGCCGTTCGCCGAGCACGGCTGCGGAATTGAGCATCAGGCGCACGAGTTCGGTCTGGCGCGTAATGCCGCTCTTGGAGAAGATTGAACGCAGGTGCGCGCGCGCCGTATTGCGCGAAATCGCCAACGAGGCCGCCGCGTCTTCCAGGGTCAGGCCAGCGGTCAGGCGGCGCGCGACGGCGGCCTCCGCCGGTGTCAGGTCAAACAGTTGGCGAACGAGTTCGCCCTCCACTTCCGAATTGGCCTCGGGATCGCGGATATAGACGGCGATAGAGGCTGACTGAACCTGCCCCCGCTTTCCTTTCACGGGCTGGACGATTACACCGAGATTACGGCTGCCGGACAGCTTGGTAAGCGAGAGTCCACGCGTTGCCGAAAATTCGCCGTCCATGACACTCTGGGCGGCTGCCTTGATGGCGCTCTGTAACTCGCGATCCTCCTTCGCGCAGGTTGCCCGCAGCTTACCCGCCTGGATCTGGAGCCCGTCACGCGCCGCAAGCGCCTCCTCGGCGGTTGCCGAACATTTCACGATGCGCCCGCCAAGATCGATGATGACGACACCGACGCACAGCCGGTCCATTACACTGGAATACAGGTTGCGCTCGATTTCGCTGGCCCCGAGACGGGCCGAAAGTTCCATGCCCCGCGCCAGTTGAGAGACCAGTATCTCGCAGACCGAAGCCTCCTCCGTGTCGAAACCCGGCTTCCCGGACTTGCGGAATACATAAAGCGTGTATTTCGTTTCGTCGGCCTCGCTGGTGACGGAAGCAGAAATGTGATGGCAATCGCGCAGCATGACGGCGAGCCGGGCCTCTTCGGCTGGAGTTGGCGAAAGAGGATATTCATCGCGGCTTATCGCCCCCGCATCGTCTGTGAGATCGCCTACAATCGTAACCACGCCAGATCCGGTCGACATCCGGTCTTCGATGCGAACCGCAACCGCACAAGCTGCAAGCTGCGTCCGGATCAGTTCTGACGACGTCTCCAACGGCGCCCCCGAAAGCAAACTGTCGGAGACCTTCGTGAAGAAGAGACCGAACTCCACAACCGAGCGGGGATGAAATGTCATTATCGTCTCCTCCTGCGTTCTGCGCCGGCTTTCCCGTCGTCTACAGCGAGCGCGACAGATCTCGTGCCGCCACGGCAGCAGTGCCGTGGTCGGTCGAATTCCTGCTCGTATCGACGGGACACTTCGACGCCCTCCCGACTGCCTCATGCAGCCATATTTGACATTGTTGTCGTTAATTCGACAACTTGTCAAATAATTTCCTTACACGTCGATAATTCATCAACATCGTCGAAAAATCGCGTAGCGACATAGCCCGAGAATTTTCGATTAAAGTCATATAAAACAACGTCTTAACTGAGCTTCACTGTCGCATGAAGCGCGCACAAAAAAGCCGGGCGAAGATCGCCCGGCTTAGCGGTTTGCAGGTGCTTGGTTGATGGAATTACATACCGCAGTCGGCGCGCTGGGTCAGGCCGTCTTCGCGCACGAGGTGAGGCTCCTTGACGACCTTGATAGCCTCGGGAGCCGGCATGAAGTGGTTCGTGCCGCTCACGGAGATCGGTCCAATGATGGGCTCGATCTTGTCCGAGTTTTCTTCGAGCCATTTGGCAACCGCAGGACCCTCTGCCGTTCCCGCGCCATTGATCGCGGCAGCGAGAATCATTGGCTCGATATAGAACGGCGTCAGTGATGCCGCACCGCCAAGCTTGTCGACATTGGGCACCCGCTCACGGGCACTGGTAACGAACTTGGCGAAGGGGCTCTCGCCCACCGGATCGCCTTCGCAATAGGTCATACCCACAAACTGGGTCGAGTAGACGCCTTCAAACGCCTCCTCACCGGCAATCTGCGCGTTGCCGACTGCATAGTTCGTCATTGTCTGGTTGCCCAGTACAGGTGCGTCCCAACCGATGTCGAGCCGGTTCTCCAGCAGCTTGCGGGCGTCGTCGCCAAGTGAGGCAAGGAAAAGCACCGCATCAGCGCCCGCGCTGCGCAGCGAGAACAACTGCGGGGTCATGTCTTCGGTCCGGAAGGCGAACTCCTGGACTGCGACCGGCTCCAGGCCCTTCTGCGCCAGGTATTCGATAATCTCCGATACGCCGGCCTTCGACATGCCGCCATTGTCGGAGATGATTGCAATTTTCTTGGCGCCTAGAACGTCCACGGCGTAGTCGACATTCGGGATCATCTGATTGGCGGCGGTCACCGATGTCGAGAAGTGATAGGGACCGACCTCCGGTGTCAGCGTCGATGACGCTGCGGTGGTGATTTGCATGATGCCCGCTTCCGTCGTCACGGCAACCACGGGAATCGACTCCTGGCTGGTAACCGGGCCGACCAACGCCTGGATGCCCTCATTTTCGATCAGGCGGCGCGCTTCACTGACGCCATGCGTCGGATCGGTCATCGAATCCGCGATAATCAACTCGACCTGCTTGCCGAGAATGCCGCCGGCGGCGTTGATGTCATCTGCGGCGAGCTTCCATGCTTCAGTTGACGAAACGCCAACCGAGGCGCCACCGCCGGTCACGGACGTCAAACCGCCCATCTTGAAGGTGTCCTGCGCCGAAGCGGCGCCTGCGGACAATCCGAAAGCCGCCACAGCAGCCAATGCAATTGCGGCGCGGCGGCTGATAACGCCGTCCTTCGCCCTGCGTCCAACGTAGCTCATGGGTTTCTCCTCCTGACAAGCCGCCGGAATTCAACGCGACAGGAGGCCAAACTCACATCGTCCGAGTGGACTAAGGGATTTGAGTGCGGCAGCAACGGCAAGCCCCGCACTCAGATTCTAGTCTTTTCGGACGCTTCGTATCGCGCGTCAGGCGCCCAAATTCGAAGGATGAAACGACAATATATGTGCTCATCCTACACTGTCTCAGGGCTCATGCCCGGCAGCGAAACTGCCGCCCGTCATCCATTGCATGAGCGGCTCGGTGCGTGCCGGGCAGCAGGTTACGACGGGATCTGGCTGCACTATCGCGATTATGTCGAACAAAGGACCGCGGGAATCGACGACAACGCGCTTCGCGACCTGTTCGACGAAAGCGGATTGAGGCATCGCGGCATCGAGTTCCTGACCGACTGGTTTCTCGATTCGGATGACGCGCGCCGGGCCGAGGCCGCATGCCTCGATGCGGCGATGGCAATCGGAGCTACGGTGATCAGCGTCGGCGGAGATTTCGGACAACGGGATATCACCCAAGGCGAGATGGTCACGCGGTTCAGCGGGCTCTGCGCCCGCGCCGCCGATGCGGGACTCTCGGTCGCCCTCGAATTCGTGCCCTGGAGCAATATTCCCGATATCTCAACCGCCGTCGAATATCTCGAACCTGCCAATTCCGGCCTCATGGTAGACTGCTGGCACCTTTTCCGTGGCGGCATGTCGGCCACCGACATTGCCGCCATACCGACCGGGCGCATCCTGGCGATCCAGGTCAACGACGCTGACGCCCGGCCGGTTGGCCGGCTGGCCGAAGATACGCTGCGCCGCCGGGCTTGCGGAGATGGCGCGTTTAACCTGACAGGCTTCGCCAGGGCACTGGATTCGGCCGGCGCCACCGCCCCGTACAGCGTTGAAATCATCTCGCCGAGATTTGTTGCCATGACTGCCGTCGATGCCGCTCGACTGAGCATCGACAAGGCGCGCGCCGTTTTCGACTGACACGGACACCGAACGCCGCAAGCTTAGTCCGTTCGAACGATGAAGGCGGCTTGAAGCCGCCTCACTTTGCCGGAATGCAGGCAGATGCCCGCCAAGGAGCAATGCCTGGAGGCAAGGACAGCGGCTTTGCGCCGCCCAGGGAGGACGGGCGACATGCTCCTCGAAATAACCGTTATCGCCGTGCGCGGCATAGCAATCGGCTCAATTTTCGCCATGATCGCGATGAGCTTCAATATCGTGCATGGCGCTACCGGAATCCTGAACTTCGCACAGGGCAACATGCTTGTGCTGGGCGGTTTCGCGGCGTTCTTCCTGGCCAATCAGGTGGAACTGGGGTGGTGGCTGTTAATGCTGCCCGTCGCCGGCCTGCTAGTGGCCGCGCTGGTAGCGCTTCAAGGCTGGGTAACGCTGCTTCCACTGCGGTCGTCGGTCGAGCAGGATTCCTGGATCATATCAACGGTCTCGGTTTCGGTCATACTCGGCGCCGCGGTCCTGATCACCCAGGGCCCGTTTGCCTACACCGTTGAAAGCGTGGTGCCTTCGTTCAGGATACTCGGCGTCCGCACGCCGGGCGCCTATGCGCTGGCGATTGGGTGCATGATCTTCTGGTATATCGCGATGCGGCTCTTCCTGAAGAAGACCTTCATCGGATTGGCGATCAGCGCGCTCTCGCAGGATTTTGACGCAGCCCGCGCAGCGGGTCTTCCGGTACGGCGGCTCCAGATCATCGCGTTCGCTATCAGCGGCCTGATGGTGGGCACAGCCGGCTTCCTGGTCGCGCCGGTCATCTCGATCAGTTCCGACGCTGGCCTCCGTTACATCCTCAATGGTTTCGTCGCGGCCGTGGTCGGCGGCATCGGCAGCAATCTTGGCACCCTCATCGGCGGTCCTCTGGTCGGCGTTGTCGGCATGCTTACCGCATACAAGATCGGCGGCGCCTACCAGGACCTGGCTTCGCTGCTGCTTCTCATTGCGATCCTGATGCTGCGGCCACAGGGCCTGTTCGGACGCTCTTCGGCCAGGCGGGTGTGATGATGGCAATTTCGGAAACGGCAGACGTCGGGAGCAGAAACATGGACGAAAAAGCGAAGCCACGCTTCTCGTCCGATCTTCCGCAGGTGTGGATCGGAATGGCATTCATAGCAGTGACCGGCTTCGTGCCGTCGCTGTTGGGCAATTCCTACTGGGTCCACACCTTCCAGCTGGTCAACATCTATATCGCAGCGGCGATCTTTCAGAACTTCCTGTTTGTCGATGCAGGCCAGAAATCCTTCGGCCAGGGCGTCATTCTTGGTCTGGGTGCCTACGTCACAGCCATCTTCTTCGGGCTGCACGACTACCCATTTGTCATGGCCGCAGGACTAGGCCTCGGGGCGGCGGCGCTCGGCGGGCTGCTCTTCGCCCTTCCCGCATTACGCGTGCAATATTTCCACCTCGGCTTTGTTACACTTTCAGCTGCAATCGTGTTTCCGCAGCTGCTGATGTCACTCGACCGCTGGACCAACGGCATCAACGGCATCAGCGTGCAGATGGAAGCGCTGCATCACGAAACGCTGTTCGGCCTCACGCCGCTGACCATCATCGTAGCGCTCTATCCGATGCTTGCGCTTTGGGTGCACTATTTCATCCGCCGCTCGCAACTCGGACGTCAGATGCGCGTTGCCGCCGTCAGCCCCGAAGGCGCGCGCTCGCTCGGCATCAAGCCCGGCTACATGCGGTTCACGGCATTTGTGATTGCCGCCATCGGCACCGGCATATGCGGCGTGCTCTACCTGCCCACCGTGTCGTTCGTCAGTCCCCAGGGGTTCAATGTCGAGCTGTCGTTCGTGTTCTTCTTCGCGGTGGTCGTCGGCGGACGGGGCCAGATGCTCGGCCCGATCATCGGCATCTGGATCGTCTTCATCCTGCCCAACATCGCGTTGGCGCAGTTCGTCGAATACCGGCTGCTCATCTACGGTTTTCTCACGCTCCTGACCGTCATCCTCTTTCCCGACGGAGTCGTTGGTTCGATCGAGCGCTGGCGCTCGAAGCGAGGCGTCACCGGACGCGGCGAGCAGGCGTTCCGTGTCGACTCCTTTCTCGATCGTCTGAAAGGCGGCAAGCCTGTCGAACCGACCGACGAGATTGTCGTTGAGGTGCGCGGCGGCACGAAGAAATTCGGCGAAGTCGTCGCCGTCGATAACGCGGACCTCAAGGTACGCAAGGGCGAAATCCATGGCCTTATCGGCGCCAACGGGTCCGGCAAGACCAGCCTTCTCAACGTTCTTTCCGGCCTGTCGCGGCTGAATTCGGGCTCGTTCGTGATCAATGGCCGGGAGGCAACGCGAATGGCTGCTGACCGGATAGCCAATATGGGCATCGGGCGCACGTTCCAGACACCCCGCATCTACCCCCAGTTTTCCCTCTGGGACAATCTGAAGGTAGGCATCGACGCCCGAACAGGCGAACCGAACGACGATATCGTGCGTCTCGCCGAAGCCCTGGAAAAGGAGTTCAGGGAAGACAGCGCCGCGCTTCTTTCCCACGGCCAGCGGCGTCTGGTGGAGGTGATGCGGACCGTGCTCAAGGAAGCGTCCATCATTCTCTTCGACGAGCCGGCCGCCGGCCTGTCGCAGAGCGAGCGGGCGAACTTCTCCAAACTCGTGCGGTTTCTGTCTCGCCAGCTTGGCAAGACCATCATCCTTGTCGAGCATGACCTCGATCTGGTCTGGGGTATCGCCGACACCATCACCGTAATGGAACAGGGTCGTATCGTTGCGTCGGGCACCCCCGACACCGTGGCAAAAGACCCGGCTGTTCAGCACATGTTTGTCGGAGGCCGCCGTGCTTGAAGTAAATAATCTCAATGCCGGCTACGGTATCGTGCCGGTGCTGGAGGATATTTCGCTAACGGCGAAATCAGGCGAGATCCTGCTCATCGGTGGCGAAAACGGGGCCGGTAAATCAACGCTCATGCGCGCGGTTGCCGGCTTCAACAAACCGACCGCCGGAGAAGTACTGCTGGAAGGCAAACCGCTTCAGGGAATGGCACCCGAAGCCATCGCGAAGGAGGGGCTGCGGCTCGTTTTCGACGGTCACCGCGTCTTTCCCGAACTCAGTGTGTTCGACAATTTGCGGATGGGCGCCGCGGCCCGGCGTGGAGACCGCGAAGGCTTCGACAAGGCAGTCGAGGAAATCTATTCCGTCTTCCCGATCCTCAAAGAGCGCCACCGGCAATATGCGCGCGACCTTTCAGGCGGGCAACAGCAGATGCTGGCGCTCGGACAGGCGTTCGTGGCGCAGCCGAAGGTACTGCTGTGCGACGAGCCGTCGATGGGCCTGGCACAGGCGCTGTTGCCTCCCATCCTGGCCTTTCTGCGCAATTGGGCAGAGACCGGCACCGCGGTTGTCATCGTGGAGCAGCACCTGCAGGTCACCGCTCCCTATGCAGACCGTGCAATGATCATCGAGCGTGGGAAAGTGCGATTCAGCTGCCCAGCGGCCGAACTCGACACTCGTCTAAAGGAAATGGAGACGGCGGAGGCCGACGCGTGACGGGTGCCGCTGATGCGGATCGAAACCCGTACAAGGCGCCCTCACCTTTTGCAGGTTTCAGGGGAACGGTTCTGCCAGACTGGATCGACGCCAATCGGCATATGAACGTCGCCTGGTACGATCACGTGTTCGACAAGGCGGAATCCGCTCTTTTTGCTGCCTTCGGTGTGGATGAGGACTACATCGCTCGCACCAATCACGGCATGTTCCGGCTGGAAAAGCACATTCGATACGAAAAGGAACTTGTCGAAGGGGACGAGTTGCGTATCGACAGCCGCATCGACACCACCGACGGGAGACTGTTGAAGCACTTCCACGAATTGTGGAGCGTGAGCCGGAACATGCGCGCGGCGACCGCCAGATATGTTTCGATTCATGTCGATTTGAGCGAGCGCAAGGCCGTACGCGTTACCGATCCGCTTGTCGTTGCGCCGCTCAGGGAGATGGCCAGCGCGCACGCGCAATTGCCGGCACCGGATGAGCGGCGGAAATAGCGCTACGCGAACCTGCAACCGCAATTCGCCGTTAGTCCCTTTGGACGATTGCGGTGCACAATGCCGCCAATAGTTTCGCAATGAGCAGAAAGGCCGCACAGATGGACGATCTTGTCCCTCCCCGCGAAGCGGACATCACCTACGAAACCGAGCAACCGGTCCGCTACGAAACCAACGGCCCGGTGGCGTGGATCGTCATGGACCGCCCAAAATACAACAACGCCCAGAACTCGCAGATGACCTATGCGCTGGACGATGCATTTCAGCGCGCCGTCAATGACGACGCTATCAAGGTCATCGTGCTTGCTGGCGAAGGCAAACATTTTTCGGCCGGTCATGATATCGGCACCCCCGGCCGCGATGTCGCCAAGAGCTTTGAGCGCCGGTTGCTGTGGGCAGACCACGTCAACAAACCCGCAGCCGAAATGCTCTATACGCGCGAGCAGGAAGTCTATCTCGGCATGTGCAGGCGCTGGCGCGATACGCCAAAACCTACAATCGCTGCGGTACAGGGCGCGTGTGTGGCGGGCGGACTGATGCTTGCCTGGGTCTGCGATCTGATCGTCGCGACCGAGGACGCTTTCTTTCAGGACCCGGTCGTGCGCATGGGCATTCCGGGCGTGGAATATTTCGCCCACGCCTTCGAACTGCCGCCGCGTGTGGCCAAGGAGTTCCTGCTTCTGGGCGAGCGCATGACGGCGCAGCGTGCCGAACAGTTCGGGATGGTCAACCGCATCGTGACCCGCGAGGCGCTGAAGGAAGACGTTCAGTCGATGGCGCTGAAGCTCGCCGCGCAACCGCGCTTGGGGCTGTGGCTGACCAAACAGGCGGTGAACCACGTTGAGGAACTGCGCGGAAAGCGCACCGCGATGGATGCGCAATACCACATGCATCACTTCGCCCATGCACAGGGCGACCTGACGACGGGCAACCCGCTCGGCGGTCAGGACGCCAGAAGCATGGTCGCGGCAAACAAGAAACAGGCCGGCGAGAGCTGAGCGGAGAACCCTCTTGGACCTGACCTATTCACCGGACGAGGAGGCATTCCGCGCCGAAGTGCGCGGTTGGATGGAAGCCAATGTACCATCCTCGCCGCTCCCGTCTTTCGACGCCTCCCGCGAGGGCTTCGAGGCGCATCGCGACTGGGAACGCAAGCTCGCCGAAGGCCGTTGGGGCATGGTCACGTGGCCGAGGGAATATGGCGGGCGCGGGCTCGACCTCATGCGCTGGCTCATCTTCGAGGAAGAATACTGGCGCGCCGGTGCACCGCTGCGCGTCAACCAGAACGGCATCTTCCTGCTCGGGCCGACGCTGATGGAGTTCGGCACCGCCGAGCAAAAGGCGCGCTTTCTGCCAAAAATGGCCTCCGGCGACGAGATCTGGGCACAGGCATGGTCGGAACCCCAGGCCGGAAGCGATCTTGCATCAGTACGCGCATCGGCCCGCCGCGACGGCGATCACTATGTGCTGACCGGCCACAAGATATGGTCATCCCGTGCCGTGTTCGCCGACTGGGCGTTCGGACTCTTCCGCACCGATCCGGCCTCCGAAAGGCACAAGGGCCTGTCGCTTATCTTCTTCCCGCTCGACGCACCGGGCGTTCGCCTTCAGCCGATCGCCCAGATCGACGGTGAAACAGGCTTTGCTGAGATATTCCTGGAGGAAGCGCGCGTCCCGGTCTTCAACAGATTGGGGGATGAAGGCCAGGGTTGGAAAATCTGCATGGCAACTGCCGGCTTTGAGCGCGGGCTGATGCTACGCTCCCCTGCACGCTTCCAGATGGCCGCGAAGCGGCTGGTCGAACTCTACCATGCACATGAGGACGAGTGCGGTATGGAGACGCGCGCCGCGGTGATGCGTTCCTTTATGGATGCGGAGGCCTACACCTTGTCCATCTACCAGACCGCGTCACGGCTGATGGCCGGCGGAACAATCGGGGCGGAAGCCTCGACCAACAAAATTTTCTGGTCGGAGATGGATATCGCCCTTCATCGCACGGCACTATCGATCCTCGGTGCGCGCGCCGAACTGGTGAAGACCGCACCTGCCGCCAGCAACGAGAGTCGCTGGCTCGACGGTTACTTCTTTTCACTCGCGGGACCGATTTACGCTGGTTCCAACGAGATCCAGAAGAACATCATCGCCGAGCGCATGCTCGGTCTACCGCGCGGGTGACGGCAATGGATTTCCGTTTCACCGACGAACAGCAGATGATGGCAGACGCTGTCCGCAGCCTGCTTGGAGACCACTGCCAGCCGGCGGACCTGCGTCGCCTCATGGAGAACGGCGAGCCGCGCGACCAAGCGCGCTGGCAGCAGATCGTCGAGTTGGGTTTGCAGGGTGTCCTGGTGCCTGAGGAATCGGGCGGGCTTGGGCTCGGCGAAGCCGATTTCATCCTGGTCGCCGAGGCCTGCGGCTACGCCGGCCTGCCGGAACCGCTGGTTGAAAATGCCGGTGTGGCACTGCCGCTTCTGGCAGGTGTCGCCCGCGATCCTCGCGCCGAGAGGCTTCTCGAAAGCGCCCTTGAAGGTGCCATCACAGTTGCCGTCAAGCATCCACAGAACCCGTTCATTGCCGACGCGGACACTGCCGGCGCGATCCTCACCGTATCGGGCGGCGAACTCTATCTGTGCGAACCCAACGACATCGAACTGGAGCGGCAGGAGAGCATCGACCCGTTTCGTCGGCTCTATTCACTGGCTGACCGCCCCTGCCCAGTCGCGGCCATCGCGAATGTTTCCGATGTCGCCGGCGATCTAGGCAGGGCTCTGAATCGAGGCGCGTTGTTTGCCTCCGCGCAGCTTCTGGGCATCGCGCAGCGCGCAGTTGACCTGGCGGTCGCCTATGCCAAGGAACGCAGCCAGTTCGGCAAGCCGATCGGTTCGTATCAGGCCATCAAGCACCTCCTCGCGGAGGCGCAGGTCAGGATCGAGTTCGCGCGGCCGGTGGTCTACGCGGCAGCCGGTGGCTTCGACAGCACCGACATCCATTCGCGCGCGCGCATTTCTCACGCCAAGATCGCCGCATCGATGGCAGCCGACCTCGCCTGCCGTACCGCCGTGCAGGTGCATGGGGCTATGGGCTATTCCTGGGAAGTCGACGTGCATTTCTTCCTCAAACGTGCTCTGGCGCTGGCAACCTGGTGGGGTGATGAGCGCTTCCATCGTGAACGCGTCGCCGAGCGCGTTCTTTCGCAGCCGCTCGGTGCCGAGCATGCATTCGCCAGGGAGGCCAACAATGCCTGAAGCATACATTGTCGATGCTGTCCGCACGCCCGTGGGCCGCAAGAAAGGTTCGCTGGCCGCGATGCACTCGGCCGATCTCGGCGCCCATTCGATCAAGTCTCTGGTGGAGCGCACGGGTATTGACCCGGCGGCGGTCGATGACGTCGTTTTCGGCTGCGTCGAGACGCTTGGACCGCAAGCCGGCGACATAGCGCGAACCTGCTGGCTCGTGGCCGGCATGCCGCAGCACGTACCCGGCGTTACGGTCGACCGCCAGTGCGGCTCCGCACAGCAGGCGGTGCATTTTGCCGCAATGGGCGTGATGAGCGGACAGCAAGACCTCGTCGTGGCGGGCGGTGTGCAAAACCTGAACCTGATCCCGATTTCGGGCGCGATGATGGCCGGGCGCGAATTCGGTTTTCCAGATCCGTTCCGCACCTCGCCGGGTTGGCTCGAGCGCTATGGCGACCAGGAAGTCAGCCAGTTCCGTTCCGCCGAGATGATCGCCGAGAAATGGCAGATCACCCGCGAGGAAATGGAGGCGTTTGCGCTGGAATCGCACCGCCGTGCCCTGACCGCCATCAAAGAGGGACGGTTCGCCCGCGAGATCGCGCCTGTCGGCGATTTCGCTCATGACGAGACCCCGCGCCCGGACACGTCGCTGGAGAAGATGGCGACACTCGCGCCGCTCAGCGAAGGCGGAAGGGTAACGGCCGGTGTATCAAGCCAGAACGCGGATGCCTCGGCCGCCCTGCTCGTCGCTTCGGAAACGGCGGTGAAGGAGCACGGTCTCAAGCCGCGTGCCCGTGTCCACCACATGAGTGTGCGCGCAGACGACCCGGTCTGGATGCTGACTGCGCCCATCCCCGCAACCCGCCACGCGCTGACCAAGGCCGGCATGTCGATCGACGACATCGACCTCTTCGAGTGCAACGAAGCCTTCGCCTCGATCCCGATGGCATGGATGAAGGAACTCGGCATTCCGCACGAAAAGGTCAACGTAAATGGCGGTGCAATCGCGCTCGGCCATCCGCTCGGGGCAACAGGTGCGCGGATCATGACCACCATGCTGAACGAACTTGAGCGGCGCGGCGGCCGCTACGCGCTGCAGACCATGTGCGAAGGCGGCGGCCAGGCCAATGTGACCATCATAGAAAGGCTATAGGCCAGATGCCCTGCTATTCGTTCGAAGGAATACGGCCTGTCGTCGATTCAACCTCGTTCCTGCACCCGACCGCTTCGCTGATCGGCGACGTTATCGTTGGTCCGGGCTGCTACATCGGCGCGGGTGCATCGCTGCGCGGAGATTTCGGACGGATCATTGTCGAGGGTGACAGCTCGGTCCAGGACAGTTGCACGCTGCATACGGGTGCCGGGTCGGACTGCGTGATCGGCCGAGGCGCCACGGTCGGCCATGGTGCGATCGTTCACGGGGCCAGAATTGGCGAGAATGCACTGATCGGCATGAATGCAGTTGTGCTTGATGACGCCGTGATTGGCCCCGAATGCCTTATCGGAGCACTCAGCCTCGTCAAATCCGACATGAAAGCCCCTGCCCGCAGCCTGATTGCCGGCAATCCGGCACGGGTCGTGCGCCAACTGCCTGAGCAGGTGATCGTGTGGAAGAACGACGGTGACGGGGAATATCAGCGGCTGGCGCGCCAGTCGCTCACCGACTTCGCCGAATGCGAACCGCTCCCCGAGATTGAAGCCGACAGGCGCAGGGTCTCGGGCGATGCACGAGCGGTGCGGCTCAAACTGAACACGGAGTGATCATGGGTATTTGCGAGGGACGCGTCGTCATTGTAACCGGGGCAGGCCGCGGGCTCGGTCGCGCCTATGCGCTGGCGCTGGCTGCCGAAGGCGCGAAGGTGGTCGTCAACGATCTCGGCGTCGGCACACACGGGGACGCAACCGCCGAAAAGCCGGCCGACGAGGTGGTGAAGGAGATCATTAGTGCCGGCGGCGAAGCCGTCGCCAATTTCGACGATGTCGCCGATTGGGATGGCGGAGCCAACATTGTCAAATCGGCACTGGACGGATTTGGGCGGCTCGATGCTGTGGTCAACAATGCGGGTTTCGTACGCGACCGCATGTTCGTTTCATGCACGCCCGAAGAGTGGGACGCCGTCATCAAGGTTCATCTGCGCGGACATTTCTGCGTCTCGCGGCACGCTGTCGATCACTGGCGGGCAGAGGCGAAGGCTGGGCGACCAGTCGATGCGCGCATCGTCAACACATCATCAGGAGCCGGACTGCAGGGTTCCGTCGGCCAGAGCGCCTATTCGTCGGCCAAGGCCGGCATCGCTGCGCTGACACTTGTCCAGGCGGCCGAACTGGCGCGCTACGGCATCACTTCCAACTGTCTCGCTCCCAATGCCCGAACGCGGATGACCGAGCAGGCATTCGGCGAAGCGATGAGCGCCAGACAAGGCGACTTCGACGTATTCGCGCCTGAAAACACGGCCCCGCTCGTGGCCTGGCTGGTGAGCGAGCGATCCGCCGACGTGACCGGACAGGTGTTTGAGCTTGTCGGTGGCAAAATCAGCATCGCGCTGGGCTGGAACGACGGCCCGGCTTTTGACAAGGGCAGTCGTTGGGAGGCTGCGGAACTGGGCGACCGGATCCTGGACCTGATAGCGAAGCGCCCTGCGCCGAAGCCGGTTTACGGCACGCAGTAGAGCGGTGGGCGGCCGTTCAGGCCGCCGCTTCGTCCTGTTTTCTCAATTCGGTTTTCAGAACCTTGCCCTGCGGGCTCGTCGGCAATACATCGCGAAACTCGATGAAACGGGGCACCTTGAAGTTGGCAATGTGATCGCGTGCCCATGCGACCAGTTCTTCCGCTGTCGCGCTGGTGCCCGGTCTCAGCACCACGAATGCCTTGCCGACCTCGCCCATGCGCTCGTCGGGTACGCCTATCACCGCAATCTGGCCGATGGCAGGATGAGCGCTCATCAGCCGCTCGATCTCGGCCGGATAGCAGTTGAAACCGCCGGTTATGTACATGTCCTTGAGACGGTCTTCGATCCTCAGATCGCCGTTCTCATCGAAGTAGCCGATGTCACCGGTGTGCAACCATCCGTCCGGGTCGATCGTCTTGGCTGTCGCATCCGGGTCGTTGAAGTAGCCCTTCATCACCAGATAGCCGCGGATGACGATTTCGCCCGGGTGGCCGTCCGGCAGCAGATTGCCGTCGTCGCCCATGATCCGCACTTCCGTATCGGGAAACGCCTTGCCGGCCGTGTTTGCTATCTGCGCGTCGTCATCCTTGTCGCTGCACATCGTGCCGTAGCCGCCGCATTCGGTCAGGCCGTAGCCATTTACCACGCCGGCGAAGCCAAGGTCTTCCCGCATGCGCCTGATAAGCGTCGCGGGCACAACAGCGCCGCCGGTGACGCCAAGGCGAAGGCTCGAACGGTCGAACCCGGCCAGATTCGGATGTTGCAGCATGCCATGGAATATCGCCGGCGGGCCTGCGATGACGCTGATGTCTTCGCCTGATACGCGCTTGAGTATCTCTTCGGCATCGTAGGTCAGGTGCGGGATCAGTACCGCGCCACGCATCAGGGAAACGATCGCACCGGATCGGTATCCGAATGCGTGAAAGAACGGCGGAATAACAAGAAGCCGGTCGCCGCGGCAAATTCCGACCCGTGTCGCCCATGCATCGACCACGCTGAGGCATTGGCGATGCCGGTACATCACGCCTTTCGGATAACCTGTCGTTCCAGACGTAAAAAGAAGGTCGGACAGATCTTCCGGCCCAACCTCGTTCTCTCGCGCAATCTGATCGTCCGGGGTCACGCTCTCTCCGACCGACAGGAATTCGTCCCATGACACGTCACCCGGCCGGGCACCGTCAAACACGACGATATTGCGCAGCGCCGCTCGCGCCTCGGCCGGTAGCTGGTCCGGATAGTACCTGCCGAGGAACTCGCCGCAGGCGAACATGATGTTTGCGCCGCTGCGCTCGATCAGATCGCTGACTTCCGCGCCCTTGAAGCGGGTGCTGACCGGTACGAGCACCGCGCCCGCCGACACGAGCCCCAATGCGGTCAGGAACCACTTCCACGAGTTCGGTGCCCAGATCATCACACGGTCGCCCTTGCCGACGCCAGCGGCGATCATCGCGCGAGCCACGCGGCGACGCATCGCATCGAGTTCGACAAAGGTGAAGGTGGTTCCACCATCTTCCAGTGCCGTCTCGGTTCCGTAAATCTCGGCAGCACGCGCCGATAGCGCCGGAATCGTTGTGAACTCCCAGCCGGAATCGTGGATGTTTTTCATCGATGCCCGTTCGTTTTCGATCTGCGCGAGATGGCGCGTTCACTCGATCGTCGCACCATATAACTTGCGGCGCGAACGGCATCGTCCGAAAGGACGAATGAACCGGCTTCAGCGGGGGCTAGAGCCAAAACAGGAGATACACGCATATGGCCAAGGACATGACGGGACCGCAAATATTGTCGATGGCCGGCAAGGTTGCCCTGGTCACCGGGGGCACCAAGGGCATCGGCCGGGTCATCGCCGAATACCTGCTTGATGCGGGCGCCAGCGTCGTTGTCTGCGCGCGCAACGAGCCGGAAACGCTGCCGGAGGCAGGCGGCAAACGTGCCACGTTCGTTTCGGGAGATGTCCGCAAGGCGGACGAATGCGCACGCATCGTTGACGCGGCGGTGTCGCAACATGGCCGGCTCGACATCCTGGTCAACAACGCCGGTGGCTCGCCGCACGCAGACGCTGCGACGGTATCGCCGCGCTTCTCGGAGGCCGTTGTAGCGCTCAACCTCCTTGCACCAATCCACATGTCGCAGGCGGCTCACAAGGTGATGGCCCGACAGGGCGAAGGCGGTTCGATTGTCAACATCGCCAGCGTGTCTGCGATCCGCCCCTCTCCCGGAACCGCCGTGTACGGCGCGGCCAAGGCGGGGTTGCTGGGCCTGACCCGGAGCCTTGCCCAGGAATGGGGACCATCCGTTCGGGTCAACGTCATCGTGGCAGGGTTGATGGAAACCGAAGATGGCGCGCGAACCTATGGTTCGGCGGCGGCGATGCGCGAGATTGCGGCTGCCACTCCCATGAAACGCATGGGCATGGGCGCAGATATCGCCGGGGCCGTACTCTACCTGACCAGCCCGCTTTCCGGCTGGGTTTCAGGTGCCACGCTGGAAGTTCATGGAGGCGGCGAGCGCCCGCACTTCCTCGATATCATCCAGCGCAACATGCCCGCGGAGGAGACGGACGATTGAAGACATTCAATGCCCACACGATAGCGACGGGCTTTGCCTATCCGGAGGGCCCGCGCTGGCAGAACGGGCTGCTCTGGTTTGCCGACCAGCACGCCGGGTTCGTGCATGCAATTTCCGCAAGCGGCGCCGTCACCGAGAGCTTTGCTGTACCAGGCAGTCCGTCGGGCATCGGCTGGATGCCGGATGGCGACCTGCTTGTCGTCTCCATGGAAACGCACCAGGTTTTGCGCCGAGTAAGCGGCAAACTGCAACAGCATGCCGACCTTTCAGAATATCATCGCGCCCAGACCAACGAAATGGTGGTCGGATCCGACGGGCGGGCATATGTCGGCAATATCGGCTTCGACTTCGATAATGGCGAAGAGCCGGCGCCGACCATGCTGCTTCTCGTCGAACCGGATGGAACAGTACGGCAGGTCGCGGACGACCTGCTGTGTCCCAACGGCACTGTTGTTACGCCTGACGGGAAAACCCTCATCATCGCCGAATCGCTGGCAAACCGTTTGACCGCATTTGATGTCGCCGCCGACGGTTCGCTGTCCAACCGGCGTGTCTTCGCGGACGTGCCGGGCCACATTCCGGACGGCATTTGCCTGGACGCCCAGGGCCAGATCTGGGCCGCGTCGCCATTCACGAATTCCGTCATCCGCGTCAGCGAGGGCGGCGAAATCACGGCGACTGTCGCCATTGACGGTGCCGGTGCGTTTGCGTGCATGCTTGGCGACGAGGACCGCCGCACGCTGTTCGTTTGCTGTGCAGCAGAACACCAGCGCTCCAGAACAGTCGCCCTGCGTTCGGGACGCATCGATATAGCGCGAGTGGATGTGCCTGGCGCCGGCTGGCCCTGACTGCAATCCTGGAAATCGGAATTCGACCCGAGGCGGGCTGTTTGTGGCGGTCGAGCGCTGATTTCATTCCACTAGTCGATCCAGACGATGCTTGAGCGCAGTCGCGGCGCCCATGATCCCTTGGTTTGCGAAAAATGGAGTGACGGCGTGAAGATACTGATTGTCGGCGGCACAGGTATGATCGGAGGCCATGCGGCAGGCCACCTCGCTGCTGAAGGATACGATGTAACACTGGCGGCCCGCAAGCCGGCTCCCGATGGCACCCCCATGGCAAGTATGCCGGCCATCTTCGGCGACTATACCAAGGGCGAATTCAGCGAAGCTGATCTGGCACCGTTCGACGCGATCGTGTTCGCCGCCGGAAACGACATCCGCCATATCCCGAAGGACGCTGACGCCGACGACTTCTGGCAAAAGACACAGATCGGCGGCGTGCCCGACTTTGTCGCGTTGGCCAAAAAGGCCGGGGTGAAGCGCGTCGTGCAGTTGGGCAGCTATTACCACCAGGTTATGCCCCACCTGGCCGAAACGGATGCCTATGTGCGCGCGCGCAAGCTGGCCGATGAAGGCGCGCGAGCGCATGCGACACAGGACTTCAACGTCACTACGCTCAATCCACCCTCCATTGTGGGCGCGATACCGGGTATCGCCGCAAAGCGCTATGAAACACTGACGAGATGGGCCAAGGGTGAACTCGACATTCCCGATTTCGCGCCGGCCGGCGGCACCAACTACATGTCCGTTCGATCGCTTTGCGAGGCCATTTCCGGGGCTCTCAGAAATGGCGAAAGCGGCAAAGCTTATCTGATCGGCGACCAGAACCTCACCTTCCGCGATTTTTTCCAGATGGTCTTCGACGCCGCCGGCTCTACCCGCCGGATCGAGGAGCGCGATCAGGAGCATCCGTTGCTCCCCGACGCCTTCATCGTTCCAGGACGCGGCAATATCCTCGCCTACGAACCGGATCCGGTCGAGACCGCCTTGCTCGGCTATCGCCGCAATGATGTACGTCGGGCGGTGGAGGAAGTCGTGTCGCTCGTCGGCGGCGACTGACGGCAATGGCGGCCGATCCCGCAGCAGCGCACGTATTCCGCGACCTCGCGGAACGCTACGCCTTTGCCTGCGACCGCCGAGACGCCGATGCCTTTGCGGCTGTGTTTACGGCTGACGGCGTCCTCGAGGCTCCGCGAGGCCGCTTTTCCGGTCATAACGAGCTACGCGGTGTCATCCCGATGATGGAAAGGCTCTACCTCAAGACCTTCCACGCAGTTCTCGGCCAGCAGGTGGACATCGGTGACAGCGAAGCGCGGGGCGAGACCTACTGTATTGCCAGGCATTATTTCGAAAAGGCCGACGGCGGCGCCCGCTGCTACGAAATGACCATCCGCTATCGCGACGGTTTCCGTCGTGAAGGCTGCGCCTGGTTCTTCTCGTCGCGCGCGCTGATTGTCGAGGCCACCCACACATTCGCGGTGCAGCTGCCCGCGCAACATTAGATCGCAATAACTCCGGAGGAGATGATGGACGAAAAATCGATACTCGGCCTTGAGGGAAAGGTAGCGTTCATCACTGGCGGCGGCGCGGGAATTGGTCGCGCCACGGCGGAACTATTCGCCAAGGCCGGCATGAAAGTTGCCATAGCCGAAATCGACGCTACCCGCGCGGCCGACGTGCGCTCCGCACTCGACAAACTCAGTACCGAAAACCTCGTTATCGAAGCAGATGTGCGCAAGGGCGATGACGTACGACATGCCATCGCCGAGGTGGAGAAGCGTTTCGGTCGCCTCGACGTTCTGGTCAACAATGTCGGCGACTATCTCGGCTACAAGAGCTACTTCGTCGATTCCACCGAAGATCAGTGGAACGAACTCTATGCCGTCAACCTGCTGCACATGTTCCATGTGACCAAGGCCGCTATCCCACTGATGAAGCGAAGCGGCGACGGCGGATCGATCATTAATCTGTCCACCATCGAAGCCTTCCGCGGCATTCCGCTGACGGTCGTTTACGCCGCATTCAACACTGCAATCACCGGATTCACGCAGAGCCTTGCGGTGGAACTGGGGCACGACAACATTCGTGTGAATGCCGTAGCACCGGAAACCACCAACTCGGCCCAGATCACCGCGACTCCCCGTGTTCCGCCGGAAAACCGCGACTACATTTCTCGCTGGTTCCCGATTGGGCGTTTCGGTGAAGGTGAGGATTCAGCCGGAGCAGCGCTCTTCCTAGCTTCGGGTCGACTGTCGGGCTGGGTGAGTGGTCACACAATCCTTGTAGATGGCGGCGCGCTTGCGGCGGGCGCCTGGATGCGGCTCCCGGACAACAAGAACTTCACTCATCTGCCCATTATAGTCGCCGACGGCTACACGCCACGGCCCGAGGCGGTGAAAGCGACCTGACCGCTCCCCACCAGATCGGCCCCGATGCTTCCGTGACGTCTGCAGTCCGGCGCCAGTCCGGCACGTGGAAAGCCGGTGGTTCGTCGGGATGATTTCGGCTGGCTGAACCCGAACTCCAAGGCGCCTGTCAGGCGCCGTCGACGATGAAGACAGTGCTCTTCGCGTTGGCGTGGCGAATTTTTGCCACTTCAGCATATTCGGGCGAATGCGCGAATGCCTTGGCGCTCGCCATGTCCGGAAACTCAATGATGACGACGCGGGTCGGCGACCAGAGTTCCGTATCGATAACATCGAGTTCGCCGCCGCGGGCGCGGTATTGGCCACCGTAGGTCTCGGCGATCGCCTTCGCCTGTTTCTTGTAGTCCTCGTAGACGCCAGGATTTTCGATTTTCGTATCGGCAATGATGAAGGCGGCCATCGCGCTTCCTTTCGAGCTATTGGCGGACCTGGTCGAGCAGTCGCTTGCACTCCAGAAGATCAAACAGCGCTTCCTGCAACAATGCGCGGTTGTCGCGGGTAAGCTTGCCCTCGCCCGGCTGCACCGGGCCATCCTCTTCGCCCTTGCCGATGCCGAAGAAACGGCGGCTGGGTTTCGCCTTGGCTTCGCCAACCAGCATCCCGTCGTCCGGCCTGGCACCCGCCTTTTTCAGCGCCGCCTCTGCTTCCGCCTGCTTACGCTGGGCGATCGCCTCGACAGCGGCAAGGTCGCCCGCGCCGATGGCTATGACAAACTGGATGCCGTTGTCCTTGAGAAGTTTCTGCACGCCCTTGATGGTGTATCCCTGATCGTAAAGCATGAATCGGATGCCCTTGATCAGCTCCACATCCTGTGGGCGGTAGTAACGGCGGCCACCGCCCCGCTTCATCGGCTTGATCTGCGAAAAACGCGTTTCCCAGAACCTCAGCACATGCTGTGGCAAATCAAGGTCGTCTGCCACTTCGCTGATGGTTCGGAAGGCGTCGGGGGACTTGTCCATGGGCACTCCTCAACGAAACGCTTCGAATCGGAACCGATTGCAGCCACTGGCGTCAGGAAATTCAAGTGAAATCGCAAGAAAGTTGCGTAAACCGTTCGTAAATCAAGCGTCTTGCCGCTTGCTCTGTCTGTCCTTGTGCGACCTCAGGATGCGGTTTTTCAAGACGTTTGATGCTTTGAAAGTCATGACCCGGCGCGGCAGGATCGGCACTTCTTCGCCGGTCTTGGGATTGCGGCCGATGCGCTCGTTTTTCGAACGGACATGAAAGGTCGCAAAGGAGGAAAGCTTAACAGACTCGCCACGAACAATGGCATTGCAGACTTCTTCGAGCACCATCTCGACGAGCTGCGAGGATTCGGTACGCGAAAGTCCGACCTTCCGATACACCGCTTCGGCGAGATCGGCGCGCGTAATTGTCTTCCCCCCCATCGCCGCTCTGCTCGTTCCCGGTAATTGATTTTTAGATATACAGAAACGTTAGGGAATTGCCTCGGGCAGGTCAAGAACTGTTCCCTGCTTCATGGCAAATCGATCGTTACCAGCGCACAAGCGCCGCACCCCAGGTGAAGCCGCCGCCCATTGCTTCCAGGAGCACCAGGTCGCCTCTTTTTATGCGTCCGTCCGCCACCGCAGCAGCCAGCGCAAGCGGTACCGATGCCGCCGAAGTGTTACCATGACGGTCAACAGTCACGACAACCTTTTCCTCGGCAATGCCCAGCTTGCGTGCCGAGGCATCGATGATGCGCTTGTTGGCCTGATGCGGCACAAACCAGTCGAGATCGTCGGCAGTCACTCCCGCATCGCCAAGTGCGGCCTCGACAACGTCGGTGATCATGCCAACAGCGTGCTTGAACACCTCGCGGCCTTCCATGCGCAATTTGCCGACCGTACCGGAGGTCGACGGCCCGCCATCGACGTAGAGCTTTTCCTTGTGCGCTCCGTCGGAGCGCAAGCTAGTGGTCAGGATGCCCTGGTCTGCGACACTGCCCTCGCCCACCTGTGCCTCCAGCACAAGAGCGCCGGCGCCGTCGCCGAAAAGCACGCAGGTGGTGCGGTCCGTCCAGTCGAGGATGCGGGAGAACGTTTCGGCGCCAATCACCAGCACGCGCTTGGCGCTGCCGCCGCGGATGTAGAGATCGGCCGTGGTGAGTGCGTAGAGGAAACCGGAGCACACCGCCTGCAGGTCGAAAGCAAAACCGTGATGCATGCCCAGTCGCTGCTGGATTTCGACTGCGGTCGCGGGAAAGGTGTTGTTCGGCGTCGAAGTTGCCAACACGATGAGGTCGATGTCGGCCGGTGTGAGCCCCGACGCAGCGAGCGCCTTGCGCGCCGCTGCCTCGCCCAGCGATGCCGTGGTTTCGTCGTCTGAGGCGATGTGCCTTTGACGAATGCCGGTACGCTGGGTGATCCACTCGTCCGACGTATCTACAAGGCCGACGAAGTCGTCATTGTTCATGATACGGCGAGGCGTCTCGGCGCCTACTCCCCGAACAACGGATCGGATCATTCAGGATTTTCCTTCGTCAGGTCGCGACACTGCCAGCTGCGGCCTGTTCGGGCTTCGGCTGACGCTCATGAAAATGTTCCAGCTGTTCGCGAATCGTGTCGATCAGCCGCCGGCGCGCCATGTCGTAGCCGAGATCGACTGCAGCAGCGATACCTTCTTCGTCGGCCCCACCGTGGCTCTTCACCACAATGCCATTGAGCCCGAGGAACACACCGCCATTCACCTTGCGCACGTCCAGCTTCTCGCGAAGGCGCCGAAACGCGCTTCTGGCAAAAACGTAGCCAATGCGCGCGAGAAGGGTACGGCTCATCGCCTCACGCAGATATTCGCCGATCTGGCGAGCGGTGCCTTCGGCCGTCTTGAGCGCGATATTGCCGGAAAAACCTTCTGTGACAACAACATCGACCGTGCCTTTCGCGATATCGTCGCCTTCGACGAAACCACGATAGTCCATAGACGGGAGGGCCGCTTCGCGTAGCATGCGGCCAGCTTCCTTGACGTCCTCCTGCCCCTTTATCTCCTCAACCCCAACATTGAGGAGGCCGACTGCGGGGCGGTCGAGCTGGAAGATCGCGTGAGCCATCGCCGCGCCCAGGATGGCGTGATCGACAAGTTGCTGCGGATTCGCGCCGATATTGGCGCCAACATCGAGAACAACGCACTCGGAGCGCATTGTCGGCCAGATCGCCGCGATCGCCGGGCGCTCTATATTTGCCATGGGGCGCAGGCAGAATTTCGACATCGCCATCAACGCACCGGTGTTGCCTGCAGATATGCAAACATCTGCGTCGCCGTTCTTCACCGCCTCAATTGCGCGCCACATCGACGATTTCCAGCGACCGTGGCGTAGCGCCTGGCTCGGTTTGTCGTCCATTCGCACTGACACTTCACAGTGATGGAACTCGCTCAGAGCGGCGAGCCGAGGCAGTTTTGCAAGCACCGGCTCCACCTCTTCTGCGATACCAAACAGAAGAAACGTCACATCCGGCCGGCGCTCGATCACCTTCATCAGACCTGGCAGCACCACTGCCGGTCCGTGATCTCCTCCCATGGCGTCAATGGATATTCTTATCAAGCGACAGCGTTCTCATCATTCCCCGGGCGCACGCGGGGAGTGGGCCAAAGTGGGGCGAAAATAGCGGTTTTGCTCAGCGGCACAACCTCAATTCGCCCCGGCAAAGCCGGATTTCATGACTTGCGCACAAGCGAACCCAGCTTAGCGAAAGGCGCCTCGGCTTGCGTTTCGGCATCTTTTTGCGGCGCCGTTTCAGGCAGTTCGGCGTGATCAGCGCGCGGATAAGGATCTATGGCCAGTTCGAAAAACTCCTCCGCCAGAGCACCCACATCGATACGACCGTGTGCGAAGGTTTCAGGCGCATCTTCGCCCTCCGCGTCGAGCATCAATTCACCGCCTTCGACCTCCGCTCGTGCAAGACGCGACGAATCGGGAACGAAAACGGCGGAGATTTCTTCCCTGACATTCTGCTCAAGCGGTTCGAGCGTGACAACGCACAACTGGATGATGTCGGCGTCGACCCTGCCCGTAACCCGCGCACCTTCCCGCTTCCACGGGTCAACCTTCGCCGTGAACCGGAAATCCGCCACTTTTTCCAGACCGTGCAGGGCAGCAAGAGCCTGCCGCTGGCGCTCATCCGCTTCAAATTTCACCGTCACGCCTTTCGCGGGCAGGCGCGTTGCATCGACTTTCATGGATACCGGGCTGGGTTCATTCTTCATGACGCTTCTCCGGTACGTGAGGCATCGGGAAAGGCAATGATGCCTCTGGTCAGTGCATCCAACGGTTGCGACGTCAATGACTGCGCAATCTGTGCCGCATAGCCAGCCAGATGCCCCGCCTGCGGCCATGCTGCTTCGGTCGGCTGCACGTTTCGTTTAAGCGCCTCGGCAAGCGCTGCTTCGTCGTTCTCGTCGAGAGCGGCCCCATAAGAGGCGGTCCGGCCGTAGAACATGCGCGTGAGCTTCTTCATTCGCTTCGGCACACCCGCATCGCCAATCCCGAGTTCGCGGATGGAATGCTCGACTTCCTTGAAAAAAGTATCGACCAAATCCTGGCTGATCGCATCAGCCGAACCCGTTTCTCCGCGCAGGCGGCGCAAAACGAGAAGGAGCATCAGCGATATCATCTCGAATCGGCCGAGCGGCGTGTCAGGGACCTGCCAGTCGGCGTAGAGCACCGGCTGCCGCGCTGCCGCCACGATTTGTTCATAGAGCTCGTCCACCACGTTCTGGTTCGGATTGGGCTCTATTCCGAGCAACCGTTTGAACATTAAGGAAATACTCCGAAAAGGGCGGTATGGTGGGGTCAGGTTGCATCGCCGGCGAAGCTGGTTTACCGCTTTTCGCCGCCGCCGCAAACGGCAGGGCGATGCGGCAATTGCCGCGGCTAGGATGAGGTAGAGTAGTTGTCCCGGGCAGTCGAATTCAAATTTCAGCCTACGAAGAGCGTCTTCGGCATTGCCAGTGCGGTCGTCCTGTGCGCTGCCGTTGCCGGCTGCAACGCCACCGAGACGCTGCAGGCTTCCCAGACCATCAACAAGGGCTATGTCATCGATCAGGATTCGCTGGCTCTGGTACCGGTCGGCTCCAGCCGCGAGCAGGTGCTTCTCACGCTTGGAACACCTTCGACGTCGGCCACGTTCGACAACGAAGTCTTCTACTACATCTCCCAGAAGCGCGTGCGCAACGCGGCGTTCATGAAGGCCAAGGTCGTGGACCAGCGCGTTCTGGCCGTCTACTTCGGTGACGACGGGCGGGTAAACAACATCGCGAATTACGGCCTTCAGGACGGCAAACTGTTCGACTTCATTTCGCGCACCACGCCGACAGCCGGAAAGGACCAGAACTTCCTTATGCAGCTGATTTCAGGCCTGGCGGGCGGTGGCGGCGGAGGGTCGCGCTTCCCGGGCCTCTAGCGTACTGGCGCAAGTCCGCTTTGCTGCTGCAGTTCGGCCAACAGCCGCTCGAGCAGTTCCATACCGGCAGACCAACCCTTGCCAAGACCGCCGATCGCGGCGGCAAAGCAGGCAATTTCGGCATCGCTTGCCTCGTGAGGTGACCAGGTCAGCCGCATTTCGGTTCGGTCGCCCCGTTCGGTGAATGTAACGGTTGTCAGCAATATGCGCGGCCAATCCGGCATCATCGGGTTGGCAACGATGTTCCAGTCCGCGTCGGCGGTCGCCATCAGGCAAACAAGCCGCTCGGGCTCCACCACCTCGGTGTACTCCGTGCGCTGATAGCTCGACCGATCCTTCATTTTCATTTCGTTCAGCCAAAGTCCGCCCGGTCGGACGTCGAGACGGTGGATAATCGTCTCGACATTCGGTCCGTACCAGCGCGCGAGCAGCGCCGGGTCGGTCCAGCTCTTCCAGACAAGAGGGCGCGGTGCATCGAATTCGCGCTCCAACACATAGGTCGGAATATCGGTCATCGTGAGTGGCCCTCCCCGCTCGTTTTCCCGAGTTCGTCCAGCAGGCTGTCGAGCTGATCGAAACTTTGCGACCAGAAGTCCCTGAATTCCGTCAGCCACAGCACCGCTTCAGCCATCGGCCCGGCATTCAGGGCGGCCGGCCGTTTCTGGCGGTCTATCGCCCGCACGACGAGGCCCGCCCGCTCCAGTACCCTCAAATGTTTCGAAACAGCCGGCTGACTCATTTCGAACGGCGCTGCCAGTTCATTCACCGAGGCATCGCCCGATGAAAGCCGGGTCAGAATGGCGCGGCGGGTGGGGTCGGCAAGCGCGGCGAAGATCGCATCCAGGTCGGCGCCCGAATTCGTATAACCATGTTGTTCCATAACAGTATGGTTATACGAAGGCCGATATCCCGTCAATCGCCTTCGGGCAAAAGAAAACCCGCGGGCGCTGCCGCCCGCGGGTCGATTTTTTCAAGTGCCTTGCAGCTTAGTGCGCGAGCACGGCCAGCAGCAGAAGCGCCATGATGTTGGTGATCTTGATGGCCGGATTAACGGCCGGGCCGGCGGTGTCCTTGTAAGGATCGCCAACGGTGTCACCTGTCACGGAGGCCTTATGCGCCTCGGAGCCCTTCTCGTGCTTCACGCCGTCCTTGTCGGTGAAGCCGTCCTCGAAGCTCTTCTTGGCGTTGTCCCAGGCGCCGCCGCCCGAAGTCATTGAGATCGCGACGAACAGTCCGTTCACGATCACGCCCAGAAGCGAAGCGCCGAGGGCCGCGAAGGCCGAAGCCTTGGAACCGGAGATCAGCAGCACGCCGAAATAGACCACAAGCGGAGCCAGAACCGGCAACAGCGAGGGAATGATCATCTCCTTGATCGCTGCCTTGGTCAGCATGTCCACCGCACGGGCATAGTCCGGCTTTTCCTTGCCTTCCATGATGCCCGGCTTCTCGCGGAACTGCCTGCGCACTTCCTCCACGACCGCCCCGCCGGCACGGCCGACCGCGGTCATGGCGATGCCGCCGAACAGGTAGGGGATCAGGCCGCCGAAGATCAGGCCCGCAACCACATAGGGGTTGGAGAGCGAGAAGGAGACATTGCCCATATCGGCAAAGTACGGGAACTGGTCGCTGTTGGCCGCGAAATACTCCAGATCGTAGGAGTAAGCGGCAAACAGAACCAGTGCACCGAGACCGGCCGAACCGATGGCGTAGCCCTTGGTGACAGCCTTCGTGGTGTTGCCCACGGCGTCGAGCGCGTCGGTCGACTGGCGCACTTCCGGCGGAAGGCCCGACATTTCGGCGATGCCGCCGGCATTGTCGGTCACGGGTCCGAATGCGTCGAGCGCAACGATCATGCCGGCCAGGCCGAGCATGGTGGTGACCGCGATTGCGGTACCGAACAGGCCGGCAAGCTGGAATGTCGCGATGATACCCGCCACGATGACGATTGCCGGCATCGCGGTGGCTTCGAGCGAAACCGCCAGCCCCTGGATCACGTTGGTGCCGTGGCCGGTCACCGATGCCTGCGCAATCGAGTTCACCGGCCGCTTGTCAGTGCCAGTGTAGTATTCGGTTATCACCACAATCAGCCCGGTCACGACGAGGCCGATGATGCCGCAGATGAACAGGTTGGTGCCTGTGATCTCCATTCCGGCAACGGTGCCGATCGCTTCCCAGCCAATGGTCAGCGAGGTCGCGCCGCCGACGCCGATGACGGTCAGCAGGCCGGTGACGATGAGGCCCTTGTAGAGGGCGCCCATGATCGAGCCGTTGGAACCGAGGCGTACGAAGAAGGTGCCGATGATGGAGGTAATGATGCAGGCGCCGCAAAGCGCGAGCGGGTAGAGCATCACCTGGCCGAGGATTTCGGAACCGGCGAAGAAGATCGCGCCCAGAACCATGGTCGCGACGACTGTCACGGCATAGGTCTCGAAAAGGTCGGCGGCCATACCGGCGCAGTCGCCGACATTGTCACCGACATTGTCGGCGATTGTGGCGGGGTTGCGCGGATCATCCTCCGGGATGCCGGCTTCCACTTTGCCTACCAGGTCGCCGCCCACGTCGGCGCCCTTGGTGAAAATGCCACCGCCGAGACGGGCAAAGATCGAAATCAGCGAAGCGCCGAAACCAAGCGACACAAGCGCGTCGATCACCGCGCGATCCGCTGCGCCGTAGCCCATCGGGCCAATCAGAACCCAGTAGTAAACGGCAACGCCAAGCAGTGCGAGGCCCGCCACCAGCATGCCGGTGATCGCGCCCGACTTGAAGGCGATGTCGAGGCCGGCAGCCAGGCTGTTGGATGCGGCCTGCGCGGTGCGCACATTGGCTCGCACCGAGACGTGCATACCGATGAAGCCGGCGACGCCCGAAAGCACCGCGCCGATCAGGAAGCCAACCGCAGCCGTTACGGACAGCAGCCACCAGGCGAGCAAAAACACAACCACGCCGACGATGGCGATGGTGGTGTACTGACGGGAAAGGTAGGCCTGCGCACCCTCGCGGATGGCGCCGGCGATTTCCTGCATGCGTGCGTTGCCCTGGTCGGCCGCAAGGACCGACTGTGTCGCCCAAATGGCGTAAAGGACAGAAAGCAAGCCGCAGGCGATGACGACGTAAAGCATAGTCATTGCCAGAATTTTCCTTTGGGTTTGGTCCGAAAGAACCCCTCCCCGGACCGTTCGATCAGGCCGGGGCGCAAAAAGGCCCGACCCTTCAGCGCGCGCTTATGCGCAAGCGACCGGTCAACGTCAAGCTATTGACCGGTTTTTGCCCCGCCTATTGCCTGGCAATGGGGATCTTCACCCCATATTTGCGCATCTAATCGAATTAACCAGGGATCGAGATCGATGTCTCAGTCCGTTCCTCATGCCCTGGTTGCGCCGTCCCTCCACGTCGAAGACATCATTCGCGACAACAAGCCAATTAAGCCCGATTTGCGCGCCACCCGACAGAAGACTTCAGATAGTTGCAGGGCGCCGCGACACCACAGCCAGTGCACCCAGCGCCACGAGACACAGCACAGTGACCGGGAAGATGACCCAGTTGAGCATGTCCCAACCCCAGGCATTGTAGACCTGGCCGGACATCAAGGAGGCGAAAGCGACGGAGGAAAAGAGCACGAAGTCGTGGAAACCCTGCACTTTGTTCTTCTCTGCCGGGAAGTAGGTTTCGGCCACCATCGCGGTCGACCCGATGAAGCCGAAATTCCATCCCAGCCCAAGCAGTATCAGCGCCGTCCAGAACTGCCACAGCTGAATGCCCGAAAGCGCGACAATACCGCAGCCGATCAGCAGGATGAGACCCGCCGCGACGATCTTCTCCTTGCCGAAACGGGCTATAAGCCGGCCGGTGAAGAAACTCGGCCCGAACATGGCAAGTACGTGCCACGAGATGCCGAGTGTTGCCTCGTCGGTGCTGAAACCGCAACCGACCATGGCGAGCGGAGCGCCTGTCATGACAAAGCTCATCAGCGCGTAGCTGCCGACCGCGCACAAGAGCGCCACGGCAAAACGCGGGCTTGCGACGATTTCTTTCAAAGGTCGTGCCGGTCCCGCATCCGCCTCATGATCGACCGGCTGATCCTTGCGCAGACGCAGGAATGACAGAATGATCAGACCGACAACCGCCAAACCGATCACCGATACGAACGAGCCGGCAAACATGACCGGCGCCAGCGTCTCGCGGGTGAAAATCACGATCTGCGGCCCGAGAATCGCGGTAATGACCCCACCTGCCAGGACCCATGAGATCGCGCGCGCCTTGAACTCGGGCGGTGCGTTGTCGGCGGCCGCAAAGCGGAACTGCTGAACGAAGGCACCGCCGGCCCCGATCACCAGAAGCCCGATAACGAAAAGCCAGAAACTCGACTGGAACAGCGCCAGCGCGGCGACCGCGCCACCCAGGCCGGTGATTAGCGAGCCGGTCATGAAACCGCCGCGCTGACCGAGCGCGCGGATGGCAAACGCAGCAGGAATTGCGCCTGCTGCAACCCCGACCGTAAAAGCGGTGACAGGCGCTGTGGCCAGCGACTTGTCCGGCCCCAGCAGATAATCGCCCGCCAGACCGCCCAGGGAAATCGAAATCGGCGCGGCCGAACCGATGATCGCCTGCGAGGCAGCAAGGATCAGCGTCGTGCGGGTTGCATCCCGCGCCATTTGCGGGCCTGTCACGCTTTGGTTCCTCCGCGACCCTCGCCCCGCTTATCGCGGGCTATGCGGTCCAGAACCGCATTCACCAGTCGCGGCTCCTCTTCCTCGTAGAATGCGTTGGCGATGTCCACATATTCGGACACGATGACCGCAACCGGCACGTCCCGCCGCTCGACCAGCTCATAGGTTCCGGCGCGCAGAATCGCGCGCAATGTCGAATCCAGGCGCGAAAGCGGCCAATCGTCGGTCAACGCAGCGCGAATGACCGGGTCGATCGTCTTCTGACCTTCGACAACACCTGAGAGAATGGCGCGGAACCACTGCGGATCGGCCTCGCGATAGACCGAACCGTCGACTTCCTTGCCGAGCCGATAGGCTTCGTATTCAGCCGCCGTCTCCAGCACGCCGCTGCCGGCGACGTCCATCTGATAGAGCGCCTGAACCGCAGCGAGGCGGGCGGCGCCACGCTTGTTGGCCGGTCTCGCGCCCTGTCCCTCAGGCGTTGGCTTGGCGACGCTCACGATTGGAACCCCGCCTTCACCGTGATCATGGACAGTGCGGCATTGGCCGCGAAGCCGCCCTTGTCGCCCTCGCTCTGGCGCGCGCGGGCCCATGCCTGCGCTTCGTTTTCGACGGTGAGGATGCCGTTGCCGATCGGCGCGCCGGCAACCGACAGATCCATCAGGGCGCGGCTCGATTCATTGGCGACAATATCGAAGTGATAGGTCTCGCCACGGATGACGCAGCCCAATGCCACGTAGCCGTCGTATTTTTTTGCGCTCCCCTCGATGGCGAACGAGATCGCCGCCGGCACCTCAAGCGCTCCAGGAACCGTAACCACGTCATACGTCGCGCCGGCGCGCTCAAGCGCCGCCTTCGCGCCGGAAAGAAGGGCGTCTGAAAGCTCTTGGTAATATCGCGCTTCGACGATGAGAATATGCGGCATGCGTCTGTGGTCTTTCAGGATCGAGGGAATGCCGGTCACTTAGGCCGAACGGCAAGCGACGGCAAGCGCTTCGTGTCGTACGCATCCAACGATCGACTGTACCAGTGCGGTCAGCGGGGTGCTTCAGCCAGCCGCGCGGCATAGCGCGCCATGGTATCGACTTCGAGGTTCACGCGGTCGCCGACTGCGCGGTCCGCCCAGGTGGTCACCGCCAGCGAATGGTGGATCAAAAGCACATCGAAGCGCACGCCATCGACGCCGTTCACCGTCAGGGAGGTGCCGTCGAGCGCGACGGATCCCTTGGGCGCAATGAAGCGTGCCATTTCAAGAGGCGCCTCAAGTGTGAACCGAACGGCATCGCCCTCATCCTTGCGCTCAACAATCCGCGCCGTGCCGTCGACATGGCCGGACACGATATGACCGCCGAGTTCGTCCCCCACTTTGAGCGCGCGCTCCAGATTGATGCGCGTGCCCGTTTCCCATTCGGAAGCGGTCGTCAGCCGCAGGGCCTCCTCCCACGCTTCCACCTCGAACCAGCGGGCATTTGCTCCCGTCTCCGGCAATGCGACGACGGTCAGGCACACACCCGAGCAGGAAATCGAAGCACCGATTTCGATCGTGGCCGGGTCGTAGGCAGTCTCGATCCGCAAGCGCCGGCCTTCCGCCAACGGCGAAACCGCGGCGACCTTGCCAATGTCGGTCACAATTCCCGTAAACATCAGCCCGTCCTTGTCCATTCCGCGAAGCGATCGTTGCCCAACATGCCGTCGCGGACAAGCCGGAATTCGGCCGGGATGCTGTCCGGCGTGACAGGCGATACGATGCCGCCCTGCCCGACCTTCCCCTCTCCGGAGAACAGCACGATGCGGTCAACCAGGCGTTCACGCAGGAACTGCTCGGCCACCGCGGCGCCGCCCTCGACCATCAATGTCGAGACCCCGCGACCCGCCAGGTCCTCCAGCATCTCGGGAAGCGCGATGCGCCCCTCGGCGATATCCGCACCCAGAAACTGCACTCCGAGCTCCGCGAGCGCGGCCTTGCGCGCGGCATCCGCCTCTGGAGCCGCAACGACGATAACCGGCGTTTCAGGCGCGCTCGTCACAAGCCGGGACTTCTGCGGCAGCCGGGCGTCGCAATCGAGCACGATGCGGATGGGCGAACGCTGCCCCAGCCCCGGCAAACGGCAGGTAAGTTCGGGATCGTCCGTGATCGCGGTGCCGATGCCGACGAGAATCGCGTCGGCCTCGGCTCGCATCGCGTGCACCTGCGCCCGGGCAAGATCACCGGTAATGGCGACCTGCCCTTCGCCTTTTCGGCCAATCATCCCGTCGTCCGAAACAGCAAGCTTCAGAATCACTTCCGGCCGCTTCCTGACTGATCGAATCAGGTAACCCGCCATCAGTTCGGCGGCCTGATCGGCCAGAACGGCCTCCACGACCTCAATGCCTGCATCCCGCAATATCGCATAGCCGCGGCCCGACACGCGCGGATCGGGGTCAACCGCGGCCCCTACCACACGCGCGACGCCGGCCGTTACCAGTGTCTCCGCGCAGGGTGGTGTGCGGCCGTGGTGCGCGCATGGCTCCAGCGTGACATAGGCAGTAGCGCCGCGTGCCAGTTCGCCGGCTTCATCCAGCGCCTGTGGCTCGGCATGCGGCCTGCCCCCGATCGCCGTGACGCCACGCCCGACGATACGCGGGCCGCCGGGATCGTTGCGCACGATCAGCGTGCCGACAGACGGGTTGGTGCCGGTTAGTCCAAGGTGATGCCGCGACATGCGGATCGCGGCCGCCATGAAGCGGCGATCGATCTCGCCGGGCGTGTCGGATGAGGGCGAGCGGCCAGCCATCGCCTACTCCGCCTCTTCCCCGTCCTTCAACTGTCCGAGAATTTCCTGGAAGTCGCGCGCCTCGCGGAAGTTGCGGTAGACGGAGGCGAATCGCACATAGGCGACGTCGTCGAGCGACTTGAGGGCCTCCATCACCAGTTCGCCGATGCTGTCAGAGGCGATTTCCGTTTCGCCGGAGCTTTCCAGCTGGCGGACAATGCCCGACACGGCGCGTTCGATGCGCTCGGGTTCGACATTGCGTTTCCTCAGAGCGATATCGAACGAGCGCATCAGCTTGTCGCGGTCGAACGGCACCTTGCGGCCCGATTTCTTGGCCACCACAAGGTCGCGCAGCTGAACGCGCTCAAAAGTGGTGAAGCGGCCGCCGCAATCGGGGCAGACGCGGCGGCGGCGAATGGCGTTGCCATCCTCGGCAGGGCGGGAGTCTTTCACCTGGGTGTCGAGCGACTGGCAATATGGGCAGCGCATGGCGGGTCCGTGACGCGTTGAGTCGGATGCGCCGAAGGAGTTAGAGCTTTTCGGCTCCGATTCAAAGCCCGGCGGCCCGGCGCATCCTGGCCGGGCCAAAGCGGGTCAGGTGTTAGCCAAGATATTCGTAGAGCGGGAAGCGATCGCACAGCGCGACCACCTTATCCTTTACCGCCGTCTCTACGGCTGCATTACCTTCGTCCGAATTCGCTGCCTTGAGCCCGTCGAGCACCTCGGCGATCAGCGTACCGATTTCGCGGAACTCGGCCTGACCGAAACCGCGCGTGGTGCCTGCCGGCGTTCCGAGCCGGATGCCGGAAGTGACAAACGGCTTTTCGGGATCGAAGGGGATGCCGTTCTTGTTGCAGGTGATGTTGGCCCGGCCGAGCGCTGCCTCCGCGCGCTTGCCGGTGGCGTTTTTGGGTCTGAGATCGACCAGCATCAGGTGGTTGTCCGTGCCGCCGGAAACGATATCGAGCCCCGTTTCCTGAAGGCTCGCGGCAAGCGCCCTGGCATTTGTCGCCACATCCTGTGCATAGGCCTTGAAGGACGGACGCAGGGCTTCGCCAAGCGCAACGGCCTTCGCGGCGATGACATGCATCAGCGGGCCACCCTGAAGGCCTGGAAACACCGCAGAATTGAACTTCTTCGCCAGCGCCTCGTCATTACACAGGATCATGCCGCCGCGCGGACCCCGCAGAGATTTATGCGTCGTGGTGGTAACGACGTGGGCATGGGGTATCGGCGAGGGATGGACACCGCCGGCAACCAGGCCGGCAATGTGCGCCATGTCGACCATCAACCAGGCCCCGATTTCATCCGCGATATCGCGGAACGCCTTCCAGTCCCAGATGCGCGAATAGGCCGTGCCGCCGGCCAGAATAAGCTTCGGTTTGTGCTCGTGCGCCAGCCGGCGCACCTCATCCATGTCGAGCAGGTGGTCATCCTCGCGCACCCCATATGAGACCACGTTGAACCACTTGCCGGACATGTTGACGGGCGAGCCATGGGTCAGATGGCCGCCGGAATTCAGATCCAGCCCCATGAAAGTGTCGCCGGGCTGCAGTAGCGCAAGGAAGATCGCCTGGTTCATCTGGCTGCCGGAATTCGGCTGCACATTCGCGAACTCGCAGCCGAACAGCTTCTTGGCGCGCTCGATCGCCAGTTCCTCGACGATATCGACATGCTGGCAACCGCCGTAATAACGCTTGCCAGGGTAGCCTTCGGCATATTTGTTGGTCAGCACCGTACCTTGCGCCTCCATCACGGCGCGGCTGACGATGTTTTCGGACGCGATCAGCTCGATCTCATGGCGCTGTCGGCCCAGTTCGGAGCGGATCGAGCGGAAAATCTCCGGGTCCACCTCCTCCAGCGGAGCCGTAAAAAAATCTTCGGCCTGCGCCGAGTGAGCAGTCGCTGTTGCCATTGCGAATGACCTTCAGTTCGATTTGACGTGGATGCGCGCCGGGCGCTTAACACGAAACCGGCAGGTCTTCCACTTGTGCGGAACGAACTTCCCCGTTCCATTCGCGACAGCCAAGAAAAAGGCCGCCCGCGGCGGCCTTCTTCTGTAAAAAAATGTTGTCGGCCTAGAGCGAGCTGGTGAGCTGCAGTTCCTCGATGCCGTCCTGACCGTAGATGTCGTCGCGGAAATGAACCACGGCATCGCTGGTCGACCATGCCGACACATAGGTAAAATAGACCGGGACCGGCGACTGCAGCGCGACCGGCGTGCTTTCGCCGGTCTTGATGGTCTGTTCGAAGCGCCGGCGGTCCCAACCGTCGGTGTCGCGCAGCAGCCAGGTGACGAGATCGCGCACGTTCTGCACGCGCACACAGCCGGAGGAGAAAAACCGGTCGATGTCGTTGAACAGGCTCTGCTGCGGCGTGTCGTGCATGTAAACGGCATGCGGGTTCGGGAAGTTGATCTTCACCGAAGCCATGGCGTTGATCTTGCCCGGATCCTGGCGGAAACGCAGCTTGGCTGCTTCGTCGGTCGACCAGTCGACCGACATCGGATCGACCTCGTCACCGCTTGAATTGATCAACCGAATGTTGTTGTCCGTCAAATAGTTGGGATCGTTGCGCATGAGCGGAATGATATCCTTGCGGATGATCGATTCCGGAGCATTCCAGAACGGGTTGATGATCACTTCGTTGATCTTGGAGTTGAGGATTGGCGTCTGGCGGTCCACCTTTCCGACGATCGCGGTGTGGCGCAGGATGACGCGGCCGTTTTCGACCGCCTCGATCTGGGCGGCCGGAATGTTGACCATCACGAAACGCTGCCCGAGTTCGCCCGACATCGACCGCAAGCGCTCCAGATTGGTCTTGAGCTGGGCCAGCCTTATCGGCGCCGAAACGTTCATTGCCGCGTAGCTATGCGGTCCCATCACGCCGTCGCTCGGCAAGCCGTGGCGCGCCTGAAAGCGTTTCACCGCCGCATCCACATAAGTGTCGAAGGACTGGCTCATTCCTGCGCTGGTCGACAGGTCGCCCGAGATCATCAGGCGGCGGCGCAGCATTTCGACTTCGGGTTCGATTACGCCGAGCTTCAGGCGTTTCGTTGCAGGAACCGTGTTCCAGCCGCCATTCTGCACCAGCATTTCGTAGTGAGCGATCGCCTGCTCGACATAAAACACCGTCTCGGCACTGAAAATCGGGAGGTTTGACGCAACTTTCTCGCCAGCCCCCGCGCCGGTGTCGAAGCGGTCATTCCAGGTGCCGCGGCGCGGCGTGTTCAAAATCTCTTCCACGACCGACTGGGCGAGCGCGCCGGATGAAAGCGCCGTGGCTGTCATCGCTCCAACCCCACCTAGAAACGTTCGGCGTTTGAGTGACATTGAGGCCTCCGGTCGTACGCTGAATTGGGAGCCGGCTTCCCGGCTCGGCTAAAAATGTCGTCAAGGCATGGGCCTGCCCGTGACAAACCGCTCGCACAAATGCGCTTAGCATATGCCAAGCCACCGGAATATGGCCGCAGCGTGTCCGAGTTCACACAAGCGTGTGAAACAAGAAAAACCGGCGCCCCGAGGCGCCGGCTCCGCATATCTGCCATTTCCCGCCAGGTCCCAGTTGCGGGACGGCAGCGGAGACGAACAGGAACTACATCCGATAGGCGATGGTATCGTTCCAGAAACGGTCCAGACGCTGCAGCGAACGGTTCATCTGCTGGAACTCGTCGCTGTTGATTCCACCCACCTGCTCGATCGAACCGATGTGACGATCATAGAGTTTGGCAACCACCTCGGCCACTTCCTGACCCTTGTCGGTCAGGCTGATACGAACCGAGCGGCGGTCGACGCGCGAGCGCTGGTGATTGATGAAGCCGAGTTCCACCAGCTTCTTCAGATTGTAGGAGACGTTGGACCCCAGATAATAGCCGCGGGTTCGCAGTTCGCCTGCCGTCAGTTCCGAATTGCCGATGTTGAACAGCAGCAGCGCCTGAATTGCGTTTATGTCGCTGCGACCATTGCGGTCGAATTCATCCTTGATCACGTCGAGCAGACGGCGGTGCAGCCGCTCGACGAGCTGGAGCGATTCAAGATAGAGCGAGCGGATATGCTCGCGCGGATCGTTAGTCTCGGTTTCGGCATGGACTGCCGGCTGACGCGAAGTCATCATTGATCTGCCTCTCGTTTGACGCCTGGTGAATTGTTTTTTGTTCTTCACCTTGGCCGCCACCATAACGAAGGCCTCTAAAATTCGACTTAAACCGCAAGCTTAATGGGAGGTTAGGATCAACCTCCGGCAAAGTTGCTGAATCCTTTGTAAATTCAAACGGTAAGCTTGGATATTTCTAAGCGCTGGACGTACGTTTGTAGTGTTCCCAGGCGAGCAGTGCGCGCCACACCACAAACACCGCCAGGGCCGCAACATGAAAGGCAACAAGCGCCGGGCGCGAACCGAACAGCTCCGGGAATCCCGCATACATGGCAACCTCGGCCACGGCCGCCGTTGCCCAGATGACCGGTCCCCACGAAACGGTCATCCACAATCCGGTCGCGGCAATGGGAAACAGAACCGACAGGACCACGCAGGCCACCTGCCAATGCAACGGCATCAGGTCGAAGCGCCATAACGCACCGTCGTAAATGCCGATCAACCTGATCCAGTAGGCAAGGCCGATGGCCATGCAAGTCAGCGCCAGCGCGCGGCACAGCCAATCGTAACCGAGTTCGGTAGCGCTGATGCGCGGCAGCCTGACGCGTGCGCTGCCGTTCACAGCCCAAGCTCCTTTTCGCCGAGCGGCGCAAAATAGGCGCTGACGGCGTCGTCCGATACCTCATCCAGAGTCGCGGGCTGCCAGGCCGGTGCGTTGTCCTTGTCGATAACCGCGGCGCGAATACCCTCATAGAAGTCGCGGCCGGCAAGCATCCGGTTGAGAATACGAAACTCCATGTTCATGCAGTCGGACATGGCAAGCGCCCTGCCCTCGGCGATTTCGCGGAAAGCGACCTTGACCGAAGTGGGCGAGCGTTTGGCGATCGTTGCAGCAATTCCCGCTTCAAACTCGCCGTCTGCCTCGTCAAGGCTTTGCATAACCCCGTCGAGTGTGGCCTGTGCGAAATGCCGGTCGATAGACTGCCAGTGAACCGCTTGCGTCTCGGGTTCTGGCGCTTGAGCAAATTCTGCCAGCTTGGCGCCGATGTCGCCGCCGGCCGCAAGCTTCCGCGCGAGTTCATCGAGCGCTTCGGCCTTCACCGCATGCGTGGCAAACCCGGAATGAAGCTGATCGCCCCAGCGGGCGCGATTTCCGGTCAGTCCGAAATACATGCCCGACGCGCCCCTGAGGCGCGGCAGGAAATGCGAGCCGCCAACATCGGGGAAAAACCCGATGCCGACTTCAGGCATGGCAAAGACGGCGTTTTCCGTTACCACGCGATGCGAGCCGTGCGCGGAAATACCAACGCCGCCGCCCATGACGATGCCGTCGATCAGCGCGACATATGGCTTTGGGTAAGCCTCAATCGCGGCGTTGAGGCGATACTCGTCGGCAAAGAAGTCGACCAGCAGCCTGCCCTCACGTCCAGCCTTGTAGACATCGACGATATCGCCGCCGGCGCAAAACGCCCTGCCTTCGGCCCGTACGATCACAAGTTCGACGGCAGGATCGTTGCGCCAGGCATCGAGGGCGGCGGCAAGCGCATTGACCATGCGTTGCGTCAGCGCGTTCAGCGCCTTCGGTCGTGTCAGCGTCACAACGCCCGCCCGGCCCTGCCGTTCGAACCCAATCTCGTCGGCGCCGCCGAAATCCCCACTCACGACCGTCATCTCCCTCTGTCCCCTGCGTGCTTAGGAAGCGACGCGCGGTGCGTCAATGAGGCATCGCGGTAAAGACGCACCGCGTAGCGAATACCGGTTTGGCGTGATAGAAGGCGCGCCAAGGAGCGCTGCCATGAAAACATCGGTCGAGAAGCTTGTCGCGGGCGGTCGCGATGTCGACGAAATCACCGGCCGCCGCCGCCTTCGGCGCATGCGCAAGGCTGACTGGTCGCGCCGGCTGGTGCAGGAAAACCGGCTCACGGTGGATGACCTGATCTGGCCGGTCTTCATCATCGACGGCGAAAACCGCCGCGAGGACATTCCGGCGATGCCAGGCGTGCAGCGCGTGACCGTTGATCTGCTGGTACGCGAGGCCGAGCACGCGGCCAAGCTTGGAATTCCGGCGATCGCGACGTTTCCCAATGTCGACCTCTCGCTACGCGACGAAACGGGATCCGCCGTGCTCGACCCGGACAATCTTATCAACCGCGCCACGCGCGCGCTGAAAGCGGAAGTGCCGGAGATCGGCGTCATCACAGATGTCGCGCTCGACCCGTTCACGAGCCACGGTCATGACGGCATTCTGCGCGAGGGCATCATTGTCAATGACGAGACGGTGGAGCAGATCGCAGCGGCGGCGGTATATCAGGCGGCTGCAGGCGCCGACATCATCGCGCCCTCGGACATGATGGATGGGCGCGTCGGCGCCATTCGCGACGCGCTCGACGCGAACGGCTTCGCCGACGTCGCGATCATGTCTTACGCGACCAAATTCGCATCCGCCTTCTACGGCCCTTATCGAGAGGCGATCGGCACGCAGGGCCTGCTCAAGGGCGACAAGAAAACCTATTACATCGACCCGGCCAACACCGACGAAGCGTTGCGCGAGACAGAGCAGGACATCGCCGAGGGCGCCGACATGGTGATGGTGAAACCCGGCCTGCCCTATCTCGACATTGTCCGGCGGCTGAAGGACGAATTCCAGATGCCGACCTTCGCCTATCAGGTGTCGGGCGAGTTCTCGATGATCAAGGCGGCAGCCGCCAATGGCTGGATTGACGGCGAAAGGGCGATGCTGGAATCGCTGCTCGCCTTCAAGCGGGCCGGCTGCGACGGGGTGTTGACCTATTTCGCGCCGGAAGTGGCGAAATTGCTCAAAGCCTGATTGCCCGCCTTTACATAACTTTACATTGCCGCGCTAAGCGCGAAACGTTGGCTCACTACCTTCTGACCCAGCAGCAATTTCGCTGCCTGAGCCGAAGGAGCCAGATCATGACCACCGAGAACAACGAAACCCCTGAAACCAACCCGACCAACGAAACCAATTCCGCAGCCAATGGCGGCTGGGGCAAGTGGGTCGCAGTCGGCGCTGTCGCGGCCATGCTGGTCGGTGGCGCCGGCATAGCAAGCGCAATCAGCGACGACGGAGGCCGCAATTTCAAACGCTTCGGCTTCGAACAGAGCGAAAGCATGGGCCAGCGCCACGGCGGCGGCTTCATGAAGGCGCATATGGGCTTCGGCGGCCGCGGCGTCGACCGGGTGCTCAACGCGATCGATGCCACAGACGAACAGTCGGACAAGATCTACGCCATTCTCGACGAAGCCCACAGCGAGGTTCGCCCCCTGATGCGCGAATTCCGCGACACGCGTGAAGACCTGATCGAAATCCTGTCGGCCGAGACCATTGACCGCCAGGCTCTGGAAACGCTGCGCACCGAGCGGGTGGCCGCTCTTGACGAAGCCTCCAAGTCGATGTCCGAAACATTGCTGGAAGTGGCAGACGTCCTCACTGCCGAACAGCGTGCTAAGATCATCGAACATTTTCAGGAGCGCGGACGCGGACGCTGGTAAGGCCGCAACCGCATCAGCCGGAGCGTAGCGGACCATGGCGGATACGGTATTGATCGTCGATGACGATACGCGCCTTTCCGCCATGGTCAGCGGCTATCTGGCTGAGAACGGGTTCAAGGCCAGCACCGCCGCCACCGCGAGCGAGGGCCTTGCCGCTCTGAACCAGCGCGCGCCCGACGCCGTCATCCTCGACATCATGCTGCCCGACATCGACGGCTTCGAGACATGCCGGCGCATCCGCGCCGTCTCCGACGTTCCGGTGCTCATGCTCACCGCCAAGGGCGACGAGCTGGACCGCATAGTCGGCCTCGAAATCGGCGCCGACGATTATCTGCCCAAGCCGTTCAACCCGCGCGAGCTGCTCGCCAGGCTGAAAGCCATCCTGCGGCGGCGCGGGGGCGCATCGAGCGGGGAACGGGTGCTACGGTTCGGCAGGCTCGAAATCGAACCTTCGTCACGCGTTGCGCGCCTCGACGGCAACAACTGCTCGCTCACCAGCTACCAGTTCGACCTGCTGGTCGCGCTTGCCGAGAACGCCGGGCGCACGCTGTCTCGCGAACAGCTCATGGACAAAGTGAAGGGCGCGGAACTCGAGGCCTTCGACAGGTCCATCGACGTTCATATCTCGCGCATTCGCGCCGCGATCGAGGACGACCCCAAACATCCCAAGCGTATCGTGACGGTGCGCGGCGCGGGCTACGTCTTCGCGCGCTACCAGGACCGGGATGGCTGATCGATGCTGAAACGCCTGCGCAGCAGCCTGTTCGTCAAGATCTACGTGACACTGCTCGCCTGCCTGGCAGCAGTGGCGATCATGAGCGCGGTGTTTGTACGCATCGGCCAGAATGAAGATGACCGCAGTTGGCAAGGCCGGCTCAACGCCTTTCTGACCGCAACGCTGCCCGAAACGGCCAGTCGCGACGATCTGAAGGCGCGACTCGTCTGGTTGTCGGAAGCGTTCGGCACCGATATCGGTCTTTACGCCCAAAACGGCAGGCCAATCGCGGCCGCAGGCAATCCGCCGCTGCCCGAACACACGCCGTTCTGGCGCAACCGCCGCAACGATGACGACCGGCGCGGCTTCGCGTTCCGGCTGGAGGACGGGCGGATCGTGACGGCCAACATCGCCGGACATTTCGGGCCGCGTGTGCGCAGCCCGTTGCTTTACATGGCTCTGATTGCAGCGGTGATTGGCTTCGCCTCCTATCCCGTTGTCCGCCACCTCACCCGCCGGCTGGAGCGCCTGCGCCAAGGCGTGGAGACCTGGGGCGACGGCGCCAAGCTGGCACGCGTCGAGCTTGCCGGCACCGACGAGGTGGCGGCCGTCGCGACCAGCTTCAACGCCGCCGCCGACCGTATCGAAGCGCTGATCGCCTCGCATCGGGCGCTGTTGGCCAATGCCAGCCATGAGCTGCGCTCGCCGCTGGCGCGGTTGCGTATGGCGATCGACCTTTACGAGAGCGCCCCCAGCGAAAAGGTGAAAGGCGAGATCGTGCAGAACCTCGCCGAGCTCGACGGGCTGGTGGACGAAATATTGCTGGCGAGCCGGCTCGACCACGTAGAGGGTCATGACAGCCGCGAGGAGTTCGACCTTCTGGCGCTGGCAAGCGAGGAAGCGGCACGGCACAACATCAAAGCCGATGGCGAGGTGGCGGTGGTGTCAGGCGACCCCAGGCTGCTGACGCGGCTCATCCGCAACCTGATCCTGAATGCCCAGCGGCATGGTGCCGAGCCGGTGTCGGTAAGTGTTTCGATACAAGGCGCGATGGCTGTTCTCACGGTCACGGATGGCGGCGAAGGCATCGCGGAGACCGACCGCCGCCGCATCTTCGAACCCTTCTATCGCCCGCACGGCCATGGCGAACAGGCAGGCGGCTGGGGTCTCGGCCTCTCGCTGGTAAGGCAGATCGCGGAGCATTATGGCGGCACCGTGCGCTACGATGCGCCGGCTGCCGGCGGCTCGGTTTTCACCGTTTTTCTGCCGGTTGCGGACGGCGCAAAGCCGGCAACGGCTTGAACGAGAGCGAATAATCCCCATCTCCAAGACGACTGAACAAAAGGATCAAAACATGACCGCCAAGGTTCTCGACGGTGAGATCATATCCGACAGGCTGGACGACGTGCGTCTTTACGATGGCGTGCGCACACGGCGCATCTTCGCCTTCTTCATCGACTATTTGCTCGTCGCGGTGCTGATGATCCCGTTCGGGATCGTCGTTGCCCTGCTCGGCGTCGTGACGCTCGGCCTCGGCTGGCTTCTGTTCGGCATTCTGTTTCCGCTGGTCGCTCTCATTTATATCTGGATGACGCTCGGCGGGCCGGAACAGGCGACCGTCGGCATGCGCATGATGGGCATTCGCCTCGAGCGTATCGACGGACGACGCGTCGACGGCATGCTGGCGGTGGTGCATTCGGTGCTTTTCTGGGCCGCGAATGCGATTCTGACGCCGCTCGTGCTTCTCGTCACTCTGTTCAGTGACCGCAAGCGCACACTGCACGACCTGCTGCTCGGCACGGTGGTGGCACGCGCCGGCAAGCCGGGCTTGAACGCCTGATCCAGAATTTTTGAACGTTGGCGCCCCTCCGGGCGCCATTCGGCTGTTGACGTTTTCATCAGTGCGGCCAAGCTATGATAAGCTGAGTTTCCGTCGAATCCGGCACGATGACGCAACATACGACCCAGACACCGCAGTTCTTCCTGACCGCGCCCTCGCCCTGCCCCTATATCGAAGGGCAGCTGGAGCGGAAGGTGTTTACGCATCTGGTCGGCAACCGGGCACCGGAACTCAACGACCTTCTGACCCAGGGCGGTTTCCGCCGCTCGCAGAATATCGCTTATCGGCCGGCCTGCGAGACCTGCCGCGCCTGCGTGTCGGTGCGTATCCTGGCGCAGGAGTTCGAGCCGACGAAGAACATGCGCCGCGTCGCGCAGCGCAACGACGATCTGATCGGCCACCAGAGCGACGCCGAACCCACCACCGAGCAATATTCGCTGTTCCGCACCTATCTCGATTCACGCCACCGCAGGGGCGGCATGTCGGACATGACGGTGCTCGACTATGCGATGATGGTGGAGGACAGCCATGTCGACACCAAGGTGATCGAATACCGCAAGCGCGGACCGGACAGCTTCATCACCGGCAAGGGCGAAGGCCCGCTGGCGGCGGTGGCGCTGACCGACCGCATGGCCGACGGGCTGTCCATGGTCTACTCATTCTTCGACCCTGACCTTGCCGACCGTTCGCTGGGCACGTTCATGATCCTGGACCATATCGAACGCGCACGGGCAGCCGGGCTGCCGCATGTCTATCTAGGCTACTGGGTGCACGGCTCGCGCAAGATGGCCTACAAGGTGCGCTTTCAGCCGCAGGAGCATCTTGGACCCAAAGGCTGGGAGCGGTATGTGGAGGGTTAGCCCCTCTCCAGATTAATTTGCGCTCACGCTCGAACGCTCGCCTTCGGCTGGCCGGGCTTCGCGAGGGCGGGCCATAAGGCCCGACGCCCACCTGGGCTTCGCTCCATCCTCGTCCGAATATCGGGTATCGCACCCTGGACTGCGGCAGTTAAGGGCCTACCTGGCGCGGTTTGCGCGCGAATGCGCGCTTTTTCGGTGCAGGCTTGTCATCGGGCGATCGTTTCGGCGCACCGGCCGCCTCCTGCGCCTCGCGCAGTTTCCTGAGCTTTGCCGATTTGGCATCGCGCGCATCGGCCTCGGCGTTGATGATGCCGAAAGCGATCTCGCTGGTGCGTTCGGCCTTGTTCTGCCTTTCGCGAACACTGGTCATGGCGTTCTCCTTGGGTAATGGGAGCCAAAATGAAAAAAGGGCCGGCGTCCCGACCCTTTTCCATCAGCGCAAAGTCCGTGCCAGTACATCCGTGGTCACGGACGGTGGCGGCCGGACCGCCGCGCGCCTCAAAGGCGCGACATGGCGATCCTTTCGCGAGCCCCGGTCCGAAGACCGGGCGCCGCTTACGCCGCCTGCAGGTTTTCTGCCGCGCTCTTGCCCGAACGCTGGTCGCGAACGACTTCGTAGGAGATCTTCTGACCTTCCACGACGCTGTTCATACCCGAACGCTCGACGGCGGAGATGTGGACGAAAACGTCCTGGCCGCCATCATCGGGCTGAATAAAACCAAAACCCTTGGTTGCGTTGAACCACTTAACGGTACCTGTGCTCATGACGATATCCTTCTTCGGTCGTCGTTAGATGCCCGCCCGGCAAGTCGTTGCCGGCGATGCGCGATCGATTTGAAGAGGAAGATCGTAGAGTGCGCCTGCCAAAGCGCGGGTAACAAAGTTCAACAGCAGATCGATGCCTGTCATATACGCGCTCATTGGGGTTTATTCAAGGCAGGTATTTTTTCTTGCGGTAACGCGCCGTTCGCCGATGCGCGGGTATTTTCCGTTCTTGGCTGCTCCGCTTCGCGGCGCACCGCGACAGTCATACCGCTCGGGCGCCGTCGCGCGTCCACCTGTAGAGAAACAGCAGCATGTCGACGGCGCCGGCCTCGGCGCGGGCTGAAAGCCGCCCGGCGCAGTCGGGATTGCCCTCCCCGTCCAGCGCAGAATGACAACGGCCTGATCGGCGGCAGGTCTTGCGCGTGCTGCGGCCCGGCGCGCCGTCGGTGCGCGCCGCAATGCGGATCGCCTCGTTCAGCGCGTTGAGGGTGGGAGCGTTAAGGGGGCTGGTTTGGGCAATGGAGTTCCTTTCTGAGGGGTTGGGCAGGCATACCTCCCCTCGATGGGGAGGTCGGCGAGCTTTGCGAGCCGGGTGGGGTGATATTTCGTTGCAACCCCCACCCCGCTCCTTCGACAGGCTCAGGACCGACCCTCCCCACAAGGGGGAGGTAAGGCGCGCTTCATCGTTCCCGCACAGCAATGGCCGGGTTGTGTTCCGCGCCTTTCGCGAAAGTTCCTTGCGGAACTTCGCTGGGCGCTATCGCCAGAACCCCTGCGGGGTTCGGCCAGGAAGCGGACGCATGACAGCCGTCTCTGTGCTTCTATTTTTGTGACGCCTGTCCGGCCCTACGCTAGGGCTCCGGGCGTTCGTTCACTTCGAAAGCCAAATCGTTGGTTTCCGATCTGCTTCGCAGACCGCTCCTCACCCCAGCCGGTGTTCTTGCCCTGAGTACTTCCTCTCAGAAGAGCTCCCCGCGCTCCTTAACGCGAGTGCTGCCCGCTCGGGAGAAAGGCCGGTCTTTAGGCCTCCTCCGGCTCGCCGCCAATCAAGAGGCGAAGACGCGGACTACAATTGGGCCCGGAGCTGGGGGCTCATCGCCGACACTGACTCCCGTTGTCCGTGCGATCCGGCACCGACCGCCGCCCGGGTGCTCGGAGTGCACACCCGTTTCCCGCGCAGCGGCATTTGCGAGGGGAGGATAAGGGAGGTGGAAAGGGCGGGGATAGATTTTGGGGAGATGGCCGCAGACGATTCGCGGATTTCAGCCCTTCCCGTGTGCGCCGCGCGCCAGAACATCCACGCGGAGTCGAGCCTCAATCCGCGGTGACGCCGCCTACCGTGCCCCTTACGAACTCATAGGCCGCAAGCGCGCCGGCGATGAGAACCGCCGCGAAGGCGAAGTCGAATGCGCTCCACTTCACCTCGCCGGGTGAACTGTATGGCGATCAGTTGCAGCAGAACATGCAACCGCCAACACCCCAGCGCTGCGCCTGCGAGTCCGTAGTCGTGTGAATGGACCTATTATGGCCAAGCGTGTGATGGGGGAAACCGGGAGCGAATGAGGTATGTGCGGGGGCCACGCAGGAGGGCCGATGCGGGTAGCTCACGACGAGTCGAAGTCTTCTCGGGAGCATATTTGTGAAGATGGACCGATGAGGCCTCAACAACCGCTCGGCGGCTATTTCCTGTTCATTAATCCGATTGCACATTGCGGAAGAGGAGGAACAGAACAGATCATCGAGCTACGTCAAGACAAATCAAAAGCAGCTGCGCTATGGGTGACATCTATCAAAAGGTAATTCGCGTCTTTATTGCGTCTCCCGGCGGGCTAAGCGATGAACGCGAGGCTGTCAGAGTCGCGATTGATGATGTTAATCGACAGAACAGCGCTTACTGGGGAATCCGGTTCGAAGCCGTTGGATGGGAAGAGACAATCGGGGGGAACCGGCGCGCGCAATCCCTTATCAACAAAGACTTGGAGTCGTGCGACTACTTCTTTGGGATCTTGTATGACAGATGGGGCTCTCCACCTCAGGGCGACGGCGAGGGCACCGAATTCACATCTGGATTCGATGAGGAATATAATATTGCTGAATCGCTACATAAGAAAGGAGAAATGAATGATTTATTCCTCTTCTTTAAAGCTATTCCCGAAGAACGTCTCCGTGATCCTGGGGAAGAGCTGAAGCGTGTATTAGAGTTTCGCAAGCAGCGCACCGAGGCTCGTAGACCTCTATACTTCGAATTTCCAGATAGAGAACAGTTCAAGACAAAAATTCGCGACTACCTTGCGAACATTGGATGGAGTCTTTTTACCGAACACTCCGAGGGCGACGGCGAGCAGCGGAGGCCCGACGTACAAGCTCCACCGGCCCAGGAAGCAAAGAAGGAAGGCAGGACAAGAGCGACTTCGCTTTTTGGGGGCGACACCGAAGCATTTCTCCGCAGACTGCTGGCGATGGAAGACAAGTACGACGCTGTAAACCCGTTTGACGTGGCGCGGCTACGTTTGATTGCAGCAAGCCTCCATCGCTCCAGCAACGATATTGTTCAGATAGGCGCACATGACGCGAACTTGCTTTTTCGTGCTCGAAATGAAATCTCACCTTCCAATCGAGAGGTTGACGCGCTTGTCAACGCTGGCTTGGCAAGTCTTGGAGCTGAGAATATCCCCCTTTGGTTCTGGGTGAACGCTGGGGCCAAAGCGACCGAACCTCTAGCCCCGATACGGGATAAGATGTTTTTCGGTCGTGACCCTGGACGGCGCTATACGCTCAGATTGGCACGATATCTTGGCTTAACGCCGCCAACGATTGACGATTTCATCACTCGGGCGAGGGTTATTGAGAGTTGGTTTGACGAAGAAGCTTCCCCGGACACCCGTTCGGAGGCGATGACATATTTGCGGGAGATGGGTCTGGATGAGGACTGTGTCACTCTCGACTCGATAAAAACGACGCATCCAAAAATCGATTCGGCAGAACTCGACGAAACAATCATTGCAATTCGCATGCGCGAGTCATTGAACGTCGGCTTGGATGAACTCGCGGTTCGCGATCCGGAAAAAGTCTCTGAACCGATCAGAATGCTGATCACCGGATCGTTGGTCAACATTGAGACTGCGCGCCTAACCTCAATGCTGAAACTGAAAGCCTCCGACATCCGACTCCTAGCCGCTGAAGAACTCCGACGACGAGGAGGTCTCGATGCTGACCTCGCAGAGGAACTGAGTGGGGATAGTTCGGCAGCAATACGTTATGAAGCGATCATCGCACTGATCGATCACGGGAAATCGATTTCGACCGAACGAGCCCGATCTGCTTTGGAAAGCAAGCAGCCACGAAGGAGTTTACTTTCGCTCAATCGCGACAACAAAGAAGATACACTTTTCGCACGATTTCAGAGGTATGTTCTAAGAAGTTATACTCTAAAGAAGCTTTTAGAGCTCGCGGAAGATGAATCGCCACATTCGGCCGACGTTTTCTTTACGGCGTGTGAGAAATACCCACGACAAATGCTCACCGCGCTCAGAACCGAGCTGCGCTCTGGCTTCCGGCGATTGTTCGACACCAAAGTTGAGAAACTTAAGCAACAGTTCGGCTCAACTTCTCCTGAGTTAATATCTAAGACAGTTGAGCTTGCTCCATTTTCCTGCCTCCAGCATCTGAATGAAGGCATCGGAACACTAGCCCTCCGAATGAACCGAGCCGACATAGGGCTCATGCGACTTGTGCTAGATAGTTGGGAGGTCACAGCAAATAGGCCTCTACTTAAATACATGGGTCGTTTCGGAGGCTGGGAGGACGTGGAGCGCATCAAGAAACTAAAATTGGCCGGCTACTTTTCGCTTCCAAGTGTTCACGAGGACCGTAATGCAGACATTAATGATGTTGGGCGCACCTTACGTGCACTGGCGCGTCGGCGGTTTACAGACCTCCTTGCCGAGATTACGGACCCCTCCGTCAAGGCAGCAGTATATTGCAGTGCATCAATACAGGAGATCGCGCAGCGCAGCGATGAACACCTACTGGAAGATCTAAATAGCAAATCCGAAAATCTAAGAAAGACGGTAGCTTTACGATGCGTCCAATCTATTAGTAAGTCTCGCATAGCAAAACTGTTGAAAAAGTACATTGATCACGAGTCTTACCGATATTACAATGTAATACATTGGCTTGACCTCGGAGAATCTATGCCAACTGAGGTAAGCAAAGCACTTGTATCTAAAGAGCTAGAGACTTGAAATCCCATAGGATGGGAAATGCGGCAAGCTCTCTACCCGAACTTCCCCGTCCTCGGGAAACCCTTGGGCACCATGCGTCCCGCGCTTGCCCGGGCGCCGAGCCATTCGGTGAGTTCCTCGGCCGGCTTGACGAAGGTGCGGTCGGCCGAATCCACCCATGACAGGCCGCCGGACATCTGGAATGTCTTGGCGTCTTTCACGCCGCCATCCTTGTATTTCTGAAGTCGGACGCCCTTGCCGCGGGTCATTTCGGGCACGTCGGCCAGCGGGAAGACCAGAAGTTTCCTGTTTTCGCCGACAATGGCGACCTGATCGGCATCCGGCTCGACATGCAGGCAAAGGGCCGCTTCGTCCGGCGCCTTCACGTTCATCACCTGGCGGCCCTTGCGGGTGTTCGCGACCATCTCGGCCTCCGGCGCAACAAAACCGTTGCCGGCGTGCGATACCAGCAGCAGCTTGCGCGCGGGATCGTGCGCGAAGGCGGTGACGATCGCCTGGTCGTTGTCCATGTCGACCATGATGCGGATCGGCTCGCCATGGCCGCGGCCGCCGGGCAGCCGGTCGACCCCGATGGTGAAGAAGCGGCCGCCCGTGGTGAACACCAGCACCTTGTCGGTGGTCTGGGCGTGGAAGGCGAGTTTGAGGGCGTCGCCCTCCTTGAAGGTGAGCGCCGAGAAATCGGCCAGATGGCCCTTCATGGCGCGCAGCCAGCCCTTTTCCGACACGACGACGGTGACCGGCTCCTTTTCCACCATCGCCTGGTGGATGTCGGTGAGGTCATGCTCGGGCGCGACAGAGAAGGTGGTGCGGCGGGCGCCGAGGTCCGTATCCTTGGCGTATTTCCTCGCCACCTCGCCGACCTGCCAGCGCACGGTGGCCCATTGTTTGGTCTCCGACGCCAGCAGCGCCTCGATGCCCGATTTTTCCTCGCTGAGGCCGTCGAATTCCTTTTTGATCTCGAACTCTTCGAGCTTGCGCAGGGCGCGCAGCCGCATGTTGAGGATGGCCTCGGCCTGGGTGTCGGTGAGCTCGAAGAGGGCCATCATGACCTTTTTCGGCTCATCCTCCTCGCGGATGATGCGGATGACCTCGTCGATGTTGAGATAGGCGATGAGGTAACCCGAGAGGATTTCCAGCCGGCGCTCGATCTCGCCGAGGCGATGGCGCGAACGGCGCAGAAGCACGTCGCGCCGGTGGGCGAGCCATTCGGCAAGCACTGTCTTAAGCGACAGCACGCCCGGCACCTTGCCCCGGCTGAGCACGTTCATGTTGAGCGGAAAACGCGATTCCAGGTCGGTGAGGCGGAAGAGCGATTCCATCATCAGCGCGGGGTCGACCGTGCGGGACTTGGGCACCAGCACGAGGCGGATATCCTCCGCGCTTTCGTCGCGCACATCTTCCACCAGCGGCAGTTTGCGCGCGATGACGAGCTCGGCGATCTTTTCGATCAGTCGCGACTTCTGCACGCCATAGGGGATTTCGGTGACGACGGCGGTCCAGGTGCCCCTGCCCTGATCCTCTGTCTCCCAGCGGGCGCGCACGCGGAAGGAGCCGCGACCGGTCTCATAAGCGTCGAGAATTGCGGCGCGGTCGTCGACGATGATGCCGCCGGTCGGGAAATCCGGGCCCTCGACATGGCGCATCAGGTCGGCGACGGAGGCCTCCGGGTTGTCGATTAGTTCGATGGCGGCGGCGCACAGCTCGGCGGCGTTGTGCGGCGGGATGGAGGTCGCCATGCCGACGGCGATGCCGCTGGAGCCGTTGGCGAGCAGATTCGGGAAGGCGCCCGGCAGCACGACGGGCTCCTCGTCCTCCTCGTTGTAGGTCAAACGGAAATCGACGGCGTCTTCGTTGATGCCTTCGAGGATCTCGGCGGCGGCCTCGGTCATGCGCGCTTCGGTGTAGCGCATGGCGGCCGCGCCATCGCCGTCGATATTGCCGAAATTGCCCTGGCCGTCGACCAGCGGATAGCGCATGGAGAAAGGCTGCGCGAGGCGCACCAGAGCATCGTAGATCGACTGGTCGCCATGCGGGTGGAACTTGCCCATCACATCGCCGACGATGGCGGCGCTTTTGGAAAAGCGGGTGCCGGGCTCCAGCCGGGCGAGGCGCATGGCGTGCAGGATGCGGCGGTGGACCGGCTTCAGGCCGTCGCGCAGGTCGGGCAGCGCGCGGTGCATGATGGTCGACAGCGCATAAGCGAGGTAACGCTCCTCGAGCGCCTCTTTCAGGTCGACCGATGCGATGTTGTCGCCGCCGTCACTGCCGGGCGGCAAAAGGCTCTTTCCCATCAGTTGCGGTTAGCGGAGGGGATGATTCGGGGCAAGGGGCCGCACGGCCGGCAAGCCGGCGTTCACCAGCTTTGGCGGGTTCGCCTTGCCATGGCCAGACAAAAACAGGCATTGTCGGCGCACGGCCGCGATGCTGACGTTTTCGGCGGCCAGCCTTCGGGCTCAACCACAGGCAACTCAGGGAACACTCGATGATCAGACATGGCTTGGTGATGACGGCTTCGCTCGGCGCGCTGCTGGCCTTTTCGGCTCCGGCCCTGGCGCTCGACACGGATGCGTTTCTGGACCGGCTGCGGGCGGTCATGGCCGAACAGGGCACCAATGTAGTGTGGGCCGAGGTCGACCAGTACGACAACGACGATGGCGACCCGGTGATCGGGCTGATCGATGTCAATGTCGAGGTGAACGGCGAAGGCACGACGCTGCCGCTGGTGGAGCTGATCGACGTGACCGAACAGGGCGACGGCTGGCGCGTCGGCACGCTCTATGTGCCCGAACTCAGCAATCGGGCCGGAGACAGCAGCGTCTATCTGAGCGAGATGGCGGTCGAGGGCATGACCCTGGAGCCCGAGGGCCAGGAAAACGCCTATGGCGGGGCGATGTTCTACGAAGCCGTGAATCTGGGCGAACTGGCGGTGACGGTGAAGGGCGAGGACGTGTTCACCATGTCCGACCTGGCGATCGAAGTCGGGCTGCCGCAGGGCGACGAGCCGATGACCTTCGCAGGCACGATCGACGCGTTTACCGCCAGGCCGGGTGCGGCCGAAGACCCAAAGACGCGGGCCATGGCGAGCGCGCTCGGCTATTCCGACATTGCGGGCAGCATGGTGATCGACGGCGACTGGGACCCGGCCAGCGGGCTGCTGAGGCTGACGCGCTACGACATTACCGTCGACAACGCCGGGACGATCGGCATCAGCCTCGAAATCGGCGGCTATACGGCCGGGTTCATCAAATCGCTGCGCGAAACACAGGCGGCGATGCTTGCCAATCCGGGCGGCGACAGTTCGGCCTCCGGCATGGCGATGCTCGGGCTGATGCAGCAGCTCAGCTTCCATTCCGCGCGCATTCATTTCGACGACGACACGCTGACCAACAAGGTGCTGGAGTTCGCCGCGCAACAACAGGGCGGGCGGGCCCGCGACGTCGCCAACCAGGCCAAGGCGATGGTCCCGTTCATGATGATGCAGATCGGCGACCAGCAACTGACCGCACAGGCGACGACGGCGGTGTCGGCCTTCCTCGATAATCCCGGCAATCTCGTCGTCAGCGCCAGACCGCCGGCGCCAGTGCCCTTCGCGCTGCTGATGGCAGGCGCCATGGGCGCGCCGCAGACCCTGCCGCAGACGCTGGGTGTGACGATCACCGCGAACGAATAGCGCGGGGCGGCGATAGCCACTGCCGGCGTGACCGCATTTGGGTCCACCCTCGCAGATGCGACGGAGCGAAGATGACCGACACGGGTAAACGGCCGCGCATCGCGGTTCTGTTCGGCGGACGCTCGGCCGAGCACGAGGTTTCGCTGATGTCGGCCGCCAATGTCATCGCCAATATCGATGGGGCAGAACTGGACGTATTGCCGGTATATGTCACCCGCGACGGCAGGTGGCTGGCGAGCAAATCGGAAAACGGACAACTCGCAACACCCGAAACCGGCACCGAACTGTGTCTGATCCCAGGCGGGCGCGGGCGTATGCTGGCGCTCGACGCAGACGGGACGGGTCGCGAAATCGCACCGATCGACCTCGTCTTTCCGGTACTGCACGGCCTGCCGGGCGAAGACGGATCGGTGCAGGGCTTTGCCGAAGTCGCGGGTGTGGCGCTCGTCGGTTGCGGCATTACAGGTTCGGTCTCGGCGATCGACAAGGACGTCTGCAAACGGCTGCTGCGCGAGGCCGGAATCGCGACAGCGCGCGCAAGTGTCATTCTGCCAGGGAACGCGCCAAAATTCGCCGATCTTGCAGCGGAACTCGGTGTGCCTCTATTCATCAAGCCCGCCCGGCAGGGATCGTCCGTCGGGGTCAGCAAGGTGACCGGGGAAAGCGGCTATGCCGCCGCGCTTGCGCATGGATTTCGCTACGACGACAAGCTGCTCGCCGAAGAATTCGTCAGCGGTCGCGAGATCGAGTTGGGCGTGCTGGAGAACCCGGACGGTGCGCTTTTCGTCTCCCGCCCGGGTGAAATCGCATCGGCAGAAAGTCACAGCTTCTACAGCTACGAAGCGAAATATGTCGACGCGGACGGCGCGGTACTGACCGCACCTGCCGACATTCCGGGCGATGTGGAGGAGCGCATGCGCGGCATTGCGGCAACCGCATTTCGTGCACTTGGCTGCGATGGAATGGCGCGGGTCGATTTCTTCTTCAAAGCCGACGGCACCATACTCGTCAACGAGGTCAACACGATTCCGGGATTCACGGACATCTCCATGTATTCCAGAGCCATGGCAGCCAGCGGCATCAGCTATCCGCAGATCATCGAGCGGCTGGTTGCACACGGGCTGACACGCGAGGGTCGTCATGCCCGACGCGCGGCCGGTGCGGAGACCTAGGGCGACTGCCGCATTGAAGCCGGAAGCGACCGGACAAGCCGCGTCAGGCCACCGCCTGGCGTTTCCGCCAGTCCTCCGCGCAGGCTGTCACGACGATATGCGCGCCGGCCACAAGGTCTTCGAGGGTCATGGAATTGGCCGGCGCGCCCTCGCCCGCCAGCGGCGGCACGTGAACAAAGCCGCTGACCGGTGGCGCATATTCCGCGAAATACGGGCTGCGCGACAGATAGAAGATGTAGTTGCAGAGATATCCGCCGGCATCGTCCGACCATGAATGCGGCAGGCCGGCACGGGCGAGTGCCGCCGCGATCTCTTCCAGAGGCAGCGTGGACGGGTGGTCATCGCCACTCTCGACAATACAGGCGGCCGGCGGCTGCGTACCCGAATTGTCGGGCCTGTCGGCGGCGATCTCATTGCGCGCCAGCCGCTCCAGCGTGAATCCCTCAGCCCGCGCGCTCAGCCCGAAATGGATGGCGATGTCGGGCGCGAATTCCGCGCCCAGTGATTTCAGGCGCCGGGGTACGGTGTCGTATTCGACGGCCAGAATTTCCGTGCGGATTTCGCCCGCGAGGTTCGAGGGGCCGGCTGCCAGTGCCTCGATCATCGCAGCGGTGGGATTAACCGGCGCCCCGGGAAAGGGACCGAAACCGGTGATCAGAATGCGGGGACCGGCCGCCATCAGCCCTGATGCGGGGTCAGCGGGCGGGCCATGGTGGTGGCGAAGCTGAAGCCGAACAGACGCCTGAACGGGCCCGTGCTGAGACGCCCGCCAGCGATGAAGCCCTTGCGCTCATAGAGCGATTTCGCACGCGGATTGCTGTCGATCACGTCGAGCCGAACCTCTTTCATGCCGCGTTTTTCAGCTTCATCGACGATCGCGTCAAGCAGCGCGCTGCCTATGCCCATGCCGCGCGCCTCGGCGGCGACCGCGATGCCGTCCATCAGCAGCTGTCCATTTGCAAGGCCGCGCTCCAGAACCGAAAGAAGCGCGGCGCGCCAGCAGGCACCGAACCAGCCATAAATCGCGGCCAGATCGCTCATCGTGCCGCCGACCATGGCGCCGCCGGTTGTCTTGAAGCCGGCGATGCCAAGAAGCCGGGTTCCGTCGGCGCTGACGGCGCAGATCGCGAAACGCGGATCGATGACGCGCTCGACAAATGCCAGCCCGCGGCCGTCGCGGCCCAGAATGCCGCCGATTTTGCCCTCGAATGCTTGAAAGTAGATCTCCGCCGCCTGCCGGCGCAAAGCCGCCGGAAAACCGTCGCGAATGATAAATCCGGGTTTGCTCATGATGGGCATATGGGTGCGCCTGCGAGCGGCGCCAAGAGGTTGACGACGATTGCACACGCGCACGGAGGCAAGCGGCGGATTTGCGATGGCAGCGGGTCCTCGGGACGAACCCACGGATGGCAGGCGGCGCTTTCAGGCCGCCGGATATTCGTCGTGCAGGCGTACCCATTCCATCGGGTAAGAAAGTGCTGCCTCGTCGCGGCCCCTCGGTGCGATGTCAAGTATCTGGTAGGTGGGATTGAGCATGTCGAGGCCCCGCGCATAAGCGGAATAGGTGTGGTAGATCGCCCCGTCCTCACCCAGTGCGAACACGCTGATGCCCGGTGCTTCCGGTCCGCCGAACTCTATCGTGCCGAAATTGTAATCGCCGCGGTTGGGATCGTCTTCGCGGAACGAGACCCGGTAGTCGAAATTGAAGTCAGTGCCGGCCGACGACACCCAGCAGAAATGCCAGCCCATGCGCTTTTTGAAAGCCAGCAGCTTGTCGAGCGGCGCGCGCGAGACAACGGCCAGCGATACGTCGCGCTGAGCGAGATGCGGGGTGACTGCGTCGAAGCTCTCGGACCAGAAGGAGCAGCTCTTGCAGCCGGCCTGCCAGTCCGGGTGGAACATGAAATGGTAGATGACGAGCTGCGAGCGGCCAGCGAACAGTTCACGCAGCGACACCGGGCCTTCCGGCGCGTCGAACACATACTCCTTCGCGACCTTGACCCAGGGCAGTTCGCGGCGCGCGGCCGAAAGCGCATCGCGGGCGCGCGTGAATTCCTTTTCCTTCTCAAGCAGGTCAAGCCTCTCTGCATACCATTCCTGGCGTGATGCGGTGCGGGGCGCCATGAGAACCTCCCAATAGTGAACCTATTGGTTGAGTAATGCGACAAAATGCCGGAGCGGTCAAGATGAGTGAGGTGGTCGCTGACAAGCCGAATGTGGCCCCTCACCCGCCCGGCTATTACCTCGGAGCAAGCGCTAAACACCGGCGTCACCCCGGGCGAGCCGTGAAGCGGCGGCGATCCGGGACCCATTGGTCATCATAGGGAACGGCCCGGCACGTACACGGGCGCGATTCAGGGCCGGACGCGCTAATCCGCTACCCGGCCGCGCCTCTCAACAGCTCCCGGCTCTGCGCGGCTGACGCCGCCTTGCCGGATGAGGGCCTATTGCGGCGCCCGTTCAGTCCTTCTTCGACGGAACCAGGCGCAGGTTCAGTTCGCGCAGCTGCTGCGGCGTCGCTTCCGAGGGTGCGCCCATCAGAAGATCCTGCGCCTGCTGGTTCATCGGGAACATGGTGATCTCGCGCAGGTTACGCGCGCCGAGCAGCAGCATCACGATGCGGTCGATGCCGGCCGCCATGCCGCCATGCGGCGGTGCGCCATACTGGAAGGCGCGGTAGAGGCCGCCGAAGCGCTCTTCCACCGTCTGCCGGTCGAGGCCGGCAATCTCGAACGCCTTCACCATCGTCTCCGGCAGATGGTTGCGGATGCCGCCGGACGCAATCTCGAAGCCGTTGCAGACCATATCGTACTGATAGGCCTTGATCGAAAGCGGCTCGGCTTTCTCCAGCGCTTCCATGCCACCCTGCGGCATGGAAAACGGGTTGTGGCCGAACTCGACCTTCTTCTCCTCCTCGTCCCACTCGTAAAACGGGAAGTCGACGATCCAGCAGAGTTCGAAACGGTCGCGGTCGACAAGGTCGAGTTCCTCGCCGGCGCGGGTGCGGGCGTCGCCGGCGAAGCCCGCGAACTTCTTCGGGTCGCCGGCAGCAAAGAAACAGGCGTCGCCATCGTCGAGCCCGAGCTGGGTGCGGATTGCCTCAGTACGTTCGGGACCGATGTTCTTGGCGATAGGACCGGCGCCTTCGAGCTTGTCGCCTTCCTTGCGCCAGAAGATGTAGCCCAACCCCGGCTGGCCTTCGCCCTGGGCCCACGAATTCATGCGGTCGCAAAAGGCTCTGGAGCCACCGGTCCTGGCCGGGATCGCCCAGACCTCGGCCTTGTCGTCATTGGCCAGGATGTTGGCGAAGACCTTGAAGCCCGAACCGCGGAAATGCTCCGACACATCTTCCATGACGATCGGATTTCTGAGGTCCGGCTTGTCGGTGCCGTATTTACGGATCGCCTCGTCGTAAGGAATGCGCGGAAATTCCTGTGTGACAGGCTTGCCGCCGGCAAACGTCTCGAACACGGAGCGCAATACCGGCTCCATGGTGGCCAGAACGTCTTCCTGCTCGACAAAGCTCATTTCGAGGTCGAGCTGGTAGAACTCGCCCGGCAGGCGATCGGCGCGCGGGTCCTCGTCGCGGAAGCAGGGTGCGATCTGGAAGTAGCGGTCGAAACCCGACACCATGATCAGCTGCTTGTAGACCTGCGGGGCCTGCGGCAGCGCGTAGAATTTGCCTTCGTGAATGCGGCTCGGAACCAGAAAGTCGCGAGCGCCCTCCGGAGACGACGCGGTCAGGATCGGCGTCGAATATTCGGTGAAACCGGCCTCGGCCATGCGGGCGCGCATCTCCGCGATGATCTTCGTGCGCATCACGATGTTCTTGTGCAGCGTGTCGCGGCGCAGGTCGAGGAAGCGGTATTTGAGGCGGATGTCTTCCGGGTAATCCGGCTCGCCGAAGACCGGCAGCGGCAGCTCCTTCGCCTGCGACAGCACTTCCATGTCGCGCGCGAACACTTCCACCGCCCCGGTGGGCAGGTTGGCATTCACGGTCTCGGGCGAACGCGCCTTGACCTCGCCGTCGACGCGGATGACCCATTCGCCGCGCACGGTCTCGGCCGTCTTGAAGCAGGGTGAATCCGGATCGGCGACGATCTGGGTGATGCCGTAATGGTCGCGCAGATCGATGAAGAGCAGGCCGCCGTGGTCGCGCACGCGGTGAACCCAGCCCGACAGGCGGACGGTGGCGCCGACATCGGCTTCTCTCAGTTGAACGCAGGAATGGCTGCGGTAGCGGTGCATGTGGTCTGTTCCGGATCAAGAAAGCTTGTTGCGGCGCCCAGCACGAAACGGCGCCCGAAAATCGGCGCGAAAAGCGCATGGAGGGGCCGGTTTGTCAAGGCAAGGCGCGATTATCGAGCACCTGGGTGCCACTACCCCGCCGAGTAGGTGCCAAAGGCGCCGATAGCGGCGATAAACACATGTCCAACAGCACAAGGAAACCCAGCGTGCGCAGAATCGTCATCGCAGCCCTCCTCGCTTTCGCCGCCTCGTCCGCCATCGCCGCCGACCACGCGGTCGAGATCAAAGGCATGAAATTCACCCCGGCCTCGCTTTCGGTGGCAGCGGGAGACTCAATCACCTTCACCAACATGGATGCCGCGCCGCACACCGCGACTGCCGAAGGCGGCGGGTTCGACACCGGGCGGCTCAACAAGGGCGAGAGCGCGACCGTGACTGTGGCGGCGGGCGAACACGCCTACAAATGTGTATTTCATCCCTCCATGAGGGGCAGCGTTACCGCCGAATAGGCAATCGCCGCAGACAGAAAATGCGGGCGCCGGCGGGAAATCGCCGCCGGCGCGTTTGCCCCTGGGGGTGCAGGACCCCTGCCATCATCCGCTTTCGCACCCGCCCCACCCGATCGGGTAGTAGCAGGCACCGTCCAGTCACGCGAAGTTCCGCGACGTAAGACGACACAGGCCGAGCCGAAAACGGACGGCGCGTTTGGGGAGATGTCATGCGTGTTCGGGGGCTGCCGGCGACGGCGCAGATGCTGTTTGCCGGCCTTTTTCTTGTTCTGAGTTCAGTTGTTTTCAGCGTAGCACCGGCGCATGCCATCTCCGCCAGCTGTACCGCGCTGAAGGGGAAGACCTTTTCCTTCACCGGGACCGGAGTATTCGATGAAACGCTCAATGGCGGCGCCATCTACACGCTGGAAGCGGACGAAAAAATCACATTTCACGTGACAGTACCGGCAGGCTCGGTCGTCAGAATCTCATTCGCCGGGGAAACGGTGACCTTGTTCGCCGAGCCGGTCGCACGGAGCGTGACCGTCACGATCACGGTACCCAATACGGGACCGACCTCGAGCGGCGTCATTCGTTTTCAGGGCGTCATCTCGGTTCCCGGCGGCGGCGCCGCCACGGTCAGCGCGGGTGTCGACTGCACGGGTACCGCAACACCCACGCCCAGCGCGGCCGGCAACGGCCAGCAGAAGGCCGGCGTGGTCGACAATGCAATCCGTGGCGTGATACCTGGAACAAACCTGCTCGGCGACTTCGCCGTGCCGGACTTCGGCTTCAACGGGCTTGGAATTCCCAACATTCCGTGTGGGCTGCTGATTGCCTCGCTCGGCGAAGATCTGCAACGCGCGCTTGGCGAGATCGCCGCTCTCGACGGCAATCTGAGGGATGTTCTGTCGGACCAGGATGACCGAAACCGGATGGTCCGCCTCGGCAGAAACATGAAGGAGGTTGCTTCCGATCTCGCTGCCTGCCTGGAGCGGTTCGGCGGCGCAAACGCGGTCGGTGCGGCGTTGGGTGGCAGCGGGGACAACTGCGCGGCCCAACACGGGGCGGTGCTGCTCGCGCGGATGCGCCTGGCACGCGATATGGGGGATCATGTAATCGCCGTTGCCGCGCTGCAAAACGCCGCCGCGCGTGCAGCTGCCGCATCCATAAAGTTCATCCGAGCCAGTGGCGAATTCGACGATGCCGAGCGCGCGGCCACAGCGGATCAAAGGGCTCGAACGGAGCGCCGGCGGCTCCTGAACCGGCTCACGCGGCAAAACCCTCTCGACCGCGCGCTGCTCGATCAACTCAGGGCAGATGGCGAGTCGGAACGGGGCTTCGAAGCGGTGGGCGCGGCCTTCGCCGTGGTCCAGGAAACACAGGCGAGGGTGAACGCCTCGCAGGCACTCCTGAACCAGGCGGAAGCAGCACTGGCTGCCTGCCAGGCGCAAAACGGCGCGGGCTTCTTTCCCGTCGCCAACGGCACGGTGCCGCCGGCGGTTGCCGCGACCGAGAGGCTCGCCGCCGCCCATGCGCCTGCGCAGATGCCGGACATTGCGAGCGCGCACGGCTATCAGCCCGGCCTGCCCGTCGCGATGGCTGCCTCGGACAACAGCTTCGCGTTTGCCTATGACCTTGCAACGACACGACTGAGGATGCAGCGTTCCTACGGTGCCGCCGGTGCGCCCGACGGCATACTGGGCGACCCGCGTTTCAACATGTGGGTGAAAGGCAGCATAACCTTCCACATCGACCCGACGGGACTTGCCCAGCGCGGCACCACCGCGGCGGTGGCGGCCGGCGCCAGCTATCGCCTCGCGCCGTGGCTGAATGCCGGCGTGGCGGCACGCTACGCGCATTCCAACCGCTTCGGAACGACCGGCAACGCAACGGCCTCGGCGTGGTCGGTGGCGGCATTCGCGCAGGCGCGGATCGCGAACCAGCTGCTGCTTGAAACCATCCTGGCCTATTCCAGCTCAACCGCGAATGCGACATTCGCCTCCGGCGCGACCGGCACGGCGACCGGCCGCTCGCTGGCCGGGCAGGCGAAACTCTCGCGCAGCTTTGCGCTCGGCGGGTGGAGCATCACCCCTGCCCTCGGCATCTCGGTGGTGAACGTGCAGCGCGATGCCTTCACGGCTTCGGATGGCACGGTGGTCGCGGCATCGAACACGACCCAGACCACGCTGACCTTCGGGCCGACATTCCAGCCGCGCCGGGGCATTCGGCTTGGCGGCGGTGGCGTGACGCTGACGCCGAGCTTCGGGCTCGATTTCTTCGCCAATCTCGGCCGGTTCGACCCGATCACAGGCGCGGGCGGCGCAACCATTGCGTCCTCGGACAGTATCGGCGTCGCCGCGCGGGCAGGACTTGCCGTCGCCTTCGCGGGCGGCGCGAGTGCTTCGCTCAACGCCAGCTATGCCGGAATCGGCGGCACCAGCCAGTCGATATCGATCGCCGGCAATCTGCGCATTCCAATCGGCCGGCGCTAAGCTATGGGTGGACCGAACCCTTCGAGCGGGTAAGTTACCGCCCATGCAGAATGTGGACCGGTTGATCGAAGGGCTTGCGGCGTGCTCGACCGTGGATGAAATCGTCGAGCTGTTTTCGGGGACGATAAAGGCCGTCGGCTATCACGGATTCGATGCCTATTCGTTTTCTGCCGGAACCATCAACAATGTCGATCAGCCGTGCAATTTCGTGGTGTGCGATTACGACATGAAGCTGATCACGGAATATGTCCGCGACGGCTGGATGCAGATGTGTCCCACGATCGACGAAACCGCCGCGGGAAAGACACCCTTCGATTACGTGGCGTTTCTGGATCGGTGCCCGCAAAACGCCTCAGTGCGCTGGCAGAAGTTCATGCTGAAGGCTTTCGGCGTTCGACACGCCTGGCTGGTGCCCCTGAGCACTGTCTCGGTGAACAAGGGCGTGACGGTCTATTTGCGCGGCAAGGGCGCGAGGACAGAAGAGTTTTTCGCCTCAACCATGCATGAAATCCACCTGCTTGCATCCTATCTGATGCAGGCGCTCGATACAGCACACGGCTACGTAAACGGCAACGCCAACGGACATGACTGGCAGACACGCCCGGACATAAGCTCCCGCGAGATCGATTGCCTTCACTGGGCGTCACGGGGCAAGAGCAACCGCGAAATCGGCGGTATTCTTGGCGTGTCGGAAAACACGGTCAGGTTTCATCTCAAGAATGCGTTCCGCAAGCTGGACGTAACGAGTCGTTCGCAGGCGGTGAGCGAGGCATTACGCGCCGGGCTGATCACCGGCTAGTTCGACCGGCAGTGAGCCTTTCTGTTGCGCCTGGCCTAGGGCGGACGTGAAATTGGGGCATGACATAGCCAACACCTTCGCGCATACAGGCTGTTCGTTCCACGGTAGATCCGATGTCATCGCTGCGCCCGCTCATCCCGCTTCTCATCGCGGCAGCCATCCTTCTGGGCGGCAATGGGGTGCAAGGCACGCTGATTGCGCTGCGCGGGGCTCAGGAAGGCTTTACTCCGGCGTCGATCGGCCTGATGGGAACGGCCTACTTCGCAGGATTTCTGATCGGCTGCGTGTTTGTGGTGCGGATACTGCACGCCGTTGGCCATATCCGCGCCTTTGCCGCGCTAGCCGCAATGGCTGCATCGGGCACACTGCTTCTGGCGATGCTGATCGACCCGTGGAGCTGGACCGTGATCCGCTTCGTTTCCGGGTTCTGCTTTTCGGGGCTTTTCACAGTCATCGAAAGCTGGATCAACTCCGGCGTCGAGAACCGCGACCGGGCGCGCGTTCTAGCGATCTACCGCATACTTGACCTTGGCGCTGTGACCGGTTCGCAGTTTCTCATTCCGGCCGTCGGTGCGGGCGGCTTCACCATTTTCGCCGTCATGACCATCATGATCACGCTGTCGCTGGTGCCCGTTTCGCTGGGCGACCGGTCGAATCCGAAGCCGCCCGAAAATGTGAAATTCGATCTCGGCCGTGCCTGGATGATCTCGCCGCTGGGAGCAATCGGCTGTATCTCGGTCGGCGTCTCGAACAGCGCATTTCGCATGCTGAGCCCGATATATGCCCAGCAAATCGGGCTTTCGATCGCCGATGTTGCCGCCTTCGTTTCGGTCTCGATCGTCGGCGGAGCGCTGATCCAGTATCCGCTCGGACACGTCTCCGACAAATGGGACCGCCGCAAGGTGCTGATCATCACCTCGGCCGCGGCGCTGGCATCTGCGCTGGCGCTGGCGTTGTTCACCGGAGCGAACCGGCCTGCCAATTTCGCCGTGGTGTTCGTGTTCGGCGCATTCGCGATGCCGCTGTTCTCACTTTCGGCCGCACACGCCAATGACCGCGCAAACCCGGACGAATATGTCATGCTCAATGCCGGGTTGATGCTGTTTTATTCCATAGGAGCCATCTTCGGCCCGTTCACCGCGTCATTCGTCATGGAGGCATTCGGGCCGCATTCCCTGTTTCTCTTCATCGCGATTGTCTACGCGGTCTTCATCCTGATCATCATCTACCGGATGGGCGTTCGCTCTTCGGTGCCGGCGGAACAGCGCGGCCGCTTTGCCGCACTGCTCAGAACCTCGCTTATCTTCGGACGCCTCGCCGGTCGGGTACAACGGCGTGGGAAAAGCGACTGAGCGCTTCAACAGCCAGAGAAATCGCACTAAACAGAGCGCATGAATGTAATCAGCAAACAGGCCGAACTTGAAACGGCCATAGAAACACTCCGCAAATCCGACTTCGTGACGGTCGACACCGAGTTCATTCGCGAGACAACCTTCTGGCCGGAGCTGTGCCTGATCCAGATGGCATCGCCGGACGCTGCCTATCTGATCGACCCGCTGGCACCGGGTATCGACCTTGCGCCCTTTTTCGCGCTGATGGGCGACGAAAAGGTGCTGAAGATCTTCCATGCGGCGCGCCAGGACATCGAGATCATATTTCATCTCGGCGATCTCATTCCGCATCCGGTGTTCGACACACAGGTGGCGGCGATGGTGTGCGGCTTCGGCGACAGCGTCTCGTACGACCAACTCGTCAACAAGATCACGGGCGTGCGCATCGACAAGAGTTCGCGCTTCACCGACTGGCGCCGCCGTCCCCTGTCAGACAAGCAACTGGAATACGCACTCGCCGACGTGACACATCTCATCGATGTCTACCGCCACCTCGCCGACGAACTTGAGCGCGAAAACCGGGCGCACTGGCTGAATGAGGAAATGGAGGTACTGACAGCGCGTCAGACCTACGATCCGAACCCGGACGACGCCTGGAAGCGGCTGAAGCTGCGCAACGCCAAACCGCAGCAGCTTGCCATTGCCAAATCGATCGCGGCCTGGCGCGAGCGCGAAGCGCGCGAGCGGAACGTGCCGCGCGGGCGCATCCTCAAGGACGACGCGCTGGTAGAAATTTCGCAGCAGATGCCGGCGACGACCGAGGCGCTGGGGCGGCTGCGCGCGGTGCCGCGCGGCTGGGAGCGCTCGGGCGCCGCTGCCGGGTTGATGGAAGCGATCACCGCCGCTCTGGCGATCCCGAAGGACGAGCTGCCGAAGCCACAGCGCCACCGGCCTAATCCGGAGGGGGCAAACGCCGCCGCCGAGCTTCTCAAAGTGCTCTTGAAGCTGGTGGCTGAAAGAGAAGGCGTGGCGCCCAAGGTGCTGGCTTCAAGCGATGACATAGACCGCATTGCCGCAAATGGTGACGAGGCCGGTGTCGCGGCGCTTTCGGGCTGGCGGCGCGAGGTATTCGGCGAACGGGCGCTGCGGCTCGTGCGCGGTGAAATCGCGATCAGATTTCAGGACCGCAGAATCGAGGTATTCGATCTGCCTGCGGCAGCGGAATGAGCGGGAGCAGGCGGTAATGAAGAGACCTGTCGTCGGTGTCATCGGCAATCGCTACATCGTCGAAAACCGGTTCGCGGTACAATCGGCAGGCGAACGCAATCTCACCTCGATCGCTGCCGTCACCGGTGCGCTGCCGCTGATTTTCGCCGGTGAACCAAACATCACGGACATTGGCGACCTGCTCGACGCGGTGGACGGCATTGTTCTCACCGGCGCGCGGGCGAATGTGCATCCCAGCCGGTTTGCCGCCGAACCCAGTGCCAAACACGAACCCTACGATCAGAGCCGCGATTCCGTTGCACTGCCGCTGGTGGAAGCCTGCGTGGCGCAGGGAGTGCCGATCTTCGGCATCTGCCGGGGCTTCCAGGAAATGAACGTCGCCTATGGCGGTACGCTGCACCCTGAGATCCGGGAAATCCCCGGACGCATGAACCACCGTATGCCGCGGCTGGAAAACGGCGAAATTCACCCCGATCCGGAAGTAATTTTTGCCGACCGGCACGATGTGCGTCTGACGCCGGGGGGCACCTTCGCCGGCCTTTTCGGCCGCGATACGATTCGCGTGAACTCGCTGCACGGCCAGGGCATTCTGGAACCGGGCAAGCGTATCGTGGTTGAGGGAATCGCCGAAGATGAGACAATCGAGGCGATCAGGATCGACGGCGCGAAGGGTTTTGCGCTGGGCGTGCAGTGGCACGCGGAATATGACCCCGAAACCAATCCGGTGAACCGGGCCCTGTTTGAGGCCTTTGGCGACGCCGTGCGGAGCTTTGCCGCCAGCCACCATTGAAGGTCGAGCATGCGGCACCCCAGGGACAAGAGCCGGACCGCAAAGCGGCCCGGCTTTACTTTCTAAGCGTTCAGTCCCCGATACGTCAGAGCGCGTTCGTGGCACTCTTCGACATCATCGACCGCTTTTAGATAGATGCCACGCTTGTCGATATCCTTCTCGACCGTGGCCCTAGCTTCAAGGCTGGATGCGGCATCTTCAAACGCCTGGGCAGTAAGAATCCGCAATGCCGGATCGAGCCCCTGAATGCGCCTTAACAGTGCAGTCACAATTTCCTGCACCGCCAGCGCACGTGCTCCGGCGTCACGCACCGCGTCACATTTCTTCATTTTAATTCACAAGACCTCGTTTGAATGCTCTGGTCGTTCAAACGATGGCCGAACATGGCGGCTGGAGCCCGGGTTGCGGTCTTTCCCCCGTCAACTTGGCAACCAAGCCATCCCATCTTTCCAGTACGATCGATGGAACCCACAATATTTCGACGTCCGCAAGCGTACATGGTGACTGGAAATACACCGAAAGTAGCGGCTCTGAAGCGTCTTCGGTGCTTCCCGGCCCTGGCGGGAAGTCGTTCGTGTGGTGCTGATGAGAAGAGCCAACCTCGTCGTGATGATGCACCGGACCGTGAGTGTGGCCGTGAGTGTGGCCGTGAGTGTGGCCGTGAGTGTCAATGTGAGCGTGCACGGCCGCACTAACCTGGGCAAGATGGATGCAGTTATGCGCAATGGACGTTGCGATGCTGCCGCTGGAGGACAATACCTTCACAGCTATCAGAACAAGCAGCCAAGCTGCGGTACGATGCCGCAAATCACAAATCATCTATAAAGATGAGTTCGATTCGTCGCATCTGTCAAATTTTTGATGCGAACGGTGACCTGAAAGCTCGGAATGACAAGCGAACTGTTCCGACAGCCGACCACGGGCGCGGGGGCGCTGCCGGCAACGCCGACGCGCCGCAACCCTCAGTCGGCAAGTTCGAGCTTCAGGTTCAGTCCGCTGACCTTGGAGAGCTGTGACAGCCGGGCCTCCGGCCGTTCCCCCATCAGTGCGGCGTGTTCGCGCGGTACCGTCAAGGTCAGGCCGCCCTCGTCGCGTTTCACCCATCTGAGCTTCGGCATGATGCCCGGCATGGCGGCAGACAGCAGGTAAACCACACGCATCATGGCGCCCAGCAAGCGCGCGCGTTCGACAAATCGGGGGCCTGCCAGTTCGCGCAGCTCGGGGCTTACCATGTCTTCGTAGATGCCTTCGTAGCGATACATGATGGTGAGCGCGATCAGCGCCCTGCCCGGGTGATCGATACCGATGAAGGATGCATGCGAGATGATGTTGAGCGACTGGGTGCCGCGATATTCGGGATGAGCGCGCCACCCAATGTCGGCCATCAGACACGCGGCCTTGCGGTAGCGCTCCTCGGCCGGCTCTTCGTCAATGCCAAAGGCGGCAAGCGTTTCCCCTGTCCACTGAGCCAGTTCGCGCGCATGGGTGACCGAACGCGCGCGCAGCACCGCCAGTTCCTCGGCCGCCGAAATCAGCGGGTCGGCGGCGCGCCGCTGTTCGTCCAGCAGCGAAAACAGATACCCCTCGCGCACGCCAAGCGCCGAGACGACGATCTTCGACGGCTTCATCGACTTGATGATCTCCTGCAGCACCGCCGCGCCATAAGGCAGCAAGGCCCGGCGCATTTTGGAGATGCGGTTGATGCCCTTGATCTTGTCGATATCGCCGCGGGCAACGCGGGCCAGAAAAGCGGCCGATTTCTGAATATCGAACTCGTAATTGTGCATGACATGCAGCGGGTAGCCCGTCGCCAGCATGTGCAGGCGGGCAAGATTTCGCCAGGTACCGCCGACCGCGTAGAAGACACGCCCCTCGCCGCCCTTCAGCAACTCCGCCCGCTTGAGTTCCTTGCGCGCGATGCGCGCAGCCTCAGTCGGCGAACCGCCGGCCGAATCCTGCAGCCGCAGGCCGCCCAGCGGCAAGGTAATACCGTCGCCGATATCGTGGCCGTTCACATCCACAAGTTCGAGGCTGCCGCCACCGAGGTCGCCGGCAATGCCGTCAGCGTTGTGAAAACCGCAGATGACGCCGAGCGCCGAGTAGTACGCTTCCTCGCGGCCGGTGAGCACCTGGATTTCCGTGCCGAGGATCTCCTCCACGCGCTCGATGAAAGCGTGGCCGTTTTCGGCCTCGCGCGCGGCGGCGGTCGCGATAACATGAATGCCGTCGGAGCCCGCCTGTTCGGACAGGGCGCGAAAGCGACGGAACTCGTTAATGGCACGGGCCACGCCATCGGCATCGAGCTTGCCCGTGGTGACGATGTTGCGACCAAGGCCGGCCAGCATCTTTTCGTTGAAAAGGACGGTGGGCGAGCGCGCCACGCCTTCATAGACGACCAGGCGGATCGAGTTCGATCCGATGTCGATCACAGACAGCGGATTGCGATCCTGCAGTCTGCCCTGATTAAACGAATTCATGACCGACGGGCCACGCCAGCTTTCTTCTCACGCCGGTAGCGCGCGATGCGCTTCGGCGCGTGAGATTTCAGCGCATCGCCTCGGCCGGAAAGGCTCGGATTGGTCATGAAATATTCCTGAGCGTTGAACGGCTCTTCACCCTCGTCCGGCGTCATGCGCCGCGACGTGCCATCCGGCAATACTTCGAAACTCTGACGGTTGTCCATGATGTTGCCAAGCATGATCTGGCCCAGCACCTGCTCGTGCACAGTTGCGTTGGTGATCGGCACCAGCGTCTCTACCCGGTGGTCAAGGTTTCGCGGCATCAGATCGGCGGACGAAAAATAGACTATGGCCTCGTCGGAGGGCAGACCAGCGCCATTGCCGAAACAGTAGATGCGGCTGTGTTCGAGAAAACGCCCGACGATGGACTTCACGCGGATATTGTCGGAAAGGCCGGGCACCTGCGGGCGCAAGCAGCAGATGCCGCGGACCACGAGATCGACGCTCACCCCTGACCTGCTGGCATTGTACAGCGCATCGATGATCGCGGGATCGACCAGCGAGTTCATTTTCATCCAGATCTGCGCCGGACGGCCCGCCAAGGCATGGGCGATCTCGTCTTCGATATGCCCGATAATGCGTTGGCGGAGCGAAAACGGCGAAATGGCGATCTTCATCTCGTCCGCCGGCTCGGCATAGCCGGTTATGTAATTGAACACCTGCGCAACATCGCGGGCGATTTCCGGGCTGGTGGTGAAATAGGACAGGTCAGTGTAGATGCGTGCCGTTATGGGGTGATAGTTGCCGGTGCCCAGATGCACATAGTTGCGCAGCCGCCCATCCTCCCGCCGCACGACAAGCGACATCTTGGCGTGGGTCTTGAGCTCCAGGAACCCGAACACGACCTGCACACCGGCCCGCTCCAGATCACGTGCCCAGCGGATATTGGCCTCCTCATCGAAACGCGCCTTGAGTTCGACCAGCGCGGTGACCGATTTGCCCGCTTCCGCGGCGTCGATGAGCGCTCGCACGATGGGGCTGTCGTTGGAGGTGCGGTAGAGCGTTTGCTTGATGGCGACGACATCCGGATCCATCGCCGCCTGGCGCAGGAACTGAACAACGACGTCGAAAGATTCATAGGGGTGATGGACGACGATGTCCTTCTCGCGGATGGCGGCAAAACAGTCGCCGCCGTGGTCTCGGATACGCTCAGGAAAGCGGGGATTGTAGGGGGCGAATTTGAGGTCGTCTCGCGGCAGCGAAACAATGTCCGACAGCTGGTTGATGGCCAGCGGCCCATTGAGGGTGGAAATGCGACTTGGCGCGATGCCTAACTGGCCGGAGACAAAATCCCGTAGCATCTCGGGCATTTCGCCGGAGAATTCGATGCGGATGACCTGGCCCCGGCGGCGCCTTTTCAGCGCAGATTCGAACAGGCGCACAAGGTCTTCCGCCTCCTCCTCGACCTCGATGTCGCTGTCGCGGATGATGCGGAACGCGCCGAGGCCGCCGACATCGTATCCCGGGAACAGCCGGTGGATATGCATGGAAATGACGTCTTCGAGCGCTACGAAGCGGACAGTGCCCTCCTGGTCGGGCAGGCGCACGTAACGCGCAAGCGAGACGGGCACACGCAGGAGCGCGGTCATTTCATCGCCGGAGCGCCGCTGCTTCAGTCTGAGCGCCAGCGAGAAACCGAGATTGGGGATGAACGGAAACGGATGCGCCGGGTCGATCGAGAGCGGCGTCATGACCGGGAAAATCGCCTCCTCGAAATGCCGTGCGAGCCAGTCGCGATCCGCACCGGTCAGCTGATCCGGACGTACGATGAGAATGCCCTCGATCGCCAGCATAGATGCCAGATTGGCGAGCGATTCATGCTGTTCGGCCTGCAACTGCTCGACCTCAAGCAGGATATTGTCGAGCTGCTCCTGCGGGGTGCGACCATCGTCGCTCCGAGTTGCGATCCCCTCACGCACCTGACCGGCAAGGCCGGCGACGCGAACCATGAAGAACTCGTCGAGATTGGCGGCCGAAATCGTCAGGAAACGCAAGCGTTCCAGAAGCGGATGGTTGGGGTTCTGCGATTCGGCAAGCACACGCCGGTTGAACTGCAGCCAGGAGAACTCCCGATTGACGAAGCGATCAGGGCTCGGATCGCTGCCGCCAGGCAAGCCTTTCGAACCGTCCGCGAATTCGGACTTGACCGGCCTCAACTCGTTCATTGCACTCTCCAAATGCCGGCGCATCCCGTCGCCGTATCGCATCATATTAGTTCGATCAGCGCGCCGGTGCATCACAAGCCCCGACAGTTTCTTAACAGCTCGCTTGCATTGAATTGCCAGATGTTTCAAACCGATTGCAATCGGCCCGCCACGGGCGGCCGATCCGTCTTCTGGGAGTACATCATGGCAAGCCACCACATTCCGCATTTCCAGAACGATGCGGGCCACCACAAGGTGGAAATCGGCGTCAAGGAATTCAAATGCGTCGGCGCCAACCCGCCCTTCGACCATCCGCATGTGTTCCTCGACATGGGAGACGAGAATGAAATCGTCTGCCCTTACTGCTCCACGCTCTATGCCTACAACGGCAAGCTGCATGGCGAAGAGACAATTCCTGCCGGCTGCGCCTACGCAAGCAAGGCCGCCTGACGGCGCGGGCGCTGTAGCCTGATGGATGCCCGGCGCTCGCGGCAGGTCGTCATAGCCGGCGCCGGTATTGCCGGTCTGACGGCGGCAATCGCATTTGCAAAAAACGGCTTTTCCGTTCAGCTCTTCGAACAGGCGCCGCAGCTCCAGGATGCCGGCTCCGGCATCCAGCTTTCGCCCAACGCAACACGGGTTCTTGCCCATCTCGGAGTTCTGGAACATCTGATCCCGAGTGCGGTGGAGCCACGCGCGGTGGTTGTGCGCGAAGCGCGGAAATTGCGGCGGCTGGCGGAAGTGCCGCTCGGAAGCCGGGCGGAAGACCGCTGGGGTGCGCCCTACCTTGTTGCGCACCGGGCCGACCTGCAGACGGCGCTTCTGACCCGCGCCAAGCGCGAACCGGATATAAGGCTGGTGACTGGCGCCCGGCTGGCGGATGCGGCGTTTCATCCACGCGGGGTGACCGTTTCAATCGACGTTGCGGGCGATGTGAAAGAAGCCGCCTGCCTGCTTCTGGTGGGAGCTGACGGCGTTGGCTCCACGGTACGCAATCTCGGCACACGCAATGCCCCCCCGAACTACAGCGGCTTTTCGGCCTGGCGCAGCACCGTGCGCGCCAACGGGCCGCTCGGCCAGTCGCTGCTGGAAGCGATGCCGGCCGACTGCGTGACTGTCTACGCGCACAAGCGTTTCCACCTTGTTGCCTATCCGATCCGCGGCGGTACGGCCGTCAATCTCGTCGTGATCGTGGATGCCAAACACGCGGCCGCACGCCCCGGCGAAACCGGCGATGAGGATGTTCTGGCCAAGCTGATGCGCGGAACGGCGGCACCGCTGGCGACACTGGCGCGCGAGGCAGCGCCCTGGAGCCTGTGGCCGATCCGCGAGGTGCCGCCGGATCATCCATGGACCGGCGGGGCGAGCGTGGCGCTGATCGGCGACGCCGCGCACGCGCTGACGCCCTTTGCGGCGCAGGGCGCGGCTATGGCGATGGAAGACGCGATCATGCTTGCCAATCTGGTGGCGGCGATGCCCGACGATATCGCCGGTGCGCTTGCACGCTACGAAGCAGTCAGGCGGCCGCGCATCAAACGCGTGGAAGCGCGCGGGCGCTTCAACCATTTCGCCTGGCACGCGTCGGGGCCGATCGCGCTGATGCGCAACATTGTGCTGAAGGCACGGACGGGGCGGCAGCTCGCGGCGGAACTCGACTGGCTTTACGGCTTCGATGCCTGCGAGTCGCCGCAGGTCGAAACCAAGGCCGCAGCACCCGCCTGACACCGCACACCCGGGCAACGAAAAACCGGCGCCGAGGCGCCGGTTCGTATCCGCGTGAACCAGATGGCCCGATCAGTGCAGGATCTGGCTGAGGAAGAGCTTGGTGCGCTCGTGCTGTGGGTTGTCGAAAAATTCGGCAGGCGTGTTCTGCTCGACGATCTGACCCTGATCCATAAAGATCACCCGGTTGGCGACCTGGCGCGCGAAGCCCATCTCGTGCGTGACGCAAATCATGGTCATGCCCTCTTCGGCGAGGCCGACCATTGTTTCCAGCACTTCCTTGATCATCTCGGGATCCAGCGCCGAGGTCGGCTCGTCGAACAGCATGATGCGCGGGTTCATGCACAGCGAGCGGGCAATCGCCACGCGCTGCTGCTGGCCGCCGGAAAGCTGGCCAGGATATTTGTTGGCCTGCTCCGGGATCTTGACCCGCTCCAGGAAGTGCATCGCCGTCGCCTCGGCTTCCTTCTTCGGCGTCTTGCGGACCCAGATCGGCGCCAGCGTGCAGTTTTCCAGGATGGTCAGATGGGGGAACAGGTTGAAATGCTGGAACACCATGCCGACCTCACGGCGCACCTCGTCGATCTTCTTCAGATCATTGGTAAGCTCGATGCCATCGACGACAATGGTCCCCTTCTGATGTTCCTCGAGTCGGTTGATACAGCGGATCATGGTGGATTTGCCCGAACCGGAGGGACCGCAGACCACGATGCGCTCGCCGCGCATGACCTTGAGGTTGATGTCCTTCAGAACGTGGAAGTCACCATACCATTTGTGCATGTCGGTGATTTCGATCGCGACATCCGTGTCGGATATCTGCATCCGCGAACGATCGACTGAAATGTCGTCGGCACGAACAGCGTTTTCACTTGTCATTTGGCGGTTCCCCTATCTGATCCGCAATTGCCCGCTTCGGGCACTTATTATCGGTGACCGGTGTCCAGCCGCCGCTCCATGAAGATCGAATATCGCGACATGCCGAAGCAGAACACGAAATAGACGAAAGCGGCGAACAGGTAAGCCGACAGCGCCTGCACCGGCGTTGCCCAAGTCGGGTCGGTGAATGACGACTGAATCTGGCCCAGGAAATCGAACAGGCCGATTATGAGCACCAGCGTGGTGTCCTTGAAGAGGCCAATGAAGGTGTTGACGATACCCGGAATGACCAGCTTCAGCGCCTGCGGCATGACGATCATGCGCATCATCTGGTTGTAGTTGAGACCAAGCGCCATCGCGCCTTCGAACTGGCCTTTCGGAATGGCCTGCAGACCGCCGCGCACAACTTCCGCCATATAGGCGGAGGCAAACATGGCCACGCCCACCAGCGCCCGCAGCAACTTGTCGAAGGTCACGCCTTCCGGCAGGAAAAGCGGCAGCATCACCGACGACATGAACAGCACGGTGATCAGCGGCACGCCGCGCCAGAATTCGATGAAGACCACCGAGAAGAAACGCACGATCGGCATGTGTGAGCGTCGCCCGAGTGCCAGCACGATGCCGATCGGCAGGGAGACGGCGATGCCGGTGACCGCGATCACCATGGTAACCAGCAGCCCGCCCCAGCGGTCGGTCGGAACATGTTCGAGGCCGAAATCCACCGCGAAGATGGCCATGATGATGGCGATGCCGACCATGAAGATGGCGGCCCCGCGCATGCCGGGCATCGGATCCTTGTCCGAGGCCCGGGCGATCGCGTAGGCGATACCCACCACGATGGCCGAGAGTATCAGGTAGTCGACCCAGAACTTCACCATGCCGGGTTCGAACAGGAAGCCGGTCGGCATGAAGCCGTTGAGCTCGAAATGGCCGCCGGTCAGCAGCACAAGTGCGACGACCGGGAATACGACGCTGATGAAGATGATGTTTTCACGCTTGAACGGCGCGGAAGGGATGAGCAGCGGGATGAGGGCGCCAAAGAACAGCAACCCGACGATATCGACACGCCAAAGCTCCTCATCCGGATAACGGCCGTAGATGAACTGTTCTCCATATACCCCGACATATGCCCAGCATGCGCCGAACCAGCCATTGGGCTGGACGCCGCCCTGTTGCTCGGTGGCACAGGCGGTACGGTCGGTACCCGACCAGACTGCATCGACGAATGCGAACTGCACCAGCGGCGGTACGATCACGTAGATCACATAGAGCGCAAGAAGCGTGAGCACCGTGTTGGGAATGCTCGAGAACAGGTTCTCGCGTATCCAGGCGACCGGGCCAGAGGCCAACGCGGGCGGTGCCTCCGAACTCGCCATTTCAGTGCGAACATAGGCGACATTGCCGCCGTGCGGCACCGGAGCCAGCGAGTCTGCCGTGTGTGGATAGGCGACCGGCGTGCCTTCAGGCGCAGCGACATCGGCCGCCTTGCCTTTGACACCAGGTACGGACTTCGTGGTTTTGGTTTCTTTTGCCATGTCAGCGCTCCACCAGCGCCATCTTGGCGTTGTACCAGTTCATGAATGCCGAGATCAGCAGCGACAGAGCCAGATAGGTCAGCATTGTCATCATCAGGATCTCCACGGCCTGGCCGGTCTGATTAAGCGCCGTGCCCGCGAAGACCGAAACAAGGTCCGGATAGGCAATGGCGACCGCCAGCGACGAGTTCTTCGTCAGATTGAGATACTGGCTCGTGAGCGGCGGTATGATGATCCGCAGCGCCTGCGGGACGATTACCAGTCGCAGCGTGGGACCGTTGCGGAGCCCAAGCGCATGCGAGGCTTCAGTCTGACCCTTGTTGACACCGAGAATGCCGGCACGGACGATTTCGGCGATAAAGGCGCCGGTATAGAAGGACAACGCCAGCAACAGGCCGATGAACTCGGGGTAGATGCGCGCGCCGCCGCGCGGGCCGAAATTGCCCTGCTCCGGATACTCGAAGGAAAGCGGCATACCGGCGATGAAGTAGGCGATCAGCGGTAGCCCGATGAAGAGACCGACAGAAGTCCAGAAAACGGGGAATATCTCACCCGTCTGCTCCTGGCGTTTGCGAGCCCAGCGGGCAATGACGAAGATGGCGACAATCGCAATGACCAAGGCGCCGAGCACGAGGTTGATGCCGTCGCCATAAATGGGCTTGGGTGCATACCAGCCGGATATATTGAGCTGACCGAGAAACCCCATGTCGAGCGAATCCCGGCGGCCGGGAAGCAGCCGCAAAACGGCAAAATACCAGACGAAAATCTGCAGCAGCAGCGGAATATTGCGCAACGTCTCAATGTAGACGGTGGCAATACCGGAAACGACCCAGTTCTGCGAAAGACGGGCAATGCCGACAACAAATCCAAGGATCGTCGCAATCACGACACCGACGATCGAAACAATCAGCGTGTTGATCAGCCCGACAAAGAACACACGACCGAAGGTCGAGGTGGCCTGGTCATAATCGAGCAGAGACTGACTGATTGCGAAGCCCGCATTGCGGTTCAGGAAGCCAAAACCCGAGGCGATGTTGGCGGCCTGCAGGTTTGCGAACATGTTCTGGATGCCGACATATGTCAGCCAGACCAGAACAACCAGCAGCAGGATCTGAACGATCCACGCGCGAATCTTCGGGTCGTTGAGCAACGCAACCCTTGGCGCCGATTCCCCGGCGGTAGTGACGGCCATGTGTGTTCCCCTCGTTCGCGCCAATTGATTTTGTTGGGCGACCGGTGACCGGCCGCCGATGTTGGGCGCGACGTATTCCCTGGTGCGGGCTGCCCGGTTTCCCGGACAGCCCCTTTTCCAGCTAATCCTTAGCGGATCGGCGGAGCGTACTGCAGGCCACCATTGGACCACAGTGCGTTCTGGCCGCGGGCGATCTTCAGCGGCGTGTCGGGGCCGACGTTGCGCGCAAACGCTTCGCCGTAGTTGCCGACATGCTTGATGACGCGGTAGCCCCAGTCGTTGTCGAGGCCGATCGCGGTGCCGAACTCACCTTCGGTGCCCAGCAGACGCTTGATGTTCGGGTTGTCGGAACCCTTCATCTCGTCGACATTGCCCTGGGTGACGCCGGATTCCTCAGCCTCAACCATGGCGAAGTGCACCCACTTGATGATGTTCTGCCACTGATCGTCGCCCTGGCGGACTGCCGGACCAAGCGGCTCCTTGGAGATGACCTCCGGAAGCACCTTGTGCTCGTCGGGGTTGGTCAGCTTCAGGCGCTGCGCGTAAATGCCCGACTGGTCGGTCGTGTAGACGTCGCAGCGGCCGGCGTCATAAGCGGCGACAACCTCGTCGGCCTTCTCGAAGGCGACCAGTTCGTAGTCCATGTTGTTGGCACGGAAATAGTCCGCCACGTTGAGCTCGGTGGTGGTGCCGGTGTTGGTGCAGATCGCGGCGCCGGAAAGCTGCAATGCGGACGAGATGCCCATGGACGAACGGACCATGAAGCCCTGACCGTCGTAGTAGTTGACGACCGAGAAGTTCAGGCCGAGCTGCGTGTCACGGCTCATCGTCCAGGTCGTGTTGCGCGAAAGCAGGTCCACTTCGCCCGACTGCAGCGCGGTGAAACGCTCCTTGGCAGACAGCGGCACGTATTCGACCTTCGACGCATCGTCGAAGATCGCGGCTGCTACCGCCTTGCACAGATCAACATCCAGACCGGACCAATTGCCGTCCGAATCGGGGTTGGAGAAGCCCGGGAGACCCTGACTCACACCACATTTGAGCGCGTCGCGGCTCTTCACGTCGTCCAGCGTGGCCGCCGAAGCAGCGCCCGCCGACAAGGCGAGAACCGATACGCCCACAAGACCCTTCAAAATACTCTTCATAGCCCAAGCACCTTTTCTGATTTTCTCTAAGGGCATTAACCCCTCTTTACGCAGGGAGGCCGATACAAACCTCGCGGTGCGACCTGTGCACAGCAAAACCTTGCCTCACAACCTCCCGATACGGATGGCCATCGAATGCGATAAATATTCGTGGGTCAAGTGGTGTTAGGAAATTGGCACTTGTCGAAACCCCAGAAATGCAAAACGAATCCTCTATTTACCGAAAAGCGGGTCGGATCGTTCGATTGCAGCTCCGAACCGAGCCTTCGGCGCAGCGCATCCGTGCGCCGGACAGACCAGCTGCGGCGGGTGGTTGCACTTACCCCGTGGCGAGCATAATGGTCCGCAACCCCACAGCTTGCAGGAAGAATTCATGTCAGACAGCCCGCAGCGCGAACGCGGCATCCACACGCGGCTGGCCCACTCAGGCTACAACCCGCACGAGTTTCACGGCTTCGTCAATCCGCCCGTCGTTCACGCGTCCACAGTGTTGTTTCCCGATGCGCACACCATGGCGACGCGGAACCAGAAATACACCTACGGAACCCGGGGCACGCCGACGACGGATGCGCTGAACCAGGCCATGAACGAGTTGGAGGGCGCGGCGGGGTCACTGACGGTTCCGACAGGGCTTGCCGCCGTCACCGTTCCGCTGCTGGCGTTCCTTTCGTCAGGCGATCATCTGCTTGTGACGGACGCGGTCTATTTCCCGACCCGGCATTTTTGCGACAACATGCTTTCGCGGATGGGCGTGGAGGTCGAATATTACGATCCGCTGATCGGAGCCGGCCTCTCGCGGCTGATGAAGCCGAACACGAAGGTGGTCTTCACCGAATCGCCTGGCTCCAACACATTCGAGATGCAGGACATTCCCGCGATCGCCGATGCGGCGCACGCGGCCGGCGCTATCGTGTTGATGGACAACAGCTGGGCGACGCCGCTTTATTTCCGCGCTCTCGATTTCGGTGTCGACGTCTCAATCCATGCAGCGACCAAATACATCGCCGGGCATTCGGACATTCTGGCGGGCACGATCTCTGCCAATGAGGCGGCATGGGAGAGGCTCCACGAGGCTTACCTTCAGCTTGGATGCTGTCCCGGGCCCGACGACGTCTACAACACACTGCGCGGCCTGCGCACGCTCGGGGTAAGGCTCGAACATCATCGCCGGAACGCGCTCGACATCGCGCAATGGCTGGAAGGCCGGCCGGGCGTTGCACAGGTGCTGCATCCCGCGCTTGAGAGTTTTGCCGGCCACGACATCTGGAAGCGGGATTTCTCGGGCTCCAGCGGCCTCTTCTCGATCGTGCTCGACGGCGGCGGCACGGAAAAAGCCCATGCCTTCCTCGACGCGCTCGAAATCTTCGGGATGGGCTATTCCTGGGGTGGATATGACAGCCTTGCCGTTCATTCGCATCTGGCCGACAGGGTTGCCTCGCGTACCGACTATTCCGGGCCGGTGATGCGGCTGCAGATCGGGCTGGAAGATGTCGAAGACCTGAAGGCGGATATCGAGCGGGGGCTGGCAGCGGCGGCAAAAATCTAGAAGCCGGCGGCGGCTGGTCGGAGCGGCAGGATTCGAACCTGCGACCCTCTGGTCCCAAACCAGATGCGCTACCAGACTGCGCTACGCTCCGTTCCGGTGCGGCGCCTGCCTAGTGCCTCGCGCCCGCCGGCGCAAGCAAAAAACTCCCGCACCAGGCGTCAAATTCACCGCACCCGCTTTGCAAAGCGGGATTTTTGGACTAGGCAGCGCAAGAAACAAACCGCGTTCCAGGGACATCACATGTCTGCACGAATCTTCAGCCCCGCCCGTAACGCCATGCAATCCGGCAAGGCCAAAACCGGCCGCTGGGTGCTTGAGTTCGAGCCGGAGAGCCCGCGCAGAATTGACCCGCTGATGGGCTACACCACCTCCTCGGATATGAAGAGCCAGATCAAACTGGTCTTCGAAACGCGCGAGGAAGCCCTTGCCTACGCCAAGGCAAACGGCATCGCGGCGCGCGTGGAAGAGCCCAAGGAGCCGCGCCGGCGCCAGATTTCATACGCGGAGAATTTCCGCTATGACCGCAAGACGCCCTGGACGCACTGAACCCGGCGCATGCCGGTTTTCATGCCCGGAAGGGCGCGACGGTCCCGTAGCTCAGCTGGATAGAGCACCGGCCTTCTAAGCCGATGGTCACAGGTTCGAATCCTGTCGGGATCGCCATCGTCAACCACGCGCAAACGAATACTCAATCACCGACTCATAGCTCTCCCCCGGCTTCAGAACCGCGCTCGGAAAATCCGGCCGGTTCGGTGAGTCGGGCCAGATTTGCGGTTCGAGGCAAAGACCCGAGAACGGGCCGTAGGCGATGCCGTCGAGGCCTTTCAAGCCGACCGGGATCGGCGCGCCGTCGAAGAACTGCAGGCCTGGTTCGGTCGTGGACAATTCCATTGCAACGCCAGAGCGTGCACCCTTCAAAGTGGCCACGTGCGTCAGCCCTCGGCGACCGGGCGCGAGGCAGAAATTGAGATCGTAGCCAGCCTCGCGAGGACCAGCGGCGACCTGCCGGGAGGTGCGAAAATCATACCGCGTTCCTGCCACCGGCGCGGTTTCGCCCAAGGGAACAAGCCCCTCGTCGACCGGCAGGTAGCTGTCGGCGGCGATCCGCAAGCTGTGATCGAGCGCCGGAGCAGCGCCGCCATCGTCGAGATTGAAATAGCTGTGCTGGGTGAAGGCGCAGAGCGTTTCGGCGTCGCATGTTGCCTGCATGACAATATGCAGCCGCCCCTCGCCGGTCAGCCGGTAGGTGCAGGCGGCACTGAGATTTCCGGGAAAGCCCATTTCGCCATCGCGCGAAAAGTAGGTGAGCGTGACGAAATCAGGACCGAGATCGGCAATCGTCCAGTTGCGCCGGTCGAAACCGCGTTTGCCGCCGTGAAGCGCATGACCCGGCACACCGCCATTGTCGACCCGGTATGACTTTCCGCCCAGGTCGAAGCGCCCATCGGCGATGCGGTTGGCGTAACGCCCGATGATGGCGCCCATGTAAAGCGGGTGCCGAAGGTAAGGTTCGAGCGCCGGGAACCCCAATACAAGAGGGGCGGAATGACCGTCGAGCCGCAAATCCTGGAGTATGCCGCCCCAAGTCAGAATCGCGGCGGAAAGCCCGCCGCCGGAAAGGCGGACACGGTAGACGGTTTCGTCCTCAGGCGTCGTTCCGAATGGTTCGGACAAAAGCGGCTCTCCCCCGTTCCGGCCCGTATGCCTGATGCGGGTAGAGCTGCCAGCCGTCAAGGCCGTGTCTGGCCAAACGATCGCCGACGCCACGCACGCGCTGCGGCGCCACAGGACCGTATCCGGTCATGCGCGGCATGTTCGTCAGGCAACGAAAACCAGCCCGGCGGCAACAAAGGCCGCGAGCAGGTAAAAAGCGAAATCATCTTCCCAGTTGCGCATGATGGCGTCCCTCTCCGATGGCGGTCGAAGGAGTAGCCTGAACAGCGGGCGGCAATTGGACCCAATCTGGGCGCTTTGGCGGCATTACGGTTTCAATGCTGTGACAGTGAACATGCTCACACCGGCAAGGATGCCTGACCGGTGTCCGAGCCGCCGAGCACCGATGCCGCAAGCTGGCGCGTGATGCGGCTCTTGGTTTCCAGCCCCGCGCGGTCGAGCCGCTCGACGACGCTGATCGCCGTTGCCAGTGAGCGTTCGATGCGTTTGACCAGAAATTGAACCACCTGCGGGTCGATCTCGACCTGCCGGTCGGCGAAAAGCTTGGTGATGACGCCGGCCAGAAGCAGATCGTCCGGCTCGCGGATTTCGACCGTGGAGGCAGCACCCAGCCGCGAGCGCAAATCCGGCAGAGCGACCCCCCAGCCAAGCGGAAAGCGCCGCGCAGTGAGCAGGATATGGCTGCCAGATGCTCGCGCGGCGTTGATGGCATGGAACAAACCGTTTTCGTCCAGCCCGCCGGCATCAGCATCGTCGATCAGCAGTGCTCGGCCTTCGAGCGCTTCGAGAATTTCAGGGCCCAGCGCACGGCGGTCGGCGGCAAGCGCGCCCGCCTCCTCGCGCCAGATCGACGCCAAATGGGTCTTGCCTGAGCCGACCGGGCCAGCGACGACCACGACATTGGACGGCCAGACGGGCCAGGCATCGATCAGCGCGACGGCATCGGCGTTGGCCGAACTGACGACGAGATCGGCGCGGCTCAGGCCCGGCTCGCGGCTGAATTCGAGCGCGATCTGCTGCGGGGGCGGCTTCGCCATGGCCCTACTGGGTATCGCCCTGACCGCCGCCTCGATAGACGGGGGATTCCAGATAACGCTCGATGGCGAAACGAACCAGGACGGCGATCGCAGCCGCAGCCGGCACAGCCACCAGCAGACCGACGAAGCCGAACAGATAACCGAAAGCGAACAGGGCAAACATCAGCCAGACCGGATGCAGCCCCACACTGCCGCCGACAAGCTTGGGCTGCAGAATGTTGCCTTCGACCATCTGGCCAGCAAAAAAGATTGCCGCAACCGCAGCCACCCATTGCCATTCGGGCCAGAACTGCACCAGCGCAACGCCGAGCGAAAGCGCGAGGCCGACGATCGACCCGACATAGGGGATGAACCCGATAAGGCCCGCAACGAAGCCGATGAGGAGCCCGAAATTGAGCCCGACAAGGGTGAGCGCCACTGCGTAGCTGATGCCCATGATGAGCCCGACCGTGCCCTGCCCGCGCACAAAGCTGGCGGTCGAGCGGTTGATCTCGGAGGCCAGCCTGCGCACCGTGGCCAGATGATCGCGCGGCACCCAGCCGTCGACGCGGGCGACCATGCGGTCCCAGTCGAGCAGCATGTAGAACGCGACCACCGGCGTGACCACAAACAGCCCGGCGATATCGATCAGGGCGCGGCCGGAATTCCAGATCGACTGGGCGAGCGCCGACAGGAAGCTCGCACCCTGGCTGAGCAGCGCGCTCACATTTTCACGCAGCGACGCCGGATCAACACCGACATTTTCTTCCAGCCAGCCCGGATCGTAGCGGGTGATCAGGTCTTGCAGTCGCGAAAGATAGTCGGGCAATTGCGAAATCAGCCCGGCAAACTGCGACCCCAGAACCGGTATCACAATCATCAGGCCAAGCACGAAGAACAGGACGAAACCGACAAGGATGACGATTGTCGCCGCCAGCCGCGACAGTCCGAGCCGCTCGAGCCAGTCGGCAACGGGGTCGAGGAAATATGCCAGAATCATACCGGCGAGAAACGGAAGCAATATGGAGCTGAAAATATAGAGGAAGGCGACGAAGATGGCCGCACTCAGCAACCAGAATGCGACCTGACGGCGAATATCGATCGCGGCCATCGCGTCAGGTCCGAGCTCGACAACCGTTGTCGGCTTTGCCGAGCCAGGTGTATTGCCGCCGGTGCCGCGGCTGCCTGAGCGCGAAGACGCGCTTCTAGATGTGCGGGTTTTCGCTTTCGCCATAGCCATTCATGTGTCTGAACCAGGCCACGAGATAGGCCGCAGCGGAGGCGGCGGTCAAGCCGCCCGACAATATGACGAGCCAGCCGCGCAGGCCGCCGAAGGCTGTCTCGAGCGCAAGTTCGAACAATACGGCAGCGGCCAACACGATCTGCACCGCGGTGTTGGCCTTGGAAACCATCAGTGGTTTCATTTCCACCGGGTGGCCAAGCAGGCCGGAGAGAACCACGCCCCCAACAATGAGCAGATCGCGCGAAACCGCCGCGATGACGAGCCAAAGCGGCAATTCGCTCATCAACCCCAGCACGACAAAGACTGAAACGAGGAGCAGCTTGTCGGCAACCGGATCGAGATAGGTACCCAGTTCGGACCTCTGGTCGAAATGGCGGGCGATGAAGCCGTCAATGCCGTCGGATATTCCGGCAATCAGAAAGCCGGCCAACGCCCAGGCCATGGCACCTTCCAGCATGGCGTAGACGATTGCCGGCACAAGCAAGAACCGCAGCAGCGTAATGAGGTTGGGTATCGTCAATTTGAGGCCGTTCGTTTTTTGACCGGTAACTTCCGCCGTTAGCGTTGAAGATGGCTGCGCACCGTGGCGTGTTCAAGTGCCAGAACGCCGCCAAAGCCGTGAGCCACAATTCCGCAAGCCACCGTTTTGCCTGTGACTGATCCGGCGGCCGTGCTTGCGGGTGCGGCGGCTTCATGCGATGAGCGCGGCATGTCCATTCCATGCTTGGCAGACCACCGATGAGCGACAGCAAAAACGGCCTTACCTACGCGGAAGCCGGAGTCGACATCGATGCCGGCGCCGAGATGGTCCGCAAGATCAAGCCGATGGTGCGCTCCACCATGCGACCGGGCGCCGACGGGGAGATCGGCGGCTTTGGCGGTCTTTTCGATCTCAAGGCCGCAGGCTTCAAGGACCCGGTGCTGGTGGCGGCCAATGACGGCGTCGGCACCAAACTCAAGATCGCGATAGAGACGGGCATTCACGACACGATCGGCGTCGATCTCGTGGCCATGTGCGTCAACGATCTCGTGGTGCAGGCAGCCGAACCTCTTTTCTTCCTCGACTATTTCGCTACCGGCAAGCTCGATCCCGCCCAGGGTGCCGCGATCGTTTCCGGCATTGCGGAAGGCTGCCGCCAGGCGGGCTGCGCCCTGATCGGCGGTGAGACGGCGGAAATGCCAGGACTCTATTCGGAAGGCGATTACGACCTCGCGGGTTTCGCCGTCGGCGCAGCCGAGCGCGGCCAGCTTCTGCCCACCGACGATATAGTGGAAGGCGACGTTCTTCTGGGGCTGGCATCCAGCGGCGTACACTCAAACGGCTATTCGCTGGTGCGGCGCATCGTGGAGATGAGCGGAGCGGGCTGGGAAAAGCCAGCGCCATTCGCGGAAGACAAGATGCTCGGCTCCGCATTGCTCGAGCCGACACGCATCTATGTGCGGCCGCTGCTCAATGCGATGCGCTCGACGCATGGCATCAAGGCGCTAGCGCACATCACCGGCGGCGGCTTCCCCGAGAATGTGCCGCGGGTGCTGCCGGAGGCATTTGCGGCCGAAATAGCGCTCGATGCAATCGAGGTTCCGCCGGTCTTTTCGTGGCTGGCCGCGACAGGCGGCGTTGCGGCCGACGAGATGTTGCGTACATTCAACTGTGGCACCGGCATGATCGCCGTGGTTGCGGCCGGGCAGGCAGCGCAAGTCGCCGCCGTGCTGCAGCAGCAGGGCGAGACGGTGACGCCGATCGGCCAGGTGATCGCCAGGCGCGAATCTGGTGTGGTTTACAGCGGGAAGCTGGAGATCTGAGCATGGAAAGAAAGCGCACCGTCGTGATGATTTCGGGCCGTGGCTCGAACATGGCGGCTCTGGTCAAAGCGTCGGAAGAAGTGGGCTACCCGGCGCGCATCGTAGGTGTGGTTTCCGACAAGCCCGACGCGCCGGGACTGGACTTTGCCAACCGCGCCGGCATTGCCACCCGCGCCGTTGCGCGAGCCGACCATGCAACGCGCGACCTGCATGACGGCGCGATCGACGAGGCGCTGGACGAGTTGGGAGCCGAGATCGTCTGCCTCGCAGGCTATATGCGCAAGCTCTCGCCCGGCTTTGTGCGCAAATGGGGCGGGCGCCTCATCAACATCCACCCTTCGCTGCTGCCCGCATTCAAAGGCCTGAACCCGCACGGACAGGCACTGGACGCCGGCGTGCGCATTCATGGCTGCAGCGTGCACTTCGTGACCCCGGCGATCGATGCCGGACCCGTCATCGCGCAGGCAGCCGTGCCGGTGATGCTGGACGACAATGAGGCCACTCTTTCGGCCCGCGTGCTGCGCATGGAGCACAAGCTCTACCCGCAGGCGCTGCGCATGGTCGCGGAGGGCAAGGTGCGTGTGCAGGGCGACCGGGTGGTCTATGACGGCGTCAAGGTGCGGCGCGATAGCGGCGACAGCGTGCTGGTAGCGCCGGAAATCGACACCGGCGTCGTGGACATCGAATCGCTGGCGCGGTTCACACCCTGACAGGACTGGCAGGAGGGCCGTGCGGGCAAAGTTGACGAGCGAATGCGTCACCTCCATCCTCGCAGCCAAGATGCCGAATGCACCGGAATTTGCCGACCCAGATGTCGAACAGGCGTTCGATGCACTGCCTTCAGGCGTGCGAAAAGGGCTGCTTGCCCTGCGTGCCCTAATCTTCGAGGCGGCAGGCGCAACCCAATCGGCCGGCAGGGTCGAGGAAACGCTCAAATGGGGGCAGCCGGCCTATCTGACGCCCGACACGAAAAGCGGCAGCACAATCCGGCTCGGCGTGCCGAGATCGCCCGACCACGACTATGCGCTTTTCGTCCACTGCCAGACCGACCTGACCCGGCAGTTCGAGACCAATTATCCGGGCGAGTTTGAATTCGAAGGGACGCGGGCGGTGCTTTTCAGTGCTGACAAGCCGATTCCGGCTGACGCGCTAAGGCACTGTATCGCAATGGCTTTGACCTATCACAGCCGTAGGTGAACCGGGCTCAGGCAGCGTTGCGCACCCAAACCTTCGTATCGTGAAACGCAGCTCCGCCGAACGGTGCTGCCTGGTCCGCCCCAACGAGAATGTTGATGCCCTCGCCACGCTCATGGGCGCTGTTTGGCCAGATGCCCTCCGCGATCACCACGCCCCGCCGGGCGGTGGCCAGGAGCCTGGCGTGCAATATCAGCTCGCCGCGCTGATTGCCGACTTCAACGCGCGCACCCTCATCAATACCGATGTCGGCGGCGTCGTCTGGGTGAATGATGAGTTCCGGCCGTCCCTCGCGCTTCAACGAACCCGGTGTCTCGGTGAAACTTGAATTGAGGAACGAGCGCGCCGGCGACGTCGCCAGCCTGAAGGGGTGCGCGGCGTCGGCGACCTCGATCAGATCGACATGGTCCGGGAATTCGGGCAGCGCCTGCGCCGGGCCGAGCAGCCCCATGGATTTTGGCGGCCGGTTGGGCGCAATCTGCCCGGCCCAGTCCGGCCTGAAACGGAACTTGCCGTCCTTGTGCGCGAATCCCCCGGCGAAATGCGCGGTGTCGAATTCCGGCTGCAGGTCGACCCAGCGGTCTTCCCGGAATGTTTCGAAGGTGCCCAGCCCCGCCTTCGACAGGATGATATCGACATGTTCGCGTGCCGTCATACCGAAGCCCGGCAAATGGCCAACGCCGAGCCGTTTTGCCAGTTCCTCGATAACATAGAGGTTCTCGCGCGGCCCGGCCGGCGGCTCCACGAGTTTGGGACCGAGCAGCACATGCTGATGGCCGCCGCCCCGATAGACATCGTCATGCTCCAGGAACATGGTCGCCGGCAGCACCACGTCAGCAAGCATCGCCGTGTCGGTCATGAACTGTTCGTGCACGCAGGTGAAAAGGTCGTCGCGCAGGAAACCCTGTTTCACCAACCGCTGCTCGGGGCAGACATTGGCCGGGTTGGTGTTCTGGATCAGCATCGCGGTGACTGGCGGGCCGCCATATAGCGCTTTGGCATCTCCGGTGAGCACCCGGCCGATCTGCGACTGGTCGAGATGGCGGATATCCGGGTCGCGAAACTGCACACCTTCCAGCAGCGACTGGTCGAATTTGAAGATCGCATTGTTGGAGTGAAAGGCGCCGCCGCCTTCATGCCGCCAGGCGCCGGTGACGGTGGGAATGCAGGACGCGGCGTGCATGTTGACCGCGCCGTTGCGCTGGCGGGCAAAGCCGTAGCCGAGGCGGAAGTAGCTGCGTTTCGTGGTACCAACCAAGCAGGCGAACGCCTCGATATCGGCAACCGGAATGCCGGTGATGGCCGAGGCCCATTCGGGCGTTCTGGATTCGAGATGTCTCTCCAACCCTTTCGGATCGTCGGAATATTTCTCCATATACTCCCGGTCGGCGAGATCGTCGCGGAACAGGACATGCATGACCGCGCAGGCCAGCGCACCGTCGGTGCCCGGTTTCAGCACGAGGCCGAGATCGGCCTGCTTCATGGTGGCATTTTCATAGACGTCGATCACGACGATCTTCGCGCCACGCTCCTTTCTGGCACGCACAGCGTGGGTCATCACATTAACCTGAGTGACGACCGCATTTGTGCCCCAGATGACCACGCAGTCGGACTTCGCCATCTCACGCGGGTCGGGGCCCATCAAGGTACCGGCGCCGGCGGTGAACCCGGTCCAGGCGAGGTTGGTGCAGATGGTGTCGAACTGGTTGGAGTATTTCTTGGCGTGGCGCAGACGGTGAATGCCGTCGCGCTGCACGCGGCCCATCGTGCCGGCATATTGATAGGGCCAGACGGATTCGCTGCCGTGCTTCTGTTCCGCTGCGATGAACTTCTCGGCAACGAGGTCCAGCGCAGCCTCCCAACTCGCCTCTTTCCAGACGCCCTCGCCCCTGGCGCCAGCACGGACAAGCGGCTTCAGCAGACGGTCGGGGTGATGGATGCGCTCGGCGTAGCGGGCAACCTTGGCGCAGATGACACCGGCCGTGTAGGTATTGTCTTTGGCGCCATGGACACGCCCGATGCGGCCATCACCCAGCAATTCGACATCGAGCGCGCAGGTTGAAGGGCAATCATGGGGACAGGCCGAATGACCGATATTTGGCGTGTGCTGGTTCATGGCCGCAGCTTAGCGGGCATTGAAGCACGGGGGTAGCACAGACCGTTGTGCCAACAGCGGTTCAGGTCTTGGCACCGGCTTTTGGCGGATTTTCGGCTTTCGAGAATCGCCAGAGCTCGCGAAGCCCCGCATCGGCCTCGCTCACGCCGTGAATTTTCATGCCGAGGCGATGTGGCATACGCCATTGGACAGCACCGACGAGAGGGCCGAAACCGCGACCGACGACTTCAATCCGATCGCCCGTCCAGATGCCTTCGACATTGTCGGTGAGCAAGAGCAGGCTGAACGCGGAACGCCGGATGACATAGCCCGCATAGTCGCGGCCGCGAGCGCGAATCACCACCCTAATGCGGCAGCGCTCGCCCGGTTCGTTGTCATCCTCGTGGTCCATGCGCGGCTCCAATCGGCAACCGGCACTGTTAGCGGCCACAGGTTGGGGCCGCATTAATCCGACAGCGCGCATTTTACCGATCCGGCAACAGCCGCTGCTTGACCGCTCCGGTGCCAGCCCCCACAGTGGCGGCCTGAATGCAGCGGAGGCCTCATGAGACAGTCGATCAAAGTGGCGATTGCGGCTTGCGTGCTGGGCTCGGTTGCCTGGGGAGCACAGGCCGCAGACTACGTCCATGGTGTCGATGCCTCCGATCCGGGCGCCTGCGCCGACGAACGAGTGCTGGCAAAGATATCGCATCGCTTCCGGTATCAGGTGCGCCATGTACCCGGCCTGCCGCAGGTGGAGATCGCGAGTTACGGCCAGCTCGGCCAATCGCGCTACAAGCCTGCAGACGACCGCCACCCGATTGCGCGGCGCTATTGCCGGGGCTCGGTCGACCTCTCCGACGGGCGGCGGCGCGGCATGTGGTATCTGATCGAAAGCCGCATGGGCTTTGCCGGCATCGGCTCGAATGTGGAATTCTGCATCTCGGGTTTTGACCGCTGGCATGTCTATGGCGGACGCTGCAGGGTGCTCCACTAGCGGCAGGTCAAGATGCACTTCCCTTTCAGACCGGCTCTGGCACTGGCCAGCCTGCTGCTGTGGCATGGCGCTGCAGCTGCGGAGAGCAATCCGGCCGCTGCGCAGGGCACCGGCTTCGACTTTTACGTGATATCGCTGTCCTGGTCGCCGAGCTACTGCGCCGAACGTGGGCTCGACGCCAACCGACGCCAATGCGGCGTCGACCGGGATTACGCGTTCATAGCGCACGGCCTATGGCCTCAATTTGCCAGCGGCTATCCCGAATTCTGCCCGACCAGCGAACCCGAGCGCGTGCCGAACGCGCTGGTGGCCACGATCATGGACATCATGCCATCGGCCGGACTTGTGGGACATCAGTGGCGCAAACACGGCAGTTGCACCGGGCTGACACAGGCCGCCTATCTGGAAGCGACACGCGAGGCATACGAGCGGATCGCGATCCCTCGGAAACTCGAAAGCGCGCTGACCCCCTCACGTGTCTCGGCCGAGGCGGTGGAAGCGGCATTCATCAGCGCCAATCCCGGCCTGACGCCAGACGGAATAGCGGTAAGCTGCAAATCCGGCCGGCTGACGGAAGTGCGCATCTGCCTGACCAAAGAGCTGGAGTTTCGCAGCTGTTCCGAGGTCGATACGCGCGGTTGTAGAGCCAGCAACCTTTTTGTGCCCAGCGCTCCCTGAAGCGCTCGTTCAACTCCAGCGAAGGTACCGAAATGCCGAAGATCAGATGCTCGCCCCCCTCACCTTACAGCGCCAAGGTGCGCATGTCGGCGAAATATGCCGGCATCGCGTTTGAGTCCGTTGTGACCGATACCGGGAACCCGAGCGCCGATTTCCTGACCGACAATCCACTCGGCAAGATTCCGGTCTTCATTACGGATGAGGGCGAGAGCATCTACGACAGCCGCGCGATCACGCAGTATCTGAACCGGGTCTCCCGCAATGCGCTGTTTCCGCGCAATGCCGCCAAGCGCACCGAGGCGGAGCGGCTCGAAGCACTGGCGGACGGAATTTGCGACGCGTTTCTGGCACATGTCTACGAGCGCCGCTTCAGGCCGGAGGAAATGTGGCAGCAAAGCTGGCTCGACGCGCAATGGGCCAAGGCCATGCGCGGGCTGGACGTGCTGAACGACGCACCGCCGAAACTGCCGAAGAAGATCACAGCCGGCCAAATCGCGGTACGCGCCTGCCTTGCCTATGCCTCGCTTCGATTTGAAGGCAAATGGGAACGCGGCCGCTCCAAGCTGACCCGCTGGGCCAAACGGTTCGACGACAAGTTTCCGGAGCTGACCGAGTTTCTGCCGAGCGCTTCCTGACGCGCGCTTCCTGACGCGCAAAAAAGCCGGCCCTCGGGGCCGGCTTTTCAGTCTGTCCGTTTAGCTGGCGGGATCAGAATTTCAGACCGGCACCAATCAGGACGCGGTGGTTCTGCGGCGAAACGGTCTGCGGTCCCGAGCCGGTATTGAGGGTGGTCGAACCGAAATCGGTGTAACGGTATTCGACACGGCCGAAGACGTTGTCCGTCAGTTGCGCATCCATGCCTGCACCGGCGGTCCAGCCGATCACCGTACCGCGCGCCGTACCGGCGGCATCGTAGATGCGCTGGGCAGAGGCCGCGCCACCGGCGGTGGCATAAAGCAGGATCGCATCGTCCGGCGAATAACCCAGACGCGCCCGCAGCGAGCCCTCGAGGCCCTGACGCGAATAGGTGGTGCCGTTGCCGCCGTTCATGCCGTTGTAGCCGATATCGCCTTCAAGACCGTAGACGATGCGGCCGCTCTGCATGTTGTAGCCGGCAAAACCGCCGAACAGCCAACCGTTGGTCGAGATATTGCCACCGGTTGCGCCCTGCGTCTGGCCGCCGAAACCGTATCCGCCGTAGACACCCAGATACGGGCCGATCCAGCTGGCAACGGGTGCGTTTTCGATCGGCGACGGCTGCGGTGCCGGCGGCTCTTCATAGATAACGTCTGCCGCATGCACAGGTGCAACGCCCGCAAGCATTGCAGCGCCGAGCGCCAGTGCCGCAATGCGGCGGTGATTCACTCTGGCTCTCATCTGTCCTTCTCCTTGGTTCAGGTACGAGAAACAAACCCCCAATCCCGTCCGGGCAATGGAAAGCCCGGCCGGACAACCGGCGGCAAATGTGGTTCGCGAATGCGGCGGAAGCGCACCCGAAATCTGGAGTTTCGCTGGCGGATTTAAGGCGCAAATTTGACGTTGCAGTTGGGCAACATATCTGCTGACAGGGCGGGCACCAGATGCCCGCCCACGCATTGGATATGCGCTACTGCGTTGCTATATGACGGAAACACCGTACCTTTCTGGGCCTACATGATCATCAGCCTCATTCTGCTTGCAGCCGGCCTCGCCCTGCTCATTCTGTCCGGCGACTTGCTGGTGCGCGGGGCGGTGCAGGCAGCGGAGAATCTCGGCATCTCGCAGTTGGTCATCGGCCTGACCGTCGTCTCCGCGGGCACCTCGCTCCCGGAGCTCCTGATTTCGGTTCAGGCCGCCCTCTCCGGCTCTTCCGGCATCGCGCTGGGCAATATCGTCGGCTCAAACATCGCCAATGTGCTGCTGGTGATCGGCGTGCCCGCACTGATCAAGCCGATCCGGTCCGAGGGTCCCGGGCTGGGCCGCAACATCACCGTTATGGTCGTAGCCACATTGGTCTTCATGCTGCTTCTCGCAAACGGCATGATCGGTCGCCTCGAGGGGCTTCTGCTGTTCGTGTCACTTGTCGGTTTTGTTGCATGGCAGGTGTGGATGGCACGCAAGGCGTCGGCACACGGGCATGCGCCCGAACCCGCACATCACGACAAACTTCGTGTGGCAGGTTTACTGGCAGGCGGGCTGATCGGCCTGCCGGTCGCGGCCCAGCTAACCGTCAATGGCGGGATCGGCGTTGCAGAAGCGCTCAACGTGCCCGACACCGTGATCGGCCTCACCGTGATCGCGGTCGGAACGTCGCTGCCTGAACTGGCAACCACAGTTGCTGCCGCCTACCGGGGCACCACCGCGATTGCGCTCGGCAATGTCGTCGGCTCGAACATCTTCAACATTCTGGGAATCATGGGATTGACCGCGCTGATCGCACCGGTTGCCGTGGACCAGCACCTCATTTCAGTGGATATGTGGGTGATGCTGGGCGCGGCCATCGCTGTGGCCGTGCTCGGTTTCGGGAGGTTCACCGCAGACAAACGGGTCGGCGCGGCAATGCTGGCGATCTACGCAATTTACGTGGTGTCGCTGATATGACGAACCGGAAAGACATGAATGCAGACGGTGAAGTTGCTTTAGTGACAGGTGGCGCGAGGCGCATCGGAGCCGCGATCGCGCGCGACCTGGCCAATGCCGGCTTCACCGTTGCGATCCACTACCGTTGGTCCGCGGCCGAAGCCGCAAAACTCGCCGACGAAATCACCGACGCCGGTGGCAAGGCAGCTGTTTTCGAGGCCGACCTTGCCTCGGTCGATGCATGCAATGCGCTGATCGAAGATGTCGCGACGAAGCTGGGGCCGCTGCAGCTCCTCATCAACAACGCTTCGGCCTTCGAGCCCGACAGCCCGGACCAGCCCGACTGGGCACAATGGGACAGACATTTCGACATCCACGTAAAAGCGCCGGTGGCACTAACCAGCCGCTTCGCGGCGCTGCTGCCGGCCGGTAGCCACGGGCTCGCGGTCAATGTGATCGACCAGCGCGTCTGGCGGCTCAACCCGCGCTTCTTTTCCTACACGCTCTCGAAGAGCGCCTTGTGGGCGGCAACGCAGACAATGGCGCAGGGGCTTGCTCCGCGCGTGCGCGTCAACGCGCTCGGTCCCGGTCCCACGATGAAAAACGAGCGCCAGACCGATGCCGACTTCCGCCAACAGGCCGAGGCGGTCATTCTCGGCCATGGACCGGCGCTGCGCGAATTCGGCCGTACAATCCTCTATCTGTGGGAGGCGAAATCCGTGACCGGGCAGCTGATCGCGATCGACGGCGGGCAGCACCTGGCCTGGGAGACACAAGACGTCACGGGCGTGGAATGACTGCCGGAAAGCCACCTATCCCCAAACGCGACCCGGCAGCTGCCGATATGGCCGGCTATTTGCCCGACGACGACGCCGAAGACGAAGACGGCGAAGCCGAGGCAACCGAAACCAACGTTCGCGAACTGCTTGCCTCCGTCGACTGGTCGGGCATCGGCGTCGACGGGAGACAAGTCGCGACGGGAGCGGAGGTCATTCAGGCGCTGGTCAAACAGCTGCCGAACCAGCCCGGCGTTTACCGCATGCTGAACCCGGCGGGGGACGTGCTTTACGTCGGAAAGGCACGCAGCCTGAAGAAGCGGGTGACCGCCTATGCCCAGGGGCGTTTCCATACCGACCGGATCGGGCGCATGGTGCGCGAGACGGCCGGCATGGAGTTTGTCGTCACCCGCACCGAAACCGAGGCCTTGCTGCTTGAAGCCAACCTCATCAAGCGCTTGCGCCCGCGATTTAATGTCCTCATGCGGGACGACAAGTCGTTCCCCTACATCCTCATGACCGGCGACCACGCCGCACCCGGTATTTTCAAACACCGCGGCGCGCGCAGCCGAAAGGGTGACTATTATGGGCCGTTCGCATCCGCCACGGCAGTGGGACGCACGATCAACTCGCTGCAGCGCGCTTTTCTGCTGCGCACCTGCACGGACTCCGTATTCGAAAGCCGCACCCGCCCCTGCCTGCTCTATCAGATCAAACGCTGTGCCGGTCCCTGCACGGGCGAGGTGACGGAGGCCGAATATGCCGAGCTGGTACGTGAGGCCAAGGACTTCCTGTCCGGCCGCTCATCCAGCATCAAGGCGCAGATTTCACGTGCCATGCAGGACGCATCCGAAGAGCTCGATTTCGAACGCGCGGCGATCTACCGCGACCGGCTGGCCGCGCTTTCACATGTGCAGAGCCATCAGGGTATCAATCCGCAGTCGGTGGAGGAAGCCGATGTGTTTGCCATCCATCAGGAAGGCGGACAGACCTGCATCGAGGTGTTTTTCTTCCGCACCGGACAGAACTGGGGCAATCGGGCCTATTTTCCCAAAGCCGATTCCGCGCTTGGCGCATCCGAAGTACTGGGTGCGTTCCTGACCCAGTTTTACGACGACAAACCCTGCCCGCGCACAATCCTGCTCTCGCACGCGGTTGACGAGCAGGCGCTGCTCGCCGAAGCGCTTTCCACACGCGCCGGGCGCCGGGTCTCCGTAACCGTGCCGCAGCGAGGCGAGAAGAAGCAGCTGACCGACAACGCACTGCAAAACGCGCGCGAAGCGCTCGGGCGCAGGCTGGCCGAGACCTCGTCGCAGGCAAGGCTGCTCAAGGGGCTCGCGGAGACATTCGGGCTTGCGCGGCCGCCGCGGCGCATCGAAGTCTACGACAACTCGCACATCATGGGATCGAACGCGGTGGGCGCGATGGTCGTTGCAGGCCCCGAAGGCTTCGTGAAAGGCCAGTACCGCAAATTCAATATCCGATCCGACGACATTACGCCCGGCGACGATTTCGGCATGATGCGCGAGGTGATGCAGCGGCGTTTCTCAAGGCTGATCAAGGAACACGGTATTCCCGGAACGCCTCAGACAGACAATGACGAGGATGACGACAGTCCTTCCCGCTCAGATACGCCGGCCTGGCCGGACCTCATCCTGATCGATGGCGGCAAGGGGCAGATGTCGTCGGTCAGGCAGGTACTGGAGGATCTCGGCATCGCCGACAAGGTGACGGCCATCGGCGTCGCCAAGGGGGCCGACCGCGAAGCCGGACGCGAACGGTTCTTCATGGAGGGCCGCGAATCCTTCTCGCTGCCGGTACGCGACCCGCTGCTTTATTTCATCCAGCGCCTGCGCGACGAAGCGCACCGTTTTGCCATCGGATCCCACAGGGCACGGCGCAAGAAGGAACTTGTCCGCAATCCGCTCGACGAAATCGCCGGCATCGGGCCCGGGCGGAAGCGTGCGCTTCTGCACCATTTCGGAACCGCAAAAGCGGTGAGTCGGGCCGCTGTCGAGGATCTGGCGGTTGTCGACGGTATTTCGGAAGCGATGGCGCGACTGATATACAACCATTTCCACGAGTCCGGGGCTTGATCGCAACCTGTTGCACAGCAACAATCGCGGCCCTATCTCGCGACATGCGCCCTGCGGCGCCAGAATGGAGAACTCCGATTGAACGCACGGAGTAGCGACATGAACCGGCTGCGCCCGGCCTTCAGCATCCCCAATCTGCTGACCTATGCCCGCATTCTGGCGGTGCCGATGGTTGTGCTGTGTTTTTTCCTCGAGGGGCGCCTGCAAAGCAGCGATCCTGCGCGATGGACGGCGCTTGGCATCTTCATCGTCGCGAGCCTGACCGATTTTCTCGACGGTTATCTCGCCCGCATCTGGAAGCAGACCTCCAATATCGGCAAGATGCTGGATCCGATCGCGGACAAACTGCTGGTCGCGGCGGCGCTCTTGCTGATGGCGGCGGACGGGACAATCGCAGGGTGGTCCCTGTGGGCGGCAATTATCATCCTGTGCCGGGAAATTCTGGTATCGGGCCTGCGCGAGTATCTGGCCGATCTCAAAGTTTCGGTGCCGGTGACGCGGCTGGCGAAATGGAAAACGACCGTCCAACTGGTAGCTATCGGGTTTCTGATCGCCGGCCCGGCCGGCGACAAGATCATCGGCTATGCGACAGAAACCGGCATAGTGCTCTTGTGGGTTTCGGCGATCATCACGCTTTACACCGGCTATGACTATTTCCGAGCCGGCCTGAAGCACATCATGGATTAGGGCATGAAGCTGGTTTATTTTGCCTGGGTCCGCGAACGCATCGGCATTGCCGAAGAGGATGTTTCGCCGCCGGCCGGCGTGGCGACCGTGCGCGACCTTCTCGAATGGCTGAAAACGCGCGGCGAGGAATATGCCGAGGCGCTGAAATATCCCGATGCCATCCGCGTCGCGATCAACCAGGAACATGTCCGCCATGACGAGCGCATAGCGGGGGCGCGCGAAATCGGGCTGTTTCCGCCTATGACCGGAGGCTAAGCACGTGAGTTGCCGCGTCACGGTGCGCATTCAAAGCGAGCCGTTCGATACGGCGGACGAAATCACCGCAATTTCGGGCGGCGACAACGACGTCGGCGCGGTTGTGACCTTCAGCGGCCTTTGCCGGGATGAGGCCGGCACGCTTCATGCGCTCGAAATCGAACACTATCCGGGCATGGCGGAGGCCGAGATCGGCCGTATTGCCGATGCAGCGGCAAAGCGATGGCCGGTGACGGCACTGACGGTCGTCCACCGGCACGGGAAAATCGGCATCGGTGAACAGATCGTGCTGGTGGTGGCAGCGTCGCGGCACCGGCAGGCAGCCTTCTCGGCGGCGGAGTTCCTGATGGACTTCCTGAAATCACGCGCTCCCTTCTGGAAGAAGGAGCACCGTTGCGACGGAACCGAAGGCGGCTGGGTTGACGCGAAAGAAGCCGACGATGCGGCCCTTTCGCGCTGGGACCGCGGCAAACAAGGGTAACGCAACGTTAACCCCACCGGGTTCACCTTGCTCCACTAGCGAACTTACAAATTCCTGCTGATGGCGTCCTCCGATGCTTGTGCAGTGCCGGTGGCCATGAACACAATGATCGGCGCCGTTACCGGATTGGCTGCGAGCTTCCACTGGCTCGTCACTGCCAACTTTATTTTATCGGTGCTTCTGGCGCTGTGGATGCTCCGCTATCGGCGCCTCTATTACACCGCGCGTGTTGAAAGCGAGCAGATCAGGGAGACGATCGATACACTTTCAGAAGGTGTATATCGATCAACCATGGACGGTCGGCAGATGCAGGCCAACCAAGCGCTGGTGAAGCTGAATGGCTACGATTCGGAAGAAGAACTGCTGTCGTCAGTGAACGACATCGCCACGGAATGGTACGTCGACCCCACACGCCGTGACGACTTCCGGACAATTCTGGATCGAGACGGCGTGGTTGAGGATTTCGTGTCGGAGATCTACCGCCACAAAACCCGCGAACGGATATGGATCACCGAATCCGCCCGTCTCGTACGTGACAAGCGGACAAACAAGCCGCTGTTTTATGAAGGATCCGTGCGCGAGATAACAGAGACGGTCGAAAGACTGCGGCTCGAAGAGCAGTTCAGGAAACTGATGCACGAGGTGCCAGGGGCGCTATTTCAATACAGCATGAAGCCCGACCGTTCGATCGAAATGACCTATCTCAGCCCCGGCTATGAGCGGATCACCGGGATTCCGGTCGCTGAGGCCATGAAAAACCCGGAAGTCTTCATGGACTGCGTTCCCGATGCCGACCGCGACTCCTACAGGCACTCGCTGAGCGACGCATGGGGACGCCAAACATCCTGGGAAATCGAACACCGCTTCGTTACACGCAACGGCGACCGGAAATGGCTGCGTGTTTCGGCTACGCCGGAATTTCGCGGCAGCGAGGTCGTCTGGCACGGCTACATGTCCGATATCTCGCAACGCAAAAAAAGCGATCTGGAAGTCGAAAAGCTCGCCTATTTCGACACATTGACCGAATTGCCCAACCGGCGCCTGTTCTTTGAGCGCTTGACCAGCGCAATCGAGGCCTGCCGCGAGAACGGCCAGCGCGCCGCACTGCTGTTTGTCGACCTCGACAACTTCAAGACGCTGAACGACACGCAGGGCCACGACGTCGGCGACCAGTATCTCGTCGAGGTCGCCAAGCGGCTGCGCGGATGCGTTGACGAGGACGATACCGTGGCCCGCATCGGTGGGGACGAGTTTGTGGTGCTGACCGAACGCGGCGGCAACGACGCCACAGCAGCGCGAAAGGCGATCAGCACGGCAAACCGCATCAACAGCGCGCTGCGCCAACGCTTCGAAATGGGCAACCTCTGCTACCGGTCGTCCGCAAGCGTGGGTGTGGTCATATTCGATGGGCAGGAAAACAAGGCAGACGAAATTCTCAAGCGCGCCGATATCGCAATGTATGAGGCGAAAGCGTCAGGCCGCGACAGCCTGGCAATTTTCGATCCTGCCTCGCTTAACAAAGCCAACGAGCGCTACCGGCTGCTGGCCGACCTGCGCGCCGCGATCTCCCGGGGCGGCGACGAACTGGAACTGCATTATCAGCCAATCGTCGATGCCAGCGGCCAGATTATCTCCGCCGAAGCGCTGCTTAGATGGAAGCACCCGGAATTCGGCATTGTGCTGCCGGACCGCTTCGTTCAGCTTGCCGACCAGTTCGGCCTGGCCTGCGATCTGGCCATGATCGTTTTCGAAAAGGGCATTTCCTCGCTGGCGAGCTGGGCTGGCGATAGCCAACTCGCCGGACTGCGCCTCTCGATCAACACAAGTTCGCATGCATTTGCCAACGAACGGTTCGCGTCCGGACTGGGCCAGCTTCTGAAAGCGCACGGCGTAGCCGGCTCGATGCTGACAATCGAAATTACCGAGCACGTTGCCGGTCAGAACCGCCAGGTGGTCGCGCAACGCATGCGTGAGCTGAAGGCGCTCGGGATCAGGCTGTCGCTGGACGATTTCGGGGCCGGAAATTCGTCTCTGAATTACCTGAAGCGGCTGCCGTTCGACGAAGTCAAGATCGACGGCAGTTTCGTCGCCGACATCGAGGCCAAGGACAGCGACCGGGCACTGATCCAGACCATTCTGGGAATGACCAAGACGCTAGGCCTAAGCGCCGTTGCCGAACAGGTCGAAACCGCCTCGCAGGAACAATTCCTGAAGGACAATGGTTGCGACACCTACCAGGGGTGGCGCTACGCTAAGGCAATGCCGGATACCGACTTCAGGGCGCATGTACGCAAAACGTCTCCCCGGCCGGCGACCGCACTGACAGCCGGCACCGGCGGGGAAGCGCGGTCTGCCTAGCCGACGATTTCGGTCTCGGCGAACCAGTAGCGGATTTCCTCAGCCGCTGTTTCCGGCGCATCGGAGCCATGAACCGAATTTTCGGTGAAAGACACGGCAAATTCCTTGCGGATGGTTCCGGGGTCGGCCTTTTCCGGGTTGGTGGCGCCCATGATCTCGCGGTTTTTCAGGATGGCGTTTTCGCCCTCGAGCACCTGTACGACAGTGGGGCCCGAGGTCATGAACGAAACCAGTTCATCGAAGAACGGCTTCCCCTTGTGGACGGCATAAAAGCCCTCTGCCTGCGAACGGCTCATGTGGACGCGCCTGGAAGCGACGACGCGCAGGCCGTTCTCCTCAAACACCTTGGTGATCGCACCCGTCAGGTTGCGCCGGGTCGCGTCCGGCTTGATCATCGAAAACGTACGCTCGACGGCCATCTGAATTCCTTTATTCTACCAAATTGGAGGGAGTCGGCGCGGTCTATAGACGGGGCTGCAAGCGATGTGAAGGGGGCGCGTCGCCTCTGCTGAGGCTCACCGCGTCTTCGCCGGGGTCTATGCGGCGGCCACGCGCCTTCCCAGACCGTCATGCAGATCGAGGATGCGACCGAACCATTCAGCAATGGGATCATCGCCAGCCAAAGGTTCATAGGCGGACACGATGCGCGCCCACTGGAACGCGCCAGCAACGATATAATCGGCAAACAGGGGGCCCTGCCCGCCGAGGAATGGCTGCCCATCAAGCATCCTGCGGAGTGGCTCGAGCGATTTGCGGAATGCCTCCCTGCGGCCGTCGCGCCCCGCCTGAATGTCCTCCAGCCGCCCGCCAACACGCTTTTCCCGGCTTTCGCGGAAATAGGCCTGGTCGGCCGGCGCGAGGCACTCGTGAATATCGTGCAGAACTGCACCGCCCAGGAAGCCGTGGATCGTGATCTGTGTCCAGCGCTCTACAAACCGCGACAGCGCCTTGCCGCCCTCGCCGCCAAAAAGAGACGGCCGGTCAGGGTAGGTTTCGTCCAGATAGAGCGCGATATCGTAGGAATCGATGACCAGCTTTTCGCCGTCGCGAATGACGGGAACGGTTTTGGTGGCGCCCCCTTCGATACCGGCAACTCCGGTGAACGGAACCGGCACTGTTTCAAAATCCAGACCCTTGTGGGCAAGCGCCCAGGTTACTTTCCAGCAGTGCGGGCTGAACGGGCGCCGCGGGTCACTTCCGACTAACTCGTAAAGCCTGATCGTCATTGGTCATCCACCCCTTGCGTGATAATCAGCCACCGGCAAAAAGCATTCCGCACGGGAGCATCAATGAAACAGCATTTTGCAATGATGGCCGCCTACAACAAGTGGGCCAATGCCCTTATCTATGATGCTGCAGCGGAATTGAACGACGAAGAGTTCTTGCGCGAGACAGGCGCCTTCTTCCATTCCATGCACGGCACATTGAACCACGTTCTGGTGGCCGACCGCATCTGGCTGAAACGCTTTACCGGCGAAGGGCACGCGCCAGCGCGGCTCGATGCAGCATTGTTCGCCGAATTCGACAAGCTGCGAGCCGCTCGCGAAGCGGACGACGACCGAATTGTCGCTTGGATCGATTCCCTCGACGAGCAAGCGCTTGCCGGACGGTTCACCTACATGACCGTCACTGATATGCGGACCGTTTCACAGCGCCTTGCCCCGGCTTTGGCCCATTTCTTCAATCACCAGACCCATCATCGCGGGCACGCGCACATGGTGCTTACCGTGCTTGGCAAAGCCGCACCCTCGCTTGACCTGATTTACTTCCAGCGCACCGAAGAAGGCCGGCAATTCGCCTGAACCGTGGCGAGGTCACTTCAACCCAAGATGGCTTATGCCCCTATATACACGCATAGGTTGCATAATTTGTACTTACGTGATAAACTGCAATTATACTTTAATATCACACAAATTTACTGACGTGCTACTTTAATAGAGCCGGAAATACCGGCTTCATTAATAAGCACGAGGCACAGTTATGCGTAAACATGCAGCCTTTTTGACAACTACCGGGATCGCGATCGGGCTGAGCCTGATGCTCACGGCGTCCTCCCATGCCCAAGAGATCGGACTCAGCAGCCTGGGTGGCATCAGCATCGGAGGACTGGATTCGGGCTCCCCGTCCGTCGGGGTCAACACCGGCAGCGGCGGCAGTGCCGGAATCAGCGCTTCACCTGGAGGTGGCAGCGGACCGAGCGTGAGCGCCAGTGCCAATGGCGGTGGCGGCACAGGCGGTGGCGGCCTCTCGGCAGGTCTGGGTGGCGCCGGTGCCAATGCAGGTTTCGGCAATGGCGGCGGCCTGAATCTCGGTGTCACGACACCTAGTGTCAGTACGCCCGGCATTCCTGGAATACCCGGCACGCCCAGCACACCGGGTGGAACCAGGGGCAGTGGCGTGACGGGCAACAACAGCTTCGCACCGGGCAGTGCATTCTCCCAGCTTTCAAGTGCCGACATCCGGCGATTCCGCATCAGATGCATGGAGGTGACTGCGAACCCGTTTTCCTACGACAGGAACCTGGTCGCCATGTGCCGTCTCCTGCAGCAATCGGCGATGCGCTAGACCTGCAGCTACTGAAGGAGAAGGCGGCCCAGGCCGCCTCTTCCTTTGCCGGTTCCCCCTGCGCAGTAGACAGCCGATGCGAAGCGATGCAAAAGCAGCCGTATGCGCTTTGTCTTCCTGCTCATGATCCTGATCGGCGCCGGCCTCGGCATTGCCTATCCATGGGCGGCATCCAACGTGTCGGGCCAAGAGGTCGGAACCTGGCGGGTATTCGAGCGGGGCAGCGGGTTCACACCGGCGCAAGTCACACTCGCCACAGCTGAAACACCGGTGCTGACCACCGTCGATCTTCGCGCCGACGGGGCTCTGATCCGCAGCGACACGAAACCGCTTCTGACGATGAACGTGACCGGCGATGGCGAATATGTGACTTCGGTCGTGATGGACTTCACCGAGGCAGATGTCCGCACCATCAATCCACAGACCGGCGAAACCGGCTATCGCGTGGAAGCAGAGCGGCTGCACCGCGTAGATCACAGTCACTACGTGTTCGAATTCGGCCCGGGGATTGCCGGCATCGACCGCTTCAACAGCATCGACCTGACCGTCAACGCCGGCGCGTTCGACCTCGATCCACGCGCGATACCGGCCGGCTTCATCCTCATGGCGCTCGGACTGATCGGCTTCGTCGCATCACTGTTCCGCCGCAAGCGGCAGAATCCGAACTCGAGCCCGCCACCGCCGCGCTGGGGCCGCGGCAGATAGCCTTTGGCCGGCACAGTGGTTCCGTATCCGGCCTGGCAGCCTCAACTGTCTTCTGCAAATACCCTTCAGATCTCGCTGAAGTCGCCGCCCCTGCCCTTGCCGGCACTGAAGCGCGCGGCACCTGCCACGCCCTCTCTTTGCAGAACGGCTGCGCTGTTCCACTCGTTCACGAGCGCCGGTTCGACGTCGAGCGACCACTGCCGGATCGCAGCCATGCGGTCGGCGCGCATGCAGCCCTGCGGAAAACGCGTCAGCTCATTGGCCAGTTCCAGCGCTGTCTCAAGTGCTGCGCCGTCTTCGCACAGCCGGTTGGCAAGGCCGATCGAATAGCATTCGTCCGCCTCCACCTTGCGGCCTGTCAGGATGAGGTCCATCGCCCGGCCATGGCCGACAATACGTGGCAAGCGCACGGTTCCGCCATCAATGAGCGGAACGCCCCAGCGGCGGCAAAAGACACCCATATAGGCCGAACGCTCCATTACCCGCATGTCGCACCAAAGCGCGAGTTCCATGCCGCCAGCGACAGCGGCCCCCGAAACCGCGGCAATGACGGGTTTCGACAATGTCAGCCGGGTCGGGCCCATCGGCCCCTTGCGCGGCCGGTCGTCCTTTCCGTCGAAACCGGCATCCAGGTCGTGATCGGCAAACCAGCTTTCGCCGAGATTGCCGGCGGCGGCGGTTTTGAGGTCGAAGCCGGCGCAGAAAGCGCCGCTGACGCCGGTCAGGATGGCGACACGGGCTTCGTCATCGCGATCGAACTCGACGAAGGCGCGGAACAGGGCATCTGCCATTTCCGGATTGACCGCGTTACGGGCCTCGGGCCTGTCGATGGTGACAACAGTGACAGCGCCGTTCTTCTCAACCAGAATGGTCATTGTGCCATGCCTTCCTCGTAACGGGAGGAGAGTTCCAGCCAGCGCTCCTCCTGGAGTGCCAGCGCACCGGCCAGATCGGCGCGCTCCTTGGAAAGCTGTGTCATCGCTTTTGGATCCTTCTCGTAGAGAGCGGGATCGGCAAGCTGATCCTCGATTGCGTCCAAACGCTGACGGGTGCGCTCGATCAGGCCTTCGGTGGCCTTGATCTCCTTGGCGAGCGGCTCGAGCGCAGCGCGACGCTGCGCGGCTTCGCGCCTGCGCTCCGCCTTCGATGCCTTGTCGGCCTCGCGCTTTTCGCGCCGGTCCACCGACTGGCCGGTAACAATACGGCGGTAGTCCGACAGATCGCCATCGAAAGGCGCGACCGCGCCGTCCTTGACGAGCCACAGCCGGTCGGCTGTGGCCTCGATCAGGTGGCGATCATGGCTGATCAGGATCACCGCGCCAGGAAATTCGTTCAGCGCCTGGATGAGTGCTGCGCGCGAATCGATATCGAGATGGTTGGTCGGCTCGTCGAGGATGAACAGGTTCGGGCCGTCGAAAACCGCCAATCCCATCAGTAGCCGCGCCTTCTCGCCGCCCGACAGATCTTTGGCCGGCGTCGACATCTTTTCGGTCGCAAGGCCGAACTGCGCGACGCGCGAACGAACCCGCGCCTCCGGCGCTTCCGGCATCAGTCGCCGCACGTGTTCGTAAGCGTTTTCCTCCGGCCGCAGGTCGTCCAGCTGGTGCTGCGCGAACATCGCGACCTTGAGGCCGGGCGCAACCGTCATGCGCCCTCCCTCCAGCTTCAGACGCGCCGACAAAAGCTTGGCGAAGGTCGATTTGCCGTTGCCGTTTGCGCCCATCAGCGCAATGCGGTCGTCAGCGTCGATACGCAGGGTCAGCTTCGACAGGACCGGTTTGCCCGGCGTGTAACCGACCGAGCCGCCTTCCAGTGCGACGATCGGCGAGGCCACGGTCTTCTCCGGTTCCGGAAAGCGGAACGGCGTGACCGAACCATCGATCATCGATTCCACCGGTCGCAGCTTCTCAAGCGCCTTCAACCGCGACTGCGCCTGGCGCGCCTTGGAGGCCTTGTAGCGGAAGCGGTCAACGAAGGACTGCATGTGCTTGCGCGCGGCTTCCTGCTTTACCCGGGTCTTTTCGAGAAGTTCCATCTTCTCCGCGCGCTGACGTTCGAACTGGTCGTAGCCGCCGCGCCAAAGCGTGAGTTTCCTGTGGTCCAGATGCACGATCGAGGTCACCGTGCGGTTGAGCAGGTCGCGGTCATGACTGATCAGAAGAACGGTGTGCGGGTAGCTGCCGAGATAATTCTCCAGCCATAACGTGCCTTCGAGGTCGAGATAGTTGGTCGGCTCGTCGAGCAGGAGCAGATCGGGCTGGGCAAACAGCACCGAGGCAAGCGCAACACGCATGCGCCAGCCGCCGGAGAAGCTCGATGCCGGCCGCTGCTGCGCCTGCTGGTCGAAGCCGAGGCCAGCCAAAATGGTGGCCGCGCGGGCCTCGGCCGAATGGGCGTCGATATCGGCAAGCCGCGTCTGGATTTCGGCGATGCGGTGCGCATCTGTCGCCGTCTCGGCCTCGGCGAGCAGCGCCGCCCGTTCAGTGTCGGCGGCAAGCACGATGTCGATCAGCGCCTCGTCGGTGCCGGGCGCTTCCTGCGCCACCTGGCCGATACGCGTGTTCTTCGGAAAGTTGATCTCGCCCTTTTCGGGCGCGAGCTCGCCAGTGATGGCGCGAAACAGCGTCGTCTTGCCGGTACCGTTGCGGCCAACAAGACCAGCCTTGGCGCCGGCGGGAAGCGACAGGCCGGCGTCTTCGATCAGGAGACGGCCGGCAACACGCAGAGACAGGTTCGAGATGGTCAACATGGCGCGCGGTTAATGGCGGAGCCGGCGCGCCGACGCAAGGGCCGTTGCGACCAGTGGCGCGAATTCGCCGGGCTTGACCATTCATAGCCGAATGGTTATTGGAGTGATCAATAGCCAACGGGTTATCAATCAAATGGACGGCCGGACCGACATGATATTCCGCTCGCTCGCCGACCCGACGCGGCGCGCGATCTACGAACGCCTCGCAAACAGCGGCGAACAGACAGTGCGCATGCTCACGGAACAGGCAGGCATTTCGCAGCCGGCAGTGTCGAAGCATTTGACCGTGCTGAAGGCCGCCGGCCTGGTACGCGACCGCCCGGACGGACGTCAGACGCATTATAGCGCCAACCGCGAGGCGCTGGAGCCGCTGGCCGACTGGATGAGCCGATACGGCGTATTCTGGGAAAGCCGGTTCGACGACCTAGAAGACCTGCTCAACAGGATGGACCAGTGAGCCAACCGGACAAGACGCGCTCGGTGATCGTGGAACGCGAATTTCCACATCCGCCCGAGAAAATCTGGCGCGCGCTGACCCAACCGCACCTGATCGAGGAATGGCTGATGAAGAACGAATTCAAGCCCGATGCGGGCAGCCGTTTCAACCTCAGTGCGAATTGGGGCGCGGTCGAGGGTCAGGTGCTGGAATCGGAGCCGGCGAAAAGGCTGTCTTACAGCTGGAACACCAAGGACCTCGAGAGCGTTGTCACCTGGACGCTGACCCCGACGCAGAACGGCACCGTGCTTCGCATGGTGCAGACCGGCTTCGAGCCGCACCAGGAGGCCTATCACCGCGGCGCAACCGCCAACTGGCCGCGTTTCCTGGAAGCGCTGGACGAAGTGCTTTCACGCATGGACTGACGGCCGTCAGAAAGGAAGGAAAGATGAACTGGAGCAAATGGATCCGGCAGCTGCACCGCTGGCTGTCGATCATATTCACGCTGGTCGTCGCCGGTATATTCGCGATGCTCGGCATGGGCCGGGAGCCGGCCGAATGGGTCTATTTTCTGCCGCTTGCACCGCTTTTTCTGCTCATGTTCAGCGGGCTTTACATGTTTGCGCAGCCCTATCTGCGGCGCGGCTCCGCAGCCGAAGGACGCTAGGGCATCGCGATGACGGATGCACCACGGCTGCTGTCAGGCGGCAACCCGCAGATCGCCAAGGGCTATGGCGACGCGCCAGTGCAGGCCTATATCGCTGCTATGCCCGGCTGGAAAAGCGGCATCGGACGGCAGATCGATACGATCATCGCGCAGTCGGTTCCAGGCGTGAAGAAGGCGGTCAAATGGAACTCGCCCTTCTATGGCCTGGAGGACGACGTCTGGTTCCTCAGCCTTCACTGCTTCGCCAGGTATGTGAAAGTGACTTTCTTTTGCGGCACGTCGCTCAAGCCAGTACCGGCCGGCAGATCGAAACACCCGGAGGTGCGCTACTATGACATTTACGAAGGCGAATTCGACGAAGCAGGTTTCACCGAATGGGTGAAACAGGCGGCGGCATTGCCCGGTGAGAAACTGTAACGCAGGACATTTCAATGACCTCCGAAAATCCCGCTCAACTTATCGACGCCAAAATCAAGTCACTCGGCGACTGGCGCGGCGACACACTGGCTCAGGTGCGAAGGCTGATTCACGATGCGGCCCCGGAAATCTCCGAAACAGTGAAATGGCGCAAGGCGTCCAACCCCACGGGCGTGCCCGTGTGGGAGCATGAAGGCATCATCTGCACGGGCGAAACCTACAAGGACAAGGTGAAGCTGACCTTTGCCAAGGGTGCGGCTCTGGCCGACCCGTCGGGGGTCTTCAACGGGAACGACACCGGCGCGACGCGGCGCTCGATCGATATTCGGGAAGGCGAAAGCGTCGATGAAAAGGCGTTCAAGGCGCTGGTGAAAGAAGCGATTGCGCTGAACATTGCGAAGTGAGCCACATCAGGCCTTTTTCACCCACTTCCCCTCCGGCGTTTGCTGCCAGTAGGTGAGCTCGGCGCCTGAGGCCTTGAGTGCCTTCCAGTGGCCGCGAGCGGTCTCGACCTGGTCCGGGTCGTGGCCGTCGAACATCAGCACCAGACGTTCATAACCGTCTGGAGAAGGCGGCTCCGCGCCATCGATCACGAAGCGCACCGCCGCCCCATTGGGATTGCCCTGGCCCGTTGTCAGAAAAACCGGCTGCTCCGCGGGGTGCGGGTCATGGTCGCTGCCATGGGCGAGGAAGCTGTCGTCACGGAACGTCCACAGGTGCCCGTCGAGCGCCTCCCGGCGCTCTTCGCTTGCAGCCTGCACCACCACCTTCCAGCCGCGCGCGACGGAACGTTCAAGCAGACCCGGCAGCGCATCGTAGAGCGTCGATTCCGTCAGATGGTAGAACAGTACCTCGGCCATAAAGGTCTATTTCTCGTAATAGTCGCGCACCAGCCGGTCGAGCAGGCGCACGCCGAAACCCGACGCCCAGGACTGCGATATCTCATTGGCGGGCGAACCCATCGCGGTGCCCGCGACGTCGAGATGCGCCCATGGCGTTTCGCCGACGAAGCGCTGCAGGAACTGCGCAGCGGTGATGGAGCCCCCGTAGCGGCCGCCAATGTTCTTCATGTCGGCGTTCTTGGAATCGATCAGCTTGTCATAGTCGGGCCCCATGGGCATGCGCCAGACGCGCTCATGCGTGGCGAGACCTGCCTCGGTGAGCTGTTCCGACAGCGTGTCGTCATTTGAGAAAAGGCCGGCATGGAACTGGCCGAGCGCGACCATGATGGCGCCGGTCAGAGTGGCCAGATTCACAACGATTTCAGGCCTGTACTTGTCGATACAATAGGTAAGCGCATCGGCCAGGACGAGGCGTCCCTCGGCATCCGTGTTCAAAACCTCGATGGTCTGGCCGGACATGGAGGTGACGATATCGCCCGGACGCTGGGCATTGCCGTCGACCATGTTTTCGACAAGGCCGATAATGCCGATCACATTGGCCTTGGCCTTGCGCGCGGCGAGCGCATGCATCAACCCCGTGACGGCGGCGGCACCGCCCATATCGCCCTTCATGTCTTCCATGCCCCCGGCCGGCTTGATCGAATTGCCGCCGGTGTCGAAAACGACGCCCTTGCCTACAAACGCGATCGGCTTCGCCTTCGCTTTGCCGCCGTTCCAGCGCATGACCACGAGACGCGCCGGACGCGCGGACCCCTGCGCAACGCCGAGAAGGGCGCCCATGCCGAGTTTTTTCATTTCCTTTTCGGTCAAGGTGTCGATCTCGACGCCGAGCTTCGACAGTTCGCCGGCCTTGGCCGCGAATTCGAGAGGACCGAGAATATTTGCCGGTTCGTTGACCAGATCGCGCGCCAGCGTCACGCCATTGGCGATACCCTGATGTTCGCTCCACAACTTCTTCGCAGCGGTGGCGGCTGGCGTGACGATGGTAACGTTGACGCTTTCAGGTTCCTTGCCGTTCTTGTCGTCCTTTTTCCTGGTCTTATAGCGATCGAAACGGTAGCTGCGCAGCACGATACCCATCGCAACGCCGGCAGCTGCGGCAGCATCGATTTCAACGTCAGGCGCGTCGAGATAGACGGTGGCCCGCCTGGCTTTGCCGAAGCGGCCGGCAATCGCACCTCCGAGCCGCGTCCAGGCGTCGGGGTCCGGCTTTGCCAGGTCGCCGAGGCCAACGACGACAATACGGTCGGCGGACGACCCCGACGGGGCGATCACATCGACCGTTGTACGCGCCTTCCCCTTGAATTCCGCTACCTTGAGCGCCTTCTTGAGAACACCTGCCGGGTCAACGGCTTCGGCGGAAGGCCCTGGCTTGCCGCCCTCGGCGGCGAGAACAACAGCAACTCCCCCAGCGGGTTTTGCGGATCGGGCGAACGTGATTTCGACGGATTTCGGCATGAATGCTCCAAGGGGGGAAGTGATATCGGGTGTCGGGGACGAGCGTGATCTTGGTGTTTTCGGTCGCGAAGGCAAGGCCTGGCAGCGGATTTCGTTTCGACCATGCCATGAGCACAGGAACGTGACCGGCAGGTGGCAGGTGGCGCGCGACTCGCCGACCCCGATTTGCAACAGTGCGGCACGTTGAATCGCCGCACACTCAAAAAGGGCAGCAACATTCGGTGATCATTAGGTAATTGTCGCGTATAGTGATGAGTTCGGGAAGGGCCGGATGGCCGGGTTGGTGACGAAGTTGTCGTATCCATGTCGAAATATGCGCTGGCCGGACACGACGGCGGCAAGCGACAGATGACGCTGGCCGCCCGCTACGTATTCGGCAAAGTGTTCTGGATGACGGTGATCACACTCGCCGTCACGACGGCGCTGGTCATGATCACGCAGGTTCTGCCGCTCATCGACATGGTGACCAGATCGCGCGATGCCATGGGCAGTTTTGTGGCAGTCGGCCTACTTCTCATGCCGACAATGGCTGTACTGGTGACACCGTTTGCGCTGCTGCTGGCGGCAATGCGCACGCTGAACCAGATGAACTCGGATTCGGAGCTGGTGGTGCTGGAGGCCGCAGGACGCGCGCCTTTCAGTACGGTACGGCCGATCCTCCTGCTCGCGCTGCTTACTTCACTGGCCACGCTGGTGGTGCTGCATACGCTGGAGCCCTGGGCCACCCGTCAGTTTCGCGACACGCTGGTGAACGCGCAGACCGATCTGATCGGCAAAGCGGTGCAATCGCACACGTTTTCCAAGATTCAGGAAAATATGTGGATTCAGGTTTCGGAGGATCTGCCCGGCGGCGAATTCGGCAAGGTGCTGATCATCGACGCGCGCGATCCGCAGGCGGAACTGATCTACTATGCCAAACGCGGCAAGCTGCTGAACCATGAAGGCGCGGTGCTGCTGGCGCTGGTCGACGGCGAGCTGCATCAGCGCAGCGGCAGCGATGGCGCGGTTTCGATCATCACATACGGCTCGACGGTTCTCGATCTCGCCGAATTTTCGGTTTCCGGCGCAAGAACCGGCAGCGAGCCGGAAGAGCTTTACACGCCCGCCATCATCGGTTTGCTGGGCACGGCTGACATCGACGCGAATTATGCCCAGGAACTGAGTGCCGAGTTGCACAGGCGCAATACCGACTGGCTGTACCCGCTGCTTTTCGGTCTGATCGCGGTTTTTTTCGCCGGTGCCGCGCGCACGCAACGCCAGGAACAGCCGGCGCAGATCGCACTCGGCGCGCTGCTGGCGATTCTGCTGCGTGTCGGTGGCTTCCTTGCCGTCAGCCGCGCGGGTGTCAGCCCCGCATTCGCAGTTGTCGCCTACGCCCTGCCCCTTGCGGCAATAGCCACCCTTTTCATCCTGGTCTTCACCGGCCGTTCGCTCAGATTTCCCAAGTTCATAATCGAAACGCTGGCGCGGATCGGATCGCTGATTGCAACCCTGGCCGGCATTCTCGGGCGCTTCGCGCGCCGCCAGCCCACACATGCCGGGGGCGGACGATGACCGGCGTCACCCTTTGGACATATCTGACCAGGCGCTACCTGCTGACCCTTGCCCAGGTGCTGTTTGGGATCCTTGTCGTCGTTTTCCTGGTCGATTTCACCGAATATGCGCGGCGCGCCGGCGGCATCGAAGGCTACACGACACTGTCGGGCATGTATTTCTCGGCCATGCGACTGCCCTTCATCACCATGCTTGTGTGGCCGATGGTGACGCTGTTTGCCGCAATGGCAGCGCTGTACAGCCTGAACCGCCGCTCCGAGCTTGTGATCGCGCGTGCGAGCGGGCTTTCGGCCTGGCAGTTTCTGGCACCGCTGTGCGTTGCATCGTTCGTTGTCGGCGGACTGTCGGTTGCGATCCTCAACCCGATTTCCGCCTACTGCATCGAGCAGGTCAAAGTGCTGGAAGCGACGTTTCGGGGTTACGGCACGCCGAGCAGCGACGCACCGGACCGCCCCTGGCTCAGCCAGACGACAAACGAGGGCGTGACCATTATCGGCGCCGGCCAAACGGCCAATCGCGGCATGTTGCTCGGTGACGCGGTGTTTCTGCGCTTCGACAACGCGGGAAACCTGATCGCGCGCTACGATGCACGCTCAGCCACGCTCAGTGAGGGGGCGTGGATCCTCAACAATGTCCGCAAGACAAGCACCGACAGCCAGGCCGAGCAGTTGCCGACCGTCTCGATCAAATCGGAACTGCGGCCGGAATATGTCGAGGAACGGTTTGCCGACCATCTGACGATCCCGGTCTACGAGTTGCCCCGCAAAATTGCGGTTGCCAACGCACTGGGAATTCCAGCGTACCGGTTTGCGATGCATTTTCATTCACTTATTGCGCTTCCGGCACTGATGATGGCAATGACACTGGTGGCAGCGACGGTCACACTTCGTTATAGCCGGATGGGGCAGCTGACTTCCATGATTCTGGGTGGAATACTGGCAGGCTTTCTGCTTTATGTCGCACTGATCGTGTCGACTGCGTTTGGCAATGTGGGGTTCATTGCGCCGGTCGTCGCTGCTTGGGTACCGGTGGTCTTGGCGCTGTTCTTTGGAGTGACATTCCTGCTGTATACGGAGGACGGATAGTGGGGATCGCGTCCACCGGATGTCGATTTGCGGCCGGCACGCTTCGTGTGCTGGCGGCCGGGCTTGTTGCGGGCACCGTCGCTGCCGTCGCACCAGCCTCTCCATCGGTTGCCCAGAGCCTTGGCGGGCCTGCCGAGACCAGCGGGCAAATGCTGCTCGAAGCCGACACGCTGACCTACGACAACGACGCCGGCGTGGTGACGGCCGCCGGCAATGTGAGGATCGACTACAACGGCATACGGCTTGTCGCACAGCGGGTGAGCTTCTACCGGGAGAGCAAGCGGCTCGTTGCCTACGGCAATGTGCAGATGGTCGACCGCGAAGGCAACAAGAGCTTCGCGGAAGAAATCGACGTCACCGACAATCTGCGTACCGGCTTCGTCAACGCGTTGCGCATCGAAACGACCGACAAGACCTATTTCGCCTCCGAAAGCGCGGAACAGCAGAGCGAGGATGTGACGCGTTTCAACAATGGCGTCTACACCGCCTGCGAACCTTGCGAGGACAACCCGGAGAAGCCGCCGCTGTGGCGCATTCGATCCTCAACGATCATCTGGAACAAGAGGAAAAAAACGGTCTATTTCGTACGCCCGACGATGGAGTTGTTCGGCCTGCCGATCGCTTTTTTTCCCGCGTTCGAAATTCCTGACCATACGGTGAAGCGGAAATCGGGCTTCCTGTTTCCGACACCGCAATGGAGCAGCACGCTGGGCTTCGGCGCAAGCCTACCCTACTACTGGGCATTATCGCCTACATACGATCTGACAACGACGCTTCACGGTTTTACGAAACAAGGTTTCCTGGGCGAAGCGGAGTGGCGGCAACGCTTCAACAACGGCGAATACAGTCTCAAGGTGGCCGGCATCTACCAGTTGCAGCCAGGCCAGTTTGCAGCTGGAACGGTTGATGCGGCGCAAAGGCTGCGCGGCATGGCCGGCACAAAGGGCCATTTCCAGATCAATCCGCGCTGGGCCTTCGGCTGGGATATCCTGGTTCAAAGCGACAAGAATTTCTCCGCCACCTATGGCATTTCCGGTTTCAACGACAGCGTGAAGCGCGACCAGATCTACCTGACCGGGCTCAACGGCCGGAACAATTTCGACCTGCGAGTGATGCGCTTCCAGGTACAGGAAGCCGCGCCTGTTGGGAGCAACGAGGTGCAGCCCTGGGCGCTGCCGATACTGGATTATTCCTACACGCCCGACATGACTCTCGCCGGTGGCGAGCTCAATATCGATGTCAATCTGCAGAGCCTCCATCGCGGTGCGCTCGCCACGACGCCGACAGCGCCGGTTCGCCCGGGAATTATCGACACCAACATCCCCGGCATTCAGGGCTCCGCAACCCGCCTGACCGCGGAAGCGGAATGGAAGCGCAATATCATCACGCCGGGCGGGCTGGTCGTCACGCCGATCCTGCACGCGCGCGGCGATGCCATTTTCCAGAACCTCTCCGCCGCGACGACCGCTGCAATCGCCGGACTGACCGCCGATGGCGCAGCCGTGGCGACAGACATTCGTTCCACATATCTGCGCTACATGGCGACCGCCGGCCTCGAAGTCCGCTGGCCGTTTGCCATTACCAGCGAAAACTCCTCACACGTGATCGAGCCGATCGGCCAGATATTCGCGCGACCCAACGAACCGTTCGTCGCAAGCGCCGGAATCGCCAACGAAGATGCGCAAAGCATGGTGTTCGACGCGACCACGCTCTTCGAGCGGGACAAATTCTCAGGTTATGACCGCATCGAGGGCGGGGTTCGGGCCAATGTCGGGCTGCGCTATTCCGGCATATTTCCGAATGGTTGGACGGCAAACGCCGTGGTTGGGCAATCGTTCCACCTTGCCGGTGTCAACTCGTTCGGCGCGCCGGATCTCGTGAATGCCGGGGCATATTCGGGACTGGAGACATCTCGCTCCGACTATGTCGGCATGCTGGGTATCGCAGCGCCCAATGGAAGCGCGGCATCCGTGGGAGCACGCGTCGACGAAACAACACTGGACTTGCGCCGGATCGACGTGAAAGCGGCGGGGAACATGGGAGATGTTTCCGTCGGCGGAACGTATTCCTTCATTCAGGCGCAGCCACTCTACGGATTTGCTGCCAACCGGCATCAGCTGACCGCATCAGCGTCGGCGCAAGTGCATGAATTCTGGAAGGTTTTCGGGTCGGCGACTTATGATTTCGTGGCCAACAAGCTGCTGAACAACTCCATCGGTTTTGCCTATGACGATGAGTGCTTCAGGTTTGTGCTGTCGGCCAACCAGTCGCGCAGTTCGACGACAACGCGGGTAGACACGTCATTCGCGCTTCAGCTTTCGTTCCGAACGCTGGGTGATGTGAACCCGGGCGCGTTTTCGTTAAGGTAGCTGGAAGTTTGCGGCCAAAAACAGTCGTTTCGAGCCAAGTTTTCGCCCTATAATTGCTTCAAGGAGGGCATCGGCGCGTTGGTCGCTGGCACAGGATTATGGGACAGGACGCATGACGGTTTTCAAGGGACTGCTTTCCAGAACAACGGTGGTGGCGTTCGCGATCGTCGCCTGCTTCGCCGAGATGTCCGTTCCTGGGCAGGCAGCCGAGATCAAATATGTCGTCAACAAGGAACCCATCACCAGCTACGACATCCAGCGCCGGACGGCAATGCTGCGGCTGATGCAGCGCGGCGGCAACATCCGGCAGATCGCAACCGACGAAATGATCGATCAGGTGCTGCGAAACCAGGAAGTGCGCCGGCTGCGCATCAGCATTTCCAACCAGCAGGTCGACAGCGCCTACGAGCGTTTCGCAAAGTCGAATGGAATGAGCGTTCGCCAGATGGACGGCATTCTCGGTCAGTCCGGCGTGACCAAGGAACACTTCAAGGCCTTCATCCGTTCCCAGATGGGGTGGGGACAGGCCGTTTCGCAACGCAGCGCAGCCGAGAACCGGAACATTGACGACGCCGTGCGCGCGATGATGCAGGACGGCCAGAAGCCCTCGACGACCGAATATGTGCTTCAGCAGGTCATTCTCGTGGTGCCGGAGCGCGAGCGCCGCTCGATCCTGAGCCGGCGCAAGCGCGAGGCGCAGACGCTGCGCAAGCAGATGACCAGCTGCGATTCCTCGCGCGCTGTCGCCGCCACCATGCTCGACGTCTCCATCCGCGACCTCGGACGCGTGCTGGAACCGGAGCTTCCGCCCGAGTGGGAGAAGCCGGTGAAGGCTGCTCAGGCCGGCATGGCGACATCGTCGATCGAGACCGAGCGCGGCGTCGAGTTTCTGCTTATCTGCAGCACACGCCAGGCATCCGACGACAAGGTTGCGCAGCTGCTCTACCAGCAGGAGCAGGCGAAGAAGGGCGAGAACCAGCAGGATGCGCTGGGCGAATCCTACACGGCGGAGCTGCGCGAGCGTGCGCAGATCATAGAACGCTGAGCAAACAGGAACGGCCGCGGGAGCGCCCGCTCGCACTCACCTGCGGAGACCCTTCAGGTATCGGTCCGGAAATCGCTGCGGCCGCTTGGCTTCAGCGCGCGCGGGCAGGCGTGCCACCGTTTTTTCTGCTCGCCGATCCTGCCTTGATCGCTGCGCGCGCACGTGCATCGGGCCACGATTTGACAATCGCGGAATGTACGCCGGAAGAAGCCGGCGCGGTGTTTGCAACCGCACTACCAGTTGTACCGCTGAGCGTGAGATTTTCTGATACGCCGGGCATTCCCGACAAGCGCAATGCCAGAGGCATCATCGAGGCAATCGACCGCGCGGTCGAGCTGACCCGCAGCGGCCATTCAGCGGCAGTTGTCACAAATCCGATCGCGAAGAAACCTCTTTACGACGCGGGCTTTGCCTATCCGGGCCACACGGAGTATCTCGGCCATCTGGCCGAACGCGCTGGCGGAGCCGCCGTACAGCCGGTGATGATGATTGCCGGGCCGGGTCTCAGGACAGTGCCGGTGACCATACATGTGCCGCTGGCCGATGTGCCGCGCCTGCTTTCGTCCGAAGCAATCGTCCAGACAGCCCAGATCGTCCATGCCGCGATGCAGCGCGACTTCGGCGTTGCCGCACCAAGACTGGCGATTTCCGGCCTCAACCCGCATGCCGGCGAAGACGGGGCGCTGGGCGGCGAAGACCAGTCGATTATCGTGCCGGCGATTGAACGGCTGGCGGCAGCCGGTATCGCAGTTCGCGGCCCCCTGCCCGCCGACACGATGTTTCATGCCGAAGCCCGGGCACGTTACGACGCAGCGATCTGCATGTATCACGACCAGGCCCTGATCCCGGCCAAGATGCTGGGCTTCGACAAGGCGGTCAATGTCACGCTTGGCCTGCCGTTTATCAGAACATCACCCGACCATGGCACCGCGTTCGACATTGCGGGCAAGGGCGTCGCCCGTCCCGACAGCCTGATCGCAGCCTTGAAGCTGGCCGCGGAAATGGCGGCAAAGCGGGCCACCGCAACATGAGCGGCGACGGCCTGCCGCCGCTGCGCGACGTGATCTCGCGCCACGAGCTCAGAGCCCGCAAGGAACTCGGCCAGAACTTCCTGCTCGATCTCAATCTGACAGGCAGAATCGCGCGGGCTGCTGGGCCCTTGGACGACGCGACGGTGATCGAGGTCGGCCCCGGCCCCGGCGGCCTGACGCGCGGGCTGCTTGCCAACGGCGCGAAACATGTGATTGCGATCGAACGCGACCGGCGCTGCATCGCCGCGCTGGAGGAGATCGCAGCGCATTATCCGGGCCGCCTGGAGATCATCGAGGGTGACGCGCTGAAAACCGACTTCACCGCGCTGGCACCTGACAATGCAGGGGTGCGGATAGCATCGAACCTGCCCTACAATATCGGAACCGAGCTACTTGTTCGCTGGATTGCCACACAAAGCTGGCCGCCGTTCTGGAAATCGGCGACGCTGATGTTTCAGAAGGAGGTTGCGGAGCGCATCGCCGCCGAGCCAGGCAGCAGCGCCTATGGCCGGCTGGGCGTGCTCGCCGGCTGGCGAACGGAGGCGCGGATATTGTTCGAGGTGCCGCGGCAGGCCTTCACACCGCCACCCAAGATCACCTCTGCGGTCGTGCGGCTGGAGCCAAGGGAAGCGCCCCTGCCCGCCGATCTGAAAGCCATGGAACGCCTGACACAGGCCGCCTTCGGCCAGCGGCGCAAGATGTTGCGGCAAAGCCTGAAGCCTCTTGGAGGCGAGGCGCTGCTGAACGACGCTGACATCGACCCGACGCGACGGGCCGAGACGCTCGACGTCGAGGAATTTGCGGCGCTGGCAAGAACATTGGAGCGGCGTGTTGATGTGCAGTAGTTTCGTAATCTGAACCCAAGCAAAACATACTGTCAATATTTCCAAATCGATGCAATAATTTCGCCGGTATTTTCACTTGGAGATTCCAGGATGTGGATAAGATTCAGGTCGGCTCTAATCGCAACGATATGTGTATTCGTACATCTGCCACCTTCAAACGTCTATGCGAATGAAATTGAGCTAGCCCCAGTAAGCCCGGAAAATTTTAAATCCTGCACAAGTGGACTTGGCGACGTTATACCTGACTCTCATCGAGCCTGCTTAGTTTGCGAAGCAAGCGGCATCGGCGCTGCCAAATATGCCAACTATGCCTGCCTAAACGGAAAACTACGTGAAATGCCACCGTGCGCAGCACCATCGAATGGCAAGGCATGCCGGCTTCCAAGTTCGGATTTCTGTCGCGCCTACGGAGGTCCCACACCCCACATCGATGTCGGAGAAGAAGCCTGCGTCTACACAGGCGCAGGGGTCAATGGAGAGGAGCTCTTCGAGCGCCGCTACTGTAGAGGTGTCAGGGACCAGCACACAATCGGTGGACCCATCGTCAAGGGCCAGCCAAGCGATGTAGTCTGCAAACGCTTCATCTATCCAAACAGCTTCCCTTAGGTATTAGACCGCCGATAAATTATGCACTTGGTGCGGATTGAGGATGGGCAACTTTCCTTTAGTGCGTTTCGCTCAGCAGGTTCTCCACGAAATCGAACAGGCCGGAGCGGCGGTCGCGGCGCAGGCGTTCGGCTGCGACAATGCACTCCACCGCGTGGAATGCCCGGTCCAGATCGTCGTTGACGACGACATAGTCGTATTTGCGCCAGTGCTCGATTTCGGCGCGGGCATTCGACAGCCGCTGTTCGATGACCTTTTCCTGATCTTCGGCCCGGCGCAGCAGCCTGGACTTCAGCTCCGCCATCGACGGCGGCAGGATGAACACCGAGACAATGTCGGCTGGCATTTTCTCCCGCAGCTGATCCGCGCCTTGCCAGTCGATGTCGAAAAGCATGTCGCGGCCGGCGGACATCGCCTCCTCGGCCTGCTCGCGCGGAGACGCGTAGAGGTTGCCGTGGACTTCGGCCCATTCCAGAAGCGCGTCGTCGTCACGCAGGCGCTCGAACTCACGCTGCGTGACGAAATGATAATGAACGCCGTCTATCTCGCTGCCTCGCCTATGGCGGGTGGTGTAGCTGATCGAGAGTTCAAACCCCTTGTCGCCGTCGAGAAGATTGCGGGCGATCGTGGATTTGCCCGCGCCGGATGGCGACGACAGTACCAGCATCAATCCGCGCCGGCGGATTTGAGCTGACGGCAGATCGTTGGCGGTTTTCATTCGAGGTTCTGAACCTGTTCACGAAGCTGATCAACTACGGCCTTGAGCTCCAGCCCAATCGAAGTGACAGAGGACGCATTGGATTTTGAGCACAACGTGTTGGCTTCCCGGTTAAACTCCTGCGCCAGAAATTCGAGCTTGCGACCGACCGGGCCACCGGCAGCGAGCAGCGCCCTGCCCGAAGCGACATGGGTGAAAAGGCGGTCGATCTCCTCGCGAATATCGGCCTTCGTGGCGAGGAACGCTGCCTCGGCGTGGAGCCGGGCCTCGTCGAACTGGTTCGTGGCGCCAAGGAGCTGGGCCACCTGTTCGGAGAGACGTTCGCGGATAGCGGCAGGCTCGCGCGACGGGTCGGCCTCGGCCTTTTTCGTCAGCTTTTCGATGGCGTCCATGTTGCCGCCAAGCAGCGCGCCAAGGGCGGCACCTTCGCCCGTACGCGCATCAACCAGCGCGTCCAGAGCTTCGCCCAAAACGCCCAGGATGGCCGCGTCCAAAGCCTCGCGCTCTTCCGCAGAAGCCGCGGCTTCCGGAATATCGATGACACCGCGCAATGCCAGCAGGCCATCGGCACTTGGCGGCGCAATGCCGTGCTCCTGCTGCAGGCGCCTGGCCTGAGCGGCAAGCTCGGCAAGCAAAGGTTCATTGATCACCGGGCGCATTGCGCCGGCCGCCGTCGACAGCGACAAGGTCGCCTGAATATTGCCGCGTGCAAACCTGGCCTGAACCGCCTGCCGCGCAGCCTGCTCCATCGCCTCACGGCCCAGCGGCAGACGCAGACGAACATCGAGACCGCGGCCGTTGACCGACCGCAGTTCCCAAACAATCGAAGTTTCCCGAAATTCGCCCGTTGCACGAGCAAATCCGGTCATGCTCTGGAGAGCCATCCCACCACGCCCCTAATGCCGCGCGAGACTATCTGATTCCGGCGGCAATTTCTGCACCGATGCGGCCAAAACAGCGGCAAGCGTCAATGTCAGTTGCCGGAGGCCGAACCCGCTGCCTGTTCCTGCTCCCGCAGGAACGCGCGATAGCGGGCTACATTGGCGTTGTGTTCGTCGAGGGTCTCGGCGAATACATGCCCGCCAGTGCCGTCGGCGACGAAATAGAGATCCTTGGTTTCGGACGGGTTGGCGACAGCCTCCAGCGCCGCACGACCGGGGTTTGCAATCGGCCCCGGCGGCAGGCCGTCGATGGTGTAGGTGTTGTAGGGCGTGGGTTTGTCGATATCCGAGCGGTAGATCGGCCGGTCTTCGGGTTTGCCCTGGCCGCCAAACAGGCCATAGAGAATCGTCGGATCGGACTGAAGCCGCATGCCGCGGCGCAGCCGGTTGACGAACACCGCGGCGACGCGCGGCCGCTCGTCGGCCCTGCCGGTTTCCTTCTCCACGATCGAAGCCAGCGTGACAAATTCATTGACGTCCTTGATCGGCAAGTCAGGGTCGCGGCGCTCCCATATGCTCTGAACGAGCGCCCGCTGGTCGGCCATCAATTTCTCGACGATCGCCTGACGCTCCATGCCGCGCGTAAAGCGCAGCGTATCCGCGGCGAGGCTGCCTTCAGGCGGAAGCTCGGCCGGCAAGTCGCCGGTGAGTTCCTCGGTGGCCGCGATACGCTTGAAGGCCTGCCAGACCGTCATGCCCTCGGGAATCGTCAGCGCATACTGCACCGACTTGCCGCTCTGCATCAGCTCCATGATATCGCGCATCGATGCACCTGCGCGCACCTCATACTCGCCGGCCTTGAGGGTGGAATCGCTGCCGAATGCACGCACGCCCAGCCGGAAGATACGCGCGTCCGACACCATGTCGAGGCGCTCCAACTGCGTGGCGATTTCGGCAACGCTCGTGTTGGGCCGCACAAGGATCGTGTCGGTGGTTTTCAGCGGACCCGGCTCCTCGAATTCGCGGGCGCCAAAATAGATCGCGGCGCCGCCGGCGAGGGTTACGAAGATGACAACCGACAGCACGAAATTCAGAAACACAACAAACTGGTTGCGCGCACGGCGCGAGCGCCGCGGCGGCGGCGTGCCGGCCTCCGGTCGAAGGGACTCGCTGGCGGATTTCGGGACGATGACCGACGGCATGTCGGGTCGGCCCGGAACAGCGCTCGCGTTGCCGTTATTGTCGCTCATCGCGATTGGGCGCTCCATTGCTTCGGGAACAGGCGTGATGCCGCCGAAGGTTGGTTTCGAATGTGGCAAAAATGACGACGCGGCCGGAGCCGCGCCGCATCATGCGTCATAACGCCGGAAAATCAACGATGCGTTGGTGCCGCCAAAGCCGAATGAATTGGACAGCGCAACGTCGATCTGGCGTTCGCGCGGCTTGTTGGGCACCAGATCGATCTCGGTTTCGACGGATGGATTGTCGAGGTTGATCGTTGCCGGCGCCGTGTTGTCGCGAATGGCCAGCAGCGAAAAGATCGCTTCTGCCGCACCGGCAGCGCCAAGCAGGTGACCCACCGAGGATTTGGTCGAAGACATCGATATCTTGGACGCCGCATTGCCGACCACGCGCTCGACCGCGCCAAGCTCGATCGTGTCGGCCATGGTCGAGGTGCCATGCGCGTTGATGTAGTCGATGTCGGACGGCATGATGCCGGCGCGCCTGATCGCCGCCGTCATGCAGCGAAAGGCGCCTTCGCCATCTTCGGAGGGCGCGGTGATGTGGTAGGCGTCACCCGACATGCCATAGCCGATGACCTCGCCATAGATCTTCGCGCCGCGCGCCCTGGCGTGCTCAAGCTCTTCCAGCACGACAACGCCGGCGCCCTCGCCCATGACAAAACCGTCGCGATCCTTGTCATAAGGACGGGACGCCTTTTCGGGCGTGTCGTTGAAAGCGGTTGCCAGCGCGCGACAGGCGGAAAAGCCAGCAATGGAAAGCCGGGTGATCGGCGATTCCGTGCCGCCGGCCACCATGACATCGGCATCGCCAAGCGCCACGATGCGTGCGGCATCGCCGATTGCATGCGCGCCCGTCGAACATGCCGTCACCACCGCATGGTTCGGGCCCTTCAGGCCATGGCGGATCGACACCTGTCCGGAGGCCAGATTGATGATGTTGCCGGGAATGAAGAAAGGGCTGATGCGGCGCGGGCCACGCTCAGCCAGTATCATGGCGTTTTCGGCAATGCCGTCGATGCCGCCGATGCCGGAGCCGATCATCACGCCGGTGGCGAAACGATCGTCATCGGTCTTCGGTTCCCAGCCCGAATCGGCCAACGCCATGTCGGCGGCGGCGATGCCATAAATGATGAAGTCCGCGACCTTGCGCTGTTCCTTCGGCTCCAGATAATCATCCGGATTGAACGCGGCCTCGCCGTCACGCGGGATGTAGCTCGCAATCTTGCAGGGCAGATCATCGACGTCGAACGCCTCAATTCGGCGCGTCGAATTCTTGCCAGCAAGAAGCTGCTTCCACGCATGCTCGACGCCGACGCCGAAAGGCGACAGCAGACCCAAGCCTGTTACGACAACACGTCTCATCGAAGATATTCCGCGATTAAGGAACGCGGAACGCCGCCGCTTAGGACGAAGACTTGTCGATGTACTTCACGGCGTCGCCGACGGTGAGGATCGTCTCCGCCGCGTCGTCCGGGATTTCGACGCCGAATTCTTCCTCGAACGCCATGACAAGTTCGACCGTGTCGAGACTGTCCGCGCCAAGGTCGTCGATGAAGCTCGCCTGTTCGGTGACCTTATCAGCGTCAACGCCGAGATGCTCGACAACAATCTTCTTAACGCGTTCTGCGGTATCGCTCATTTTTTGAACCTCGACTCCGGTTTTCGATGTTGGTTAGCGGCACTGGTTCCGCATATCAAGCTGAAAGATCGCCGCTTGCCGCAGTAGAGCCTGCATCCACACGATCTGTCCAACGGGTTTTCACCACCGGCATGCAGCAGGGCAAACCACCGCTCCGCGCCGTTCCGGGGCCGCATTACACCAAAAATACGCCCCTGTCCAAGGTCCGAACGGTGGATAAACCGCGAGCTTAAATCATGGCCATGCCGCCGTTCACATGCATCGTCTGGCCGGTCATGTAAGAGGCTTCGTCCGATGCAAGGAAAGCCACAACGGACGCCACTTCCGGACCGGTACCCATCCGCTTCATCGGGATCGAGCCCAGGATCGCTTCCGACTGCTTTTCATTGAGCTTTTCGGTCATCGCCGATTCGATGAAGCCAGGGGCCACGCAATTGACCGTGATGCCGCGCGAGGCGATCTCCTGCGCAAGCGATTTCGAGAAGCCGATCATGCCGGCCTTGGAGGCGCAATAATTGGCCTGGCCGGGATTGCCGGTGACGCCCACGACAGACGTAATGTTGATGATGCGGCCATGACGGCGCTTCATCATCGGATGCGTGAGTTCGCGGGTGAGGCGGAACACGGCGGTCAAATTGACCTCGATCACCGAATCCCAGTCTGCATCGGACATGCGGACGAACAGGCCGTCCTTGGTGATGCCGGCATTGTTGACCAGAATATCGACCCCCTCGAGGTCGGACTCGGCTTTCTGGGCAAGCGCCTTGACGGCATCGCGGTCAGAGAGGTTGGCTGGGAACAGCCTGACCCGATCGCCCAGCTCGCCCGCCAGTGCCTCCAGCTTCTCGACCCGCGTGCCATGCAGGCCGACAGTGGCGCCCTGCGCATGCAGCAGGCGTGCGATCGCGTCGCCAATGCCGCCGGAGGCTCCGGTAACGAGGGCCTTGCGGCCGGTGAGATCAAGCATATTCGTTCTCCCAGATCGGATTAGAACTCCCCTTAGAAAAGGGTTGTTGCATAGTCAGAGCGCGGAAAGCGCGGCGTCTACGTCTTCCGGCGAGCCGACATTGGCGGTTGCCAGGTCGCGGTTGATTCGCCGCGCAAGTCCGGACAGCACCTTGCCGGAGCCAACCTCGTAAAGCGTCGTCACGCCATTGGCACCGAACCACTCCACCGTCTCGCGCCAGCGAACCTGACCGGTCACCTGCCGCACCAGCTTGGCAGCTATGTCGTCCGCATCGGTCGAGGGAGATACCGAAACGTTGGAGACCACCGGCACCACTGGCGCGGTCTTCTGAACGCCGGCCAGCGCCTCGCGCATGGCATCCGCCGCAGGGGCCATCAGAGCCGAGTGGAATGGCGCCGAAACAGGCAGCATCAGCGCCCGCTTGGCGCCTTTTTCGGTGCAGATGCGCGCGGCCTCCTCGACCGGCCCCCGGGCGCCGGAAATAACAAGCTGGCCGCCGCCATTGTCGTTGGCGATCTGACAGCCGGCTTCCGAACAGGCGGCTTCAACATCGGTCTGCTCAAGCCCGATGATTGCCGCCATTGCGCCCTCACCCACCGGCACCGCGGCCTGCATGGCGTTGCCACGAATGCGCAAAAGCCGAGCGGTGTCGGCCAGCGTAAACATGCCGGCCGCGCAGAGTGCCGAATATTCGCCCAGCGAATGGCCGGCCACATAGGCCACCTTGTCCCTGAGCGAGAGGCCGCGCTCTTCCATTGCCCGCAAAGCCGCAATCGAGACAGCCATCAGCGCTGGCTGCGCATTGGCGGTGAGCGTCAGTTCGTCTTCCGGGCCATCCCACATCAAAGCGGAGAGCTTCTGGCCCAGAGCGTCGTCAACCTCTGCGAACACGGCGCGCGCGGCCGGTGAAGCATCGGCCAGCGCCTTGCCCATGCCTACTGCCTGGCTGCCCTGTCCCGGGAAAGTGAAAGCGATGCTCATACCGACCTCCGAAAATTTCTGGGCGTCGTGGCGCAGGCCGGCGCCGGCGTCAAGTGTGACGCCTTTCCTGACACAAGGCTGTCAGTATGGCTAGCTGGACCAAACGGTTTGAGCTGGTATGCACTTGGCCGCATTACTATATCGTCCCAACCCACCGTTCATCCAATTTCTTCCAATCCCTTTCAGGCATCGCTCATGAAGCCGGTCATCTCCGTTTCCGAACTCACCAAGACCTATCCAGGTGGACTGAAAGCGCTCGATGCCGTCAGCCTCGACGTCAAGGAAGGCGAGATCCTCGCACTTCTGGGACCGAATGGCGCCGGCAAAACGACATTGATCTCGATCGTCTGCGGACTGGTCAATCCGAGTTCGGGCTCAGTGAGTGTCGGCGGACACGACATCATCTCCGATTTCCGTGCCGCGCGCAGCCTGATCGGCCTTGTGCCGCAAGAGCTGCATGTGGAAGCGTTCGAGAGCGTGCAGGCGACAGTGAGTTTTTCGCGAGGGCTGTTTGGAAAGCCGCGCAACCCTGCGCTTGTGGAGCAGATCCTCAAGGACCTGTCACTGTGGGATAAACGCAAGGAAAAGATCATGGCGCTTTCGGGCGGCATGAAACGGCGAGTGATGATCGCCAAGGCGCTGGCGCATGAACCGCGTATCCTGTTTCTCGACGAGCCGACAGCCGGCGTCGATGTAGAGTTGCGCAAGAGCATGTGGGAACTGATCGGCAGACTGCGCGATACCGGCGTCACCGTGATCCTGACAACCCATTATATCGAAGAAGCTGAGAACATCGCCGACAGGGTTGGTGTGATCAGCAGGGGCAAGCTGCTTCTGGTCGAAGAAAAAACCGAGCTGATGCGCAAGATGGGCGAGAAAATCCTGACGCTCAATCTGCGCGATGCCCTGGCCGAACTGCCTTCGGGGCTGAGCGGTTTCGATCTCACACTGCAGGATGACGGCAACACGCTGGTTTACCGCTACGACACGGCAGCAGAACGCACGGGCATCGGCAAACTTCTGGCCGAGCTTTCGAGCGCCGGGGTCGGAGTGCGCGATCTCTCGACCAAACAGAGCTCGCTCGAGGACATTTTTGTCAATCTGGTGAGGGACGGCGAATGAACTGGTACGCGGTCAAGGCCATCTACAAATTCGAGATGGCCAGGTGGTGGCGCACCATCTGGCAGAGCATCGTTTCGCCGGTGGTTTCGACGGCCCTCTACTTCGTGGTGTTCGGAACCGCGATCGGATCGCGCATCGAAGAAGTCAACGGCATCAGCTACGGCTCCTTCATCGTTCCGGGGCTGATCATGCTGACCATGATCACGCAGGGCATCTCGGTCGGTGCGTTCGGCATCTATTTCCCGAAGTTCATGGGCACGATCTACGAACTTCTTTCGGCGCCGCTCTCCTATGTCGAGATCGTGCTCGGTTACGTGGGAGCGGCGACCACCAAATCGATCATCCTGGCGCTGCTGATCCTAGGCACGTCGACGCTGTTCGTGCCGCTCCAGATCGCGCATCCGATCTGGATGTTCGCCTTCCTGGTGCTGACCGGTGTCACTTTCTCGCTGTTCGGTTTCATCATCGGCATATGGGCGGACAATTTCGAGAAGCTGCAGCTCATTCCGATGCTGATCGTGATGCCGCTGATCTTCCTTGGCGGGACGTTCTATTCAGTCGATATGCTGCCGGATGTCTGGCAGACAATCATTCACTTCAACCCCGTGCTCTATCTGGTCAGCGGCTTCCGCTGGAGCTTCTACGAGATCGCCGACGTCAGTGTGGGCGTGAGCCTCGCCGCGATCTGCTTCTTCCTCGTGGTGTGCCTGACCGCGGTGTGGTGGATCTTCAAGACCGGCTGGAAAGTGAAGAGCTAGATAGGAAGGCTCGCGCCAAAGCAGCAACCGTAGCCGGCATCAGCACCATTGGCAGATCCTCGGTGTAAGCCCAAAGATGACGTTCACGCCGCTTTGGCGACCTCCAGCGCTCTCGGGCTGATGGTGACTATCACCGACCCACGTTTGTGGCGGCTCTCGACCCGGCGATGCGCATCGGCGATTTCCTCCAGCGGATACTGGCTGTCGATCACCGCGCGGATTTCGCCGGTCTCCAGCAGGCCGGCCAGATATTCGAGCATTTCCCGGCTGTCAGACGACACACCGACAATCACGCGTTTGCCGCCGGTGATTTTCGATAGCAACGCCTGCCCGATCTCCCTGCCCCCGAACTCGAGCGGCAGAAAGACGCCGTTCGGCTTCAGGACATGCTTCGCTTGGTCGAAGTCGGTAGTGCCCGCCGTATCGAATATCAGGTCGTAGCATTCGTCCGACGCTGCAAAATCTGCCTTGGTGTAGTCGATCACATGGTCGGCCCCGAGCGAGCGGACGAGATCGACATTGCGGGTGCTCGTGACCGCGGACACCTCGGCGCCGAGATGTTTGGCAATCTGAACCGCCCATACGCCGACGCCGCCGGACGCACCGGCGATCAACACCTTCCGGCTGGGCTGGACCTGAGCGAAATCGCGCAGGAAGGCCAGAGCAGACTGGCCGCCGAAGGGCGTGGCAGCGGCTTCATCGTATCCGACGGTGGCCGGCTTTTTCACGACAGGCGAATCCTCAGATACCGAGATGTACTCGGCATTGGCGCCGAGCCCAGTCGAAAAGCCGAACACTTCGTCGCCGCCTTTGAAGCGGGTCACGGCTTTACCTCTTGCCACGACGCGGCCAGCGAATTCGGAGCCGAGTACGTTCTTTCTGGGCCCGAACAACCCGGCCATTGCGCGACCGGCGAGCCAGAAGATCGTCGGAAATTTTGACGCGCGAAAGCGCCAGTCGGCCGTGGTCACCGAGGTAGCAAATATCTGCACCAGAATTTCATCGTCCTTCGGCTCAGGCCGCGGGACATCTCGAATTTCAAGCACGTCCGCCGGGCCATATCGATCGTACCAGGCTGCTTTCATTCGTCTCTTCCTTCTTCATCGCGCCGCTTCATCCGCGGCACCCTTGGCCGGGATATAGCCATGCGCTGATGCACGGGGAATTGACCAATATCCTTGCTCTGATATGCATTTTCGCATGGATTGGCGGTCAATAAAGTTCGACTGGAACCGCGCCCGCACCTTCCTCGTCACGGCGGAGGAAGGCTCGCTGTCGGCGGCGGCGCGTGCGCTCGGCATGACGCAGCCAACACTTGGCCGGCAAGTCGACGCATTGGAGGAAGAGCTCGGCGTGGTGCTCTTCGAGCGCGCGGGGCGCGGGCTGATGCTGACGCCGTCGGGCCTCGAACTGCTCGACCATGTGCGTGCCATGGGCGAGGCGGCGGGGCGCATGTCGCTCGCCGCTTCCGGACAAACACAATCGATCGAAGGCGCGATCTGCATTACCGCCAGCGAAATCTACTCCGCTTATGTGCTGGCGCCGATCGTAGCCAAGATGCGTGTGACGTATCCCGGCATCACCGTGGAAATCGTCGCATCGAACGCCGCCATCGACCTGAAGCGGCGCGAGGCCGATATCGCTATCCGCAATTTCCGCCCGACGCAGCCCGACCTCATCGCACGGAGGTTGGCCGACGATCGCGGCCGGCTCTATGCAACACCGGACTACCTCGCAAGGATCGGCAACCCGACCAGACCGGAAGACCTGGCCGACGCGGACTTTATCGGCTTCGACACGACGGATCTCATGGTCAACGGGCTGAAAAAGCAGGGGCTGCACGTCACACACGCCAACTTCCCTCTGCTGACAAGCAACCACTTCGTACACTGGGAGCTTTGCCGTCATGGCGCGGCAATCGGCATCGTACCCGAGCGGCTTGGCGACTCGGAGCCTCTGGTCAAGCGCGTGCTGCCCGATATCCCGCCAATGGAATTTCCCGTCTGGCTCACCGCGCATCGCGAGCTGCACACGAGCCGTCGGGTGAGGACCGTGTTCGACTTTCTCACGAGCGAGCTTGGGCGGAGCTGACCGGATAAAGTGCCCTATCCATGTTGCAGTGCGGCATGAACTTACCTAAGAAGGCGGCATTCGACCGGACCCGGTGAAAATCCGGGTGGCTTTTCCGGCCGCCGACCCGCCGGACAATCAACCGCCTTAGCGACCCCCATCGCACGATCGACCGATCGTAGCGGTTCTTCAGCATCTGGAATTTCATGATCTCGCTTTCCGCCTATCGCCGCGAGTGGTTCGGCAATATTCGCGGCGACCTTCTGGCCGGCACCGTTGTCGCCCTCGCCCTCATCCCCGAAGCAATCGCCTTTTCCATCATCGCCGGCGTCGACCCCAAGGTCGGCCTCTACGCCTCGTTTTCGATCGCAGTGATCATCGCCTTCACCGGCGGAAGGCCTGGCATGATCTCGGCTGCCACGGCAGCAACAGCGGTGCTGATGGTCTCGCTGGTGCGCGACCACGGGCTGCAATATCTGCTGGTGGCAACCATTCTTGCCGGCGTGCTGCAAATCGCTGCGGGGCTCGCGCGACTTGGCGACCTGATGCGTTTCGTGTCGCGATCCGTCATCACCGGCTTCGTCAACGCGCTGGCGATCCTCATCTTCATGGCGCAGGTGCCGGAGCTGATCGGCGTTCCGGCCATGACCTATGTGATGGTCGCGGCGGGGCTCGGCATCATCTATCTGTTTCCCTACATCACCAAGGCCGTGCCCTCACCGCTGGTCTGCATCATCGTGCTGACTGCGGTCGCTCTATGGTTCGGCATGGACGATCTTCGGACCGTCGGCGATATGGGCGAACTGCCCTCCACGCTGCCGGTGTTCCTGCTGCCCGATGTTCCCCTGACGCTGGAGACGCTGCTGATCGTGCTGCCCTACTCGGCGGCGGTGGCCGTGGTTGGGCTGCTGGAATCGCTGATGACAGCGTCGATCGTTGACGAACTGACCGATACGGACAGCGACCGCAACCGCGAGTGCATCGGCCAGGGAAGCGCCAATCTGGTGACAGGATTTCTGGGCGGCATGGCCGGCTGCGCGATGATCGGCCAGTCGGTTATCAACGTGAAATCCGGCGGCAGGGGCCGCCTCTCCTGTTTCACCGCAGGAGCGCTGCTTCTGTTTCTCATCGTGGTGCTGGGCGACTGGGTGTCGGTGATCCCGATGGCAGCGCTTGTCGCCATCATGATCATGGTATCGATCGGCACCTTCTCATGGTCGTCGATCAGGAACCTGCGCGAACATCCGCGCCGTTCCTCCACCGTGATGGTGGCGACGGTGATCGTGGTCGTGGCGACCCACAATCTGGCGCTCGGCGTTCTGGTGGGTGTGCTTCTTTCCGGCCTGTTTTTCGCGTCCAAGGTGGCGCAGATCTTTCATGTGTCGTCGGCGCTTTCCGACGACGGCGAAGCGCGCGCCTATGCTGTGACCGGACAGATCTTCTTCGCGTCGGCGGAAGATTTCGTGCGTGCATTCGATTTCAAGGAAGCGGTCGCGCGCATCACCATCGATGTCAGCCGCTCGCATATCTGGGACCTGACGGGGGTCGGCGCGATCGATACGGTGGTGCTGAAATTCCGCCGCGAGGGCACCGAGGTCGAGCTGATCGGCATGAACGAAGCCAGCGCGACGCTGGTCGACAGGCTGGCGCTGCATGACAAGCCCGGCAGCGCCGACGCGCTGCTGGGGCACTAGGGAGGGACAAGATGACCAAGATACTCGCGCTCATCGACGGTTCGATCTACTCAAAAAGCGTGACGGGCATCGCGGCTTGGGCGGCCGGGCGCCTGTCGCTGCCGGTCGAGATCGCGCACGTGCTTGGACGGCGCATCGCCGGCAATTTCGACCTCAGCGGCCAGCTCGACGCCAATGAGCGCACCACGCTGCTGAAAAAGATGGCCGATCTCGACGAAGAGCACGGCCGGCTGGCGCAGCAGAAGGGCCGCGCCATGCTTGACGGTGCACGCGCGGAGGCCGCCGCCACGGGCATCGAGGTCAACACCAGGCTGCGCAATGGCGACCTGCTGGATGCGCTGGGCGATCTCGAGGCGGAGGCCGAAATCGTCGTCATCGGCAAGCGCGGCGAAGCGGCGGATTTCGCGCGGCTGCATCTGGGATCGAATCTGGAGCGTGTGGTGCGCGCCTCGAAGAAGCCGGTACTGGTTGCGGCGCGCGCCCACGAACCGCCGAAGCATTTTCTGATCGCCTATGACGGCGGAGCGAGCGCCAACAGGGCCGTGGATTATCTGGTTTCAAGTCCCCTGCTGAAGGGTCTGAGATGCACGGTGCTTTCGGTCGGCGCGGACACACCTGAGAACCGGTCGCGGCTGGAAGCACCTGTGACGCGGCTGGCCGAAGCCGGCTTCGAGGTGCACTCCATCCTTGAGCCGGGCGAACCGGAAGAGGTGATCAGCGCTCATGTGGAGGAAAGTGGCGTCGGCCTGCTGGTCATGGGCGCCTACGGCCATTCGCGCATCCGTGCGCTGGTGATCGGCTCGACCACGACCGAACTGGTGCGCCGCTGCAAGATACCGGTGCTGATGTTCAGGTGAGGTGGCCGGGTCTTCAGCCGCCGCCCGGGGCAGTTGGCGGGTCGCCGCGCTGCATCGTGAGGTGGATGCCCTCGTCGAGGCGCAGATCGAGAAGCACGCTGACCCGGCACCATGTACCATCGAAGCAAGGGACGGCCCATTCGCTAACACTGCTGTAGACCTTTGATGCGGCGAACCCGTCTTCGGGCCGCGAAACGCGCACTGCTTTCAGATGGAAGGACATCCAGCTGTCAAACACGGCGGCGGCAGCGGTCATCACCCCCTGAACGCCCTCATCATAGTCCCACGCCCGCTTCCACCCGGCGCTGCACTGGCCGTTGGGCGCATCGTCGGTCGGAAAGCCTAGCCGGAGGAATGGCTCGCCCTGCTCAAAATCCTTCACCTCGTCGCCGGTCACTGAAAGCACTACCGCCTTGGGTTCGGCGTTCGAATCGAAACCCAGCCCGTGCAGGCTGGACGAGACGACCTGGTAGCCTTCCGGCCGCAGTTCCTGCGGAAGTTCCTTTGTTACCGGCTGGGCCAGGCATGCCTGCTTAAACGCATCGAAGACGTTCAGAATGCCGCGCAAATCCGACCAGTTCTTGTGCGCGAAGGCGATCGGTTCGGAAGAGGCGGGTTGGGCGGAGAGAAACGGGATTATGGCCGTGAGGGGCAACAATATGCGTGCGCGCAGTGTCATCATGTCCGCCTTGCAGATTTGACGTCCTAAAGCCCGATCCTAACCTGATGATTGCGGACGGGAAAACGGGTGCATACCAGACGGCGGATAAGTGGTGTTCGGCATTCTGGATAGCACAAATAGGCGACCAGACCGATCACCGGCTCAATCATTTTAGTGTATGGACATTTTCGCTTCTACAATTTCTTTATTGGAACTTGAGATCGAATACGCCTTGGAGTGAATTATGGAAGCAAGAACAAAAACCATCGAAGAATGGTTTTCTACTATTAGACAGGGCTTGGTTGCACTCCCACGTTTCCAGCGTTTTGAAGCTTGGGACCGAGGTCGCATAGAAGGAGTGCTTGAAAATGTCCTGCGTGAGCCTTCTTTGCCAATAGGAGCATTGCTAGTACTCGAAGTTGGCGACAAAGAACCTTTTCATTCTCGTGAAATCGTCGGTGCCCCACCCAAATCCGACCGACCGTCCGTGCATCTTCTCGACGGCCAACAGCGAATGACGGCGCTATGGCGAAGCCTCACCGACAATTACGATGATTTGGTTCTTTTTGTCAGTGCCGGCGACGAAGTTCGACCTGACGTTCAACTGTATCGCCGATGGGAGCGAAAGGGCATTCCACAACCAGTTTGGGCCCACGATCCACAACAGGTCTATGAGCGGGGCCTCATTCCAATTTCGCTGCTGATGCCGGGATCCAAGGGCGAGTTGAAGGCCGAAAACTGGTGCGAGGAGGTCGGAGCAGAAAGGGCTTTTGAACGAGCGCTCCTAAAGTTTCGTCAGCGTGTCGCCAACTACAAGATTCCCTTTCTTGCACTCCCAGTTGGCACCGAGCAAGAAACAGCTCTGGACGTGTTCATCAACATGAATACGTCGGCAGCGCCACTAAAGGACTTTGACATAGTTGTAGCGCAGCTCGAAGGCGCAGTCGGGGATTCGCTGCACGACATGATGTCGGAGTTGCACCAATCGACACCCGCACTTCGAGAGTTTCACAAGAACGAGGATTTAGCGCTTTCTGTTGGTGCGCTGCTGCTTGGGCAACCACCGTTAAAGCGGTCCTATCTTGATACCAGCTTCGGCAAAGGTCTCGCTGAGGTCTGGCCGAAAGTCGTCCAGGGAATTGAGCGAGGCATTTCATTTTTGCACGACGAGGCCATTTTTGGCGATCAGTTTGCGCCCACGGACGTAGCCGTCTACCTGGTATGTGCACTGTGGGCGGGCATCGATGTAGATGGAACCGACACCGAAGGGCGCGCGCGCTCCATTATTCGTAAAGCTTTGTGGCGAGCCTCCTTTACAGACCGATACCTCAAGACAGCGGCGACCAGGGCTTATGCCGACCACAGGCGCTTGGCGGAACAGATCGCTAATCGAAATTCGTCCGATTTACCTGAGTTATTTGATGAAGATGAGAACCCGCTGCCCACTACCGAACAGTTGATGCGAGCGGGATGGCCGACGAAACGCGACCGACTGGCACGTGCCATAGTTGGTGTTTCGTTGCGTGCGGGTGGGTACGATTTCGCGGATGGAGCAAAGGCGTCCGCAGAAAACGTGTTCAAGCGCGAGTACCATCATATATTTCCGGTCGCCACGCTTTCAGGTGACCGAGCCGACATTCGTGTGGCAAAGGCACTGAATTGCGCTCTGGTTAGTTGGAAAACTAATCGAAAAATAGCGGCGAATACACCTGCCGATTATCTACGCGCTCGCGCACTGGACGCCCATCTTGGCGAAGACGAAGTGCGGCTGCGACTAAATAGCCACCTTATCCCCTACGACCAGTTGGTAGCGGGTGACTACGAAGTTTTCCTCGACGCGAGAGCGGCATTGATCGAGGGAGCTATGCGCCGACTGTGCAACGGATGGGCAAGCCTCGATTGAAAGTCACATGAACAAACGCGGCGTACTCGACCCCACCCTTGCCTTCCCCCGCCTTTTCCCCTATAGGCCGCGCTTCCATCGGTCCGATTGGGGGCTGAACGGAGGGCCGGTCATGACCTCACAGTGATGACCGCAGAAGGCAATAAAGCACTTCGGCCTCCCGTGTCTCCGCTCTCGACCGTCTCGAACAGCCTTTCTTCGCCCGGCTTCGGGCTCACGAAAGGTCTGGAGGCTTAGCCGTCGGCGCCGATGCGAAGATGAAGAAAGGCAAGAGACAATGGCACTTTATGAGCATGTGTTTCTGGCCCGACAGGATTTGTCGCCTCAGCAGGTCGACGCGCTTGTGGAACAGTACAAGGGCGTGATCGAGGAAAAGGGCGGCTCCATCGGCCGGATCGAAAACTGGGGCGTGAAGTCCCTCACCTTCCGCATCAAAAAGAACCGGAAGGCCTATTTCACCCTCATGGACCTCGATTGCCCACCGGAAGCGGTGAAGGAAGTCGAGCGCCAGATGAGCATTTCCGAAGACGTGCTGCGTTACATGACCATCAAGGTCGACGCGCATGAGGAAGGCCCGTCGGCAATGATGCAGAAGCGCGACGACCGCGACCGCCGTGACCGCGGCGACCGCGACCGTGGACCCCGCGAAGACCGCGGCAGCCGCGACGACCGTCCGCGTCGTCCGCGCGACAACAATGAAGGGAGCGCCGAATAATGGTCGATATCAACCAGATTCCGACGCGGCGCCCGTTTCACCGCCGTCGCAAGACCTGCCCGTTCTCCGGCGCCAACGCGCCGCGGATCGACTACAAGGACGTGAAGCTCCTGCAGCGCTACATTTCGGAGCGCGGCAAGATCGTGCCGTCGCGCATCACCGCCGTCAGCCAGAAGAAGCAGCGCGAACTCGCGCGTGCGATCAAGCGCGCCCGGTTCCTCGGACTTCTGCCCTACGTGGTGAAGTGAGGCTTCGCAGCCAGGCTGCGAACGAGAATTGCAGGCTGTCGCCCCTCCATTTGGCCCTTCGGGCCACCCTCTCCCCGGCGGAGAGGAAGGGGCGGCAGACGAAAACACCGCTTCGGAAGCGGCAAAACTCCGAGTTGAGGTTGGCCCGAAGGGGCTGCTTCTAACTGCCCGGCGGGCAGGACAGCGATACCACAGCGCCGCAGGCGCGCCGCTTCCTGTTCGTTTGAATTCAACCGCGCCCGGCACACCCGGCGCCAGAACAGGAAAAGACGATGCAGGTCATTCTTCTCGAGCGCGTCGCCCGGCTCGGCCAGATGGGCGAAGAGGTGAAGGTGAAAGACGGGTTTGCCCGCAACTTCCTTCTGCCGCAGGGCAAGGCGCTGCGCGCCAACGATGCCAACCGCAAGAAATTCGAGGGCCAGCGCGCGCAACTCGAGGCGCGCGACCTCGAGCGCAAATCCGAAGCACAGTCCGTTGCCGACAAGCTGGACGGCAAGACATTCGTGGTGGTGCGCGCGGCAGGCGAAACCGGCCAGCTCTACGGTTCGGTATCAACCCGCGACATCGCGGACATCCTGACCGAAGAAGGCTTCTCGGTTGCGCGCAACCAGGTCGAACTGAACCAGCCAATCAAGGCAATCGGGCTCATCAATGTGGCGCTCGCGCTGCACCCCGAAGTCGACGTCACGATCACGCTCAACGTTGCCCGCTCGACCGACGAGGCAGAGCGTCAGGCACGCGGCGAGACGCTGACCAGCGCCGAAGCGATCTACGGCGAAGACGTCAACGAAAACGCGCAGCCGGAAAACTTCTTCGACCCCGAAGCCGAGTTCGAGGATGAGGACGCCGGCCAGGCCGAGGAAGGCGCAGAGGCCGCAGCCGAGGAAGGCGCGGACGAGGAAGAGAAATCCTGAGCGGCGATTGAGCGACAGGCATCTCGAAGAGGCCCGGCACCGTCCGGGCCTTTTTTGTGTCAGCAACCATTGGGCCACCTGCACCGAAAAGCTTCACGAAAACGGCAGCTTGAGTCATAATGCCAGCCTGCAAACGTGTGATGCATGCGGGTGTTACCGATGTCGCTGCTGACTACGATCGCAAGTCGAATATTCAGAACCGGTTCGTTGACGCTGACCGAACCGGACGGGACCGTCACAAGCTTTGGCGACGGCACAGGCGAACACATCCACATCGCGATACGCACACCGGCAGCAGCACGCGCGATCGCGCTCGACCCGATGCTGGCGATGCCTGAAGCATGGATGGATGGAACCTTCGAAGTGCTGGAGGGTGACATACTGGATTTTCTGCGGCTCGCCTTCGAAAACACGGGTCGCAAAGGGTCAAATCCGCTGTTCACCCGGACCGTCGAGGGGTGGCGGGTGATGCTACGGCGCTTCCAGCAGCTCAATACGCTGGCGCGGGCGCGCGAAAACGTCCACCGCCACTATGATCTCTCGGGCGAGATGTACCGGCTCTTCCTAGACGCCGACATGCAATATTCGTGCGCCTATTTCGAGCGGCCGGACATGACGCTTGAGGAAGCGCAGGAGGCCAAGAAACGCCATATCGCAGCGAAACTCGATATGAAGCCGGGACTTTGCGTCCTCGACATAGGTTCGGGATGGGGCGGGCTGGGGCTCTACCTCGCGCGGCGTTTCGATGCCGATGTACTGGGGGTCACCTTGTCGACCGAGCAGCACGCGGTGGCAACCGAGCGGGCGCGCCAGGAAGGCATGGAGAACCAGGTTCATTTCGAGCTGCGCGATTACCGGAAGCTGTCGGAGCGCTTCGACAGGATTGTCTCCGTCGGCATGTTCGAACATGTCGGCGTCAATCACTACAGAACCTTCTTCAACCGCACCGCAACTCTGCTGAAGCCGAACGGAACAATGCTCCTGCACACGATCGGCCGAAGCGGTCCGCCGTCGGCCACGAGCGCGTTCATTCGCAAGTACATCTTTCCGGGCGGCTATATTCCCGCGATGTCGGAGGTGCTGCCGCCGATAGAAAAGGCAGGATTGGTAGTGACCGATGTCGAGGTGCTGCGGCTGCATTACGCGGAAACGCTCAAACACTGGCGCGAGCGCTTTATGGCCAACCGGGCGCGCGCGGTCGAAATCTATGATGAGCGTTTTGCGCGCATGTGGGAGTTTTATCTCGCTGCATCCGAGGCGTCGTTCCGCTGGCAAGACATGGTCGTGTTCCAGTTCCAGCTGACGAAACGCAACGACACGCTGCCGATCACCCGTGGCTACATGGCCAAGGTGGAGGACGGCCTGCGCCGCACGGCAGTGAAAGGCCTGCCGCGCGAGCCGGTGAAAAAGCCGGGCCGCAAAAGGGCTTCCACCGGGCGCCAGTGACCGCCCAGAACCTCTCATCGATGTGCCTGCCGGCGCAGTGAAACCGGGCGACGGATCACCATCGCAGGCCAGCAGATCGGCGATTTCTGCGCGAGGACATCGTTCACTACTTCTTCAAGCGTGGCTGCCCAACATAACGCCACAAAGCGATTCGATCGTGGTTCCGGACGAGTAAGGCGACATCGTCGTCCGGCTTGAACCACGCCTCGTTGCCGACTGGCAGCAGGTTGCCGCAGGCCGCTAGCAGGCCGCCCCGGCCGTTCGAAATTCGCGTTCTGTTCCTGCCTGAAGCGCGCTATGCTGAAGCCGCGATTCGGGTCAACCCGCGCCCGCGCCTTTGGCCGAGGCAACTGTGGAGAGCTGTGAATCGCGGGGCGAAACGGTGAATGTTCCCCCTGCGGTCCTGTTCGTTGCGGTTCGCGGCGGGTTAACACGACTCTCGGGCAGGGCCGGTACACGTTCCTCACTACGGCCGGATAACAAACTGGACATTTGAATGGCAGACGCAGTCCGTAAACTCGGCGCGGCGGAAACGCCGCTTTACCGGGAGGCACCGAACAATGTCGAGGCCGAGCAGGCGCTGCTGGGCGCATTGCTGGTCAACAACGACGCCTTCTACCGCGTGTCGGACTTCCTGAAGGCGTCGCATTTTCACGAGCCGATCCACCGCAAGATCTACGAGGTTTCGGGCGAGCTCATCCGCATGGGCAAGATCGCCAACCCGGTAACGCTCAAGACCTTCCTTCCGGCAGATGAAAAGATCGGCGACATGACCGTGTCGCAATATCTGGCACGGCTTGCAGCCAACGCTGTCACCGTGATCAACGCCGCCGACTATGGCCGCGCGATCTATGACCTAGCCACCCGCCGCGCCCTCATCACCGTGGGCGAGGACATGGTCAACATCGCCTATGACGCACCGGTCGACATGCCACCGCAAGAGCAGATCGAGGACGCGGAGCGGCGGCTGTTCGAACTGGCCGAGACCGGACGTTACGATGGCGGCTTCGAGAGCTTCACCGATGCGGTGAAGACCGCGATCGACATGGCCAACGCCGCCTATATGCGAGACGGGCATCTGTCGGGCACCGCAACCGGTTTTCGCGACCTCGACCGCCGCATGGGCGGGCTGCAGTCCTCCGACCTGATCATTCTTGCCGGGCGTCCGGGCATGGGCAAGACGTCGCTGGCGACCAACATCGCATTCAACATAGCCGCGGCCTACGAACCGGCCCAGCAGGCCGATGGCTCCTTCGCGGCCGCCAATGGCGGTGTCGTCGGCTTTTTCTCGCTCGAAATGTCGTCGGAGCAGCTGGCCACCCGTATCATCTCGGAGCAGACCGAGATCCCCTCCTCCAAGATCAGGCGCGGCGAGATCACCGAACCGGACTTCGAGAAGCTGGTGGCCTGCGCGCAGACGATGCAGCGCATTCCGCTGTTCATCGACCAGACCGGTGGCATTTCGATCGCCCAGCTTGCAGCGCGTGCGCGGCGGTTGAAGCGGCAGCGCGGGCTCGACGTATTGATCATCGACTACGTGCAGCTGATGACCGGCACGAGCGCACGCGCGGCGCAGAACCGCGTTCAGGAGATCACCGAGATCACCACCGGCCTCAAGGCGCTGGCCAAGGAACTCAGCGTGCCGATCATTGCGCTGTCGCAGCTGTCGCGTCAGGTGGAAAGCCGCGACGACAAGCGTCCGCAGTTGTCCGACCTTCGTGAGTCGGGCTCGATCGAGCAGGATGCCGACGTGGTGATGTTCGTCTATCGCGAGGAATACTACCTCAAGAACCGCGAACCGAAGCCGGGCTCGGAAGAATACATCAAGTGGGAAACCGAAATGAACGAGGCGCGCGGCAAGGCCGAAGTGATCATTGCCAAGCAGCGACATGGGCCGACGGGAACGGTTTCGGTCGGCTTCCAGGGCGAATACACGCGCTTCTTCGATCTGGCGGAAGATTCGCACATGCCAGAACGTTTCGAGTAGCGACGTGCAATCCGATCCAGGAGACGCGCAGAGCGCGCCCGTTGGCATTGCCGGCGGGCGGTTGACGATCGACCTCGGCGCGCTCACGGTCAACTACCGGACGCTGGCCGCCCTATCCGCTCCTGCCGAAACGGCAGCGGTCGTCAAAGCCGACGCCTACGGGTTGGGCATCGCGCGTGCGGTGCCGGCACTTTGGAGCGCCGGCTGCCGCACCTTCTTCGTCGCCTACCCGGCCGAGGGCCTGGCGGTCCGCGCTGCAGCTCCCGAAGCCAGAATTTTCGTCCTTTCCGGCCCGATGAACGAGCAGGCCGCAGGCATCATTACCGGAGCCGGGCTGATCCCGGTTCTCAACTCGTTCGAGGACATCGCGCTATGGCGGCGGGTGTCGGGCGGGCACGCCGCGCTCCATGTCGACACCGGCATGAACCGGCTCGGCGTGAGCGAGGCAGAAGCTAAGGCGTTCGCAGCCGAAAATTCAGGCGACGCGGCAATACCGCTCGCTCTAGTGATGAGCCACCTCGCCTGCGCCGACGATGCCAACCACCCTTTGAACAAGCAACAACTGGAGTCGTTTCAGAGCGTTGCGGCGTTTTTCGAAGGCGTTGATACAAGCCTTGCCAACTCCGCCGGCATACAGATGGGTGGCGACTTTCGCCGCGACCTGACACGCGCTGGGATCGCCATGTACGGAGGACGGGCGGCAAACCGGGGCGACAACCCGATGCGGCCGGTGGCGACGGCCGAGGCACGGGTTCTGCAAGTCAGGCATGCGGCGGCGGGCGGCGTTGTCGGTTATGGCGCCGCCGCGAAACTCGAACGCGACACCTTGGTGGCAATCGTCGCGACCGGCTACGCCGACGGCTATCACCGCTCGGCTTCGGGCGCAGGCGCGCCGCTGCGCGGCGTGACGGCACAGGGCGCATGCGGCTTTATCGCCGGCAAGCGGGTGCCGGTCGTCGGGCGAGTTTCCATGGACCTGACCGCGTTCGACGTGACCGAATGCGCCGGCAGCGTAACGCACGGCGACCTAGTCGAGCTTTTCGGGGCGAATATTCCGCTGGACGAGGTTGCGGAAGCCGCCGGCACAATCGGCTACGAGCTTCTGACCGGGCTGGGGCGCCGCTACGAGCGGGTGTATGTTGGAGGAAGCGGCGCCTGATGGCCAAATCCCGCATCCAGTTTATCTGCCAGAACTGCGGAACGGTGCATGCGCGCTGGGCCGGCAAATGCGATTCGTGCGGTGCATGGAACACCCTGGTGGAGGAAGGAACGGCCGGCGGTATCGGGTCGGGGCCGCAGAGCCAGAAATCGGCCCGCAAAGGCCGTGCGGTGGCGCTGACCACGCTTTCCGGCGAAATCGAGGACGCGCCGCGCATTGCGACCGGCATCGGCGAACTCGACCGCGCGACCGGCGGCGGCTTCGTGCGCGGGTCGGCGCTACTCGTTGGCGGCGATCCCGGCATCGGCAAGTCCACGCTTCTGACGCAGGCGGCGGCTGCGCTCGCCAACAGGGGCAACCGCATCATCTACGTGTCCGGCGAAGAAGCAGTGGCACAGATCAGGTTGAGGGCGCAGCGGCTGGGCGCCGCCAGTTCGCCGGTCGAACTTGCCGCCGAAACCAATGTGGAAGACATACTTGCCACGATCTCGGATGGTCCTCGCCCCGACCTCCTGATCCTCGACTCCATCCAGACACTGTGGACCGATCTCGCCGAGTCGGCGCCAGGAACGGTGACGCAGGTGCGGGCCGCCGCTCAGGCGATGATCCGATTTGCGAAATCCACAGGTTGCGCAGTGGTGCTGGTCGGCCATGTGACCAAGGACGGACAGATCGCCGGGCCGCGCGTGGTGGAGCACATGGTGGACGCCGTGCTCTATTTCGAAGGCGAGGGAAACCACCATTACCGCATCCTGCGAACGGTGAAGAACCGCTTCGGGCCGACCGACGAGATCGGCGTCTTCGAGATGGGCGACAAGGGCCTGCGCGAGGTGCCCAACCCGTCTGAGCTTTTCCTGGGCGAAAGGTCCGAAAAAGCCCCGGGTGCCGCGGTTTTCGCAGGAATGGAAGGCACTCGCCCGGTGCTGGCCGAAATCCAGGCGCTTGTCGCCCCCTCGCCGCTGGGTACGCCGCGCCGCGCCGTCGTTGGCTGGGATTCGGCACGCCTTTCGATGGTGCTTGCAGTGCTGGAAGCCCATTGCGGCGTGAAGTTTTCGCAGCACGACGTCTATCTCAACGTCGCCGGGGGCTATCGTATTGCCGAACCCGCCGCCGATCTGGCGGTCGCTGCCGCACTTGTTTCCTCACTCACCGGTCTTGCCCTGCCCGCCGATTGCGTCTATTTCGGCGAAATCAGCCTGTCTGGCGCCGTGCGGGCCGTGGCTCACGCGCCTCAGCGCCTTAAGGAGGCCGAGAAATTGGGGTTTGGCAAGGCCGTAATGCCCATCCTATCGGAAGAGCTTCCAGCGTCTCTGGCAGCCGGTTCCTTCCAACCTGAGGCGCTTTCGGAGCTGGTGGCGCGTATCGCTGCCGGCGCGAAGTAGCGACGCGCAAGAGTTCAGCACAGGAGTAGCGCTTTAATGCCAATCACGCTGCTTGACGGAATCGTCATTGCATTCACGCTGGTCTCGGCGATGCTGGCGATGGTTCGCGGCTTTTCGCGCGAGATCCTGTCGATCGCTTCATGGGTCGCGGCGGCTGCCGCCGCCTATTTCTTCTACCCCGCCATCCTGCCTTACGTGCAGCCCTATATCGACCACCCGACGATCGCGCTCGCAATAGCCGCCGCGATCATCTTCTTCATCGCCCTGATCGTGGTGACCGTGATCACGATGAAGATGGCCGATTTCATCATCGATTCCAAGATCGGTGCGCTCGATCGTACGCTGGGTTTTCTTTACGGCGCTGCGCGCGGCCTGCTGGTGCTGGCTGTGGCACTGCTGTTCTTCGGCTGGCTGGTGGGTTCCAACCCGCCCGGCTGGGTGACGGAAGCGAAATCGCGGCCGCTGCTTGAAGGCATCGGCACCTGGCTACAGGGCATTCTGCCGGACGATCCGGAGGATTCGATCCTCAACCGGCTGAAAGACATCAATCCGGACGCACCGAACCAGAGCAGCGGCACGGATCAATAGCGCGCGAATGATTGCGCGCAGAACAATACAGGGCGCAACAAGCGATGAGTGTCGATCGCATGAGTGACTTCGCCGCGGCGGAGGCCGACGATCATTTTCACGACGAATGCGGCGTGTTCGGGATATTCGGCCGGCAGGACGCTGCCGCAATCACCACGCTCGGACTGCATGCGCTGCAGCACCGTGGCCAGGAAGCAGCCGGTATCGTTTCCTATGACGGCAGCCAGTTCCGAGTTGAGCGCCATGTCGGGCTGATCGGCGACACATTCACGAAGCAGTCGGTTATCGACCGGCTGGCGGGCAACCGCGCCATAGGTCATACGCGCTATGCCACCACCGGCGGGTCAGGGCTGCGCAATGTACAGCCACTTTTTGCCGAGCTAGCCGACGGCGGCATCGCTGTCGCGCACAATGGCAACATTACCAACGCCCTCACCGTTCAACGCCGCCTGCAGAAGGACGGCGCCATCTTTTCATCTACGTCGGACACCGAGACCATCCTGCATCTGATCGCGACCAGCAAAGAGCGCGATACCAATGCACGTTTCATCGAAGCGGTGCGGCAGCTCGAGGGCGCGTTTTCGCTGGTTGCACTTTCGGCAAAAAAGATGATCGGCTGCCGCGATCCTCTCGGTATCCGCCCGCTGGTGCTGGGCGACCTCGAGGGAGCATGGATCCTCGCCTCCGAAACCTGCGCGCTTGACATTATCGGCGCACGCTTCGTGCGCGATGTGGAACCGGGCGAAATGATCGTCGTGACAAAAGCCGGCCTTGAAAGCCACTATCCGTTCGAAAAGGCGGAACGGCGCTTCTGCATCTTCGAATATGTCTATTTCGCGCGGCCGGATTCCCAGGTCGAAGGCCGCAACGTCTATGCCGTTCGCAAGGATATCGGCGCCCAGCTGGCACGCGACAAGCCGGTGGATGCCGATGTCGTGGTTCCGGTACCGGATTCCGGCACGCCGGCGGCAATCGGCTACAGCCAGGAATCGGGCCTCCCGTTCGAGCTCGGCATCATCCGCAACCATTATGTCGGGCGGACCTTCATCCAGCCGGGCGATGCGATCCGCCATATGGGCGTGAAGCTGAAGCATAACGCCAACCGACGCTCGATAGAGGGCAAGCGGGTGGTGCTGGTGGACGACTCAATCGTGCGCGGCACGACCAGCCAGAAGATCGTGCAGATGGTACGCGACGCGGGCGCCAAGGAAGTGCATATGCGCATTGCCTCGCCGCCGACCCGCGCTTCCTGCTTCTATGGCGTCGATACGCCGGAGAAAGCCAAATTGCTGGCATCGCGCATGTCGATCGAGGAAATGGCGGAGTTCATACGTGTCGATTCGCTCGGCTTCCTGTCGCTTGACGGCCTCTATCGCGCAGTCGGCATGGCCGCGCGAAACAATGAGACGCCGCAGTTCTGCGACGCCTGTTTTTCCGGAGAATATCCGACCAGGCTCCTCGACCATGAAGGCGCGGACAATGTGCGCACGCTCTCCTGGCTTGCCAGCGGCGGCCAGTAGAGCCGTCAGGGCGTAACGAGTTTCAGCCCGACAATACCGGCCACGATCAGCGTGATGCAGACGATGCGCATGATGTCAGCGGATTCGGCAAAGAGCAGGATACCCAGGATAACCGTACCGACGGTGCCGATGCCGGTCCAGATCGCATAAGCGGTACCCAGCGGCAGCGACTTCAGCGCTAAGGCCAGCAGGACCATGCTGATGGACATCGACGCGACAGTCCAGACGCTCGGCCACAGCCGCGTGAACCCTTCCGAATATTTCAATCCTATGGCCCAACCGACCTCGAAGAGACCGGCCCCGAAAAGAGCGAACCAAGCCATTTCTGCCTCCAGTTTGACGGCGATGAGGCCGTCCCCATCGATGTTCGGAAAAGCGCGGGCCGTCCCGCCCTCCCAATATGGAGATGACATGCTGCGACCTCAATGCGCTGCGGGTTCCACCACAGGGAAAATTCGGCTAGTTGCACGCAGTCTCGCATTCGCCCATTCCGCGTCCGCCTCAGGAGCCGACCTTTGACCACGACACCCGATCTTTCCGGCCGCATCGCCCTCGTCACCGGCGCTTCGCGCGGCATCGGCTATTTCATCGCCAAGGGACTGGCAGCAGCCGGCGCACATGTAATCGCGGTTGCACGTACGGTGGGCGGGCTTGAAGAGCTCGATGACGAGATCAAGGCACAGGGCGGCGGCGCGGCGACGCTGGTGCCGCTGGACATCACCGACATGGCCGGGCTCGACAGGCTCGGCGGATCTATCCACGAACGCTGGGGCAAGCTCGACATCCTGTTTGCAAATGCCGCGATCCTCGGCGTGATTGCCCCGATTGGCCATGTCGAAGCCAAGGTGTTCGAGAAGGTGATGGCCATCAACGTCACTTCAACCTGGCGGCTGATCCGCTCGGTCGATCCGCTGCTGCGCGCATCCGATGCCGGCCGGGCGATTTTGATGTCGTCGGGTGCGGCGCATTCCGCGCGCGCCTTCTGGGGGCCTTATGCGGCGTCCAAGGCCGCCGTCGAGGCCCTTGGCCGCTCCTGGGCCGACGAGACCAAGAACATGCCGCTCAGGGTGAACTGTGTGAACCCCGGCGCGACACGCACGGCGATGCGCGCGCAGGCGATGCCGGGCGAAGATCCGATGACGCTACCCCATCCGTCGGAGGTGGCAGACAAGGTTCTGCATCTGGCAAGCCCGAAGCTGAACGAGACCGGGAAGATCTACGATGTGGCGACTTCCAAATGGATCAAATATCAGCTGCCAAATTAACCCATTCGTAAGTTCCCGTTGGATTGTGCCCGCCGATTTCTAGCATAACGGACGCAGACAAAGCTGGCTGCTGAGACGGCAATCCAATAAGGGGCGAAAATTGCTGGCACCATCATTGCCGCATGCAGAAGTGGTTTCGATCTCGGACGCTGAGGCAATCCGCGGCGAGTGGATCGATCTCTCGCGCCGTGCAGTCGAACCGAACCCCTTTTATGAGATCGACTATCTCGCGGCGCTTTACAGGCATGTGCGCCCGAAAGAGGCACTTCATCTCGTTCTGGTGCGCGACCGCGCAACCCGGCAGCTCGACGGGCTGTTCCCAATCACGGTCAAAGGCGCTTTTGACGGTTATCCCGGCGGCGCGACCGTGATGAGCTACGATACACTTATCGGACAAACCGTGCCACTGATAGCAGGCAGCGCACCGGCTGACATCTGGCGCGCTTTTCTGGCTTTTGTTGACAAACATGACGACCTGCCTCCGCTGGTGCACCTGAAGGAGTTTTACGCTGACAGCCCCTGCGGAACGGCGCTGGCCGAGGCCTGCCGCGAGGAGCGAGCCATCCGCCGGCGCGAAAACGCCTTCGAGCGCGCAGTGGCAGCCAGCGACGCGAATTTTGAAGCCTACACACAGCGATGGTCACGAAAGAAAGCGCGCAACATACGCAGCCGGGCCAAGAAGCTTGCCGCCGCTGGTAATCCCGAATTCGCATTGATGGTACCTGAGACACCCGGTTTTGCAGCGGCTCTCGGTGAGATTCTCACGCTGGAAAAGGCCGGCTGGAAGGGACACGAAGGCACGGCACTGGCATCGCAGGACGATCTCAACACCTTTGCGCGCGAGGCATTTGGCGCGAGCCGGAACACGCCGCGCATCGCGCTGGGCACACTGCGTCTCGACGGCCGGCTTCTGGCCGGTCAGATCAATCTGATGGCGCAGAAGCGAATCTACTTCATCAAGTCTGCCTATGACGAAGGCCATGCATCATTCGGTCCGGGGGTTGCGCTCTATTCGGAGATGCTGCGGCGCATGCTGGACGAAAACATGTTCGAGAAGCTTGATTCCTGCGCGGATGGCGGCCACCCGCTCGAGGAAATCTGGCTCGAGCGCGAGTGTGTCGAAAGCGTTTTCGTAGCTACAGGTTCGCCGTCGAATTCGCGGGCAGCAGACAGGCTGATCGCGTTGCGCAACGGGCTGCGCAAGTTGCGCGACACCGCCAGCAGCGTTCAGAAGCTCGTCACAAGGCAGGACTGAGCGGATGCCGCCGCGTCCGCAACCTGCCGAGGGTGACACCGGCGGCCTCCGGGTCCGGATGAGAAAGATGGCGGCTGATGGGCTCGGCGGCGCCGACATCAACCGATCTGCAGTGATCGCGCTTGCGATCAGGATTGCCGCCGCAGGATTGGGCTTTGCCGCACATGTGGTTCTGGCGCGTGTGTTGGGCGCCGCCGAATACGGCATCTATTCCTACATCTGGGTATGGGTCACGATCGGAGGCTTTCTGGCGAGCCTCGGGCTGAGCGAAGCGGCTGTGCGCTTCATCGCGGAGTATCGCGACACGGGTCGCGGCGGCACGGCGCGATCATTCGTGAAGGCTAGCATTGCCATCGTCGGCGCGCTGTCCACCGCGATCGCGGCAGCCGGCGCGGTGGCGCTCTATCTGGCCGCCGACCATATTCCTCAAGCCTATTTCGTGCCTGTACTGCTGGCGCTGGCCTGCCTGCCTGTATTCGCACTTCAGGATCTGCTGGAGGGCCATGCGCTGGCATTCTCCTGGACCGGATTGGCGCATGTTCCACCCTATGTCGTGCGCCAGTTGCTGATCATCCTGCTGCTGCTCGCGGCGCTTGCGGCTGCCTACCCGCCCACCGCAGCAACTGCCATGGCCGTGGTATTAGCGGCGGGCGCTGGCGCCACATTTGTGCAGTTTGCCGTCTATCTGCGGCGCCTGCGCCATGCACTTGGCCATGAGGCACCCGGACGTCACACCCGGCTTTGGCTCACAACCGCATTTCCGATGATGATGACGAATGCGTTTCAGCTTGTGCTGACATTTTCCGACATCATTGTGCTTGGCTTCTTCGTCGATCCGCAGACCATAGCGCTCTATTTCGCTGCAACGCGGCTTTCCTCACAGGTGACCGCCGTGCAGTTCTCCGTGACGAGCGCCGTCGCCCAGCGCATGGCAGGCCTCGGCGCGACTGGCGACCGGCAGGCGCTGACGGCGCTGATCCACCGCTCCACCAGGTGGATATTCTGGCCGACGCTGGCGGTTACGCTGGGTATGGTGGCGCTTGGCTGGCCACTTCTGTGGCTGTTCGGACCCGAGTTCACCGCAGCCTACCCTGTGCTTCTGATCCTGGCGGCCGGACTTCTGGGGCGCGCTGCGACGGGTGGCGCGGAAGACGCGCTGAAAATGCTCGGTCACGAGCGGGCGGAATTCCGCGCCAAGGCCGCATCCACAATCATCAACCTTGCTCTGAATTTCGGGCTGATCCCGTGGCTCGGTATTTATGGCGCTGCCATTGCCACTGCCACGTCCATGCTTGCCTATGCCGCAATGCTCGAGCTGCTGACCCGACGCAAGGTGGGCACCTCCTCATTTATTGCAACCCTGCCTGGTGCCGGCGATACCGCAAAAGGACAATCTTCATGAGCGCCACCGCACCGAACGAGACGAAATCCGCGATTCTACCGGTCTCGTGTCTCGAATCGTTCAGGCCCGTCCTGATCCTGACGACCGTCGCCATCATCGCGCTCGGCGCTGCACGCGAGGTGTTCGTCGATCTGTTCGGGCTGGGCACTGCGCTCAAGGACCTGCGCCACATCTCGCTCGACGGCGAATTGAACATCGCCACCTGGTACAGCTCGACACTGATGCTGGCCGCATCGTTTCTGGCGCTGGTCTGTTCACGCGGCGATACCGACCTCAGGCAGCGGCCCTACTGGTTGCTGATCGCAACGGCGATGCTGCTGATGTCGATCGACGAAACCGCCTCGATCCACGAATCGTTCATTACGCTGCTGGAGAGTTGGCGCGGGCATTCGGACTATCTGCATTTTTCCTGGGTGGTGCTCGGTATACCCGCGACTATTCTCTTCGCCGTCGTGATGGTGCCGTTCCTGTTCCGGCTTGAGCGGCGCACCGCTCTGACGATGATCCTGGCCGGCGGGCTGTTCGTGTTCGGCGCTTTGGTCATGGAGATGATCGACGGGGCCATTCAGGTGCGGCTTGGCGCCGACAGCCTCGCCTATCGAGCCGGCGCGGCAATCGAGGATTGTTTCGAACTGGCCGGCATGACGCTTTTCGTGCTTGTGCTGATGAAGTTCGCGGCGCGGATGTACTCCGGTGACAGCGATAACAGACCGGCGACGATTTAAGCACAATCTTGCCCGCTTTCGCGCGCAGGCTTATCTTCGGCCCAGATTGCGAGCCAGAGGGTTCAGAGGAATGCCGAAACGATACGGACTGACAGCGTTTGCCGCAGCGGCCGCGTTAACCGCCTGCGTTCTGCCAGCCCTGGCGTGGGATCAGCTGGATCTCGGCACGAACTCCGCCGGCCAGCCAACCTATGCGCCCGAAGGGCAAGGCAATGGCCAGCTGCAATTCAAGGACCTGCCCGGCGTTCACCTCAACCCCGAAGGGCAAACCGCGAGCGGCGATTGTTCGGAGAACAGATTCTACTCCGACAGACCCGGCGACTTCGGATCGGCAGGGAGCGTGACCGAATGCAATTTCGGCAAGTTTTCGCTACGGACCTACAGATCAGGCGGAGCCACGACCAGCACCGGATACAACCCGTTCCCGGTGCCCGCGCCGCTGCAGCAACTCGGACCACCGCCCGGTTCGGGCGGCTACAGCAGCAAGTCCCATAGCTGGTAGGCTGCGTTTCCCACGCACCACCCGACCCGTCAACCAAACCGGTCGATTGGCCGGACCGCGCAAAACCGTATTGCGACCACGCAGAGCCGAACCGAACTGATCGAAACGAGGGGACGCGGATCATGGCCGTAACACTGATGGTCGTTGGCGCCATCGCACTGGTCTGGGTATCGGTTGCGGTGGTTTACTGCGCCATATGGCGCTGCACGTTCCACCAGGCGTTTCTGCTGGCGCCGGTCGCGATATGGCACCGGCTCGGCATGCGCGGCGGAGCCAACCTGCGCGGCAAGCCGCCGGTGCTCTACGCGGTGCTGCATCAATCGCAACTCGATCCGGCTGTGATGCTGTCACTGTTGCCCGACGATACGCTGCATATACTGGACGAGCAGTCGGCCCGGTCCATCTGGCTTGAACCCTGGCGGGAGATGGCCCGGACGATCGCCTTCAATCCGGAGCACTTTTTCGTCAGCCGGCGCCTGGTTCGGCACCTCAAGGGCAATGGCCGCCTCGCCGTCTATCTGCCTGACGGTATCAGGCCCGATACAAAGCCCTACCGGCTCTATCGCGCAGTGGCACGGATCGCACTTCGTTCCGGCGCCAATGTCGTTGCAGTGTCTATCCACGGATCGCGCCATACGCTGTTCGCGCCAGCCGGCGCACATTCACGCCGCCCGCTCAAAGGCCTGCGGGTCGTAGCACTGGACGCAAAAACGATCCCGGAGCTTGTCGAGCAGTCTGGCGATGAGAATGGAAGTGCAGCAGCGGCGCTGTTCGACCGCGTCAAGCAAGCAGACACCTGAAGCGGTGGTTAGTCTGCGTTCTCGGCCGCCTCGCGCCTTCGGTAGGCCAGTGCGCTGAATGGCAAAAACACCAGATACGCAATGACGGCGGCGGTGAGCGTGTACCAGGTGTAGGCCACGAAAAGCATGACCAGAAGCACCGCACACAGCAGGAAGAACGGCACCGAATCGCGGTTGATCCTCTGGCCCGGCGCCTTGCCCGACCAGACCCGAATGCGGCTGACCATCAAAAGGGCTATCAAGACACAGTAGATGGCGGCGGCGGGCGCGAGAGCGCCGTCCAGCGGCGCCCCCAGAAAGCCAATATAGGCCGGCAGCAGCACCAGTACCGCGCCCGCGGGCGCGGGGATGCCCACGAAATAGGCAGTCTGCCAAACGGGCCGGTCCGGATCCTCGGCCATGACGTTGAAGCGGGCAAGCCGAAGCGCGCATGCAACCGCGAAGATGAGCGCGGCGATCCAGCCCAGCGATTTCAATTGATGCAGCAGGAACGGATAAAGCACCAGCGCCGGTGCCACACCGAAATTGATGACATCGGCGAGCGAGTCCATTTGCGCACCGAATTTCGAAGAGGCCTTCAACATGCGGGCCGTGCGCCCGTCGAGCGCATCGAGCGCGGCCGCAAACAGCACCATCGCCACTGCAAGCTCGAAGCGGCCTTCAAACGCCAGGCGGATGCCGGTGAGCCCGGCACAGATTGCCATGACCGTTATCAGATTGGGTATAACCAGCCGCAGCGGGATTTCGCGGATGCGTGGGCCGCCAAATCCCGGTTTCGGCCCTTCGGGCTCGGTGCTGGGCATGTCAGCGCGTCCTCACGAAATCCGCACCAGCGGACTTGCGTCCGCGCCGCCGAATTCGGCGATGATCGTCTCACCGGCGATTGCCGTCTGGCCAATGGCGACGCGCGGCACCGCATCGGACGGCAAATAGACATCAAGCCTGGAGCCGAACCGGATGAGCCCGAAACGGTCTCCGACCCCGATACTGGCGCCGGCGTCGACCCAGCAAAGGATGCGGCGCGCAACCAGACCCGCGACCTGCACCACCGCAATCGTGCCGTTGGGGCTGTCGATTACCAGCCCGTTGCGTTCGTTCTCGGTGCTCGCCTTGTCGAGTTCGGCATTGAGGAACTTGCCGGGCCGATGCTCGATGCGCGCGATCCTGCCGCGAATCGGAGCGCGATTCACATGGCACGAAAATACGTTCATGAAGACCGAAACCCGCATCATCTCGGCCGGCCCGAGGCCCAGTTCGCGGGGCGGCGCAGCCGGGCCGATGGCGGATACTATCCCGTCCGCGGGGCTGATGACGAGCCGGTCATCAACGGGCGTCACGCGCTCGGGATCGCGGAAGAAATACGCGCACCAGCCTGTCAGGATAAGTCCGATCCAGAACAGCGGGCTCCAAACGAGACCAAGCACCACGGCGGCGCCGGCGAACGCGGCGATGAAGGGATAGCCTTCGCGGCGAACCGGAACGAGGCTGTTTCGAACTGACTCAATAACGCTCATGGGGCGACAAACACTCACTTAACGAGGTTGCGCCTCCATAGCGAAAAGCCGGACCTGCCGCAACGCGCACCTAACGTGCTGGCGCAACGTCAGTTTTGCACTTCGTCCGGCCGGCGGCGCACGATGACACCCATTTCGTCGCTCTCGCGTGCGATGCGCAACCTCTCCTCGGCTTCGGTCGCCTCTCGCTGGCGATCCCACATCTGTTTGTACAGGCCGTCCCTATCCAGCAGCGCGCGGTGTGTGCCGCGTTCGGCGATGCGGCCATCCTTCAGGACGATGATTTCGTCGGCGCCGATAACGGTGGAAAGCCTGTGTGCGATGACCAGCGTCGTGCGGCCGCGGCTGACCTGGTCGAGCGCCGCCTGGATTTCCTGCTCGGTCTGCGTGTCGAGCGCCGATGTGGCCTCGTCGAGGATAAGGATGGGCGGGGCCTTGAGGATGGTGCGGGCAATCGCCACGCGCTGTTTTTCGCCACCCGAAAGCTTGAGCCCGCGTTCGCCGACCATGGATTTGTACCCGTCGGGCAAGGCCTCGATGAAGCCACCAATCTGGGCCAGGCGAGCAGCCTCCCTCACCTCTTCCTCGCTCGCATCCACGCGCCCGTAGCGGATGTTGTATGCGATAGTGTCGTTGAAGAGCACCGTATCCTGCGGAACCATGCCGATTGCGGCGCGCAAGCTGCGCTGGGTCACGTCCCGAATATCCTGGCCATCGATGGTCACAGTGCCTGACTGGATATCGTAGAAGCGGAACAGCAGCCGCGAGATGGTCGATTTGCCGGCGCCGGAAGGCCCGACGATTGCGACGGTCTTGCCGGCCGGGACCTCGAAGCTGATGCCTTTCAAAATCCGCCGGTTTTCGTCATAGGCAAAATGCACGTCGTCAAAGCGAATTGCGCCGTCCTTGACCGCAAGAGGCGCGGCACCCGGCTTGTCGACCACTTCCTGCGGAACGTCCAGCAGATCGAACATCTGTTCGATGTCGGCAAGGCCTTGCCGGATTTCGCGATACACGAACCCGATGAAGTTCAGCGGAATGGAGAGCTGGATCAGCATGGCGTTGATGAAAACGAAATCGCCGATTGTCTGGGTGCCCTGCGTGACCTCCCAGGCCGACAGGCCCATTGCAGCCGCCATGCCGAGGCCGAGGATCAAACCCTGACCGAAATTCAGCCAGCCGAGCGACGTCCAGGTTTTTGTCGCCGCATCTTCGTAACGCGCCATGGAGCGGTCGAAGCGCTGCGCCTCCATCTCCTCATTGTTGAAATATTTGACGGTTTCGTAGTTGAGCAGCGAATCCACCGCCTTGGTGTTGGCGTCCGTATCACTGTCGTTCATCTGCCGGCGAATGACGATGCGCCAGTCGCTCGCCCGTACCGTGAACCAGACATAAAGCCACACGGTGACGGCAACGATGGCGACATAAGCCCAGCCATAAGCGACGGCGAAGATGATCGCGGCCAGCGCGAACTCCAGAATGGTGGGCGCGGTGTTGAGGATGGTGAAACGCACGATGGTCTCGATGCCCTTCACTCCGCGCTCGATAATGCGCGAAAGACCGCCCGTGCGCCGCTCAAGGTGGAAGCGCAGCGACAGTTTGTGAATGTGAACGAAGGTGCGATGCGACAGCTGCCGCACGGCGTGCTGCCCGACGCGGGCAAAGAGCGCGTCGCGCAGCTGGTTGAACCCAAGCTGCACGATGCGCACGACGTTGTATGCCAGCACCAGCATGACCGGGGCGACCAGCAGCGGCGGCACCCACTCCGGAGCGGCAAGCTGGTTGTCGAGCGCGTCGGTGGCCCATTTGAACGTGTAGGGTACAAGCAGGAGCACAAGCTTGGCGATGACCAGGAATGTTGCCGCCCAGGCCACTCTCAGCTTCAGGTCAGGCCGGTCTGCCGGCCACATATAGGGCCACAGATTGGCCACCGTATGGAGTGTTGAGCCGCTTTCGGCCGATACAGTCTTTTTCGCCACTGGAACTACCTGATTTGCCGGTTCACCCGATCGCGCATGGATCGGCGGTGCATTTCGCCAGGAAATGGGTCACCGAGCCCGAAAGCGCCTCGAGTGCTAAACTGTCGATCTCGTAAAGCGAACGGGTGCCCTGCCGCGTGTGCCGGACGAGCCCGGCATCGACGAGTATCTTGAGATGCTGCGATACGGTGGATTGCGCCAGATCCAGCTTGCTGACCACATCCTTGCAGCAGGCGCAGCAGCCTTGCTGCGCGAGATGCGTGAGAATGCACAACCTTGCCGGATGCGCCAGCGCATTAAGCCGCGTTGCGAGAGAGGCAACGGCTGATGTGTCGGTTCTATTCATCGTTCATCGACGATAAACGATGAAAGAGCCCGTTGCAAGCTGCTATCTGCAGTCTCTCGTTTCTAGCGTGTCACAACCCCGCCGGATACTTCGTCCGGATCGGCCATCTGCTCGGCGACGGCAGACATGTCGGCCGCTTCGCCCTCGTCCGTTTCGGACGGCACGGAGAACACCTGTCCCGGCCAAATTCTGTCCGGGTCGGAGATCTGCTCCTGGTTGGCAAGATAGATCGTGGTGTAACGCACGCCACGGCCATAGACGCGCCGCGAGAGCCGCCAAAGCGTGTCACCGCGCCTGATAATCACCGCGCCACCGACACTTTCGAGCTTCGGCGCCGTCGCGCCGTCGCTTGCAGCGGTGTCCGGCGCAACGCCGGCATCGTTGTCGAGGCTTGCGGCGGCAACCTTCCCGGCAGCCGGCCGCGTGCCATCTGCTGCTTTGGCATCACCCTCCAGCGAGGCTATTTGCGTGGATTCAGGCGCAGCAGCCGTGCCGTCTGCCGGGCCAGAAGACTGAGCCAAAACCTCATTGTCCGAACCAGCAGTCGCCGGCTGCACGCCCACACCGCCGGCCGCCGTAACTTCCTGTGGCGCAACGGCGGCAACATTTTCGCCCGCTTCGCGTTCGAAGGGCACGGCTGCACGGGCCACGACATCGGCTGTTCCGGTTTTCAGCATGTCGGCGCGCACGATGTAATCACCGACGGGCAATTCCCGATCGGCCTCGATCAGAAACCGGCCACCTTCGGACGCAACGGCCTGACCGAGCAGAATGTCGTTGGCATAGACGCGCACGGTCGTTCCGACTTCGGTTCGGCCGGCTATGAACACCTTGCGGCCATCGATCTCGACTGCCTCGACCGCGACACGGGCCGACGGGGCGCCTTGCACGGGCTTGCTTTCGGTCTGAGCCGCAGCAGCTACCTGGCTCTCGCCAGCTGCCGCATCCTGCTTCGGTTCTTCGGCAACGACAGCCAAACCCTCAGCTGCAGCAGGCTCGGCGCTGTCGGACGACGCCATTTCCCGGTCGCCGGCCAGCGATTGTCCATCATCTTCGGCCGCCGCGACCTCAGTTGGCGCGAGCGTCACCGCCGGTTGCTTCTCGGCGGCGGCCACATCTGCGCTTTCTACGGCAGGCTTTTCCGCAGCAGGCGCAGAAGGAACGGTTATCAGGCGGCTGGGCGCGCCGGGCTCTTCGACCAAGGCGAGCACCTGCCCGCTCCGCGATTCGGGCACGGCGATCACTGCCGTCTGGGTCGAACTCGCGACCACGTTGTCGCCGCTCGTTGCACGCAGCACCACCGTGTAATCGCCCGGCTTGAGCGGCTCGTCGAGCACGACCGCGAAGTCACCGGTCTGGCCTGCGGTTGCGGTCCCGATAACGGTTGCACCGGCAATCAGTTCGACAACCGAACCGGGAGCCGCACTGCCCGCAATGACCACGGAGCCGTCCGGTTCGACGCGCACAAGATCGAATACCGGCACCTTTATGTCCGGTGCGGCGGGTTCTTCGCTTGCAACGGAAGCGGCTTCTTCACCGCCGGTCGACGTATCCTCCATCGCCTCATTCGGCGGCAGTGACGCCACCTGCCGGTCCTCAGACCCCTGCGCCGCACCGTCGGCTGCCTCGCCCTCCGCTGCGTCTTTTGTCAAACCGGTCTGGCCGGCGGGCTTTTGCTGAACCGCTGCCTCCACCGGCGTGCTGCCCGGTGCCGGGCTGTCGAATACGCCGCCGACATAGGCTGCTCCCGCCGCCGCGGCGGTGCCGCCTATCAGTATCCAGACAACCTTGACCCAGTTGGCGACCATATCCGAATTTCCTTCCCGAATTTTCCCAGCTTTAGCGTGTTTTCAGGGGGCTAACAAGAAAAAGACCGGTCCCGGCTTGACCCGGCAAGGGCAGTCAGGCCTATGAATTTCATGAGCTCTATCCAATCTGTCTGCGTCTATTGCGGCTCGTCGCCCGGCTCCTCGGAAATCTATCCCGAGGCGGCCAGGACACTCGGCCGCGCGATCGCCGAATCCGGCCTCACCCTCGTCTACGGCGCCGGCACACGCGGCATCATGGGTGCCGTCGCCGAGGGCGCGGCACAAGCCGGCGGCAAAATCACCGGCATCATCCCGCGCTTCCTGATCCGCAAGGAAGCCGACGGCGTGAAACCGCCAAATCTCGACGAATTCATCGTGACTGAAGACATGCACGCCCGCAAACACACGATGTACGAGAAATCGGACTCATTCGTGGCAATGCCGGGCGGTATCGGAACACTTGAAGAGGTCATCGAAATCATGACCTGGGCGCAGCTCGGCCGCCATAAAAAGCCGATCATCCTGGCCAATATCAGTGGTTTCTGGAATCCGCTGCTGGCACTTCTCAACCACATGAGCGCGGAAGGCTTCCTGCACAGCGGCCACCTCGTTCGACCAATCGTTGTGGATCAGGCGGCCGACATCGTGCCTGCTATCCTGGCCGCGGCATCGCAGGCCGGTTCGAATGGCGCAGACGAAGAAGTAATTTCGAAGCTCTAGGTGCGTCCGCCGGCCCGCTCATCGGCGGTAATTTCGCCGAATTGCGTGACCTCTGCCTCGTGGCCGGGCTCGCGCCAGGGCTCCTGAAGCGCTGCCCGATACCATTCCTGCATCGCCGGCAGAGCCAGCATGCGCTGCCCGTATGCATCAGCCTGCCCGCCAAATATCAGGCCGAAACTCTGCGCCCGGAAGACCACGGGCGCAAAAAATGCATCTACCGCCGTAAATTCGGCGCCGCCGAGATACGGCCCGCCGAAACGCGACAGCCCCTCGTTCCAGAGCTCGGCGATGCGTGCGAGATCGCGTTCCAGCATCGGCGGGCGCTCGCCAAGCCTGACCCGCACGCCACAATTCATCGGACAGACCGAGCGCAAGGTGTCGAAGGAGGAGTGCATTTCCGCGCTGGCGCAGCGCGCCCAGGCGCGGGCATCCGCATTTGCCGGCCACACGCCGGGATGCCGCTCGGCAAGATATTCCACGATCGCCAACGAATCCCAGACCGGCTTGCCACCGTCGATCAGGCACGGCACGCGCCCCGAGGGCGTGTGCGGCCGATAGGTCGCGTAACTGTCTCCGCCCGGGAAAGGGACTAGACGTTCCTTAAACGCTATCTCTTTTACCCGCATCAGCAGCCAGGGCCTGAGCGACCAAGAGGAATAGTTCTTGTTGGCCATCACAAGTTCGTACACGGCTATTCTCCGGTGTTTCGAAACATCGACCAGGTGTAGAGAGCGAGCGCGATCCAGATCAGCGTGAACGCGATGACACGCTCAGTGCCGAACGGCTCACCGAACACAAAGACCCCGATCAGGGCAATCATCGTTGGCGCGGTGTACTGCATGATACCGATGGTGGAGATGCGCAGCAGCTTGGCACCGAAGGCGTACAGAATGAGCGGCGCGGCTGTTGCGGGGCCGGCAAAAACCAGCAGCCACATATCCGTCGGGCTGGCGGGGCTGAAGTTGCTTTCGCCGTTCATAGCCAGCCAAACCACCCATGCGAGGGCGAAAGGAAGCAGGATCAGAACTTCGAGGAAAAACCCCTGGCTGGGGCCGATCGGCAGCGTTTTGCGCAGGTAGCCATAAGCGGCGAAGCTGAATGCCAGAAACAGCGAAACCCAGGGCAGCCCGCCGGACGCGACCGTGAGGATCGCTACCGCCGCCGCCGCAAGCGCAACCGCTGCGATTTGCAGCCGCGTCAGCTTCTCACCCAGCAGAAGGGCGCCGAGCGCCACGGTCACCAGCGGGTTGATGTAATAGCCCAGCGCCGTCTCCACCGTTCGGTCGGCGGCGATCGCCCACACATATGTGCCCCAGTTCATGGAAATGATGGTTGCAGTCAGCACCGCCATAGCCAGCGTGCGCGGCGACTTGAACGCTGCGGTGATGTCTGCCGTGCGGCGCAGAATGAGAAGCAGGATACCTGCGACGGGAATTGACCACAGGATGCGATGGGCCAGCACTTCATGTGCGGGAATATGCGCCACCGCTTTCATGTAAAGCGGCAGGAAGCCCCACAGGCCGTAAGCAGACAGCGCGAAAAAGAACCCCCGCGTCGCCTGGCTCTGGTTCGGCTGGGCAGTTGCCGAAGCGGTAGGTGCTGCTTCCGGTGGCGCCGGCGGCGTGGACCTTTCCTGCATCAATATCTCCAGTCTGGAGGGTCTGGTAGGGCAACAGGCGCCAGTCAGACCAGCGCATAATAATGATCCAACCATCGATTTTGCTTGATGGTCAGTGCGGCCCGGCGCACGGCAATAGCGTCGTTTGAGTCCTACTCCGCCGCGATCACATTGCCGTCGCGGTTTTTCACCAGCTTGAAATTGATCGCGTCCATCAGCGCCTGGAACGAGGCGTCGATGATGTTGTCGGACACGCCCACCGTCCACCAGCGCGCGCCGGTGGCATCGTGCGATTCAATCAGCACCCGCGTGATCGCCTCGGTGCCGCCGTTGAGGATACGCACCTTGAAATCGACCAGCTCCATGTCGGCGATTTCGTCCTGATAGCGGCCGAGATCCTTGCGCAGCGCGATGTCGAGTGCGTTGACCGGGCCGTGTCCGCTTTCTGCCACCGACATGCGGGTTTCGCCATCGACGGTGACTTTCACCACCGCTTCGGTGACGGTGACGAGATCGCCCAGCGCATTGTGGCGGCGCTCGACCATCACTCGGAACGACTCCACCTCGAAGAATTTCGGCACCTTGCCCAGCGTGCGGCGCGCAAGAAGGTCGAAGCTCGCGTCCGCGCCTTCATACGCATAACCCTGCGCCTCTCGGTCCTTGACCAGCGATACCAGCGTGTCGAGGCGCGGATCGTCCTTGGCCACATCGATGCCGCGGCGCTTCAGCTCGGCGATGAAGTTCGATTTGCCGCCCTGGTCGGACACCATGACGCGGCGAAAGTTGCCCACCGTTTCCGGCGGCACATGCTCGTAGGTTTCCGGCTCCTTGAGCAGGGCCGAAGCATGGATGCCCGCCTTGGTGGCAAAGGCCGACGCGCCGACATAAGGCGCCTGCGTTTCGGGCGCGCGGTTGAGTAACTCGTCGAAAGCGCGCGAGAGCCGCGTGATGTCGGCCAGCGCGTCCGCCGAAATCCCGGTCTCGAAACGGTCGGCATAGGTCGGCTTCAACATCAGCGTCGGGATGATGGTGACGAGATTGGCGTTGCCGCAACGCTCGCCAATGCCATTCAGGGTGCCCTGCACCTGGCGAACGCCGGCCTCGATGGCCGCAAGGCTGTTGGCGACCGCCTGCCCGGTATCGTCATGGGCGTGGATGCCCAGACTGTCGCCCGGGATGCCCGACGCTATGACCTTGCCGACGATCTCGCGCACCTCGTATGGCTGCGTGCCGCCATTGGTGTCGCACAGCACGACCCAGCGCGCACCGGCCTCATATGCCGCCCTGGCGCAGGCCAGCGCATAATCCGGGTTTGCCTTGTAGCCGTCGAAGAAATGCTCGCAATCGACCATCGTCTCCTTGCCGGCGGCATTGGAGGCTTCTACCGACTGGCCGATCGATTCCAGATTCTCCTCATTGGTGCAGCCGAGCGCGACACGGACGTGATAGTCCCACGCCTTGGCGACGTAGCAGACGGCATCCGATTTCGACTGGATGAGAGCGGCGACGCCCGGATCGTTCGATACCGAAACGCCGGCGCGCTTGGTCATGCCGAAGGCGACGAAAGACGCCCGCGTCGTACGCTTCTTGTCAAAAAACTGCGTGTCGGTCGGGTTCGCACCCGGATACCCTCCTTCGACATAGTCGAGACCGAACTCATCCAGCATCTGGGCAATGACGATCTTGTCCTCGACCGAAAAGTCGATGCCCGGGGTCTGCTGGCCGTCTCTGAGCGTGGTGTCGAAGAGGTAGATGCGCTGCTTGGTCATTGTTCTGCCCTGGGAGGCCAGCTGTCGGTGTCATGGTCGGGATGCTGGTGGTTGCTGTCCTGGATCGCTTTCAGCTCGTCGGCGGAGAAATCGTCTTCGGTGACCTTCTGACGAACGCCGGTCCATTCGGCGACGAATGGCACGCGCGCTTCCACAGAGTCCTCCGATACGGGGCGGTAGGCGGAAGGGTCGTCGAGGCTGCCCAGCGTGACCAGAAGGCGCTTGCTATCAACTGGATCGAAGAAAAGCGGCGTGCCGCATTTCGCGCAGAAGCCGCGCCGCACGATATCCGACGAATGGAACCAGCCGGGTTCGCCACGGGTGATGGCGATCTCGTCGCGCCGGGCACCAGCGAGCGGCATGAAATAATTGCCCGCCGCCTTCTGGCACATGCGGCAGTGGCACAAATGCGGATTTCCCAGTTCACCCTCGACACGGTAGCGCACCGCGCCGCACTGGCAGCCGCCGGTGACGCTCATCGTTTCGTCTCCGGCCAGGTGTCGGTGTCGTGATCGGGGTGCTGGAAGTTCTCCAGGCTTTCCAGGTATGAGGCCTCGCCGACATCGTCCATCGTTTCCCTGTCGGGCAGCGACGGGATATCGTCGACATAAGGCAGCTTTCCTTCCACCCCCCACTGTTTGGTGGGCATGACCTCCTGCGGATGATCGAAGGCGCCGATGGCGAGCGCCACGCCGTCCGGCGCCTCGAAGGTGAGCGGCGTGCCGCATTCGGCGCAAAATCCGCGCAATACGTGGTTCGACGAACGGAAGCGCTTCGGCTCGCCGCGCGTCCAGCTGAGCCCGCCCTCAGGCGCTGTCGCGAGAGGCGCGTAAAAACTGCCGAACGCCTTCTGGCACATGCGGCAATGACAGACCGACGCGTTGGACAGCCGGCCCTCGATACGAAAGCGCACCGCGCCGCACTGGCAGCCGCCGGTGTAAACGGGTTTGTTGTCGAGGCTCATCGTTCGCCGCCCTCCTCCGGCTCGTGGCAGACCGCTTCGACATTGTTGCCGTCGGGGTCGAGCACGAACGCGCCGTAATAATGTTCGTGATAGTGCGGACGCGGGCCCGGCGCTCCGTTGTCGCGACCGCCAGCGGCCAGCGCGGCCTTGTGGAAGGCATCCACCTCGGCGTGGCTGCCGACCCGAAACGCGTAGTGGCGTCCAGGCCCCGGCTCGCCGCCCTCGTGCAGCCAGAAATCCGGCTTCGTGCGGCCGTAGCCGCCAACATTGGCGCCGCCGGTGAACTGTTTCGGCACCGTCATCAGCAATTTTGCCCCGATGGCGGCAAATGCGGCGTCGTAAAACGCTTTCGATTTCGCCCAGTCCGAGACCGATATTCCCGCGTGATCGATCATCGCACTATCCTCCGGCGGCGGCCCCGGGCTTACCGCCCTTGAGCTTCATCTGGGTCCAGTTGGTGTAGAAGATGCCGTTGACCTTCTGGAATGCGGCGACGACCGCCACCATCGCATTCTGCAGCGCGGTGAAGCGCGACGGGCGCAGCACGTCGACGAAAGCCACGAAGCGCGGCCAGTCCTCGCCATTGATGGAGCGGTGGTTCACCGTGTCATCAAAGATGATCAGCGGATCGTCATGCCAGAAATATTTCCGGCCATCGACCTCAAGGAAGATGTTCTCGCTTTTGCGCGGCGTGAGATTGTAGAGCAGCCGCACGGTGACGCGCACCGGCCCGTAGTGCAGCCGGGTCGCCTCCTTGGCATTGAACACCGAAACACCGATCGTCTTGATGTATTTCCACTCGCGGTTGAAATCGGCAATGCTCTCATCGCCCGGCCGGTCATACCATTTGAAGAAGACCATTCCGCGCTTCTTGCCTTCCATCTGCTTGCCGATCTCGGAGACGATGGTCTCCTTGTTGTCGTCAAAGGCTTTCAGAAGGTCCTCGATTTCCTTGCGGTGCTCGCCGGAGAAATCTTCCGGGCGCCACATCACCGGGTTGCGACCGCTGATCAGGTCGGTGAACAGGTTGAAGGGCGTGAGCAGCCATGTGAGCACACCGTTGCCGAGGAAATAGCTCTTCAGCAATGCGCCGTTGATGTTTCTGTGGCGGCCAACGTCGACGATGCCGAACAGGATGTAGACCAGCGCCACCACCGGCAGGAGCCAGGCGACCAGCGCCAGCACCAGCACCTTCACCGCCATTCCGATTGCATTGCTGCTGTTCATGCCAATTTCTCCAAGGCGCCGGCCGGAGCCCGACGCGCTGCATCCTCAGGAAAACTCAATGCTGCCCTGATATGGGGATCGCGGCAGCTCACCGCACCACCTCCCAGGTGGTGATACGTTCGCCGGTCTCGGGATCCTTGCCGTCCTTGAGCTGGATGCCCTGCTCGATCAACTCGTCGCGGATCTTGTCGGCCTCGGTCCAGTTCTTTTCACGGATGAGAGAGAGGCGGTTCGATACGATTTCGGCGATCGCATCCGCATCCACCGACACCTCACGGGCGATCGGGCGGAGACCCAAGGCATTCATCGCGAGCCTGAGGGCGCCGCCCGACATGCCATGCATGTGCCGGATTGCGTCAGGCGTATTCAGATCCTCAGTAAGGCAAGAAAACGCATCAGCGGCGACTTCGGCACTTTCTGACGGGTCGCCCTCGCCCAACCGGCGGGCGAATTTCGCCAGCACAGACTCCGCCTCCTCCAGACGCTTCACGCTGAAATCAATCGGCTCACGGTAATGCGTCATCAGCATTGCAAGCCGCAGCACCTCGCCCGGCCATTTTCGGCCGCCGAACTTTTCCGTGTGCAGCAGATCGTGGATGGTGACGAAATTGCCTTCCGACTTCGACATCTTGCGGCCTTCGACCTGCAGGAAGCCGTTGTGCATCCACACATTCGCCATGACCTGGCTGCCATGCGCGCAGCGCGACTGGGCGATCTCGTTTTCATGATGCGGGAAGATCAGGTCCAGCCCGCCGCCATGAATATCGAATACTTCGCCAAGATAGGCGGCGGACATGGCCGAGCATTCGATGTGCCAGCCCGGCCGGCCGCGAATGGCGGAGGGCTTTCCGCCGACGGTAAAGGTCGCTTCCCAGCCGGGTTCGTCGGCAGACGATTCCTTCCACAAAACGAAGTCGGCCGGGTGCTTCTTGTGCGCCTCGACGGCGATCCGGGCGCCGGCCTGCTGCTCGTCCAGATTGCGCTTCGACAACTGGCCGTAATCGGCCATCGATGTGGTGTCGAACAGGATCTCGCGGCCGGAATCGCCTTTTGCCTCATAGGCATGGGCCCGGTCGATGAGAGATTGAATCATGGAAACCATGTCCGGCTTCCCGTCCTTCCGCGCGAGTACGAACTCGGTCGCGCGCGGCTCGAAATCCGGCTTCAGGCAGCCGAGTGCCGCGACATCCTCGTGAAACTGATTGGCGGTCTTCTCGGTGACCTTGCGGATCGCAGCGTTGAGGTCGAGTTCGCCCGCCTCGATCTGCCTGCCGTAGTCGCGCAAGGCGCGCGCATTGATCTTGTCGTCCACGTCGGTGATGTTGCGGACATAGGTGACGTGGTCGGCGCCGTAGCGGTGGCGCAGCAGCCGGTAGAGCACATCGAAGACGATGACCGGGCGCGCATTGCCGATATGGGCGAAGTCGTAAACCGTCGGACCGCAGACATACATGCGCACATTTTTCGAATCGATGGGGTCAAAAACCTCCTTCGTCCGCGTCAGCGTGTTGTAGAGCGTGAGTTCTGACGAACCTTGAGCCACGAAGTATTTCCCTCTTTCTGGCATGCCCGATGCGCTGGACTATGCCGGCCGGCTGGCCAGGGCGGTTTTCGTGTCTGTCAGAGAGGGCGAAAACGTCCGGACCAGCGATGCGCTAGCCGATAATGCAGATGCCGGTAATGACGATCGACGTTTTCATGCGCCGCCTTATCGCGTCAGGCCGCCATTCCGTCAAGGCGGAAGTTCCCTGCGGTGATCGCTACCGCACGATGTTGCAAAGTTGCACCGCTTTGCCTGTGGTCACCTTTTCATAACTCCCGGCCGGCAAAATAGTTTCGTGCCAGACGAAACCGTCACGATTTCGTCTCAATCGGGACCTTACGGAGTGGCAGTTCTGATGCCCCGACCCAGGAAAAAGAAAATGAGCCTTTCCCGCCACGAGCAGCAACGCGTGCGAACCCGCGCGGCCAGTCTTTCCCGCCACTACGGTTCGATCGGCCCGGCGGCCATCATCGCCGCGCTGATGTTCCGGCCACAGGGCAAGCGTTCAGCCAGCTAAACTGCGCAGAAGTCCGATTGCGATGGCGGCCATGATAACGCCGATCGCGCAATCCAGCAGCCGCCAGGCCGATGGCCGCGCAAACAGCGGCTGCAACAGTCTTGCGCCGTAGCCCAGGCCGAAAAACCAGACGAACGACGCAAGTACGGCGCCGATGCCGAAGACCAAGCGGTGTGTGCCGGCATAGCCGGCAGACACGGAACCAACGAGCAGCACCGTGTCGAGATAGACATGCGGGTTGAGGAAGGTAAACGCCAGGCAGGCCGAGACGGCAGCGCCAAGGCGCGTCTCGCCGGATTTCGCGGCTTTGAGAGTATCGGGGCGCCACGCACGGCGGAACGCCAAAGCAGAATAGGCGAACAGGAACACCGCGCCGCCGACGGTCACCACTTTCACCAGAGCAGGCGACTGTGCCACCAGCGTGCCCAGGCCGGCTACGCCCGCGGCGATCAGCACCGCGTCGGATAACGCGCAAATCAGGCACAGAACAAAGACATGCTGCCCCAGCAGTCCCTGGCGCAGAATGAACGCGTTCTGGGCTCCGATCGCCACGATCAGCGAACCGCCGAGGAAGAATCCGGACAGGAAGGACAGAAGGGTCATGTCCCGGCTATAGCCGGTGCGTGCACCTGTACAATAGGCCAGCACCAACGATCTGTCTGCCGGACCGAGGCAATTCTCAAAACAGGTCGAGCTGTCCTGCGTCGCTACCTTGCCTGGCCGTGGCCGGCGGTCCGGCTCGCGGTTCAACGCGCTCCTGAATCTCAGGGCCGGTGTTGGAGAATTTGTTGACCTTGTCCGACACCGGTATTGCCTCGAAGAAGTCCGGCTGAACCGGCTGCATCAGTTCCGCCACATCGCGCGGTTCGTTCTTCACGCAGTCCAGCCAGCGGGCGAAATCCTGCGGTTGAATGACGACGGGCATGCGGTGATGGATATGGCTGATCGTTTCGTTGGCGGCTGTCGTCAGAATGGCGCCGGTGTCCACCTCCGAGCCGCCGGGTTCGCTATAGGTTTCCACAAGGCCGCCAAAGGCAACCAGGCCGCCCTGGCGCGGCTTGACCCAGTAGGCCTGCACGGGCTTGCCGCCCTGGCGCTTCCATTCATAGAACCCCGAGGCCGGAATGAGCGCGCGCCGATGCCGCATGGCAGCACGGAAAGTGTTTTTCTCTGCCGCAGTTTCCGAGCGCGCATTGATCAACAACGGCAGATCCCTCGGGTTCTTTGCCCAGCTCGGAATAAACCCCCAGCGCACCAGCAGCTCGACACGATCGGGAAGGTTGGAACCCGGCTCGCGCGGCGGGCCGGCAATCACCGTGGTGACCGGCTGCGTCGGCGCGATGTTGTAGCGCGGCGGAAACTTCGCGATATCGAGCAAGTTGAAGAACGCCTTCACTTCCTCCGGGGTGCCGATCAGAGCGTAGCGGCCACACATACCGACCTCAGTATCCGCGAGAGAAATCGGCCAGATAGCGGTCGTAATTGGCCTCTGCGCTCTGCACGCGGATTTCCGCGCCGAAGACCTGCGTGCGCAGCGTCTCGGCCTCGATGGTGAGCCGCTGCTTGTCGTCTTCCTTGGCATCAGCAAGGTCGTCCAGCGCCTTCTGCAGCTTGGAGCGCGCTTCATTGAGCTCCTTGCGGGCATCGAACACGCGTTTGCCGACCTGATACGCATTGAGGAACTCCGGCGCGAGATCGGCCGGGCAGGAATTCTTGTAGCTGTTGCCGTCGCGGCCGACCAGAAGACCGTTCTGCGGCGTGCAATAGGTTCGGATGCCAATCTGCCAGCCCTGAAACCAGAGCGCGTCGTTTACCGGTACGCCATGTTTGGCACAGGCCTCCCGGTGCAGTTCGACATAATTCGATGGCTGACCGGACGCACCGTCGCCCTGTCCGAGCTGATACCAGTCCGCCGACAGGCACTCATCCTCGTTAAGTGTTGCGCACGTCGACAGCGCCAGGGCCGATGCCATCAGCGTCGAAACCACCCAAATCGATCTTGCGAAACGTGTCACCGGCCCATACCCCTCCCATCAGGTGCTGGAGGTTGGCCCTTGCGCGCAACCGTTGCAACCCTGCCGCGCCCTTTCGATGGCCCGAGGAGCCCGCATGTGAACACCAAATACCCTGTAAGGGCAGTTTCAGCGGCCTGTGTGGCCGACGGAAAGGTGCTGCTTGTATTGCGCGGACGCGCGCCAGCAAAAGGCAGGTACGCGTTTCCGGGCGGGCGCGTAGAGCCCGGCGAGGGACTCGATGTTGCCATGCGGCGCGAACTGAAAGAGGAAACCGGGCTGGAGGCACTTGCCTGGCGGCCATTCCGCGACGTGCTTCTGAAGGCCAGCGAGCCAGGCGCCTTCGACTATGCGCTCACCGTTTTCCTGGTGCAGGAAACCAGCGGAACGCTGCAGGCCGGCGACGATGCGGCGGAGGCCCGCTGGGTGACGCTGCGCGAGGCCGAAACACTTCCAGTCACGTCGAGCACGCTCGTCGTCGTGCGCGAACTTCTGGCAGAGGCCAGTTAACGCTGGCCGCAACATGCGCCGCAACAGGCACTACATGGCCTTGCAGCGGTCGCAATTCCACGCGAAAAGGCTGGAATGGGATCGGGCAGAGCAACATTAGCCGGATTATTGCTGGTGGCCGCGCTTGCGGGCAGCACGGTGCGCGCCACTGCCGTAGAAGCCGCCTACGAAAAACACCTTGTGCGGCTCGCGGAGCTGTTCGGCTCGTTGCACTATCTGCGCAATCTGTGCGGGGAAACCGGCAACACATGGCGCGAACACATGGAATCGCTGCTCGTTGCCGAGGAGCCCGAGCCGGAGCGCCGGGCCCGTCTGGTAGCCAGTTTCAATCATGGCTACCGCTCCTTCGGCAGCGTCTACACAACTTGCACCGCCTCCGCGGTAGAGGCGATCGAACGCTATATGCTTGAGGGCGAGACGCTGACGCGCGACCTCGTCTCGCGTTTCGGCAATTAACCGGGCGTTAACCGCCGCCTCAGCGCCCGGCTTCCCGCCACATTTGCTGTGTTATCGTCAGAGCTGGGACTAACGAACGGGATGTCGCGCCGGTACGAGGCGGCGTACGGCACAGGGTGATGAGCGATGATACGCAGCGGCGGCGACATCGACGCAATACTTCGCGAACATATGCGGCTTACTGCAACCGAGAGCCAGAAAACGGCCTGGGCCGAAGCCGAGGCCTGGGGCATCGATCCCGAGATCATGGCTGAAGCAGCGCTGGCGGCAGCACTCGGCGCCATGGTCGCCGAGGGCGGAGAAGATGCCGCACTGGCGCTCATCGAAGCAATGCGCGAGCGTGTCGTTCAAGGTGCATTCGAGCCGGAACAGACGCGTCATTGAAGGGTGAAGAGCCGGCCAGCGTTGCTGCAATGCATCCAATTTCGTTGGCGGTTCATTTATAATTGACCTGACGGAACCGGCCCGACGCCGGTCCAACCCGCCATTGTGAGGCATATGCGGCACCTTTCTGCAGCCAGTGATGACAAACGCAACCGCCTGACAGCGCCATGCCTGGCCGTCGGGCTTTCCGTGCTGCTGATGCCGAGCGCGTCGCTGGCGTTGAGCGAATTGCCCGAGGAGAACATCGAACCCGCACCGGAAATCATAACGGTGCCGTTGCCGCCACCGATATCGGGGCCGGAACAGACCGTCAGCGACATTGAGGATGACGAGGACTCAGTTGCTCCGCAAGCAACCGAAACGCCCGAAGTCTATTACGACCTGGAACGCCTGCCGGAGCCTGTGCGGCGGATGCGCGGACTGATCATCGATGCGTGCAAGGCCGGCGACATCGAAGCCTTGCGCCCCCTGCTTGGCAATGACGAGAGCCGAACGCAAGTCTCGAGCGGCGGCGGCAATTTCGATCCGGTGGAATTCCTGAAGGACATTTCAGGAGACGGCGAAGGCCATGAAATTCTGGCCATCCTTCTCGAAGTGCTGGAAGCCGGCTACGTGCATCTCGACCCCGGCGAGCCGGAGGAGATCTATCTGTGGCCCTATTTCTTCGCCGTACCGCTGGAAGGGCTGAGCGGGCCCCAGAGGGTGGAACTGTTCAAGCTGGTGACCGCCGGTGACTATGAGGACATGAAATCCTTCGGCGCCTACATCTTCTACAGGGTCGGCATCACACCCGAGGGTCGCTGGGCGTTCTTTCTCGCCGGCCATTAAAACCGTTGGCAATGCAGAACCGCGCCCCCATATCAACCGGGAAGACAGTTGGGGGCAACCATGGCAGCAGGCAAACCGGACCGTGTGCGCGAACTGCGGAAACCAAAACAGCACAGCCGGCCGCGCCTGATACGGCGAGTGCTGCTTCTGCAGGTCAAACTCTTCGCCGACGGCCTGCGCGATTTCGTCATGATGCCGCTGTCGCTGGCCGCCGCCGCACTCGGGATGCTGTCCAGCCGAAACGAACCCGAAGTCTATCTCGACCGGCTGATGCATTTCGGCCGCGAAAGCGATCGCTGGATCAACCTGTTCGACCATTACGACACCGACGACCCGGGTCGCCCCGTTTCGCTCGACCGCCTTGCCGAGGAGTTGGAGGCAACGGTTCTTCGCGACTATGAGAACGGTGGCCTGAGCGCCCGCGGAGCCGACCATCTGCGCGACCTGGTCAGCCGGCTGAGGCGTGTACGCAACGAAGCGACATGACACAGACCTGCGGCTGCGGGTGTATCGCCATAGACTTGCGGGGCCGGTTGTCAGCAGTCATCCAGCCCGGCGGCAACGGCCTTGTAGGCAGTTGTAACGGGGCTTAGGTAGTAGGCATCGCAAACGCCAACGTCCACGCCATGCCAACAGCTCATCTCACAGACCGCGCCCTCATTCTGGCCACCGGCCCCGACGCGCGGCCATTTCTGCAGAACATCATCACCACCGACATCGATGCGATGGATCAACGGGAGGTAAGACCCGGCGCGTTGCTGACGCCACAGGGCAAAATCCTGTTCGATTTCCTGATTTCCCTGTGCGGGACGGACGGGGTGCGGCTCGAGTGCCGCGCCGCTGTCGCCGACGATTTCCAGCGCAGGCTGATGCTCTACAAGCTGCGTGCCAAGGTGGAAATTAGCAAGCAGGAACAGCCTGTTGTCGCTGTCGCATGGGAGATCGATTCACCGACCTCGCGCGATGATTCAAACTGGCTTCGCGATACGCGGTTTGCGGATATCGAGGTCCGGCGTGGTTATTCAGACATACCTTCGGCGGACGCTGCCGTCGGAGCCTATGCCGCGTTGCGCGTGGCGCATGGCGTTGCCGAAAGCGGCCCGGACTACGAGCTCGGCGACGCATTTCCGCATGATGTGCTGTTCGATCAGAATGGCGGCGTCGGACTGAAGAAAGGCTGTTTTGTCGGCCAGGAAGTCGTATCGCGCATGCATCATCGCGGCACGGCGCGGCGCCGGCTACTGCTCGCCAGCGCGGACGCCGACCTGCCGCCGGCAGGCACAGACATTGCCGCAGGCGGCCGCGCGGTTGGGGTGCTCGGCACGGTGGCAGGTGCGAACGGGCTGGCTATTGCGCGCATCGACAAGGTGAAGGCAGCGCGCGACTCCGGAATCGAACTTGCAGCAGGCGACACGCCACTCAGGCTCGACATTCCGGGCTGGGCCACATTCACCTTCCCCGATAAAGACACGGAGGCCGATTAGTGGCCGACAAACCCGGGGCACCGGCGCGGGCCTGGCAGCGTATGCTCTCGGGCCGCAGGCTCGACCTGCTCGACCCCTCGCCGCTCGATATCGAGCTCATCGACATCGCGCACGGGCTTGCTCGCGTTGCCCGCTGGAACGGCCAGACTGTGGGCGATCACGCCTATTCGGTGGCGCAGCACTCGCTGCTGGTTGAGGCGATTTTCACCCGAACCTGCCGCAACCCGACTCCGCGAGACCAGCTGGCCGCGCTTTTGCATGACGCACCCGAATATGTGATCGGCGACATGATTTCGCCGTTCAAGGCAGTGGTCGGCGGCGGCTACAAGGCTGTGGAAGCGCGCCTGCAGCATGCCGTTCACGTGCATTTCGGCCTGCCGGCCGAACTGCCGCAGATGCTGAAAAAGTCGATCAAGCGCGCCGACCAGATCGCCGCATATTTCGAGGCGACGGAACTGGCCGGATTTTCGGACGCTGAGGCATCGAAATATTTCGGGCGGCCGCGCGGCATCTCCGCCGATGGCTTCGATCTCGCTGCCCGGCCCGCCAGGGCGGTGCAGAAGGCGTTTCTGACGCGGTTTAACGAAATCAGCCGCACGCAAGCCTGAACGAATCAGCGCTCAAGCCGCTTGATGAACCAGTCGGTCAGGCGGGTCCAGACCTCGTCTTTCTCCCCTGTATCCTCGCAACCATGGTCGAGGTTCGGATTGTCGTTGACCTCGATAACGCAGACGCCGTCCGGCGTTTCCTTCAGGTCGACACCGTATAGTCCGTCGCCGATGCAGCGCGCGGCGCGAACGGCGACGTCAATCACATCCGCAGGTGTTTCACGCAATGTGAATGTTCTGAAGCCGCCTTCGTCGGGCCGGCCGCGGCGATCGTGGTTGACGATCTGCCAGTGCTTGCGCGCCATCAGATACTGCACCGAAAACAGAGGCTCGCCACCCAGTACGCCGATGCGCCAGTCGAACTCGGTGGGCATGAATTTCTGCGCGATCAGAAGGTCGGAATCTTCCAGCCATTTGGTGGCAAGCTGCTTCAGCTCAGTGAAGTCCCCCGCCTTTTTGACGCCACGCGAAAAGGAGCTGTCGGGGATCTTCAGAACCAGCGGAAATCCGAGCGTCTGCGCGGCAAGCTCAAGGTCGCCCGGCCCGGCTATCATCACGGTGGGCGGCACCGGCACCTTGTTCGCGGCCATCAATTCGTTGAGGTAGACCTTGTTGGTGCAGCGGATCATCGACAGCGGGTCGTCGATCACCGGCATGCCCTCCTGCTGCGCGCGGCGGGCGAAACGGTAGGTGTGATTGGAAATCGCCGTTGTCTCACGAATGAACAACGCATCGTAATTGGCGAGCCGAGCGAGATCGCGCTTGGTGATCGGCTCCACCTCGACACCCATCCTGGCGGCTACCCGCGACCAGTGTTTAAGCGAGTTGACGGAGGATGGCGGCAACTCCTCATTGGCATCGATGAGGGTGGCAAAGGTGTAGCGAGCCGGCGTGCGGGTGCGCGAATCCCGCCACTCGCGTGCGGTGTAGCGCTCCATCGATTCCAGAAACCGCGCCTTTTGGCCGGCATCCATGCGGGCCAGCGGCAGGAAGCCGATTTTCCTGATTGACGCCCATTGGCCATCCTCGATCGTGACCTCCAGCGAAGGTGCACGAAACCAGTCGAACAGAAGCCGCGCGAAACGGTCCCATACCTTGGACGGGCCCATGCCGAAAAAGACGGACAATGTGCGCGGAAAGTCGCCGCCCAGGTCCTTGCGGCACTTGTTGAGCGCCTGCTCAAGCTCCGGCAGCGCATTTTCGTAGAGTTTCTTCTCCGACAGGTCGATCATCGTCTCGACCGTCGGAATGACCTTGTGGCCGCGCGAACTGGCCAGAAGCGACGCGTAATAGCCGCGCGACTGGTACGAATAGGAATTTGAGAGATTGATTACCTTGGGCGGCTGGCCGCGGAAGAGCGACGGATGGGCCAGGTAGTCGCGGCTGGTGATGATCTTGTGCGGTGTGGCCACCTGATCGAGATCGCCGGCCCGGCCGGTCAGGATCACCCAGCTCATTGCGGTTCGCCTTCTCCCAGAATCACCGCGGCGCGCATGCCGCCGAAACGCGCCATCGAATAAAACACCTCGTGCGGTACGGGAATAGCGGCTGCGTCAATGCGGGTTTCGCCGCGCTCGTCCTCGACCCAGGGGTCATGCATGACGAGGTGGTCTCCGTCGTCGGCCAGAACAAGCACCCAATGCGGCACCTTCTTGCCGAACATCAGGTAGCCGCTGACCAACACCATAACGAGTTTGCCGGCGGCGATCGCCGACCGAATGTCATCAAGGGTGAACGTCCTGTGGGCAACCGGTATGCCTGCGGCGCGCACCCGGTCCTGGAAATCGCGCTGGGCAAGCTCCATCACCCACCGTTTTTCCTCACTGCGTACCGACTGGAGAAAGAGCGCACCTGGATGCGAAACAACAATTTCGGCGGATAGCCCATGGTCGTGCGCGACCGTAGCAAGGCCGAAGGGTTCGCAGCCACCTGGCCCCGACATCATGAATACCGTTGTAGCTTCGCGCCACAACCTGATCTCGGTGACGGCATTGGGCTCGAAATCAGGCTGAAAATGCGCCAGCGCCATCATCAGGCAGCATGGGCCGCAGGTGAAGTCGACCGACTGCTCATAATAGGGCACCTCGGCGACAGAGCTGCGATTGCCCCGAAGAATTTTCTCAAGCCTGAACGCGCCGGCGCCATCTTCGTAATAGTCCGGCTCGGTCCCAATCTGGCGATAACCCGCCTGCTCATAGAGCTTGATCGCGCGGTCGTTTCGTTCGCTCACTTCCAGCCGCAAAAGCAGCCTTCCGCGTTCATATGCGGACCTCTCGGCTGCGGCCAGCAGTTGAGCGCCGACACCCGCATTCCGGCAGCCGGGAAGGCGTGCCAGAGAATAGAGGCGCGCAACACCGCTGCCGCTGCGGAACAACACCATCGCATAGCCGGCAGCGGCTCCCTCCGCTTCGGCGATCAGGGTCGTTGCGGAGTCGCGCTCCAGCAACGTTCTGAACGATCGGCGTGAAATCCGGTCGGTTTCGAACGCCTGATTTTCGATTGCTACGAGCGCATCGATGTCGGCGGCCCGCGCTGCGCGAATGGCAAAGGACATGCCTGAGGGATTCCCGATCCCGCGAAGACCAAACCCTGCCGTTGAGGGCGCTTGCGCGTGGTCTCCTTCCGGCAAGCCCAAATCGCCTATCGCGCGCGAATTGGGGCTGAATTGTGACAAACATGCGCGTCAGGGAACGCTATGTTCGGCTAGGCGGCGCCCGAATCGCGCCACCGTCCAATTCAGGCCGGGTTCGCAGGCCTCATCGCGGCACCCGGGTCAATGCAGATGCAAAGGGAGTTACCCAATCATGGATTTCAGTACGGAGAACATGTTCCCGGCGCTGGAGGCAGCGTTGCGCGACGCCGGCTCGCTAGTCGTCAGCTATTCATTCTCGATTCTCGGCGCGGTCGTTCTCCTCGTTCTGGGGTTGATCCTCGCCCGTATGATGGAAAAATGGTCATATCGCCTGCTGGGCGACATCCACGGTTTTGACGAGACCCTGCGCCGCTTCCTTTCAAAGGGGCTTCGCTATGTCGTGCTGGTGCTCGTTCTCGTCACCGTGCTGGCACAATTCGGTGTCCAGACGGCATCGATCATCGCCGCCCTCGGCGCCGCCGGTCTGGCGATCGGTCTGGCGCTTCAGGGAACCCTGCAGAACATCGCAGCCGGGATCATGCTTCTGGTGCTGAGGCCGTTTCGCGTCGGCGAGTTCATCAGCGCGGGTTCGATCAGCGGCACCGTTGTCGAGGTCGGCCTGTTCGCGACCGAAATCAAGATGCTGGACGGCGTCTATATGTTCGCGCCCAACAGCGAACTGTGGAACACGCCGGTGACAAACTACTCGCGCAATCCGCAGCGGCGTTATGATCTGACCATCGGGATCGGCTATGGCGACGACATCGACCTTGCCAAGAAGCTGCTGCTGGATCTGGCGAATGACGACGACCGCGTTCTGTCCGACCCTGCGCCCGAGGCTTTTGTTGTCGAACTTGGCGACAGCGCCGTCAATGTCACCTGCCGCTACTGGACCGTGACCTCGAACTGGTGGCAGACGCGACTCGATCTGACCAAGGCGGCAAAGAACGCCTTCGACGAGAACGGGATCTCGATCCCCTTCCCGCAGCGGGACATCCACTACATTGCCACCGAACCCCAGCCGAAAAAGTCGAGGCGCAAGGCGGGCTGACATTGTGCGGCGCGCGGGACCGGTCAAATAATTTGATCGAATAGCCTCGACAATTCATTTGTGCAGATTGGTGGGCGGCATATTATCCGGCTGAATTCAGTCAGGAACCTTGACCTATGGCCCACCCCACCGCCGATCCTGTTGATTCACGCCTGCCCTGGCTGATCATCGCCTGCGGCTGCCTGATTGCCGCGCTGACCTTCGGCCCTCGCTCCGCGATGGGGTTCTTCCAGCTTCCGATGCTGGCCGAGAAGGGTTGGGACCGCACGACATTCGGCCTCGCCATGGCGTTTCAGAACCTGGCCTGGGGGCTTGGAACACCGGTCTTCGGCGCGCTGGCCGACAAGTTCGGCACTTGGCGGGTGCTGGCGCTGTCCGGCGTCATGTACGCTTTGGGCCTGGCCATGATGGCCGGTTCATCAACGCCGCTGGCGTTGCATATCGGCGGTGGCGTTCTGGTCGGTCTCGGCGTCGCCGCGGGGTCGTTTGGTATCGTTCTGGCGGCATTTGCCCGCAATACGCCGGCCGAAAAGCGCAGCCTGGTTTTCGGGCTGGGAACAGCGGCCGGGTCGGCAGGCATGTTCTTCTTCGCCCCGCTGTCGCAGGGCCTGATCGACTATGTCGGCTGGTACGATTCGCTGATCGCGATGAGCGCCATGATGCTGATCATCCCGGTGCTGGCCATACCTCTGCGGGGCAATTCCTCGAGCGGCACCGTACGCGAAGTCAATGCGAACCAGACGGTGGCATCGGCCCTTACCGAGGCGCTGGCGCATCGCAGCTATCTGCTGCTGGTATCCGGCTTCTTTGTCTGCGGATTTCAGGTTGCCTTCATCACCGCGCATTTCCCCGCCTATATTTCGGACATTGGCATCGAGGCGCGTTATGCGGTTATCGCGCTGGCTTTGATCGGTTTCTTCAACATCATCGGCTCCCTAGTTTCGGGGTTTGCCGGCCAGCGTTATCCAAAGCCGATGCTTCTGGTGTGGATTTACCTCGGCCGCTCGGCTCTTGTTACCGCGTTCCTGCTTCTGCCGCAGACGCCGGCGAGCGTGATCGTATTTTCAGTCATGATGGGACTGTTGTGGCTGTCGACCGTCCCGCCCACCAACGCACTGGTTGCGATCATGTTCGGCACCCGTCATCTCGGCATGCTGGGCGGTATCGTGTTCCTGTCACACCAGATCGGCTCGTTTCTTGGCGTTTGGCTGGGCGGCTACCTCTACGACCGGGTCGGCAGCTATGATCCAGTGTGGTGGCTGGGCGTTTTGCTGGGATTGTTCGCAGCGGTGGTGCACTGGCCGATCGCAGAAAAGCCGGTCGATCGCCCAGTGGCGCAAGCGGGCGAATAAGCCTATCTGCGCGCGATCAGATCCGACATCGGAAAAATCGAGCAGGTTTCTGTGCCGAAGGCGAGCAACTTGCCATCGGCGTCGCGCAGCGATGCTTCGGAGACCGCCGTGGTGCGGCCTTTATGAACCACCGTACCTGTGCATTCGACCAGCCCGGTCTTCGGCGTGATCGGGCGGATCAGATTCACCTTGAACTCGGCGGTGGTGTAGGCTTCTCCCCTGGCGAGCAACGTCTGCACCGCACAGGCAAGGGCGGAATCCATGATCGTTGCCGTCCAGCCGCCGTGAACGCCGCCGAGCGGGTTCAGGTGTTTTTCGTTGGCAACGCCACGGAAAACAGCCCGGCCCTCCGACACCTCGTAGAGCGAAAAATTGAGCTGGCCACCAATGGGCGGCGCCGGATAGGTGCCGTCGGCGACGCGCTGCAGAAGCTCAAGTCCCGAATATTTCGGCAGATCCTCGACGGGAATGGTGCCCACACCGAGGCGCGAGAAGTATCCGGGATAGATCTCCAGCCCCTCATCGTCATTCATGCCGCGTCGCCTCCCAATTGTGATGCGCTTTGCGCAACGTGCCGCCGCACAGACGACAGAAACCCGGTTCTCGCCTCGGGCTCCATCAGCCCGCGTGGCTCATAGACATGGCGCGTCAGGAAATACCCTGTCAGCCGGAACGCCTGATCAAGTGCGGCGCTGTCGGCGGGTCGTCCGGCTGCCGGGCCCAGGAAGTCCGGCAGGCGAAGCAGCCGGTCGCGCCAGGGTTCCCCCGCCTGACGCGAAACGGCGCGGCCAGTCTTCGGAGATACGTAGACAAGTTCTTCGCGCACGCCGCTAGCGGCACAGCGCGTCAGGTCGAGCCCGAAGCCCAGATCGTCGAGCAATGCCAGTTCGAAACGAATGACGAGTTCGGCCGCCGAGCCGGCATCATCCAGATGGGCGATGAGCAGCTTCAGCGTTTCGTAGAGCCGCAGATGCGGATCGCGCTCGGGTAGCAACCGCAGATGCGCGGCAAGCAACTGCAGGCCGTAAACTGCAACCGAGCTTTCGAATAGCCTTGCGGCATTGAGCTCTCGCCCCTCGATCTGAAAGGTACCAAGATGCTCGTCGAGCCGCGCACGCCAGTGGATTTCGACCTCATTGCCAGGCTGCAGCAGCGGCTGGAGCTTTCTGGATCGGCCGCCGCGCACGAGTCCCAGATGGCGCCCGCGCTGACGTGTCATCACCTCAAGAATGGCGCTGGTTTCGCCATGCTTGCGGGTGCCGAGAATGATTCCCTCGTCGCGCCATTCCATTGTTCAAGCCTGAACTATCCTTTCGGAAATTCAAGTCCCATCTCGCGATAGCGCTCAGGATCGTCGCCCCATTTCTCGCGCACTTTAACAAACAGAAACAGATGCACCTTCTGTTCGAGGATCTCGGACAGCTCCTTGCGGGCGGCCTCGCCGATCGCCTTGATCGTCTCACCCTTGCGGCCGATTACGATCTTCTTCTGGCTGTCGCGTTCGATATAGATGACCTGTTCGATGCGCACGGAACCGTCGGGCTTTTCCTCCCACTTCTCGTTCTCGACATGGGAGGAGTATGGCAACTCGTCGTGAAGCCGCAGGAAGAGCTTTTCGCGCGTAATCTCGGCCGCCAGCTGGCGCATGGGAAGATCGGAAAGCTGATCTTCAGGATAAAACCATGGGCCTTCCGGAAGCCTCTCGGCCAGGTATTCGAGCAGATCGCCGCAACCCGAACCGTTGAGCGCCGAAATCATGAACGTACGCTCGAAGGCCGCGAACTCGTTCGCCTGCGCGGTAAGCGCCAGCAGCGTGTCGCGCTTGATCCTGTCGATCTTGTTGAGCACCAGCACCTTGGGCTGACGCACCTCGCCGATATTTTCGAGAAGCGCCAGCGCATCGCCCTTGATACCGCGCTCGGCATCGATCAGCACCAGGACGAGGTCGGCATCCTTGGCACCGCCCCACGCGGTGGTGACCATCGCCTCGTCCAGCCGGCGCTTTGGTTTGAAGATGCCGGGTGTGTCGACGAAAACGATCTGTGCAGCGCCATGCGTGGCGATGCCGCGCACGATGGCGCGCGTCGTCTGCACCTTATGGGTAACGATCGAAATCTTGGCGCCGACGAGCTGATTGACGAGCGTCGATTTGCCGGCATTCGGCGCGCCAATGAGGGCGACGAAGCCGGAGCGCGTGGTTTTCTGGTCGGGTTCGGTGTTCACCCGTTGTCTTCCTTTTCCCAAATGCCTTCGCGTTCGAGCATCGCGGCGGCTGCATTCTGCTCCGCCTCGCGTTTGGAACGCCCCTTGCCGTTCGCCGGCTTGTAGCCTTTTAGCTTGGCCTTCACCGTAAAAAGCGGGTCATGATCGGGACCCGAACGGCCCTCGAGCGAATAACTCGGAGCTTCTCCGGCCACCTGGTGTGCCCATTCCTGAAGTTCGGTCTTGGCATCGCGGCGCGCCGCACCCGCGGATTCGGCGTGTTTGGACCAGTGACGGTGAATGAAGGCGCGCGCGGCATCCAGCCCGCCATCGAGATAAAGCGCGGCAATCAGCGCTTCGACTACATCTGCCCTCACATTGACGCGCTTGCGCCCCGACAGCGCACGCAGTTCGGCGCCGGTCGCGATGAAAGCAGTGAGACCGATCTCCTCCGCTATGGACGCCAGTGTCTCGGCATTCACCAGCGCGTTCAGCCTGACGGAAAGCTCGCCCTCGGGTGCGGCCGGAAAGCTCGAAAAGAGCATTTCGGAAATCACAAGACCCAGAACCCGGTCGCCCAGGAACTCAAGCCTCTGATAGTCGACCCCCTTGCGGGCGCTGGCGTGGGTCAGTGCCCGTTCGAGCAGCGCCATGTCGGCAAAGCTGTGCCCGGAGAGAGCGGCGATACCCTCCACCAGCGTCGTGCCGGCTAGTTTCGGCATCGGCCGGTCCGCATTGCCTACTCGACCCATCCAAACAGGCGGTCGACACGCAATTCCGCCGGCCATTGCCAGATTTCGAGCGGGCTGTGGCCGCCTGCGATGGAGAAGAAGATGATGTTAGCGCGACCGACCAGGTTCTCGTGCGGTACGAAACCTACCGTGAAGCGGCTGTCGGTGGAGTTGTCGCGATTGTCGCCCATCATGAAATAGTGGCCCTCGGGCACACGGAACTCTCGGGTGTCGTCGCCGATGCCGTTCTTGGTAAGGTCGAGCGTGTCATAGGTAACACCGTTCGGCAGCGTCTCACGCCACACTTCCACCGGACGGTTGACTTCGGTGATGTCGGGATTGTTGATTTCACCGACCTTTTCGCGCGCCACCGGCTCGTCATTGATGAACAGCTGGCCGTCGCGCATCTGGACACGGTCTCCCGGCAGTCCGATGACCCGCTTGATGTAGTCGAAGGTCGTATCCTGCGGCAGCTTGAACACCACCACGTCGCCACGCTCGGGCTCGCCATCCCAGATGCGGCCGGAGAAGACGGGTGGCGAAAACGGCAGCGAATGGCGCGAATAGCCGTAAGCCCATTTGGTGACGAAGAGATAGTCGCCTTCGAGAAGCGTCGGACGCATGGATCCTGACGGAATCGAGAAGGGCTGGAACAGAAACGTTCTGATGATCAGCGCCAGAATGAGCGCCTGAACGATGACGCTGACGGTCTCGCCAAGCCCGCCGGACTTCTTCTGCGTTTTTTCTGCCACGCTCATTTCTTCCTCGGTTCGAAAAGCCCCGCTGGGCCGCAGCCGTATTAGACCTTCATACCCGCAGGGGCAACGCCATTGCGGCAGCCTTGTGACGGCGCAACAGCGGCTATTCGACCGGCAGCGCCTCGATGATCACGAATGCCTGCGCCAGCGGATGGTCGTCGGTGATGGTGATGTGGATGAAAGCCCGATGATTTTCGGGCAGGAGTTCGTTCAACCGCTTCGCCGCGCCGCCCGTCAGCTTCATGGTCGGCTTGCCGCCGCGCAGGTTGACCACGCCCATGTCGCGCCAGAACACCCCGCGTGCCAGGCCAGTGCCCAGGGCCTTCGCGCAGGCTTCCTTGGCCGCAAAGCGTTTGGCATATGACGCGGCGCGCTGCCTGCGGCGTTCCGAGCGCGCCTGTTCCACCGGGGTGAAGACGCGGTTGACGAAGCGTTCGCCAAATCTCTCGAGCGTGGCTTCGACGCGCCTGATGTCGATGAGATCGCTGCCGATGCCGACAATCATGAAACGACCGGTTCAGGCCGTACCGGGCTGGGCGGCCATCGCTGCCTGAGCGCGTCGTTTGGCTCGCTCCGCAAGCCGCCTGCGACGCTCCTCGCGGAACATGACCGTACCCCAGCGGGTAAGCAGATAAACACCCAGACCGGCCAGCGATCCGAGAACCAGCCCGCCAACGGTCATCGGCCACAGAAGCGGCTCCCAGATACGACCGAAATCAAGATGCCGCAGCCTCGCGGCAAGATCGAGCGGAGCAAGCGATTCAGGGTGGCGCCCGTAGAGCAGGAAGCGCCCCAGTTCAAGCGTCCCGGCAAAGATGAACGGGAAGGTGATCGGATTGCCGACCATCGTTCCCAGGGCCGATGCCACAACATTGCCGCGCAGACAGATGGCCAGAGCGGCTGCAATGAGAAAATGAAACCCGAGATAGGGCGTGAATGAGGCCAGCACACCGGCTGCGGCGCCGGCAGCGACCGCGTGCGGTGTCGCCGTGATTCGAAGTACGCGTTTGACGAAATACTGGGTCGAACGCCAGACCGACCTGCGGGGCCAAAGCCAGGTGCGAATCCGGCCCCAGGAATCTTCAGGTTTTCTACGTCGAAACAGCATCGCGCCGTCAATACTCGTTTGTCAGAAGCCGCGCCCGCGACCCCACCCGTGGCATGAGAATAATGGCGGCTTGTTAATCAAGCGTATCGCCGTGCCCCAGCAGTTCCAGCCGGAAACATAAACATGCAATGTGGCAGCGACAACAACAACTAAGGGTGTAATGACGCTTATCCGTTCACCCGCTTGGCGTCCGATACGCTCGCATGCTCCTTCAGCTGTGACAGAAGCCGGTTGAGCTGCTTCAGGTCCCAGACCTCGAGGTCGATGATCATCTCAGTGAAATCGGGGGCGGTTCGCACCATGGAGAGCATGTGAATGTTGGCATCGTTGGCGGCGATCACCTGAGCAATATTGGCGAGCGAGCCCGGCTCGTTGATTGCCGTCACTGTCACCCGCGCGGGAAACCGCTCCTTGGTGTCCTCATCGATATCCCAGCGCACGTCGATCCAGCGGTCGGGCTGATCGTCATAAGCGGTCAGCGACGGAGACTGGATCGGGTAGATCGTGATGCCCGACCCCGGCTGCAAAATACCGATAATGCGGTCGCCTGGCACGGCACCCTCCGGTGCAAAGCGGACAGGCAGATCGCCTGTGACGCCGCGAATCGGCACAGCATCGCCCTGCTTTTGCGCCTGCTTTCGGGATTTGCGTGACGAACGGCCCGGTATCTGGAACAGCATGCCGGCGGCATTTCGCATGTTGAACCAGCCCTCTTCCTTCGGCGGGTGCGTGACCCGTTCGTCCTTGAAGTCGGGGAACACGGCCTTCATCACATCCGGTGAAGACAATTCGCCACGGCCGACCGACGCCAGCACGTCCTCCACCTCCTTGCGCGCCAGGCGATGGAGCGCCGGCTTCAGCGCATCCTTGGTGAAGGACTTGCCGGCGCGCTCGAAAGCACGCTCCAGGATGCGAGTGCCGAGGCCGGAATATTGCTTGCGGATCGCATTGCGCGTCGCACGGCGAATTGCGGAGCGCGCCTTGCCGGTGACGACGACGTTTTCCCAGGCCGCAGGCGGTACTTGCGCCTTGGAGCGGATGATCTCGACCTCATCGCCGTTCTTCAACTCCGTCACCAGCGGCATGATGCGGCCGTTCACCTTGCAGCCGACGCAGGTGTCGCCGACATCGGTATGAACCGCATAGGCGAAGTCGATCGGCGTCGCACCGCGTGGCAGAGGTATGATCATGCCCTTGGGGGTGAAGCAGAACACCTGATCCTGGAACAGCTCCAGCTTGGTGTTTTCGAGGAAGTCCTCCGGATTGTCTCCCACCGAAAGGGCTTCGATGGTGCGCCGCAGCCAGCCATAGGCGTTGGTGTCTCGCGAAATTGCATGGCTGCCGCCGTTCGTCCCCTCCGGCAGATCCTTGTAAAGCGCATGCGCGGCGACACCGTATTCGGCGACGCGATGCATTTCATGCGTCCTTATCTGCAGTTCCACGCGCTGGCGCGAAGGGCCGACAATCGTAGTGTGGATCGACTGGTAGTCATTCTGCTTCGGGGTCGAAATGTAATCCTTGAAGCGGCCGGGCACCATGGACCAGGTGCTGTGGATCGCACCCAGAGCCCGGTAACAGTCGGGCACGTTGTCGACGATCACGCGAAAGCCAAAGATGTCGGAGAGCTGTTCGAACGATAGTCCCTTGGTTTCCATCTTGCGGAATACCGACCACGGTTTCTTGCGCCGGCTCTTCACCACCGCATCGATCCTGCTCTTCTCGAACAGGTCGGTGAGCGCGACCTCAATGGCTGAGATGACGTTCTTGCTGCTTTCGGTGATCTCGGCGAGGCGCTCGATAACCGCGGCATATGCATCCGGGTTGATGTGGCCGAAGGCAAGCTCCTCCAGTTCCTCGCGCATGTCCTGCATGCCCATCCGGCCGGCTAGCGGCGCATATATTTCCATCGTCTCTTCGGCGATGCGCTGTCGCTTCGAAGGCGGCACATGATCGAGCGTGCGCATGTTGTGAAGACGGTCGGCAAGCTTGACCAGAAGCACGCGCACATCGTCTGAGATGGCCAGCAGCAGCTTGCGCAGATTTTCCGCCTGCTCGGCCTTTTTCGACACAAGGTCGATTTTCTTGAGTTTGGTCAGACCCTCGACAAGCCGCCCCATATCGGGGCCGAATAGCTCGTCGATCTCCTGCCTTGTGGCCGTGGTGTCCTCGATCGTGTCATGCAGCAGCGCCACGGCGATTGTCGCTTCGTCGGCATGCATGTCGGTCAGGATCGCCGCAACTTCGAGAGGGTGCGAAAAATAGGGATCGCCGGACGCCCGCCTCTGCCGGCCGTGCTTCTGCATGGCATAGATGTAGGCCTTGTTGAGCAGAGCCTCATTAACGTCGGGCTTGTAGCGTTGAACGCGCTCGACAAGCTCATACTGACGCATCATCGGCAGCTACTCCGGCTCTCATCCTGCTTCGAGATGGCTGCGGACGTGGAAGGCCCGGCATGCAGGGCAAAACGAAACATGCGCCGCGGACGCCCGCGACGCATGTTCAAAATAGCGCTGATTGCTTGCCCAAGAAAAGGGGCGCGTTGTCTCTGTCCGGCGATAACCGGCTCAGAAATCGTCGCTTTTTTCCGGTGGCACCAGCCCTTCGATGCCGGCGAGCAGATCTTCCTCGCTCATCCGGTCGAAAGTGATGGCTTCTTCCGGCGCATCAGGCGTGTCGGCGACCTCGGATGCTTCGGCGGTGAGTGCGGGCTGATCGGCCTCGGGCTCATCGACCTCAACATGCTTCTGCAGCGAGTGGATCAGGTCTTCCTTGAGGTCGCCGGGCGACAGGGTCTCATCGGCGATTTCACGCAGTGCCACGACAGGATTCTTGTCATTGTCGCGATCAATGGTAATCGGCTGCCCCTGCGAGATCTGGCGCGCGCGGTGTCCAGCCAGAAGGACGAGTTCAAAACGGTTATCAACCTTGTCGATGCAATCTTCGACAGTAACGCGGGCCATGAGGCGCCCCCTTCGTTCAATCGGATTTTTCCGGAGATTTGCGGCTCAATATCGCGAAGCGTTCCAGATTTCAAGCAATCACGCACAGGTGCGGCGGTTTTACGGCACCCATACACGGCCGAACCACGCTAACGTGACTGGCGACGCCCTTCAAAACGCCCAAGCTACACGCTAACTGATATCCATATGCCAGGTGGGTTTTCCTCCGGCTGCGGCGTTTTGCATTGAGTCTTTTCATAGAGGGATATTGCCATGTTCGATCCGCGTGAAAAAATCGCTCTGTTCATCGACGGTGCCAATCTATACGCCACCTCCCGTTCGCTCGGTTTCGACATCGACTACCGTAAGCTTTTGGAAGCATTCGGGAAAAAGGGTTATCTGCTGCGCGCATACTATTACACCGCACTTGTGGAAGATCAGGAATACTCCTCGATCCGGCCGCTGATCGACTGGCTGGACTACAATGGCTACCGGGTGGTGACGAAACCGGCGAAGGAATTCACCGACTCCACCGGCAGGCGCAAGATCAAAGGGAACATGGACATCGAACTGGCGATCGACGCGTTCGAACTGGCCGATGTCGTCGATCATTATGTGATCTTTTCCGGCGATGGCGATTTCCGGACCCTGGTGGAAGCATTGCAGCGGCGCGGACGCAAGGTGAGCATCATTTCCACGATGAGTTCGCAGCCGCCGATGATTTCAGATGATCTGCGCCGGCAGGCCGACCAGTTCATCGATCTGGTGTCGCTCAAGGACGAGATCGGCCGCGATCCATCCGAGCGGCCGCCACGCCGGACCGAGCCCGACGAGGACCTCGAAGACGACGAATATTGAGGTCATCCGCGGCAATGACGGCCTTCGAACCTCCTCGCGATTGCGAACGGTGCCCTCGCCTGCACGGCTTCATCTCCGCCTGGCGGGAAAAAGAACCCGCCTGGTTCAATGCGCCGGTGCCGACACTGCTGCCGGAAGGCGGCGCAGAGAGTGTTCGGCTGTTGATCGTCGGACTGGCGCCGGGCCTGCGCGGCGCCAACCGCACCGGACGCCCCTTCACCGGCGACTATGCGGGCGACCTGCTCTACGCAACGCTCGGCACATACGGCTTCGCGGACGGGACCTACCAGGCACGCCCGGACGACGATCTAAGGCTTGTGGGAACGGCGATCACCAATGCGGTGCGCTGCGTTCCGCCGCAGAACAAGCCGACCGGCGGGGAGATTGCCACCTGCCGGCAGTTTCTCACCCCGACAATCGAGCGCTTCGGGAATCTGACGGCAATTCTGGCGCTTGGCACGATAGCGCATCAATCCGTCGTCCGGGCGCTGGGCGAACGCGTTGCTGCGTTCAAGTTCGGCCACGGCTCGCAGCATCGAGTTGGCGGGCTCACCCTCTTCGGGAGCTATCACTGCTCGCGCTACAACACCAATACGGGCAGGCTGACCGAGGAGATGTTCGCAGACATATTCTCCGAAATACGACGGTTTATCGACAATTAGGCGCGCGTAGTCCTGATATGAGCTACCGGGTCCGGCGCAACGAACGCCGGTGAAAGGAAGAGTATCTCATGTGCGGGTTCGTCTGCCTGTGGAACGTCGGCGACGAGGCGCTGGCGCGAAGCATGATCGAACGCCTGTCCCATCGCGGCCCGGATGCGGTGGCAGTGTCGCGGCTGCCGGGCAGCCCGGTTGTCATGGCGCATTGCCGACTGTCCATCATCGGACCGGAGGATGGCGCGCAACCGATTCATCAAAGCGACGACATGCTGGTCGTCAACGGCGAGATCTACAATCACGAGGACATTCGCGCCATCGTCGGGCCAAGTGCGTTCTCGACCGCCAGCGACAGCGAGACGATCCTGCATCTCTTCCGCACGGGCGCGTCGAAATGGATCCGCCAGATCGACGGTATGTTCGCCTTCGTTCTTGCGACCCGCGAGCGCATTGTCGCCGCCCGCGATCCGCTTGGCATCAAGCCCCTCTACATCGCGCGTCTCGGCGGCGGCCACGCCTTCGCGTCCGAGCTCAAGGCATTTGAGGGTATCGACGTCGACTCCGTCGAAGCGATCCCGCCGGGCACCTTGTTCGACAGCATGGATGGCTGGCGCCAATGGTACCGGCTGCCACAAGGTGCGGCGGAGGCCGAACCCGGCTTAGACATCGCGCGCACGTCGCGGGAATTGCGTTTCTTCCTGGAGGAAGCGGTTGCGAAATGGATGGTCGCCGATGTCGAGGTCGGCTCGTTTCTCTCCGGCGGACTCGACAGTTCCATCATTGCCGCGATCGCGCAACGGCTGCGGCGCAAATCGGGGAAGAGCCCTCTCAGGACTTTTTCGGTCGGCACCGAAGGGTCACCCGACCTGCTGGCCGCGCGCGCGGTTGCGCGGCATATCGGCTCCGACCACAGGGAATACGCCTTCACCGCCGCCGACGTCGCCGCCAACCTGCCGCATGTCATCTATCATCTGGAAAGCGCCGACGTTGATCTGGTGCGCAGCGCAATTCCGACACTCTTTGCCGCGCGCCTCGCGCGTCGGGATGTCAAGGCCGTTTTGACAGGCGAAGGGGCGGACGAACTGTTCGCCGGCTACACTTATCACCATGATTATGCCGACCACCCGCGCGCGCTTGCCGACGAATTGACGCGCGCACTTGGAACGATGCACAACATCAACCTGCAGCGTGTCGACCGCGTGGCGATGGCTGAAAGCCTGGAGGCGCGCACGCCGTTTCTCGACCGCGACCTGATTGCATTCGCGCAGTCTATCCCGGCGACGCTCAAAATGCGGCGCACGGGCGAAAGGGAGGCCGAATCCACTGGTCCGACAACGGAAAAGTGGATTCTGCGCAAGGCATGTGCCGACCTTTTGCCGCATGCACTCATCTGGCGAAAGAAGGCGCAGTTCGACGAGGGTTCGGGCACGGTGGACGCGCTCGGCACCGCGTTGCAGGGCATGACCGGCGCGACATCGCCGCTCGACCGACGATCGGAAGCCGAGCTCTACGAAATGATCCTGCGCAAGCAGTTCGAGAACCCGCAGCGCATTCTGGACAGCGCGGGCCGTTGGGAAGCCGGGCGCGTGGCCGCCGGCACGGACAGGCTGGTTCAGGGCGCGGCATAGGACCAGCGGCTCGCAGACTGCCGCGCGCGCTAGCCGCGTTCCTTGAGCAGCCGGCTTTTTTCGCGTGCCCAGTCGCGCTTCTTCTCGGTTTCGCGCTTGTCGTGAAGTTTTTTGCCGCGCGCCAGGCCGAGCAGCAGTTTGGCGCGGCCGCGATCGTTGAAGTAGATCTTGAGTGGCACCATGGTCATGCCCTCGCGATCGACCGATTGCGATAGCTTGGCCATTTCCTTCTTGTTCAACAACAGCTTGCGCCGCCGCCGCGGCTCGTGATTGAACCGGTTGCCCTGCAGATATTCCGGCAGGTAGGAGTTGATCAGCCAAATTTCGCCGTCTTCGGACGAGGCGTAACTCTCCTGGATGTTCGCCTGCCCTTCGCGCAGCGATTTCACCTCGGTGCCGGTCAGAACAAGACCGGCCTCAAAGGTATCGAGCACGTCATAGGAAAAGCGCGCCTTGCGGTTTTCGGCGACGGCACGTGTTTTCTTGTTTGTATCCCTGGACATGATGTTAGCGGCGGTCGGATCCGATCAGTTCAGGAGGCCGGCATGCTGCATTGCCGCGTCGATCTGCGCTTCGGTCGACTTTTCGATCGTGACCAGCGGCGAGCGGACGACGTTGCTGCAGCGGCCAAGCTTCGACAGGGCGTATTTTGCTCCGCACAGGCCGGGTTCGATGAATATTGCCTTGTGCAGCGGCATCAGCCGGTCCTGGAGCTCAAGCGCCCTTGCGCTGTCGCCGGTGAGCGTTGCCTCCTGAAACTCCGCGCAGAGCCGCGGCGCGACATTGGAGGTAACCGAAATGCAGCCGACACCGCCATGCGCGTTGAAGCCGAGCGCCGAAGCGTCCTCACCGGACAGCTGGATGAAGTCATTGCCGCAGGTCAGGCGCTGCTCCGACACGCGCTCCACCTTGCCGGTAGCGTCCTTCACGCCGACGATGTTGTCGAATTCACGCGCAAGCCGACCCATCGTTTCGGGGCTCATGTCGATCACCGAGCGCGGCGGAATATTGTAGATGACGATGGGCAGGTTCGTGGCGCGGGCAATTGCCGAAAAATGCGCGTAAAGACCCCGCTGGGTCGGCTTGTTGTAATAGGGCGTGACCACCAGCACTGCATCCGCCCCAGCTTTCTCGGCGTGGAGCGCAAGATCGATTGCCTCGGTGGTGTTGTTGGAGCCGGCACCGGCAATGACCGGCACGCGGCCGGCAGCGACTTCCACACACAGTTCAACGACACGTTTGTGCTCGGCGTGAGAAAGCGTCGGCGATTCGCCCGTGGTTCCCACCGGAACAAGGCCCTTCGTGCCTTCGGCGATCTGCCATTCGACGAAGCCGGCGAAGGTTTTTTCGTCGAGGCTCCCGTCACTTGCGAACGGTGTCACCAACGCGGTGTTCGAACCTCTCAGCGTGATAGCCATATCTTCCAAAACCTTCTTTACATTCTCGCATGCGAATTCGACCGAAACTGCCGAACAGCAAGGCGGCGCACCATAGTCCTGACACCCTTTGCGGGCAAGCATTTGGCAGTGCCGAATGGTGGACCACAGACAGACTGACCGCTTATCGGGAGTTCGGGTCGCGGTCGCGCGCACATATGTGCAGACTTCGGAATTCCGCCCGGCGGTTGTAAACTCAAGATGATGAATTTGAAGACCATGCCGCAATACCGCAGACAGGTGACGATTGCCGCCCTGGCGCTTGGCGCGTCCCTTTCTGCCGCCGGTGCGAATACGGGCTTGCCCGTCACCGACATACCGCTGCCATTCTTCCGCGAAGACGCACAAGGCGACGCTGCAGCCATTCGCGAAATCATGGAGGACGCCACGGCCGGGGACTTCGTGCTTCTGAAGGCCGGGCTTGCGGCGCTGAAGCGCGGTGATGGCGCAGCCGCGATGCTGGCCCGTGACGGCATCCCGCACGGCGCGCTCGATCATGAAATCATGAGCTGGGCGCTGGCGCTCGGAGGCGTTGCACAATCGAGCTCCGAGTTGATCGACGTCATGCACGAGCTTGCGGGCTGGCCGGGCATGATCACACTGAGGCGGCATCTTGAGCGTGCGCTTTACGACGAGAACGCAGCCCCTCAAACGGTTATCGAAGCGTTGCGCGATATGCAGCCCGATACGCTGGAGGGCGTGACGATCCTGACACGCGCATATGTCGCCGCAGACATGGATGACGAAGCAGCGGCGGTAATCGGACCCTTCTGGCACCGTGCGCGACTGGAAGCCAGCCAGGAAGCAGCGCTGCTGCGGGAATTCGGCAAGCTGCTGACGCAAGCAGACCACCGCGCACGCATGGAGCAGATGCTGCATTACGACCGGGTGAGTTCGGCGCTGCGTGTTGCCGACAAAGCCGGAGCGCCGGAACTTGCCGAGGCCTGGGGCGCCGTCATTCGCAAGGAAAGCCGCGCAAAGAAGCTGCTGTCCCGGGTGCCACAATCGCAACGCGGCGCAGCCTATGCATTTGCGCAGGCGCGCCGGCTGCGCTGGACCGGCCAATATGATCAAGCCGCCGCAGCAATATTGCGGGCGCCCGCCGATGCCGACGCCTATGTCGACCCTGACGCCTGGTGGGCCGAACGCAGGGTGCTTTCGCGCGAACTGATCGATATCGGCAACGCGGAATCCGCCTACCGCGTGGCCGCAGCGCATATCGGCGGAACCCCGGCAACGGTGGCAGATGCCGAATTTCATGCAGGCTGGTATGCGCTTCAACGGCTGCGGGATGCGGAACTGGCCACCGGGCATTTCCGCGCCATCACCGAACTTGCCGAAGGCCCGATATCGCTGGCGCGCGGCCACTATTGGCTGGGTCGGGCAACCGAAGCGGGAGCAAGCGCAGACGAGGCACGGGAACACTTTGAGAAAGCGGCCCAATATCCGACCACGTTCTACGGCCAACTCGCAGCCGTGCGCGTCGGACTAACGCCGCCGCCGGCTGCCTACCCCACGCCCAGCGACGAGGAGCGACGCCGATTTGCCGCGCGCAGCGCCGTGCGGGCCATCGAGCGCATCGAAGCAGCCGGCTTTCCCGAACGTTCGGACGTGCTCTACCGCAATCTCGCAGAAGAGCTCGACAGCGCCGGCGAGCTCGCCCTGCTGGCGCTGATGGCGGAGAAACGGAGCGACCACAATCTGGCGTTGCGTGTCGGCAAGATCGCCGCCGCACGCGGCATCAATGTCGGCGCTCTGGCGCACCCGATCGGCGTGATCCCGGCAAGCGCAGACATTTCTGCTGCCGGTGAAGCGCTCGCCTACGCGGTTGCCCGGCAGGAAAGCGAATTCAACGTTGCTGCCGTGTCGCCCGCCGGAGCGCGCGGGCTGCTGCAATTGCTGCCGCGCACCGCCCGGTCGATGGCGCGCCGTGCGGGGCTCAGTTATTCGCCCCGCCGCCTCACCTCAGATCCCGCCTATAACGCGACGCTCGGCGCAACCTTCCTCGGCGACCAGCTCAGCCGCTTCGGCGGTTCGTATGTCCTGACCTTGGCCGGATACAACGCCGGACCGGCGCGCGCGCAGCAATGGCTCACACGCTATGGCGACCCGCGCGGCAAGGATATCGATACGGTGGTCGACTGGATCGAGAGCATTCCCTTCACTGAAACGCGGAACTATGTTCAGCGCGTCATGGAGAGCTTCCAGGTTTACAAAATGAGGCTGGATGGCCGCCTCGACATCACGGACGATCTCGTCAGATAGCTATGAGTAACGATTTCAACGACTTCTATTATACGTCCAGTGACGGGCTGAAACTCTATGCCCGGATTTACGGCGCTGCGAACGACGGCGCGCTTCCGGTGGTTTGCCTGGCAGGGCTGACGCGCAACTCCGCCGATTTCCATGAACTCGCGATTCGCCTGGCGCGCGGCGCCACTCCACGCAAGGTGATCGCGTTCGACTATCGCGGCCGCGGGCGCTCGGCCTATGACAAGAACTGGAACAATTACGATCCGATCGTGGAGGCCGGCGACGTCATCGCCGGTCTGACGGCGCTGGGCATAGAACACGCCACTTTCATAGGTACGTCCAGAGGCGGGCTGATCACCTTCGTGCTTGCCGCCATGCGCCCGACCCTTCTCAAGGCAGTGATACTCAACGATATCGGGCCAGTCGTCGAAGGCGCCGGGCTGGCACAGATCCGCGCCTATCTGGAACGCGCACCCAGCCCTTCGACATTCGAAGAGGCGATTGCCATTCAAAGGGCGGCCCAGCAGGGCATTTTTACCGGCCTCAGCGATGCCGACTGGGAGCGGGTGGTGCGTGCATTGTACCGCGACGACGATGGCCGGCCGGTGCCGGATTTCGATCCGGCTCTGCTGAAAACGCTGAAAGGCGTCGATCTCAGCCAGGCCCTGCCGGAGTTCTGGCCGCAGTTTCAGGGTCTTTCAGCCGTGCCCGTGCTCGCTATCAGGGGCGAAAACTCAAAACTGCTTTCAGCCGGGACGCTGACCCAGATGAAGGCGCGCCACCCGGACCTCGAATCGATCACGGTTGCTGGTCAAGGCCATGCCCCGCTCCTGGAAACCGCGGGCCTGCCCGGGAAAATCGAAGGCTTCCTGAAGCGCAAAGCCACGGCGACGAAAAACGCGGCATAAGCCGCCCCGGCCGGCCAGCAAAGCGGACGCTGCGCTACCGGCTAACCGCAGACATGAAAAAACCCGGCGGTTGCCCGCCGGGTTTTCTGTTCCAGCGAATGCTGGAAACTGATCCTTACGGGATCGAGCGGTCGAAGCGCAGAGCGCCCGCCCAGCCACCGCTGGTGGTCATGTAACGGACTTCCGGACGGATCCGGAGACCGGAAACCGGACGGATGTCCAGACCACCGACGAGGTCGAAACCACCGGTGTTGGAGAACCACTGAGCCGACAGGGTACCAGCAACGGTTGCGGTGAACTGACCCTTCACGTGAGCCAGGATCGACCACGGAGCAACGTTACCAGCTGCACCGCCCGGATCGCCAACTGCGTAACGGCCAGCGCCGCTCGAGTAGATCACGTGCAGGCCTGCCGAGAACGAACCGTTAGGTGCGTTGTAGCGGAACACACCCTTGGCGCCCCAGGTAGCAGCGCTTTCGTCGTAACCGGCGATCACGCCGACCGAGCCCCAGCCCTGAGCGAAGCGGATACCGCCTTCGATGTCCGGAACGTAGTCAGTGTCGCCGTCCTGCAGCAGCGCGAGGATGGCGGAGAAGCCATTCGAGCCATTGAAGGTGTAGCTGATTTCAGCGCCGTTGGAGAAGCCGTAGACGCCGCCGAAGACGTTGCCCGAGCCATAGCCGAGGAAACGAGCGTACGGGGTGTCGCCCTTACCCATGCGCAGGGTACCGGAAGCACCGATAATCTCGATGAACGCATGGTTCAGGTTGACGTTCTGAGCGTAACCAGCAGCAGCACGGGTCGTGCCGAAGCTCGTGGTCGAGCCGGCCGTGTACCAACCGTAATCGAACTCGATTTCAGCGAAGCCGCGCAGCGTGCCCCACTCGGTCTCGTTGCGGACGTCGAACGACGGCGCGAAACGAGCCATCCAGGTCAGCGCGGTGCTGCTGAAGTTGAGCTGGAACCGGTAGTAGCCGCCGATGGCCATGCAGGTCTCGGTGCCCGGGATGTAGTAGAATCCAGCGCCGTACACGTCGCAGATGCGGACGTATTCCATCGGCTCCGGCTCGGCCATGACGATCGCGTCTGCAGCCTTGGCGCTGCCGGTCGAAACCGCCATCACCGCTGCCGAGCCGATCAGAAGGCTCTTGAGTTTCATTTTC
>JAEPMJ010000004.1 GCA_017644005.1 Rhizobiaceae bacterium
ACCACCGGCGGCACCAGATTGGGCATGACGATGGCGCGGGCGAAACTCGCCGAACTGTAAGGCAGCACCGCTTCCAGCATCGGCCCATCCCGAAGATGCAGGTGCCAGTCGTCAGGCCGCCGAAGCGTCACAAAGGTCATGTTTTTCAGGCCGTGAGCAAGGTGCGGGTGAGAGGGTGAGCAGGTTCGCCAAGCCCGTCGACAACGTTGAAATGGTGGCGGTCGGGCTCTTCATAGACTGCCGTTGCCGCCCCCAGTCCGGTCCAGATATTGGCGAGCAGTGCGTTCTGGCGCAGAAATTCCGCGCGCTCTCCCGCACCTACCCAGCAAGTGAGCTTCGCACCGGGCGCAGGGGCAAGCAGAGCGGGACTTTCCGTTGCAGCCTCGGTATCGTCGAGCCGCAGCGTTTCATTGAGGGCGACGTTGAGCAGCGGCCGCAGATCGTGAACGCCCGAAATCGAGACGGTGTGTGCGATGCGGTTCTGTACGGCGGCCGGCAGGGGCGACGGGTCGGAGATCATGCGGGTGACCAAATGCCCGCCCGCGGAATGACCCGTCAGACGGATCGGTCCCGCTACCATGCCCGCAGCGGCCTCCACAGCCTTGCCGATTTCCCGCGTAATGGCCGCAATCCGGACGGAGGGGGCGAGCGTGTAACTGGGCATGGCCACCGCCCAGCCGTTCTCAACGCTGCCGCGTGCCAGATGCGACCAAAAGCCTGCGTCAAAGCGCATCCAGTAACCGCCATGCACGAAGATCACGAGACCCAGCGGCTCTTTCTCCGGCATGAACAGATCGAAGCGGTTGCGCTCGCCCTCGCCGTAAACGAGGCTCAGCCTGGCGCGGCTTTTCGATTCCAGTTCGGAGCGATAGGCTTGGGCAGCGGATGCCCAGATTTCCGGGTAGTTCTCGCCGCCGGGTATGTTCGGCATGTTGGCGTAGGCTGTGTCCCAGTCGGAAACTGAATGGAGGATCATCTGACGATTCCGGTTGCGTATGGTGCGATTGCATAGCGCCCGCCAGGGCACAGGCCAAGGCGTCGGGGCCACGCCGGTTTCATTTTGGCAATTGGGGAGTTATCGCTTTAAGCATAAAATATCTGGATATTTTTGCGGAACTGTGGAAGCTAAGCAATGAGCCCGCAATAATCCACAAACAATGGGCGCATGCGCCGCGTTCGCGAGGATGCGTAACGAATGACAAATGGGAGCAGAAAATGAAGAAAATTCTGGCAGCAACAGTGCTCGGGGCTTCGCTAGGCCTTTCAGCGCAGGCGTACGCCGAACCGGTCAAGGTCGGCATGATCACGACGCTTTCGGGCGGCGGCGCCGGACTTGGCATCGACGTGCGCGACGGCTTCATGCTGGCGTTGAAGAATGCCGGCGTCAGCGACATCGAGGTCGTCACCGAGGACGATGCGCGCAAGCCTGAAATCGCTGTGCAACTCGCCGACAAGATGATCCAGAGCGATCAGGTCGACATCCTGACCGGTATCATCTGGTCGAACCTGGCCATGGCCGTTGTTCCGAGCGTGGTCGCGCAGGGCAAGTTCTACCTGTCGCCAAATGCCGGCCCGTCGCCGCTGGCCGGTGCGCAGTGCCACGAGAACTATTTCAATGTCGCTTGGCAGAACGACAACCTGCACGAGGCGATGGGTGCTTATGCCACCAAGGAAGGTTTCGCAAAGCCGTTTATCCTTGCGCCCAACTACCCGGCCGGCACCGACGCGCTCACCGGGTTCAAGCGCTTCTACACCGGCGATCTCGCTGGCGAAGTCTACACCCAGCTCGGCCAGACCGACTATGCCGCCGAAATCGCGCAGATACGCGCTTCGGGTGCAGATTCCATCTTCTTCTTCCTGCCGGGCGGCATGGGCATCGCCTTCATGAAGCAGTATGCGCAGTCCGATGTCGGGCTTCCGGTTCTCGGGCCGGCATTCTCCTTCAGCCAGGACATCCTGGGCGCCGTGGGCGATGCCGCGCTCGGCGTGAAAAACTCCTCGCAGTGGAACAAGGATATCGACAACGAAGCCAACAAGAAGTTTGTCGAGACTTTCCAGGCCGAGTACGGGCGGCTTCCTTCGCTTTACGCCAGCCAGGGTTACGACACCGCGAATCTGATCATCGCGGCCGCCGCCAAGGCCGACGTGAAGGATGCAGATGCATTCCGCGCGGCCTTGAAGGAAGCTGATTTCGCGTCCGTTCGCGGGGACTTCAAATTCGGCAACAACAACCACCCGATCCAGGACATCTATGTTCGCGAAGTGGTGAAGGAAGGCGACGTGATCACCAACAAGATTGTCGCCACCGCCTTTGAGGACCATCAGGACGCCTATGCAGCCGAATGCGGCATGTGAGCCGCCGGCTGTAAGCTGAAACCGATCTGCGGACGCGGCAACACGCGTCCGCAGCGACCCCTGAACCAGACTCGCGAAAGCCGGCGATCGCCGGTGTTGACGGAAGCGCGGACGGACTCCGCATTCCGGGTCGCGATCATCCAGAAAGCGGGCGGAGCGTGACGCTGGCACTTTTCCTGGAGCAATTGCTGAACGGCCTGCAATTCGGCGTCATGCTGTTTCTCATGGCGGCCGGGCTGACGCTGATCTTCGGCGTTATGGGGCTGATCAATCTCGCCCACGGATCTCTCTATATGGTCGGTGCGTTTGCCTGCGCGGTCGTCGCGGCATGGACCGGTTCGTTCTGGCTCGGGCTTGTGGCGAGCCTTGCCGCGGCAGCGGCAGCCGGGGCGATCATCGAACTCGCCGTCATCCGACGGCTTTATGCGCGCGACCATCTCGAACAGGTGCTGGCGACCTTCGCGCTCATTCTCATCCTGTCGGAGGGCACGCGCTGGCTGTTCGGCTCGGTGCCGCTTTATCTCGACATTCCACCGCTGCTGCAGGGTACCGTGCCGCTGCCCGGCGGTTCGCGGTACCAGCTTTACCGGCTGGCGATCATCGGCGTCGGCGTGGCGGTTGCGGTTGGACTTTATCTGCTTATCTCGAAGACGCGGCTCGGCATGCGCATCCGCGCCGGCGAAAACGACCGCGAGATGATCGCGGCACTGGGCGTCGATGTCGCGACGCTATATACGCTGGTCTTCGCGCTTGGCGCGGCGCTTGCCGGGCTGGCCGGAGCGATGGTCGGGGCTCTCCAGTCGGTGCAGGTCGGCATGGGTGAGCCGGTGCTGATCCTTGCCTTTGTCGTTATCGTCATCGGCGGCATCGGCTCGATCCGTGGCGCCCTGATCGGCGCAGTGCTGGTCGGCGTAACCGACACGATGGGGCGCTTTCTGCTTCCGCAAGCGCTGACGCTGTTTCTGCCACCCTCGCAGGCGGCGCTGATCGGCGGTGCCGTTGCGTCCATGCTGATCTACCTTCTGATGGCAGTCGTGCTCGCAGTGCGGCCGCGCGGCCTTTTCCCGGCGCAGGCGTGACGATGATGACACGCGAGACAACCTTCAACATTTCGATTGCTCTGCTACTGCTCGCGGCGCCGATTGCCGCCCACTATGCCGGCGAGCCGTTTTACGTGACGCTGGCGACGCGGATTGCAGTTCTCTCGCTTGCGGCCGTCGGGCTCAATATCGCACTCGGGCTCGGTGGCCTTGTTTCATTTGGCCATGCGGCGTTCTTCGGCATTGGCGGGTATGCGGCGGGCATCCTGGCCAGCCACGCCTTTGCAGGCAGCCCGCTGATCTTCGGCCTGCCGGGCACGCAGCAGATGCCGGTCATCTGGATCGTGGCGGTTCTGTTCGGCGGCTTCGCGGCGTTTCTGATCGGGCTGATCACACTGCGCACGGCGGGCGTCTACTTCATCATGATCACGTTGGCCTTCGCCCAGATGATCTTCTACTTCGCGATCTCCTGGCCGGCCTATGGCGGCGAGGACGGCCTGCCGATATTCGTGCGCAACCAGTTTCCGGGTATCAACACGCTCAATCCGCTGTCCTACTTCCTGCTTTGCTATGTGCTTCTCGGGCTGGCGCTGCTCCTGTTCAGGCTGCTTGCGGACTCGCGCTTCGGCGCAGCGTTGCAGGCGACGCGCCAGAACGATGTGCGTGTCGCTTCGGTGGGTATCCCGCCCTACCGTATCCGGCTCGTCGCCTTCACCATTTCAGGCATGTTCACCGCGCTTGCCGGGGCGCTGTTCGCTGACCTCAACCGGTTCGTCAGCCCTTCGATGCTTTCCTGGCACATGTCGGGCGAGCTCATCGTTCTGATCATTCTGGGCGGTGTGGGGCGGCTGTTCGGTCCGGTGGTGGGGGCAGCACTCTACGTGCTTCTGGAGTTCTGGCTGGGCGGCATTACCGAGCGCTGGCAGTTCTTCCTCGGCCTGATCCTGCTTGGCGTGGTGTTGTTTGCGCGCGGCGGCGTGATCGGGCTCGTGGCGGGGAGGGCGCGGCATGGCTGACCCGATCCTTGCAATCGATGAGCTGGTGAAAAACTTCGGTGCCCTGAAAGCGACCGACCATGTGTCGCTCGACCTGAGACCCGGCGAAATCCACGCGCTGATCGGGCCGAACGGGGCCGGCAAGACGACGCTGATCAGCCAGATCGCCGGTACGCAGCGGCCGGATGCCGGGCGTATCAGCTTCGATGGCAGAGATATTGGCGCGCTCAGTGTGGCGCAGCGGGCGCGGCTTGGGCTTGGACGCACATTTCAGGTGTCTTCGCTGGCGCCAGAATTCTCCGCGCTCAGGAATGTCATGCTGGCTGTGCAGGCGGTGTCGGGATCGAGCTTCCGTTTTTTTAAGCCGGTGATGCGCGATCCTTCGCTGATGGAGCCGGCGATGGCGGCGCTCGAGCGCGCGGGGCTGGCCGAGCGCGCCCATGTGGCCGTCGCCGAACTGTCGCACGGCGAAAGGCGGCAGGTGGAAATCGCCATTGCACTGGCGATGAAATCGAAGGCGTTTCTGCTCGATGAGCCGATGGCCGGTATGGGCCCCGAAGGCTCCAGCCGACTTACCGGGTTTCTGGACGGGTTGCGCGAGGAAGCGCCGATACTGCTTGTCGAACACGACATGAACGCCGTTTTCGCATTGGCAGACCGCATTTCGGTCCTGGTCTACGGGCGGGTGATCGCCACCGGTACGGTCGATGAAATCCGCGCAGACCCGGAAGTGCGCAGGGCCTATCTGGGAGATGAGGCGTGACGCTGCTCAAGGTCGAAGGGATCGAGGCCGGTTACGGCCAGAGTCAGGCGCTGTTTGGCGTGGACCTCGACGTTGCGGAGGGCGAGGTCGTGGCGCTGATGGGCCGCAACGGTATGGGCAAGACCACCACGATCCGCGCCATCTGCAACCTGACGCCGCCATTTGGCGGCGCGGTGCATTTCGCAGGCAGGTCGCTCAAAGGCATGGCGCCGCACCGTGTGGCGAAGCTCGGTATCGGGCTGGTGCCGGAAGGCCGCCGCTGCTTCGCTGCCCTGACGGTGGAAGAAAACCTCATCGCTACGGCGCGGCCTGGAAAATGGGAATTTGCGACCGTGACGCAGCTTTTTCCCCGCCTTGCCGAGCGCCGCAACCAGATGGCGAATACGCTGTCCGGCGGTGAACAGCAGATGCTGGCCGTCGGCCGCGCGCTGATGACCAACCCGAAGCTGCTCATCCTCGACGAGGCGACCGAGGGGCTGGCGCCAGTGATCCGAAATGACATCTGGGCGTCGATCCGCAAGCTGAAGGCGGAGGGCGAAGCGATCCTGATCGTCGACAAGACGCTGCCGGAGCTGCTGCCGCTCGCGGACCGCTGCACGGTGCTGGAAAACGGAATGACCGTTTGGACCGGTAAGCCCGGCGAACTGACGGGCGACCTGCAGGACCGCTACCTCGGCGTTTGACGCTGAAAGGCTGCCCTGTGCGGACGCGCGACGTCACTTACGGCGGGTGGTCGTATCCGCATCACACAATCCAATATCGCGCTGGATATGATCGCTGAGGCGATACAGATCGGAGTGGCGATGGAGCACCGGTCCCGTCTTTCTCGTGAAGCGCGGCAGGGAATGGAGCCATCGGAGGCGCCGAGGTTCGGCTGTTGGGCCTGCAAGACACATCGTATCGATCTTTCATAAGTTGTGCTAACTCTTGCTGGCGAGTGTGGTGCATTTGGGCCTTTCATTCCAACTAAACGCTAATATCTATACATAAGGAAACTTTATGTCAGATGCGCGCAGGCCGCCTCCGCTTACAGCGCTGAAGGCATTCGAGGCGGCAGCCCGCCATGGCAGCTTTACCCGGGCGGCGGGGGAGTTGGGCATGACGCAGGCAGCGGTCAGCTACCAGATCAAGATACTCGAGGAGCGGCTCGGCGGGCCGCTATTCCTGCGGCGTCCGCGGGAGGTGGTTCTGACGGAGGCAGGCCGCAGACTGGCGCCGCCGCTTACCGCCGCCTTCGACATGATGGCGGCGGCATTTGCGGAGGCTGCCGGCAGCAACAACGACAAATTGTCGATCTCGACCGTACCGACTTTTGCCACGAACTGGCTGGCGCCACGCCTGGGCACATTTCAGCTCGCGAACCCCAATCTGGCGGTGCGGCTGGAAACCGCCGAGAAATATGTCGATTTCGATCGCGAGGCCGTGGATGTGGCCATCAGGATCGGCTTGGGGGAGTGGCCGGGACTGGAGGCACACAGACTGATGCCCGTTACGTTCGCGCCGATGCTGAGCCCCGACCTGGTGGCCCGCGTTGGCGAGATCGACAGCCCGGCGGATCTGCTCAAGCTGGCGGTGGTTGGCCCCGACGATCGCTGGTGGCCACAGTGGCTGGCGGCGGCGGGGCTGCCGCCGGAGAGTCTCGATGGCAGACCGAAAAGCAACCTCGGGACGCAGGTCAACGAGGCGCGCGCAGCCATTGCCGGGCAGGGCGTCGCCCTGCTGACCCCGGCGTTCTTTTCGATGGAGCTGGAGTCCGGCAGGCTTGTGCTCCCATTCGATATCATCTGCACGGACAAGGATTCGATCTGGCTGGTCTACCCGCGCAGCCGGCGCAACGTTCCGAAAATAGCCGCGTTCAGGAAATGGCTACTTTCCGAAACAAAGGCCGGGGCCGACTGAGGCGCAAACAGCCAACCCGCAGGTCCTCCACCGAGCATGAAAGCTTCAGCGCTGTCGCTGGCGGTCCGCGTCGACGACCACTTCGCCATCTTCCTTGGAGAAGGCGCCGATATCGGCGTTGGGCAGAATGTCGAGCACGGCTTCGGAGGGCCGGCAGAGCTTTGCGCCGAGCGGCGTGACCACAACAGGACGGTTCATCAGAATCGGGTGTTCGACCATGAAATCGACCAACTCGTCATCGCTCCATTTCGGATCGTCGAGGCCGAGTTCATCGTAGGGGGTGCCCTTACGGCGCAGCAGATCGCGCGGCGCGATGCCCATGGCCGCAATCAGCTCGACCAGCTTTTCGCGCGAGGGCGGGGTCTTCAGATATTCGATCACCTCGGGTTCCACGCCAGACTGCTGGATCATGGCAAGCGTGTTGCGCGAGGTGCCGCATTTGGGGTTGTGGTAGATCGTGACGGTCATTCTGCTGCCTCCGGCCGGGATTTCGCACAGGCTTGGCCGAACATCCAGCCCGCAACGAGCGCGGCAAGTGCGGCGCCAACAAGTTCGGCCGCGATGAAACCGGGCACATCGATCGGGCGGATGCCGGAAAAGGTGTCAGTGAAGGCGCGCGCGATTGCCACCGCCGGATTGGCGAAGGAAGTTGATGCCGTGAACCAGTATGCGGCGGTGATGTAGAGGCCGACGAGCCACGGCACCGCGTCGGAACGGAAGCGGATACCGGCGAAGATTGTAAAGACGAGGCCGAATGCGGCGACGAGTTCGGCGAACCACTGGGCGGTGCCGGTTCGTGTCGTGAGCGATGACTGGATAAGCGGCAGTTCGAACATGGCGTGGGCAATGACTGCGCCGAGAATGCCGCCAGCGATCTGAGCTGCAACATAGGCGAGGGCGGTGCCCGGAACGATTTCGCCGCGCATCAGGAACGCAACCGTGACAGCGGGGTTGAAATGCGCGCCCGACACCGGCCCCAGAATGGTGATCAGTACGACCAGGATCGCGCCGGTGGGAAGCGTGTTGCCGAGCAGAGCGAGCGCAACGTCGTCGGTCAGGCGGTCGGCCATGATGCCGGAGCCAACCACCGTGCAAACCAACAATAGCGTGCCCAGCGCCTCGGCTGCGAGACGCCGTGAAGTATCGAATTCCATGTCAGCTTGCCTCGGAGTGCTCGCGGCCTATGTCATCGAGCCGCGTCTGCAATGCCAGACGGTTGAGCGAAGCGAGCGGCAACGAGGTGAAGATCGAAATTCGATTGTTCAGCATGCGATAGGCATCGGAGAATGCGAAGCGCTTCTCTGCCTCGCTACCTTCCGCGGCGGCAGGGTCGGGAACGCCCCAATGTGCCGTCATCGGCTGGCCGGGCCATACCGGGCATGCTTCCCGAGCGGCGTTGTCGCAGACAGTGAAGACGAAATCGAGCTTCGGTGCGCCTGGTTCGGTGAACTCCTGCCAGTCCTTGGAGCGCGCAAAGGAGATGTCGTGGTTGAGACTTTTCAGCAAGTCCAGCGTGTAGGGATGTACCTGGCCTGTGGGCCGAGAACCTGCCGAGTAGCCCTTGAAGCGGCCCTGGCCGACACGGTTGACGATCGCTTCCGCGATAATGGAGCGGGCCGAGTTTCCAGTGCACAGGAAGAGCACATTATAGGTCAGGTCGCTCATTTCATGCCTCCTCAAGCGAAATCTAAGCGTTGCATGCAACCGCGTTGATGACGGGCCGGCATATTTCCGGCTGGCCGTTGCAGCAGTCTTCCATCAGATAAGCGAGCAGGTCGCGGAAGCCGGTCATGTCAGCGACATAGCGGATGATGCGACCATCGCGCTCGGCGCGGATCAGACCCGCGTGGACGAGCACTTTCAGATGCGCCGATGTGGTGTTTTGCACTGTGCCCAGCTGGCGCGCGATTTCGCCGGCCGGCAGGCCTTGCCTGCCGCTGCGCACCAGCAGCCGGAACACATCCAGCCGCGTTTCCTGGCCGAGGGCGGCAAATGCGGCGAGGGAGGATTTTTTATCCATATATCCAAGTTTTTCGATATTTTTGAAACGAGTAATCCCGCGCGAAGGCAAGGTCAAGCCTCGGCGGCCGTTTCGCTCGCCTTTTCGGTAGACGCCGGCGGTATCTCCATGTTCGCGATGGCTTCGCAGCCAGCGGGTGTGAGCGCATAAAGCCCCCGGTCGATACGCTCGAACCAGCCGTAGAAATTGTGCCGCAGGATGTTCTGCGCGCGTGCCGATAGCGGTTTCAGGTCGCGCGGGCGCCGCGGTCCGTCGCGCATCGCAACGGCACAGGCGATCGCCTCCTGCCGGTAAGCCGTCATGATCGGCTGGCGTGTCGAACCGCCACGCGCGGTGTCGCCCCGGCGTTTGACGTATTCCCGATGCAGCCGGGAGCGCTTTTTCCTGTTGCTACGCGGGAACGGGGAGACGGGACTTACGATGACGCTGACTTCACCGCTGTCTGCCACGCCCAGCATGCCGAAGCCGAGCCGCCTGCAAAGTGCGCGGAATCGGGTGTCGCTTTCGCGTCCCTTGCGGCCGGCCGAAAGCCGCGCCGCCAGCCAGACTTCGTCGCATGCGGCCGCGCGTTCAACGCCCTGCAGCACCAGCTCGAGGTTGAAGCGCAGCTTGAGTTCGCAGATCACAAGAACCGGCGGATCGTCACCATTGATGGCGACTATATCGCAGCCGCCGATCTCGCCCTTTGCGGTAAAGCCGAGGTTTTCGAGGAAGGCTTTGACCGGTTCGTAGAGGGAGGTTTCGCGCAATGCTTCGCCCGGTTCGAATCGCAATCTTGCGGAATGATACCGCGGTAGGCGGCGGGCGCGAAAAAGCGCTCGAACAGCGCGGTCAGAAATAGGCGTAGTAGGTCAGCACGAGGCCGAACAGCGCCCACAGGATGACCGAGCCACGCAGGAACATGGTGCGGTCCAGCATGTTCTCGCCGATGCCGGCGACGAACCGAGGCGCAATGACACGCAATGCACCGCCGATGACCATTGCCCAGCCGAACACGGTGATCAGAAGCGTCCAGTCCAGGTTCCAGCGATTGTGGGTGTTCACGATGGCGAGGCCGCCGACCATGACCAACACGCCGGACAGGAAGATCAGCGGCGTGCTCTTGAGAAACTCCCGCGCCAGCTCCCTCAGGAGGTGCAGGGAGACAATCATCGGGATCGAGGCAGCCAGCACCACAGGCCCAATCAGCTTGGCGATCCAGATCGACGTTTCCATTGCGGACTCCGCTGGCGATGCGCATTTCTACGCTCAATCCGGCCTGCGGGCAAATAGGCGCCAAGGGCGCGATGCGTCATTTGCTGTCGGACACGCCGGCATGGTCGAATGTCGCCATACCATCGAAGCAGGCGAGCGCTGCGCGGATGATGGAAACAGACAACGCGGCACCCGACCCTTCGCCAAGGCGCATGCCGAGGTCGAGGAGCGGTTTCAGGCCGAGGTGTTCGAGCAATGTGCGGTGCGCGGCTTCGGCCGAGACGTGTCCGGCCTCCATGTGGCCGACAGCGCGCGGATTGAGTTTCACCAGCGGCGCGACCGCCGCGGTTGCGACGAAACCGTCGACGATGAACGGCTTGCAGCGGTGGCGTGCACCGAGTGCGGCGCCCATCATGGCCGCGGTTTCGCGCCCGCCAAGCCGCATCGCCACTTGCAGGGGGTCGCTGAGGTGATCGCGGTGGAGCTTGAGCGCCTCGCCAACGACCTCCGCCTTGCGCTTCAGCCCGGCATCGTCGACGCCGGTGCCGCGTCCGACCCAGGCCGCGGGATCGCCGCCGAAGAGCCCGGCAGACAGCGCGGCCGCGGCGGTCGTGTTGGCAATGCCCATCTCGCCGATGCAGACGATGTCGGCATGGTCTTTCACCGCGTTGAAGCCGGCGGCGACGGCGGCCAGGAACTCGTCCTGCGTCATCGCCGGGCTTTGGGTGAAGTCGGCGGTCGGGTGATCGATATCGAGCGGGACCACGCAGAGCTCTGCATCCACTGCTTTCGCGAGCTGGTTGATGGCGGCGCCGCCGGCGGCGAAGTTCGCGACCATCTGCGCGGTGACTTCAGCCGGGAAAGCGGAAACGCCGCGCGCAGCAACGCCATGCGAACCGGCGAAGACGAGTATTTCGACATGGTCGAGGCGTGGGCGGGGCAAGTGCTGCCAGCAGGCAAGCCAGGCAACGAGGTCTTCAAGCCGCCCAAGGCTGCCTGGCGGCTTTGTAAGCGTCGTCTGGCGGTCGCGCGTCGCCTGCGCGGCGCTTTCGTCGCCTTCGGGAAGGTTGAGGCAGGTCTTGCGCAGGTCTTCGAGACTGGCAAATTCGGTCATCAAACGTCCTTTCGCCTTCCGGTCAGCTGAACGCGGCTGCAGCCGCCAAAAGCACCAAGATTTCACCGCCTTGTTCGAGCGCGCCGCAGATGTCGCCCGTGTGGCCGCCGAGTTGGCGCTGCGCGAGCGCCTTCAGCGTAACGAACCAGGCGGCGAGCAAGGTCGCAGCGACGAGCGTCGTCATGGGACCGAGCAGCACGAGAAGAGCTACCGCAGCGACAGCGAGCGCGATTGCGGCTGTGCGCTCGCCGACTGCGCCGACATTGGCCGACAGGCCATCCGTGCGCGCGGCGGGCAGAGATCCCAGAAAGTGCGGGATCATGGCGCGGCCAGCCATGTGTGCGGCGATGAGCGCTGCAACGGCGAAGCCGGGCGCAAGTGCGGCAAGGGCGGCAACCCGCAGGAGGATCGAAAAGACGAGAGCGGCCACGCCATAGGTGCCAATGCGGCTGTCGCGCATGATTTCGAGTTTCCGCTCGCGGGTCGCCCCGCCACCGAGGCCGTCGGCCGTATCGGCCAACCCGTCTTCATGCAGCGCGCCGGTGAGCACCACGCTGGCGGCGACGGCGAGCAGCGCGCAGACGAGCGGCGGTAATTCGGCCCACGTGCCTGAAAGGAGCACCGTGCCGGCGGCGATACCAATCAGCGCACCGGCCAGCGGCGCCGCCCATTGAGCGCGTGCAAAGTCTTGCGCTGGTGCGCCGAGGGCTGCAACTGGCAGGCGCGTGTAAAAGCCGATACAGGCGGCAAGATCGGACAATACGCCGCTCATATGGCTGCCTCATCGCGTGCGATGGCGTGGAAGAAGCTGCCGCTGACCTGGCCGCGCCTGCCCCCGGACGGTCCGATCTCACGCCCCTGACCGTCCGCAATCGTGGCCAAAGGCCGGTCGTCACCGGCGTCAGTCACGCGGGCATAGTGAAATTCGTGGCCACGCACGGCTTCGCCTTTTCTGCCCAGCACGCAATCCTGCGCCAGCGTCGCGCGGCGATAGCCGAGATTCATCCTGCGCATCGCGAATGAGGTGGAGTGGCCGAGCAGACCGAGCATTTCATGCGTCACACCATCAGCATCTTCGAGCGCTTTGCCGAGCACCATGTAGCCGCCGCATTCGCCATGAACGGGGCGGGTGCGGGCGAAGGCGGCGAGGCCGGTTTTGAAGCGCGCCGCCGCTGCGATCTTCCCCGCATGCAATTCAGGGTAGCCGCCCGGCAGCCAGCAGGCGTCACAATCGTCAGCGGGGGCTTCGTCGGCGAGCGGGGAGAAGGGGACAAGCTCGGCTCCGGCCGCGCGCCAATGTGCGGCAACATGCGGGTAGACGAAGGTGAAGGCAGCGTCGCGGGCAATTGCGATGCGCTGGCCTGGCGGCGAAAGGGCTGCGCTATCGCTGCCGGACGGAATGGACACCGGGGCGGCAATCTCGAGTACGGCGTCGAGATCGACCGCTTTCTCGATTGCGTCGGCCAAGCGGTCGATATGCTCGGAGATGCCTGCGTGCTCCTCGGCCTGAACAAGGCCGAGATGTCGCTCGGGAAGCTGCATCGCCTCGTCGCGGGGCACGGCGCCGACGACACGCAGGCCGCGCTGCTCTATCGCGTCACCCGCAAGGCGCACATGCCGCTCACTTCCGACGCGGTTGAGGATGACGCCGGCGATCCGGACGCGCGGGTCGAAGCCGGCAAAGCCGGAAGCGATCACGGCGGCGGTTTGCGACTGGCCCGAAACGTCGAGCACCAGCAGCACCGGAATGCCGAAATCACGGGCGAGATCGGCGGCGGCGCCCGAGCGGCCGCAATCGGACGGGATGCCGTCGAACAGCCCCATGGCACTCTCGATGATGAGAACGTCGGCGCTTTGCGCCGCCTGAGCTACAAGGCTGCGCAAAAGCGAGGGATGCATGGCCCAACTGTCGAGATTGAGGCCGGGCGCTCCGGTGGCGGCGGCATGGAAGCCGGGATCGATATAGTCAGGGCCGGACTTTGCGCCGCGCAGGGTCTTCCCTCGCCGCGCCAGCGCTCGGAGCAGCCCGATGGTAACGGTCGTTTTGCCGGAGCCGGAGCGCGGCGCACCGATTATCAGTCCGCGTGCGGTCATTGGGATGGTCCGGTCGGCAGCGCAAGAAGCATGTCGCGCATCGCGACGATGTCGCCTATGACAATGATGGCAGGCGCCTGGAGGCCGGCCTCGGTCGCAACGGCATGGATGGTCGCAAGCGTTCCCGTCACGATACGTTTCGCATCCGTCGTCGCCGAGGCAATCACGGCCGCCGGAGTGTCTGGCCCAAGCCCGGCGCCCATTAGCGCCCTGACAATTATCGGCAGGTTTTTCAGGCCCATATAAACCACGATGGGCTGGCCGGTGCGAGCGAGGGCGCCCCAGTCGAGATCGTCCGGCGTGCCGGCGGCATGGCCGGTGGCCAGCGTGAATGCCTTGTTGATGCCGCGCATCGTGGCCGGAATGCCGCTTTCGGCCAGCCCGGCCAGCGCCGATGTGACGCCCGGCAGGATGCGGTAGGGGATGCCCGCCTTGACCAGCGCCAGCGCTTCTTCGCCGCCGCGGCCGAAGATGAACGGGTCGCCGCCCTTGAGCCGCAGGACACGCCGGCCCTGGCGCGCGAATGCGATCAGCCGGGCGGTGATGTCATCCTGCGTGGCGGAGGGTTTGCCGCCCCGCTTTCCGGCAAATACCAGTTCCGCTCCATCGGCAAGGTCGAGAATGTTCCTGTCGACCAGGGCATCGTGAACCACCACATCGGCCTGGGCGAGAGCGGACAGCACGTCGAGCGTCAGCATGCCGGGGTCGCCCGGGCCGGCGCCCGCCAGCCAGACATGACCGGCCTCCAGCCGGGGGCGTGATTCAAGAAGTGCCGATATGCGTTGCGACTGGGTCATGCGTGCATCCGTAATCCGTTTCGCCGCGGCGCTGAATGGCGAAAACGCTGCATGCCCGCATTTGCGCACATTTGATGACGGGCGCCGCAACGGTGACTATAGATTGGCTGATGGAAGATGAGGCCCGAAATCTGCGCAGGGGCTGGACCACCGGTGCCTGTGCGGCAGCGGCGGCCAAGGCCGCCTGCGCGGCGCTCGACGGCGGTGAGTTTCCCGATCCGGTGGAGATCACGCTTCCCGGACGTCAGCGCCCGGCATTTGCCTTGGCGAGAACCGAACGCGGTGACGATTTCGCCCGCGCGGGGATCGTGAAGGATGCGGGCGACGATCCCGACGTCACGCATGGCGCGCTGATCGTTGCCACCGTTCGGCGCGGGGTTGCGGGCGCCGGAATCACCTATCGCGCAGGCATGGGCGTCGGCACGGTGACGCGGCCCGGCCTGCCCGTTGCGATCGGGGAAGCTGCGATCAACCCCGTGCCACGCAAGATGATCGCGCAGGCAATTGCCGAGGTTGCAGGTGAAGGCGCCGATTTCGAGGTCGAGATTTCGGTGCCCGGTGGAGAGGAAATCGCCACCAGGACGCTCAACCCTCGCCTCGGCATTCTGGGCGGTATCTCGATCCTTGGCACGACGGGGATCGTCATCCCGTTTTCCTGCTCGTCCTGGATCCACTCTATCCACCGCGGCATCGACGTCGCGCGCGCGATGGGATTCGACCATGTCGCGGGTTCGACGGGCTCTGCTTCCGAAAACGCGGTGCAGATACATCACGGGCTGCACGAGGTGGCGCTGATCGACATGGGCGACTTCGCCGGCGGCATGCTGAAATATCTGCGCGCACATCCGGTGCCGAGAGTCACCATAGCCGGCGGCGTCGCGAAGATGACGAAGCTCGCACAGGGCTTGCTCGACCTGCATTCCAAACGTGGACACGCCGATCTCGACGCTTTGGCCGAACTGGCGCTGAAAACTGGCGGCGGCGAGGCGCTGGCGGAGAAGGTGCGTGCGTCCAACACTGTCGCCGAGGCGTTCGACCATGCGGCGGAGGCCGGCATCGCCCTTGGCGACGCGGTTGCGCAAGGCGCGTGGCAAACGGCGGCCCGCGCGCTCGCGCCCGCCGAGACCGAACTCGAAATCCTGATCTTCGACCGCGACGGAAACCGGCACGGTGAAGCTGCCTTCAGACCCGTTCATGAGGCTTCCCGGCCGCGAAACCGGCGCTGATAGGCGGGATCGTAGAGCGAGCTTTCGCGGAAATCGGCCGCGCCGAGCGCGCGGCCGACGAGGATGATTGCCGTGCGCTCTATGGGATCGGCTGCAATCTTGTCTGCAATGTCGGCGAGCGTGCCTTTGACAATCCGCTGCTGCGGCCAGCTCGCATGCGCAACGATGGCGACGGGGCACTCTGCGCCGTAGTGCGGGGTGAGTTCAGCCACTACCTGATCGAGCGCGTGGATTGCCAGGTGGATGGCCAGCGTGGCGCCTGTCGCGCCGAAAGCGGCGAGGGTTTCGCCGTCCGGCATTTTCGAGGCGCGGCCTGAAACGCGGGTGAGCACCAGGCTCTGGCCGACTTCGGGAATCGTCAATTCGCGGCCGAGCGCGGCTGCAGCGGCGGCGAATGACGGCACACCCGGCGTGAGCGTGTAGGGGATGGCATGGCGCTGCAGGCGGCGAATCTGCTCCGCCACCGCGCTCCATACCGAAAGGTCGCCCGAATGCAGGCGTGCGACATTATGGCCTGCGCGGTGGGCGGCAACATATTCGGCTTCGATTTCGTCGAGCGACATAGGCGCGGTGTCGACCAGTCGCGCATCTGCCGGGCAATAGTCGAGCAATTCCGTTGGCACAATGGAGCCGGCATAGAGGCACACTGGCGAGCGCGCCAGGATATCGCGTCCACGTACGGTGATGAGGTCCGCCGCACCCGGGCCGGCGCCGATGAAATGCACCGTCATGACGCACCTCCCGTTCGGGCAAGCGCGCATGTGACCGAACCCAGTGCGACGCGCGGCCCGAGCAGGGACCCACCAGGGCCCGCAGCTGCAAGTGCAGCGGCTTCGGACAAGCTGGCAAACCCGGTTGCGGCGATGCTAGCGTCGGATCGGGTCAGCGTTTCGCTATCCGAGGACCGCAACAGCTCGTCACTCAAGCCCTGACAGGCGATACCGAGCTGACTTGCCGCTTCCGCGATGGCGGGTTCGGCGGATTTCGCTCTGCTGGACACAAGTGCCGATATCGCGGCGCGCGGCAGACCGTGCGTCACCAGGGCGGCGTCGAGCACGGCCAGCACCTCGTCGGCCGTGACTTTTTTTCGGGCTCCGATGCCAGCAACGATCATGGCTTTCTCCACGACCATTGCGTGACCGGCATCGCCGGTCGCCAGCCGGTGAGCGAACCGACCGGAGAGGCATGCGCTACCGCCAGCCGAACAAGCTCGCCGCCATGATCTTGATGCGCGGCGATGAGCAACGCTTCGGTTTCCAGCGTCACCGCGTTGACGACCAGCCGGCCGCCCGGTTTGAGGCGGTCAAGGGCGATGTCAAGCACGGCCGCGCCGCAACCACCGCCAATGAAGATCGCGTCGGGTTCCGGCAGGGCGGTGAGTGCGGCCGGTGCTTCGCCGGTGACGATTTCGAGCCCCGGCACGCCAAGTGCTTCGGCGTTGCGGCCAATGCGGGCGGCACGGTCGGCATCGCGCTCCACGGCGATGGCGCGCAACGAGGGATCGCGCAGCATCCATTCGGTCGAAATCGAGCCGGAGCCGGCGCCGATGTCCCATAGAAGTTCGTCGTGATGCGGGGCGAGGGCCGAGATGGTGGCGGCACGAACGATGCGCTTGGTGATCTGGCCGTCATGCTCGAACCAATCGTCCGGCAGGCCGTGCGCGAGCGGCAGGGTGCGGGCGTCCGGGGAGGCGGCGACTTCGATGGCCACGAGATTGAGCGGGTCGATGTCGCGCGGCTGAAAAGCTGCGGCCGTAGTTTCGGCGATGCGCTCACGCGGCCCGCCAAGCGCTTCGAGAACAGCGAGGCGCGAGGAGCCGAAGCCGAGCCGGGTCATCATGTCTGCTATCGCCGCCGGGCCGTCGGCGTCGGAGGTCAGGACCAGAAGCCTGCGGCTGGGCTGCAGATGCGGGCGGAGCAGGGCGAGCGGGCGGCCGTGCAGCGACACGCAGGCTGTCGACTGCTGCGGCCATCCAAGCCGTGCAGCGGCCAGACTGAACGCTGACGGTGCCGGCACGACATGCATTTCGGCGGCGGGCACATGCCGGGCCAGCGTGGCGCCGACGCCGTAGAACATCGGGTCGCCCGAAGCGAGCACGCAAACCGAACCGCCGCGCAGCCCGAGCACCGCCGCGATCGCCTGATCGAACGGGCTGGGCCAGGCGCGCGCCTCGCCGGCGATGAGAAAGGCAGCGAGGTCCAGATGGCGCTTGCCGCCGAAGACGGTCTGCGCGCCGGCGATGATGTTGCGTGCAGTCTCGCCGAGGCCCGCCACGCCATCCTCGCCGATGCCGACGATGGACAGCCACGGCTTTGCTGGTGCAGTTACGGGCATGGGATCAGCGGACATGACGAAACACCATATCCTGATACTGGGCGGCACCAGCGAGGCGCGAGCACTCGCCGGACGGCTTGGCGCGCATGCGGACTGTGCGGTTACCCTGTCGCTGGCCGGACGCACGGCCAATCCGGTTGCACAGCCGGTTCCGGTGCGGGTTGGCGGGTTCGGCGGCGCTGAAGGTCTCGCCCGCCATCTCGAAGCGGCAAAGATATCGCTGCTGATCGACGCAACGCATCCCTTCGCCGCGCAGATTTCGCGCAATGCGGCCGAGGCCGCGAAGCAGGCGGGCGTCCCGTTGATCGCGCTGCGCCGCCCGGTATGGCAGCAGGCCGCCGGCGACCACTGGACGCTTGTCGGCAGTGTTGTGGCGGCAGTCGATGCGCTGGGTGAGAAGCCGCGCCGCGTGATGGTTGCGCTGGGCCGGCAGGAACTTGCGCCATTCGAAGCCGCGCCGCAGCACAGCTACCTCATACGCTCGGTCGATCCAGTGGAGCCGCCGCTCGGCGTGCCGGATGCGCATTACATTCTGGCGCGCGGCCCGTTCGAGGAAGCCGACGAAAGGCAGTTGCTGGAGGCGAACCGCATCGACGTGATCGTTTCCAAGAATTCGGGCGGTGCCGCAGCCTATGGCAAGATCGCCGCGGCGCGTTCGCTTGGGCTCGAGGTCGTGATGATCGCCCGGCCGGCGCTGCCCAATGTGCCTTCGGCAGGTTCGGTGGATGAGGCTGTCACGCGGGTCGGTCATCTGCTCGCCTCTTTGGCGAAGCGCGGGGTGTAGACCAGCGGCGGCAATCCGGGTCGGGAAATGCTGCGCGTCTCGGGCGAGCCGACGATGATGCAAGTCGCCATGTCGGCTTTTGCGGGATCGGCGGCGGCAAGGTCGGTGATTTCGATGCGCTCGTCTGGACGTCCGGCCGCGCGGCCGAACACCACGACGGTGTCGACCGGAAGCACGGTGCGCAGGCAATCGAACGCTTTGCCGAGCTGCCATGGCCGGGCGCGGCTGATCGGGTTGTAGAACGCCATCACGAATCCGGCCTCGGCTGCGGCAGCAAGGCGCTTTTCGATCAGCTCCCACGGTTTCAGATTGTCCGACAGCGAAATCGCGCAGAAATCGTGGCCCAGCGGCGCGCCGATGCGGGCCGCAACGGCGAGCATCGCTGTGATGCCGGGCAGCACGGTGATTTCGACCTGCCGCCACGCGTCCGGCCCATTCTCAACCGCCTCGCAAATCGCCGCGGCCATGGCGAACACGCCCGGGTCGCCGCCCGACACCACGCAGACATCGCCGCCTTCGCAGGCCCGGTTGAGGGCTGCCGCCGAGCGGTCGAGTTCCTCGCGATTGTCGGAGGCGTGGCGTATCTGGCCGGGCCGCAGCGACAGCCGGTCCAGATAGGGCGCGTAGCCGTAAAAATCGCTGGCGCCGGCGATGGCGCGGGTAACCTCCGGCGTCGTCTGCTCCGGGTTGCCGGGGCCGAGGCCGACTATTGTGAGCCGGCCACTCATGTCCGCCCGCTCCAGCCCGGAACGAGCACGATCGAGAAGTAGGGCGCCGGCGCGTCGTCGCGGCTTGCTAGCGGCGTGGCAAAACCATTGGCCATCGTGCCGCGTTCGACATAGACGGCGCGATCGAGTTTGCCGGCGGCCGAAAGAGCCGCGCGGATTCTGGGCAGATTGCGCCCAACCTTCATGATCACAGCGGCATCGGTCCCGGACAGCCGGCGCGTGAGCTCGGCTTCGCCGAGCGTGCCGGGCAGGACGCTCAGTATATCGTCGCCCTGCGAGATCGGCGTGCCGGCCAGCGACCAGCAGCCGGACATCGCGGTGACGCCGGGGATGACCTCCGTTTCGAAGCGCTGCGCGAGGCGCACATGAAGGTGCATGTAGGAGCCATAGAAAAGCGGGTCGCCTTCGGACAGCACCGCCACCGTGCGACCGGCTTCCAGATGCGCAGCGACGTCGACAGCCGCCTGGTCGAAGAAGCCGGTAATCGCGCTGCGGTAGTCGTCATGCGCGCGCTCGACCTCGGTGGTGACGGGGTAGAGCAGCGGGAGCTCGATCGCGTCCGGCCTGAGGTGGGCGTCGACGATGCGGCGCGCATTGCTTGCATTGCCCTTCTTGGCAAAGTGAGCGACGACCTGCGCCGAGCCCAGCGCACGCACGGCTTTCAGCGTCAGCAATTCGGGGTCGCCCGGCCCGGTGCCGACGCCGATCAACCTTGCATATGTGTTGCTGCTCACAGGCCGGGCCTCGCAAGCGAGTTGATTGCGGCGGCGGTCATGGCCGAGCCGCCGAGCCGGCCGCGCACGATCGCCCAAGGCACGCCATGCGCGCTCTCCGCGAGCGCCTCCTTCGATTCCGCCGCACCGACGAATCCCACCGGCATACCGATGATCGCTGCCGGGCGGGGTGCGCCGTCATCCAGCATTTCGAGCAGGTGAAACAGCGCGGTCGGCGCGTTGCCGATGGCGACAAGCGCGCCTTCCAGCCGCTCGCCCCACAGATGCATGGCGGCGGCGGAACGCGTGTTGCCGATCTTTTTCGCGATCTCCGGGGTCTGCGGGTCACGCAATGTGCAGATGACATCATTGTTGGCCGGCAGCCGAGCGCGGGTGACACCGCGCGCCACCATTTCGGCGTCACAGAGGATCGGCGCGCCGGCGGCAAGGGCAGCGCGCGCGGCATGGACGAAACCGGGAGCGAAGGCGAAATGCGCCGCCGCTTCGACCTGACCGCAGGCATGGATCATTCGAATCGCGACATCCGCCTCTTCCGGCGTGAAACGGGCGAGATCGGCCTCTTCGCGGATGATGGCGAAGGAGCGCTCATAGATGGCGTCGCCGGTGCGGATATAGTCGTAGGTGGTCACTTCAGTCTCCGGCCGATGCCTGTTCGAATGTTCGTGCGGTTCGTCCCTGCGCATTGCCCGGTGTGCGCGCCGCCATGAGGCTTGCCAGGCGACGCGCGATGTCGCCTTTGCCAATATGTTCGCCATTCTGGCGCGCGGTTCCGTTTTCGACCAGTTCGGCGCCGCTTCCGGTGCCGACCACCGTGAGCGCGGCGGTAGTGGGGTGGGCGCAGCCCTTGGCGCAGCCGGAAATGTGCAGGCTGGCTACTTCGTCCGGCAGGCTGCCGGCGACCTCGCGCGCGATTTCGCGGGCAGGTATGAGGCCCGACGCGCAGCCCTGCGTGCCCGGGCAGGCGAAGATGCGGGCGCGCGGATCGTTGGCCGATATGACCAGGCCGGCCCGGTCCGCAAGGTCGCGAAGGCGGAGGGCTTCTGTCCCGGACTTGCAAAGCAGGACGGCAGCACGGCCCGGCGCGAAGCGCAGCTCTACGATTTCCCCGACGCGGTCGAGGAAGGCGATCAGCTCGCCCGCTTCGATACTGCCGAAGGGCAGGGCGATCCGGAGGGCGAAGCGACCGTCGGTGAGGGCGATTGGTTCGTCGGACGCCGGGTGCTCTCGAGACCCAACCCTCGCAGTCTTCCTGAGGAGGGGGCGAAGGGCGGACCTCTCTCCCACAAGGGAGGAGATCGGCCTGGCATCGAGGTCGCGGCCTCTTGCTTCCAGCCCATGAGCCGAAACTTGTTCGAGCAGGTCCAGTACGAGCTGGGGCGCTGCGCTTGTGTCGCAGACGCCAAGCCGTTGTGCGGTTTGCAGGTCGCCGCCGATCGAAACCTGCCAGCCGGCAGCCGAGACGGCGTCCAGCCGGATGTCGGCCGCGACATTGGCGAGTGGGGTAGTTCCGCCACCATCGACAACCACCGAGACCTTAGGCGCGAGGCGCTGCCTCAGATCGGAAGCGTCGATGGCCCGGCGGAGTGCAGCGGCGAGCGGTGCGGCGTTCGCGGTTGCGGAGGTGTCGAGGCCGGCAAGCGGATTGGTCTCGACCGGAACGCCGTCGCGCAGGCCCAGTGCCATTGCCGCGATATCCCCGGCGAGTGCGGCGGCGCTTTCCTCGGTCAGGCCGCGGATTTGAAAGTTGCCGCGCGCGGTGATCTCCACAAGGCCGTTGCCGCGCCGGCGCGCGGCGCCGCACAGGGCACGCACGCTGGCCGGCGAAAGGGTCTCGCCGGCGGTGGCGAGCCGGACGAGCAGACCGTCGCCGGTCTGCATGGGGGCTGAAAGGGCGGGGCAGGCGCCGCGGCGGAAGCTCATGCGGCCTCCCTCGCGCGCGCTTCCGCGATGAGTTCGGCAAGGCCGTCGTCGATCGAGTTGCGGCGCGGGTGCCAAAGGCCCCGGCGGCGCGCGACGGCGAAACGCTCGGCGATGGCGCGGGCAGCGGCCGGGTTTTCGCGCAGCAGGAAATCGCGAACGCGCTCGTCGCCCAGATAGGCGTCGTGGACGGCTTCCAGCAGCGTTTCGGGAATGGCGAGCGTGGTCTCGGCGAAGGCGACGAGACGGTCGACCGTCTCCGCGAACTCGGCGGCGCCGCGCGGGCCGTGCCGCAACTGGCCTTCGATGAAGCGCGGGCTGACGGCGCGGCCGCGCACGACGCGGGCGACCGCTTCGGCCACCGTGCGGGCGCGGGGGCGGGCCGGGTCGGTCGTGTCGAGCGTGATCAGGTCGGCGGAGCGGCCGAGCGCGGCGATCGCCGCAGCGAAACCGCCGACATGGGCTGCATCGGCAGAGCCGTCGAGAATGTCGCGGCCCGGATCGTCGCCGGTGTGAACGAGGAGCTGCGCTTCGGCCACGCGGCGCGAAAACGCCTGGGGGGCTTCCGCGCCATCGCCCTCTGCGCCGCCATAGGCGTGGCTCGTGGCATCGAGATAGGCCTGGCCGATCTCGGCGCGTTCCTGCCAGTCGCCCGATGCAAGAAGGTCTTCGACGCCGGCGCCATAAGTGCCGGGCGAACCGCCGAAAATGCGTGGCGGGACCGAGCCTGTCTGGCGTGCTTCGGCGGCAAGCGGGTTTTCGGCGCTTTCCTCGTCACGCGCGGCGACCGCGCGGGCAGCGGCGTCGAGCAGCGCGATCTGGGCAGGGAACATGTCGCGGAAGAGGCCGGAGATCTTCCAGGTGACATCGACGCGCGGGCGACCGAGCTGCGCCAGCGGCAGGACCTCGACGCCGGTTACGCGGCCGGTGGCGGCGTCCCAGACGGGTCTCACGCCCATCAGGTTGAGCCCCTGTGCGATTTCCTCGCCGCCGGTGCGCAGGCTGGCCGACCCCCAGAGGTCCATCACCAGCGAACGCGGCCAGTCACCATGGTCCTGCAGGTAACGGCGCACGACCTCGTCGGCGGCCAGTCGCCCGAGCTCGAAGGCGGTCGGCGTCGGCATGGTGCGCGGGTCGGCGGTGAAGAGGTTGCGGCCGGTGGGCAGCACGTCGGTACGACCGCGCGCGGGAGCGCCCGCCGGACCCGGGCGTATGTGACGGCCGTCGAGTGCGGCGATCAGCGCTTCGCGTTCACGCTCGGCTGATTGCAGCCGCAGCGGATCGGTTTCGCCGGGTGCGGCCCGGCCATATACATGCTGACCGTCCTTCAGCGCGAAATCCTTGATGTCGCAAAGCCAGGCATCGATCTTCTGCAGCGCTTCGTCGGCGTCGAGATCGTCGGCGATACCCGCCTCGCGGGCGAGACCTGTTTCGCGGGCCGTGTCGGCAATCAGCTTCGCCAGCCGGTCGCGGCGGCGGCGGTCGAGCCCGTCGGCCTGCGCGTATTCATCGACAAGAAGCTCGAGCCTGCGTTCGGCCTCGCCCAGCTCCGCACCGACCAGCGGCGGCGGCAGGTGGCCGAGCGTGACGGCTGCGATGCGGCGCTTGGCGTGGGCCGCCTCGCCGGGGTTGGAAACGATGAAGGGATAGACCACTGGCAGGCCGCCGGTGACAATTTCCGGGAAGCAATCGGAAGACAATGCGACTGCCTTTCCCGGTAGCCACTCGAGCGTGCCATGTGCGCCGACATGAATGATCGCGTGGCATCCGCGATCGGCCTGCAACCAGTGGCCGAATGCCAGCAATTCGTGGCGCGGCGGCAACTCGGGATCGTGGTAGTCAGCGCGGCGGTCGGCGGAGCGTCCCCGGTCAGGCGCGAGCGCCACCGTGACGTTGCCGAATTGCGCGGCGCGGAAGGTCAGGTTGCTTGCCGGGGTCGGATCGCCCCAAGCCCCAGCGACTTTTTCTCGAGTCTTTTCCGGCAGTTGAGCAAACCAGTTGCGATAGCCCTCGAATCTCACGCCGGTTGAAGGTTCACGCAGTGATTCAAGCAGTTCACGCGATGATTCAGGTATGTGGCCGACCGAATAACCCGCCGCTTGAAGGTCGCGAAGCATGGCAAGCACGCTCTCAGGCACATCGAGGCCGACGGCATAACCCGTACGGCCGGTGGCGTTCGGGTAGTCGGGTATCAGGATTGCGAGGCGGCGCTCGGCACGCGGCGTCTGCGTCAACCGGATCATCGCGGCGAGGCGGCCGGCGAGTGCTTCGACGCGGTCGGGCTCGGGCCGGTTTTCCTGGCCGCGAAACCCCAGATCCTCATCAAGCGGGCGCTCGGATTTGAAGGCGATGGCACCGCCGAGAATGCGGCCGTCGAGCTCCGGCAGTACGACATGCATGGCAAGGTCGGCCGGGGCGAGGCCGCGCTGGTTTTCTGCCCAGGCATCGCGGCGGGTGGTGGCGACAATGGCCTGGAAGACGGGTACGCCGGCCCGGTCGAACAGGGTCTCCGAGCCGGGTTCGGCACCGCTTGCGAAGGCGGTGGTGGTGACGATGGCGGCTGGCTTCAGCGTCGCGATCGCATCTTCAACGAAGGCAAGCGAAGCCCGGTCCTTGAGGCTGGCGACGAAGATCGGCACCGGGACCATGCCGCGCTTTTCAAGTGCCGCGAAGAGCGCGTCAACCGGCGCCGCGTCGGCGGCGAGCAGCATCGAACGATAGAATAGGATGGGGATAAGGGCGCCCGGCATTGCCGGGAGGGCAGGCGTATCCACGACGCCCCTGCCGGGCAGGTAGTAGCCGGCCTTCGGCACCGGTTTTGCCTCGGGAGCATCCGCAACGCCACCGGCCAGAGCCGACAGCCGCCGCGCGAGGCCTGCCATGTTGTCGGGGCCACCCTCTCGAAAAAACGCCAGCAGGCGGTCGAGTTCGTCCTTTGGGATTGTGGACGCAGCATTGAGTCGCGTGTCTTCCTCGCGGCATTCGCCTGGCAGGAGTGCCAGCGCAATGCCCTTTTCGCGCGCTAGCGCCGCCAGCCGGTCGCAACCGTAGCGCCACCAGTCGTAGCCGCCGAGGATGCGGACCAGCACGACCTTTGCATTAGCCGCGACGCTGTCGATCCAAAGGTCGACAGACATCGGGTGACGCAGGTCACGCAAGGCGGCCAGGCGCAACGAGGGCAGGCTGGCATCGGCACGCCATGCGATGGCAATTCCGGCCAAATCGCTGTCGGAAAATGAAAGCGCCACGACATCCGCCGGCTTCTGAGCCAGGTCGATCGGCTCGGCGAGATCGTCGAGCGTTGCGGATGATGTGGCGAGGAGATGCATTGCCGCCCGTCAGCCAGCCAGTGCGGCCGCTATGGCGTCCTGGCGCAGGCCCTTTTCGCCGATGACGACGAGACGGCCGAGCCGCTCTTCCGCAGGCCCCCAGGCGCGGTCGAAATAGTGGTTCACGCGCGCACCGACAGCCTGAACCAGAAGCCGCATCGGCTTGCCGTCGACCGGCACGAAACCCTTGACGCGCAACACATTTTCCTTTTCCGCGATCGTCGCGACACGGGCGGCGATCTCGGCTGGATCGCTGATCGCGCCGACCTCGATGACGAAGGTGTCGAAATCGTCGTGATCGTGATCGTCGAGCCCGTCATGATGGGTCTTGCGCCCGTCGATCTGATCCTCGACCGCCATGCCAAGGCCAAGCAGGATGGCGGGATCGACCTGACCATCCTTCGCTGCCACCACCTTTACCGCGCGCGGCAGATGCGAGGTCACGGTCTTTTCGGCGCGTGCGCGGCCGGCGGCGTCGATCAGATCGGATTTCGACATGATGACAAGGTCGGCGCAGGCGATCTGATCCTCGAAAACCTCTTCGATGGGATCGTCATGATCGAGCTGATCGTCGGCCTCGCGCTGGGCGGCGAGTGCGTCCATGTCGGAGGCGACCATACCATCGGCCAGCGCCGCGCCGTCAACCACGGCGACAACGCCATCGACCGTGACCCGGCTCTTCACCGTAGGCCACTGAAAAGCCTGCACCAGCGGCTTTGGGAGCGCCAGACCCGAGGTTTCGATGAGAATGTGATCGACTTTCGGTTCGCGGGCGAGAATCTGGTCGATCGCCGGCACGAAATCGTCGGCCACCGTGCAGCAGATGCAGCCATTGGCGAGTTCAACGATGTTTTCTTCCGGGCAATCCTCGATGCCGCAGCCCTTGAGGATTTCGCCGTCGATGCCGACATCGCCGAATTCGTTGACGACAACGGCGATGCGCTTGCCGTTCGCATTCTGCAGCAGGTGGCGGATGAGGGTTGTCTTGCCGGCGCCGAGGAAGCCGGTAACGACGGTGCAGGGCACCCGGTCGAGTGAAGCAGTCATTGATCGTTGTCCAGATTAATGGTTGTCGGGATGCGGGCAATCAGCCCGCGCTTGAGCGATTCGGGGCGGGCGCGAAACGGCATGAAGCCGTCTTCGGATGCGGCAAGAAGCTCTGCACCGGCGACGAGGTCTTCGCCGCTGTCTTCCCTCAGCCAGCCGAACATGTAGCTCCACGAGCCGCTGCTCAGGATTGCGGCGCTGAGGCCGCGTTTGCAGTTGCCGAGGCATCCGAAACTGGTGACGCGCACATTGCTGCCTTTCGCCGCACGGCGCGCATTCTCCGCGAGGCGGGAACCGGGACGCGGAAAGTCGTCCGGTCCATCGGGGCCGCGGCAGGAATGACAAACAATGATGGTGGCTTCGGCAGGCACGGCATCGCCATCTGGCGATGAAGCCCGGTCCGGTGCTTCGCCTTGAGGGATTTCACTCGTCATTTCGTCTCCATGCCCGGGTCACCCGCCGGGCGGTTGGAATTCATCGTTTGACGGCAGGTCTCCTGGCTCGCGTGTCACTGCCGGTTGCCGCCTTCCCGGGTCATCCCAGTGGCACTCGGCGTCCGGCTCATCGCTCACAGTTGCGGGGACAGCCGCGGAATTGCACGTGACATGCGCACCGCGTTCCCTCTTAGCCGCCTTCCGAAGAAAGCGGACCGTCGCCCGCTATCTATTCGCCGTCGCGGGGATGAGTCAACGCGTCGCATTTTGGGTTTCCGGGCAAAAAGAAATCCGGTAAGTGTGGTTGCATCGTTGGTGCCCGTCAGGGGCCGAGAGGGAATACGGTGAGGGCTGGCGCCCGATGCCGTGGCTGCCCCCGCAACTGTGTGCGGCGAGCCGGTTCCGATAGCCACTGGGGTAACCCGGGAAGGCGGAGCAGGCGCGTAAGCCGCAAGCCAGGAGACCTGCCGGCGATGATTGCAACACCGGCGCCCTCGGGTGGAGGGCAGGAGGGAAGAATATGAACAGTTCGATCCGCACTTTCGGCACAGACGTTTCCGCGCAATCGCGGCTTATGCAACTCGCGCTCGCCGGTCTGCTCGGCCTTTTCGTGATCGGATTTGTCGGTTTCAGCCATCTCGAGGCGGCGCACAATGCCGGCCACGACTACCGGCATTCCATGGCTTTTCCCTGCCACTAGGGAGTTGCTGACATGACATTGTTTCGTAACGTCGTCTTCGTGGCGGCGCTGGCGGGCCTTGTGGCCGGCCTGTTCATGGCTGCCATGCAGGCCTACGCAACCGTACCGCTGATCATTCAGGCCGAGAGCTTCGAAGGGGCAGGCGACGGTCACCACCATCACGGCGAAGAAGCGGCGGAAGGCCATTCGCATTCGCATGGCGAGGAAGCCGCCGAGGGCGAAGAAGGCTGGGCGCCGGCGGACGGGTTCGAGCGCTTTTTCTATACGTCGATGGCCAATATCGTGACGGCGATCGGCTTCGGCCTCGTTCTGGTCGTGGTGTCGGAATTCGCCGGCGGCATGGCCGGATGGCGCCAGGGACTGTTCTGGGGGCTCGCCGGCTTCGCGACTTTCACGCTGGCGCCCGGGCTCGGGCTGCCGCCGGAATTGCCGGCAATGCCTGCCGCAGAACTTGGTGCGAGGCAGGCCTGGTGGTTCGTGACGGTGGTTGCGACGGGCGTCGGACTCGCGCTCATCGTGTTTCGCCGTACTCCGATGCTTGCCGCCCTCGGCCTCGTGCTGATCGCGGCCCCGCATATCGTCGGTGCACCGCAGCCGGCCAGTTTCGATACGCCTGTACCCGCCGCTTTGCATCATGATTTCGTCGTCGCGGTGACGGTAACCAACCTGTTGTTCTGGGCCGTTCTCGGCACGGTGGCGGGGACGCTGCGCGCACGCTTCGCTGACGAGGCGGGTACGGCGCACAAGCGCTTTGCCTGACACGGGTTCTCTTGCGCTTGTTCTGGGCGGTGCACGCTCGGGCAAGAGCACATATGCCGAGAGCCTGATTTCGGCAAAACCTGCGCCGTGGCGTTACATTGCCACCGCGCAGGCTTTCGATGACGAGATGACAGAGCGAATCGCCGCGCACCGGGCGCGGCGTGACGAGCGCTGGGAGACAATCGATGCACCGCTGGCGCTTGCGGATGCGCTGAGCGCCTCGCCGAGGGGCCAACCCGTGCTTGTCGATTGCGTCACGCTCTGGCTCAGCAACCGGATGCTGGCCGAAGCGGATATCGAAGCGGAGGTCCGCAAGCTGACCGCCGTGCTTGCGCGGCCGGCCGGACACTGGGTGCTGGTTTCCAACGAGGTCGGGTCCGGGATCGTACCGGAGAACGCGCTGGCTCGGCGCTTTCGCGACGAGGCGGGGCGGCTCAACCAGAAAATCGCGGCGCTTGCCGACGAGGTTGTGCTCGTCGTGGCTGGCCTGCCGGTAAAGGTGAAATGAAATGAGTGAAAATGACGCCGAGCGCCACAAGGCGAAGATGGCCAAACGCAAGGCGGTTCAGGATGCCGAGGTGGCGTCGAAAACGATCGAGAAAGGACTGCTTGTCGTCAATACCGGTCCGGGAAAGGGCAAGACGACGGCGGCGTTCGGACTGGCATTGCGCATGCTCGGCCATGGCAAGCGCGTCGGCGTCGTGCAGTTCATCAAGGGTGGCTGGCACACCGGCGAGAAGGACGCTTTCGCCGCTTTCGGCGACAGAATTGTGTGGCACACGATGGGCGAGGGCTTCACCTGGGAAACGCAGGACCGTGAGCGCGATGTCGCGGCGGCGGGGCGTGCGTGGAAAAAGGCGAAGGAGCTTCTCGCAGACCCGAGCATCAGCCTTGTCGTCCTCGACGAGCTGAACATCGCGCTGCGTTACGAATATCTCGATCTGGAAAAGGTTGTCGCAGCGCTGCAAGCGCGGCGGCCGGACCTGCACGTGGTCGTGACTGGACGCAACGCCAAGCCGGCGCTGATCGAAGCTGCCGACCTGGTGACCGAGATGGGGCTGACGAAACATCACTTCGCCGCCGGTGTGAAGGCGCAGCAGGGAATCGAGTTTTGAGGTGACCGCGCGGGCGCTGATGTTCCAGGGCACGGGGTCCGATGTCGGCAAGTCGCTGATCGTCGCCGGTCTGGCGCGGGCACTGGTAGCGCGCGGGCATACGGTCCGCCCCTTCAAGCCGCAGAACATGTCGAACAATGCCGCAGTCACCGCCGATGGCGGCGAGATCGGCCGGGCGCAGGCATTGCAGGCGCGCGCCGCGCGAGTTGAACCATCGGTGCATATGAACCCGGTGCTGCTGAAACCGCAGAGCGAAACAGGTGCGCAGGTGGTTGTGCAGGGCCGCATGGAAGGCAATGCGCGCGCCGCCGACTACCAGAAGCTCAAGCCCGGCCTGATGCCACGCGTGCTGGAAAGCTTCGAGCGGATGAAGGCCGAGGCCGACTTCGTACTGGTGGAGGGCGCCGGCAGCGCGGCGGAGGTCAACCTGCGCAGGGGCGACATTGCCAATATGGGTTTTGCGCGCGCCGCGGACGTGCCGGTGATCCTGATCGGAGATATCGACCGCGGTGGCGTGATCGCCAGCCTTGTCGGTACGAAGGCCGTGGTGGAGGCCGCCGATGCGGCGCTGATCTCGGGCTTCATCGTCAACCGGTTTCGCGGCGACCCGGCGCTTTTCGCCGGCGGCATGACACGCGTTGCAGAGCTGACTGGTTGGACGCCGATCGGGCTCGTGCCGCATTTGCCGGCTGCAGCGCGCCTGCCGGCGGAGGATGCGCTGGCACTGAATGCCGCGCGGGAACGCAAGGCGGGGGCCAAGATCAAGATCGCCGTGCCTGTGCTGCCGCATATCGCGAATTTCGACGATCTCGACCCGCTGGAGGCGGAGCCCGACGTCGAGGTGGTTCGCGTCAAGCCCGGAACGGCTTTGCCGGGCGATGCCGACCTCGTTCTGCTTCCCGGTTCGAAAGCGACGATTGCCGATCTCCTGGCTCTGAGGGCTGCAGGGTTTGACATCGACATCGCCGCGCATGTGCGGCGCGGCGGTCGCGTGCTCGGCCTATGCGGCGGCTATCAGATGCTTGGCCGCGCCATCACCGATCCCGACGGGATCGAAGGCCCGTCCGGAGAGACCGAGGGGCTCGGTCTGCTCGATATTCAAACACGGCTGACCGGCGACAAGAAGCTGGTCGCGGTGCGGGGCCGAACCTCGGATGGGGTCGGCTTCAGCGGCTATGAAATGCATATCGGCGAGACAAGCGGGCCGGACACGGGGCGGGCGTTCGCATTGATCGACGGTCAGCCTGAAGGCGCGGTCTCGGCTGATGGGCTGGTTGCAGGCACCTACACGCATGGGCTTTTCGCCGACGACAATCAGCGTGCGGCCTGGATTGCCCGGCTCGGCGGTTCTGCCGCTGGTCTTGACTATGAAGCAGGCGTTGAAGCGGCGCTCGATGCGCTTGCTGCCCATCTGGAGGCGCATCTCGACATCGATGCGTTGGTCAGAATTGCCAGGTGATCACAGCCAGCGCCCCGAAGAGCGCAATCAGCAAAAGGTCCGCGGTGCGGTAGAGCTGCAGCGCGCGGCCAATGTCATGCGCGCCTGCTTCGAGCCTGCCGCCGACGCCCATGACGGCGTCGTCCACGATCTTGCCGCCATAGGCGCGGGGACCCGCCAGCGCCAGGCCGAGCGCGCCGGCGACCGCCGCTTCGGGCCAGCCGGCATTGGGCGAGCGGTGCAGATGCGCGTCACTGCGCACGGCGCGCCAGGCGGCTCTCGCGCTCGCCCCCTTGTTAAGCGCGGCGGCTACAACGATGAGCAGCGCGGTGAGGCGCGAAGCGGGCAGATTGACGAGATCGTCAAAGCGAGCTGCGGCGAAGCCGAAATCGCGGTGGCGGTCGGTCTTGTGGCCGATCATGCTGTCGGCCGTGTTGACGGCCTTGTAGGCCGCGCCGCCCGGCAGGCCGAGCAGACCCAGCCAGAAGGCCGGCGCAACCACGCCGTCGGAGAAATTCTCAGCAAGGCTTTCGATGGCCGCGCGGGCAATGCCGGCTTCGTCGAGCGCATTCGGGTCGCGGCCGACAATGCGGGCGACGGCTTCGCGGCCGGCTTCCAGCCCCTCGTCGTCAAGCGCGACCGCGACTGCCATAACGTGGTCTTCGAGGCTTTTTTGCGCGAGCAGCGACGAAGCGAGGAAGGCGGCCACGACAAGGGCGAGCAGCGTGGGGCCGAAAAGCCACATGAGCAAAGCGGCAGCAAACGCCGGCACAAGGCAGATGACGGCGAGCGCTACAAAGCCGAGCAGCCGACGCCAGACCGGCGAAATGCTGTCCCGGTTGAAGCTGCGGTCGAGCAACGCTATCAGCGCGCCGATCCAGATCACCGGATGACCCATAACGCGTACAAGCCGGTCCGGATAACCAAGCGCGCGCTCCACGATCAACGCCAGGAAGGCCAGCGGGAAAGCCATCATGCCGCCCGTCGATGAGAGAACCGCCGAGGCCGCGGTGCATGGCGGCAATATCGCCGCCGCGCGCAAACGCTTTCCCGATGCTCCCGAACCATGGATCGACCTTTCGACTGGGATCAGCCCGTTTCCCTATCCGTATTCGCCGATTGCCGCCACCGCCTTCGAGCGACTGCCGGAACCTGCAGATGACGGAAAGCTGCAGGAGGCTGCCGCGCGCGCCTATGGCGCGGGTTCGGCGGGCAACGTTGTTGCTGTGCCCGGAACGCAAATCCTGTTGCCGCTTCTGTTTCGGCTGAGGCCGCAGGGCAATATAGCCGTTCTCGGGCCAACTTATGCGGAACACATGCGCTGCGCGGCGCTGTGCGGTCACCGCTGCGTTGAAAGCGACGATTTGAGGGCGCTGCACGACGCCGACATCGCGGTTGTGGTGAATCCCAACAATCCCGACGGGCGGGTTCTTGAGCGCGCCGACCTTGTTTCGCTCGCGGGCAGGCTGCGGGCGCGGCGCGGGCTCTTGATCGTCGATGAGGCTTTCATGGATGTCGGACCCGAGGCGGCAAGTCTCGCCGGAGACGTCGATGAGCTGCCGGTGGTGGTTCTACGCTCATTCGGCAAGTTCCATGGCCTCGCCGGGCTGCGGCTCGGCTTCACGATCGCGGGCGAGACGCTGGCCGGCGAGTTGAGGGCTGAGCTCGGGCCGTGGGCCGTTTCGGGGCCGGCGCTTGCGATTGGCTCGGAAGCACTGGCAGACGATGGCTGGCGGATCGCGCAGCGCGCCCGGCTGGCTGACAGCGCGGAACGGTTGCGAAGGGTGCTGACCGAGGCGGGCATGACGATGGTTGGCGGCACCGACCTTTTCCAGCTTGTCTCGCATCCGCAAGCCGGCCTGCTATTCGAAACGCTAGGCAGGCGCGCCATTCTGGCTCGCCCGTTCGAGCGCGACGCGCGCCTGCTACGCTTCGGGCTGCCCGGAAATGAGGCCGCGTGGGCTCGCCTTTGCGAAGCTCTCTCGGTATTTTGCAGTTCGTTGAAAGGGTAACGTCATGCTCTATGTCTGTTCGCTGCCGCGCATGCCATCGGTGGTCAGCAATGTACGGGCGCAGCGCCTGATCTCGCTGTTGAGCGCGGGAACGCCGGTGGAGCGACCCGACACAATTCACGAGGAAAACCATCTGCTGCTTTCCATGCACGACATCGTGCAGGTGGAGCCGGACATGGTGCCGCCCGGCCAGAAACACGTCGAAGAGCTGCTGAATTTTGCGCTTGGCTGGGATCGCATCAAGCCGATGGTGGTGCACTGTTACGCGGGTGTCAGCCGGTCAACCGCCGCCGCATACATCATCGGTTGTCAGCTTGCGCCGCACCGGGACGAGGCCGAACTTGCTCGCGAGCTGAGGCTTGCTTCCCCCTCCGCCACGCCGAATGCGCGGCTGATCGCCATTGCCGACAAACTGCTCGGCCGCGAAGGCCGCATGGTGAGCGCCATCGCCGCCATCGGGCGCGGAGCAGACGCCTTCGAGGGCGAACCTTTCGAACTGAGATTTGATCCGAGAACTTAAGCAATTGGTTTGCGAACGCTCGCCATGGCGTCCAGGGGAAAATCGCATGTTTGGGACGGGCGGCGCACCGCTGGCTTTGGGCGCTGTGTCTCTCCGGGCGCAGCTGTATTGCGCATCTTCAATGCTGATCGTTGCATTGCCGGGCCGCACGGGCGATGGTGTTCGGGGCGGGTAGTCTAGCTGACGGCGGACATGACAGAATTCGTTACCGGAAGCGCGTTTGCGCAAATCGCCGCGCTGCTGGCGATCGCCTCGATCATCGGCCTGATTGGTATGGTGCTGCGCCAGCCGCTGATCGTCAGCTTCATTGTGGTCGGGCTGGTTGCCGGACCCTCGGTGCTCGATCTGGTGCATGCCGAACATGAGATCGAACTGCTTTCCGAACTCGGCATCGCGGTTCTGCTTTTTCTGGTCGGGTTGAAGCTCGACGTCGGGCTGATCAGGTCGCTCGGCACCGTTTCGCTGATCTCGGGGGCGGTGCAGGTGACGGCAACGACCACGATTGGCTTTCTGATCGCGCTGGCGGCGGGCCTTGGCAGCCTCGAAAGCCTTTATGTCGGCATCGGGATGGCGTTTTCGAGCACCATCATTGTGGTCAAGATGCTCTCCGACAAGCGTGAGATCGACGCGCTCCACGGGCAGTTGGCGCTCGGCTTCCTGATCGTGCAGGACCTTGTCGTCGTGCTGGCGATGATTACGCTTTCGGCACTCGGCGTGGGTACGGGCGAAGAAGGCAGTGCAGGTGACGCCGTGTGGGTGCTGCTCGCCGGTTTCGCGCTGCTGGCGTTTGTGATTGTCTTCGTGCGCTTCATCGCCGAACCGCTGACCGACTATATGGCGCGCGTGCCGGAGCTTCTGATCTGCTTTGCGATTGCGCTGGCCGCGATCTTCGCCGCAGTGTCCGACACTGCGGGGCTTGGCAAGGAGATCGGCGGGCTGATGGCGGGTGTGGCGCTCGCATCCACACGCTACCGCGAGGCGATCGGTTCGCGGCTCGCGCCATTGCGAGACTTTCTGCTGCTCTTTTTCTTCGTTTCGCTGGGCGCGGAGATCGATTTGCGCGGTCTGACGGCGGCTCTCGTTCCGGCCCTGGTGCTGTCGCTGTTCGTACTGATCGGAAAGCCGTTGATTGTCATGTCGGTGGTGCGTTTCATGAACTTTCGCAAGCGCACCGGCTTTCAGGCCGGCGTGGCACTGGCGCAGATCAGCGAGTTTTCACTGATTCTCGCAGGTCTGGGGCTGTCGCTGGGCCATCTTTCCAAGGACACGCTTGGGCTGATCACACTTGTCGGGCTGATCACAATCGCCGTGTCCAGCTACATGATTTCTTTCTGCAGTTCGCTGTACAAGTGGCTCGAACCGCTGCTTGGCGTATTCGAGCGTGCCAACCCTGGCCGTGAAATCGCGGCGGAAGGCAAATCAGCCGGCGAAGCGCATGATGTCGTTCTGCTCGGTCTCGGACGATACGGAACGGCAATCGGGCTGAGATTGAAGCGGCGGGGCCTGAAAGTGCTTGGCGTCGATTTCAACCCGGCCGCGGTACGCCGCGGTCGTTCGCACGGCCTGGACGTTGAATATGGCGATGCGAGCGATCCGGAATTCGTGCGTCATTTGCCGCTCGACGGCGTGAACTGGGTGGTTTCAACCGTGCCCGTCCACGAGACCGGGCTGATTCACGGCGACCCGCGGGCGGCCATCGTTCACGCGCTCAAACAGGCGGGATTCCAGGGGCAGATTGCCGTAGCCTCGCACCGCGATTCCGAACTGGACGGGCAGATCGCGGCAGGAGCAGACCTGGTGCTGGAGCCCTTTCAGGATGCGGCGGATCAGGCCGCGGACCTGCTGACTGGGGAGCGCGTGCGTGCGCGGCTCGAAATCGATCACGTCGCGGGCGAAATTCAGGACAGGCCGGTGACCGGCGGGAGTTGACGAATGTCGAAAAATGCACACTTGAGGGGCGTCATTGCCGCTATCGCGACGCCGCTCGACGATGGCGGCAGGCCCGATGCGGCACGGTTTCTGACATTGGCGCGTCATCTGCTTGGCAATGGCTGCGACGGGCTCAACGTGCTCGGCACCACGGGAGAGGCAACGTCCTTTACGGTCGAGGAGCGGCTTTCCCTGATGCGGGCCGTTGCAGGCTCAGATCTCGATCTTGCCCGGATGATGGTCGGCACCGGCGCCTCGGCCACAGGCGATGCCGTGACGCTGACAGCGGCTGCGGCGGAAGTCGGCTTTGCCGGAGCTCTTGTTCTGCCACCGTTCTATTACAAAGGTGTGCCGGACGCCGGCATCGCGGACTATTTCCGTGCAATCGCAGCTGCAAGCGGCAGCCTGCCGCTTTATCTCTACAATTTTCCCGCGATGAGCGGCGTAACTTACACGCCCGATCTGGTACGCACGCTGATGTCAGCATTGCCTGGTCGGATTGCCGGCCTGAAGGATTCCTCCGGCGATCTTGCCTATGCGCGGACGATCGCCGCGATCAGTGATGAACTCGCCGTCTTCCCCTCGAACGAGGCGGTGCTGATGGAGGCGCGCAGCGGCGCGTTTGCCGGCTGCATCTCCGCAACAGCCAATCTCAATGCGGGCTTTTGCGCTCGCGCGTTCCACGATGGCGACGCAGCGGCGCTGGAAAAGGCGGTGCGCATCCGCGCATTGTTCGATGGCAAGCCGCTCGTTCCGGGCGTTAAGGCGGCACTTTCCGCGCTTCACAATCATGCCGGCCTGAGCCGGGTCAAGCCGCCGCTGGTGGCGGCTTCAGAGGCCGAAAAAGCCGCATATGCGGCTGGAATCGCTGCCGAAGGCGAACCGAATTGACCATTCCTGTCCTTGCCTTGTCGGACCTGGAAGTGGCAAACAACGCTACCTGACCCATATTTTGCGGCATATTTGCCGTTCGGGCGGCAGAGCCCAACACGTTTGCACAGGATCACGAGAGATGCCCGCTTATCGCTCACGCACCACCACCCACGGCCGCAACATGGCCGGCGCCCGCGGTCTTTGGCGCGCCACAGGCATGAAGGACAGCGATTTCGGCAAGCCGATCATTGCCGTGGTAAACTCCTTCACGCAGTTCGTGCCGGGCCATGTGCACCTTAAGGACCTTGGCCAGCTTGTGGCGCGCGAAATCGAAACCGCTGGCGGCGTTGCGAAGGAGTTCAACACGATCGCGGTGGATGACGGCATCGCGATGGGCCATGACGGCATGCTCTATTCGCTGCCCTCCCGCGAGCTGATCGCCGATGCGGTGGAATATATGGTCAACGCGCACTGCGCCGATGCCATGGTCTGCATCTCGAATTGCGACAAGATCACGCCGGGCATGCTGATGGCCGCAATGCGCCTGAACATTCCGGCCGTTTTCGTGTCCGGCGGACCTATGGAAGCGGGCAAGGTGGTCTGGGACGGGGAGGAACGCGCCCTCGACCTGGTGGATGCCATGGTTGCGGCCGCGGATGACAGCGTCAGCGACAATCAGGTCGCCGTCATTGAACGTTCGGCATGCCCGACCTGCGGCTCGTGCTCGGGCATGTTCACCGCCAATTCGATGAACTGCCTGACCGAGGCGCTGGGTCTTTCGCTGCCGGGCAACGGCTCGACGCTGGCCACGCATGCCGATCGCCGGCGCCTCTTCGTCGAGGCAGGTCATCTGGTCGTCGACCTGGCGCAGCGTTATTACGAACAGGACGACGAAAGCGTGCTGCCGCGCAACATCGCCAGCAAGGCGGCGTTCGAAAACGCAATGTCGCTCGATATCGCGATGGGCGGCTCGACCAACACGGTGCTTCACATCCTCGCCGCCGCCAAGGAAGGCGAGATCGATTTCGATCAGGACGATATCGACGTGCTGTCGCGCAAGGTACCGGTGCTGTGCAAAGTGGCGCCCGCAAAGTCGGATGTGCACATGGAAGACGTGCACCGCGCCGGCGGCATCATGGCGATCCTGGGCCAGCTCGACAAAGCGGGGCTGATCAGGCGCGATTCACCCACCGTGCACAGCGAGACCATCGGCGACGCTATCGACCGCTGGGATATCAGCCGCACCGAAGCCGACAATGTCCGCAACTTCTTTATGGCGGCTCCGGGGGGAGTGCCGACGCAGGTCGCGTTCAGCCAGGACCGGCGCTGGGACGGTCTTGACCTCGATCGCGAGAAGGGCGTCATCCGCAGCGTCGAACACCCGTTCTCCAAGGATGGCGGGCTGGCCGTTCTGAAAGGCAATATCGCTGTCGACGGCTGCGTGGTGAAAACCGCGGGCGTGGACGAGTCGATCCTGAAATTCTCCGGCAAGGCCAAGGTATATGAAAGCCAGGATGCGGCCGTGAAGGCGATCCTGAGCAACGAGGTGGTGGCCGGCGACGTGGTGGTAATCCGTTATGAGGGTCCGAAGGGCGGGCCGGGTATGCAGGAAATGCTCTATCCGACCAGCTACCTGAAATCGAAAGGGCTGGGCAAAGCCTGCGCGCTGATCACCGACGGGCGTTTTTCCGGCGCGACGTCGGGCCTTTCGGTCGGCCATGTTTCGCCCGAAGCCGCGAGCGGCGGCGCAATCGGCCTGGTGCGCGACGGCGACGTGATCGAATTCGACATCCCCAACCGCACGGTCAACCTGGCGGTTTCGGATGCCGAACTCGCCAGCCGCCGTGCCGAACAGGACAAGAAAGGCTGGAAGCCGGTCGCGCCGCGCAAGCGCAACGTAACGACCGCGCTCAAGGCCTACGCCGCATTTGCCACGAGCGCCGCGAAGGGCGCCGTGCGGGATCTCGGTGATTTGGGCTGAATCCGTTTTCCCTCCCCGCAAGCGGGGAGGGAGGATGACTTACCGACCCCTGATGCGGGGGTCCAGCGCGTCGCGCAGACCATCGCCGACATAGTTTACCGACAGCACCGTCAGCGAAATCGCCAGGCCGGGCCACAGTACGCGTTCGGGGTATTGCTGCAGATAATCGACGGCGTCGAACAGGAGCCGGCCCCAGGTCGGGAAGTCGGGCGGGAAGCCGAGCCCGAGGAACGACAGCGCGGATTCGGTGATGATCGCGTTGGCGATGCCGAGCGTTGCAGACACCATTATCGGCGACAGCACGTTGGGCAGAATGTGCCGGAAGATGATGCGGCGCGGCGGCGTGCCGATGGAACGGCCGGCCAGTACGAATTCGCGCTCTTTCAGCGCCAGCACGTCGCCGCGCACGATGCGCGCGGTGTGCATCCATGACGTGACGCCGATCGCCACCACGATCAGGATGAAGATGCCGGTTTCGGGTCCGAAACGCGAGGACAGCGCCTCGCGGAACAGCATGACCATGACCAGCAGCAGCGGCAGCAGCGGCAGCGCCAGGAAAAGATCGGTGACCCGCATCAGCGGACCGTCAAGGCGGCGGAAGAAGCCGGCGAGCACACCGATAGCGGTGCCGAGTACCAGCGACAGCAGCATCGCCGTGATGCCGACCGCGACCGACACCTTGCCGCCGGCCATCATGCGGGCAAGCATGTCGCGGCCAAGCTGGTCGGTACCCAGCGGGTGGGAAAAACTCGGTCCCTGGTTGCGTGACCTAATATCGATGAACTGCGCGTCGTATGGCCAGATCAGCGGCCCTATGACCACCGCGAGCACGATGAACACGAAGACGCCCGCGCCAACCAGTGCGCCGCGGTGCGTCTTGAACTGATCCCAAACGTCGCGCCACTGGGAGCGTACAGGACGCGGCATGGCCGAAGGGGAAGCGGGCGGGCCCGCGGTCACATCAGTCATAACGGATCCTCGGGTCGAGCACGCCGTAGAGGACATCGGCGATGAGATTGAAGGTCACGATCAGCACCGCGAAGATGAAGGTAAGGGTCTGCACCATCGGAATGTCGTAAGCGTAGATGGCGGTGATCAGCAGCTGTCCGATGCCGTTTACCTTGAATATCTGTTCGGTGATGATCGCACCGCCGAAAATGCCGGGCACGCCGAGTGCGATAACCGTGACGACCGGTATCAGCGAATTGCGCAGCACGTGGGTGAGCAGCACGACCCTTTCGGTCATGCCCTTGCCGCGTGCGGTTCGCACATAGTCCTGATTGAGATTGTCGAGCATGGAAGCGCGCATGAAGCGCGATATCTGCGCCGTCGTCTGCAAGGCCAGCACCATGACCGGCATGACCATCTGCCGAAGCTGGAAGACGAAGGTATCCCAGTCCACCACCCTGTGTGTGGTGTCGTAGATCGACGGGAACCATCCGAGCTGCACCGAAAAGATAACGATGACCAGCACACCAGTGAAAAAGGGCGGTATGGAATAACCGACCATCGTGACGAAGGTGCCGGTCTGGTCGAACCATGAATACTGCCGATAGGCCGAGATGATGCCGATCGGAATGGCGATCAGTATGCCCACCACATAGGACATGCCGACAACCCACAGGGTCTGCGGCAAGCGCTGTACGATGATGTCGAAGACCGGCGAGCGCGTCTGCCAGGAGATCACGCGCTGGCTGTCGCCGGCAACATCCCAGCCCGTCGCGTCTGAAAAGATGTGCAGCGGCTCGTTGATCAGGAACTGCTTGAGCCAGAGCAGATAGCGGACGTGGATTGGTTCGCCGAGGCCCAGCGCGAGCCGGATCTTTTCCCTGACCTCGGGCGGCACCGTGAGTGGCATCTGCGCCGTCGGGTCACCGGGGGCCAGATCGAGAAGCAAAAAGATCGCAAGGCTGATGAACAGCAGCGTCGGCACCGCGATCAGGAGCCTGCGGATGATATAGTTCAGCAAGGTGTGGTCGCCTTGTCTTGCCGGGAACAACACGCCCCGGCGGTTGCCGGGGCGTGATGCCGATCAAGTTTTACTTGATGCGGTGCCAGTCAGCCGCGTTCCAGAGCTCGCTGTCCCAGGTGTTGAGGACAACACCGCCCAGCGAGTTGGCATGAGCCGAGACACGACCACGGTCGACCAGCGGCACGACGACGTAGCTGTCTTTGGTCAGCATGTCGTTGAGCTTGCGGCCGATCTCACCGCGCTTCTCGAGTTCGGCGGTCTTGCCGAGCTCGGCAACGAGCGCATCGTACGCCTCGTCGCAGTAGCGGTTGATGTTCTCACCCTGCCACTGGGTTTCCGGACGCGGGGCCTTTTCGCAGGTGTGCTGTGCCAGATAGGCTTCCGGATCGGTACCGTCGAAGTTGTTGGCGTACATTTCAACGTCGGCGTAGAACTTCTGGAAGGTGTCCGGAGAACCCGGATCGCCACCGAAGAAGACCGAAGCGTCGATGTTCTTCAGTTCGGTTTCGACACCGATTTCTGCCCACCACTGCTTGATGAGCGCCTGGAAGTCCTGACGTACGGCGTTGGTGGAGGTCTGGTAGGTGAGCGACAGCTTCATGCCGTCCTTGTCGCGGACGCCATCGCCGTTGGAGTCGGTCCAGCCGGCTTCCTCGAGCAGCGCCTTGGCTCCTTCGATGTCCTGCGTCAGGCAGTCGGTATTGTCGGAGGCATAAAGCTCCGGCGCCGGCACCAGGTTACAGGTCGGACGGCCAGCCTGGCCGTAGCCGATCTCAACGAGGAGATCGCGGTCGATCGCCATTGACAGTGCTTTGCGCACCTTCATGTCCGAAAGGATCGGGTGCGGATGCTTGGCGGTGGCACGCTCGCCTTCAGGAAGGTCGGGCGAAGGGTCGGTCATGTTCATTTCGATACGCTCGACGAGCGAACCGAAGGCTGCAATCGGCTTGCCTTTGCCGGCGGCTGCCATGTTGGCGAGCACATCGGGAGCAAGCTGCAGGTTCCAGGCGTAGTCGAATTCGCCGGTTTCAAGCACGGCGCGTCCGGCCGCCGCCGCATCGCCGCCGCCCTTGAAGGTCAGCGTGGCGAATGCCGGCTTGTCGGGATCGCGATAGTTCGGATTGGCTTCCATCGTGATCACGTCGTTGGGACGGAATTCGACGACTTTGAACGGCCCGGTGCCGATCGGGTTGAAGTTGGCTTCCGTGCACTCGGGTGCCTTGGCGCCCAGGCAGTCCTGGAACTGCGCCTTCTGGATGATCGGCGACTGACCGCCCATGAATGCCTGATAGGGGTAGGGCTTCGGCTCGCCGAAGGTGACCTTGATCGTCAGGTCGTCCAGGGCCTCTACGTTGGTCACGCCTTCGAATTTGGCAGCCTGTGCGCAGCCGCCCTCGGGATGCATGCAGTATTCGGCTGTGAAGACGACGTCGGCCGAGGTGAGCGGCGTGCCGTCGGACCAGACAAGACCTTCCTTGAGTTTCCAGGTGATGGTGGTCAGATCTTCGGAAACACCGCCATTGGCGACGGTCGGGATTTCGGCAGCAAGGTAAGGCACAAGGTTGCCGTCCTGATCGAAGCGGCCAAGAGGCTCGATCACCAGCGATGCTGACTCAATGTCTTTCGTGCCGCTCGACAGATACGGGTTGAGGATCGACGGCGCCTGCCAATAGATGATCTTGACTTCGCCGTCGGAGCCTCGCTCCGCATACGCTGCGCTCGTTACAGCAGCTGCCGCCACCGTCCCGATCAACAGTGATTTAAAGGTTTTCATTTCATACTCCCATTTATTGTTACCCGTAGGGGAATACAGTCCGCAGCGTTTTCGGTGCTTTGTGTCTTCCGTCCGCGGCGGCCTGCTGTCATTTCCGCACAAGTCTTTGTCGTTGGCAATCACTCCCGGTTTTTCTCTTGGCGTTATTCGGCAACATGACAAGCGACCTTGCGGCCGCCATCGAGCTCGCGCCACTCCGGCTCGACAGTTCGACACTTGTCGATAACCTCCGGGCAGCGCGTGCAGAATCTGCACCCCTTGGGCGGATTTACGGCGTTGGGAATTTCGCCGGTCAAAAGTATGCGCTGGCGCGTCGCCTCCACTTTGGGATCGGGCATTGGCACAGCTGACAGCAGCGCTTTGGTGTAAGGGTGCTTGGGCTTGTTGAAGAGCTGGTCGACGGACCCGAGCTCGACGATCTTGCCAAGATACATCACCGCCACGCGGTCGGCGATGTGCCGGACCATCGACAGGTCGTGGCTGATGAAGAGGTAGGTGAGGCCGAGTTTCTTCTGAAGATCCTGCAGCAGGTTCACCACCTGCGCCTGGATCGACACGTCGAGAGCGGCGATCGGTTCGTCACAGACGATGAAGCTCGGATCCAGCGCAAGGGCCCGCGCAATGCCAATGCGCTGGCGCTGACCGCCGGAGAATTCGTGTGGATAGCGGTTGATGTAATCGGGGTTGAGGCCGACCGCATCCAGAAGCTCACGCACGCGGTCGCGGCGTGCCTTGCCTTTCAGCACGCCATGTTCGATCAGCGGCTCGGCAATGATGGCTCCCACGGTCAGGCGCGGATTGAGTGACGCCTGAGGATCCTGAAAGATCATCTGCATGCTGGGACGGACGGCGCGCAGTTCACCCGCATCCAGCTTGGCGATGTCTTTGTCGTCGAAGAGAATTCGACCGGCGGTAAGCTCATAAAGGCGCAGCAGCGCGCGGCCGGTGGTGGATTTGCCGCAACCGCTTTCGCCGACGAGACCGAGCGTTTCGCCGCGCCTGATGTCGAAGGTCAGGCCATCCACCGCCTTTACTGCGCCGACCTGGCGGCGAAGCAGGCCCCGAAAGACCGGGAAATGGACAGTCAGGTCTTCAATGTCGACAAGCTTTTCGGGCTTGAGCGAACCTTTCTGGAGTGCGGGGTCGGCGTTCATTGCGCTGCCTCCGCCGTTGCCGATTCCAGCCAGCAGGCGACATCGTGCACGCCGCCGACGCGGACGAGCGGCGGGTTCGCGGTTGTGCATTTGTCGAATTTGTGCCGGCAGCGCGGCGCGAAAGGGCACGAGGAGGGGTGCGCCATCAACAGCGGCGGCTGGCCGCTGATCGAACGAAGCCGCTCGTCGATCTTATGGCGTCCGGGAAGCGATTCCAGCAGCGCCTGGGTGTAGGGGTGGCGCGGTCGGTCGAAAAGCTCCGCGATCGGTGCCTGCTCGACGATCTGGCCGCCATACATGACCATGATGCGGTCGGCGATGCCAGCGGCGACGCCTAGGTCGTGCGTGACCCAGATAATGGCCATGCCGAGCTTCTGGCGAAGTTCGCGCACCAGCTCGAGTATCTGTGCCTGTACCGTGACGTCCAGTGCGGTCGTGGGTTCGTCGGCGATCAGCACCTTCGGGTCGCAGGACAGCGCCATCGCGATCATCACCCGCTGGCGCATGCCGCCGGAAAACTGATGCGGGTAGTCGTCCAGCCGGTCGCTGGCAGAGGGTATTCCGACCAGTTCGAGCAGCTCGGCAGCGCGCTTGCGGGCCTGTGCCTTCGACAACCCCATGTGTTTGCGCAGCGGCTCCATGATCTGAAAGCCGACCGTGAAGACCGGGTTCAGGGATGTCATCGGATCCTGGAAGATAAAGCCGATGCGCGCGCCGCGGACATCGCGGATTTCGTTCGGCGACAGCCGGACGAGGTCGCGGTCCTGGAACATGGCCGTTCCGGCGGTGACTTCTGCCGGTGGCATTGGAAGGAGCTGCAGCAGCGACATCATCGTGACGCTCTTGCCCGAGCCGCTTTCGCCGACAACAGCAAGCAGCTCGCCCTCCTCGACATGGAAGCTGACGCCATTTACCGCATGAACTGCACCATCTTGCGTATGAAAGATGGTCTTCAGGTCACGCACTTCGAGTACCTGACTTATGGGCCTACCCCATTGACTGTTCCGGTGTTGACCACCGGGCATTTTTCCCCGCCGCCCGTTTTTGTTGATCGGTTACGGCGGGTGCATCTGATCATCAGCCAGACCAGAATTCAAGCAGCTTATGTGTACTTCAACATCGCAGTGCAGAAATGCACGGTATCTTCGGCTGATATGCCAATATTGGCACCCGGTGCACGTTTCGTGCGCGAACTCCCGTGATTTCTCATTCGATGAACACATTGACGCTGGCCGCCCTGCCTGCCGCATCGACCACCGTGAGGGTTGATGCGCCGGCGCCGTCCGGGCGCCAGCTCGCGGTTCGCCTGCGAACGGCGTCTTTCAGCGGTCGTCCGTTTGCCAGCCACCGGAAGGGCGCGCGGCCGCCCTGCAGTTTGAGAATGAGGGGAGCGGACCCCTCCGCCGCGAGTTCGACCCTTGCACCATCGGGCGGGAAGACGATGCGCGGCGAGGCCTCCACAATGCCGGGCATGACAGCGTCGTCGTCAAGCGAGCGAAAGCGGCGCAGCGTGACAGGCAAGTCGCCGCGCGGCAGGCGCACCGCGCCCTCAGGCGGCGACGCGTGTTCGGCAAATGCGATGCCGGAGCGCGAAAACGCGTCGAAAAGAACGGGCGCGGCGGTTTCGAAACCGGATATGCCGGGCACAGGCCCGCCGTCGGGCCTGCCGATCCAGACGCCCAGCACATGGCGGCCGTCGAAGCCGATCGACCAGGCATCTCGATAGCCGTAGCTGGTACCGGTTTTGTAGGCGATGCCGAGTTCCGGCGCGCCTAGCGGCGGCACAACGCCCGAGAGGATGTCAGCGACTTGCCAGTTGGCCGCGGGGTCGAGAAGGCGCACCGGCTGCGGCTGGGCGGGCTTCACATGCAGCGGCGTGGCAAAGCCGGAATTGGGCAGTGCAGTGTAGAGTTGCACGAGGTCGCGCAGGGTGATGCCGACGCCGCCCAGCCCCATTGCCAGACCGGGTTTTTCGCCACGCGGCAATTCAGGTGTGACGCCCGCGTCTCGGAAGCGGCTGGCGAGCCGCGCCGGCCCGAGCGCGTCGAGCAGCCGGATGGCAGGTACGTTGAGCGAGAGTTGCAGCGCTTCGCGTACGCTGACATCGCCCAAATAGGCCATGTCGAAATTGCGCGGCCGATAACCGGCGAAGTCCGCCGGGCGATCCTCGATCATTGTCTGCTGGGCGACCAGTCCTTCTTCGAAGGCGAGTCCGTAGATAAACGGCTTCAGCGTCGAGCCCGGCGAGCGGACGGCGCGGGTCAAATCCACCCAGCCATTGCGTCCGGCGTCGAAATAGTCGGCGGAACCCACCTCGGCGATGATAGAGCCGGTCCGCGCATCGGCCATCAGCATGGCGACGGAGACCTTGTCGCCGATGCGCGTCGCAGCCTCAGCCGCGACAGCCTCCAGGCTGCGCTGAACCCTGCCGTCGATCGTGAGTGCGATACGTTTTGCGGCCGGATCGGCCAGGCGGGCGGCATCAGCCGCGTGAGCGGCGAGTGCAGGGAGTTCGTAACGCCCGGTCGGCACAATGTTCACGGCGGCGGCCCGCGCAGCCTCTGCGCCTTCCATCAGGCCTGCATCGGCCATGCGGGCAAGCACGCGGTCGCGTGCCAGTTTTGCGTTTTCCGGATGCCGGTCCGGCCGGCGCGCCTCGGGCGACTGGGGAAGGGCAACCAACAAGGCTGCTTCGCCGACCGAAAGCCGCCGCGGTTCCTTGCCGAACCAGGCAAGGGATGCCGCGCGTACACCTTCGATATTGCCGCCGTATGGCGCGAGCGTGAGGTAACGCCGCAGGATCTCGTCCTTCGACAGCCGCCGCTCGATCTGCCAGGCGCGGAACATCTGCCGCAGCTTGGCCGGGACGGAACGCCGTTCGCGCGGTTCGATCAGCCGTGCAAGCTGCATCGTGATCGTCGAGCCGCCCGAGACGATTCGGCCGTTGGTCACGAGCTGGCCGGCAGCGCGCGCCATTGCGATCACATCGATGCCTCGATGATCGCGGAAGCGCTTGTCTTCATAGGCAATCAGCATGTCGAGGAAATGCGGGTCTATGTCGCGCAGTTCGACCGCCATGCGCCAGCGGCCGTCGGGAGCCGCATATGCGCGCAGCAACTCGCCATTGCGGCCCACGACTTCGGCCGAGATCGGCGGTTCATCGAGCGGCGGCGGGAGGGCGCGGTCGGCCTGAGCGAGCGCGACTAGCGCCAGCATTGCCAGCGCAGCCGCCGCCGCGCCAGCCGTTGCGGCGCGCGGCAGCACTTTGCCGGGCGAGAGCCGGCGCATCAGGGCGCAACGACTTCTATGAAGCCGTCGGCGGTGCGGGCGCGGTACTGCGGACGATACATGTCCTCGACATTCGCGGCCGGATGCGCATAGACGCCGGGTGTGACCGCACGCACGACATAGGCCATGACGATCTCGCGGTCGCTGCCGCCGGAGCGGTCGAACGCGGCGACGAAACGGTCATCGCGGAACTCGGCATGCGCGTAGCCGGTATTCGGCAGCCACTCGAAATTCCTCAGTTCGGCGCTGCTGACAAGGCTCGGATTGTCGATCTCGAAACCGCCGGGCAGAAGGTCGGTCACCAATACGCGCGAACCCCAGTCGTTCTGCTCCGTCACCTTGAGAACCACAACCAGACGCTCGTTCTGTGTCACCGAACTGACATTCGCTGGCGAACCGTCGAGATGGTAGTAGTTGCGTTCGATGGTGAATCCCTCGCCGCCAGCCGGCAGCGGCTCGGCAGGCGCGGCGACCGTGGTCACCACCGCATCAACCGGAGCCGAGCCGCGATTGACGATCGTGACCGGATTGCCCGGCAGGTCGAGGCCATCGAGTTCGGTCGCGTAGCCGCCCATATGCGGGCTTCCGTTGACCTCGAGCTGCAGCGCTTCGCCGCCTTCCGCCAACGCGCGTGCGGCGAGCAGCATCCAGGCCTGCTCCTGCGTCGACATATAACGATCGACACGGCTTGCCTCGGCGGCGAAGGAGATCATCTCCGGCACCATGCCGGGCACCGGCCGCGTTTCGGCCGCCAATGCCAGGATTGCAGCGCTATCGCGAAGGGTCGAGCCATAGTCCGAACGGTAGGCGTCGCTCTGCCCGCTGCGGGCGAGTTCGAGCGACGACCGGAAAGCGCGTTCCGCGCGCAGCGTGTCGCCATAGAGCGCGAGGCTCGCCGCGATCTGCGCGCGCGCCATCGGCGTGCCGAACTCGTCGAGGCGCGTGTCGGCGTAGTAGCGCAAGTCGCCGGCCGAGGCCCGGCGGTTGCGCGCCAGCACATAAAGCGCATAACCGATCTCGGCACCGCGCTCCTGAATGTCGAGATCATAGGAGATCGAGTTCTGGAGATTGTCGAGCGCCAGCCGCATGCCCTGTTCCGGCACCTGATAGTCCAGTTCGCGGGCGCGGGTCAGGAACTCCGTCACGTAGGAATCGAGCCACAGATCGCCGTAGCCCGGCGCCCAGAGGCCGAAGCTGCCGGAGGACGACTGGTAGGAAAACACACGCAGGATCGCGTCCTGCACGCGCTTTTCGACTTCAGGATCGGGATCCAGACCCGACTGTGCCGCAAGTTCCGCAACATAAAGCAGCGGCAGCGCGCGGCTCGTCGTCTGTTCCGCACAGCCATATGGATAGCGGTCGAGGCTGACTAGCAGCGACGGAACGTCGAACGCCGCGACCGGCGAAACGCCGATCGAGACCGACGCCCCGTCGAGCAGGCTGTCGCCCAGGAGTTCCTCGTCGACCCTGATGGAGCCGCCATCTGCCGCCAGCGAGACGATGCGCCGCGTCGTGACGGGCAGGGCGGAGGGCCGGACGGGGATCGACAGCGCGTGTTCGACCGTCGTGCCGTCGGCGTGCGCAAGGTGCACAGTGATCGCCGAGCGGCCTGTCATTTCGGCGGTGAGCGGCACCGTGACGGATTTGCGTTCGCCGGAAGCGAAGGTGACTGTATCTGCAAATGTCGCAGCGACCCGGCCGTCAGTAAGCACCTCAAGGCTGTATTCGCCCGCCGGACCATCGGTATTGGCGATGTCGAGGCGCAGCGTTGCCGTGTCGCCGGGCGCCATGAAGCGCGGCAGGCCGGCGGTAACGACGACCGGCTCCCGCACGATGACGTCGGCTTCGGCGTTGCCGACCGCATTTTTCGTCCATGCCACGGCCATCAGGCGTACCGTGCCGTTGAACTGGGGAATGTCGAAGGTGACGATCGCGCGGCCATCGTTGTCGAGTTCGATCGGGCCGGTGAAGAAGGCAACCAGCTCTTCGGTCGGCGGGCTACCCTCGGTGGCCATACCACCGCCATCGCCACCGGTGCGAAGACGTCCGGTGACGCCGAGCGAACCGTCGATCAGCCGGCCGTAAAGATCGCGCAGTTCCAGCCCGAGGCGGCGCTGGCCGTAATACCAGCCGCTTGCATCAGGAGCCTCGTAGCTGGTGAGGTTGAGAATGCCGACATCGACCGCAGCGAGGGCGACATAGGCGGTTTCGCCAGCCGCACCCGGTACGGAGATCGGCACCGTGAGCGGACCGCGCGGTTTCGACTGTGCCGGTGCTTCCAGCGCGACATCGAGCTTGCGCGCGCCGGGATCGACAGAGAGCCATTTCAGGCCGATGGCGCGGGCCGGCATGCGGGTTTCTTCGGCGTCTCCGGGACGGAACAGGGTGGCGGTGAGATAGGCACCCGCGCCCCAGTTCTCGCTGACGGGAATGTCGAGCGTTGCGCCGCCCTCGGGAACGCTTGCTGTGAAGGTTTCAAGCAGGCGATCCGCGCCGACCGTCACAAGCACCTCGCCGGCGAAGCGCGGCGAAATCTGCAGGCGCGCGGTTTCGCCCGGAGCGTATTCTTCCTTATCCAGCGCGATTTCGAGGCCGTCCGGCGTTTCGGTCGAGCTTGCTGCGACATACCAGCCGGCGTCGAACTCTACGGAGGTCTGCGGGCCTGCCGGGTCAGGGGTTTCCACCGTCAGGCGGTAGCGACCCCACTGAACCGCTGACTGAATGCGGCCTTCTGCGCCGGTGCCGACATCGAGCCGGCCGTCTGCGACCCTGGTTTCGTATGTGACCGGCTCGTAATGCCAGCTGGAGCCGTTGCGGTACCATTGATACGAGCGCTCGAGCTTTTCGAGCGTCCAGATCAGGCTTTCCATTTCCGTACGCTCGCCGCCGGCTGATGCGCCGATGACACGGAAGGAGGCGACGGCGCCTTCCGGCACCGAGCCGCCAGTGAATTCGGGCCGCACACCGATCAGGTCGGTCTCCGAAGCAACGCCGATTACCAGCGAGCGCTCGACCGCGCGGCCGGCGCCTTCGCGCATGCGCACGACCACATTGGCGTCGATGCGCTGGGTGGTGGAGGGGATCGCGTTGACGAAGACCTCGAAGCTCGCCTTGCCGTTGTCGTCGGTGACGGGAAGGTCGGTCAGCGGCGTGACATTGGCGTATTCGTTGGTCTGCTCGTCCGCCAGACCGAACAAATAGCCGGGGAAGGCATCCCATTCGCGGGTCGTCGTCAGTGCGACTTCGCCCTCCATGGAAAGCCCCGAGGCCGGCGCGCCATACAGGAAACGTCCCTCAACCTCGACCAGGGCAGGTTCGCCGACCACGATTTCATCGTCGGGCGAGGTGAGGTCGAATTCGATGCGGTCGGGCACGAAATCCTCGACCAGGAAGCGACCGCTGGCGACCGAGGCTTTGTCGGGGTCGGCATGGATGCGGTAGTTCCAGGTGCCGCGCATGGCGTTTGCCTGGAGGTCGAGTTCCACCGCGTAGCCGCCCATCGCAGCGCCATCGTCGACAATGCGGCGATCCTCGACACCGTCGGGGCGGGTGAAGATGAATGTGAGCGGCAGATTTTCGACCGCCACCGCCGCGTCGTCCCTTGCCAGGGCCGCGGTATGTACGGTCTCGCCGGCGCGATAGATGCCGCGTTCGGTCCAGGCGAAGACGTCGAGCGCGCCGGGCGCAGCGCGGCCGGTGACGCCACGATCCGACAGGTCGAAGCCGGCGCGGGTCATGTCGAGGAAGACGAAATCGCCGCCGCTGTTCTTCGCAAGCAGCGCCGCCGGGGCGAGGCTGCCGGTGCCGCGCGTCAGGCCCGGAGTGAATTTCGCCTGGCCGGCGGCGTCGGTGGTGGCGGTCCCAAGCACTTCGTTATTGCGCGCCAGCAGCGTGAGTTCCGCACCCTCAAGTGGCTGGGCGCTCGCCAGCGAGCGGGCGAAAACCGTCAGGCCGTCAACGCCGGTGAAGGTGCTAAGGCCGATATCCGACACCACGAACCACTGCGTCGCCCTGGCGTTCCAGTAATCCGACTGTGCGCCTTTCGGCGTTGCGGAAAGCACATAGACACCGGGTTCGCGCTCGGGCAGCGCCTCATCGACCGGAAAACTCGTCGTGACTTCGGAATTCAGTTCGGAGCGAATGTCGATCTCGCCCTGCCAGACGGGCTGGCCAAGCTCATCGCCGATTTCGGAAAGGCCGTAGCCGTCGAGCTGGCTGAGGAAACGGTAGCCGGACAAGAGCTGCGTCAAAGCGCGGTCGCCGACGCGATATAGCTTCAGGTCCGCGGTTTCGGTGTTGACGCTGATCAGCGGGATGCCGCGACGCGCGGTGGAGGGCAGCACGAAGTTCTCGCCGGTGAAACGCAGCGAAGGCGAGCGGTCGCGTACATAGATATTGAGCGTGATGGGGCTCGTGATCACCTCGCCGATGGCCGAAGGCAGGCCGGAGCGGACGACGATGTCATAATATTCGCCGTGGTCGAGACCTTCGACACAAAGCTGGCGCTCTCCGGCATCGACGGCTTTGGGCGCACGTCCGTCGACCGTGACGAAGGAGGCGTAATCCGTGCCGGTTTTCACCAGCGCTTCGGAAAACTGGAGGCAGATGCGCGGCGAAACCGTGTCGGAATTCACCGTATGATCGACGACGCGGAAGCCTTTGCGGGCGCGCAAATCTTCCATCTCGGCACGCACGGCGGCGCTGTTCACCAGTTCGAGGCTGGCATTGTAGGCCGAGATCGCCGGGCGGTAGAGATCGCGATTGTCGAGCGCGCGGGCCATGGCGGCCAGTGCCTCTGCGCGTTCGTTTGTGCCGCGCGTAAGCCGGTAGGCGTTCAGCGCCGCTGAGGTAGCGGCGCGCGCGAAGGCGCCCTTCTCGAAGCTGTTTTCGGTGGTGACGGCAAGCAGCGCGGCGGCGAGCCGCGACCAGACGGAGCGTGCATCCGCGTCGATACGCAATGCCTCGCGGAACGCCTGAACGGCCTCGCGGGTATTGCCGGCAGCAAGTGCATCGTCGCCAATCGTGGTGAGCACGCCGACTCCCATTCCCGGGTCGGGACGCGGCTTGGCCGCGATGTCGGCGCGGTAGCGGATCGCCTCGTCGCCGACATTCGAAGGCAGGAAAGCGAGTGCGGGAGGTGCGCCGATGTCGGGTTCGCCGGTCGAAGCCACTGCGCGCCCGGCGACCGCGCCCGGGAAAGGATTGATGAAGCTGTAGTCGGATTTGAGGAAACACCAGCTTGCGCCGGTATTATAGGTGAAGGCGCGGCACTGCTGGTCGCCCATGCAAGCCGCCGAGCATTGTTCGAGCGTAACGTCTTTTTCCGTCCGCAGATCGAAGCCGAAATAATCGCCGTCCTGCGTCAGCTCGATGCGCCGCTCCTGCGCTGTCGCCAGCGAGGCTGACATGAAAATTGCCAGAATCAGAAAAGAAAAGAACCGAATTGCGCGCATGCCCATGCTGCTCCTCCAACGGTATCCGCGTCCCTTCGGATAACCCACTCATGTGGCGCTTGTGATACGGCGGTTGTCAACGGCAGCGCCGCGCGCCATGTAGACAGGCCGGTTTACGTTTGCCCCGCCCCGATGGCGTGTTAAGGCAGTTGGGGCCGCCTGCGCGTGTGCGTTTCCTGCGCCGTTACAAGCTGTAAGGGAATGTGAGCGCCGGATTGTGGCGGCATTAGGTGCAATTGAGTTCAGTCTGCATTCAGGAATTGTGGTTACCTTGGAGTAATGCGACCGGGAAAAATGCCAGATACGGGCACTGTCGGGCCGGGCGCGCGTTTCGCGCGCCTGATGGCTGCGTTCGTTCTTTCGGCATCTTTCGCAGGCACGGCCGCGACCCCGGCCACGGCCTTCGAGCTGTTCGGATTGCGGCTGTTCGGCAAAAAGGACGAGACCAAGACCGAGATTGTCGATCCCGTCTTCTATTCGGTCAGTTTCGACCCCGGGCCTTCGAATGAAGAACTTTCGGAGCGGCTGAAAGATGCGTCGCTGCTTGTCGGCGACGAAGGCAAGGCGGTCTCGGGTTCGCTCGGACTGATTTCAAAAGCGCGCAACGACCGTGAGCGGCTTGTCGCGGCACTTTACGAAAATGCACGCTACGATGGCGTGGTGACGATCCGCATCGCGGGCAGGTCGCTGGACGACATCGCGCCGGACGCTCAGTTCGACGCGAGCGGGCCTGTGCCGATCTCGATCAGAGTCGATCCCGGCAATGTGTTCGTACTCGGCGATATCAGCCTGACGGGCGATGCGGCCGATCTGGCGCCGGCGCGGTTCGGGTTGATGCCGGGTGGCGAAGCCGGCTCGACTGCCATTCTCAGGGCCGAGCGCGACATGGTACGCGCGCTGAAGCAGGAAGGCAGGCCTCTGGCCCGCGTGGTTTCGCGCGAGGTGGTGGCCGACAGTGCAACCAAGGAACTCGATATCAGTTTCGGCATCGAAGCCGGGCCGATCGCGCCATATGGCAGGACGAATGTCGAGGGTGCGGAGCAGGTCGACCGCGAGTTCATTGCCTATATGACGGGGCTCGAACAGGGCGAGACCTATTCGCCCGAAGAGCGCGACCGGGCACGCGAGCGGCTGCAGAACCTCGACGTTTTCAGCAGTGTTTCGGTGACCGAAGCGGACGCGCTCGACCCTGACGGGTCGATCCCGATGAATGTCATCGTTTCGGAGCGAAAGCACCGCTATTTCGGGGTTGGCGCCACGATTTCGAGTACCGACGGCGCAGGCATCGAAGGCTATTGGGGACACCGCAACCTGTTCGGCAGGGCGGAAAAGCTGCGCATCGAGGGCTCCATCAGCCGCATCGGCAGCGCCGCGAGCCTTGGAATGCTCAACTACAATGCAGCCATTCTGTTCGAGAAGCCCGGCGTGATGGGGCCGGCTTCGAAGTTCATTTCGAGCGTCAGGGCATCGTTCGAGCACCCCAACGCCTATAACAGCTTCACCGTCGATGCGCGGGCCGGCATCCGCCGCGACCTGACACCGAAACAGACGGTTTCGGCCGAAGTACGCGTGGCCTGGTCCAGCGTGACCGACAGTTTCAGCCCGGTCGTGCCCCGCAGCCATCTTCTGGTCAGTATTCCGCTGGAATATGTTTATGATGGTCGCGACAACCGACTCGATCCGAAGCGGGGCCAGCGTTTCCTGGTCTACGCGGAGCCGACGCGCGATTTGTTTTCGGGCGCCAATTTCCTGAAGGTGCGGGGCGAGGCCTCGATCTACAGGTCGCTCGACAGCGATGGACGGATCGTCTTTGCGGCGCGCGCCGCGGCAGGATCGATCGTGGGTGCGCCGCTGGCAGCTATACCCGCCGACAGGCGGTTCTATTCGGGCGGCGGCGGTTCGGTGCGGGGATATGCCTATCAGGGCGTGGGCCCGCGCGACGCGACCGGGAAACCGACCGGCGGACGGTCATTCGCGGAGGCTTCGCTCGAAATGCGCATCAAGGTCAGTGAGAAGGTGGGACTGGTTCCCTTCGTCGATGCCGGCACGGTGTCGGCTGCAACGGTGCCCAACCTTTCAACGCTGCAGTTCGGCGCGGGCCTCGGCCTTCGTTACCTGACGCCGTTCGGCCCGCTCAGGGTCGATGCGGCCGTCCCGCTGAACCGGCGTCCCGGCGATCCGAGTTTTGGCGTCTATGCGGGTATCGGGCAGGCATTCTGACCGCCGCCATGCGATTTCTCAAAAAAGCACTTCGCATCTTCTTCTATCTGCTGCTCGTCGCCCTCGTACTGGCGGGCGGCGCGCTTGCCTATTTCACACAGACCGAAAACGGCCGCGCGAACCTTGCCGGCGTCGCGTCCCGGCTGGCTTCGGGCGAAGGGCGCGAGGTGCGTGTTTCCGGGCTGAACGGTATTCTCGGCGGGTATCTGACCGCGAGCGAGATTGCTGTCGCGGACGCGGCAGGTACCTGGCTTGCGGTCAACAACGCAGCCGTCGACTGGTCACCATTTGCCCTGCTCGGCTTCTCATTCGACGCTGACAGGATTTCAGCCGAGCGCATCGAGGTTTCGCGCCGGCCGATGCCCGTCGAGACAGATGGCGGCGGCGGTTTCAGCCTGCCCGTCACGATCGATGTGAAGGCGATCGATCTGCCCGATATCCGGCTCGGTGCCGGTGTTGCGGGAGCCGCGGCGCAGCTGGCGGCGACTGGCTCTGTCAAGGTGGACAACGCGCCGCTCACCGCTGCGGCGAAGCTGGCGCTCAGGCGCATCGACGGTGCGACAGGTTCGCTCAATGCGCAGGTGGCGTTTGTGCCCGACCGGAACCAGCTGGATGTCGAAATCAGGGGTAGCGAGCCGGAGGGCGGCGTGCTCGCCACGCTGTTGCGGCTGCCCGGCACGCCGCCGGTCGGTATTGAAGTCAGCGGCAGCGGTCCGATGTCGGACTGGCAGGCGCGGGGCATGTTTCTGGTCAGCGGCGCGCCGGCGGCGGAGGTGAAGCTGCGGCATCAGCTCACCGACCAGGGCAGCCGGATCACGACCAACGGCAGCGGCTCTTTCTCGCCTTTCCTGCCTGACGGGCTTGCGCCGCTCCTGCGAGGCTCAACGAGCTTCGTGTTCAACGGTCTGGTTCGCCCGTGGAACGCGCTCACCGTTGATGAACTGACGCTGCGCAGCGAGACGATCGCTGCCGAAGCGCGCGGCAGCCTCGATCCCGACGGTGTGTCGGATTTCCAGTTCACCGCGAGTGCGACCGGCGATGCCGTGCCGCTGGCATTCGGCGCGGGCGAGGCGCAGACACAGCTCGCATTCAAGGCGGCGACCGGTCGAGCCTTCGGCCCCGGCGACGCGCTCGGCTTCAATATCGCCGCCAATCTCAGCCGGTTTGCCACTCGCGGCATCGCCGCGGAAGACGTAGCGATCGAGGCCGGTTCGGACAGTTTCGACCTCAAGACACTGTCAGGTCCGGTTGCGGTCAGCGCGCAATCGGCGGCCGTGGGCAGCACCGTCCCCACCGTGGCCAATCTGCTGGCAGGTGCTGTTTCGCTCACGGCTGACGGCGCTGTCGCCGACGGTAACGAGGTGACGTTCGAGCGGCTTTCGGCGCGTAGCGGTACGTTGCAGGCTGAAGCGACCGGCCGCTACGGCGTTGCCGACAACAGTTTTGCGATGGAGCTTTCGGGCAGCGTGCTTACGGCGGTCCTGCCTTCGTCGGCGGGGCGTTTTCTCGACAAGATGGTCACCGTGACGGGTAGGGTCGAACGCGATTCCGAGGGGCGGATATCGCTCACCGACAGCGAGATCACGTCCGGCGCGCTTTCAGTCACCGGATCGGCGGCGCTTCATGGCGAGACGGTTTCAGCCGAGCTTGAGGGCGCGTTCGCCGATCTTTCGAAACTCTCGGAAGCGGCCACGGGCGAAGCGCGATTTTCGGTTGCCGCCAGCGGCGAGCTCGGCAAACCCGAAATCACGGCAAATGTCGCGAGCGACCGCATGACAGTGGCCGGTCGGGAACTGACCGGCCTTTCGCTCGATGCCGCGGTGACCGCCGATCCCGGTGCGCCAAGTGGCGATGTCACCCTTGTGGGGCGGATCGGCGACGACCGACTGGACGGCAGGGCCTCGTTGTCGACCAGCAACGGGCGTAGCGAGATAGGCGATCTCAGGCTCGATCTTGGCGAGAACAAGCTGTTCGGCGCGCTGACGCTCGACAGCGCATTCGTGCCTGAGGGTTCAATCCAGTTCGACTTTCCCGACATCGGACCGCTTGCCGCAATGGTGCTGGTCGACGTTTCGGGCGAGGCGGCCGGCGCAATCCGCTTTTCGCGCGATGGCGATACGCCTCGCGTGATGATCGAAGGCAATCTGCCGCGCCTGGTCATGGATGCGGTCAGCGCAGCTGGCGTTTCGGTTTCCGCGGCGGCAGAAGACTATCTCGAGGCGCCGGTGCTTTCAGGACGGCTGACCGCTACGGCTTTGAGCACCGACGGTGCGGACGTTCGCGATGCACGGCTTTCGCTGGCAAGCAGCGGTGGATGGACCGAATTCGAGGGCAGCGCAACGACGAACGGCACGCCTGCGTCCACGACCGGACGCGTGAAGTTTGAGGACGGTACGGTTACCGCCCAGATCGCCGAGGCCGGCGCACAGTACCGGGGCATTCAGCTCGCTCTTGCTGCGCCGACAACCATCGTTGTCCGCGACGGTACGGCATATTTCGACGGGCTGGTTGTTGCGGCGGCGGGCGGAACCGCGACGCTTTCAGGCAGTGCTGGCGAGGCGCTCGATATGCGGGCGAGTATAGCGGCTCTGCCGGCGAGCGCGGCCAACGGTTTTGCGCCGTCGCTGGGCGCCGGCGGCACGATCTCGGGTGCGGTGCGTGTCGGCGGTTCGCCGTCCGATCCGCAAGTCGCCTACGATCTTATCTGGTCGGACGGACGCACGGCGCAGACGCTTGCCGCGGGCCTCGGCGCAATGAGAGTGACGTCGAAAGGCACCTATACGAACGGCCTTCTGAGCTTTGACGCCGATGTCGGCGAGGGCTCCGGCCTGACGATGAGCGGCGGCGGCGCGGTTGACATCGCCGCCAGGTCGATTGACGCAGCCTTTTCCGGGCGGGTTCCGTTTTCGATACTCGCCAGCCGTCTGGCAGCCCAGGGGGTTGCCCTCAATGGAGGCGCGGAGGTCGACCTCAAGGTCGGTGGCGCGTTCAGTGCGCCGCAGGTCAACGGCACTGTGAGGTCCTCGGGTGCAAGGCTGGTGCATGCCGCGACGGGGCTTGCCGTCGAAGACCTGGCGGCGACGATCGATGTCGGCGACGGGAGGGCGACGATCCGGGCACTCGACGGGCGGCTTTCGACAGGCGGCTCGATCGTCGGCAGCGGTTACGTCGGCATCGATCCGGCGCAGGGCTTCCCGGCCGACCTCAACCTCAGAATAGACAATGGCCGCTACGCGGACGGACGTTTGGTGACAGCCAATTTCGATGGCGCGATAGCGCTTCAGGGTTCGCTCACCGGCAATCCGCTGCTGAGCGGCGAAGTCAATCTCGGGCGTACGGTGATCACCATTCCAGAAAGCCTGCCGACCAGCCTGTCGCAGCTCGACGTACAGCATCGCAACGCGTCAGCCGCCGTGCAGCAGCAACAGGCTGCGCTGAACCCTTCGACCGGCGATGGCGGCAGCGGTGCCGTTTCGCTCGACCTCACAATCCGGGCCGCGCAATCGGTGATCGTCCAGGGCAGGGGGCTCGATGCCGTGCTCACCGGCAGCGTGCGCCTAACAGGCCCGTCAAATGCGGTTGGCGCATTGGGGCAGTTCGAACTGCAGCGCGGCCGGCTCGAAATTCTTGGCCGCCGGCTCGATTTTACCAGCGGCACGCTGAGCTTCTCAGGTTCGCTTGTTCCCTATCTGAACTTCGTGGCGTCGACCGTTGCTGAAGGTGCAACGGTGACTGTGCGCGTGACGGGATCCGCCAATAATCCATCCTTCAGTTTCGAATCGACACCGAGTTTGCCCGAGGACGAGATCCTGGCCCGCCTGCTTTTCGGCAAGGCGATGTCAAACCTTTCGGCGGTGCAGGTGGCGCAGCTTGCTTCAGCAGCGGCCCAACTCGCGGGCATTGGCGGCTCGACCACGCTGCTGCAGCGGTTGCGCGACCGAATCGGCGTCGACGATATCGATGTGAGGACCGACGAGGAAACCGGCGACACGTCGGTCTCCGTCGGCAAATATCTGAACGACCGTACCTATCTTTCGATCGAAAAAGGCTCGCAGCCCGGGTCGGGCAAGGCCGTCATCGATCTCAATATCGGTGGCATCAAGCTGCGCGGCGAAGCGAGCGACAGTGGCGAGACAGGCGGCGGCATTTTTTACGAACGCGAATATTAACGCGGCCGAATATTCCTACCGGGGGTTGAAACGCCATCACGATTACGCGATTACGGCGCGTGGCCATTGCCCGACTCGCGCCAGCCCAGCAGTTGCAACTGAGGGGCAAAGTTTCCCCCGCGTCACGCCAGTGACACATGCGGGACCGATCTGGCGTTTCGAATAGAACGTTTGCGACAATATTGTCGCATTTGCGGCATCCGAACGCTGGCCAAAAATGCAGCTTTCTCAGGCTGACATTCGTCCTGATGGCTTTTGACATCAGGCAGCAGATGGGGAATGCTGACCACAAAACGTCAATCCAAACGGGAGAACACCATGAGATTTTTCAGAAGCAACGGCGACCGTGTGCCGTCCCATGTTGAAGACATGGCGGCGGAAGTGCGCGAGGGCCGTATGGACCGGCGCGAATTTCTAGCGCTTGCCAGCACCTTCGGTGCAAGCACTGCACTTGCCTATTCGATGATTGGCCTTGCGGCGCCGACGAAGGCGATGGCTCAGGAGCCCAAGAAGGGCGGTGTGCTGAAAGTCGCGATGTGGATCAAGGATCCGAAAGATCCGCGCACGGCCGACTGGTCGGAAATCGCCAATGCACAGCGCCAGACGCTGGAGCCGCTGGTGAAGTATACGCGCGACTACACCATCGAGCCTTACCTGCTCGAGAGCTGGGAAGTGAACGATGATGCGACCGAATATGTGCTGCACATCCGCCCGGGCGTGACCTGGAACAACGGCGACACCTTCAACGCCGATGACGTGATTTTCAATTTCACGCGCTGGGCCGACCGCAGCGCCGAAGGCAATTCGATGCCGGGCCGCCTCGGGTCGCTTGCTGACGCGGACACCAAAAAGCTGCGTGAAGGCGCCGTTGAAAAAGTGGACGACATGACCGTCAAGCTGCATCTGACAGCGCCGGACATTGCTCTGATCCCGAACCTCACCGACTATCCGGCACTCATCGTGCACCGCAGCTTCGATGAAACGGGAGCCAACTTCGTGGAGAACCCGATCGGCACCGGGCCGTTCGAGCTGGTTTCCTACGATGTTGGCCAGAGTGTCGTTTACAAGCGGCGCGAAAACGGCAGCTGGTGGGGCGGCGAAGCCTATCTGGACGGCGTCGAGTTCATCGACTACGGCACCGATCCTTCAGCCATGGTGAGCGCATTCGAATCCGGCGAGGTTCATGCCAACCACGAGACGTCGGCCGATTTCGTCGACATTCTCGAAGGTGTCGGCATGGAAACATCGGAGTCCGTCACCGCCGCAACCATCGTTGCACGCACCAACGTCAACAACGCGCCATATGACAACCAGAAGGTTCGCAAGGCGTTGCAGATGGCGGTCGACAATGCCCAGGTTCTGGGTCTCGGCTACGGCAATGCCGGCGAACCGGCTGAGAACCACCACGTTGCGCCGATCCACCCGGAATATGTGAAGCTTCCGGCGCAGGCGCGTGACGTTGAGGGCGCCAAGGCGATGATGGAAGAGGCCGGACAGATGGATTATGAGCACGAGCTCATCACCGTCGACGAGGACTGGCACAAGAACACCGGCGATGCGATCGCCGCGCAGATCCGCGAGGCCGGCATCAAGGTCAAGCGGACGGTTCTTCCGGGCTCGACCTTCTGGAATGACTGGACCAAGTATCCTTATTCCATGACCAACTGGAACATGCGGCCGCTCGGCGTGCAGGTTCTGTCGCTGGCCTATCGCAGCGGCGAAGCATGGAACGAGGCCGGCTATTCCAACGCTGAACTCGACGGGTGGATCAACGAGGCGCTGACCATTGCCGATGCGGACAAGCGCAAGGCGGTCATGGAGAAGATCGAGATGCACCTGCAGGATTCGGGTATCATCATCCAGCCCTACTGGCGCAAGCTCTATAACCACCATGCGCCCGAGGTCATGAACTTCGAGATGCATCCGACCTTCGAGCACGATTTCGGCAAGGTCTGGCTCAACGCGTAAATCGACCGGAGGCGGGGGCGTTTTCGCCCCCGCTTCAATTCAGAGAGCGCCAGATGGCGTACCGCTCAGAGGGAACCAGAGGCCGGATGAACCGGCCCGGCTATACTGACAGCAGGGGGGCGAAGCGCAACCGCGCCTCTTGGTATTTCAGGACCGTCGAATTCCGTCTTTGCGTACGGACATTACGTGCTCTCCCCAACCTGAGCGGCAGGGGACTGTAAATGATCGCTTTCATCGGACGGCGGCTCGGCACCATGGCACTGACCATGCTTTGCCTGACGCTGGTCGTCTTCTTCATGGTCAATCTGGAGCCCAACCTGCGCAAGCTTGCGATCAGCCAGCTGGATATGCGCTCGTCGGACGAACACATCGAAAGCTGGCTGGTCAAAAACGGCTACCGAGACAATTTCTTTGTCCGGTACGGGCGTTGGCTCGGCGTGGTCCAGAAACAGCCCTATGTCGATCCGGACACCGGGGCGGTCACTCCGCGCTTCGGCTATTGCGACGAGCCGGCGGAGCCTCACTATGGCGGCATACTGCAAGGCGACTTCGGCTGTTCAACGAAGTTCAAGACGACGGTTGCCGCCAAGCTTTTTCCCGCGCTCGGCGCAACCGGCATCCTGATGTTCTGGGTGATGGTCGTCATGGTTCCGGTGGCGCTGCTGATCGGGGTGCTGGCCGGCATGCGCGAGGGGACCCGAACCGACCGAAGTCTGTCGGTCGCCTCAATCACCACCACGGCAACGCCTGAGTATGTATCCGGCGTCATCTTTACGGTCATATTCGCGTCCTGGCTCGGCTGGCTGAACGGATCGGCCGCCAGCGCCACGCGGGTGGGCATCACGTTCTCCAATTTCACGCTGCCGGTGATGACCATGGCGATCTACGGCATCGGTTACATTGCGCGCATGACCCGAGCCTCGATGGTGGAGGTGATGACGCAGCAATATATACGCACCGCCCGCCTGAAAGGCCTGGCGTTCAATGCGGTCGTGGTCAAGCACGCGCTCAGAAACGCGCTGATTGCGCCGTTCACGGTCATCATGCTGCAGTTTCCGTGGCTGCTGACGGGCGTCGTCATCGTTGAGGTGATGTTCCGCTATCAGGGCTTCGGCTTCACTCTCGTCGAGGCGGCGGGCAACAACGATATCGATCTTCTGCTCGGGTGTTCGCTGGTGTCCGTCTTCGTCGTGCTGTTCACGCAGCTCATTTCGGATGTGGGATACGCCTATCTCAATCCGCGTATCCGCGTCAGCTAGGGGGCAGCAAACATGGAACTCGAATATCTCGGCGGCTTCCAGATTCTGTTCGGCGTCCTTTGGCGGTTCTGGCCGGTCTGGGTGGCGCTGGCGATCGTTCTGGCGCTCAGCTATGCATTCAAGCCGCGGCTGGGCCTCTACGGCCAGCTCTTCGACACTGGGGTCGGCGTGGCAGGCGTCGTCATCTGCCTGTTCTGGGCATTCACGGCGATTTTCGCCGACATCGTGTCGCCGTTCGACCCGCTGGCCCAGATCTTCGTTATGAAGGATGCGCTGCCCGGCGCGATCGAGCCGGAGACCGGGCAGGCGTTCCTGTTTGGCGGCGACCGGCTGGCGCGCGACATTTTCAGCCGCATGGTGTACGGCAGCCAGATCGTTCTGGTGATCGCACCGGCGGCAACACTGTTCGCGCTCATGGTCGGCACCACGCTCGGCCTTCCCGCCGGATATTATGGCGGACGGGTGGATTCGATCCTGTCCTTCCTTGCCAATCTGGTGCTGGCGTTCCCCGTCATCCTGCTGTTCTACCTGCTGGTGACACCGGGTATCATGGATACGCCGATCCCCTATGCGATGGCCGGCCTGTTCTTCCTTTTTCCGATCATCTTCTTCTGCGCGCTGTTTTACACGCGTTTCAGCGGCCGTCCCCGGCTGCTCGTGGTTCAGATCGGGCTGACGGTGTTGATCGGCGGCTGGGTGTATGTAGGATTGGTGTTCGACGCCGACCCGCTGGGCATCATCTCGATCCGCCCGAATGAGCTGAACATCTTCGTTGCGGTGGTGTTCGCGTCGAGTCCGGGCGTATTCCGCATCGTGCGCGGGCTGGTCATGGACATCAAGACGCGCGACTATGTTGCGGCAGCGCAAACACGCGGCGAATCCCCCTGGTACATCATGTTGTGGGAAGTGCTGCCGAATGCGCGGGGGCCGCTGATCGTCGATGTCTGCCTGCGTATCGGCTACACGACGATCCTGCTCGGAACCCTGGGCTATTTCGGCCTCGGCCTGGCGCCCGAAAGTCCGGACTGGGGCACTGCGATCAAGGAATCGAGCAGGCTGCTGCGTGCTTATGTGCACCCGGCGCTGCCACCCGTTGTTGCGCTGATGTCATTCGTGCTCGGTCTCAATCTTCTGGCCGATGCCCTGCGCGAACAATCTCTCAAGGACTGAGTGCATTCTGATGAACGAAGCTATCAAAGCCACGAACATCGCCAAGAAAGCCGACCCGATCATCGAGATCGAAAACCTCTCGATCTCGTTTTTCACCCGCAAGGGCGAAATTCCGGCGGTGATGGATTTCTCCTGCACGGTCATGCCCGGCGAGGCGATGGGTATCGTCGGCGAATCCGGATGCGGCAAGTCGACCGTATCGCTCGGCATCATGCGCGACCTCTCCAATGTCGGGAAGATTGTCGGCGGGCGCATCAAGTTCCAGGGCCGGGACATGGCCGACATGTCGGAAGAGGAGCTGCGCGCCATCCGCGGCAACAAGATTGCCATGATCTACCAGGAGCCAATGGCGAGCCTCAACCCGGCGATGAAAGTCGGCCAGCAACTGATGGAAGTGCCGATCATCCACGACAAGGTCTCGAAGGAGGAGGCCTGGAACCGCGCGCTGGAAATGGTGAAGGCCGTGCGACTGCCGGATCCCGAGCGCATGCTGCGTTCGTTTCCGCACCAGCTCTCAGGAGGCCAGCAGCAGCGTATCGTGATCGCAATGGCGCTGCTGTCGAACCCGGCGCTGCTCCTGCTCGACGAGCCAACGACGGCGCTCGACGTCACGGTGGAGGCGGGCATCGTTGAACTAATCAAGGGGCTCGGCAAAGAATTCGGCACGTCAATGATCTTCGTGTCGCACAATCTCGGGCTGATCCTCGAAACCTGCGACCGGATCACAGTCATGTATTCGGGCGAGGCGGTGGAGACCGGACGTATCGAAGACGTGTTCGACCGCATGCGCCATCCCTATACGCAGGGGCTTTTCCGCTCCATCCCGCTGCCCGGTGCAGACAAGAATTCACGACCGCTGATCTCGATACCAGGTCAGCTGCCTCTGCCGCACGAGCGGCCAAAGGGCTGCAATTTCGGACCGCGCTGTCAGCATTTCAAAGCCGGTGTCTGCGACGCCGCGGAAATTCCGATGGTGGAGGTCAGCGGCCACGACAGTCATTTCAGCCGCTGCGTGCGGTTCGAGGAGATCGACTGGGCAGAGTTGCCCGAGGGTGCCAAGGAAGAAAGCAAGCCGGTGAAGCCCGGCGCGCCGGTGCTCAAGATCGACAATCTGAAGAAATATTACCACGTCTCGTCGGGTGGCGTATTCGGAGGCGGCGAAGGCCGTACGGTGAAGGCGAACGAGTCCATCTCGTTTGAAGCGCGTGAATCCGAAACCGTGGCCATCGTCGGCGAATCCGGCTGCGGCAAATCCACCCTGGCCAAGGTGTTGCTGGGGCTCGAAACCGCTACGTCGGGCTCCGTGACGCTCGGCAATGAGGATATCGAAGACCTGCCTGTTGAAGACAGGGACGCCGCAACCGTTGGCGCCATCCAGATGGTGTTTCAGAATCCGTTCGATACGCTCAACCCGAGCCATTCGGTCGGCGGACAGATCATCCGGTCGCTGGAGAAATTCAAGGTCGGCGCCACACAGGCCGACCGCGAGAAACGCATGCTGGAGCTGCTTGACCTGGTGAAACTGCCGCGCGCCTTTGCGACGCGCATGCCGCGCCAGCTTTCCGGCGGCCAGAAACAGCGGATCGGCGTGGCGCGCGCTTTCGCCGGAAACGCCAAAGTGGTCGTGGCCGACGAGCCGGTGTCTGCGCTGGACGTGTCCGTCCAGGCGGCGGTTACCGAGCTGCTGATGGACATTCAGCGTACCAACAAGACGACGATGCTGTTCATCAGCCACGACCTGTCGGTGGTCCGCTATCTCGCCGATCGTGTGGTGGTGATGTATCTCGGGTACATTGTGGAGCAGGGCAGCACCGACCAGATTTTCTCGCCGCCTTACCACCCCTATACGGAGGCGCTGTTGTCGGCGATCCCGATCGCGGATACGAGCGTCGAGAAAAAGCACATCGTTCTGGAGGGCGACATTCCCTCGGCGATGAACCCGCCGACCGGCTGCCCGTTCCAGACACGCTGCCGCTGGAAAGACAAGGTGCCCGGCAACAAATGCGAAACGGAAGTTCCGCCGCACAAGGACCTCGGCGACGGCCATTGGAGCATGTGCTGGCTGGATGACAAGGCGCTGGCGTCAATGGAGCCGGTGATCAGTTTCAAAGACGAAGGTAAGTCTTCGCCTGCCAAGGCGCGCAGCACAAAGCGCAAGCCTGTCAAGGCTGCAAAGACGGCAGAGGCCCCGGGTGCCGGCCGCGCAAAAACGCCGGCTACGGCTCGCAAGGCTGCTCAGTCGCGCCGGGGTTCCGCAAGCGCATCGGCAAGCCCCGGAACATCGTCGCCCAAAAGGACGATGGCGGAGGCCGGCGGTGGGCGCTCCGCAGCGAGCACACGGGTCAAGCCCGCTACCGCACGCACGCGGAAAGAAGCCGCGAAAGCTGCCGATGCGGGCCGTCCAGCTGCGGTAAAGAAGCCTGCCAAGCCGGATGATCTCAAGCGGATCTCGGGCGTGGGGCCGAAGATCGAGGGCATTCTGAACGGGCTCGGCATCTACACCTATGCGCAGATCGCCAGCTGGAAGAAGGCCGAGCGGGAATGGGTGGACGGCAAGCTCAAGTTCCACGGACGCATCGAGCGCGAGGACTGGGTGAAGCAGGCAAAAGCGCTGGCGAAGAAGTCCCGATAGCCCTTGTGGCTACGGGCCATTCAATGACAGCTTGACCGGGTCCAGATCGATGCTGGCCATGCCGTCATACGGATTGGCATGGATGGCCAGTATCCAAAGACTGACGGTGGCGGCCACGATGTAGATCACCAGTGCGCTGTGCCCCGCGGCCGGACGGTCCGCATGCACCGACGCGATGGCAACAGTCGATAAAACGGTCAGAAACAGCAGCAGATACCATTTGTATTCGCTTACCGAGCTTTCCGCATTCGCCAGCCGGAGGTTGCGGGCGTCCTGAAGTTCATCGAAATCACGGGCGAAATTGTCGACCAGAGATGGCGGTGTATTCCGGTGGGCCAGGGAGATGATCGCCAGTCGGATGTTCTGGATTGCATCGTCGACCGCGCCGGAGGGTTCCTGGCTGGAATTTCCCCATTCGTGCGCGAGCACTTCGTCACGATATTGCGTCAGGCCGGAGAGAATGGCGGGAACGTTGAGCGCCTCCGGAGCCGCCATGCCGGCAAGGCGCATGATCGCCGAGTGCTCGGCCGTGGCATAGTTCTGCGCGTCGGCCCGGACAGACCAGATGTCTGCCGCCGCGAAGCCGAGCGAAAGTGCCCAGGCGGAGGTGATTGCGGTGAAAAACGGCGCAACCGGAACCGAGAGGGGCGTTGCGGCCGCCCTGCGTTCGAACATGCCGAGCACAAGGAGCGCCAATCCGTAGGTGATCGCGCCGAACAAGACAAAACACGCGAACATGGCAAGGCCGGGGAGAAAGAAGATGGCGGTCAACGGGGAGCCTCGGAAGTGGTTTGCGATCGTGGAGCCATATCTCCATGCGAGTATTAGGGATTTCGTTAAGTTCGCCGTCTATTCGGCTACTTAACTTTTCCGGCTGTCGCGACAGGAACCAGGGTATGGGCACAAGAGGCGGATCTGCGGCGGCGCTGACAGTGCTCCTGGCCGTACTCCTGTCGGCCTGTGCCAACGGCGACCGTGGCCCCATCAACAGCTTCGTCGCGGAAGTCGGCCCTGCCTCGCCGGAGTACATTCCCGATCCCGGCGATGACGGTTCTGTCGTCGTAGGTCTTTCCTTCTCGGGCGGTGGCGCGCGTGCGGCAGCATTCGCCTATGGCGTTCTGCGCGAGCTGGACAGTTATGTCATCGACGAGGATCCTTACGAGCGGACGCTCGTCGATGATGTGCGGATGGTCTCCGGCACTTCGGGCGGCGCCATCGCGGCCGCCTATTTTGGCTATCGCGGCAAGGATGGATATCACGATTTCAGGCAGCGCTTCCTGGATGCGAACGCCGAAGCGAGCATGCGTACGGCCGTCGTTCCCTCCAACGTCGTGCGGGTGCTGCGCGGCGGGGTAAACGACCGCGGCAAGTTCGCCCGCTGGCTGGACGACAACCTTTTCGACCGCGGCACGTTCCGGAGCCTCAAGCGCGCCGACGCGCCGGTGGTCTGGCTGACGGCGTCGGACATCTACCACGGCACGCCGTTCCTGTTCACCTACGACACCTTCGCCGCCTTATGCAGCGATCTGGACGAGGTCAAGCTGGCCGATGCGGTCGCAGCGTCTGCCGCCTTCCCACTGGTCTTTACCCCAATCGCAGTTTCGGCGGATGCGCCTGAGTGCGGCTATCAGCGGCCGGCGTGGCTGGACCGGGCGCTGGGCGACCCGGATGCGCCATTGCGGCTAAAGGCCCATGCGCGCTCGCTTGTCGCCTATCGCGACAAGTCCGATCTCAAAAGATTGCGTCTGCTGGATGGCGGCCTGACCGACAATAACGGGTTGGCGGGCTTCTCGACGGCGCGCGCAGCGGCCAACACCCCGTACGGGCCGCTGTCGCCGGAAGAAGCCGTGCGGTTGCGGCGGCTGGTCTACATCGTCGCCGATGCCGGCCGCGAAGCTGCCCCGGAATGGGGCGCATCCAGCAAAGACCTCAGGATCCGCGAGTTGCTGCCCGCCCTGAGTCGAACGGCGATCACGTCCTCAATGAGGGACGGTTACGATGCTCTGAAACTGGCTATCAAAGCGTGGAAGAACGAGCTCGTTGCGTATCGGTGCGGGCTCAGCCGCACGCAGGTGCGGCGTATCAGGGGCTCGGCAGCCGGTTGGGACTGCCGCGACATCGATGTCACGGTAGAGCATCTTTCGTTCCGCGACGCCGATCCGCGCAGCCACGCGGCGCTGAACGATGTGCCGACACGGCTGGCTCTGGAAGAGCGGCAAGTGGAGTTGGTGATCGAAGCAGGCCGCCAGGCGGTGCGCTCCAAGCCGTCTATCCAGGCGGCAGTCGCCGAAACAAGGCGTCAGTCCGGGCTGCCGGTTGCGATGACCCGGTAGAACGCAGCGCCTTACGTTGGTTGCATTGAAAGCCGAGGAAGCACACAACTTGCGAGCGAGCATGCGAGGCAAGCCGGGAACGAGTGCGATAAAAGCATTGGCGAAGTAGAAACTGCCTCTATACTCAAGCCCAATCGAGATTGGGTGGGTTCGGTGCGCAGATTCAATTCACTTGTATTCGCGATTGCAGCGCTTGCACTTTCGTCCTGCGTAACCGGACCGCCGGTGCAGGAGCTCGCGTTCGTCTATACCGATGACGAGTTCGGCCGCTACGCAGTCGATGGCGATGCAACCGTCACCGGGCAGGCGTTCCTGAGGCAGCGTGGCGGAGGCGTCGTCGTTTGTGCCGGCGCGCCGGTGGTTCTGTTTCCGAAGACACCGACATTCGACCGGGCGGTCGAGGCGGCGCGTGAGGGCAAGCAGCCTATGCCGATGGCGGGAGCCGACGAGCGCTTCAAGAAAGTGGCGCGGATCGCGACTTGCGACGCGCAGGGCAATTTCATCTTCGAGCGCATTCCACGCGCCAGATGGTATGTCTTTTCGCGCGTTACCTGGGAGGTCGCCGACAGCGCGCAGGGCGGAGAGCTTATCGGCGAGGTGGATACATCGGATGGCGGCGAGCACCGGATATTGCTGACCGACGCCAACCGCGTTCACTGATGCGGTTCAGGCTGTCGGCGTTTCGTTTTTCGTGCGTTCGCACTGATGGCCGCCCGGTGTTGCGCAGTCGGGCCCGGTGCATTCCTGGGCGGCGAGCCGGCCCGCGAGCGGGGTGGTGGCAAGGATTGCGGTGACAAACAGCATGAGCAGGGCATAACGCATGAAGACCTCCGGGTTGGAACTGCGGCAGTGTAGGCCCTTGTCCCGTGGCTGAAAGCGCTTCCGGATCGTATCACGCCGAAGTGATAACCGAGGGTGCGGCTGGAATGCCGGCAGTCATGTCGGCTGCCTGTACAAGGTGCCCGAAACCCATGTCCAAGGCGAAGGAGGTGCGCGGCGACGCCAGCCATGACCTTCATGGATCGATTCAACACGCTCGCAGATTGAATCTCTTCATCGGCTCAAATGACTGTTTCGACACAGTCTTTAAGAGCCCCACGCAGCGTTGATTTGACCGTGAAATGATGAAGGGCGAGGCTGGATCCACCCACAACACCAGCGGAGGACTGCCTGCTATGACAAGGCTGACACTCGCCCTTGCGGCGCTGTTTGCAAGTGCTGTCCTGGTGCATGCAAACCCTGAACGCTGGGCCGCCGAGGGCTGGCGGACAGATTTTTCCCGAACGACTGTCTCCTTCAGCGAAATCCTGTCGGGCGGGCCGCCGCGTGACGGCATCCCATCCATAGATGAGCCGCGCTTTCTACCGGCCAAGGCGATCGAAGCGATCGGCGCCGCCGAGCCGGTGATCCGGCTTGAAGTCGATGGCGAGGTGCGCGCCTATCCACTTCAGATCCTGATGTGGCACGAGATCGCCAATGATGTGATTTCCGGCGTGCCGGTCGCGGTGACCTATTGCCCGCTCTGCAATGCGTCGCTGGTATTCGACCGGCGGCTGGAGGGGCAGGTGCTCGAATTCGGAACGACAGGCAAACTCCGCAATTCCGATCTTGTCATGTATGACCGGCAGACCGAAAGCTGGTGGCAGCAGTTCACCGGCGAGGCGGTTGTCGGCGAGCTGACTGGCAAGAAACTCAAACTCATACCATCGCGCATCGTTTCGTTTTCGAACTTCGCTGCCGAGAATCCTGACGCCAGCGTGCTGGTGCCCAACGATCCGGATTTTCGCGATTACGGCCGCAACCCGTATGCAAGCTACGACAGTGCCACTGTGCCGTTTCTATATCGGGGCGACCTGCCTGACGATATTCCCGCAATGGCGCGGGTCGTCGTCGTGCGCGAGGGCCAGACACCGGTAATCGTCAGCCTCGACAAAGTGCGCAAGGACGGGTTCGCCCGAGATGGGCTGGAGTTCCAGTTCGAGAGCGGCGTCGCCTCGGCGCTCGACCGCAGCAGGATCGCCGATGGCCGCGACGTTGGCACAGTGCGCGTCATGCGCGACGGCGTGGATGTCGCGCATGATGTGACATTCGCATTCGTCGCACATGCGTTTCATCCCGATGTGCCGATCATCACCGAGTAAGGCGATCTCCTCATTAACATGACTTGATTTATCAAGTTAAACTATTGATAGCGCTTCGATAATCCAAAATTTGACCGATTGATAAAAAATGAAAGCGTGCTAGCTTTCCCGAAACAACAACAGTCGGGGAACGCACATGACGACTGGCCAATTCAAAGATGGCATTGCTGCTGGCAGGCTGGAGCCTGCGCGCTACGCGGACAACTTTTCCGATCTGCATCCACCACTCGACGATCATGAGGCGCTGGTCGAGGCCGATCGCTGCTATTTCTGCTATGACGCGCCCTGCATGCAGGCATGTCCGACATCGATAGATATTCCGATGTTCATTCGCGAGATCGCGACGGGCAATCCCATCGGGTCTGCCAAAACCATCTTCGACCAGAATATTCTCGGGGGCATGTGTGCACGTGTCTGCCCCACCGAGACGCTGTGCGAAGAGGTCTGTGTGCGCGAAACCGCCGAAGGCAAGCCGGTGCAGATCGGCCGTTTGCAGCGTTACGCCACCGACGAGGCGATGCGGCAAGGCAAGCAGTTTTACAAGCGGGCGGAGTCCACCGGCAGGAAGATCGCCGTCGTGGGGGCAGGGCCTGCGGGTCTCGCCTGCGCGCACCGGCTCGCCGTCAATGGGCACGATGTCGTCGTTCTGGAGGCGAAACCCAAGGCCGGCGGGCTCAACGAATACGGTATCGCCGCCTACAAGACGGTGGATGGTTTTGCGCAGGCCGAGGTCGATTATGTAACGGCCATAGGCGGCATCGAAATCCGCTACGGCCAGGCGCTGGGGCGCGATTTCAGCATTGCATCGCTGACCGGCGAGTACGATGCCGTGTTCCTCGGCATGGGACTCGCAGGGGTCAATGCGTTGCGGGCAGGCGGCGAAGATGCCGATGGCGTGGAGAATGCGGTGGAGTTCATTGCCGGGCTGCGGCAGGCGCAGGACCTGAGCAAGATGCCGGTCGGGCGCCGCGTCGTGGTGATCGGCGGCGGCATGACGGCAATCGACGCCGCTATCCAGTCCAAGCTGCTTGGCGCCGAAGATGTCACGATCTGCTACCGGCGCGGCAAGGACCGCATGAACGCCTCGGAATATGAGCAGGACCTTGCTACCGCGAACGGTGTCACCATTCGCCATTGGCTACAGCCGAAGAAGGTTGTTGCAGAAGGCGGTAAGGTCACCGGGATCGAGCTCGAATACACCGCCGAGAAAGACGGCAAGCTCATTGGCACGGGCGAGACACTGACGCTCGCGGCCGATCAGGTGTTCAAAGCCATTGGCCAGACGCTCGAAGCCGGTTCGCTGAACGGCGGCGACAACACCGCACCCGAATTGGAAGGCGGCCGCATCAGGGTCGATGGCGAAGGCCGCACCTCACTGGCGAAGGTCTGGGCCGGTGGCGACTGTATCGCCGGCGGCGAAGACCTTACCGTTTCGGCCGTCGCCCACGGGCGCGACGCGGCCGAATCCATCCACCGGTCTCTTACCTCGAACGGGAGGGCATGAGCATGGCAGATATCCGCAACAATTTCGTTGGCATCAAATCGCCCAATCCGTTCTGGCTGGCTTCGGCGCCACCGACCGACAAGGCATACAACGTCGTCCGCGCCTTTCAGGCCGGCTGGGGCGGTGTTGTGTGGAAGACCCTCGGCGAGGAGGGCCCACCGGTCGTCAACGTCAACGGTCCGCGCTACGGCGCGATTTACGGCGCTGACCGTCGCCTGCTGGGTCTCAACAATATCGAGCTGATCACCGACCGTGAACTGCAGACCAATCTGCGCGAAATCAAGCAGGTCAAGAAGGACTGGCCGGACCGCGCAATCGTGGTTTCGCTGATGGTGCCCTGCGAGGAAGAGAGCTGGAAGGCCATTCTTCCCGTCGTAGAAGAGACCGGGGCCGACGGCATCGAGCTCAATTTTGGCTGCCCGCACGGCATGAGCGAGCGCGGCATGGGCTCGGCGGTCGGCCAGGTGCCGGAATATGTCGAGATGGTCGTGCGCTGGTGCAAGGCCAATACGCGCATGCCGGTCATCACCAAGCTGACGCCGAACATCACCGACATCCGCAAGCCAGCCCGCGCCGCGCATGCCGGCGGTACGGACGCGGTTTCGCTGATCAATACGATCAACTCCATCACCTCGGTCGATCTCGATAATTTTGCGCCGCAGCCGACCATCGACGGCAAGGGCACACATGGCGGTTATTGCGGACCTGCGGTGAAGCCGATTGCCATGTCGATGGTGTCGGAAATCGCCCGCGACGCGGAAACACCGGGGCTGCCGATTTCGGGCATAGGCGGCATCACCACCTGGCGCGACGCTGCCGAGTTCATGGCGCTTGGCGCCGGTAACGTGCAGGTCTGCACGGCGGCCATGACCTATGGCTTCAAGATCGTGCAGGAGATGATTTCGGGTCTGTCGAACTGGATGGACGAGAAAGGCCACAAAAGCCTCGACGACATTATCGGCCGGGCTGTGCCCAACGTGACCGACTGGCAGTATCTCAACCTCAACTACATCACCAAGGCGCGTATCGATCAGGATCTCTGCATCAAATGCGGCCGCTGCTATATCGCCTGCGAAGATACATCGCATCAGGCGATCGCCAACACGATCGACGGCCAGCGCGGCTTCGAGGTGATCGATGCCGAATGCGTGGCGTGCAATCTGTGTGTGGACGTGTGTCCGGTCGAAGGCTGCATCACCATGGAAGAGCTGCAGCCGGGTGCGGTTGACGAGCGGACCGGCAAGGTGGTCGAAGCGGATTATGCAAACTGGACGACACATCCGAACAATCCGATGGCTAAAGTCGCTGCGGAGTAATGCTGGGAGTTTGAATTGACCAAAATTATCTTGGCGGCTGCGGGGCTGCTTTCGGCGGTCGCGTTTGGCGCTCAGGCGGCGGAAACGAAAGTCGATATCGCGACCGACAAAGGGACCGTCGTCGGCGTCCTCGAGACACCCGATGGCGTGAGCAACGCACCAGTGGTGCTGTTGCTGCACGGCTTCACCGGAACCCGCGACGAACTGCCCGTCGCCGGCACGGACGAGGGGGTCTTTTCGCGCACTGCCCGTCTCCTCGCGGATGCGGGCTATGCCAGCCTGCGCATCGATTTTCGCGGATCGGGCGAGAGCGAAGGCAAATGGGAAGACACGACCTTCAGCGGCCAGATCGCAGATGCGGTTGCCACGATCGACTGGCTGAAGACACGTTCCGACGTCGACGGCTCGAAGCTGGCCATCATCGGGTGGTCGCAGGGCGGGCTTGTCGGTGCACATGCCGCAGCCGCACGGGAAGATGATGTCGATGCGCTGGTTTTATGGGCGCCGGCGGTTTTCCCGCTGCACAATTTCGAACCGATGGTCGGCGCCGAAACACTGGCAAAGGCGCTTCAGGCCGAGGCCGACACACCCTTCACCTTCACCTTGCCATGGGGCGCGGAAACGACACTCAACGCGGGTTTCTTCCACGAACTCGCCACCACGAGCACGGTGGGCGCCGTGTCGGATTACGACGGTCCGCTCAAGGTGATTGTGGGAACGCGTGACGATGTGGTCTTGCCGCAGCCTGCACTGGGTGAAGTTCTGATGACCTATCATGAGGGCGAGGAATCCCTGGCAGTCATCGATTCCGATCATGTGTGGAATGCATTCGCCGGGCCCCAGACGATCGACGATGAGATGGTTCCCATGTCGGTGGAATGGATTGCCGGGCACCTCGATTAGACGGGTGCACACGTTGCGGCCGGGCAGTTCCTCCCTGACCGGGCGGGTTCGCGTCGTTGATACAATTCGCGGACCCGCCCGTGTCTGACACCCTTCGAAGTGATGTTCATGCCGTCGGCAGCGAAAAGCTGCTCGCGCATCTGGCCATGTTGTTGTTTGCGGCCCTGGTTTCGGGTTCCTATTCCCTTGGTGCGATCGCGGCACCTCATCTCGGTCCTTCCGCGATCAACGCAGTTCGGTTCGCGGTTGCCGTCGCACTGATGGGCGCGGCGGGCATGCTGCTCCTGCGCGGCGGACTGCGAGTGGCGGGGAGCCCATGGCGCTTTGCATTGCTCGGCGCGCTGATGGCGGTGTTTTTCGTCACCATGTTCGTTGCGTTGCGCCTCACGACACCGGTTTCAACCGGCGCTGTTTTCACGCTCATGCCCGTGCTTGCAGCCGTTTTCGGCTACCTGTTTCTCGGACAGGTGCCGCGTGCGCTGGTAGTCGTGTCACTGATCATCGCGGGTTGTGGTGCGGTCTGGGTGATCTTCGGCGGCGATGTCGATGCGCTGCTCGGGTTCCGGATCGGGCAGGGCGAACTGATCTTCATCGCCGGCGTTGCATGTCATGCAGCCTATGCGCCGCTGGTGAAGAAGTTCAACCGCGGCGATCCCGTTCTGGCATTCACCTTCTGGACGCTCGTGGCAACCGGGCTGTGGATCGCATTGTGGGGTGCCGGCGAGATCGTCGCGACCGACTGGATCGCGCTGCCGGCCGTGGTCTGGGTCGTGATTGCCTACCTTTCGATCTTCACGACGGCGGGCACGTTCTTCCTGCTACAGTTCGCAGCGCTGCGCATCCCGGCCGCCAAGGTGCTGGCCTACAATTACCTCACGCCGTCATTCGTGATTTTCTACGAGGGCCTGCTCGGCCATGGCTGGGCGCCATTCAGCATTGCGGCCGGCGCCGCCGTGACGGTAATGGGGCTTATCGTTCTGGCATTGGCGCCGGACGGCTAGCCGATCCCGAAATTGCTTCGCTGGACCTATCGGCTATCGGTACTGCCTCTATCGTGGATAATAATTATCGACGATAGAGGCAGTACGAACTGGAACACTGCGATGAAACTGAACGAAGGCGTCGAGGCTGCAATTCACTGTGCCGCTGCTCTTGCGGGGGCCGATGGAGACGCAACTCTGCCGGCCAGCGCGCTAGCAACGGAGTTCGGCCTGTCGCCGAGCTATCTTCTCAAACACCTTCAGGCATTGTCAGCCGCCGGCATTCTGGAATCCGTACCCGGCCCGGCGGGCGGCTACCGGCTCGCACGGCCGGCCGACCAGATCACGCTGCTCGAAATCGTGATCGCTGTCGAAGGCCCGCAGCCGGGCTTTCGCTGCATGGAGATACGCCGCCGCGGGCCGGCGGCGCTTCCAGCGTCGGCATACCCGAAGCCCTGCGGTATCAACGCGGCAATGCTGCGCGCGGAAGCTGCGTACCGGGCGGCGCTCCGGCGCGAGCGGCTTAGCGACATCGTCGAAGAATTCGTGGCCGACGCCGACCCGCGAGTGGTCGAACGAGCTTGTGCTTTTGCGGCGCGCAACCAGCGTCCTCAGAAACTTCACAGCAACCAGCGAGGAAAGGAACGAAAATGAAACCCCGATTGAATTTTTACGAAAAGGCGCCCGACCTGATGAAGCAGGTGATGGCGCTTAACACGGCAGTCGACAAATGCGGACTGGAACGAAGTCTGCTTCACCTGATCAAGCTACGCGCGTCGCAGATCAACGGGTGTTCCTATTGCGTCGATATGCACAGCAAAGAGGCGCGCGAGGACGGAGAGAGCGAACAGCGGCTTTATCTCGTAGCCGCCTGGAAGGAGTCGCCCCTGTTTTCCGACCGGGAGCGGGCTGCGTTTGCCTGGGTAGAAGCGGTGACGCTGATCGCCGGCGAGGGCGTGAGTGACGGGTTATACAAGGCCGCGCTGGCGCATTTCTCCGAAGAGGAGCTTTCGAAACTCACCGTCGCGGTCGGCATGATCAATATCTGGAACAGGCTTTGCGTTTCGTTTCATGCCATTCACCCGGTCAGTCAGGCAAAAGCGGCATAGGCCGCCCGTTTGGCGGTTCATACCCGTGCCAGCCGGTCGGGCCTCGATCGGCTGCCTATTCGGTCAGGGCCGCAGTCCGTCGAGGAACAGCTGCTCGAGGAAGCGCGCGGCATCATCGAAGCGGCCTTCGCCGCCGCGATCGGGGCCCAGCACGGCGCGCACCTGCACGTCGAAATCGGCGTAGTGCTGGGTCGTCGCCCAGATCGAGAAGATCAGGTGCCAGGGGTCGGTCCGGGCAATCTTGCCGTCGCGCATCCAGCCCTTGATGATGTGCGCCTTTTCATCGACCAGCGATTTCAGTTCGCCCTCGAGCAGCGGCATGATGCGCGGCGCGCCCTGCAGGATCTCATTGGCGAAGAGCCGGCTTTCACGCGGGTAGTCACGCGCCATCTCCAGCTTGCGGCGAATGTAGGCTTTCAGCTCGGTCAGCGGATCGCCGATGTCGTCGATCTCATGCAGGGGCGCCAGCCAGGTTTCCAGAAGCCGCTGTATGAGTGTGGCGTGGATATCCTCCTTGGATTTGAAATAATACAGGAGGTTGGGCTTCGACATGCCTGCCGCATCGGCGATCTGGTCGATCGTTGAGCCGCGGAACCCGTTCGTGGAGAAAACGTCGAGAGCTGCGTCGAGTATCAACTCGCGCTTTTGAACCTGAATACGCGTCGGGCGGGGTTTGGCTGCTGCGTCCATGGCCGGGCCTAGATTGTGACCGCCCCGTTCACTGGACCAATCTCTTGGACCAGCGGTTCCGAACATGTGGAGCGCTCTTCACGCGTTGCAAATCCCTACTATTCGCTTGACCGCCATAGTGGCGATGCTAACGTTTGTCCAATCGGTCAAAATTTGCGTATCACAGATACGTGCCGGAAACCAAGCGTTGGCCGCAATAATGCAGGGGTTTGAGGAAAGGCTTGGTCATGTCAAACAGGCTCAAGGTAGCGCCTAACGATCTTAACGCATTCTGGATGCCGTTTACGGCAAACCGGCAGTTCAAGCAGACGCCGCGCATGTTCGTCGGCGCCAAGGACATGCACTACACCACCAGTGACGGGCGCAAGGTGCTCGATGGTACGGCGGGACTGTGGTGCGTGAATGCCGGCCATTGCCGGCCAAAGATCACCCAGGCGATCCAGGAGCAGGCGGGCGATCTGGATTATGCTCCAGCGTTCCAGATGGGCCACCCGATTGCGTTCGAGTTTGCCAACCGGCTGGTTGAAATCGCGCCGGAGGGCATGGACCATGTCTTCTTCACCAATTCGGGCTCCGAGTCGGTCGATACCGCGCTCAAGATGGCGCTTGCCTATCACCGCGCCCGCGGCGAGGGATCGCGCACCCGGCTGATCGGTCGCGAGCGCGGGTATCACGGCGTCAATTTCGGCGGCATTTCGGTCGGCGGTATCGTCGCCAACCGCAAGATGTTCGGCACGATGCTGACCGGTGTCGACCATCTGCCGCATACGCATCTGCCGGCCAAGAATGCCTTCACCCGCGGAGTGCCCGAGCATGGCGCTGACCTGGCGGACGAGCTGGAGCGCATCGTCACGCTGCATGACGCCTCAACCATTGCCGCCGTCATCGTGGAACCGGTGGCCGGGTCGACCGGCGTGCTCATTCCGCCGAAGGGCTATTTGAAGCGGCTGCGCGATATCTGCGACAAGCACGGAATTCTGTTGATTTTCGACGAAGTGATCACCGGCTTCGGTCGCTTGGGAACACCATTCGCAGCCGACTATTTCGGCGTTACTCCGGATATCATGACCACCGCCAAGGGCGTGACCAACGGCGTAATTCCGATGGGCGCTGTGTTTGTGAAATCCGAAATCCACGACGCGTTCATGAACGGCCCCGAGCACATGATCGAGTTCTTCCACGGCTACACCTATTCGGGCAATCCGATTGCGTGTGCCGCCGGCCTCGGCACGCTTGAGACCTACAAGGACGAGGGTCTGCTTACGCGCGGTGCCGAACTCGCCCCGGTGTGGGAAGACGCACTTCATTCGCTCAAGGGCGAGCCGCATGTGATTGACGTGCGCAATATCGGCCTTGTCGGCGCTGTCGAGCTTGAGCCGATAGCCGGACAACCGACGAAACGGGCCTTCTCGGCGTTTCTCAAGGCCTATGAACGCGGTGCGCTGATCCGCACCACCGGCGATATCATTGCCATGTCGCCGCCGCTGATCATAACCGAAGGACAAATCGCGGAACTTATCGATCATGTGCGAGAAGTTCTGAGATCAATCGACTAAGGAGAACTGATGGCAGCCCCCGGCGAAAACCTTCGTATCAATGCGGACCGTCTCTGGGACACACTCATGGAGATGGCCAAGATCGGGCCGGGGGTCGCCGGCGGCAACAACCGCCAGACGCTGACCGACGAGGACGCGGAGGGCCGGGCGCTCTTCAAGAAATGGTGCGAGGATGCCGGGCTCGAAATGGGCCTCGACGAGATGGGCACCATGTTTGCGCGCCGGGAGGGGACAGATCCCGATGCGCTTCCCGTCTATGTGGGATCGCATCTCGATACGCAGCCGACCGGCGGAAAATACGATGGGGTGCTCGGCGTATTGGGCGGGCTGGAGATCATCCGCACGCTCAACGATCTTGGCATCAAGACCAAACATCCGATCGTGGTCACCAACTGGACCAACGAGGAAGGCACGCGCTTCGCGCCAGCGATGCTCGCTTCGGGCGTTTTTGCCGGCAAGCACTCGCTGGACTGGGCCTATGACCGCGAAGACGCCGAAGGCAAGAAATTCGGCGATGAGCTCAAACGCATCGGCTGGCTGGGCGACGAAAAGGTCGGTGCGCGCAAGATGCACGCCTTTTTCGAACTGCATATCGAGCAGGGACCGATACTGGAAGCCGAGGGCATCGATATCGGTGTCGTGACGCATGGTCAGGGGCTGCGCTGGATCGAATGCACAGTCACCGGCAAGGAGAGCCACACCGGCTCCACACCGATGCCGATGCGCAAGAATGCCGGGCGCGGGCTAGCTCAGATCACCGAACTCGTGCACGAGATCGCGATGAAGCATCAGCCCAATGCCGTTGGCGCGATCGGGCATGTCGATCTCTACCCCAATTCGCGTAACATCATTCCGGGCAAGGTGGTCTTCACCATCGACTTCCGATCGCACCTGCTCGACGTGATCAATGCGATGCTCGACGAATTCAACGAAAAGGCGCCGAAACTGTGCGAGGCGATCGGCGTTCAGTTCGAAAGCAAGATCGTCGGCCAGTTCGATCCGCCGGCCTTCGACGAAAACTGCGTGAAGGCGGTGCGAAATGCCGCTGAGCGGCTCGGCTACTCGCATCGCGATATCGTATCGGGCGCCGGCCACGATGCCTGCTGGATAAATGACGTCGCGCCGACCGCAATGGTGATGTGCCCCTGCGTCGACGGGCTGTCGCACAATGAGGCGGAGGAGATTTCCAAGGAGTGGGCGAGCGCCGGAGCCGACGTTCTGATGCATGCCGTGATCGAGACCGCGGAGATCGTGGAGTGAATCCAGCGCGAAACTCCAATATCGGCGCGCCCCTGCCCAATGGGAGAGGGACCTACTCGCGAAACTCGCAGCCCGGGAGCAACTGAACAATGTCCAAAGTCATCAAGAACGGCACCATCGTCACCGCCGACCGCACATGGAAGGCGGACGTGCTGATCAAGCACGACAAGATCGTGGGCATCGGACCTGATCTGCACGCCGACCATGAGATCGATGCAACCGGCTGTTACGTGCTGCCGGGCGGCATCGACCCGCACACCCATCTCGAAATGCCGTTCATGGGTACCTATTCCTCGGACGATTTCGAAAGCGGCACGCGCGGCGCGCTTTCCGGCGGCACGACGATGGTGATCGATTTCTGCCTCGGCGACCCCGGCGGTTCGCTGCTCGACGCGATCAAGCGCTGGGACAACAAATCGACCCGCGCCTGCTGCGACTATTCCTTCCACATGGCGATCACCTGGTGGGGCGAGCAGGTGTTCAACGAGATGCCGGAAGTGATCGAGCGCGGCATCACCTCATTCAAGCACTTCATGGCCTACAAGGGTGCGCTGATGGTGAATGACGACGAAATGTATTCGTCGTTCCAGCGCTGCGCCGAACTCGGTGGCCTGCCGATGGTTCACGCCGAAAACGGCGACGTGGTGGCGCAGATGCAGGCCAAACTGCTGGCCGAAGGCAATGACGGGCCGGAGGCGCACGCCTTTTCGCGCCCGCCGGAAGTTGAGGGCGAAGCCACCAACCGTGCGATCATGATCGCCGACATGGCGGGCGTGCCGCTTTATGTCGTGCACACCTCCTGCGAACAGAGCCACGAGGCGATCCGCCGGGCGCGGCAGAAGGGCATGCGCGTTTATGGCGAGCCGCTGGTGCAGCATCTGGTGCTGGACGAGAGCGAATACGCCAACCCGGACTGGGACCATGCCGCACGGCGCGTGATGAGCCCGCCCTTCCGTAACAAGCAGCATCAGGATTCGCTTTGGGCCGGCCTTGCCGCGGGCTCGCTGCAGGTGGTGGCGACCGACCATTGTGCCTTCACCACCGAGCAGAAGCGCTACGGTGTCGGCGATTTCACCAAGATTCCGAACGGCACCGGCGGCCTCGAAGACCGTATGCCGCTGTTGTGGACCTATGGTGTGGGAACCGGGCGACTGACGATGAACGAGTTTGTCGCCGTTACCTCCACCAACACAGCCAAGATTTTCGGCATGTATCCGAAGAAGGGTGCGATCGTGGAAGGCGCGGACGCCGATATCGTCGTTTGGGATCCGGAAAGGAAGAAGACCATTTCGGCCAAAAGCCAGCAGTCGGCGATCGACTACAACGTCTTCGAAGGCATCGAGGTCAAGGGCCTGCCGAAATACGTGCTGACGCGCGGCGAGATCGCGGTCGACAATTTCGAGGTCAAGGCGAAACCCGGTCATGGCGAGTTCGTGCCCCGCGCGGCGAGCGGACCCGTCAGCAAGGCCCTTTCGCAATGGAAGGAAGTCGTCGCGCCGCGCAAGGTGGAACGCACCGGCATTCCGGCCAGCGGCGTATGAAGACATGACCGGGCAAGGGGACATATGAACGCGCCAGCCAGCACCGTGATGCCAGCCAGCCAGGAAACTCCGACCGTCGTGGAGGCTGCGGACCTCTCGCTCACCTTCCAGACCAACGACGGACCGGTGCATGCCCTTTCGGATGTGAACCTGACGATCGGCAAGGGCGAGTTCGTCTCATTCATTGGGCCGTCCGGCTGCGGCAAGACGACCTTTCTGCGTGTCATTGCCGATCTTGAACAGCCGACCGCCGGCAATATTTCGGTCAACGGGATGACGCCGTCGGCGGCGCGGGAAAGTCGGGCCTATGGCTACGTATTCCAGGCGGCCGCCCTCTACCCCTGGCGCACCATCAATCGCAATGTTGCGCTGCCGCTCGAAATCATGGGGCTGTCGAAAGCCGAGCAGCGTTCGCGTGTCGCCGCTACGCTGGAACTGGTGAACCTGACCGGCTTTGAGAAGAAGTTTCCCTGGCAGCTTTCGGGCGGCATGCAGCAGCGCGCATCGATTGCGCGCGCGCTTGCATTCGATGCCGACCTGCTCCTGATGGACGAACCGTTCGGTGCGCTCGACGAGATTGTGCGAGACCATCTCAACGAGCAGCTGCTTGAGCTTTGGGCGCGCACGGAAAAGACAATCTGCTTCGTCACTCACTCCATCCCAGAGGCGGTCTACCTTTCGACCAAGATTGTGGTGATGTCGCCGCGACCCGGGCGCGTGACCGATGTCATTGAATCCACACTGCCGAAGGAGCGGCCGCTCGACATTCGCGAAACGCCCGAGTTCCTGAAAATCGCGCACCGGGTGCGCGAGGGGCTGAGGGCAGGGCAGTCCTATGACGATTGAAGATGCTCAGAAACCGGCACCCATCATTAGGCCCGCTACCGTGGCCGACCTGCCGGCATGTGCGGCGATCATCAACGATTACCTCGACCAGACCGAGTGGCTGCCGCGCACAAAATCACACGAGGAAGTCGCCGGCATCTTTACGGCTGAGCTTTTGCAGAAGCGCACCGTGCTCGTTGCCGACGCGGGCGGCGAAATTGCAGCTTATGTCTCGGTCGCGGACGGCTTTCTGTATGCGATCTACATCGCACCCGGCTATCGCCGGAGCGGCCTGGGGAAAATCCTGCTGGATGAGTTGAAGCGGCAATATCCGGCGCAGCTTGAACTTACCGTCTTCGAGCTCAACGAGGCGGCCAGGCGGTTTTACGAGCGCGAGGGTTTTCACGAGGTGCCCGAACGGCGCGACGACAAAACCGAAGAAGGTGTGCCGACCCTCTTCATGCGCTGGCGGAGCGCGGCATGAGCAGGTACCTCCCGGTTCTCACAATTCTCGCGGGCATTGTGGCCGTCTGGTATCTCGGCGCCTATTTCATGAACGCGCCGTTTCAGCGCAACATGAACGAACGCACCGGCACCGAAACCACATTTGCCGAGTTTGTCGGGCAGACCATGTCGCAGCCGAAACCGACGCTGCCGGCGCCGCATCAGGTTGCGGTGAATTTCTTCGAGAACACGTTTCTACGCAAAGTCACCAGCGGTCGCAGCCTCGTCTATCACTCCTGGGTGACGCTTTCCTCGACCTTGCTCGGCTTTCTGTTCGGTACCGTGCTCGGCATTCTGATCGCGGTCGGTATCGTGCATGTGCTGGCGCTCGAGCGCAGCCTGATGCCGTGGATCATCGCCTCACAGACCATTCCCATTCTGGCGTTGGCGCCGATGATCGTGGTGGTGTTGGCAGCGGTCGGGCTGACCGGACTGATCCCCAAGGCGCTGATTTCGACCTATCTTTCCTTCTTCCCTGTCGCAGTGGGTATGGTGAAGGGGCTGCGCTCGCCCGAAACCGCCTATCTCGATCTGATGCATACCTACAATGCCAGCCGGGCGGACGTGTTCTGGAAATTGCGGCTGCCAGCATCGGTGCCGTTTCTGTTCGCTTCGATGAAGGTAGCAGTCGCGGCGAGCCTGGTCGGCGCGATTGTGGGTGAGTTGCCGACCGGGGCGGTGGCGGGCATCGGCGCCAAGCTGCTCGGCGGCGCCTATTACAGCCAGACGATCGATATTTTCGCGGCGCTGGTCGCAGGCTCGATCGTCGCTGTCCTGCTTGTAACCACCGTTGGATTCGTCGGGCGAATGACGGAGCGCGCCATGGGCGTGAGGCCGGCATGATGCGCCTGCGCCCCCCATGGCAGGTTCTGTTCGCAACGCTTGCTGCACTGGCGGCGCTGATCATGCTGCCGGCAGCCGGCGGCGCCGCGGGCATGGCCGGTGGCGGCTTTGCGATGTCGGCGATTGTACTGCTGCTTGCCGGTGCGCTTGTGGGCGGCCTGCGGGTTGGTTCATGGGTGCGGGCGGCCGCGCTGTTTGTCGCCGCTCACGGAACCGCATGGATGCTGATCACAGGCATTGCCGGCGGCGAAGGAACGGCCGGGCCGGCATATTTCCTCATGCTGGTTTCTGCCTGGCTGCTTGCCTGGCAGCTCGTCACCGTGCTTTCGGCGACGCGTCCGGCCGGGAAGCTGTCGAACTACGCCATCAGGCTCATCGTGCCGGCACTGTTCGGCATATGGATCCTGATCCTGTGGGAAGCGATCGTTCGCGGCGCCGGCGTGCCGTTCATCCTGCTGCCACCACCGAGCGCCATCGGAGCGCGCTTGGTCAATTCGATCCCGATCCTTGCAGCCGACGTCAACCAGACGATCTTCAAGGCCGTACTTTCGGGCTACATCATGGGTTGCGGCGCAGGCTTTGCGGCGGCGGTGCTGGCCGACCGCTTCCTGTTCCTGCGTCGCGGGTTGCTGCCCATCGGCAATATGGTGTCGGCGCTGCCCATCATCGGCATCGCGCCTATCATGGTCATGTGGTTCGGTTTCGACTGGCAGTCGAAAGCAGCGGTTGTCGTTGTGATGACCTTCTTCCCAATGCTGGTGAACACGGTTGCCGGCCTTGCCGCGTCGGGCAGTATGGAGCGCGACCTGATGCGCACCTACGCTTCCAGCTACTGGCAGACGCTCGTCAAACTCAGGCTTCCGGCAGCAGCACCGTTCATTTTCAACGCACTCAAGATCAACTCAACGCTGGCGCTGATTGGCGCTATCGTTGCGGAATTCTTCGGCACGCCGGTGGTGGGCATGGGATTCCGCATCTCGACCGAAGTCGGCCGCATGAATGTCGACATGGTTTGGGCGGAGATCGCGGTCGCCGCGCTCGCAGGTTCCGTCTTTTATGGCGTGATTGCTCTCGCAGAAAGAGCTGTCACGTTCTGGCACCCGTCTATCCGTGGTGGATAGGCCAACTTCAGAGGGTAAGTGTAATGAAAAAACTTATGATTTCAGCCCTGGCAGGGGCATTCTCAATGGCCGCCGCGCAGGCGCTTGCCGCCGACGAGGTGACGCTACAGCTTAAATGGGTCGCGCAGGCGCAGTTCGCCGGCTATTTCGTCGCCAAGGACAAGGGCTTCTATGAGGAGGAAGACCTCGATGTGACGATCAAGCCCGGCGGTCCTGATATCGCACCGGAGCAGGTGATCGCCGGCGGCGGCGCCGATGTGATCGTGACCTGGATGGCGGCGGCACTTTCCGCGCGCGACAAAGGTGTACCGCTGGTCAATATCGCACAGCCCTACAAGAACGCCGGCATGCAGCTTGTGTGCCCGAAAGACGGACCGGTGCAGACGGTCGAGGACTTCCCTGGACACACGCTCGGTGTCTGGTTCTTCGGCAACGAATATCCATTCTATGCCTGGATGAACAAGCTCGGCTATTCGACCGAGGGTGGCGAAAACGGCGTGACCGTTCTGAAGCAGAGCTTCGACGTGCAGCCGCTCATCCAGAAACAGGCCGATTGCATCTCGGTCATGACCTACAACGAGTACTGGCAGCTTATCGACGCCGGCTACCAGCCCGACGACCTGATCGTTTTCAACTATTCGGCGCTGGACGTCGATCTGCTTGAGGACGGTCTTTATGCGATGGAAGGCGACCTTGCCGACCCTGCATTCAAGGACAAGATGGTGCGTTTCGTGCGCGCCTCCATGAAGGGGTGGGAATATGCGATCGCCAATCCAGAGGAAGCCGCCTCGATCGTCATGGACAATGGCGGCCAGGATGAAAACCACCAGGTCCGCATGATGGGCGAGGTGGCCAAGCTGATCGGCGAGCCGGACGCCAAGCTGCCGGTTGATGCCTATGAGCGCACCGCAGACGCCGTGCTCAAGCAGGGTATTATCGAGAAGGAGCCGTCAGGCGCCTGGACATCGGAAATCACCGACGCGATGTAAGGCATTTCGGAATGCTGAAACCTGGAAAGGGGCGGGCAACCGCCCCTTTTTTCAGAGCGCCAGGCGCCGGTGCTCTGCTGCCCGAAACGCGCCGGGCGTTGTACCCACGGCGCGGCGGAAGAAGCGGTTGAAATAGGCCGGATCGGCAAAGCCAAGGGAATAGGCGATCTTGTTGACCGGGCTCGGCGAAAAAACCAGATCGCGCTGTGCCGCCTCGATGAGACGCTGCGCAAGCAATCCCTGCACCGAGAGCCCGGTCTCGGCCCGCGCCACGCGGTTGAGATGCGTGGGTGTAATACCCAGCCGCTCGGCGTAGAACGTTACCGGCCGGTGCTGGCGATAGTGGGCGCCGACCAAGGCCATCAGGTCGTCAATGCGCTGCGCACGTGCGCGGCCTGGCTGTGAAGCCTGCGGGTCGCTCGCGAGTGCCGCCCGCGCGAGGCCGACGATCGCCTGCGTCATCAGCGCCTCCAGCATCGCCAGCCGACCCGCCGCCGGCGTGGCGAGTTCCGCCTCCACCGCCTTCAAAGCACGAATTGCCGCTGCGCCTGCCTGCGAGGCGAGCGATACGGCGCGCATTCGGGAGACGAATTCGGTCACCCGTCTGTCTCCCGCCGCGACGGTTTTCAGCTTCTCCGCCAGCGCGGTGATGACCAACCCGTCAACGTCGCGTGCGAAGCTGAAGCCATGCACGGCGTCGGGAGGTACCAGAAGGGCGCCCGGTGCTTCGATGCGCCTCACTCTGTCGTTGCCGCCAACTTCGCCGCTGCCCGCCGTTAGCAGAAAAATCTGGAACATCGTTTCGTGCCGGTGCAGTGCGATCTCGTAATTGTGCAGCGAGGTACGTTCGGGAATCGTCTCGCAGTGAAGCCAGAAATCCCCGGTTTCACCGCGTTCTTCCCTGTAGAGGCGATAGTTCGGAACCCGGTTGTTTCGTTCACGCATGTTCCATTAGTGCAATCGAATGACGGAAATGTCCATTGCCGAGCACCGACGTTCGACGCAAGCTGAATTCCCATGTCACAGAGGAGGGCGGTTTGCGGACGCAAGTCGCGATCATCGGGTCCGGGCCGTCGGGGCTGCTTCTTGGGCAGCTTTTGACAGATGCCGGCATCGACAATGTCATTCTGGAGCGCGTCTCGAAAGACTACGTGCTTGGCCGGGTGCGGGCCGGCGTGCTCGAAGAGGGCATGGTCGCGATGCTGGACGAGGCCGGTGCGGGCGAGCGCATGCACGCCGAAGGCCTTCCGCATGACGGGTTCGACGTTGCATTCGATGGCGCACATCACCGCATCGACCTGCACGGGCTGACTGGCGGCAAGCGGGTCATGGTTTATGGTCAGACCGAGGTGACCCGCGACCTCATGGACAGGCGCGAAACGACCGGCGGCAGTTCCATCTACGAAGCCGCCAATGTGATGCCTCAGGCTTTCGAAGGCAGCAGTCCCTATGTGACGTTTGAGCAGGACGGCCAGGAACATCGGCTCGACTGTGATTTCATCGCCGGCTGCGACGGCTTTCACGGCGTCTCGCGCAAATCGGTGCCCACCGATGCGGTCACCAATTACGAACGGGTCTATCCGTTTGGCTGGATGGGCATTCTGGCCGATGTCGAGCCGGTCAGCCATGAGTTGATCTATGCCAACCATCCGCGTGGCTTTGCCCTGTGTTCGATGCGGTCGATGACGCGCAGCCGCTACTACGTTCAGTGCTCGCTGGACGACAAGGTGGAGGACTGGAGCGACGGGCGCTTCTGGGATGAGATACGACGCCGCCTGCCCGCCGACGTTGCGGAGCGCATGAAGACCGCGCCATCGTTTGAAAAATCCATCGCGCCGTTGCGTTCTTTCGTGGCCGAGCCCATGCGTTTCGGCCGGCTGTTCCTTGTGGGTGATGCGGCTCATATCGTGCCACCCACCGGGGCAAAGGGGCTCAATCTTGCCGCCAGCGACGTGCGTTACCTCTTTGACGGGCTGCGTGAGCATTACGCGGAGAAGTCCGATGCCGGCATCGATGCCTACTCCGCGAAGGCGCTGGCGCGCATCTGGAAGGCGGAGCGCTTTTCATGGTGGATGACCAGCACGCTGCACCGCTTTGACGAGCAGGGCGCGTTCGGCCAGCGTATTCAGGAAGCCGAACTCGATTACCTCATCAGTTCGCGCGCAGCGCGCACCGCGCTGGCCGAAAACTATGTCGGGCTGCCCTATTAGGCGGCATCTGGAGAAGTGAATGAGCAAGGAACGAACCGATCGCTACCGGCAGGGTATGCAAACGCGCCGCGAGGTGCTTGGCGCAGCCTATGTCGATGGCAAGGAAGCAACCAAGAAGCCGTTCGACGAACCGTTTCAGGAGCTCATCACCGAAGCCGCGTGGGGGCACGTGTGGTCGCGCGACACCATCAGCAAGCGTGAACGCTCCATGATCACGCTTGCCCTGCTTGCCGGGCTCGGCAATTTCGAAGAGCTCGCCCTGCATACGCGTGCCACGGTCAACACCGGCGCCAGCCGCGACGACATCATGGAGGCGATGCTGCATGTCGCCATCTATGCCGGCGTGCCACGTGCCAATCACGCCATCAAGGTGATCAATCAGGTGTTTGAGGAACTCGACAGGAGCGCGTCATGAGCGGCACTGCATTGCCCAACAGCAAGCCGGAGACGGGTTCGTTCTTCCAGCGAGACCTCGACTGGCATCCGCCTGCATTCACGCCTCAATACAAGACGTCGGTGCTGCGTTCGCCGCAAAAGGCACTGATTTCGCTCGACAATACGCTGTCGGAAATCACCGGCCCGGTGTTTGGTCACAACATCCTGGGCGAACTCGACAACGATCTGATCCACAATTTTGCCAAACCAGGCGAAAGCGCGATCGGACCGCGTATCATTGTCTATGGCCGCGTGCTCGACGAACGCGGCAAGGGCGTTGCCGGCGCGCTGCTTGAATTCTGGCAGGCCAATGCCGGCGGGCGCTACCGGCACAAGAAGGAAGGCTACATCGCGCCGCTCGATCCAAATTTCGGCGGCTGCGGTCGCACGATCACCGACGAGAACGGCAACTACAGCCTGCGCACGATACTGCCCGGACCGTATCCCTGGCCGAACAGGGTGAATGACTGGCGACCCTCGCACATCCATTTCTCGATATTCGGCCATGGCTTCGCGCAGCGGCTGATCACGCAGATGTACTTCGAGGGCGACCCGCTGATCTGGAAGTGCCCGATCGTGGACACGATCCCCGGGCGCGAGGCGATCGAGGGCCTGGTGGCTGCTCTCGACATGGAAGCGACGCTGCCGATGGATGCGCGCGCCTACAAATTCGACATCGTGCTGCGCGGACGGCGCTCGACGATGTTCGAAAACCGCCTGGAGGGAAACTGAGATGGTACAGCCGCTGGGCAGATTGAAGGAATCCGCATCGCAGACCGCGGGCCCGTATGTTCATATCGGCCTGTCGCCCAATTTTGCGGAGATACCGGGTGTCTTCGAAACCGACCTTGGCGCGTCGATGGTCAACGACAAGACCAAAGGTGAGCGCATAACCGTGACCGGACATGTGATCGACGGTTCGGGTACACCGCTCAAGGACGCCATGGTTGAAATCTGGCAGGCGGATGCGGAGGGGCTTTACAACAGCCCTGCGGAAATGCGCGGCTCGGCCGATCCGAATTTTTCCGGCTGGGGCCGAAGTCCAACCAACATGCAGGACGGCGGGTTCCGCTTCGAGACCGTCAAGCCGGGGCGCGTTCCCTTCCGCGACGGGCGGCTGATGGCACCGCACATCACCTTCTGGATTGTGGCAAGGGGCATCAACCTCGGTCTTTCGACGCGCATGTACTTCGCTGACGAAGAGGCGGCGAATGCAGAGGATCCGGTGCTGGCGCGAATCGAACATCGCGTGCGCGTGCCTACCTTGCTGGCACCGCGCGACGGAAACGGCTACCGTTTCGACATCCACCTGCAAGGTGACAAAGAAACTGTGTTTTTCGACATCTGAGCTGCGGCACATTGACGGTTTCGAGCTTCGACCACCCATTCCTGTCCGGCTTCCTTGGCGACGAGGAAACCGCGGGTGTATTTTCCGCGAAGGCCGATCTCGACGCCATGCTGGCGTTCGAAGCCGCGCTTGCGGGTGCGGAAGGCGCGGCAGGCGTCATTCCTTCGGATGCAGCGACAGCGATCGAAGACGCGATCGCCGGGTTCAGGCCCGATATTTCGGCGTTGCGTGACGCGACCGCCCGCGACGGGGTGGTGGTGCCGGAACTGGTGAAGCAGCTGCGCAGGGCGGCGGGCGTTCATGGCGACCATGTTCATTTCGGCGCAACCAGCCAGGACGTCATCGACACGGGCCTTGCGCTGCGGCTGGGCAAACTGCTTACGCTGTTCGCCGAAAGGTTGCACACGCTTGACGCGGCGCTCGCCGATCTCGACGAACGCTTCGGGCGGCTGGAGGTGATGGCGCATACGCGCATGCAGGCCGCAATTGCGGTGCCTGCATCACGCAAGATCGCCAGCTGGCGCGATCCTCTGGCGCGATGCGGCGAGCGCCTGCCGGGTGTTCGCGACGATGTCGCGATCCTCCATTTCGGCGGTGCCGCCGGTACTCAGGACAAGCTTGGCAACAAGGCGGGAGCGGTGACTGAAGGGCTGGCACAAAGGCTCGGACTAGCAGTGCCGCAGCGCGCGCGCCACAGCGAGCGGGACGGGATCGCGGGCTATGCGTCCTGGCTGTCAGTCGTCACAGGCTCACTTGGCAAGATCGGGCAGGACATCGCGCTCATGGCACAAAGCGAGGTCGGCGAAATCCGGCTCGCCCGCGGCGGCGGGTCGTCCGCAATGCCGCACAAGGTCAACCCGGTGAGTGCCGAGGCGCTTGTCGCGCTGGCCCGTTTCAATGCGACGCTTGTCGCCGGCATGCATCAGGCTCTGGTGCATGAAAACGAGCGTTCGGGCGCTGCCTGGACGCTCGAATGGCTGATCCTGCCGCAGATGACCGTTGCGACAGGCGCGGCACTTCGTATCGCCGCCGAGCTATTGGCGGCGATCTCGTTTTCCGGCCGGAACTGACGCTCAGAGCATCGAGGTCACGACCGGCAGTACCTCGGTGGAGCCGCGGTAGATCATGTCGATCGCCACATAGAATATGATGGCAAGGCCGAGATAGGCGATCCAGCGATGGCGCTCGAGCAGCCGTGCGATCCAGGCTGCCGCCAAACCCATCAGCGCGATCGACAATACAAGCCCGATGACCAGTACCGTGGGATGGTCCCTGGCTGCGCCGGCGACGGCGAGCACGTTGTCAAGCGACATGGAAACGTCGGCGATGACGATCTGGATGGCCGCCTGACGAAAGGTCTTCTGCGGCGCGCCAGCGGCAATTGTGCCGTCTGCGTTGAGGTCGGCATTCGCCAATGCCTCCTGTGCGGCATGGATCTCTGCATGGCTGGTGCGCAATTCGCGCCACATCTTCCAGCACACCCAAAGCAGCAACAGCCCGCCGACAAGCACGAGTCCGATGATCTGGAGCAGGTGCACCGTCACCGATGCAAAACCGATGCGCAGTACGGTTGCGGCTATGATGCCGACGAGAATGGCCTTGCTGCGTTGCTGCGGCGGCAAACCGGCTGCTGCAAGCCCGATGACCACTGCGTTGTCGCCAGCTAACACCAGGTCGATGGCGATAACCTGCAGCAGCGCGATGAAGCCGTCATGGGTGAAAACGTCCATGCGTCAGCCCTTCGCCGGCAAGGGCAGGCTCTGCTGCCTCGTGGAACTGAAAAAGTGCTTTGTGCGTGCGTCGCCGCCCGCGCGGGAGGCAGCGCTTCGGAATGGAGGAAGTGTCGGCAATTTTGTGCTTCTGGTCGCGCCGCGTAAGCGCGTTGTCGATCAAGCCGACATCACAGGCGACGCCTCGCCTGCCAGAGGGGCCCGGCCCGGGTGACAGTGCCTATACATGCCGTGCGAATCGTGGCGTTTCAAGGCACTTGCGGAGAAATATCGGCGGTCAGCGATCCTCCCGGATCTGCGTCAGCGTGCGTACCGGCGTAATCGCTTCCGGCGACAGCCTTATTTCGATGATCGCAGCCTTGCCGCTGGCGCGCGCGCGTTCATAAGCCGGCATGAACTCCGCCGTGGTTTCGACCGTTTCACCGTGGCCTCCATAGGCCCTGGCCAGGGCAGCGAAATCCGGATTTCTGAGGTCGGTGCCGGAAACGCGCCCTGGATAGTCGCGCTCCTGATGCATGCGGATGGTGCCGTAGATGCCGTTGTTGATGACAAGAACGACCAGCTGAACATCATATTGAATCGCGGTCGCGAATTCCTGACCGTGCATCATGAAATCGCCGTCGCCGGCAAAGACCAGCACATCGCGCTCGGGAAACTGCATCTTGGCGGCAACGCCGGCCGGCGGACCGTAGCCCATCGACCCCGATGTCGGTGCGGCCTGGGTGGCAAATTCCCTGAAACGGTGGAAGCGATGAACCCAGGTGGCGAAATTGCCGGCGCCGTTGCAGATGATGGTGTCGGGCGCCAGCGTGGATTCCAGCCACTCCATGATGGGGCCCATATGAACGTCGCCGGGCCCGGTCTGCGGCGGCGTCGACCAACTCACGTAGGAGGCGTGCAGCTTTTCGGTGCGGGACGCCCAGCTCGGCCGTTCAGGTGCCCGAAGTGCCGCAAACGCTTCGACAAAGGCAGTCGGCGACGCATTGATGGCGATCTCGGGCCTGTAGACGCGGCCGAGTTCCTCAGGGTCGGGATAGACATGCACGAGCTTCTGGTCGGGATAAGGCGACTTGAGCAGCGAATAGTCCGATGACGGAATCTCGCCGAACCGGGCGCCGATCATCAGCACCACGTCTGCCTCCTTTATGGCTCCCGCGAGTTCCGGATTGGGCCCGATGCCGATATCGCCGGCATAACTCGAATGCAGATGGTCGCACAGCGACTGGCGGCGGAAGGTGCAGCCTGCGGGCAGGTTCCAGGCCTTCAGTACGCCCGCCAGGTCGGCGACGGCCTTGTCGCTCCACCGCGAGCCGCCGAGGATAACAAAAGGGCGTTCAGCGCTGGAAAGCAGATCGTGAAGCCGCTCCATCAGCGCGGTTCCCGGGGAAGTCTCCACGGGCGTGAAAGGCAAGGCAGCCGGCGCGCTAACCTCGTCTCTGAGCATATCCTCCGGCAGCGACACGACCACCGGGCCCGGCCGTCCCGAAGTGGCGACCGCGAATGCGCGGGTGACGATTTCGGGAATGCGGCTCGCGTCGTCGATCTCGACCGCCCATTTGGCGATCGGCCCGAAGAAGGCGCGGAAATCGACTTCCTGGAAGGCTTCGCGGTCGCGTGCGTGACGCGCGACCTGGCCGATGAAGAGGATCATCGGCGTTGAATCCTGCATCGCTATGTGGACGCCGGCGGAGGCGTTGGTGGCGCCCGGTCCGCGGGTCACGAAACAGATGCCGGGCTTGCCTGTCAGCCTGCCGACGCAATCCGCCATCATAGCGGCTCCGCCTTCCTGCCGGCAAACGACCGTCTGGATCGGCGAATCGTGAAGCGCGTCCAGAACGTCCAGGTAGCTCTCACCGGGAACGCAGAAAATGCGCTCGATGCCGTTTGCTTCCAGTGCCTCGACTACGAGTTTGCCGCCGGATTTCATTTCTTCGTCTTCTCCAATTCGGCAAATACCTCTTCCGTATGTTCCCCCAGCCGCGGACTGGGTCGTTCATAAGTCAGAGGCGTGCCATGCATGACCATCGGCGCACGCACCGACGGCAGTTTGTTGCCGTGCCCGTCATCCAGGTCCATGAGCATGGCACGCGCCACGACCTGGGGGTCGGCAAACATCTGCGCGATGTTGTTGATCGGGCTGGCGGGAACCGCCGCCACATCGAGTTTCTGCAACAAATCGGCCCGGTTCCAGCCGGCAAGTGCTTCGACGATCTTTTCGCGCAGGGCCACACGGTGCGTGACACGCGCGGGATTTGTGGCGAACTCTTCCTGTCCGGCCAGTTGCTCCAGCCCGACGACCTTGCAGAAGCGCTGAAACTGGCCGTCATTGCCGACCGCCAGAATGATGTGGCCATCTTTCACCGGCACTACCTCATAGGGCGCGATGTTCATGTGCGCGTTGCCCATGTGGCCCGGCGGATTGCCCGAAATCAGATAGTTGAGGTTCTGATTGCCCAGCACCGACACCTGGGAATCGAGCAGCGCCATATCGATGAACTGGCCTTCCCCGGTCGCTTCCGCATGGCGCAGTGCGGCCTGGATCGCGATAACGGCGTAGAGGCCGGTAAAAATATCGGAGACGGCCACGCCGACCTTCTGCGGTTCGCGCCCGGGTTCCCCTGTAATCGACATCAATCCGCCGATGCCCTGGATAATGAAGTCGTATCCGGCACGCGGCGCATATGGGCCCGAATGGCCGAAGCCGGTGATTGAACAGTAGACCAGCCGCGGGTTGAGCGGTTTCAGGCTCTCATAGTCGAGGCCGTATTTCTTCAGTCCGCCGAATTTGAAGTTCTCGATCAGAACGTCCGCGGAGGCGATGAGCTGCTTCAGCTTTTCGGTGCCTTCCGGTGTCGAAAAATCGATGGCGACCGAGCGCTTGCCGCGGTTGGCCGAATGGTAATAGGCGGCTGAAAGGTCCTCGCCGTCCTTGCCCTTCACAAAGGGTGGGCCCCACTTGCGGGTGTCGTCGCCGCCGTCGGGGTTTTCGACCTTGATGACGTCGGCGCCGAGATCGGCGAGCAGCTGGCCGGCCCAGGGGCCTGCAAGGATGCGGGCGAGTTCGACGACGCGAATTCCGTGAAGAGGAGGTTGAGACATAGGGCAGTCAGTTGGTTGCAGCGTGGGCGGGGCCATAACATGCCGGCGGTTGCATGCATTGGGCCAATTGTGCCTATCCGATAATTTTTTCGGCCCAGATAGCGAAATCTTGCATTACGGCGTCGCGGTTGATGTCGTTAAGGCACTCGTGGCGGGTTTGGGGATAAACCCTTGATACCAGATTCGAAAAGCCCATTCCGTGGAGGCGCTTTTCGAAGCGCAAGACCAGTTTGCCGCCCTCGGTGGATGGATCGCGCTCGCCTCCCACGAGATAGAAGGGCTTGTCGCGCTGCAGTCCACCGAAATGGATGTCGTCGTTGACATAGGCGATGAAGCCGAAAAGGTCAGTCCACATTGCGACCGAGGCGTCCCATCCGCACAACGGGTCGGCGATATATTTGTCGACCTCAGCCGCGTCTCGCGACAGCCAGTCGAAATCGGTGCGCCGGTTTCTGATCTGTTTTGCCCATGCCCGGAAAGTGAGGCGCGGGATGATGCGCGAGGCGGCATCGGAGCCGAGGCGAAAACGCTCCCATGCAAGCACGGCCTTTGCGCCGGCAACGGCGAGGCCGGGGGTGAACTGTGCATTGAAAATGGCCGCGGCGGCGGCGCGCCCTGGATAGCGCAGCGTGTGGTTCATCGCGATCAGACCGCCCATGGAGTGACCGAAGGTGATGACCGGCAGACCGGGGTGGCGCTCGGCGATCAGGGCATGAACGGCCTCCACATCGGCGATCACCTTGTCGCCGGAGGGAAGGGGTCCGAACATGCGCGCCGGGGCGCCGGGTGCGGTCGTTTCGCCATGCCCGCGATGGTCATGCGCGTAGGTGATGAATCCGCGGGCTGCCAGGAAATCCGCAAAGCGGGCGTAACGCGCAGCGTGTTCGGCCAGGCCGTGGTTGATCTGCACCACGCCACGCGCTGCGCCATCCGCTTCGCGCATATGGAGATTGAGCTGCGCACCTGTCGGGGAGGGCAGCGTCTGCTGCGATGTAAACGGCATCTGGTCCTTCCCGCCGCGGATCAGCCGCCTGTCAGTTGTAAACGCAGGGCTGTGCTGTGGCGCGGCAACGCCAGGCGTTGATGCCGAGCATGGTGGTGTATTTCGAGCAGGCGAAACTTCTGTTGCTCGCATTTGTCCAGTTGGCGTAGCGGGCGCCATAGATGCCGGCGACCCGGGTCGACCAGACCGTGGCAGCAGCGACTTCGGCCGTGACGCGGGTGGGATGGCCTTTTACACGCGGGGCGGTGACGGAGGCCTTGCAGCTTCTTGCCGCCTCTGCTGCGCCGGCAAATCCGAACGTGCCCAAAGCGAGCGCTGCTGCAAGGAAAATGTGGCGCATGTTCATGGCTGTCTCCCGGTGTTTGCTGTTCGGTCGTTGCGTCGACGCTAGCACCATGCGACGCCGCAATCCATGACCAAGATGCAGCGGCACCGTCGCGTGACGGCGAGTGCGGCCAATGCTAGCCTTTCCAAATGGCGGAGGGCGTACAACATCGCCTCAGACGGGGGGCTGCGGCTTTGGCCGCGTTGCTCGCGCTCCTGCTCGCGGGGTGTGCGACACAGAAGGTCTATTTCGAAGAAGACGCTGCACCCGCCTATGCAAGGGAGGGTCGCACCGGGCCGCTTCTCGCATTGACGCAGGCCTTTGGCGGCGCGTTGTCTCCCGTGGTGCGCAACCTTGCGGCCCCGCATGGCGAACTGATCTATCGCGACGGCCTTGCCGGCTATCTGCAATCCGAATTGCGACCGCTCGATATCGTGCTCGTGCGCTCACGCCCGGCCCTGACGCGGGCGCTGATCACCAGCCATTTCACGCATGCGATCGTGTGGCTGGGCACCGAGGATGAGATGCGGCGTGCGGGCGCGCTGTCTCTGCCGCAAGTACGTCCGTTCGCCGGTGCACTCGCGGCCGGACGGCCGGTGCTGGAATCGGCCGGCAATGCGGTCCGGCTTTCGCCGTTTTCGGAACTGATCGATGTCGACGAAATAGTAATTCTGCGCCTGCGCAACCGGGACGCTCGATGGCAGCGGGCGAAATATGCCGCGCTGTTCGCATATCTGGGAACGCCGTTCGACTATAATTTCGATGTGCGCGACGACACGCGGCTGACCTGTGCCGAACTCATCGCGCTGGTGTTTCCCGAGCTTGGCATCCCGGTGCGCTTCGCGCGCGGGCGCTATGCAATCATTCCCGACGACATTGCGCGCATCGCCGTGGACGGTTCGCCGCATATCTCGGTGCGCCGCTACATATGGCCCGACACGGCGCAAGGCTATGCCTCCGGTGGCAGGAGTGAAGTCGGCGCCGTATTGACCGCGCCGCAGCCGTCTGGGTGAATAAACGACGAGCCAGCGGAGGCAAGCAATGGCATTTTCGTTTCCAGCCGAGACAGCCGCTTTTCTGACCGACATTGCCAGGAACAACGAGCGCGACTGGTTCGAGGCCAATCGCGGCCGCTACGACGCGGGTTATGTGGAAGCGGGCAGGGCGTTTGTCGACGAGATGGGGCCGCGCCTGCGGGCGATTTCACCCCGCGTGAATGCGGTGCCAAGGATCAATGGTTCGATCTCGCGCATCAACCGCGACACGCGCTTTTCCAAGGACAAGACACCCTATAAGGACCATCTCGACCTCTGGTTCTGGCATGGCGACAAGCGTGGCTGGGACCAGCCGGGCTTCTACCTGCGCGTGACGGCGGACAAGCTTTATCTCGGCTCGGGCATGCATGTGTTCAACAAGGAACTGATCGTGAAATACCGCGATGCTGTGGTGGACGAGCGGTCCGGCAAGGCGCTCGAAGCGGCCGTCGCAATGGTTGAGAAGGCCGGGCCGTACACTGTCGGCGGAGCCAGTCGCAAGACGGTGCCGCGCGGTTACAACGCCGATCACAAGCGCGCCGGCTATCTGCTTCACGAGGGGCTTTATGCCGGGCTGGAGATGCCGTTCTCAGTCGCGGCCAAGCCGGGCTTGCCAATGTGGCGGAAGCGCATTTCCGCGCGACATGGCCGATCGGCAAATGGCTGCTCGATGAGGTGGTGGGCGGGTAGCGTTCGTTACGGCGGCTTTCCCCCGGGGCTCGTTCCGAGGATTCGCTGGGGTGAAGGCGGCACCCCCTGTCCGTGCCGCAATTCAACGCATTGCTCCCGCGCCTGACATCGCCTACATACGCCGCGACCGAATTCCCATCCATTGCTCGACGAGGATCGCGCGCGCCATGGCACGCCAGTTCATCTATCACATGTCCGGACTTTCCAAGGCCTACGGCCAGAAGAAGGTGCTGGAGAACATCCACCTCTCCTTCTACCCCGACGCCAAGATCGGCATTCTGGGGCCAAACGGCGCCGGCAAGTCGACCGTGCTCAGGATCATGGCCGGGCTCGACAAGGAGTACACCGGCGAGGCCTGGCTGGCGGAGGGCGCGACCTGCGGGTACCTGCCTCAGGAGCCTGAGCTCGATGCGTCGAAGGATGTGATGGGCAACGTCATGGAAGGCGTGGCGGCCAAGAAGGCGATCCTCGACCGCTACAACGAGCTGATGATGGACTACAGCGACGAAACGGCCGACGAAGCCGCCAAGCTGCAGGACCAGATCGACGCGCAGAATTTGTGGGATCTCGACAGCCAGGTCGAGATGGCGATGGAAGCGCTGCGCTGCCCGCCGGGCGATGCCGATGTCTCCAAGCTCTCGGGCGGCGAAAAGCGCCGCGTTGCCCTGTGCAAGCTGCTCTTGTCGCAGCCCGACCTCCTGCTGCTCGACGAACCGACCAACCATCTCGATGCCGAGACCACGGCGTGGCTGGAAAAGCACCTGCGCGAATACCCGGGCTCTGTGCTGATCATCACCCACGACCGCTACTTCCTCGACAATGTAACCGGCTGGATCCTCGAGCTCGATCGCGGCCGGGGCATTCCTTATGAGGGCAACTACTCCGCCTATCTGGAGCAGAAAGCCAAGCGCATGGCGCAGGAGGAGCGCGAAGAGGGCGCCCGCCAGAAGGCGCTGTCGCGCGAGCGCGAGTGGATCGCGGCGAGCCCCAAGGCGCGCCAGGCGAAGTCGAAGGCGCGTATCCGCGCCTATGACGAACTGGTGAAAGCCGCAGCCGACCGGCGGCCCGGCGACGCCCAGATCATCGTTCCGGTAGGCGAGCGGCTCGGCAACCAGGTGATCGAGATCGAAGGGCTGACCAAAGCCTATGGCGACAAGGTGCTGATCGACGATCTGACCTTCAAGCTGCCGCCCGGCGGCATTGTCGGCGTGATCGGGCCGAACGGCGCCGGCAAGACGACGCTGTTTCGCATGCTGACCGGCAAGGAGCAGCCGGACGCCGGCCAAATCACCATCGGCGACACCGTGCATCTGGGTTACGTCGACCAGAGCCGCGACCATCTCGACGGCTCAAAGACCGTTTGGGAGGAAATTTCCGGCGGCAACGACATCATCAAGCTCGGCAAGCACGAGGTGAACAGCCGTGCCTACTGCTCGTCCTTCAACTTCAAGGGCGGCGACCAGCAGCAGAAGGTTGGCAACCTTTCGGGCGGCCAGCGCAACCGCGTGCATCTGGCCAAGATGCTGAAGGAGGGCGGCAACGTCATCCTGCTCGACGAACCGACCAACGACCTCGACACCGAAACGCTGGCCGCCCTTGAGGACGCGCTGGAGAACTTCGCCGGCTGCGCCGTCATCATCAGCCACGACCGCATGTTCCTCGACCGGCTGGCAACACACATCCTCGCTTTCGAGGGCGACAGCCATGTCGAATGGTTCGAAGGCAATTTCGAGGATTACGAGGCCGACAAGGTGCGCCGGCTGGGGCCGGATGCCGTCAACCCGAGGCGCGTGACGTATAAAAGGCTGACGCGGTAGGTTAGCGGTCGTCCAGATAGAGCTGCTCGGTCATCGCAAACACATAGACCGGGCAGCCACCGGCTCCTCCACCGAGAATGCGTGGCTCAAGCTTGTCGAAATGGGTGGTGGATGCACCGTAGGTGCCGGACGCCTTCTCGAGCATCTTGTGGTTTGCTCGCAACCACTGCATGAGGCTGGTGGAGCGCGTGACCATCACGCCAACATCAACGACGCGCAGATCATAAAGAAGACGAAAGTTGTTTAAGTCGCGGTCGTAGAACGGATCTTTGTTGTTCCACTCCAGTTCCATCGCTACTCGATTGCGGAAGCAGTCGATATCGTGTGTCGGCGATTCTTCGGTGACACCATCAACGGAAATCGCGGTGTGGAACTGCTTTTCCACCCAACCGCGTTCGTAGAACGCGCTATCCAGTTTCCCTGCAATTTCGGTCTTATTTCCACCTTTGGCAGCCAGTTGAGTATGGCTGAGGCGAAATGCGGACAAGACTTCGATAAGGTCGGTCCACTCGGCAGAAAATTTGTACTCGAGCAGGGCGCGTGCATTTCGCCAGTCGTAGCAACGCCATCCAGCGATAAGCTGATCGTCCGCTTGCAGGCTCACTCAGCCGCTTCCACCGATGAGTTGTAGGCGTAGGTCTTCCACGTAGGCCGGTAGTCTTCGTCTGCCTGGTTGCCCCAATAGGTCCAACCCGGGCGCGTTCCGCGCGCGAAGAGCTCAAGGTAAGGGCCGGGCGAGCAGCTCTCGATCAGGTCGTATTGTTCGTCAGGTTTGCGCGAGTGTTCGCGTTTGCGTGACTGGATCATATTCACTTGGCTGCGCGCGGGCGCAAGCGTTCGGGCGTTTTTGCCGCGAACGCCGAAAAGCAGAAGCTCCGTCACATTGCGAAAGTAAAAGCCGACCCCGCGACCATCCGATCCGCCATCTTTGCGGATCTTGTGCCAAACAACATTGGCTTTGTACTCAAATCCCCAGGATTCCATAACTTTCAACCCGTCTGGGAGCAGTGCGTTGGGAACCCAAAGGTATAGATGTGTAGGCTCAACAGTCAGCGATTTAACTGGAAGTTCGCAGATCTCATCCGTGGACATCGTTTCGTAGCGGGAAAGACGTCGATGCTCGGGCGCAACCTTGCCTGTGCGGTTGATGAAGCGCCAAGGCGGGTCAGCAAGCACTGTCTGGAAGGCAAAACCTTCTGTTTTCCGCAGAAGGTCGAGCGCAGCGCTTCTTGGTTCAGCATTCATCTATACACGTTCTCCACCTACGAGAACAAAAGCAGAACTTCTGTACGAAGTCAATCTTGCGCGATTCGCATGGTCGGCGCACCAGTTTTCCCAGCTTGTCACCAACAGAGTTGAAATAGGCAATCTTGAGAAGACAAAGCTGGTCATTCACCCCCCGGTAACGTTTTCAAAACACGCTGATGAAAGAATTGCCTGGAATTTCACGGGTGTTTCGCACTAGGTTGTTAGCAGCCAAGGTGGGACGCGTAGCTCCGCGCGCCTAGATGCAGTCGCGGAGAGGGACAGTAACAGGCGATAAACATGCTCAGGCGGGTAGACGAAACGGGGCTTGCAGGCAGCGCCGGACACGGGGAACACAGGCTTTTGCAGCGTGCCTGCATTTCAGGCATCGGCGCCGAAGTGCCGGAGCATGTCATCACCAATGACGAGCTTGTCGCCAGCTTCAACGCCTGGGTGGCCAAGGAGAATGTGAAGCGCGAGGCCGAAGGCCTCGAGCCGCAGCCGGGTTCCAGTGTCGAGTTCATCGAATATGCGTCGGGCGTGAAATCGCGCCATGTGCTTCACCCAGACGGCATTCTCGATCCCGACCGCATGACGCCGCGTATTCCCGAAAGGCCCGACGACCAGATTTCGGTGATGGCGGAGTTCGGCGTGGCATCGGCAAGAAAGGCGCTGGCGCATGCCGGTGTCGAGGCGTCGGAAGTCGACATGGTGATCTGTGCTGCTTCGCACCAGCAGCGGCCCTATCCGGCAATCGCGATCGAAATCCAGAAAGAGCTCGGCACGTCAGGTGCGGCCTTCGACATGAGTCTGGGCTGCTCTTCGGCCGCGGCGGGCCTGCACATGGCGTTCAATCTGGTGCGCACGGGCGCGCAAAGGCGCGTTCTGGTGGTGACACCGGAGATCATCACCGGGCATCTCAATTTCCGCGACCGGCAGACGCATTTTATCTTCGGCGACGCCTCGTCGGCGCTGCTCGTCGAGGCGCTGGCGGGCGAGGAAGAGCGGGCAGGGCGGTTCGAGATTGTCGACACCCGCACCTGGACGCAGTTTTCCAACAATATCCGGACCAATTTCGGCTTCCTCAACCGCGCGGCGCAGGAGGACACCACCTCGGTGCCGATGGCCGGCAACATGATCAAGCAGGTCGGCAACCGGGTCTTCAAGGAAGTGACGGTGGCGGGCCACAAGTTCATCGTCGATTTTCTCGACGAACACGGCCACAAACCGCAGGATATCCGCCGTTTCTGGCTGCATCAGGCCAATGCACGCATGAATGCGATGATCCTCAAGCTCTCCTTCGGCCACGAGGTGGGACAGGATCGGGCACCGACGGTGCTGGAGGAGCTCGGCAATACGGCGGCCGCCGGTGCAATCGTTGCGATGGAGCGCACGCATGCGGACATGAAACCCGGCGAGCACGGGCTTTTGTGCGCATTCGGCGCCGGCTATTCGATCGGGGGCGCGCTGCTGCGCATGATGTAAGCCATCAGCTGGCGCGCCGTTACGCATCAATCATATTTGCTGGACCTGAGGATGGGGCGTGGCATGCTGCGCCCTCCCAACGGAGGATTCGATGCTCGACAGTTTTGCGCGCCGCGATGACGGTCCCGATATCGTGTCGGCCAGGAAACTGCTTGCCGAGGTAGCCGGCGTCTACGATGCGCCCTTCGGACATTTCCAGAGCCGCGATGTGGACGAGCTCACGCTCACTTTCGAGGGCGTATCGGGCGACTTTCATGCCGGCATCACACGACGCTCGGGCGGGCGCGAGCCCTGGTATCCGCGCGGCACGGAAATTCGCAACGAGCGGCAGATTTCGATCGTCGCACCCGATGAGCTGGCCGAGATCGCACGGCGCATGGAAATCCGCGAGGTGCGGCCCGAGTGGATTGGAGCCAACCTCCTGATCTCAGGCGTACCGCAGCTGTCCATGTTGCCGGCGGGGACGCTGCTCTTCTTTGCTGGCGGTGTGACGATCAAGGTCGACGCCCAGAACGGCCCGTGCCGCGTTGCCGGGCGCGCGGTGGCCGAAAACGCACATATGCGCGACCACGAGGCGGGGTCGCTGCTTTTCCCGAAGGCCGCGAAAAGGCTGCGGGGGCTGGTCGGCTGGGTGGAAAAACCCGGCACGGTGAAGCGCGGCGAGAAGGTTTCGGTGCGGATACCCGAGCAGTGGATTTACAACTGAGTGAATAGCGAACGGGGGCAGCGAATAGGGCAGGGGTAACCCGCCTCGGTGCGGTCGCGACAAGTTAGTCGCTATCTTCCTCGTCCAGCAACCGCGTGGCGCGCCAGGCGGTCAGTACCGCATTGATTTCATCGACCACGAAGTGCCGGGCGGCGTCGCGTTCGTAGCCTTCGTCGAGAAGCTCGTCATATTGCGTGTGGACGTGGCGTACGTGAGCCACCGTTGCGATCCACACAGCAATCGACGGCGGCAGTTCGCGCATCTTGCGGGCAAGCGCGGCATCGCGGATCGCTTCGATATCGGAATAAGGCGCCGCGGGAAGAAGTGCCGTCAACGCCCTGGCGATGGCGCGCTGTCGGCCCGTGCGTGCAGTCATGATTTGGTAGCATCCGGGAACGAGTCGATCGACGTGAAATAAGGCTTCACATCAATGACCGGTGTGCCGTCGAGGAGATCGATCGCGTCGATACCAATCAGCCCCGCTTCCGCGTCGAGCGAGAGGAGCTTGGCGACATGCATGCCGATCGGGTTGGGGCGCACAGGCGAACGCAGCGAAAACGTCCCGCGCGGTGCTTCGGCATGGCGCGGGTTCTGCACGATCAGGTTTCGCCGCGAGCGGTCGAACCAGCTCAGGAGCACGATGTGGCTGAAGCGTTCGAGGCCGGCCAGGCCGGGTCTGTAAGGTGCATCGATCGTGAGACTGGCAGCTTGGCCTGTTTCGCGCGCGTCGGCCATGTTTCTGGGACACCCGTCGCGGCTTTTCCAAGGGGAAGAGACGCGGCCGATGAATACAACATGGCCGTCGCCTTGCAACTCGGCAGGATCAAAATCGAGCGCTGCCTCACCCTCGCGACGTTCGCTCATTGCGCTATTCCAGGCCGCATTTCGGGCAGGCCTTGCCGGCCATTTCGAAATGATATAAAGATATCTTTATATCTGATAGGAGATGCCATGCTCAGCCGAGCCTCCGTCGCGCTCGATGCGATGGTTGATACCTTGAAGGCGGCAGCCGAATCCAGCCGCTTGCGCATTCTGACGCTTCTTTCGCGGGGCGACCTCACGGTGTCCGACGTGACCGAGGTGCTCAATCAGTCGCAGCCGCGCGTTTCGCGTCATCTCAAGCTTCTGCTCGATGCACAGCTGATCGACCGCTATCAGGAGGGTTCCTGGGCCTATTTCCGGCTGTCAGACAGCGAGGCCGCGCGTGAGTTCGTCGGGGGTGTGGTCGCGCGGATCGATCTGGCGGACCCGGTGGTGAGCCGCGACCTCGAGCGGCTTACGGCCGTTAAGAAGCGGCGAGAAAAGCGCGCCTCGGAATATTTCAGCGCCAACGCCGCAAGCTGGGACCGCATCCGCTCGCTACACGTGCCCGATCAGGCCGTCGAAACAGCGATGCTGAAGCTGGTCGGTGAAACGCCCTTCCAGTCGATGGCCGATCTCGGTACCGGCACGGGCCGGCTTCTGGAGCTGTTTGCGCCGCTTTATCGACGCGGGGTGGGGATCGACCTGTCTCGCGAGATGCTGTCGGTGGCACGTGCCAATCTCGACAGTGCCGGTATCACCAACGCGCAGGTACGGCAGGGGGACCTTTATGCGCCGCCGGTGGAGCGCGATTCAGCCGATCTGGTGACCATGCATCAGGTGCTGCACTATCTGGACGATCCCGCCCTTGCAGTGGCCGAAGCCGCCAAGCTGCTCAGGCCCGCGGGACGGCTGCTGATCGTCGATTTTGCGCCTCATGGGCTCGAATTCCTGCGTGACGAGCATGCGCATGTGAAGCTCGGTTTTTCCGACCGGCAGATCGAGGATTGGCTTTCCGAGGCTGGGCTTGAGCTGCTGGAAAAGCGCGATTTCGACCGCCGCGCCGCCGCGGCTCCCGGACTTACGGTGAAACTCTGGTTCGCGCGCGACCGCAGGCTGCTGATCGCCGACAACGACAAATCCCAATCATCGCCTACGGAGACGGCCTGACATGTCCCAGTTTCGATTTTCCCGGCGCCCCGATATTGGCGACGGGGTGCGCGTGTCATTCGAGTTCTTTCCACCAAAAACCGAGGCGATGGAAACGCGTCTGTGGGAGACGGTGACGCGGCTTGAGCCGCTGGCGCCGCATTTCGTTTCCGTAACCTATGGCGCGGGCGGCTCGACGCGTGAGCGTACGGCACGCACGGTGAACCGCATCCGTACGCAGAGCAGCCTTGTTCCGGCGGCGCACATGACCTGCGTCGACGCAAGCCGGAGCCAGGTTGACGAGGTGATCGGCGAGTTCGTCGATATGGGCATTCGCAATTTCGTGGCACTTCGCGGCGACCCGGCGGAGGGCGTCGGGGCGCAATACAGGCCTCATCCTGATGGTTATTCCAATGGCGCAGAACTTGTCGCTGCGATCCGCAAGCAGGGCGATTTCGACGTTTCCGTTGCCGCATATCCGGAAAAGCACCCGCAAAGCCCCGATTTCGCTACCGATTTCGATATGCTGAAGCGCAAGGTCGACAATGGCGCGACGCGGGCGATCACGCAGTTCTTCTTCGACAACGATCTTTACGAGCGGTATGTGGAGCGCGCGCGCCGCGCCGGCATCTATATTCCGATCGTGCCGGGCATCCAGCCGGTGCATAATTTCAAGCAAGTGGCCAGTTTCGCCGCGCGTTGCGGCGCCCACGTGCCGGCGTGGCTTGCCGAGCGGTTCGATGGGCTTCAGGACGACCCGCAGACGCATGCTCTGGTCGCCGCGGCCGTTGCGTCCGAACAGGTGCTGGACCTGATCGAGCGCGGCGTTTCCGACTTTCACTTCTATACGATGAACCGTGCAGATCTGGCTTATGCCATCTGCCATATGATCGGGATCAGACCGCAGCCGGCCAATGGCGGCTCCGACGCCGCCGCCGCCTGAATGAGAAAGGCCGGCTTCAAGCCGGCCTTTCCCTGATTTCCGTCCCTGACTGGTGGGCCTCAGGGAAGCAGCCCCACTACGGCTGCGCCTATGAAAGCGAATACGGCACAGAACACCAGTGCATTGATCGGTCTGGAAAGTCCCATGTCATAGCCTCCTCTATCGACTATGCGGAGAGTCTAAGTCAGAAGCGGCGGCAAACAAGCGGATATTGTGCTGCATTGCAGCGTGGACGGAAAAATTCCATCTAAGACTTTCGTCTAGGCGCGCCATTTCATTGTGAAATTGCCGGATTGGCAGCTGTTGACAATTTTCTTTAGTCCGCGCCCCGAAAAAACGGTTCCCCAACGTCAGCCTGCCTGCGGTTTCGCATTTCGGCGATTGGCGAAGAGGCGGCCATCCACCACAACGAGTCCGAGGCCGATCAACGCCATACCGGCGATTTCGAACAGTTCCAGCCGTTCACCCAGAAAGGCTGTGCCCAGCAGGATCGCGCTGACGGGAACGATCAGCGTGATCAGCGAGGCGTTGGTGGCGCCGGCTGACGAAAGTATTGAAAAATATAGGATATATGCGAACGCGGTTGCCAGCAGTGCGAGGCCGGCGACCGACCACCATGCGCCCGCCGAGACGCCTGTGAAGCCGGATACCCCGTCGAGCGTGAGCACGACGGGGATCATGATAAGGGTTGAGGCAGTCAGTTGCCCCGTGGCCAGAAGTTCCGGCGCGACTCCCTTGAAGCGGCGCGCGAAAATGAAGGCGAACCCGTAGGACAATGCGGTGCCAACGAGCGCCAGCTTGGCCCAAACGGGCCCGCCGAGGCCAGCAACGATGCCTGGGCCGACCATGATTGCGGTACCGGCGATGCCGAGCGCGACGCCGATAACCTTGAGGCGTGTCAGCTTCTCGTCCGGCAGCAATGCGTTGGCCAGAAGCATGGTCCAGAACGGTGTGGTGGCATTGAGAACGGAGGCCAGTCCGGCACCGATTGCCGTCTGTCCGGCGAACATCAGCGAAAACGGAATCACGTTGTTCAGGACCGCCATTCCGACGAAGCTCAGCGCCAGCGGCACCGCGGCGCGGAAGGATGGCCCACGCAGCACAAGGTAGAGGTGCAGCGCGGCGGCAGCGAGCGACACACGCAGCAGCACCAGGGTCAGCGGCGGAACTTCCTGCACGGCAATGCGGGCAAAAAAGAACGAGCCGCCCCAGATCGTGCCCAGAAGCAGGATCAGAAACCAGTCGCGGGCGGAGATTTGCGGGTGGGACGTCAATGGGTTGCCGGTGTGGGTCATGCAAATAGGTGCAGATCGTAGCGTCAGCGTCGGGCCATGCCACCCGAAAACGGTGCCTCTGTCCGATTCTGTGCTCACAAGCGCGCTCAACCGGGGCGTTGGCGAAGGCATCTTTTTCGCCGCGCAGGCTGCTGATAGGCTCGAAGCAACATCAGAGGATTCCCGTGCAGACGTTCAAGAATGCCCACGAGACCGCCCTTGCGCTCAGGCCCGACGACCCGGTCTACTGTTTTCGCCCGCAGGTGCTGAAGGCGGATGCCAGGCGCTTTATGGAGCAGTTTCCCGGCAAGACCGCATATGCCGTGAAGACGAATGGCGAGGAGCTGGTGCTGAAGACACTGGCCGAAGCCGGGGTCGATACGTTCGATGTTGCATCGCCAGCGGAGTTCGCTGCCGTGCGCTCCGTCGCACCCAGAGCGGAGATGCTCTACATGCACCCGGTCAAGGCGCAGTCCGACATCCGGCTGGCGCTGGAGCATTACGGTATCCGGGTCATCTCCATCGACCATGAGGACGAAGTCACCAAGCTGACGCGGGTGGTGCGCGCGCTCGACATCGATCCGGGCACGATGACCGTGTTTGTGCGTATCCAGACAAAAGGAGGCGCGGCCTACGAACTGTCGAAGAAGTTCGGTGCCGGGCCGGCCGCCGCGGTGGAGCTTATCGACCGGCTGGCGCGCACCGGATACAAGGTCGGCATCTGCTTTCATGTCGGCAGCCAGATCAACGACCCGGAGACCTATGAGCGTGCGCTTGCCTCGGCCGACTGGGTGCGCAACCGCTGCAACGCGCCGATTGCCGGGCTCGATGTCGGCGGCGGGTTTCCCGCCGAATACGGCCACGACCCGAACCGCAAGGCACCCGACCTGCCGTCGCAGGACGAACTGATGGCGCGGCTGAGGGCCGACATTACCGAATGGGGCTTCGACGACGTGCCGCTGGTTGCGGAACCGGGACGGGTGATCGTGGCGCGGGCCTTCTCGCTGATCGTGCGCGTGCTCTTGCGCAAGGGCAGGCGGCTCTACATCAATGACGGCATCTGGGCTTCATTGTCGGACAGCTGGACCGGCAAGATCACGCTGCCGGCGCGCTTCATTCCCGATCCGGCGATCCGATCGCGCAACGGCAAGGCGGAGAACATCGTGCCGTTCAAAGTGTGTGGCGCGACCTGCGACAGCGTCGATATTCTGTCGCGGCCGTTCTGGCTGCCGGAAACGATCGACACCGGCGACTGGATCGAAATCGGACATATCGGCGCCTATTCGCTGTCGCTCAGAACGCGCTTCAACGGTTTCTATCCCGACACTTTCGTGGAAGTGACGACCTCATTCGAGGAAGGCGACGCGCCGCAGGGATTTGCCAGCCTCGAAACGATGGCGGACTAGCTTTGTCGGTATTTGAGCCATACCGGCCTGCAAATGCTGGCTTTCTGTGTTTCCGGTACTCACGTAACAACAAGTACGCTCCGTTCCGGTTCTCGAACCCCACCATTTTGGTCGCTGCGCGCCCATCTGCGATTCCGCCACGCCCTGGCCGGAACCTCAACATGGCCAGCGGGAGCATGCAGGAATGAAGGTCAAACGCATCGTCGCCAACATCGCCACGCAACAAGTTGCCGCCGCGCGCGAATTCTATGGCGAGGTGCTCGGCCTCGACGTGCTGATGGACATGGGCTGGATAGCCACCTACGGCTCGGATGAGCGGATGACCGTGCAATTGAGCGTCATGAGCGAAGGCGGATCGGGCACGCCGGTTCCTGACATCTCGATCGAAGTCGACGATGTCGACGAGGCGCTGCGGCGCTGCAAGTCAGCCGGATTTGCAGTCGAATACGGTCCCGCCGAGGAACCATGGGGTGTGCGCCGCTTCTATGTTCGTGATCCGCTTGGGAGATTGGTAAATATCGTGATGCATCGTTAAGTCATTACATGACCAGTTGCTGATTGATCTTCCAAGCGAAGTGTTTTGGGAGATTTTGAATTCAAGATTGCTCCCTTCGGTAATCGGGGATTGCATTTGTGGCTGAGCCTTCTGGCTTTAGCCAATGTTCGCCCTACAACTGCGCCAGCAGTGCGGGTGTCGGCCAGCCGTCGGCGGGGAAGCCGAGGCGCAGCTGCTCCTGCCGGACGGCGGCGCGGGTCTTTTCGCCCAGAATGCCGTCAGCGCCGCCGACATCGTAGCCGCGTGCTTCCAGCGTCGATTGCAGCCGCTTCATGGACGCAGTGTCGAGGCCGCGTTCGGGATTGCGCGGATCGTATTTCGGCGCGCCGGCAAAGCGTGTCGCCAGATTGGCGGCCGTCAGCGTGTAGATGAAGGACTGGTTCCACTCGAGATAAAGGTCGTAGTTCGGGTAGACCAGAAATGCCGGACCCTTGTGGCCCATCGGCAGCGCCAGCCCGGCCTTGAGACCGGTGTTGGCGAGCGGGCTGCCGTCACGTTTGGTCACGCCCCATGCGGCCCATTGCGAGACCGGCAGGCGGGTGACAATCCCCGTCTGCTCCCATGGCAGCGAGGCGGGCACGCGCACCTCCTCCATCCACGGAACGCCCGGAAGCCAGCCGCGCGACTTGATCTTGTTCGCGGTGGTGAGGATGACATCCGGCACCGACTTCTTCATGTCGACCCTGCCGTCGCCGTCGCCATCCACGCCTTTGGTCAGAATGTCGGAAGGCAGCATCTGGGTCTGACCGATCTCGCCGGCCCAGGCACCCGTGACGTTTGCAGGATAGGCGCCGGAGTCGATCAGCTTGAGCAGCGGAATGATCTGCGGCCGGAAGATCTCGGGACGGCGGCAATCATGCGCCAGCGTGACGATGGCGTTCAGCGTATTGAAGTCGCCCTGGACGGCGCCGAAATCGGTTTCGAGTGCCCAGAAAGCGGTGATGACGGCTGCCGGCACGCCGTAATCGGCCTCGGCCCTGGCGAAGATGGCGGCATATTTCCTGATGTTCGCGGCGCCGTTTTTCAGCCGATAGGAGCTGATCATGCGGCCGGAAAATTCGATGAAGGTCTGGTTGAAGACGCCCTGTGCACGGTCGCGCGACAGCACCTTCTGATCGACACGCGCACCCTTGAGGGCGGCCATGCCGCGCTGGCCGATGCCAGCCTGCTGGGCCTCCTGCGCCACCTGGTTTTTCCAGGCGCTGAAATCGCCGCCGCATTGCTGCGCGAAGGCCGGGGCCGAGAGGCCAAGCGTGGCGGAAAGAACCAGTGCGGCGGGGATTTTCATGTTCAACCTCTCGGGTGCGGTGCGTTCAGATCATTGCGGACCCTAACATGCAGAAGCAGAGGGTCCAGTAAGGGTCAGCCTGTGTTGTTGCGCAGCCATTCGCGCCAGTCGGCGGCAGAGCCGTGGAAGACGTTGATGTCTACGTCGCCTTCCACGCCGGGCAGCACGCCGGTACCGGTATATTGCCAGAACAGGAAAGAGCGGCCGCCGTAGCGCTCGATCGGATGGGCGGCGACCGAGCGCAGCCACCACGGATAGCCGTGAAATTCGTGGAGTTCGTTGTCCTCGTAGAAATCAACCGAGGTGTAGATGATGGGTTTCTTGCCGTAATGGCGCTCGACGATCTTCAGAAATGTCCGCATTTCGGCCTGCACGGTCTCGGGCGGCGGCCGCAACTTGCAACTGGGCGAGAACGGGTTCCATTCCATGTCGAGTACCGGCGGAAGCGCCGATGCATCGCGTGGCACGTTGCGGATGAACCAGGCGGCCTGTTCCCTGGCGGTACGGCAGAAATAGTAGAAATGATAAGCGCCGCGGGGAATACCGGCGGCTTTCGCCCCGCGCCAGTTTTGCGCGAAGCGTTCGTCGACGCGGTCGCCGCCCTCGGTCGCCTTGATGAAAGCGAAGGAAATACCGTTGCGGCGCAACACGCGCCAGTCGACCTCGTTCTGGTATTTGGCGACGTCTGTGCCGTGGATGGCGTAGGTCCATGGCGCGCGGCCGACCCACTCATGCGGGTCATTGTCGGCATAACGCGGGCCGCTGACCGGCGCGGAAGTGCGGCCGGACGGCTGAGGCGCGAGATCGGAAATGTCGTAACCGGATGAGGCGCAGGCAGCGGCGATTGCCGCAATAATTGCGGTAGCGGCAATCCTGCCTCTCCACATTTGCACCTCCGCCCATTGGCCGCCGAATCGGCTAGCGGCCACGTCGGTCCGAAATAGGGCGGGTTGACGACGAAGTCACGAGCGGCGGCATCTTCGATGCCCGAATGCGATTGCTTTTTGGTTTTCGCCGCCCAATGGTGTTCGACGCAGTGCGGGGCACGATTCCGGCCAGCGCAGGGAGAATGACATGGGCTTCGCCGCCAAGATCCTGAAATGGATGATCATCCTGGTCGCTGCCGCCGTGGTTGCGGTGGCAGGGTGGATGTTGATCGCGCCGCCGGCGCTGATCCTGGTGGGCACGGGCTATGCGTCGAAGATCGTCTGCTCCAACGTTTTCGTTGCGGGCCGCGATGCCGACGACGTGCTGGTGAATGACGTGCAGGCGCCGGGGCACCCGGTTCTGCGGCTGATCGATATCGACGTGGATCGCGAGGCGGAAACGGTCTCGGCGGCTTTGTTCGGGATTTTCGGTTCCTCGACCTCGGTGTATCGCGCGGGTCTGGGTTGCGCGGTGGCGCCCGACGGCGACATTGCCACCGCGAAGGCCGCTTCGCTCGACGTCGACAGACCCGCGCCGCTGGGCGCGCTTTGGCCGCTCGGCAACCGTGTCGAGCCGTCGCAGAACCCGGAGATCGACGCCATCCTTGACGATCCGCAGTTGACGGGCCCCGGCATGCGCGCGGTGGTGGTGGTCCACGACGGCCGCATCGTCGGCGAACGTTATGGCGAGGGGTTCTCCGCCGAAACCCCGCTGGTCGGCTGGTCGATGACCAAGACCGTGAATGCCGCGATTGCCGGCACCATCATCAAGGTCGGCAATCTCGATGTTGCCGAAAGGAGCCTGCTGGAAATCTGGAGCAGCGACAACCGGGACGAGATCGCGCTTGCCGATCTCATGTCGATGTCGAGCGGGCTCGAATTCAACGAGGATTATGGCGACGTAACCGACGTAACACGCATGCTCTATCTCGAGCCGGACATGGCGGCCTTCGCCTCCGACAAGCCGCTGGTTGCGGCTATCGGCGAGCATTTCAATTACTCGAGCGGCACGGCCGTTGTGCTGTCGCGCATCTGGCAAAACATGTTCGACGATCCGCAGGAGGCACTGCGCTGGCCGCATGAGGCGTTGTTCGGGCCGCTGGGCATGACAAGCGCGGTGCTGGAGACGGATGCGCGCGGCACCTATGTTGGCTCATCCTACCTTTACGCGAATGCGCATGACTGGGCTCGCTTCGGCCAGTTTCTGTTGCAGAACGGCGTTTGGAACGGTCAGCTTGTTCTCCCGTCGGGCTTTCTCGAATGGATGCGCGAGGACGCGCCCGCATCGGACGGCGACTATGGTCGCGGGCAACTCTGGCTGCACGGGCCCCGCGGGACAACGCCACAGGACCAGCATCCCGACACCGGCTTTACGCTGCCGAACGACGCCTACTGGCTGCTCGGCCATGACGGGCAGACGACGACGGTGATCCCCTCCGAAGGGCTGGTGGTTGTGCGGCTGGGGCTGACGCCTTCCAAGCTTGGCTACAAGCCGCAGGCTCTGGTGCAGGCGCTGGCCGCAGCGCTTAAATAGCGGTCGGTTTCGCGGCGGCGTCCAGCACCGCATACCAGGCGTAGCCGCGATACAGCGGCATGCAGTGCGCCCGGCCGCCGATGCGGGCGGCTACGTCGCCCAAAGCACCGAAAAGTTCCGCACGCGGCTCGACGTGGAACTTTGCCAGCCAGCTTCGCAGGGCGGCGCGGAACCAGCGGGGCAGGTGCTCCTGCTGGCCGAAATCGACGACGTGCAGCGATCCGCCATCGGCAACGCAGTCCGCAGCCTGTGCCAAAGCCTGACGCCAGTCGGGAATCATGGAAAGCGCATAAGAGATGTAGACGCGGTCGAATTTTTCGGTGCCGAAGAGGGCTTGAGCATCGAATGCCGCCGCATCAGCCGCGGCCAGTTCGACCGGCGCTGAAGGGGCATGGCGCGCCATGGAGGCGCGGGCGGTCGCCAGCATTTCCTCGGAAATATCAAGGCCATACCAGGAGGCGTTGGGATAACGATTCATCGCCTTGAGCAGGTTGCGCCCCGTGCCGCAGCCGATTTCGAGAACATTGCCGCCGGCCGGAACGTCCAGTTCGGCGATCAGGCGGTCGCGACCGAGCAGGTAATATTTGCGGGTCAGATCGTAGACATGGCGCTGATGGCGATAGACGCTGTCCATCAGTGCGGCCTGGCCGGAGTGTGCATTTGTGAAACTCATGCCGGGCCGCGCAGTACATAAAGGTGAAAGCCGCCATAGATCGCAGAGCGGTCGTTGGCGGTGTGATGCGCAGACTCATCCCTCTCGTAACGCCAGCGCTCGAGGATCGCAGGCGGTACCCGGCCGGGCAGCAGCGAGGGTTCGTCGGCAGTCCGGAAGATGACGCGAGCGCGGGGCGCCGCAGTACGGGTGATTTCGCGCCACAGCTCCTCGAGTTGCCGGTCGCTCATCCAGTCCTGTGCGTCGAGCAGCACGAAACGGTCCACCGAACCGGCCCGACGCGCGCGCAGCAGCTCGGCGAAGTTTGCATGGTGGATTTTGACCCGGCCCGCACCGGCACGGATGGTTTCGAAGTTCCCTGCTTCCAGATAGGCCGGGCGTTCGCCTTCTCCCGGGCTGGCGTAGCGGCGGGCAAAGGCCTGCCAGGCAAAGTAGTTTTTGCGCAGCGGAAAATCGCAGGCGAGCTTTTCGAGCCGGCGCGAAATCACCTGCGCCATGGTGTGGCCTTCGCTGCCCATCAGCGCATCGTACTGCTGCGGCGGAATACCCAGGCCGTAGAGCGAGGCGCGGCGGCCGGTCGCCCAACGTATGAAGCGGCGCTGAAAAAGCGGGCGTAACCGGTCTTCGAAGAAGTGGCGCTGGTCGCGCAAGGTCTTGGCTTGCATGATTTCAGCCGGGTTCACACCGTGGAGACGGGCGATCCAGTGGCCTGAGCGTATGCAGGCGCCAAGCAGGCCGGTCTGGTGGAAATTGCCTTCGAATGCCGAGATGCGCCGTCGTCCGGTCCAGCGGCGGCTTTCCCAATAGGCTCGCGTTGCGGCATCGAGATGCGGTGCAACGTGGCGGTCATACAGAAGTGTCGCGTGGCGATCGCCGGTGCCGCCGAACAGCGCTTCGAATTCACCGAAGCCAGGCATGTGCTGAAGCGCCGCCAGCTTGAGCCTGTTGAGGGCGATGTGGTGCGGATTGAGATCGACCGCATCGATCTTTGCCGGTGAGCGGGTGAGATAGGCCAGAATGTTGCAGCCGCCGGAAGCGATGGTGACCACACGGTGGCTGGCATCGAGCCGCATCGCGTCCATGTCGACGTCAGGGTCCTCCCAAATCTGGGGGTAGACGAGACCGGAAAACAGCAGAGCGAATAACCGCTCGGAGAGCCCGGATTTCGACAGCGCCTTGTGCTGGTAGAGCGCTTCGCCCAGCCGCCTGTTCTTGCGCAGGCCGATATCGACGGAAAGGTCGGTCATGATTCGCTGCCCTTTCAACGAAGTTGAATGCAGCTAGCGTCGGGGCATGACAATCGAGTGACAGCGGGGCGGCCGGATTTGACGGTGCTGTGGTATCCGGAAGCCGTGATTTGGCGCCTTGCGCCTCCGCGGCATAGGGATCATTCTTCGCAAGAACCTGGAGGCCAGCATGTCACGACGTGACTTCGATCCCGCCACCGTTAAGCCCGATGGCCGCCCGCCGGCCAAGGCGCGGCTCTTCGATGGAACGCAGCCGGGTCCTTATCGCGGCTCGGTCAATGGCGAGGCCATAGGTGCGAATGTGACCATCCTCACCTATGGAAATGACGAAATCGGTGTCGGGCCACCATTGCATGTGCACCCATATGACGAAGTGTTCGTCGTTCAGGAGGGCAGGGCGCGGTTCTTCGTTGGCGATCAGGTGATCGACGCCGAGGCCGGCGAAACCGTGCTCGGACCGGCCGGCCTGCCGCACCGGTTCGAAAACCTCGGACCGGGCCGGTTGCAGACAGTCGACATCCACATGTCGCCGAAGTGGATACAGACGAATTTGGAGTAGGGGCGGTCAGCCCGGTTTGGCGAACCACATTCTCTTCAGCGTCGCGTCGCGCTTCACGAAATGATGGTAGAGCGCAGCGCCTGCGTGAATGACAAACAAGGCAGTCATTGCCCTCGCGCCGATTCCATGCGGGATGCGCGGCAGATAATCGTGGAAGTCCGGCAGAGCCGACTGCGACCCGCCGAACAGCACCAGGCCGGCGCCGGACAGGATGAACATGCCGATACCGCTGGCGGCCATTCCGAGAATGACGACGTAAAACAGCAGGTGTACGGCGCGCGCGGCGCGCTCTTGCCAGGCGGGGCTTCCGCCGGTCGGCGCGGGCCGCGTATCATAACGCCACCACCAGACGATGCGCGCCAGGGTCAGTATGGCGATCACAATGCCAAGCGGTGCGTGCAGGCGCAGGATCGCCGCTTTGGTCTGAGGATCGGGCACCTGACCTGCAGAAAACCCTGAAATCAGCAGGCCGACGATGGCAATGGCTGACACCCAGTGAATGGTGACTGCCACGGTTCCATAGTTTGTGTTGTCGCTTTTTCGGTTCATCGCCTTCGCTCTCCTGATAAGAATAGCATGCTATGTTTATCTACACTTGAATAGCACGCTATGCAAGCCTAGAAACGAGCATGTTCGAAAAGCGGAAATCGCCCGGCTACATGACCAACTTTGCGGCGCGGGTGTTTGCCAGCCATTTGCGGGATCAGGTCGCGCCGCTTGGCCTGGCACCGGCGCAGTTCATGGTGCTGCTGGAACTTTGGGACGAAGACGGGCTTACCCAAAAACAGCTCTTCGAGAGGTTGGAGGTGGAGCAGGCGACCATGGCCAACACAATCAGCCGTATGGAACGCGACGGATTGGTTGTGCGCCGCGCGCACCCTGCAGACGGGCGAGCCCGCTCGATACTTTTATCAGCGAAGGGGCGCGCGCTGGAGGCGACCGCCAAGTCTTCGGCAATGCAGGTCAACCGGCATCTGATGGCCGATTTCACGGACGAGGAATGCGAGATGTTTCTCGGCTTCCTGCAGCGGATCATCCAGCGCGGCAGCTCGCCCGGCTAGCGCCCAAACCCGCCCGGCGTCGGCGTGGTCACAATGACCGCTTCGCCCGCATCCAGCACCGTCTGATCGCAGGCTTTCAGCGTCTCGACCGTGCCGTCATTGCGGCGCACCTCGGTCTTGCCGACATTGCCGTCGCCGCCGCCGGCCACGCCGCGCGGCGGTGATGCGCGGTGAGAGGACAGGATCGCGCAATCCATCTTTTCGAGGAATCGCAGCGTGCGGCGCGTGCCGTTGCCGCCTGACCATTTGCCTTTGCCGCCGGTGTTGTCGCGGATATGGAAATCCTCCAGCAGAACCGGAAACCGCAGTTCCAGGATCTCGGGATCGGTCAGCCGGGAATTGGTCATGTGAACATGAACGCCTGAGGTGCCATCGAAACCGCGGCCATCGTTCATGCGGCCGGCGGGCGAGCCGGAACAGATCGTCTCGTAATACTGATATTCGTCATTGCCGAAGGTCAGATTGTTCATCGTGCCTTGCGAATTGGCGAGCGCGCCCATGGCACCGAACAGCGCATTGGTGACGTGCTGCGAGGTCTCGACATTGCCGGCCACCACGGCGGCCGGATAGGCGGGGCGCAGCATGCAGCCTTCCGGGATGATAATGTTGATTGGCCGCAGGCAGCCGGCGTTCATGGGGATCGAACCTTCGACCATGACGCGGAATGCATAAAGAACAGCTGCGCGCGCGACCGGCTCGGGCGCATTGAAATTGTTCGCCATCACCGGCGACGTGCCGGTGAAATCCACTGTCGCCTCGCGCTTTTCGCGATCGACCGTGATCTTCACGCGGATCACCTGGCCGGTATCGGTCGGGTACTCATATTCGGAGCTGTCCGGCAGGCGCTCCAGCACACGGCGCACGCTTTCGGCCGCGTTGTCCTGCACGTGGCCCATATAGGCCTCGACCACGTCGAGCCCGAACTGGGCGACCATTTTCCGCAGTTCCGCGACGCCCTTTTCGTTGGCCGCGATCTGCGCCTTGAGGTCGGCGATGTTCTGGTCGGGATTGCGGGCCGGGTAGGGGTGATCGGTCAGGAGATCGCGCAGCGCGTCTTCGCGGAACTTGCCCTTCTCGACGATCAGGAAATTGTCGAAGAGCACGCCTTCCTCGTCCACCGTGGTTGCAAGTGGAGTCATGGAGCCGGGCGCGGTGCCACCGACATCGGCGTGGTGGCCGCGCGAGGCCGCCCAGAACAGGACCGTCTTTTCGTCGTCGGAGAAGACCGGGGTGACGACGGTGATGTCCGGCAGGTGTGTGCCGCCATTATAGGGTGCGTTGAGCGCGAAAACGTCGCCCGGGCGGATGTTGCCCTCGTTGAGACGGATAATCGTTTCGACGGAGCGGTCCATCGAGCCCAGATGCACCGGCATGTGCGGCGCGTTGGCGACCAGCGCGCCATCGCGGTCGAACACCGCGCAGGAAAAGTCGAGCCGCTCCTTGATGTTCACCGAATAGGCGGTGTTCTGCAGCGTCACGCCCATCTGCTCGGCAATCGACATGAAGAGATTGTTGAAGACCTCGAGCATCACCGGGTCGGCAGCCGTGCCGAGTGCGGCCTGCCGCGCCTTGCGCTCGACGCGGCGCAACAGCACGTGGTTCTTCACCGTGATCTCGGCCTGCCAGCCGGGTTCGACCACGATTGTCTGGTGCGGTTCGATGATGAGTGCCGGGCCGGCCATGCGCTGGCCGGGCGCCACATTTTCGCGGCGGTAGACGGAAGCGTCATGCCATTCGCCCTCGGCGAAAAAGCGCCGCGTTTCGCCAGCCGCTGCCGCGCCATTCGCGAGTTCGCAGTCAGGCTCGTCGCGGCCGCGGCTGCGAGCGTCGCTGCCCTCGACAGCGACAGCCTCCACGATCATTTCCTTGTTGTCGTAGATGAAGCCGAATTGCGCCTTGTGCGCAGTCTCGAAGGCCTTGCGCGCCTCGGTCAGCGAACCTGAGCTGAAATCGACGGGCAGGCTGGTGTCGGTGCCGCCATAACGGATATGCAGCATCGGCCGCCAGGCAATGCCGGCTTGTGCAACACCCTGCGCGCCGAGTTCTTCAACTATCTCCAGGGACAGGGCGGCCGCCGTCCTTTCGATCGCGGGCAGCGTCTTTTCTGCCAGCGGCTCCATGAGGCCCTGCTGGCGCGAGGCGAATACCGTCGAGAGGCCGATGCCATAGGCGGAAAGCAGGCCCGAGAAGGGATGGATCAGGACGGATTCCATGCCGAGCGCATCGGCCACCAGACAGGCATGCTGTCCGCCGGCGCCACCGAAGCAGTTGAGCAGGTAGCCCGTCACGTCATGGCCGCGCTGGACCGAAATCTTCTTGATGGCGTTCGCCATGTTTTCAACCGCGATGGTGACGAAACCTTCCGCCACCTGTTCAGCGCTGCGACCGTCGCCGGTTTTCGCAGCCAGATCGGCGAAGCGCGCGCGCACCACATCGGCGTCGATGCGTTCATTCTGGCCGGGGCCGAAGATCGCCGGAAAGAAATCGGGCTGCAGCTTGCCGAGCATGACATTGGCGTCGGTAACGGCGAGCGGTCCGCCGCGCCGGTAGCAGGCCGGGCCGGGATTCGCACCGGCAGAATCCGGGCCGACCTGGAAGCGACCGTCCTCGAAATGCAGGATCGAGCCGCCGCCGGCCGCGACTGTGTGAATGCGCATCATCGGCGCGCGAATGCGCACGCCTGCGACCTCGGTGTCGAAAGCGCGCTCATAGTCGCCGTCATAGTGGGTGACGTCGGTCGACGTACCGCCCATGTCGAAGCCGATTACCTGTTCGAAGCCCGCGATGCGTGCCGTCTCCGCCATGCCGACCACACCGCCCGCTGGGCCGGACAATATTGCGTCCTTGCCCTGGAACAGGTCGGCAGCGGTGAGGCCGCCCGAGGACATCATGAACATGAGGCGGGGATTATCTTCCGATAAGGGGGAGGGTGAGGCGCCAAGCTCGCCCGCCACACGCTGCACGTAACGGGAGAGGATCGGCGACAGGTACGCGTCGACCACGGTGGTGTCGCCGCGGCCGACGAGTTTCACCAGCGGTGAGGTCTTGTGGCTGACGGAAATCTGGCCAAAGCCGGCATCCCGGCATGCCTTTTCGGCGGCTAGCTCGTGCGCCGGATGGCTCCATGCATGCATGAACACAATGGCTACTGCATCGATGCCGTCCTCACGGGCGGCTTTCAGACGACTTGCGAGCGAGGCGGGATCCAGCTTGTTCTCGACCGTGCCGTCCGCGCGCACGCGTTCCTCGACCTCGATGACGCGCTCGTAAAGCTGCTCGGGGAGGATGATCTCCTTGGCGAAAATATCGGGCCGCGCCTGATAGGCGATCTTCAGCGCGTCGCGAAAGCCCTTGGTGATGAGGAGAAGCACGCGGTCGCCCTTGCGCTCCAAAAGAGCGTTGGTGGCGACCGTCGTTCCCATCTTCACCTCGCCGACAACGCCGGCCGGAATGGGCTTGCCTGCGTCAACGCCCAGATGGTCGCGAATGCCCTGAATGGCGGCGTCCGGGTAGGCTTCGGGATTTTCCGACAGCAGCTTGCGGGCATGCAGCGCGCCCTGCGGATCGCGGCCGATCACGTCGGTGAACGTGCCGCCGCGATCAATCCAGAAATCCCACTTGCCTGACATTGCGATCCTCCCAGATGTCGTAAATCTTATTGACGATTTATCGATAAACTGTCAACGTTAACGAATACCGGAGCGTCAACAAGCGCTCCGGCCCGGGCAGGAGACCCATCCAATCAGGATCAAATGGGAGTGAGATGACATGAAATACGGTGCATTTCTGAAGTCCAGCGTTGTCGCCGCCGGCGTGACGTTTGCAGGTGCCGCGCTCGCGCAGACCAGCTGGGATCTGCCGACGCCATATCCCGACGGCAATTTCCACACGCGCAACATCGCGCAGTTTGCCCAGGAGGTCGGTGAGAAATCCGGCGGCAGCCTGACGATCACGGTTCACGCCGGCCAGTCGCTGATCAAGCATCCGGACATCAAGAATTCGGTTCGCGACGGCATCGTGCCGGCCGGCGAAGTTCTGGTGTCGCGCCTCGAAAACGAGAACGCCATCTTCGGCGTGGACTCGGTACCGTTCCTTGCTTCCAGCTATGAGGGCTCCAGGAAACTCTACGACGCGCAGCGCCCCTATCTGGAGAAGCTGCTCGCCGAACAGGGGCTGCAGCTTCTGTTCTCGGTGCCGTGGCCGCCGCAGGGCATCTACGCCAAGAAGGAAGTGACGTCACTTGCCGATCTCGCCGGCCTGAAGTTCCGTGCTTACAATCTCGGCACAGAGCGCGTGGCGGAGCTTGCCGGCATGGTGCCGACGCAGATCGAGGCATCCGACATTCCGACCGCGTTTGCGACCGGCCGCGTGGACGCGATGATCACTTCGCCGTCGACGGGCGCTGACTCGAAGGCATGGGACTTCCTCAGTCATTATCACGACACGCAGGCCTGGCTGCCGCGCAATATGGTGATCGTGAACAAGGCCGCATTCGATGCGCTGTCGGCGGAAGAGCAGGCGGCGATTACTGAAGCCGCCGCCGCAGCCGAAACCCGCGGCTGGGAGATGTCGCAGGAAGAGACCGCTGCCAAGACCAAGGTGCTTCAGGACAACGGCATCACGGTCGTTGCACCGTCCGACACATTGAAGGGCGAATTTGCCGAGATCGGCAAGACGATGGCTGAAGAGTGGAAGGCGAAAGCCGGCGCCGACGGTGAGGAACTTCTGAAAGCCTATCAGTCGAACTGACGTCTCCTTGAACGGGCGGGGCAAGGCATGCTCCGCCCGCACTTCTGAGGGGAGGGCAGCATGAGACGTTTTCTCGACAGGCTTTACGATTTTTCCGGCTATGCGGCGGCCTGCGCGCTGATTGCGATATTCGCACTGGTGGCGATTCAGGTTCTGGCCCGGCTTTTCGATGGCGGGCTGCGCATTCTGGGATTCGAATCGATCGGTTTCGCGGTTCCATCGATTGCGGAAATCTGCGGATTTCTGCTGGCAGCGGCCAGCTTCCTGGCGCTGGCAAAGACGTTGACGTCATTCGCGCATATCCGGGTTGGCATGCTGGTCGACCGTTTTGCGCCAACGCCGCGGCGGTGGGCCGAAGCACTTGCGGGCGCGGCGGCGAGTATCATCGGCATCTACGCCACGGTCGCGCTGGCGCGACTGACGCTGAAGAGCTTCACGTTCAACGATGTCTCTTATGGCGTGGTTCCAGTACCGCTGGCGCTGCCGCAAGGCGTGATGACACTGGGGCTTGCCATACTCACCATCGCGCTGATCGACCTTACGGTCAGGGTCGCGCGGGGCGAGGTCGTTTTGCGCAGCGGGCCGGAGCAGTAGGCGATGGGCGTTTTCGAACTCTCCGCGCTGCTCGTCGTTGTCATGCTCGGCGCGCTGGCGCTCGGCCTCTGGGTCGCATTCTCGCTGTCGCTTGTTGCGCTGGTGGCACTTGCGTCGAAACCCGCCATTCCGGCCGCACAGGTGCTTGCGACATCGTATTGGAGCGCCTCGACCTCATGGGACCTGACGGCGCTGCCGATGTTCATCTGGATGGGCGAAATCCTGTTCCGGTCGCGGTTGTCGGAAGACATGTTTGCCGGCATCTCGCCGTTGGTGCGGCGGCTGCCGGGCCGGCTGACGCATGTGAACGTGCTTGGCTGCGCGGTGTTTGCGGCGGTTTCGGGTTCTTCGGCCGCGACGACGGCGACCATCGGCAAGATATCGCTGCCGGAGCTTCAGAAGCGCGGCTACGACGACCGGCTCGCCATAGGCAGCCTGGCGGGCTCCGGCACGCTTGGGCTGCTGATCCCGCCATCGATCATCCTGATCGTCTATGGCGCGGCAGTGGAGGAGTCGATTGCGCGGCTTTTTGTGGCCGGCGTCGTGCCCGGACTGGTGCTGGCAGCGCTGTTCATGGGTTATGTCGTCGTCTGGTCGCTGCTCAACCCGAAGAAAATGCCGCCGGCGGAGCAGCGGCTGCCATGGCGCGAGAAGTTCAAGGCCGTGCGCAGCCTGCTGCCGGTATTTCTGCTCATCGCCGGCGTGATCGGTGCGATCTATGGCGGGCTGGCTTCACCCACGGAAGCGGCTGTTATCGGCGTCGCGCTCAGCCTGCTTCTTGCGCGGCTGCAGGGCGCGCTCGACTGGCGGCTGTTCCGCGAGGGGCTGATGGCGGCGACGATCACGTCGTGCATGATCGCCTTCATACTGGCGGGCGCGGCGGTGCTGACCACCGCCATGGGTTTCACCGGCCTGCCGCGACAGCTGGCCAGCTGGATCGGCGAACTCGGCCTCTCGCCGATGATGCTGCTGGCGGCTCTCACGCTGCTTTTCATCGGGCTCGGCTGTTTTCTCGACGGTATTTCGATGGTGGTTCTGACGACCGCCGTGATCATGCCGCTGGTCGCGGCGGCCGGCTTCGATCTCGTCTGGTTCGGCATCTATCTCGTCATCGTCGTCGAGATGGCGCAGATCACGCCGCCTGTCGGCTTCAATCTCTTTGTCATCCAGGGGCTGACGGGGCGCAACCTCTTCGACATCGCACGCGCAACGACGCCGTTTTTCCTGCTGATGGTGGTGATGGTGGTGCTGCTGGCGGCATTCCCGGACATCGCATTGTGGCTGCCGCGCACCATGTTCAGCGGCTTCTAGACTCTGACGGAGACCAGGCGGATGAGCGACAAGAAACAGTTCGGGCCGATCGTGTCGTCGGCGCATCTGGCGGACAGTGCGCTGCCGGCGCTTTCGGAGCTGGAGTTCGGGCTGATCCTGTCCGGCCATGCGTTCGAGCGCTGGATGGTTCATTGCATGACGGCGGCGGGCGAGCCCGGGCTGACGGCGATCGACGTGCTGGTACTGCATTCGGCCAATCATCGCGGCCGCCCGAAGCGCATCTCCGATCTGTGCATCGTGCTCGGCATCGAGGACACGCATGTGGTGATCTACGCCATCAAGAAGCTGGAGAAACGCGGGCTGTTGAAAGGTACCCGTTCAGGCAAGGAAAAGCTGATTGGCACAACCGAAAAGGGTGTCGAGACCTGTATGCGATACCGCGAAATCCGCGAAGAACTGCTGGTGGAATCGGTGCGCGGGCTCGGCCTCGATCCGAAGGTGACCTCTACGGTCGCGGCGATGCTGCGTGCGCTATCGGGACACTACGATCAGGCAGCGCGAGCCGCCGCCTCGCTCTGACGGAGAGTTGTGACGATGCGCCTTCTTCAGCTTGCCGCCGGGCATGGCAAGGCGCTGCTGATCCTGGGACTCGCCGCGGGAATTGCGCTTCCCGAGCTTGCCGATGCGATGAAACCCCATATCGGCGCGATGGTTGGGATCCTGTTGTTTCTGGCCGCGCTCCGGGTCGGGCCACGCCAGGCGGCGGGCTCGATCCGCGATCTCGGCCGCTCGGTCATGCTGGCATTCGTGTTTCAGCTGGCGATGCCGGTGGCCGTGATCCTGCTTTTCCTGGCAACCGGCTTTACAGGGCCGTTTGCGCTGGGGCTGATCCTGATGCTTGCGGCCGCCCCGGTGTCGGGAAGTCCGAACCTGACGATCATGACCGGCAACGAGCCCGCGGCGGCGCTGCGGCAGCTCGTGATCGGCACGGCGATGCTGCCGCTCACCGTGATTCCGGTTTTCTGGCTCTGGCCCGGCCTCGGCGGTGCGAAGGAGGTGCTGGGGGCAGCGGCGATCCTGCTGGTGCTTATCGCGGTTGCCGCATGCGCCGGGTTCGGCCTGCGCGCAACGCTGCTGCGGCAGCCCTCGGTTCCGACATTGCAGGCAATCGACGGTTCCTCGGCGATCGTCATGGGCGTTGTCGTCGTGGGGCTGATGTCGGCGGTCGGGCCGGCGCTCACCGGCGAACCATTGAGGCTTCTCGCCATGCTGGTGGCGGTGATGGCCGCCAACCTCGGCCTGCAGATTGTGGCCACGCTGGTTTTCCGCCGCGCAGGCTGGACCGCGGACGCGGCGGCACTCGGCATTGTCGCGGGCAATCGCAACATCGCCCTGTTCCTGACGGTGCTGCCGCAACAGGTCATCGATCCCGTGTTGCTATTCGTAGGCTGCTATCAGATCCCGATGTACCTGACGCCGGCGCTGCTCGGCTGGTTCTACAAACGCAAGGCGGCCTGACCGTACACGATCACCAATCCGCCCCTCGCGCGGCAACGCTATTGTCCCTATCTTGGACCGCATGAGTATCTGGACGAATCTCGGCGCATTTGCATCGCGCATCCAAGTTCCTTCGCTTTCCGCGATCGTGGAGGCGCTGCGCAGCGCCTTCGTGGCCGATCCCGAACTCAGACGCCAAGTCGCTTTTTCGGTCGCCATGATCGCACTTTCGGCCAAGATGGCTAAGGCCGACGGCGTGGTGACCGCTTCCGAGGTCGGCGCCTTTCGCGAGATCTTCCATGTGCCTCAAGATGAGGAGCGCAATGTATCGCGGCTCTACAATCTGGCGAAGCAGGATATTGCCGGGTTCGAAGCCTATGCTGGCCAGATGGCGCGGCTGTGCGGGTCAGGTACTCCCAACTGCCTGGTACTGGAGGATATTCTCGACGGGCTGTTCCACATCGCGAAGTCGGATGGGGTGATCCACGAGCGCGAACTCGGCTATCTGAACCGGGTTGCCGAAATATTCGAACTCGATGAAGCGCATTTCGAGCGCATTGTCGCGCGCCATGCCGCAAGCGGAGACGGCGACCCATTCCTTGTCCTTGGTGTTTCGCATGATGCGAGCCGCGCGGAAGTGACAAGCCGCTACAGGAAGCTCGTCGCCGAAAACCACCCGGACAGGCTGATAGGTCGCGGCCTGCCGGCCGAATTTATCGGCATCGCGAATGAGCGTATGGCAGCGATCAACGCTGCCTATTCGGCCATAGAAGCAGGTTGGAAGCTCGCTTGAGACCGTTTGCACCGGACTTTTTGGCTGCCGAGGTTCGTGTTTCCCCAAACTTCGGCGAGCGGCGCGGCAACGCACGGATCGACACGGTTGTTCTGCACTATACCGGCATGGCGAGCGGGGCGGCCGCGCAGGCGTGGCTGTGCAATCCCGAGAGCCAGGTATCGTCGCATTATATCGTGCATGAAGACGGGCGGGTGGTGCAGATGGTGCGCGAGGCCGATCGTGCGTGGCATGCGGGGAAGAGCTTCTGGGCCGGCGTCACCGACATCAATTCATGCTCGGTGGGCATCGAAATCGTGAACCGGGGGCATGATTTCGGCTATGAGGATTTTCCGGATGTGCAGGTCGAAAGCGTCATTTCGCTCTGCCGCGACATCGTGACTCGTCACAATATTCCGGCACCGCGTGTGCTTGCTCACTCCGACGTTGCACCCGGCCGCAAGATCGACCCCGGCGAAAGGTTCCCCTGGGGAAGGCTGGCAGACGCTGACGTTGGCCACTGGGTGCGGCCGGTGCCTGCGGACGAAGCCCCCGGTTTCTGCGAGGGCGATTCAGGCGAAGCAGTCAAGTCCTTGCAAACGCAGCTTTTTCGCTATGGGTATGGCGTCGAAACGGACGGCACTTTCGGCGAAAGGACGCGGATCGTCGTCGAAGCCTTCCAGCGGCATTTCCGGCCTGAGCGCGTCGATGGCGTGGCGGATCGGTCGACTGTCGAAACGCTTTCGCGCCTTCTGGCAGCGCTGCCTGACGCAACGTCATAAATCGGCGCTGCGGGGTTCGCTGTAACAAACGGTCACTTTTTTTGAACGGGCTCGCCCTTTTTGGCGCCCAATTTGACCGACATGCGGCGCGCTCCCGTATGCGGGCGTAATCGATACCGGTCGCCCGTCCAGTGCAATCGCGCCTCTCCTCCCAGAGGCCACGAACTCCAGAAAAGACCCTACATGAACCGACTGACTTTTGCAGCGGCAGCGCTTGCCGCCGCAGTGGTGAGCTTTGGCGCGAACGCGTCCGAGCAGAAACCGCAGGCCGAAGGTACCAAATGCTATCTGCTCGGCTGTTACGACAAGGACGGCAAGCGCGTCGATGCTCCCGCGGTCGCCACCGTCAAGACCGCGCTGGCCAGTAACAGGCCGGCTGCAAAGCCGGCTGGCAAGAAAGCTGCCGCCAGCCGCTATTCCTCGATCATCGTTAAACACGCAACCGCCAATGGCGTGCCGGTCAATCTCGCGCACGCCGTCATCCGCATCGAGAGCAATTTCCGCGCGAATGCTCGCGGACAGGCTGGCGAGGTGGGTCTCATGCAGATCAAGCCGGCTACGGCGCGCGCCATGGGCTACGGCGGCTCGATCAAGGGCCTCTACAATCCCGAAACCAACATCAAATACGGCATGAAATATCTCGGGCAGGCACGCAAGCTCGGCGATGGTTCGGTCTGCGGTACGATCCTGAAATACAATGCGGGTCATGGAGCCAAGCGCATGAACCGCATTTCAGCCGCCTATTGCAGCAAGGTGAAGAAGCATCTGGGCATGAGCTGATGCTTCGAAAATACGCTTCGTATCGCCGGTGGAATGGTCGCCGGCGATACGCAGCGACCGCAAACTGTTACAATTTGAAACATATTTTGATCAAATTTGCTCTTTTTGTGCCCGATTTGGCGGTTTAGTGCGCGGCGTCTCCCAAGACCTGAGTTTGCTCATCACCGAGTACGAACTGGCCGTTACGGCGTGCCCCCAAGCGGCGAGCCGTATCACAACCAAGATTTGAACGATTATGACGCTGAATTATTATCGCGCCGCGATCTTTGTCGCGGCTGTCATGCTGGCCGTTTCCGCGCTCAGCCAGATGGGCCAGCAGGCGGTGCTCAGCGCTGAAGCTGCCACGGCCGATATCGAAATCGAATGCCGGCTGCTCGGGTGTTTCGACGGCAACGGTAACCGCATCGACACAATCACCACCGGCTCGGTCGACACCAAGGCGCGCGATGAGATTGCCGAAGACAATCTCAAACGCAGCGCCAAGGCGGTGAATCTCGGCGAAATCATTGCGCGCCACGCACGTGCCAACGGCGTTCCGCTGGAACTGGCGCATGCGGTGGTGTGGGCCGAAAGCAGCTACCGGCCGCATGTGCGGGGCGCCGCAGGCGAGGTCGGGCTGATGCAGATCATGCCGGCGACGGCCAAGCTGATGGGTTATCGCGGCTCGATCAAGAAGCTGTTCCATCCCGAGACGAACATCAGGTACGGGATGAAATATCTGGGCGGCGCCCGCAAGCGCAGTGATGGCACGATCTGCGGCACGATCCTGAAATACAATGCCGGACATGGTGCCAAGCGCATGAATCCGATCTCCGCCGCATACTGCAAGAAAGTGGAAAAGCGCCTCGGCGTAAGCTGAGCGCGGGCAGATCAGCATTGCGCTGGCGCGCATAAATCTCTTTATACGGTCTGCCAGTCGGCCGGGCGGCCGCTCCGTTCCCCAGGGGACGGGGAGGAAAGTCCGGGCTCCACGGAAAAGCGGTGCCGGATAATTTCCGGCGAGGGCAACCTCAGGGAAAGTGCCACAGAAAGGAAACCGCCCCGCCTGCAAATCGGCTTCGTCTGGTGGCCGGGCCGATTTGCCGGCGGGGTAAGGGTGAAAGGGTGGGGTAAGAGCCCACCGCGCGGACGGCAACGGACGCGGCACGGCAAACCCCACCGGGAGCAAGACCAAATAGGGATGGCGCGAAGGGCAACCTTCAGGCGTTTCCGGCCGAGCCATCCGGGTTGGTTGCTTGAGGCGGATGGCAACATCCGTCCCAGATGAATGGCTGCCACGTTTCGCGCCGCAAGGCGCGGGGCCATACAGAACCCGGCTTACAGGCCGGCTGGCACTTTTTACCGGCTAGAGCGAATCCAGCGCGGCTTCGATCGCCTCCCACAATGGTCCGGGCGGCTCGCAGCCGACCGACAGTCGCACGAAACCCGGTGCAACATTGTCGCCCCAGCGGGCGCGGCGTTCGGCCGAGCTGTGCAGGCCGCCGAAAGAGGTTGTCGGCAGCAGGAGGCTGCAGCGTTCGATGAAGGCGTCGGCGGTGCCGGCATCCTTCAGTGTCAGCCCGATCAGAAAGCCGAACCGGTCCATCTGGGAGCGCGCCAGATTGTGCGAGGGATCGTCGGCGAGGCCGGGATAACGCAGCGCGGATACCGCCTTGTGGTCGCGCAGGCGCGGCGCCAACATTTCGGCATTGTCGCACATGCGGGCGAACCGGACCTCCAGCGTCTCCAGACCGCGATGAACCTGCCAGGCCTCGAATGGGCCGGGGATGGAGCCGGAGAGTTTGCGCCACTCCCTTACCGCTGAAAGGTATGAGTCGTTGCGTGTGGTGACATGGCCGAAGAGCGCGTCGGAGTGCCCGTTCGCGGCCTTCGTGTCGGCCGAAACGACGATGTCGGCGCCCAGATCGAGCGGGCGCTGGCCGAAGGGCGTCATGGTTGTGTTGTCGGCGATTACTATCGCGCCGGCCGCTTTCGCCGCCCGGCTCACCGCTTCGAGATCGCAGATATCGAGGCCCGGATTGGACGGGGTTTCGGCAAGCACCATCCTGTAGCCGTCGAAGCCGCCATCAAGGAAAGACGTGGTGGGCCTCAGATCAACCCGCAGACCGAGCCTGGTCAGGAAACGGTCGGCGAGCACGCGCGGCGTATAATAGCCGTCGGAGGGCAACAGGATGCGATCGCCGCTTTCGGCGAAAGCGAGCAGCGAAGCCGCAATCGCCGCCATGCCGGATGGAAACGCAACACAGGCGGCATCTTCGAGCAGGCCGAGCAGTTCTTCCGTTGCCTCCCAGGTCGCATTGTCGAAGCGGCCATATTGCTTGTGACCGGCCGGGTCGCCGGCAAGGTGGTAGACCGAGGTCATTTCGAGCGGCAGCGACACAGGCTCGCCCTTGGCAAGGCGCGCCTGCCGGGCGTGCAGCAGGCGTGCGGCGCGGTCCATCATGTCGTCCGGCATTCCGGTCTCCGATTGCGTGAGAATCCAGGTTGAAGAGTTAGCCAGTGCCACGTGCCGCAACAAGGGCCAATTGCTAGGCCAATCCGCGCGGGGAACGGCATTCCTAATGCTTTGTTAGGGTTAACAAGACATAAAGGACGGTGGACTTCCATTCGCCCGCCCAGGGCCGTTTCGTGGGGTTGTGTCCCGTTGACGCCCATATCAGCCCATGATATCCCTCAAAACCAGTCAGAGCGACGATCCGAAATCCGGTGGATGCACGTTCCATCCGGCCGCGAATGCCGCGGCCGGCGCCGGTGGATTTCGACCGGTTTGGAGCCGGTGCGGTTGATCGGGCGCGCAGGCACGAGCGAGGCAATGACGAGGGGAACGGCGGATCACCGTGTCGAATTCAGCCATGGGCCGGTTTCTATCGAGCGCGACCAACAGGATCGACGCGAAGGGTCGCGTTTCGGTCCCTGCCGCCTTTCGCTCCATCATTCAGGCGCGCGGCTACGGCGAGCTCTATCTGCTTCGGTCGCTGGACACGCCGTCGATGGATGTCGGCGGGCCGGACCTTCTGGATGCGTTCGAGAGGCGCATCGCGGAGGAAGATCCGTTTCTGCAAACCGCGGACGACATGTCCTTCCTCTATTACGGCGACGGGGCATTTCTGAAGCTCGATCAGGACGGCCGTATCACCATGACGGATTTCATCCGCGAGCATACGGGCATTTCCGGCGAGGTCTCCTTTGTGGGGCGCGGCCACTACTTCCAGATCTGGGAGCCGAAACAGCTTGCGGATTATGCGGCGCAGGCACGCGAGCGACTGCGGCAGCTCAAGCGCAGGCAATCGGGCAGCATACAGGCAGGGGACACGGAATGATGGCGGGCCCCGGCGCGGATATCCACGCCGGTGGCGGACCGGCCCGCCACATTCCGGTTCTCCTGGACGAGGTGATCGCGGCTCTTGCGCCCGGCGAAGGGCAGACCCTGGTTGACGGTACGTTCGGAGCGGGTGGCTACACGCGTGCGCTGCTGGCTGCCGGCGCGCAGGTGGTCGCCATCGACCGCGACCCTAATGCCATCGCAGGCGGGGCCGAACTGGCGAAATCGTCCGGCGGGCGTCTGAGGCTCATTCACGGCGCATTTGCCGATCTCGACACGCTTGCCGGCGGCGACGTCGACGGCGTGGTGCTGGACATCGGCGTATCGTCCATGCAGATCGACGAGGCGGAGCGCGGTTTTTCCTTCCGCGCCGACGGGCCGCTCGACATGCGCATGAGCGGACGCGGGCTGAGTGCGGCTGACGTGGCGAACACGTTCAAAGCCGGCGACATTGCGCGCATTCTGGGCATCTATGGCGAAGAGCGGCAGGCCGGCCGCATCGCCCGGATGATCGAACGCAAGCGCGAAGAGCGACCATTCACGCGCACCGAACAGCTTGCGCACGCAATCGAGGCGGTGCTCGGCCGCAACCCGAAAGAAAAGATCGACCCGGCGACACGCACATTTCAGGCGCTGCGTATCTACGTGAATGACGAACTCGGACAGTTGGTGCTCGGGCTGCAGGCGGCCGAGCGCGCGCTCAAGCCGGGCGCGCGGCTTGCTGTGGTGACGTTCCACTCGCTCGAGGACAGGATCGTGAAGCGCTTCTTCGCCGCCCGGTCCGGCAAGGCTTCCGGCTCGCGCCACCAACCCGCCGTTACGGCGGAGGCGGCGCGGTTCGAGAAAATTTCGAAGGCTGTCGAAGCTTCGGCAGTAGAAATCGCCCGCAATCCGCGCTCGCGCTCGGCCAAACTGCGCTGGGCGGTGCGCACCGATGTGCCTGCAGCGGCGAACCGCGGCGAACTCGAGGCGGTGCGCATTGCCGGCCTGCCGGTCGCCAGCGAGGCTGGGGGCGCCTGATCATGTTTAGAACCACAGACGTCATTCTGGTCGGGGTTATGGTCGCGGCGGCCGCCGTGACCTTCAAGATCAAATACGACGCGGAACTGAAATATGAGGAAGTTCGCAGGCTGGAAACGGAAATCCACACCGAGCGGGACACGATCGATATTCTGGAGGCGGACCTCAGCGTCCTGACGCAGCCGGCAAGGCTGCAGACGCTCGTCGATGCCTACGCGGAAGAACTGCAGCTGCAAAGCGTGGAGCCGGACCAGATCGGATCGGTGGACCGGCTTCCCGAGACACTGCGCCAGATCGGCGAGATCGTTTCGGCACGCCCCGTCGAGGAAGCGATCACCGATGACGTTCAAACCGGTGCGGTGTCGCAGTGATTGCCGATCGCCTCAGGCGGCTTGCCGGCCGTTTCAACCCGAAAGCCTCTGACGGAGGAATCGTTCTTGACGGTGCGCGCACCGGAAACGAGCGGGCGCGAAACCGCCTGATCATGACGATCGCGGTTTTTCTGGCGCTCTACGGCGCGATTGCCGGCCGCCTGGTCTATCTCGGTTTTCAGGAGCCGACCGATGGCAGCGGCCCGGCACCGCACAACACCGCGTCGCGGCCAGACATCATCGACCGTAATGGCGAACTGCTGGCGACCGATATCAAGACATTCTCGCTGTTCGCGGAACCCAGGCGCATCGTGGATGCCGACGAGGCGATCGAGAAGCTGCTTACCGTTCTGCCCGACATCCAATATGAGCAGGTTTATCACCGGCTGCGTACCGATGCCGGCTTCGTGTGGCTGCGACGGCACCTCTCGCCGCGCCAGCAGGCGGAAATCATGGCGCTTGGCATTCCCGGCATCGGATTTCGGGCCGAAAACCGGCGTTTCTATCCCGGCGGCCCGACTGCGGCGCACATCATGGGGCTGGTGGACATCGACAACAAGGGCATTGCCGGCATCGAAAAGTTCATCGACTCGCTCGGCCTTGCGGACCTGCGCGAAATCGGGCTGGCGGAGCGCGAGACGCTCAAGCCGTTCCAGCTGTCGGTCGACATCCGCGTGCAGCATATCCTGCACGACGAGCTGAAGCGCGCCATGGAGCGCTACCAGACGATCGCCGCCGGTGGTGTAGTGCTCGATGCACGTACGGGCGAGGTGATCGCCATGGCCTCGCTGCCGGATTACGACCCCAATAACCCGGTCGATGCGCACAAAAAGGACCGGCTCAACCGCATGTCCGGCGGCGTGTTCGAGATGGGGTCGACCTTCAAGGGGTTCACAACCGCCATGGCGCTGGATTCCGGTGCTGTCGGCCTGAACGACAGTTTCGATGCCCGCCAGCCGCTCAGGGTCGGCAAGTTCACGATCAAGGATTTCCACGGCAAGGGCCGGGTGCTGAGCGTTCCGGAGATCTTCATCTATTCATCCAATATCGGTACCGCGCGTATGGCGGAGCAGATCCCGATCGAGCAGCATCAGGCCTTCTTCAGGCGCATCGGCCTGCTTGACCGTATGACAACCGAGCTGCCGGAAGTGGCGACACCGACCGGGCCGGAGGAATGGAAGCGCATCAACCGCATCACCATCTCATTCGGCCACGGCGTGGCGACGACGCCGCTGCAGACAGCGGTTGCAGCCTCGGCACTGGTCAATGGCGGCATGCTGATCGAACCGACATTCCTGCCGCGTTCCGTCTCGCAGGCGGCGGATCAGGCGAAACAGGTTCTCAGCGATAAAACCAGCGCGGCCATGCGCTACCTCTTCCGGCTGAATGTGGAAAAGGGGTCGGGCCGCCGCGCGGAAGTGCCGGGCTATTTCGTCGGCGGCAAAACAGGCACGGCGGAGAAAGTCGTCAACGGACGCTACTCGACCGACAAGCGTTTCAACGCGTTTCTCTCGGCCTTTCCGGTAGACGACCCCAAATATGTCGTCCTGGTCATTCTCGACGAACCGAAGCCCGAGCAGCCCGGAATGAGCGCGACCTCGGGCCTCAACGCGGCGCCCGTGGTTTCCAATGTTGTGCGCCGTTCCGCACCGCTTCTTGGCGTGATGCCGGAATTTGGCCATGAAAGTACAGCCCTGCTTATATCCACTCAGTGAATCCTCCACCGCGAGGGGGCAGCGGACGGTGCTGACATCATGAATCTCAGTGATTTTTCAGATATTTTGCCGATTGGAGAGGATCCCGCCATTGCCGGAGCGGCAATCACCGGGATCGCTTCCGATTCGCGGAAGGTGACACCCGGCAACCTGTTTGCGGCCCTTTCGGGCACCAAGACCGACGGTGCGGCCTTTGCCGCCGATGCGGCGCAAAAGGGTGCTGCGGCAATTATCGCTGCGCCCGGCGCGATTGCAGACGCGCCCGGCGGCGTACCAGTCATTGAAGTCGACGATCCGCGCCGTGCGCTGGCGCTCGCCGCCGCACGGTTTTTCGGTGCGCAGCCTGAAACGATCGCCGCCGTCACCGGCACGGCCGGCAAGACGTCGGTTGCGTCATTCCTGCGCCAGATTTGGAAGCATGGCGGCAAACAGGCCGCCAGCATCGGCACAGTCGGGGTGATTGCTCCGGACAGGGCGGAATACGGTTCGCTGACGACGCCGGACCCGGTGGTGCTGCACCGGCTCCTGAAGGAACTGGCCGACAGCGGGGTTACCCATGCCGCGATGGAAGCCTCCAGCCACGGACTGGATCAGCGGCGGCTGGACGGGGTGAGGCTTGCGGTCGGCGGGTTCACCAATCTCGGCCGAGACCATCTCGATTATCACCCGACGGTCGACGACTATCACCGCGCCAAGATGCGGCTGTTCGAAGTGCTTTTGCCGAAATCGGCGCCGGCGGTGATCTTTTCCGATGATGCATGGTCGGGCGCCACCGAGAAGGCGGCGCAGCAGGCCGGCCGGGTCGTGCTGACAGTTGGCCGCAAGGGCGCGCTTCTGACGCTGAAGCGCCTCGAACACGAGCGCGCCAGGCAGCGCGCGGAAATCGAGGCCGACGGACGTATCTACGAGATCAACCTGCCGCTGGCGGGCGAATTCCAGATCGCGAACGCATTGGTGGCAGCCGGAATGGCGGTGGCGACAGGCATGCCGATTGAACCTTCACTCCAAGCCATGGAGCATCTGAAGGGCGCGTCGGGCCGGCTGGAACTCGTTGGCACCAAGGCCAACGGAGCGCCGGTTTATGTCGATTATGCGCATAAACCAGAGGCACTGGAGAATGTGCTTGCCGCCGTTCGGCCTTTCACGACCGGGCGTGTCGTGGTCGTATTCGGATGCGGGGGCGATCGCGATGCAGGCAAGCGCCCGATCATGGGCGAAATCGCCGCGCGCCTGGCCGACGTCGTGATCGTTACCGACGACAATCCGCGCAGCGAGGAGCCGGCTGCGATCCGGTCGTCGATCATGGCCGCGGCGCCGGGCGCACGTGAAATTGCCGACCGCCGCGAGGCAATCGGCGAGGCGGTGTCCATGCTTCAATCCGGCGATACGCTCATCATCGCCGGCAAGGGACATGAGGAAGGACAGATCATCGGCGACAAGACGCTGCATTTTTCCGACCACGAGGAAGTACGCAACGCGCTGAAGAGTGTAGCGACGTGAGTGCGCTCTGGACAGTCGATGACCTTCTGGCCGCCACGCGCGGCAGGCCGTTGGGCAGCCTGCCACACGAGATTTCCGGCATTTCCATCGACAGCCGCTCACTGAAGCCTGGCGATGCGTTCTTTGCAATCAAGGGCGACCGCGTGGACGGGCACGACTTTGCTTCGGCCGCAATGGCGGCGGGCGCTGGGCTGCTGGTCGTGGCGGAAGAAAAGCTGCCGGCGCTCGGGCGCCTGGCAATGCCGATGATCGTGGTTTCGGATGTGCTTGCCGCGCTCGCAGCCGTCGGTGTGGCCGCGCGGGCGCGCTGCAAGGCAAAGGTGATTGCGGTCACCGGGTCGGCCGGCAAGACAACGACCAAGGAAGCGCTGAGACTGGCTTTGTCGCCTTCCGGCAAGGTGCATGCGTCCGACCGATCCTACAACAACCACTGGGGTGTGCCGCTGTCGCTGGCGCGGCTGCCGGCTGATGCAGACTATGCCGTCTTCGAGATCGGCATGAACCATGCCGGCGAGATACGGCCGCTGGTCAAGATGGTCCGCCCGCACATTGCTATGGTGACACTGATTGCGGCGGCGCATCTCGGCCATTTCAAGAACCTCAACGAAATCGCCGATGCCAAGGCCGAGATATTCGAAGGAGTCGAGAACGGCGGGCACGCTCTGATCAACCGTGACGACGAGCGCTGGAAGCTGCTCGAGAAGAAGGCGGGCCAGGCGGGCGTGGAGCAAATTCACGGGTTTGGCGAGCATACGCGAGCCGAATACAAGATCGTCGGTTTCAAGCCTGTCGACACCGGGTCGGAATTCACCGCCCGCATGAGCGGCCGCGACTTCGCAGTCGCCGTTGGCGCACCGGGCCGCCATATGGCGCAGAATGCGCTTTCGGTGCTGGCGGCCGCGCATCTGGCGGGCGCCGACGTCGAGAAGGCCGTTGCTGCGCTTGCCGAGTTAAAGGCAGAGACGGGACGCGGGCGCATCCAGCGCCTCAAACATCCGCGCGGCAAGTTCACCCTTATCGATGAAAGCTACAACGCCAACCCGGCTTCCATGGGCGCAGCGATCACGCTGCTGGCGCAGATGCCGGTGGGACACAATGGCCGCCGCATCGCCGTTCTGGGTGACATGCTGGAACTCGGGGTACATTCCGAGACGCTGCATGCCGATCTCGCCGAGCCGTTGCAGGAAGCCGGTATCGACCGGGTCTTTCTGGCCGGCCCGGAAATGGCAGCCCTTAATGACAAGCTTCGCGAAACTGCGAAGGTGGATTATCAGCCAACCGTCGAAGCTCTGTTGCCGCAGGTGGTTTCCGCAGCGCGACCGGGCGACGTCTTGATGGTCAAATCATCGAACGGTATTGGCTTCGCCCGCATCGTTAAGGCGTTGGTCGAGAAATTTCCGCCGGTGGAAGAGGGACGTGCCGCGGCGGCCGGAGAGCGGGGGAACCGGTAATATTATGCTGATCACACTTGTGGAATTTGCCGACCAGGTGTCGGTGTTCAATGTCTTTCGCTACATTACGTTCCGTACCGGCGGCGCGCTGATTACCTCGGCGATCATCGTCTTCCTGTTCGGACCGCGCATCATCGCGGCGCTGAGGATCAGGCAAGGCAAGGGGCAGCCGATCCGGGCAGACGGACCGCAGACGCATTTCAAGAAAGCAGGTACGCCGACGATGGGCGGACTGATGATCCTGTGCGGGATCATCGGGTCGGCCCTGCTGTGGTGCAATCTGAGCAGCGTCTATGTGTGGACGGTGCTGCTGGTCACCGTCAGCTTCGGCATCATAGGTTTCTATGACGATTATCTCAAAGTCACCAAACAGACGCATCTCGGCGTGTCCGGCAAGTTCCGGCTTGGCGCGGAGTTCCTTATCGCCGGCATCGCCGCCTGGGTGATCATGCGCGCGGGGACGCCCGAGTTTTCCTCGTCGCTGACGTTCCCGTTCTTCAAGGACTGGATCGTCAATCTCGGCTGGTTCTTCATCCCCATGGGCGCATTCGTCATTGTTGGCGCGGGCAATGCGGTGAACCTGACCGACGGCCTCGACGGGCTGGCGATCGTGCCAATCATGGTGGCGGCAGCCGCATTCGGCACCATCGCCTATCTTTCGGGCAACGCCGTCTTCGCCGACTATCTGCAGATCCACTTCGTACCGGGCACTGGCGAGCTCGCGGTCATTCTGGGCGCGGTGATCGGGGCGGGCCTCGGGTTCCTGTGGTTCAACGCGCCGCCGGCGGCGATCTTCATGGGCGATACCGGCTCGCTGGCGCTAGGCGGTCTGACCGGCACGGTTGCGGTCGCCACCAAGCACGAGATCGTTCTCGCCATCATTGGCGGCCTGTTCGTCATGGAAGCACTGTCGGTCATCATCCAGGTGTTCTTCTTCAAGCTGACCGGCCGCCGCGTTTTCCTGATGGCGCCGATCCACCATCATTTCGAGCGGCTCGGCTGGACCGAAAGCCAGATCGTGATCCGTTTCTGGATCATCGCAGTGGTGCTGGCGCTGATCGGCCTATCAACGCTGAAGCTGAGGTAGGACGCATTTGATTCCGGCGCGCAGCTTCGCTGGCAGGAAGGCCGCTCTTTTCGGGCTCGGCGGTTCAGGTCTTGCAACGGCACGATCGCTCGTTGCCGGGGGCGCCTCCGTGCTTGCGTGGGACGACAACCCAGAAAGCGTCGCCAAGGCCCGTGCCGAGGGAATCGCGACCGGCGACCTGCGCGAAGCGCGGTGGTCGGATTTTGCGGCGCTGGTCCTTTCGCCCGGGGTGCCGCTGACGCATCCCAAGCCGCACTGGACGGCGGAGCTGGCACATGCAGCAGGTGTCGAGATCATTGGCGATATCGAGCTGTTTTCACGCGAGCGGCGGGCGCTGGCGCCGCAGGCTCCGTTCATCGCGATCACCGGCACCAACGGCAAGTCGACGACGACGGCGCTTGTCGCCCACATCATCTCCGCCAGCGGGCGCGACTGCCAGATGGGCGGCAATATCGGTCGCGCGGTGATGACGCTCGAACCGCCGCAGGCCGACCGTTATTACGTGGTCGAATGTTCCTCCTACCAGATCGATCTGGCGCCTTCGCTCGATGCAAGCGTTGGCCTGCTGCTCAATCTGTCGCCCGACCATCTCGACCGACACGGCAGTATGGACCACTACGCCCAGGTGAAGGCGCGGCTTGTCGAGAATGCCGAAACCGCAGTCATCGGGGTGGACGACGACCATTCGGCGGCGATTGCCGGCCGGCTCGCGGCATCTGGCAGGCGGGTCGTCCGTATCTCCAAACACACGCAGTTGGAGGACGGGCTGTTCGCGGAAGGCGCGGAACTTTACCGCGCAACCGACGGCCGGCGTGAACAGATAGGCTCCCTGGCCGGCATCACGACGCTACGCGGCGAACATAACGCGCAGAATGCGCTTGGTGCGGTTGCTGCCTGTTTGGCGGTGGGGCTCGAGCCTGACGAAATCAGCGCCGGACTTGCGAGCTTTCCGGGCCTGGCGCATCGCATGGAGCCCGTAGCGCGGCGGGGCAGGGTGCTGTTCGTCAATGACTCCAAGGCGACCAATTCCGATGCCGCAACACCTGCATTGTCGAGCTTCGAGCGCGTCTACTGGATTGCCGGCGGTTTGCCCAAGGAAGGCGGCATCGAGGCCCTGCGGCCGTTCTTCGGCAGGATTGCACGCGCCTACCTGATCGGCGAGGCCGCGCCGGCTTTCGCTGCCACGCTGGGCGATGCCGTCGATTTCGAGATTTCCGGAACGTTAAATGCTGCGGTACACCATGCAGCAGCTGATTCGTCACATGACGAAAGCGCCGAAAGCGTTGTTCTGCTTTCGCCGGCCTGTGCGAGTTTCGACCAGTTCAGGAATTTTGAAGTGCGTGGCGATGCGTTCCGTGCCGCCGTGCTGGCGCTGCAAGGCGTTGAACCGATCGGAGGGAGTGCCTGATGGTAAGCCGTGTGGATCGCGGACCTGTTGCGAACTGGTGGTGGACAGTCGACCGCTGGCTGCTGGCTGCCTTTGTCGCGCTGATGGTGCTTGGCATCGTTCTGTCGTTTTCCGCAAGCCCGCCAGTGGCCGAACGGCTGGGGCTCGACCCCTATCATTTCGTCTCAAAACAGCTGATTTTCATGCTGCCGGCGCTGGCTGTCATGATCGGTGTGTCGTTTCTCAACAAACGCTACATCAGGCGGCTTGCGCTGCTGATGCTGCTCGGTTCGCTGGTGCTGATGCTGGCCGCGCTCTACCTTGGCATCGAAGTGAAAGGTTCGCGGCGCTGGATCTACATCGCCGGTGTATCGGTGCAACCGTCGGAGTATCTCAAGCCGGCCTTCGTCATCATCTGTGCGTGGCTGTTCGCCGAAAACGGCAAGCACCCGGAAGTACCCGGCAATCTGTTTGCGATGATCCTGCTCGGTCTGGTGCTGGCGCTGCTCGTGTCACAACCCGATCTCGGGCAGTCGCTGCTGGTTCTCGCCACCTGGGGTGTCATGTTCTTCATGGCCGGACTTTCATGGATTTGGATCATTGTTCTGGGCGCGGTGGCCATGGGCGGCCTGGTTCTGGCCTATGGCGCTTTCCCGCATGTGGCCGAGCGTATCGACCGGTTCGTTACCGGTGAAGGCGACACGTTTCAGGTCGATGTCGGGCGCGAGGCGATGATGCGCGGCGGCTGGTTCGGTCAGGGGCCGGGCGAGGGCTCCGTCAAACGAATTCTGCCGGACAGCCATACCGATTTCATCTTCGCCGTGGCGGCCGAAGAATTCGGCCTTCTGCTTTGCATTGCGATCGCCGCGCTGTTCGCGTTCGTGGTCATTCGCGGCCTGATCATTGCCGCCCGGGAGGCGGATGATTTTCCGCGCTATGCAATCGCCGGGCTTGTGACCGTCTTCGGTTTCCAGTCAATCATCAATATGGGTGTCAACGTGCAGCTTCTGCCGGCAAAAGGCATGACGCTGCCTTTCATTTCGTCCGGCGGTTCGTCGCTTCTGGCCATGGCGATTTCGACCGGCATGGTGCTGGCGCTGACCCGCAGGCATCCGGAAAAGCGTATGCAGCACAGTGTGACGCGCAGCTGGCAAAGCGCGACCGTGACGCATTAGATGGGCAAGGGGACGATTTTCCTGGCTGCCGGCGGCACGGGCGGCCATCTGTTTCCGGCCGAAGCGCTGGCGCATGAACTGCAGCGGCGTGGCTGGCGCGTCGATCTGGTGACCGACCACCGGGCCGAACGTTTTGCGGGAACATTTCCGGCAGCCGAAACCCACATCGTGTCGTCGGCAACGATCGGGGCACGCAATCCCATCGCTCTGATGCGGGCGAGCTGGGCGATCTGGCGAGGTGTGCGCCAGGCATCGAAGCTTATCGATGCGGCGAGACCAAAGGCCGTGGTCGGCTTCGGCGGCTACCCGACATTGCCGCCGGTCTATGCAGCAACGCGGCGCGGCGTACCGACAATGCTTCACGAACAGAACGCCGTCATGGGCCGCGCCAACCGTGCGCTCGCGGCCCGCGTGACGGCCATCGCCGGCGGTTTCCTGAAGGCCGAGGGCGCCCATGCCTCCAAGATCGTGGAGACCGGAAATCCCGTCCGTCCGGCGGTGATTGCAGCGCGCGAGGTGCCATTCAAGGCGCCAGCCAAAGGAATGCCATTCAATCTGCTTGTGTTCGGCGGCAGCCAGGGCGCGCAGTTCTTTTCGCAGGCACTTCCGGAGGCGATTGCACTGCTGCCGGAAGGCCAGCGCAAGCGGCTTCGCGTTACCCAGCAAGCGCGGCCGGAAGACGAGGCGGCTGCACGAAGTGCCTACGCCAAGCTCGGCCTGGACGCCGAAGTCGCCCCATTCTTCACCGACATGGCCGAACGCATGGCGGCAGCGCATCTGGTGATTTCCCGGTCCGGCGCCTCCACCGTTTCCGAGGTTGCCGTGATCGGGCGCCCGGCGATCCTGGTGCCTTACCCCTACGCGCTAGACCACGATCAGGCGGCGAACGCGGCGGCCTTGGCGGCATCCGGCGGTGCCGAATTGCATGCTCAGGACACACTTGAGCCGCAGCGGCTCGCCGAACTAATCGGCGCTGCGATGGACGACCCCAAAGAGCTCGGCCGGCGCGCCACGGCAGCGCGCAACGCGGGAAAGCCTCAGGCCGCGCGGTTGCTCGCCGATATGGTAGAAGCTATTGCGGACGGCAAGTCAGTGGCCGCGTTGAAGAAGGAACTTCCGGAATGAAAATGCCCGAGACCATCGGAGTCGTGCATTTTGTCGGCATCGGCGGCATCGGCATGAGCGGCATCGCGGAGGTGCTGCACAATCTGGGCTACACGGTGCAGGGTTCCGACCAGTCGGAAAACGCCAATGTGCAGCGCCTGCGCGACAAGGGCATTGTCTGCCATGTCGGCCACAAATCGGAAAACCTCGGCAATGCCGAGGTGGTGGTGGTTTCGACGGCGATACGCAAGGACAATCCCGAGCTTGTCGCGGCCCGCGAGCGGCTGTTGCCCGTGGTGCGGCGTGCCGAGATGCTGGCCGAGCTTATGCGTTTCGGGCAGGCGGTCGCCATCGGTGGCACGCATGGCAAGACCACAACAACCTCCATGGTCGGCACGCTTCTTGAAGCTGGCGGACTCGACCCTACGGTCATCAATGGCGGCATCATCAACGCCTATGGCACCAACGCACGCATGGGCGAGGGAGACTGGATGGTCGTTGAGGCGGATGAGAGCGACGGCACATTCCTGAAGCTGCCGGCGGACATCGCCGTCGTGACCAATATCGATCCCGAACATCTCGACCATTACGGGACGTTCGAAGAAGTGCGCCGGGCGTTTGCACAGTTTGTCGAGAACGTCCCATTCTACGGTTTTGGCGTGATGTGTATCGATCACCCCGAGGTGCAGGCGCTGGTTTCGCGCATCGAAGACCGCCGCGTCATCACCTATGGCGAAAATCCGCAGGCCGACGTGCGCTATTCCAATATCAGCATGGCCGACGGTATGTCGCGGTTCGACGTCACGATCCGCGACCGCAAGACGGGACAGACGTCGACGATGGAAAATCTCGAACTGCCGATGCCGGGCCGGCACAATATCGCCAACGCCACGGCGGCCGTTGCGGTCGCACATGAGCTCGGAATTTCGCCGGAACGAATTGCCAAGGGCCTTTCGGGCTTCGGCGGCGTGAAGCGACGTTTCACGCTGACGGGCGAGTGGAACGGCGTGAAGATTTTCGACGACTATGGCCATCATCCGGTGGAAATCAAAGCGGTGCTGGCGGCCGCGCGCGAATCCTGCTCGGGCCGGGTGATCGCTATCGCGCAGCCGCATCGCTTTACCCGCCTGCGCGATTTGTTCGACGATTTTTCCTCCTGCTTCAACGATGCCGACACGATCATGGTTGCGCCCGTCTATACTGCCGGCGAAAACCCCATTGAGGGCGTGACATCGGAGGCACTGGTGACACGCATCCGCGCCGGCGGTCATCGTGATGCGCGCCATATCGAAGGACCGGAGGCGGTTGCACCGTTTGTGCGCGCGAATGCAAGGTCAGGGGATTTCGTGATCTATCTGGGTGCGGGCAACATCACCCAATGGGCCAATGCTCTGCCCGGCGAACTCACGGCTTCCGAGCAAGCTGCATGACGGACGGCAGGGCGCTTCTCGAACGGCTGGCCGGGCCGCTCGCGGCGATCCGCGGGCGAATGACGCCCGATGCCGGCATGGACAAGGTAACCTGGTTTCGCGCCGGCGGCCCGGCGGAAGTGCTGTTCCAGCCGGCGGATGCGGAGGATCTCGCCGCTTTTCTCAAGGCGGTGCCTGCGGATGTGCCGGTAATGGCGGTCGGCATCGGCTCCAACCTTCTGGTACGCGAGGGCGGCATACCTGGCTTTGTGGTGCGGCTCTCGGCCAAGGGCTTCGGCGACGTCGAGCAGGTTTCCGATACGCGCATCAAGGCGGGCGCGGCGGTACCGGACAAGCGGCTTGCGGCGGCGGCACTCGATGCAGGGATCGGCGGCTTGCATTTCTATCACGGCATTCCCGGTGCGATCGGCGGCGCTGTTCGCATGAATGCCGGCGCAAACGGCGTGGAAACGAAGGACCAAATCGTCGAAGTTCATGCCCTTGACCGCGAGGGAGAGATGCATGTGCTTTCGCGCGACGAGATGGGTTATGGCTACCGCCATTCCTCCGCGCCGAAGGACCTGATCTTCACTGCCGCCATTTATGAGGGCCCGAAGGCCGACGCAGCGGACATCAAGGCGGCGATGGATGCGGTTCAGAACCATCGCGAGACCGTACAGCCGATCCGCGAAAAAACGGGCGGCTCGACGTTCAAGAACCCACCGGGCGCCTCGGCCTGGAAACTCATCGACGCCGCCGGCTGTCGAGGGCTCCATATCGGCGGTGCGCAGGTTTCACCAATGCACTGCAACTTTCTCATCAACACCGGTGCGGCGACCGGCTACGACCTTGAATTTCTCGGCGAGACGGTGCGCGCACGTGTGCTGGAACATTCCGGCGTCAAGCTCGAATGGGAAATCAAACGGGTCGGCAATTTTCGGCCGGGGCACGAGATCGACGAGTTTCAGGGGCTGCTCCTCTAGCTCAACCTGCCGGCAGCCGGCGAAATCCAAGCTTTATGAAACAAGGCCTTGCCACAGAATCAACTCTCTGATTCTTTGGGGCAGCGGCGTTTCCTGATTTGAGTCGGTATTGAGCGCGTAACGCGTCAACCTTCGGGCACAGGCGTGACTCGGAGGGGACTCGGAATCCGATTCAGTGACGTCCACGGTGCGAGCTAGCAGGGGGTAGACCGGGGCATGACGACCAAGCATGTGGCGATGCTTTACGGCGGGTTCTCGTCCGAGCGCCCGGTCAGCCTGTCCTCGGGCAACGCCTGTGCCGACGCCCTGGAAGCCGAGGGCTACAGGGTCACCCGGGTGGATGTCGGCCGTGACGTCGCCGAGGTGCTGAAGCGGCTTGATCCGGATGTCGCGTTCAACGCGTTGCACGGTCCGTTCGGTGAAGACGGCACCATACAGGGCATTCTGGAATATCTGCAGATACCGTATACGCATTCGGGCGTGCTTGCCTCCGCACTTGCCATGGACAAGGAGCGCGCCAAGGTCATCGCCGCCGCAGCCGGCATCCCCGTTGCTACGGCGCTGGTCATGAACCGTCATGACATCGGCACCGAACATCCGATGGAGCCGCCCTATGTGGTCAAGCCGGTCCGCGAGGGTTCAAGCTTCGGCGTCGTGATCGTCGATGCCAAGCAGTCCCATCCGCCGCAGATCATCGGGTCGGCGGAGTGGCGCTACGGCGACATAGTCATGGTCGAAAGGTTCATTCCGGGGCGCGAACTGACCTGTGCGGTGATGGCCGGTGAATCGCTTGGCGTGACCGAAATCGTGCCTGTCGGACACAGCTTCTACGATTACGACGCAAAGTATGTCGAAGGGGGCTCAAAACACGAATGCCCGGCAAAACTTTCACCGAATATTTACCAAAAAATAGAGACACTGTCGGTCAAGGCTCATGACGTAATCGGCTGCCGCGGGGTTTCCCGGTCAGACTTCCGTTTTGACGAGGCCGCCTCTGCGGATGGCGAACTCGTCTGGCTTGAAGTCAACACACAGCCTGGCATGACGCCGACATCGCTCGTGCCCGAGCTGGCGCTTCATTCGGGGCGTTCCTTTGGCGAGCTGTTGCGCTGGATGGTGGAGGACGCTTCGTGTTCGCGTTGAAGGCAGTGCCGGTTGCAGGGAGCCGCAGGGGCGGTGGAACCGGCGCGTTGCGTACCGGTTTTGTCTTTCCGCGCTATCTGCGGCGGCCGGCGCGCGCCTTTGCCAGGCTGATGGCGGGCGACTACGAACCGCCTCGCTTTGCGGGCATCACGCTCGTCGCGGGATTTTTCGTCGCCACTGCTCTCTATGGCATCGCACACGGCGGGCACACGTCGGCTGTGCTGTCGACAGTTACCGCGCGAACGGGTTTTGCGCTGTCCGACGTTCGTGTTTCAGGCAACCGCGAAACGTCGGAAATCGATGTTCTCGGCCAGCTTGATCTGTCCGGATTCACCTCACTTATGGGCCTTAACGTGGACAAGGTTCGCGGCGACATCGAATTGCTGCCGTGGATCGAGAGCGCGCGGGTGCGCAAGGTCTACCCCTCGGGGCTCGATATCAGCATCACCGAACGCGAGCCTTTCGCAATCTGGCAGCATGGCGAGGCGCTGTCGGTTGTACAGGCTGACGGGCGCGTGATTGCGCCTTTCCGCAACCGTCGCAATGCGAGCCTTCCGCTGATCATTGGCTCCGGCGCGCCGGAGCGGGCGGCCGAGTTTGTCGGCACGGTTGCGAAATTCCCGACGCTGTCGGCGCGGGTGAGCGCCTATATTCTCGTCGCCAAGCGCAGATGGGATATCAGGCTGGACAACGGCGTGACGGTGAAGCTGCCGGAGCGCGGCGCTGCTCAGGCACTGGCCGAGATAGCCGCCCTCGATCGCGAGCAGGCGTTTCTGTCGCGCGGAATTACCGCTGTCGATCTGCGTCTGTCCGATCGTATTGTCGTAGAGCTGCGCGACGATGACGCCTCCGTGCTGAGGGCCTCGACCCGCGAACGGCTTGGCATGTCCAAGATTCCGGGGCGGCGCACATGAGCTGGCTCGGAGGACGCAAGGAAACGGCAGGGCGCAGGTCGGGTATCGTCACCGCGCTGGACATCGGGTCCAGCAAGATATGCTGTGTGATCGCACGTCTGCAGCCGTGCCAGGACAGCCGGCTTCTGCCGGGACGTACGCACCAGATACAGGTCATCGGTATCGGACATCAGAAATCGCGCGGCGTGAAATCAGGCGTGATCGTCGATCTCGATCTCGCCGAGCATGCCGTGCGGCTTGCGGTGGATGCCGCGGAGCGGATGGCAGGGCTGACGGTGGAATCGCTGCTTGTCAGCGTCACGGCCGGGCGCATGCGCTCCGAGGCGATGTCCGCCACCATCAGACTTCGCGGCCAGGAAGCCGACAAATCCGATATCGCCCAGGTGCTTGCGGCGGGCTCGCGCCAGGCGCTTCAGGCCGAACGGCAGGTGCTGCATTCCCTGCCGGTCGGTTTCTCGCTTGACGGCGAACGCGGCATTCGCGACCCGCGTGGCATGATCGGCGAGACGCTCGGCGTCGACATGCATGTGCTGACCGCCGATGCGGCGCCGATCCGCAATCTCGAGCTGTGTGTGAACAGGGCACATCTTTCGGTCGAGCATATGGTCGCAACGCCGTATGCGAGCGGGCTGGCGGCGCTGGTCGAGGATGAAGCCGACATGGGCGCTGCCTGCATCGATCTCGGCGGCGGTTCGACTACGATATCGATCTTCTCCGGCGGCAAATTCATGTACGCCGCCTCGCTTCCAATCGGCGGCAACCACGTGACGGGCGATCTGGCGCGGGGGCTTTCCACGCGCGCCGAGTATGCCGAGCGGCTCAAGGTCATGCACGGCTCAGCGTTGCCTGAGGGCGGTGACGAACGGGACATGATCACGATTCAGCCGCTCGCCGGCGACGAAATGGACCAGCAGGTGCAGATACCGCGCGCGGCCATGAACCGGATCATCCGCGCAAGGGTCGAAGAGACGTTCGAACTGGTGCGTGATCGTATCAACCAATCAGGGCTGGCCGGTACGATCGGCAAGCGCGTGGTGCTGACGGGCGGTGCCAGCCAGCTTGCAGGATTGCCGGAGACCGCGCGGCGGGTTCTGGGGCGCAACGTCCGCATCGGCCGGCCGCTTGGCGTGTCGGGGTTGCCGGAGGCAGCCAAAGGGCCGGCATTCGCGTCGGTCGTGGGATTGATGATCTACCCGCAGGCAGCGGGTTTCGAGGGCGCGCGGCGCGGCCGCTTCGCGCCGACACAGGCAACCGGAACCGGGGGACGGTTCCAGCGCATGGGCCAGTGGCTCAGAGACAGTTTCTAGTTTTAACGGGATTCCCGAACCAGCAAGCCGCTGCGGCGCTGCGGCACGAAAGGCGGAAAGGACGAGGACAATGACTATCAATCTGCAGAAGCCGGACATTACCGAGCTGAAGCCGCGGATCACCGTCTTTGGTGTTGGCGGCGGCGGCGGCAACGCGGTCAACAACATGATTTCGGCGGGCCTCAAGGGCGTCGATTTCGTGGTCGCAAATACCGACGCGCAGGCGTTGACCATGTCGAAGGCGGACCGGCTGATACAGCTGGGCGCGCATGTGACGGAGGGCCTCGGTGCCGGGTCGCAGCCCGAAGTCGGGCGCGCAGCCGCCGAAGAGTGCATCGACGAAATCGTCGACCATCTTTCGGCGACGCATATGTGCTTTGTCACCGCCGGCATGGGCGGCGGTACCGGTACGGGTGCTGCCCCTGTCGTGGCACGGGCCGCTCGCGAAAAGGGCATTCTCACGGTGGGCGTGGTCACCAAGCCCTTTCACTTCGAGGGCCAGCGGCGCATGAGCACCGCGGATCAGGGCATCGAAGATCTGCAGAAATGCGTCGATACGCTAATCGTCATTCCAAACCAGAACCTGTTCAGGATCGCCAATGACAAGACCACCTTCGCCGACGCTTTCGCGATGGCCGACCAGGTGCTCTATTCGGGTGTTGCCTGCATTACCGACCTGATGGTCAAGGAAGGCCTGATCAACCTCGACTTCGCCGACGTCCGTTCGGTGATGCGCGAGATGGGCAAGGCGATGATGGGTACCGGCGAATCGTCGGGTGAGGGCCGCGCAATGGCCGCTGCCGAGGCAGCGATCGCGAATCCGCTGCTCGACGAAACGTCGATGAAGGGCGCCAAGGGCCTGCTGATTTCGATCACCGGTGGCCGCGACATGACACTGTTTGAGGTCGATGAGGCGGCAACCCGCATCCGCGAGGAAGTGGATCAGGATGCCAACATCATCCTGGGCGCCACATTCGACGAGGAACTGGAAGGCATCATCCGCGTTTCGGTGGTTGCAACAGGCATCGACAAGGCGGCTGGCGAGGTCGGTGCTCCGACAACGATCCACCGTCCGTCGCCGAAGCCCGCCCAGCCCATCAAGCAGGAAATACGGCCGGCCCCCGCACCGCAACTGCAGCCGGCGAAACCGGCGCAGCCTGCCGAGGCAACCGTCACGCAGCAGCCTGCAGGCGGCCAGCCGGCCGATCCCGTAGCGGAGGCGATTCGTGCTGCCGAAACACCGGCGGAAGCAAAGGCCCAGACCCCCGATGCCGCTTTCAAACCGGTCTCCAAGCTGTTCCAGGCACCGCCGGCCGAAACGCGGCCGGCCGCGCCGATGCAGCCACATACCCAGGAAGCGCCGCGCATGCCGCGCGTCGAGGATTTTCCTGCGGTCGTGCGGGCCGAGATCGAGGGTTCCGAAGATGATGCCGATCACGATGCGCGGGGCCCGGTCGGGCTCCTGAAGCGGCTCGCCACCGGCCTTTCGCGTCGCGATGAGGAGCCGCGCCTTACGCCTGCTCAACCGCGTGAGCCGCGCCTGCGCCAGCCGACCCCGGACACCCGCCGTCAGCATGGGCACGATCCCGACCTTTATGCGCCGCGCCGTGGCCAGCTTGACGACCAGGGTCGCGCGGTCGCGCAGCCGCGGGCTGCCCAGGACGACGACCAGCTGGAAATCCCCGCCTTTTTGCGACGTCAGGCGAATTAACGGGATACCAACCTCCAACCAGCAGAAACGGGCGCGAAAGCGCCCGTTTTGCCGTTCGGAGAGGAAGCCGGCTTACAAAATCGCGGCCATGGTTACATTGGGTAAGAATCCGTGATTTGGTTCGCTGTTTCCGCGCAATTATCTTTGCGCCGATAAATTGCGAAGCTTCGAGGGGTTGGGCTTCGCGCTCTAAAGTCTGAGTTGAGCTGTAGTGTACAAGGCGGCAGTCGTGTGTGGGACGGGCCTATGGGGAATGAATTGTTTGATTGTCAAACGACACTGAAGTCGTCAATTTCCGTTTCCGGTGTCGGTGTCCATAACGGAAAGCCTGTTTCCGTTCAGTTCAGTCCGGCAGATCCGGACACAGGTATCGTCTTTCACGGCCCTTCCGACGGCGCCGACGACCCTGAAATTCGCGCCAGTGCCGCCGCCATCTCCGGCACCGATCTTTGCACATTGCTGGGTGATCCGCGCGGATTTCATGTCGGCACGGTCGAGCACCTGATGGCAGCACTTTTTGCGCTCGGCATCGACAATGTGCATGTCGAGATCGACGGCACGGAGATGCCGATCCTTGATGGCAGCGCGGCCATGTTCGTCGACGCGTTCGACCAGGCGGGTATCGAGACGCAGGCGGTGCGCCGGCGCTATATTCGCGTGCGCAAACCCGTCCGGATAGAGAATGGTGCGTCCTGGGCGGAATTTCGCCCTTATGACGGCACACGGTTCGAAGTCGAGATCGACTTCGAAAGCCCGGCGATCGGACGTCAGTCCTTCAAAAGCGATATCGATGCGAAGGTTTTCCGCCGCGACATCAGCCGCGCGCGCACATTCGGCTTCCTGAAAGACGTGGAGCGGCTGTGGGCAGCAGGCTACGCACTCGGCTCCTCGCTGGAGAATTCGGTGGTGATCGGCGAAGACCACAAAGTGATCAATGTCGAGGGGCTGCGCTACGAAGACGAGTTCGTGCGTCACAAGACGCTGGATGCCATGGGCGATCTGGCGTTGGCCGGGGCCAGGTTCATCGGCATGTTCCGCTCCTATCGCGGCGGGCACAAGCTCAATGCCGCCGCGCTGAAGCAGCTGCTTTCGGATTCAAGCGCATTCGAGATCGTGGAGACGGTGAGCCGTGAGCGCGGCCGCTCCGCTGAAATGGTGCAGGTCAGCGCGCCCGTCTACGCGCCCTGGGCGATCTGAGCCGCGCCGGTTTCACCATACCAACCGAATGAACTTGCGCGGCGAAACAGCCGTGCCACAAAAATGCGCCATTGAGAGACCATGCGTTGCTCAAGATGGGGCTTTTGTGGTTTATGACGCTTGTCCTCGCGGTCAGTTTGCGGGGTTTGACGCCACCGGAGGGCGCTTTAGACGATGCCAAGCTTGAAACAGGCGAATAGCGCGACCTGGCGGGTGAGGTTCGGCGCGTTGCTGGTGGCGATTGCGCCTCTCGGCCTCGCCGCGTGTGGCGAAAAGGACATCGACCTCTCGACCTATGTCGAAAATGTCGAACCCGCGGACGTACTTTACAATCAGGCACTTGCCAATCTGAGCGAAGGCAAGGTCTCGGAAGCGTCGAAGAAATTCGCCGCGGTCGACCGTCAGCACCCCTATTCGGAATATGCCCGCAAATCGATGGTGATGGCGACTTTCACCAATTATCGCCAGGGCCAATACGCCGAAGCCATCAATAGCGGCCGGCGTTATGTCCAGCTTTATCCATCGACGCCTGATGCGGCCTACGCGCAGTACCTCGTCGGCCTCAGCTATTTCCGGCAGATTCGCGACGTGACGCAGGACCAGACGGAATCGCAGAAGACGATCGAGGCCATGCAGGAACTGGTCGAGCGCTGGCCCCAATCCGAATATGTCGAAGATGCGCAGACCAAAATACGTTTCGCGCGCGACCAGCTGGCCGGCAAGGAGATGCAGGTCGGCCGCTATTATCTCGAACGGCGCGAATATATTTCGTCCATCAAGCGCTTCCGCTTCGTGGTTGAAAACTACGCGAATACGCGTCACGTGGAAGAAGCGCTGGCGCGTCTCGTGGAAGCCTATTATGCGATGGGTCTGGCATCGGAGGCGCAGACGGCTGCCGCGGTTCTGGGGCACAACTACCCCGAAAGCGAATGGTACAAGGATTCATATACGCTGCTGCAGTCGGGCGGGCTTGAACCACGGGAAAACAGCGGTTCGTGGCTGTCGCGCCTGAACGTCTTCGGCCGCAGCACCTAGGCGACATTCGGCACTCATGCTGGCGCATCTGTCGATCCGCGACATCGTCCTGATCGAAAGACTGGATATCGATTTCGAATCGGGCCTTTCGGTGCTGACCGGGGAAACCGGCGCCGGCAAGTCGATACTGCTGGATGCTCTCTCGCTGGCGCTTGGCGCGCGCGGCGATACGGCACTCGTGCGCAACGGCGCGGCACAGGGTCAGGTAACGGCCGTATTCGACGTTCCCGCAAATCACCCGGTGCGTGCGCTGCTGCGCGACAACGCCATCGATGACGAAGGCGATGTGATCCTGCGCCGGGTGCAGAGCGCTGATGGAAGGACCCGCGTATTCATCAACGATCAACCGTCGAGCGTCGGCCTGATGCGGGAGACGGGCAGGGCGCTCGTCGAGATCCACGGGCAGCATGACGAGCGGGCACTGGTTGATACGGCAATGCACCGCGATCTTCTCGATGCGTTCGGCGGACATTTGGGCGAAGTGGCGCATGTTGCGGAGTTATGGCGCGCATTACGGGAGGCGGAGCGCTCGCTTGGCCGTCACCGCGCCGCCGTTGAAGCAGCGGCGCGCGAAGCAGATTTCCTGCGCGCCTCGGTTGCCGAGCTTATCGAGGCCGATCCGCAGCCGGGCGAAGAAACTGAACTGGCCGACAAGCGCGCCGACATGATGCGGGCGGAAAAATCGGCCAGCGATATTGCCGAAGCGCAGGAGACGCTTTCCGGTGCCGCTTCGCCGGTACCGGCACTGTCTGGGCTGCTTCGCCGGCTGCAGCGCAAGGCCGCTGACGCCCCGGCGTTGCTCGATCCGATCGTCAAGGCGCTGGACGAGGCCTTGATCGCGCTCGACGGCGCGCAGGCAGCGGCGGATGCGGCAATGCGTGCCGCGGAGTTCGACCCCGATGCGCTGGAACGTGCCGAGGAGCGGCTTTTTGCGCTGCGCGCGCTGGCCCGCAAGCACAACGTTCAGGTCGATGATCTGGCCGCGCTACGGGATGAAATGGCGGCCAAACTGACGGACCTCGACGCGGGTGCGGAGCGACTCGCGGAACTGGAGAAGAACGCACGGGAGGCCGCCAGCCGCTATGACGAAGCGGCCGCTGGACTTTCGCAGCTGCGCCGCGCCACCGGCGGCAATCTGGTCAAAGCAGTGGCAGCCGAACTGCCGGCTCTGAAGCTCGAACGTGCGGAGTTTATCGTCGAAGTGGCGAGTGCAGCGGACGACCGTTCCGAAACCGGAATTGATTCGGTCGAGTTCTGGGTGCGTACCAATCCGGGCACGCGGGCAGGGCCAATGATGAAGGTGGCTTCAGGTGGCGAACTCTCGCGCTTCCTTCTGGCGTTGAAGGTGGCGCTTGCCGACCGCGGGTCGGCGCCTACGCTGGTTTTCGACGAAATCGACACCGGTGTTGGCGGTGCGGTGGCCGATGCCATCGGACAGCGGCTGGCGCGGCTTTCCGACAAGATACAGGTGCTTACCGTAACCCACGCGCCGCAGGTTGCCGCCCGGGCCCGCGCGCATTTCCTCATCTCGAAAAGCGGCGGCGAAGATCGCGTGGTGACCGGCGTTCACGAAATTGACGGAGCCGGCCGGCAGGAAGAGCTGGCGCGCATGCTTGCCGGTGCGACGATTACCGATGAAGCGCGGGCGGCGGCTGGCCGGCTTTTGAAGGAAAATCCGGCCGTCGCAAACTGACAGTAGAATTGGTCGATAACGTCGCTTGCCTATCCAAATCCGGCGTCCGCCGGGCTAAGGTCCTGGCACGTGAACCGTCCGGATTCTCCTCATGGCCGCTGCTGAAATCGACGTTGCGAAACTGACTGCCGAACAAGCGGCCAAGGAACTGGAGCGTCTGGCCGGCGAGATTGCCGAGCATGACCGCCGCTACCATAGCGACGATGCGCCGACGGTTACCGATGCCGAATACGATGCGCTGCGGCGGCGCAACCTCGCGATTGAACAGGCGTTTCCCGATCTGGTGCGCTCGGATTCGTCTTCAATGCGGGTCGGCGGCGCAGTGTCGGAAAAATTCGAGAAGCATCGGCACGCGATGCCGATGCTGTCGCTGGACAATGCCTTTTCCGATGACGATGTGCGCGATTTCGCCGAGCGCGTGCGGCGCTACCTTCGGCTTCCAGCCGATTCAGCTTTGCCGATCACCGCCGAGCCGAAGATCGATGGCCTCTCGCTTTCGCTGCGTTATGAAAACGGGCGGCTTGCGGTTGCCGCCACGCGTGGCGACGGGCAGGTTGGCGAAAACGTCACCGCGAATGCACGGACCATTTCAGAGATCCCGGAAATGCTGTCGGGCAATCCGCCGGCGGTGCTTGAGGTGCGTGGCGAGGTCTATCTGAGCCATGCGGATTTTCTTGAGCTCAACCGCAAGCAGGAGGCCGAGGGCAAACCGCTTTACGTCAATCCGCGCAATACCGCCGCGGGCTCATTGCGGCAACTCGATCCATCGGTCACCGCGTCGCGGCCGCTCAAGTTCTTTGCCTACGCCTGGGGCGAGGTCAGTGCGATGCCCGCCGACACCCAGATGGGCATGGTCGTGGCACTGGAGAGTTACGGCTTTCGCGTCAACGAATTGATGAAGCGTTTCGATGAAGTGGACGACCTTCTCGATCATTACCGCATGATCGAGGTCGAGCGAGGTACGCTGCCCTACGACATCGACGGCGTGGTCTACAAGGTGGACGAAATAGCACTGCAGGAGCGGCTCGGCTTCGTTTCACGCTCCCCGCGCTGGGCGATCGCACACAAGTTTCCGGCCGAGAAGGCCGCGACTGTGCTCAATGGAATCGACATTCAGGTCGGGCGCACCGGGGCACTGACGCCGGTCGCGCGGCTGGAACCGGTGACGGTCGGGGGTGTGGTGGTCACCAACGCGACGCTGCACAATGCCGAGGAGATCGAGCGGCTCGGCGTCAAGATCGGCGACACGGTAATTGTCCAGCGTGCCGGTGACGTGATTCCGCAGATACTGGGCTTCGTAGAGGAAAAGCGACCGGCGAATGCTCGCGACTTCGTGTTTCCCGAGGTTTGTCCCTGCCATCTGAAAACTCCCGTCGCGCGCGATACGACCGCGGGCGGCGTGGAGGGCGTGGTACGGCGCTGCAGCGGCGAATTTGCCTGTCCTTATCAGCGCATCGAACATCTGCGCCATTTCGTTTCGCGCCGCGCCTTCGATATCGAGGGGCTGGGCGAGAAGCAGATCGAGTTCTTTTTCAACGATGAGGATTTGCCGGTCAAAAGCCCGGCCGACATCTTCACGCTGGCCGAACGCGATGCCGCCAGCCTGAAAAAGCTCAAGGACAAGGAAGGCTGGGGGGCGCTGTCGGCGTCCAATCTCTTCGCCGCAATCGAGATCCGGCGGACGATCGAGCTGGACCGCATGATCTACGCTCTGGGCATTCGCCATGTCGGCGAGACAACCGCGCGCACGCTGGCGCGCGCCTATGGCAGCTGGCAGGCAGTTCACGATGCGGCGCACGCGGTTGCGCACGGCGACACGCAAGCGCGTGAAGACATGGACGCGCTCGACGATATCGGCGACGCGGTGATTGATGCTGTTGCCCGCTACTTCGCCGAGGAGCACAACCGCGATCTGGTCGAGAAGCTGGCCGCACAGGTCAATGTGCTCGACGCGGAGCTGCCGCAATCGGATTCGCCGGTTGCCGGCAAGACGGTTGTCTTCACCGGCGGACTGGAGCGCATGTCACGCGACGAGGCGAAAGCGATGGCCGAGCGGTTCGGCGCAAAGGTGTCCGGTTCGGTATCCAGCAAGACCGATCTGGTTGTGGCCGGGCCGGGCGCCGGCTCCAAGCTCAAGAAAGCCGCCGAACTCGGGATCGAGGTTATCGACGAAAACGGATGGTTCGAACTGATCGGCGCCGACTAGAACCGGCGCGCAACATCAATCAAACCAATCGATGCCTCAACGGAATTCGTATGACATGGCAGCCATACTGTCCTATTGAATCGTCATGTCCGAGAATATTGACTTCAACGATACTGGCGCCGAATTCCGTCGCGGCATGCGCCGGTCTATCCCGGTCGTGATCGCTGCGGCGCCGTTCGGGCTGCTGTTCGGTGCGCTCGCGGTCAGCAATGGTCTGACCGTCGGCGAGGCCGTGCTGATGAGCGCTACCATCTATGCGGGCGCCAGCCAGATGGTCGGTATTGAGCTCTTCGGACAGGACCTGGCGCCCTGGGTTGTGGTGTTGTCTGTTTTCGCGGTGAATTTCCGCCATGTGCTTTATTCGGCGGTTTCGGGCCGGGTGACGCGGCACTGGTCGACCCTGAAACGCTACTTCGCCTTCTTCTTTCTCACCGATCCGCAATTCGCGGAGGCGGAGCGGCGCGTGACGGAGCGCAGGCCGGTCACGTTTGCCTGGTATATGGGACTGGCATTGCCGATTTACCTGTTCTGGATTGCCGTCGCGCTGCTCGGCGCGCTTTTCGGCCAGATCATTCCCAACCCCGCAGCATTAGGAATCGACTTCCTGCTCCCGCTCTATTTTCTGGGTCTCGTGATGGAGTTTCGCGAAAGGCCGCTATGGCTTCCAGTTGTCGCGGTCAGCGCCATAGCCTCGATCGCCGCCTATTACTCGATCGGCTCGCCCTGGCATGTTTCCGTCGGCGCGGTCGTAGGCATTCTGCTTGCAGCGGTGTGGCCCGCGCAGGGAACGGCCAGCGAGATCGAAGAGGGACGGGCATGACTACGACGGTGTGGATCATCCTGGCAGGCGCGGTGGTCACGTTCCTTACCCGTATTGGCGGCGATCTGGTGCTGTCGCGGTTCGAGCGCATTCACCCGCGTTTAGAGGCTGCCCTCAATGCCGTTCCGGCGGCGGTTCTGACCACGCTTGTGGCACCCGTGGCAACGACCGGCGGTATTGCAGAGGCGGCGTCTCTTGTGGTTGCAGGCGGGATATTCCTGCGTGGCGGCGGTATGATGGCGGGCTTCGTTGCGGGTGCTGCAGTTCTCATAGCATTGCGCAACCTGATCGGCTGAGTTTCAGCGCGGCAGCTTTGCGGTCGCGTTCTCAAGCCAGTTAAGCACCTCCCCATCGACCATCGAGCCGATTTCGGCCAGCACGCGGCTGTGATAGGCGTCCAGCCAGCTGCATTCATCCTCGGTCAGCAAACCGGTGTCGATCAGCCTGCGGTCGAACGGCGCCAGCGTCAGGGTTTCAAAGCGGTGCATCGGCGTTTCGCCGCCGGCGATTTCCTCTGCGGATGTGACCACGATCAGATTTTCAAGCCGGATACCGTAGGCGCCCTCCTTGTAGAAGCCCGGTTCGTTAGACAGGATCATTCCGGGCAGCAGCTTCTCGGTACCGGTCTTGGCGATGCGCTGCGGGCCCTCGTGAACCGACAGAAACGAACCGACGCCGTGGCCGGTGCCGTGGGCGTAGTCGAGACCTGCATTCCACAATGCCGCGCGGGCTATGGCGTCGATGTCTGCACCACGCGTGCCGCTCGGGAAGCGCAACTGGGAAAGCCTGATCAGCCCCTTCAGAACAAGAGTATAATGCCTGCGCATGTCGGCTGAGGGCACGCCAATCGCCACCGTGCGCGTGATGTCGGTGGTTCCGTCCTGATACTGGCCGCCGGAATCGACCAGATAGAGTTCGCCATCCTCCAGCGTGCGGTTGGTTTTTCGCGTTACCCGATAGTGGATGACGGCGCCATTCGGCCCGGCGCCTGAAATCGTGTCGAACGAAATATCGCGCAGCGGCATCTGCGTTTCATCGCCAAGTCTTCGCCGCGCCGCCTCAAGCTGTGTTGCAGCACCGATCTCGTCGACGGATCCAGCCCGCTGCGCATCGAGCCAGCACAGAAATCCTGCCACCGCAGCGCCATCGCGGCGATGGGCGGCGCGCGCGCCGTCGAGCTCGGCGCGGTTCTTGGTGGCGCGCGGCAGGCGCGCTGGGTCCGGCATCGGAACCACCTGGCCGCCCGCCTGTTCCGTCACGAGGCGCAGCTTCTCCGCCGCCAAAGCCGGGTCAAGCGCGACGGCGGGGCCCGGTTCAGATAGCGTGCGCAGATCATCCTCCAAAGCGTGCGGAGGGCGCAGGTCGGCCAGTGGTTCAAGATGAGCGCGGCTCTGGCGGTCGAGCTTGCGTGCATCGATGTAGATCGAGGCGCGCCCCTGTGTGTCCAGGATTGCAAAACCCAGCGGAACGGGTGTGTGTGCGATATCGGAGCCGCGGATGTTGAACGTCCAGGCAAGCGAAGCCGGATCGGTCAGAATCACATAGCGTGCACCGGCGCCCGACACCGCGGCGCTGATCCGGGCAAGCTTGGCCGCGGCTTCTTCGCCGCAGAATGCGATTGGGTGCACCGCGACCGCGCCGAGCGGCGGTTGCGGCTGATCTTCCCATATTTCGTCGACCGGATTGACGTCGAGCGTGGCGAGTGACCCGCCTTTACCCTCGAGCGCCTTACGCAACGCTTTTGCCTCGGAGATCGTATGCAGCCAGGGGTCGATTCCGATCTTCCAGCCCGTTACGGCGTTTTCGGCCAGCCATTTCGAAGGCGGTGTGGCCACCAAATCCTCTACCGTGAACGTCGCGGGGTCGCTTTGCTGCCTCGCCTGCAGGGTGTAGCGTCCGTCGACGAACAGATGTGCCGAACCGCGAAGCACGAGTGCGGCGCCGGCCGAACCGGTAAAGCCGGTCATCCACTGCAGACGTTCCGACCGGTGCGCCACGTATTCGCCCTGATGTTCGTCGGCACGCGGTATCAGAAATCCGTCGAGCTGCAGTTCGTCGAGCTTCTCGCGCAGCAGCGCCACGCGTGCTGGGCCCTGGGCCGGATTGGCGACCGAATCGAATTCCTGAAACATGGGAGAGCGACATTCAACGTTTGAGGTGGCGCGGACGGTACCGGCAGAGCGGGGTCAGTGCAATCGGGCAGGGACCGTCTTACTATCTGTGATGCACTGCAATATCGAATGGGTGCCATGCGTTATTGGGTGTGGTTCAGCCTGCCGACAGTACCTATTCTGGGGACTGTGGAGGATCATTCTTCTTCAGGAGAGCTGCCATGGCCAGCAAGGGAAACCCCGGATTTTTCCGCAGTGCGTTCAACGCGATTGTCGCCGCGCAGGAGCGTCAGGCACAGCGTTACGTCAACAGCTCGCTCATGCTGCTGGACGATGAAACTCTGCGGGCCAACGGCATCTCGCGCGCTCAGCTCGCCGCCGGCCGCAGGTTTACCAGCATTATCTGATCGCTCCAGTCAGATCGGAATGTCGGGGGCGGCGTCGGCCGCCCCTATTTAATGCCGGCTGTTTGAGACATCTGCTCTCTTAGGGTATCGACGCGCATCAGCGTCGGAATTGTATCGTCACCCACCCTTCGCGCCAGATGGTGGCGACATGGGCGAAACGCTGCCCGGCATAAGCAGCGATGACCGACCGGCGCTGTTCGGCAAGAATGCCGGACAATATCAGCGATCCGGCTGGCGCAACGGCACGCGCAATCGCCGGCGCAAGGCCAATGAGCGGCCGTGCCAGAATGTTGGCAACCACAAGATCAAATGGCGCTGCGTTGCGGATTACGGCTGAGCTCATTCCGGAAGCGGTGACGGTTCGCACGAGGCCCGCAACGCCGTTCAGCCGCGCATTGGCTGCAGCAACACGCGTTGCAACAGGATCTATGTCGGTGGCCAGCACGGGCTTTCGCAGCAGCTTTGCCGTGCCGATTGCCAGAACGCCGCTGCCGGTGCCCAGATCGAGAATGTGCCGTGGACCTCGCTGCAGCGCTGTTCGCGCGATCATCTCAAGGCAGCCCGCGGTCGTGCCGTGATGGCCGGTTCCGAATGCGAGCCCGGCCTCTATTTCGATCGGAATCTGCCCTGGCCTGCGCTTCACCCGGTCATGCGCGCCATGTACCAGAAACGGACCAGCCGCAACCGGCCTCAGCCCGGCAAGGGTATGCGACACCCAGTCGATCTCAGGCAGGGTCTCCCGACCGGGCGCAAGCTCCGGCGACACGTCCATTACGATCTCGCGGAAGCGCCTCTCGGCGCCGGCATCGCCGGCGGGCACATACAGCGATACTTCGTGACGCGCGCTCGCCTCGTCGACCTCGAAGATCGACAAGGGAAACCCGTCATCTTCAAACGCAAGGTCCAGGCGATCGTATAGCTGCTGGGCCCGTTCGATGGGCCCGCTGGCGAAGTAGCGGATCTGGCCCTGATCCGCGGCCTTTTTCGCGTTCACTATTTGGCCGCCAGGCGCTTCAGTTTGGCGACTGCATTTTCAGGGTTTTCGCCATAGGCGATGGTGCCGGCAAAGTCGCCCGAGCTGTCGAGCAACAGAACCGAGGCCGTATGATCCATGGTGTAGCCGCCGCCCTCCAGGTCGATCTTCTTGAAATAGATGCCGAACGATTTGGCCATCGCGAAGACCTTTTCAGGTTCGCCGGTAATGCCGACGATGCGGTCCGAGACGTTGGAAACGTAATCGCCGAGGATTTCGGCCGTGTCCCTCTCGGGATCGACGGAGACGAAATAAGCGTCGATGTTTGCGCCTTCGTCGCCGAGTTCCTTCAGCCAGCCATCGAGCTCGAACAGCGTTGTCGGGCAAACCTCGGGGCAGTGCGTGAAGCCGAAGAAAAGCGCCGTCGGCTGGCCGCGAAATGCCGCCTGCGTGATTTCTTCGCCGCTATGGTCAACGAGCGTAAAGGGTTCACCAAACGGGCCGTCGGCATATACGCGCTGATACCACTGAAATGTCATCAGCCCGACAGCGGCAGCCATGATCACCAGAATGCCGACGAGTATGAAACGCATCATTGTTGTTCGATCCGGAAAATAGACGGAAGGTGGTCAGAAACACCAGGCGAGCCCGGCTTCAGCATATGTCATGAAGATCGCCGCACCCTTTTCCAGCCAGGCCGAGAACGCAATACCCGTTGCCGCCGCAAGCAGGAGCGCGGTCAGTGCAATGGTTGCCGCCGGTTGGCGTGATCGGCCCGTCGGTATCTTCATTGTGTCAATATAGCGCTGACCGCGAGTACCAGAAAGGTGTCCAGGTGACGCGGGCACGGGGCTTGCCGTCGCGTTGCGTTTTCCTGTCATGTTGATCTATAGGCGCTTCGTGGCTTGCGATGCCGTATCGTCGCAATTGGAGGGAAGGTGACGGAGGATCTGCGCTTTACCGACCCGCAGCCGCGCATTCACACAACAGCGCAGCTCAAGGCATGCCGGCTCGGACGCCATGTCGCGATTGGCGAGCGCGTCGTGTTGCGCGAGGTCGAAGTCGGCGACTATTCCTATTTCGAACGTCATGCCGAGGCGATTTACGCCACGGTCGGCAAGTTCTGCTCGATCGCGGCCAATACGCGTATCAACGCGCTGGAACATCCCGTCGAGCGGATTACGCAACACAAGATCAGCTACCGGCCAAACGAATATTTCCGCTATCTCGGTGTCGACAGCGCCTTTCTGGATCTGCGGCGCGGCAAACATGTCGCAATCGGACATGATGTCTGGATCGGCCATGGCGCGGTGATCCTGCCCGGTGTCGCGATCGGCAATGGCGCCGTGGTCGGGGCAAACGCCGTGGTGAGCGCCGACGTGCCGGCCTTTCAGATCGTTGCCGGTGTGCCCGCGCGGATTCTGAAGCCGCGCTTTGCGCCGCAGGTGGCGGCGCGCGTTGAGGCGCTGGCCTGGTGGGATTGGCCGCCTGAACGGCTGCACGATGCTATCGCCGACATGCAGACCCTGTCGATCGAGGATTTTCTGGAACGCTGGGAAGGGTGAGGCCAGGCTGCCCCTTCCGGCGGGTTGCTGGAGGCATTCCGAAAGGGGGCTCGCTGGCGCGGAACGTTACGGTTCCGGCTGCCATAGTGGGCGCGGCGCTGTTAGCAAAGACCGAGGCCGTGTTTCGCGCACAGGTTGCGGCCGGGTGCGGCACTTGCACGGTGGCGATTTCTTTGCGCCCTATGGCCAGGAACCCCAGCAGGAGGAAAGCGGCCATAAGCGGGCCGACCGCCCAGCGGACGAGGTAAAGCACGATGCCTTCGTCGAAGGGCGGGCGCACCTAGAACTGTGTCATCCACAAGAGCGCCGCTGGGACAAGCCACCAACGTTCATAGCTGGAACCCTAGATGCGGGGAATTCCCCGCATATGAATAGCGCCGGTTATGGTGGCCGCAGCCGGGAATTTGCAGTCGGCGATAGGCGGTCGCTAGCCAAAACGGCGGCAGATCACCTGAACCGAATAAGACTCCAGATCACGAACTAGCGTTTCCTTGTCGTAGGAGTTCGCGCCTCGGGTCAACCCACTGGCGCTCTCCTGGATCGTCATGGCGAATGGCCTGAGGAACGGGCCGATCCGGGTTGCATCGATAGCGAAGCTGAAATTGGCGCCGGTCGAACCGACCACTTCGATCATCTTGGCGTCGTCCAGTTTGCTGACGGCGATGCCGACGACCTCGCCGCGGTTGTTTATGATTGCGCCACCTGAATTGCCGGGCTGGATAGGCGCGGAGATGGAGAACTGCCGCTCGTCGCCGCCGAAGCCGCGTCGTCCGGTCACTTCGCCGAAAGCAACCTTGAAGTCGTTGTCGAACAACGTCGAAAGCGGATATCCGCCGAGGATGACTTCGCTGCCAAGGGGAGGAGACGAGGCTGCAAACATCGCAGTCGGCTGGTTGGTGCTGGTGACGAGGATGATTGCCAAATCCCAGGCCTCGTCGGCGCGCAATAGTTCCGCGCGGCCGAAGCGCGGGACATCGATCACATCGCAGCCATCCACCACGTGGTGGTTGGTGAGGATCAGACCCGACGAAGAGACGAAAAAGCCGCTGCCTGAGCCTACGCCAGACTGAGCGGGTGGTGCATCGTCCCCTTCGATTTCAGAGTCTTCGTTGAGCAGCGACGGCAGCTGCCCACCGCGGGGCCGGAAGAATTCGACCTCGGACGCCATATAGACCGCGACACGCGAACCCATGTCATCTATCTGGGACGACCACGCCACAGTGAAACCGCTGACGAACTCGAAATTGTTGCGCATCAACGTGTAGTATTTCACGCCGCCGCTTTCGCCAGAAACGACGAAGAAGTCCTGCCGCTTCGCATTGTAGGTGATGCCCGGGCTGACCGACTCCCGTGTGAAGGCATGATAGAGCGCGTCGAGCGACGCCTCGCGACCGTCGAACGCCATCGTCTCGACCTGAAGCGACGATCGCTTCTCGGCAAAAAGGGCGCCGCGCTCCGTCGCTTCCTGCCGATGTACCAGGGCGTAAGGAACCGGAAGGGCGACGCCCGCGCGCTCGTCACGCGCATCAGCAACCTGTAGGCGGTTGCGCCAGTCTTGTGCGATGCGCACGAGCATTGCCGCTTCGATGCCGGTGAGAATGCCATTTGGGAAGATGCTATGACGGTATTCGAAATCAACCAGCGCGGAATAGGTGTTGCGGCCGAAGGTTGCATCGGCAAAGCCAGTGTAGAAGCCTGCCGAAATAAGGTTGATTTGGATGCCGCGGCGCTCCCATGACGACAGGCTGTTGAACCACTTCCTGGAACGGTCGTAATCCGCGTACGCTAAGGCCGGCGCAAGCACCGAGACAAGCACGACTGCAATGGCGCAAAGAAGGCGCAAACCGGCCCCCGCATACTGACGCAACCCGCAACGGCAGATCATTGCGCCGTGCGCGGGATTGAGTCAAACGGGGAGTGGAGTTGGTGCGACCTTTGCTCTGTGCTCAAATCCCCTTCACAAACCCTTCCAGCACCTTCTTCTGGCCGGCCTTGTCGAAGTCGATGGTGAGCTTGTTGCCGTCGATTGCCGCGATGTTGCCGTTGCCGAATTTCTGGTGGAACACCCGGTCGCCGACCGTGAAGGCCGAGGGCGTCTCCGAGACGGACTTCGCCACCAACTCGCCCTCGATGGTGCGGCTTTTGACCGAACCTTTGCCGGCGCCATAACCTGAATCCACCTCGCCATAACCGATACGCTCCACGGCGTGTCCGGAGCGCGAGCCCCAGTTGCGGTCGGTCGCTTCGGTGCGGTTCTGCTGCGCCCGCTGCCAGCCCGGCGTGGCGTAGGTGTTTGAGAAGCTTGCGGGCTGCTCGTCGAAGCGGGATGCGCCATAGGGGTTGCGGCGGCCGAAGCTGCCTCCGCCCTGCGAAGCGTAACCGCCATAGGAGGCGCTTTCATCGGCGACTTCCACATGCGCCTCCGGCAACTCGTCCATGAAGCGGGAAGGGATGGTCGATTGCCACAGGCCGTGGATGCGGCGGTTGGAAGCGAACCAGATATGCAGGTTGCGCTTGGCTCGGGTGAGCCCGACATAGGCGAGGCGGCGTTCTTCCTCCAGGCCTGAGCGGCCGCCTTCGTCCAGCGCGCGCTGGTGCGGGAACAGACCTTCCTCCCAGCCGGGCAGGAAGACGGTGCCGAATTCCAGCCCCTTGGCGGAATGCAGCGTCATGATGGAGATGGCGTCCATCTCTTCATTCTGCTCGGCGTCCATGACCAGCGCGACATGCTCGAGAAAACCGCGCAGCGACTCATATTCCTCCATGGAGCGGATCAGCTCCTTGAGGTTGTCGAGCCGGCCGGGCGCTTCCGCCGAGCGGTCGTTTTTCCACATGTCGGTGTAGCCGCTCTCTTCGAGAATGATTTCAGCGAGTTCGGTGTGCGGCGTGGTGTCGAGCAGATCCTGCCAGCGGGCGAAATTGGCCGCAACTTCGCGCAGTGCGGCGCGTGGTTTGGGCTTCAGCTCGTCGCTTTCGGCGAGACGCGCGGCGGCCTCCAGCATCGGCACGCCGAGAGCGCGCGAGGCATCGTGAACCTGGCGGATGGTGGCTTCGCCGAGCCCGCGCTTCGGCGTGTTGACGATACGCTCGAAGGCGAGATCGTCGGCGCCCTGTGCGACGACGCGGAAATAGGCCATCGCGTCGCGTATCTCCATGCGCTCGTAGAAGCGCGGGCCGCCGATGACGCGGTAGTTGAGCCCCAGCGTGACGAAACGGTCCTCGAATTCGCGCATCTGGAAGGACGCGCGCACCAGGATCGCCATGTCGTTGAGGTTTTCGCCGCGGCGCTGCGCGGCCTCGATCTCCTCGCCGACGGCGCGGGCTTCTTCTTCCGAATCCCAGGAGGCATGGACCTTGACCGGCGCATCGTCGGGGTCGGCAGCGTCGGTGAACAGCGTCTTGCCGAGGCGGCCTTCATTGTGGGCGATGAGATGGGAGGCTGCGCCCAGGATGTGTGCCGTGGAGCGATAGTTGCGTTCCAGCCTGATGACGGTGGCGCCCGGAAAGTCCTTTTCGAAGCGCAGGATGTTGTCCACCTCCGCACCTCGCCAGCCATAGATCGACTGATCGTCATCGCCGACGCAGCAGATGTTGATCTGCTGTGTGGGTTTGATTTTTTCACTCACGGCCGAGCGCTCGCCTTGCTCGCTGGCCTCCGCGGGGGCGGCCTGACCGGCCGACGCCCGGTCGGGCTTGCGGCCTTCGGCCGGAACGCCGCCTTTAGGTTCGGGCCTTTGCGCGATCAGGCGCAGCCACAGATACTGGGCCGTGTTGGTGTCCTGATACTCGTCGACGAGGATGTATTTGAAGCGGCGGTGGTAGTCGGCGAGCACGTCGTGGTGTTCGCGGAAGATGCGGATCGGATGCAGCAGAAGGTCGCCGAAATCGACCGCGTTGAGCGTCGCCAGCCGGTCCTGATAGGCCTGATAGAGCTCGCGGCCCCTGCCGTTCATCGACGCGCGGGCGTCGCCCTCGGGAATATCCTTGGGCCCGAAACCGCGGTTCTTCCAGCCATCGACGATTTGGGCGAACTGGCGCGCCGGCCAACGCTTGTCGTCCAGTCCCTCGGCCTGGATGAGCTGCTTCATCAGGCGGATCTGGTCGTCGGTGTCGAGTATGGTGAAGCCGGATTTGAGCCCGGCGAGCTCGGCGTGGCGGCGCAGGATCTTGACGCCGATGGAGTGGAAGGTGCCGAGCCATGGCATGCCTTCCACCTGTTCGCCGACGAGGACGCCGATGCGCGCCTTCATCTCGCGCGCCGCCTTATTGGTGAAGGTGACGGCGAGAATCTGCGAGGGCCAGGCGCGACCGGTGGCCAGAATGTGCGCGATGCGGGTGGTGAGCACGCGGGTCTTGCCTGTGCCGGCGCCTGCCAGCACGAGAACCGGACCTTCGGTCGTCTCCACAGCCTGCCGCTGCTCTGGGTTCAGCCCGTCGAGATAGGCGGGCGCGGCGGGCCTTTGCCGCGCGGCCATGGCACGCGCGGCGAGGCCGCTGCCGGCCGCCGGGGAGGCGCCATCCCCGTCTGCAGGGAACGGGGGTAGATCAAAATCGCTGGACATTGCCCTGAATGTAGCGATTCGGCCTCGAAAAACCAGCAGCGCGGCCAGCAAGATGTCAGCAGTGTTCAGGAATGCGGCGCGCTCAATGCTCGCTGGTGCATTGGTCGTGATCGGCAAGCGCGCTTAGCACATGGCATTCGCCGATCGTTTCGCCATGGCAGGCGGCGATGCGGGCGAGCTCCTTTTCCAGCTTGCGCAGGCGCGCGATGCGCTCGCGCACGTTCTTCAGATGCGTTCTGGCGATGTGATCCGCATCCGCGCAGGGGCGTTCGGGATGTGCGCCGAGTTCGATCAATTCGCGGATCGCCTCGACACCGAGCCCGAGATCACGGGCATGGCGAATGAAGGCCAGGCGCTCCAGATCGGCGTTGCCGTAGCGGCGCTGATTTCCTTCCGTGCGGCCGGGTTCGTCGATCAGTCCGGCCTGCTCGTACCACCGAATTGTGGGCACCTTGACGCCGGTACGGCGCGACAACTGGCCGATCGTCAACATTGGAAAATACCTCTTGAAGCTCTAGTCGCTAGAGGAATTAGAGTGCCCGCAGCTTGAATTCAAGAGGTAGAAAAATGAGTGCATCCTGCGGACATGACCACCATTTCGACGGTGTATCGGACGACTACAAACGCCGCCTTTGGGCCGTGATCGCCATCAACGCGGCGATGTTCGGCGTCGAGATGACGGCCGGCCAGCTCGCCGGTTCGCAGGCACTGAAGGCCGACGCGCTGGACTTCTTTGCCGACGCGGCGACCTATTTCGTTTCGCTGATGGTGATAGGCCAGGCGGTGCGGGTGCGTACCACCGCGGCCTTCGCCAAGGGGATCAGCCTGTTTGTCATGGGGCTTTGGGTGGCAGGCAGCACGATCTATCAGGTTCTGGTGCTTGGCGTGCCTGAACATCAAGTGATGGGGGCCGTGGGCTTTCTGGCGCTCGCCGCAAACGTTGCCAGCGTGCTGATCCTGATGCGTTACAAGGACGGCGACGCCAATGTGCGTTCGGTGTGGCTGTGCTCGCGCAACGACGCCATCGGCAATGTCGCGGTGATGATTGCGGCCGCAGGCGTGTGGCTCACGGCGACTGCCTGGCCGGACCTGATCGTGGCCGGCATCATGTCAGGTCTGTTTCTGTCGTCCGCGGCACAGATATTGCGGCAATCGCTGCGTGAATGGCGCATGGGCGGCGAGGCGCACGAGCACCAGCATGGCTGATACTGGTTGCGCTCGGCCGGGGAAGCCAGCCTAGCCGTTCTTCTTGATACCGATGGAGCGGCCGGCGCGTTCCGGCCGCGGCAGGGCCTTATGCGCCGCGAACATCGTTTCCACCCGCTCACGGATGTCGGGCGGGAAGGGGGCAACTTTCGGACCTGACATGTCGATATGCAGCGTGAGCGTTTCCGCTGTTGCCGCCAGCCATCCGTCGACGTGATACAGTTCCTGGAAGACGTGCAGCCGTTTCGCGTCGTAGTCCAGCAGTTGAAACCTGCCGCAGACGCGATGCTCCAGATGCAGTTCGCGGACGTAACAGATGTGGAACTCGGCGGTGTAGGTGGTGAACCGGCGCAGTTTTGCGTAGTTGGGGCCCATACCCAGCAGCTCGAAAGCGTCGTCAACGGACCTGTCGAACAGCACGCTGTAGTAGGCCATGTTGAGATGGCCGTTATAGTCGATCCAGTCGGGCTGAATGGCCAGTTCCGATGTGGTGAGCGGCGCGTCGTCAAGATTCATGCGGGTCGGGTCCTTCGAAGGTATCGCAGGATCGCGTTTTGACGATTGCAAAACAAGCCGCTACGAGAATCCAGTCGGCAATTTGGCAGGGCGCCCAGCGCGCAGGAGGTTCGAAATGGCGCTTGAGGGCATCGAAAAGGTCGCGCGGAACGAGACCGGTATCGAAGCCGTACTGGGCATTTTGCGGCAGCGCTATGGCGAACGCTTCCAGACCGGGCAGGCGATCCGCCAGCAGCACGGGCACACCACCACCTATATTCCGGGGCAGGCGCCGGACGGTGTCCTGTTCGCCGAGGTTGCCGAAGAGGTGCAGGACGCCGTTCGTATCTGCGCCGACCATAATGTGCCGGTGATCCCGTTTGGCACCGGAAGTTCTCTGGAAGGTCATGTGAATGCGCCCGGCGGCGGCATTTCGGTCGATCTGTCGCGTATGAACAAGGTGCTCGCCGTTCACGCCGAGGACCTGGACTGCACCGTCGAGGCTGGCGTTACCCGCACCCAGCTCAACGATTACCTGCGCGACACCGGACTGTTTTTCCCGATCGATCCGGGAGCGGATGCCAGCCTTGGCGGCATGGCCTCCACGCGTGCGTCCGGCACCAATGCGGTGCGCTACGGCACGATGCGGGAGAACGTCATGTCGGTAAGCGCCGTGATGCCCGACGGGCGGCTCATCAACACCGCCAAGCGGGCACGCAAATCGTCCGCCGGCTACGACCTCACGCGACTTCTCGTCGGTTCGGAGGGAACGCTCGGCATCATCACCTCGCTGACATTGAAGCTGCACGGCATACCGCAGGCGATTACGGGCGGCGTGTGCCCGTTCTCAACAGTCGAAGCAGCCTGCAATGCCGTGATTGCAACCATTCAGATGGGCGTGCCGGTGGCGCGCATCGAACTCATCAACACGCTCGGCATGAAGGCGATCAACGCCTATTCGAAGCTCGACTACCCGGAAGGGCCGTGCCTGTTTCTAGAGTTCCATGGGAGCGACGCCAGTGTGACAGAGCAGGCGGAGACATTCGCCGACATCGCCGACGAATTCGGTGGCGGGCCGTTCCGCTGGACCGGCGTCGCGGAGGAGCGAAACAAACTGTGGAAAGCGCGGCACGATGCCTATTGGGCCGGCATGGCACTGAGACCAGGCGGACAAAATCTGACGACAGACGTTTGCGTGCCGATCTCGCGACTATCCGACTGCATCGCCGAAACGGAAGCCGACATTGCGGAGAGTGGGCTTATCGCGCCCATTGTCGGTCATGTCGGCGACGGCAATTTCCATGTCATGGTGCTTATCGACCCCTCAGATGCCGAGGAACTCAAGCGTGCTGAGGCCTTTGTCGGGCGGCTCAACCTGCGCGCGATTGCTATGGACGGCACGTGTACGGGCGAGCACGGCATCGGCCAGGGAAAGATGCAGTTTCTGACGCATGAGCTTGGCCCGGCGGTCGACTACATGCGCGCGGTCAAACAGGCGATCGATCCCAAAGGCATCATGAACCCGGGGAAGATTTTCTCCAGAACCGGATGAGTCCGTCCGGCACCTTGCGTCGGCGGGTGATTGCCACTTTATCGACAGACTGATGCAGGTAAAGTGAAGCTGTCTTTGGCGCATACCGGCTGAACGCGGGAGAAATCACCTGGCCCGGCTCTTCGTCATCATCGGCGGTCTGATCGTCCTGGCGCTGACCTTGGTGCTGGTGGTGCCCTATTTTATCGACTGGACGAGCTACAAATCCGAATTCGAGCGCGAAGCGAGCCGCATTCTCGGCCGCGAGGTCGTGGTGCGCGGCGATGCGCGGGCGCGGCTTCTGCCGCTGCCTTCGGTGACTTTCACCGACGTGGAGGTTGCCGGGCGGGAGCCGGGCAGGCCCGCGATCACCGTTGAAACCTTTTCCATGGACGCCGAACTGGCGCCCTTCCTGCGCGGAGAACTGCTGATCTTCGATATGCGTATCGAGCGGCCAAAGGCGCGGATCGCGATCGACGATAACGGCACAGTTGACTGGGCTCTGCGGCCCTCGACGCCGTTCGACGCCGGGCAGGTGACGCTTGAAAAGGTTTCGATCATCGAAGGGCGGATCGATGTCGATCACGCCGCAAGCGGGCGAACCCACGCGCTGACCGAAGTCAATGCCGATATTTCGGCGCGTACGCTGGCCGGGCCCTGGCGCATGACGGGTTCCATGCGCGTCGACGGATCGCTGACGGCGCTTTCGGTTTCGACCGGAGCGTTGGAGGAAGAGACGGGAACGATGCGCCTGCGGGTGCGCGCCGAACCCGAACGGTATGGTTTCGGGTTGGAAACGGACGGTCATGCAGGGCTGCGCGACGGCGTATTCGGCTATGATGGAATGTTCCGGTTGACGGCGCGCGGGGTTGAGCGTTTGCGCGGCACGGATGGCGCCACATTCGAGATCAGCGACAGGAGTGAACAGAACGATGCGCCGCCGGCCTATCGTGTGTCGGGCAACTTCGGCCTCAATCATGAGAAGATCGATGTCGGCGAGTTCCGCTTCGAGACCGGACCGCTCGCCGATCCCTATGTCGCCAACGGCAACGCCTCGATTACACTGGGCGCCAATCCGCGCTTCGATATTTCCGCCGATGGCGCGCAGCTGCGCTTCGAAGACGCGGGTGAGGTCGGCGATGGCTCGCTGGCGCTGCCGCAACGGTTGGCGGCTTTCAAGGAAGTGATGTTCGATCTGCCGAAACCTGAAATTCCAGGCAAGATCGAAGTGAACCTGCCTGCCATCGTGGCCGGCGACACAACCGTGCGCAACGTTTCGCTTTCGGCTGAACCGGTGGAAAAGGGCTGGGCCATCGCGTCGGCTTCGGCAACGCTGCCGGGCCGCGCGACGCTGGAAGGCAGTGGCTTTCTCAACGCAACGTTTGGCGAATTCGGATTTACCGGCCGGCTGCTCCTTGCCGTGGGCCAGCCTTCCGGTTTTGCCGCGTGGCTTTCGAAGGACGTCGACGAAGCGATCCGCAGGCTGCCGGCGGCCGGCTTCGAAGCAACTGTCGAGTTGACCGAAGAACGCCAGGTCTTTCAAAATCTGGAATTGCGTCTGGGAGACGCGGGGTTCAGCGGCCGGATAGTCAACGAACAGCCGGCGGACCGGCGGCCATCGATGCTGGTCGACCTGACCGGCGGCAGTCTCGATGTCGAAGGTCTGGCGGCGTTTGCGTCGCTGTTCGTGAACGATAGCGGTGCGACACGACTTGCCGACCATGATCTCGACTTCAAGATCAAGGCAGGACCGGTCACGGTTGCGGGCATTACCGCCGAAGGGGTGGACACGGCGCTGCGGCTTCGCGACGGGCGACTGGAGATCGACCGGCTGGCTTTTGCCGACGTTGAGGGCGTTTCGATCAGCGCCACGGGCTCGCTCGACGATGTTGGCGGGGCGCCGACCGGACAGCTCGGCGCGACGCTCATTGCGGGTGACCTGGCACCTCTGATCTCCGCAACCTCGGAGCGGTTTCCCGAAAATACGCTGCTGGCGGCACTCAGCGACCGGGCGGCCGCGTTTCCGGGCATATACAGCGAGGCCAATCTCGACCTCGACGTGCAACTCGCCGAAGCCGGCGATCGACAGCGGCTTATCTTCAACATCAAGAATGGCGCACTTGGCGGCAGCACGATCGACCTGGGGTTGACCGCCGTCGGGTCGATTGCTGACCCGTATTCCGCATCGACCGATCTGTTTTTGACCGCAAGCAACGACGAGCCCGGCGCGATCTACGCGCTCTACGGCATTCCGGCGCTGCCGTTCGGTTTCGCGGGGGCGCTTGGCACCGAACTCGAATTCGCCGGGGTGCCGGAGGAGGGTGCGTCGGTGACGTTTCGGGCCGCGGGCGACGGCCTCACGGCAACCTTCGATGGCACTGTAAGCGTGGATGCATCGCGGTTCGAACTCAACGGCGACGGCAAGCTCGATGCCGACGACCTCGAGCCGTATCTGATGACCGCGGGCGTTACCCTGCCCGGTATGGGGCTCGGCGTGGAAGCTTCGCTTTCCGCCAATCTCGACCTTGCCGATGGCGTGCTGATCGCTTCCGGTCTCTCCGGCGCGCTTGGCGGCAACGAGCTTGCGGGCGATATCAACGCAACGGTCCGCGACGGCCTGCCGCATTTCACGGGGGCGCTGAGGCTCGAGGCACTCGATATCGGGCTGTTGATCGCGACCGTACTCGGGGAGGCTTCCATGGACATGGAGGCCGGCGGCGTATGGCCGCGCATCCCCTTCGAACCTGCGGCGCGCCCGCCGTTCACGGCCGAGCTGGAACTCAATGCCGCGGCGTTGCTTCTGAACGGAGCTCCGGCCGCGCGCGACGCAAAAATGTCGGCCAGGATCAACCGCGAAGGCGCAAGGCTGGCCAACGCTTCTGCCGCGTTTCATGGCGGCACCATCGGCGGCCTGTTCGAACTCAGCAACAACAATGGTTCGGGCTTATTTTCCGGCCAGCTCAAGATCGCGAACGCGCCGGTGCCCGAGTTGATTCCAGGTGCTGCTCTCGAAGGCAAAGCCGACATTTCCGCCAGCCTCACGGCCAACGGCAAGTCAGTTGAAGGCATGATGGCATCGCTGTCGGGATCGGGGACGGCGACCGTGCGCAACATCGTCATTCCCGGATTGTCGCCCGATGCGCTGAAGCCGATATTGGCAGAAGCGGATGCCGTCGGCACCGATATCGACAACGAGCGTACAGCAGCTTTTGCGCCGGAGCTTATTCAAAACGGGTCGTTTGCCGCCGATGAAACGGAGTTTGCCATCACCATTGCCGGAGGGGTTCTGCGTGCGCCGCCGGTTGTGCTTGAAAGGAGCGAGGCAAACCTCAGCGTCGAGGCAAGGGCCGATCTGGGGGCTGGCACCGTCGGAGCGACTGGCGAACTGATCTACGATGCCGGTATCGACGCGGTGGTGGGGGCGGAACCAGCCGTGCGTTTCGATGCGCAGGGCCAGCCGGGCGCGGTGGCGGTCAAGCTCGATACAGGGCCACTGGCGCAATTCCTCACCCAGCGTGCCCTTGAGCGCGAGCAGGCCCGCGTCGAGGCCATGCAGGCGCAACTTCTGGAACGCCAGCGATTGCGGCGCGAGGTGCGTTATTACGCTTCGCTGCAGCTCGAACGCGAACGGCTCGCCGAAGAGCAACGCCGCGCCGAAGAGGAAGCGCGAGCCGCCGAAGAAGCGCGCAAGGCGGCGGAGGAAGCCGAGGCGCGCAGAAAGGCTGAGGAAGCGGCGAGGTTGAAAGCGGAAGAGCAGGCGCGGCGCGAGGCCGAACTGGAGGCCCAACTGCGGGCTAACGAAACCGTGGGACAGGGACAGGAGATTCAGCGCGAATCGCTGCCGCCGCCCAGCCGCGGCAACCTGACGCTCGACGGGCTGCTGCGTGCGATCGGCGAATGAAGCGGCTCTTCAAGTCCTGATTCAGCTGCTTGCCACTTCGATTCGCGCGGCGTGTTTAAATTGCTGGAATCAAACGATTTTCAGGTACTGGCTGGTCAGGGCTCGCGCGCGCTTTTCAGCGTGATGAGGACGTGGAGCCTCAATGCGGAAGAGAGGTTGATCTCAGCCGGCCTGTTCGCATCGATGCCGGCAATCAAGGCCGCGAGAGACAGGCCACGGGCTTTTGCCATCGCTGTGAGCTCGGTCTGGAACTCATCTTCGATGGAATAGCTGGTACGGTGGCCGCCAATCGAAACCGAGCGTTTGCGGATGGCGGTCAATCGGTGCTGTCCGGTTCGCCGAGACGGTGTGCCTCGTGTATTCGCGCCTGTCGTTCCTCGGCGGTCTGGCGCAGCTTGCGCTCGGCAGCGGACTGGCCAAACCGCGCACGGTGTTCTTCAGACAGCCGGGCCCGCTCGTCCCGCTTTCGCTGCTTGCGAAACTGACGAAGATTGACGACCTCTCCCATAGCGCGCAAACGCCTATTTCTTGCGGAAGGAATCCAGCGAGACGACTTCGGCACCCTTGCCTGCGGGTTCCTGTTCGGGCTCTGCATCCTTCTTGGTCTTGGATTTTTTCGCCGACTGTACCTTTTTCTCCTCGGGCGCGGTTTCCGCGCCCTTCGCCGGCGTGGCGGCGGGGAGGCTCTGCACGGATTCGTTTGCCGCGCCGGCTTCCGGCTTCACGTCGAATTCCAGTTCGAAGCTGACCGAGGGATCGTAGAAACCGCGTACGGCGGAGAAGGGGATTTCAAGCTTCTCCGACACGTCCGAGAAGGAAAGCCCGATCTCGAAACCCGTGTCCGAAACCTTGAGATCCCAGTACTGATACTGGATCACGATCGTCATCTGGTCGGGATAGCGCTCGCGTAGACGCGAGGATATGCGCACGCCGGGCGCGTCGGTCACGAAGGTTATGAAGAAATGATGGTTGCCGGGAAGCCCGGTCCGCGCCACTTCCGCAAGCACTTTGCGCATGACGCCGCGCAGCGCTTCCTGCGCCAGAATGTCGTATCGGATATGATCGTCTGCCATTTGTGCCAGCGGTTCCTCGACTCGCGACATCAGGTTTAGACCAAGTTCCGCCCGCAGTGAAACAGTTCTGTGCCCGAATGTGGGACGGTTGGCGCGAAACAGGCCGTGGCGGGCACTTTCGTTCGAACCGTTCGAGAATCTGGACATGGAAGTGGAGGCTTCTGTTGCCAGGTGCCTCCGGACCCCGCCTGCAGGGGCTAACCCACAGGGCTTAATTCGAGACTATCGCGCCGCATTAAGCAGCGAGACGTGCCTCAGCATAGTTGTCGTTTGCAACTACAAGATAGCCCGATAACGGTGGTACAATGCCGGGCAAAAGTCCGATCTTTACACCCTCGTCGATCCTATTTCGCCCCCATCAACAGCCGCCGTGACCGGCGGTTCTTGGTGGAGGCGCCGGGTACCGCCCCCGGGTCCGAATGGTTTATTACATCGGCCGTTTATCGCCATAGTCGGTCGAAACCGACAGGCCGAATATAGTGCCTGGGCGTTGGTATTGAAAGGGCTTCGTCGTCAACGATTGACCTTACAATCCGTGTGGGCGACCATTTCGCATTGCTGCGTCAGGGGGGCGTCCATGACCGACTATCTGGCAGATGTGCGCAAATATGATGCGCTTGCAGACCCCGAAATCGTAGGCCGGATCGTGAAACATCTCGGCGTCGCGCTGCACAATCGCGATTCCTCCCTTGTCGCTTGTTCCGACGTTTCGGAGCGCGAGCGCGTGCGCGAAAAATGGTGCGAAAAGAAACTCGGCTACGAGGATGCCGACCGAGCCGACAGCACAATCGACCTGGTGTGCCAGACGATGGCTCGCGACAACTCCAAGAGCCGGGTGACGTTTTATTATCTGGTAGCCAAACATCTGGGCAAACTCGGCGATATCTGAGCCGGTGACCGCAGCGGAATGGCTGCACTGCGGGCCGAAGCCGCATTATCCACGATTGGTGAGATCCACATTGATGCGCGACGGGTCCGGCGGCGCTATGCTCGGCGTCGAGACGAATCGGCAGACCTATGCGACACCCCGAGCAGCAATATCTCGACCTGATGCAGACCCTCCTGGAACACGGCGACCGGCGTGTGGACCGTACGGGTGTGGGAACGCTTTCGCTGCTCGGCGCCATGGCGCGCTTCGACATCAGTTCCGGTCAGGTGCCGATCCTGACCACCAAGCGCGTCTACTGGAAGACCGCGGTAAAGGAGATGCTCTGGTTTCTGACAGGCGACACCAACATCCGGCCGCTGCTTGAGAACAATGTGCGCATCTGGAGCGACTGGCCGCTCGCCAAATACCGCCGCGAGACCGGTGAGGCGATCGGTCAGGCCGAATTCGAGCTGCGCATAATCGATGACGCTGCCTTTGCCGCGCGCTGGGGCGAACTTGGACCCGTCTACGGCAAACAGTGGCGGCGCTGGGTCGGCGCTGACGGCCGCGAATACGACCAGATCGCCGAAGTCATCGAACTGCTGAAAACCAACCCCACCAGCCGTCGTATCCTGTTCCATGGCTGGAATGTCGCCGAACTCGGCCAGATGGCGCTGCCGCCCTGCCATATGGTTTATCAATTCCACGTTTCCGATGGCCGGCTTTCCTGTCTCATGTTTCAGCGTTCGGCCGACATTCTGCTTGGCGTGCCGTTCAACTTCGCCGGCGCCGTGGCGCTGCAGATGATGATTGCGCAGCAGGCGGAGCTAGAACCGGGCTCGTTCGTGTGGATGGGTGGCGACGTTCACCTTTACCTGAATCACCAAGACCAGGCGCGCGAGCAGCTTTCCCGCCAACCGAGGCCGCTGCCGACGATGCGGCTGACGCGCAAGGCCGCCAGTATCGACGATTACACAATCGAGGATTTCGAAGTCATCGGCTACGAGCCGCATGCGGCCATTCAGGCCGACGTCGCCGTTTAATCCCGTTCCGTCGCAGCGGCGCGAAGACCGGACTTTCGACTACCGGAGTAATTGATGAGAATACTCACTTTTGTGGCTGCGCTGCCCCGGGCCAACATGAAAACAGCGACTTCGAAGGACGGCAGAGAGGCGTTCGCAGGTGCGGCAGGCCCATTTTCAGCCGGTTCAGTCCGACTTCGCGCTGGAAACGACATCGACATTCTCCTGCCTCATCGGTTTGACCAATGACAATCCGCATCATCGTGGCGATTGCCGACAACGGTGTGATCGGGGCCAATAATGACATGCCGTGGCGACTCTCGACCGATCTCAAGCGCTTCAAGGCGCTGACCACGGGCAAGCCGGTAGTCATGGGGCGCAAGACCTGGGAGAGTTTCCCCAAGCGGCCGCTGCCGAACCGGCGGAATATGGTGGTCACGCGCAATGAGGCCTATGAAGCGCCCGGCGCGGAGCTGTTTGCCTCGCTCGACGATGCATTGGAGGCAGCCGCGGGCGAGGACATCTGGATTCTGGGCGGTGGCGAAATCTATGCACAGGCTTTGCCGAAGACCGATGAACTGCATGTGACACATGTCCGTGCAGAGCTACCCGGCGACACGGAGTTCCCGAAAATCGATCCAACGAAATGGCTCAAAGTGAGCGAGGAGGCCGTTCCGGCCGGCGAAAGGGACGACTACGCGACGTGCTATACGGTTTACGAACGCAGGTCGTCCGTGCCATGACGGCGCGGGAATTCGTCCGGAAACGGGCCGAAACGATGTCTGCTGGCACAGTGGCGCGTTGAAAGCGCGATAGCCGGTACCTATAACGAACAAAATCGACAAGCTCCGGCAAGGCGGCCGGACAAAGCGAAGAGGACATTCATGCCCTGGAGCAATCAGACCGGCGGCGGCCCATGGGGCGGCGGTGGCGGAAACAATGGCAGCGGCGGCGGTGGCGGGCCCTGGGGCCCCGGCTCCGGCGGGCGCGGCCCGCAAGGCAGCCCGCCCGACCTCGAGGATATCATCCGGCGCGGCCAGGACCGGCTTCGGCAGGCTCTGCCGGGCGGCGGGCGGGCGAGCCCGGCGCTTTTCGGTATCATTGCCGTCATCCTGATCGTGGTATGGGCATTCCAGGCGGTCTATACGGTGCAGCCTGACGAACTGGCGGTGGAACTGCGTTTCGGTAAGCCGAAAGACGAGGTTTCCGAACCGGGCCTGCATTTTCACTGGTGGCCGGTTGAGACCGTCGAAAAGGCGAATGTCGCAGAAAAGCTGGTCGATATCGGCGAGGTGCGCGGGAACGCATCTTCCGGGCTGATGCTCTCGGGCGACCAGAACATCGTCGATGTGAAGTTTTCGGTCGCGTACCAGGTGGCAGACCCGAACGCTTATCTGTTCAATGTAGCAAGCCCCGACGACATGGTTCGGCAGGTGGCTGAAAGCGCCGTGCGCGAGGTTGTTGGCCGCCGTCCTGCGCAGGACATTTTCCGTGACGATCGTCAAGGCATCGCGGAAGAGGTGCGCGATATCGTTCAGACCACACTCGACGATTACGGGACAGGCCTTGCGGTCAACGCGATCTCGATCGAGGACGCAGCACCGCCACGGGAAGTGGCCGATGCGTTCGATGAGGTGCAGCGCGCAGAGCAGGACGAAGATCGTTTCGTCGAGGAATCCAACCAGTATTCGAACCAGCAGCTCGGTCAGGCGCGCGGTGAAGCCGCACAGATCCGCGAAGAGGCGGCAGCCTATAAGAACCGTGTTGTTCTGGAGGCTCAGGGTGAAGCGCAGCGCTTTATCTCGGTCTATGACGAATACGCCAAGGCGCCGGACGTTACACGCCGCCGCCTGTTCCTGGAAACCATGGAAAACGTGCTGAAGGGCTCCAACAAGGTGATTGTTGACGAAAATGGCGGGCCGGGCGTGATCCCGTATCTGCCGCTGCCTGAACTCAACCAGCGGCAGGGCAGCACCAACCGCACCCAGGGAGGCAACTGATGAGCAACCGGCTTCCGATTATCGCGGTTATCGCCGCCATTCTTCTCTTCCTCGGTTATTCGTCGATCTTTGTGGTCAACGAACGCGAGCAGGCAATCGTGTTGCGCTTCGGCGAGATCGTCGACGTGAAAGACGAACCCGGCCTCTACTTCAAGCTGCCTTTCGGCTTTCTGGAGGCCGACAATGTGCAGATACTCGAAGACCGGGTGCTGCGTTTCGACCTCGATGACATCCGCGTGCAGGTATCGGGCGGCAAGTTCTACGAGGTTGACGCCTTCGTCGCCTATCGCATCTCCGACCCGCGCCGTTTCCGGCAGACGGTTTCGGGCAGCGTGCCGCTCGCAGAGCAGCGCCTGCGCACCCGTCTCGATGCGGCCCTGCGCCGTGTGTACGGTCTGCGCGGCTTCGAGGCAGCACTGTCGGAAGAGCGCTCTTCGATGATGCGGGAAGTGCGCGACCAGTTGCGTCCCGACGCCAACTCGCTCGGCCTGGATATTGCCGATGTGCGTATCCGCCGGACCGATCTCACCCAGGAAGTCTCGCAACAGACCTATGACCGCATGAAGGCGGAGCGCCTTGCCGAAGCCGAAAGGCTGAGGGCGCGAGGCCGCGAAGCCGCACAGCGCATCCGTGCGCGGGCTGACCGCGAAGTGGTGGAGATCATCGCCGATGCGCAGCGCGAATCGGAAATCCTGCGCGGTGAAGGCGAAGGCGAGCGCAATGCGATCTTCGCCGATGCCTTCTCGCGCGACCCGGAGTTCTTCGACTTCTACCGGTCGATGGCTGCATACACGCAGGCGCTCGACCCGGACGGCACGACCATGCTTCTGTCTCCGAACTCGGACTTCTTCCGCTTCTTCGGATCGCAGTCTGGCGTGCCTGCTCCGGCGCAAGGAGCGGGTGCGGCTACCGGCGCTACCGAATAGCGCGACCGGCGCGGCGTGACGGATTTTCTCGCAGCGCTCGGCCTGGTGCTGGTTCTCGAAGGCATCATCTATGGCGGCATGCCGTCGCTGGCCAAAAGGCTGGCGGCGGATGTGCTCAGGATTCCCGAGAGTACGTTGCGCGCCGGCGGTCTGATCGCAATCGCGGCCGGAGTCGGTATCGTGTGGCTGGTACGCGGATAACGGATGATTTATCGGTGCCAGCTGTGCAAGGCCGCAAACAGGCCCTAATCGTTGCGAATATGGCAATCGGTCGATCGTGACCACGGGAGCGCATCCAATGCTGTCCAGCCTCATCAAGGGACAATTGAACCGGCTCGTCGCATCGGCGGCAGCTGCTGCCTTTCTGGCGATTGTGCCTGTTGCGCATGCGCAGGATGCGCTGCGTCCCTATGGTCCCGCTTCCGTTGCCGATCTCGCCGAGGGCCTGCTTTCCGCCGTCGTGAACATCTCGACCTCGCAGAACGTGGCCGGCGCGCGACCGAATGTACCGCCGCCGCAGATTCCCGAAGGTTCTCCGTTCCAGGATTTTTTTGACGACTTTTTTAACGACCGGGGCGGCCCTGCACCCGGTCCGCGCCGTGTCAATTCGCTCGGCTCCGGCTTTGTGGTCGATGCGGATGAAGGCATCATCATCACCAACAATCATGTGATCGCGGACGCGGATGAAATCGAGGTGAATTTCTCCGACGGTGCCACGCTGAAAGCGGAGCTGATCGGGCGCGACGCGGAAATCGACCTCGCGGTTCTGAAAGTGGACCCGGAAGCACACAATCTTACGGCGGTTCAGTTCGGCGATTCCGATGCGATCCGAATCGGCGACTGGGTGATGGCGATCGGCAATCCCTTCGGGCTTGGCGGTTCGGTGACGGTGGGCATCGTTTCGGCGCGCGACCGCAATATCAATAGCGGGCGCTATGACGACTTCATTCAGACCGATGCCGCGATCAACCGCGGCAATTCCGGCGGGCCGCTATTCAACATGAATGGCGAGGTGATCGGCATCAATACCGCCATCATATCGCCGTCCGGCGGTTCGATCGGCATCGGTTTTGCCATTCCCTCCGAACTGGCTGTCGGCATCATCGATCAGTTAAGGCAGTTCGGGGAAACGCGGCGCGGATGGCTCGGCGTGCGCATTCAGCCTGTTTCGGCGGACGTGGCGGAAAGTCTGGGGCTCGACCGTGCGCGCGGCGTTCTGATCGCGGGTGTGGTGAAGGGTGGTCCCGTCGATGACGGGTCCATTCTACCGGGCGATGTGATCCTGAAATTCAACGGCAGAAATGTCGACGAGGTCCGCGATCTGCGGCGCATCGTCGCCGACACCGCTGTCGGTTCCGAGGCGGAGCTCGTAGTGCTGCGCAAAGGCGAGGAGATAACCGTCACGGTGAAGCTGGGGCGGCTGGAGGAAAACAGCGATGTCGCCTCGTCCGAGCACGAAGGCGGCGACAACGAGACCGGCCAACTGGCAACAGCGTCGGTTCTGGGCATGACGATCGCGGAACTCAATGAGGAAACGCGGGCGCAGTTCGAAATCTCCGACGACGTCAACGGCGTGGTCATTGTGGAAGTTGATCCCAATTCGGCAGCGGGCGACAAGGGCATTGTGGCCGGCGACGTCATCACGGAGATCGCGCAGGAATCGGTATCGACGCCGCAGGACGTTCTCGACAGGATCGGAACGCTTCAGGGACAAGGGCGCAGGAATGCGCTTCTGATGCTCTCGTCCCGCAATGGCGATCTGCGCTTTGAGACAGTGCGCATGAACTGAGTCCGGTTCTCCGGACAGCCTTTTGACTTTACGAAAATGCCGTGCGTCAGGGAGCGAACTGCTCGCGCCGGTAGCCTTGCAGGTAAAGCAGGGCGGTCAGGTCGCCGTGATCGATGCGGATCCGCGCGGCGGCAGCGACAGCGGGCTTGGCATGGAGCGCGACGCCGGTGCCGGCGAGGTTGATCATGTCGAGATCGTTTGCACCGTCACCGACAGCGAGTGCTTCTGCCGGCGTGATGCCGCGCTTGGCCGTAATGTCACGCAATGCGGCGGCTTTTGCCTCTCGCCCCATGATGGGTGCGGCGACTCGGCCGGTTAGTTTGCCGTTTTCGACGATCAACCGATTGGCTCGGTTTTCCTGAAATCCGAGCTGCACCGCGATGCGGCTGGTGAAGGCGTCGAAGCCACCCGAAACGAGAGCCGTCCATGCGCCATCGCGATTCATGGTCGCGACAAGTTCGCGCCCGCCGCTCGCCAGCGTGATGCGGGTTTTGACCACCTGATCGATGACTGCTTCGTCCAGGCCGGCGAGCAGCGCCACGCGCTCACGCAGCGCCGGTTCGAAGTCGATCTCGCCGTTCATAGCCCGGGCCGTTATTGCGGCGATACGCGACTTGAGACCGACTGCCTCGCCGAGTTCGTCGATGCATTCCTGGTCGATCATGGTGGAATCCATGTCGGCGATGAGCAACTTCTTGCGACGGCCGGCGCTTTCCTGAATGGCGACGTCTATCGGCGCGCTGGCCAGAAGCGGCGCAAGCCTGGACTGAGCTTCCGTTGCGGTGGCGCCTTGCGGCAATGCCAGGTCACAGGCGACATCGGCGGCGAGCCATTCTATATGCTTGGCTTCGAGCAGGCGGGCGGCATCTTTGGCGAGCGGGAGCGAAAGTGCGGCGGCTGCGGGGTTGGAGATGAGCGTGGCGACTAGGGGCATCGGCCGGCCGGAATTCGGGGGATCGGGAGAATGCTGAAGAACGCGATCCTGATAGCGGGCCCGACCGCGAGCGGCAAGTCGGCCCTGGCGCTGAGGCTTGCACGCGAAACCGGCGGAACGATCGTCAACGCGGATTCCATGCAGGTCTACTCGGTACTCGACCGGCTGACGGCAAGACCTGATGCCGCCGATCTCGAAGCCCTGCCGCATCGTCTTTACGGGCATGTCCATCCCGCGGATGACTATTCGACCGGACACTGGCTGCGCGATGTCGGCGGACTGATCGAAAGCGGCGAATTCCGGGAGCGCAAGGCAGTTTTTTGCGGCGGAACGGGGCTTTATTTCAAGGCGCTGCTCGAGGGGCTTTCGCGCATGCCCGACGTATCAGCGTCGATTCGCGAAGGCTGGCGGCGCAGGCTTTCCGAGGACGGGCCGGAAAAACTCCATGAAGTTCTGGCGCGGGATGACCCCGACGTGGCTGCAAAACTGAAACCCGCCGATGGGCAACGTATCGTGCGGGCGCTCGAGGTGCTTGAAGCGTCGGGGCGTTCGATCCTGGACTGGCAGCGCGATCGGGATTTGCCGCTGGTCGACACTGCCAGCGCGAGGATGATCCTGATCGAACCGGACCGGAGCGAGCTCGACCGGCGGATCGTGCAGCGGTTCGCAAAGATGTTGGATGACGGAGCGGTAGACGAGGTCCGACTGCTGCTGGCACTTGGTCTCGATGCCGGCAAACCGGCGATGAAGGCGATCGGCGTGCGCGAGATTGGCGCATATCTGAGGGGCGAAGCAACGCGTGAAGAGGCGATCGAAAATGCACGTATCGCAACGCGTCAGTATGCCAAGCGGCAAATCACCTGGTTTCGCAATCAGACCGGGCCCCAGTGGCTGAAGATCAGCGAACCCAAGCTACTGTGAGGCGCCTAGACATGACGTTACGTAAATTTTGGAATTTCACGCCGGAATTAACCTCACGTAAGGCGGCCCTGTGAGATAGGTAGCGCCGGGAATATTCTCGTGGGGATTCATGCGGTTTCACAAGTCGGAATCGGCATTCTTCGTCTTTATGGCCCTCATCCTCGGTGCGGGCCTGCTGACGGTTTACGCGTACGGGATTATTCTCGACCCGAACGGCTATTTTGCCGTACCGCGGGGCTTCGAAGCGGCTTCATTCGTCGGCCAACTGATGTTTGCCTCGGGCGTATTGCTGGCGACGGCCCTGTTTTTCGGCATGTTCCTGATTTACCCGCTGATCAGAACCCAGGCGCGCGAAGGCTATGCGTTGCGCGAGATGACAGAATCGCTGAGTGCCCGCTCCGAGACGCTGGAACATGCGGCACTGACGGATTCACTGACGGGGATGCAAAACCGGCGTTATTTCGACGATGCGCTGCGCGAATATCTGGACGAATTCCGCCGTGTCGATAAGCCGGTCGGCCTCATGATTCTCGATCTCGACCATTTCAAGCAGGTGAACGACACGCATGGGCACGATGTCGGCGACAGGGTGCTCAAGGAGGTTGCCAACTGCCTGCGCGACCTGACCCGATTTCATGACGTCGTGGCACGACTGGGAGGCGAGGAGTTCGCCGTCGTTGCACCGAACATGGCAGACGACGCCCTGATCAAGCTCGCAGAGCGTATCCGCAAGGCGGTTGCCGCGCTGACGCTTACGACCTCCGGCAATGTCAGGCTCAAGGTGACGACGTCGATCGGTCTAGCGGTGTGGGACAGGAAGGAAACCGCGGACGAGTTCTTCCGGCGGGCCGACAAGCAGTTGTACCAGGCCAAGCGGCAGGGCCGGAACCGGGTCTGCGCCTAGGGTCTGCCGGGGCGGCCCAGCGCAACCGCCGTGGATTCATGCAGGTCCAGCCGAGTACAAGCCGGATCAAAATTCCGGCGATTGCCGAGGTAATGGACGTCGATCCTCCTAGCGGAGCCTGTCGCGGGGCAGGTTGTCATAGGCCCTGCGCCCGTAGACGCTGTCGCGACTGTAGTCCGCCTCACCGTCATCGCGCCGGAAACCGTCATTCAGGCGGCGGCGCAGCGATGTGCCAGCGCCGAATATATCGTCTTCCTCGCTCTGCTTCGGCAAATTGCGCATGCGATCCACCAGCTCGCGCAGGTCGATACTGCTTTCAACCGGTTCGCCCAACGTGTTGGACTTGGCCACTGATCCGGGGATCAGCGATGCCGACTGTTTTTCGAACTTCAACCGCATTGTGGTGGCCACACCCTCGCCGAAGGCGATCGCCTCGCGTTGGCCCATCGAGGACAGGAACGAAAGCGTGGAGGCGGAGGAATCGGCGATGGCCGAGCGAATGATGTCCTGGTCGCGCTCGTTGGCAAGTCGCATTGCGAAGACGGTCGAGCATTGGGACAGAATTGTGGAATCCAGTTCGCCGGGACGCTGCGTCACCACCCCGAGATAGCAGCCATATTTGCGGCCTTCCTTGGCGATGCGCGACAGCGCGTAGCGGGTCGGTGCAAAGCCCAGTCGCGTGTCTGCGGGTATGTAGCGGTGCGCTTCCTCGCACAGCACCAGAAGCTTCAGCCTGCCGTCGCTCCACAGCGCAACATCGAAGGCGAGGCGCGCGACCACCGAGCAGACCGAATTCACCACTTCCGCAGGCATGCCGGCCATTTCCAGACAGGTGATCGGCCGCCCGTTATGCGGGATCCGGAAAATGTTGCCGATCGTATCCTCGAAAGTGTCTTCATACAGGCGCGAATTGAACATGAACTTGTAGCGCGGGTCGTTCATGGCCGATTCAAGCCGGTTGCGAAGTGCGCGATAGGCCGGACGGTCGGTCTTGCTGTCGAGCAGGCCCATACGATCCGAGATGAGGTGGATCAGGTCTGCCATGCGATAGGGAACCGGCGTGTCGGCCGTAATGACGCCGGATTCGGCGCTGCGCTTCAATTGCACCTGCTGGCCGCCACCGCGGAAAAGCTGCTTTGCCTGGGGTATGAGGGCGCGAAGCAGGTCGACTTCCTGCGGGTCGGGCTCGCGGCCGCGATATAGAACCTCGACGAACTCTTCCAGCCGGAAAAGCCAGAAAGGCAGGTCGAGGGTGGCAGGATCGATGCGGATGGACTGGTCGGGAAACGTAGCCGCGAATTCGTTATGCGGGTCGAGAATGAGCACATGCAGGTCGGGACGCGCAGCGATCGCCTTGCGCAGGAGCAGCGACACCGCCGTCGATTTGCCGACGCCGGTCGTCCCGACAATCGCAAAATGGCGGCTCAGGGTATCGTCGATCGAAACGCAGGCCGAAATCGAGTCGTCCTGGGACAGAGTGCCTATCTGAATGCTGCGCTTGCTGCCCAGGTCGAAGATAGCCCGCAGATCGTCGGCGCGTATGCGGTGAGCCGGTGCCCCAATCTCCGGATACACGGTGATGCCCCGATCGAAGACGGGACGACGGCCAATGTCGCGTATTTCGCCAATCAGTTCGACGTTGACCTGTACCGTGTTCTCGGCAGCTTCACTCCAGCTGTGTCCCGGGCTATCGATCGAATACACCAGGCCGACGGTACGGATCTCACCCAAATTGACCGAGATCATCCTGCCGACGGCCCATTGGCCGGTGGTCTGGCCCCTGGCGTCGCTGGCGAACGCAGCAATGGTCGCGCGCGCGCCGTCGCAATAGACGACGCGTCCCAGCAGACGATCGTGTGGCTGAGCCACCGTCCGCCGTTCCTGACTGGTTGTCTCGGGGTCCACAGAACCCCCTTCAACATACATACCAACTGCCCCCATCTGCGCCCGGCAGTGTTCGCACAAGAGAGTTAATTGTCGGTGTCGGTGAGTGCCATCGGAGCGATAATTTGCCGCCGACCGGCTGAAAACGGCGAATCCGCCGACACAACACAACCGCGTTGACTTGCATTGCGGTTCGCATCTATTGTCCGCGCCATGATAAAGAAGATCATTCTCGTAGTAGGACGGCGCATGGGCAAGGCGGTGTAACCGCCGGGCGAAAGCACCATGCGCAACGAACAGGCTCCCTCGAGGGGCCTTTTTTATTGGCCGCGCGCGGATTAAAGGACACCTGCGCAAGACGACAGACGGGGCAGAGATTATGAGTAACGGCAAGGCAGACGCTGACGACAACCGGATGACAGGAGCGGAGATCGTCGTGCGCGCGCTGCGCGACAACGGTGTGGAACATATTTTCGGCTATCCGGGCGGCGCGGTTCTGCCGATCTATGACGAGCTTTTCCAGCAGGAAGAGGTCGAGCACATTCTGGTGCGGCACGAGCAGGGAGCAGGGCACGCAGCCGAAGGTTATGCACGCTCCACCGGCAAGACGGGGGTAATGCTGGTGACCTCGGGACCCGGTGCCACCAATGCCGTGACGCCGCTGCAGGATGCCCTGATGGATTCCATTCCATTGGTGTGCATCACCGGCCAGGTGCCGACCACGCTGATCGGCTCTGACGCCTTTCAGGAGTGCGACACGGTCGGCATCACCCGACCCTGTACCAAACACAACTGGCTGGTGAAGGACGTCAACGAGCTTGCGGCAACGATCCACGAGGCCTTTCATGTCGCTTCGACCGGGCGGCCCGGGCCCGTGGTCGTGGACATTCCAAAAGACGTTCAGTTCGCGACCGGCAGCTATGTTTCACCGCAGACGGCGCCGCGCACCAGCTATCAGCCCAAGATGCAGGGCGACCTGGAGCGGATTAAGGAAGCGGTGAAGCTCATGGCGGGTGCCAAGCGCCCGGTGCTCTATACCGGCGGCGGCGTTATCAATTCGGGGCCGGAAGCGTGCCATCTCCTGCGTGAACTCGTCGAGCTCACCGGTTTTCCGATCACCTCGACCCTGATGGGTCTGGGCGCCTATCCGGCGTCGGGCGACAACTGGCTCGGAATGCTGGGTATGCATGGCAGCTACGAAGCCAATCTCGCCATGCATGGCTGCGACGTGATGGTATGCCTGGGCGCGCGCTTTGATGACCGGATCACCGGCAGGCTCGATGCGTTTTCGCCGAATTCGCGCAAAATCCATGTCGATATCGATCCGTCGTCGATCAACAAGAATGTGCGCGTCGACGTTCCGATCATGGGCGATGTCGGCCGTGTACTGGAAGATATGGTGCGGTTGTGGCGCGCGACCGTGAAGGCCGACAAAAAGGCGATCGCGCCATGGTGGAAAGAGATCGAGGGCTGGCGCGCCCGGGACTCCTTTGCCTACCGCCCGTCCGACGACGTGATCATGCCGCAATATGCAATCGAGCGGCTCTACGAACTGACCAAGGATCGCGACGTCTACATCACCACGGAGGTGGGCCAGCACCAGATGTGGGCGGCGCAGCATTTCGGCTTCGAGGCACCCAATCGCTGGATGACTTCAGGCGGCCTCGGCACGATGGGGTATGGCCTGCCGGCAGCCTTCGGCGTGCAGATCGCACATCCCGACGCGCTGGTGATCGACATAGCCGGCGACGCTTCGGTGCTCATGACGATCCAGGAGATGTCGGCGGCGGTGCAGCACAACGCACCGATCAAGATTTTCATCCTGAACAATCAGTATATGGGCATGGTCAGGCAGTGGCAGCAACTGCTCCACGGCAACCGGCTGTCGCATTCATATACGGAGGCGCTGCCGGATTTCGTGAAGCTCGCGGAAGCTTATGGCGGCCACGGCATTCGTTGCGAAAAGCCGGGCGACCTGGACGACGCGATCAGGGAGATGATCGAGGTGAAGAAACCGGTGATCTTCGATTGCCGTGTGGCCAATCTCGCCAACTGCTTCCCGATGATCCCTTCCGGTAAGGCACATAATGAGATGCTGCTGCCGGACGAGGCGACCGACGAAGCGGTTGCGACTGCAATCGACGCCAAGGGACGCGAGCTGGTGTAGGCAAACGCCGCCCGGGAAACCAATCAGGACAAGACAAATGAACGCCCAGCACCTTCAACCGACCGGCTCCGCCTACTTCATCGCCAAGGAGACCGAGTTCCCGGAAAACCACACGCTATCGATACTGGTCGACAACGAACCGGGTGTGCTTGCGCGGGTGATCGGCCTGTTTTCAGGCCGCGGCTACAACATCGACAGCCTCACGGTTTCCGAAACCGAACATGAGAAGCACCTGTCGCGCATCACGATCGCGACACGCGGCACGCCGCATGTGCTGGAGCAGATACGCCATCAGCTCGAGCGCATAGTACCGGTCCACCGGGTGATCGACCTGTCCGTTGTTGCAAAGGAGCGCGGGCAGGAGCGCCCGCTGGAACGCGAGCTGGCGCTGGTGAAGGTGCAGGGCAAGGGCGAGGACCGTGTGGAAGCGCTGCGCCTGGCCGATGCGTTCCGCGCCAGCGTGATCGACGCCAACACCGAACATTTCATCTTCGAGATCACAGGTAGGGTCTCCAAGATCGAACAGTTCATTGCGATCATGAAGCCGCTCGGACTTGTCGAAGTGTGCCGCACCGGTGTGGCGGCCATGAACCGCGGCGCGGAGGGAATGTAGGCGCAGCCTGCCGTTCTTCCCGCATCGCCTTCTATGCCGGCTGTTGACCGCCGCCGGTGAACAACGTGCAATTATCGGCCAACTGATCGGCACCGGGCGTGTCTGAGCCAATCGGGATATCGGGCTGCCATAACGTAAAATTCCGGAATCAGGGTCAGTATTACTGACCTAAATGGGAGGCGCGCATGTCCGCCGACGTCTTTCTCGCGCTGTTCACCTTTGCTTTTGTATCTTCAGTCACCCCGGGGCCTAACAATTTCATGCTGCTGGCATCGGGCGTGAATTTCGGTTTCCGGCGCACGATCCCGCATATGCTGGGCATCGGAGCAGGGTTCGTGGCTCTGCTGTTTGCGGTCGGGCTGGGGCTTGGTGCGCTTCTGACGGCATATCCGCATCTGCACCTTGCGCTCAAGATCGCGGGTGGGGCGTATCTGCTTTATCTCGCCTGGAGGATCGCCATGTCGCGCTCCGTGGAGGCGGAGAAGGGAGCAGCTGCGCGGCCGATGACATTTCTGGAAGCGACCGCGTTTCAATGGGTCAACCCGAAGGCCTGGGTGATGGCGGTGACCGCGATGGCGCTCTATTCGAGCGCGGATCAGCCTTTCGGCTCCGTTGTGCTCGTCGCGCTGATATTCGGTATCGTGAACCTGCCTTGCGTGTCGAGCTGGACGGCATTCGGCACCGCACTGCGCGGCTTCCTGTCCGACCCCGTACGATTGAAATGGTTCAATATCGCCATGGGGCTGCTGCTTGCAGCGTCGATCTGGCCGATGTTGCGCTGACGGACTGCGCCCCTTTCTGGACCATGCGCCTCCATCTTGTCTGGCGGCCAAGCCGATCATAGGGTTCGCGAATGGGCCACGATCACGACCATGACAACCATCTCGACCCGATGGCCGCACGCGTCAAAGCGCTCGAGACCATCCTTGTCGAAAAGGGGCTGGTCGAAGCGGCCGCGATAGACGCGATCATCGAGACCTATGAACACAAGGTCGGCCCGGGCAACGGCGCGCGCGTTGTGGCCAGGGCATGGTCCGATCCGGACTTTGCCGCTTGGCTGGCGAATGATGCCACGGCGGCAATTGCCTCGCTCGGTTTCAGCGGCCGGCAGGGCGAGCATATGCGCGCCGTGTTCAATACACCTCAACAGCATCATCTCATCGTCTGCACGCTGTGCTCCTGCTATCCCTGGTCGGTGCTCGGGCTGCCACCTGTCTGGTACAAATCACCGCCATATCGCAGCCGTGCGGTCATAGACCCGCGTGGCGTACTGGCCGAATTCGGGCTGGAGCTGCCAGCGGACATGCAGATCCGTGTCTGGGACTCCACCGCTGAGCTCAGATATCTCGTCGTGCCTATGCGACCGGCCGGAACCGACCATCTCGATGAACAGGCGCTGGCGGAACTGGTGACACGCGATTCCATGATCGGCACCGGGCTCGCCTTGTCCGCCGGAGACCCGGAATGAACGGCCCGCAGGACCTTGGCGGGCAGATGGGTTTCGGCCCGGTCGCACCGGAGCCGGACGAGCCGCTGTTTCATGCCGAATGGGAAAAGCGTGCAATGGGGATGACGGTTGCCGCCGGCACGATGGGGCACTGGACGATCGATGAAAGCCGGTTTCAGCGCGAGAGCCTGGCACCTGCCGACTATTACGCATCGAGCTATTATGAAATCTGGATCAAGGCGCTGGAACGGCTGCTTGAGCGACATGGTTTTGTGAGCGCCGAAGAGCTCGTGGCCGGCAGAGCGATCAATCCGGGCCGGAAGCCGAAGCGGGTCCTGAAAGCGGGCGAGGTGGCCGGGGTTCTCTCGAAGGGCTTCGCCTGCGACCGGCCGGTTGAGGCGCAGCCGCGCTTTGCCGTTGGAGACAAGGTGCGGACCAGCAACCGGCATCCCGAAACGCATACGCGCCTGCCGCGTTATGCGCGCGACAAGCTTGGCACCGTCGAGGCTGTTCATGGCGGCTATGTGTTTCCCGACGTCAACGCACATGGCGGAGGCGAGGCGCCGCAGCATCTGTACACTGTCGTGTTCGACGGGCGCACGTTGTGGGGCGAGGACTGCGACGCGGGGCTCAGCGTTTCCGTCGATGCGTGGGAAAGTTATCTGGAGCCCGCCGGCCAATGAACGACGAGAGCGTGTTTGCCGAACCCTGGCAGGCGCAGGCATTCGCGCTCGCCCTGGCGCTGCAGGACGCAGGCGTCATCTCGCCGAAGGAATGGTCGGAAGCGCTGGGTGCGCGCCGGGATGCAGCAAACGCAGCGCCCGACGGCAGCGACTACTACGATAGCGTCGTCGCCACGCTTGAAGAGCTGCTTGCCGCCCGCGGCATAGCAAGCAAGGCAATGCTTGAGGAGCTGTCCCTTGCCTGGATACGCGCCGCGCACGCAACGCCGCATGGCAGGCCCGTCGAACTCAGCAACGATCCGGCCTGGCCGGGCCGGACATAGGCGGCCGAGGTGTTGGCGGCCGTCACGCCGCTTCGCGCGACGATGGCTGCTGCGGCCCTATTGGCGCTGCTGTTCGTAGCCGGGTGGCTGACGCGGCAAGATCCTGACGAGCAGCCTTACCTGGACATTCTGGGCGGCGGGTTCGTTTTCAACTATCGCGTTGCGGACAATTTCTACGGCTTCACCGCGATCGTCAGGCGCCCGCTCGAATCCGGCTCGATCATCGAGGCCGAGTTCGAAAACCCCGCTGGCGGCAACCCCATCACAGTTCGCGAACGCGTGAGCCCGATGACCGATCGCTACACGATGCGTACACCCGCGCTGCACGGGATCGAGGCGAACAAACCCTATCAGGTGACGATCCGCGTGCTCGACCGGCTGGAAACAAGGGAAATCTGGTCGGCGACACGAAGCTATACGAGCCAGATCGGGCAGCAACAGACGCCGGACAGGCCGCTGACCGTCGGGCCCGGATATCACCTTAATCCGGACAATCCGGACGGCAGGTAGGGACGGCAAGACACTTGCGGGTGCAGGCCGAATCCCGCAGGGACATCTGATGGAAGTTTCACCCCAGCAGGATGCGGCGCTCAAGGCTGTGTCGCGGTGGCTCAAGGACGGCCAGCCGCAGATTTTCCGCCTGTTCGGCTACGCCGGAACGGGCAAGACGACGCTGGCGCGCTACTTTGCCGAGCATGTCGATGGCAGCGTGCAATTCGCCGCCTTCACCGGCAAGGCGGCGCAGGTGCTGCGCGCCAAAGGCGCGGTGAACGCGCGCACGATCCACTCGCTGATCTACCGGCCGCGCGGCGAAGAGCAGGTGGAAGACGAGACCACCGGCAAAAAAACCATGTCGCCGACCTTTTCGCTCAACCGGCAAAGCCCGATCGCGAAGGCGGCGCTCGTCATCGTGGACGAATGCTCGATGGTGGACGAGGCGCTGGGGCGCGATCTGCTCAGCTTCGGCACCCCGATACTGGTGCTTGGCGACCCAGCGCAGCTGCCGCCGATTTCGGGTGGCGGGTTCTTCACCGAGCATGAGCCAGACCATCTTCTGACGGAAATTCACCGTCAGGCGCGCGACAACCCGATCATCCGGCTTGCGATGGACGTGCGCGAGGGACGCGAATTCATGCGTGGCGACTATGGCGCCGCGCAGGTGATCGGCCGCGATGAAGTGGACCAGGAACTCGTGCTGGAGGCCGACCAGGTGCTTGTCGGCACCAACAGAACCAGGCGCCGCTACAATCAGCGGCTGCGCACACTGAAAGGCTTCGAGGCGCTTTACCCGCAGGCTGGCGACAAGCTTGTTTGCCTGCGCAACGACCCGAACAAGGGGCTGCTCAACGGTTCCCTGTGGAAGGTGATGACCTCGTCGAAGGAGACGGTGAAACCCGGCATCAACCTGCTGGTGTCGCCGGAAGAAGACGATCCCGACCGCGGTGTGGCGAAAATCAAGCTGCTCAAGGCCGCGTTCGAGGACCCGGACTCCGATATTCCCTGGCAGTTGAAGAAGCGCTTTGACGATTTCGACTATGGCTATGCACTGACCGTGCACAAGGCGCAGGGCTCGCAATGGAACAATGTGGTGCTGTTCGATGAAAGCTACGCTTTTCGCGATACGCGGCAGCGCTGGCTTTACACGGCGATCACGCGTGCGGCCGAGCGGCTGACGGTCGTGCGCTAGAAATCACTCGATGGCTATCAGCAGCGCTGTTGCGTCATCGCTGATCTTCATGCGCGGAAAAGCCCGACCCTCGGGGTCTTCCTCGTGTTCGATGCGGCGCAGCTCGCCGCCAAGTTCTTCCAGCCCGCGCTCGCGCGCGGCTTTGACGAGCCCGGCGGCGTCGTAGCGGCGATAGGTATCGACCAGTGCCGCAAATCCGTCGCTTGCAAGCAGCGCGGTTGCCGGCAGGGCAGGCGCGAGTTCAGCGCTTACAACGTGATCCGCCGCATCAGGAGCCGCGCCCAGCGTCCAGAGCGGCCCGCCCGGCGTGTTGAAAACCGCCCGAGAGGCACGAAGGGTGTCCACTGTTTGAGCATCGCGGTCAGCGACGGCCAGCTTGCTCAGGCCGCCGGCACGTTCAATCATCGCCGCAGCAATTGCGTTCTCGGCGTGATGCGAAGGCTGCGGGCTCTCAGCCAAGGCATTGCCGGCCGCGTCGAGCACGAACAACGTACAGTCGCCAAGACCGGACGTGACGAGGCCGCCATTTTCCAGGCGCAGCATCTGGAAGCCAGCCACAGGCAACTGCCAACCCTGGGGCGGCTCGCTTGCCATGCAATCCACGAAGCGGCCGACGAGCGTGTTGATGGCGCGCACGATCTCGGCCGTTTCGTGGCCGCGCTCCAGCATACCGGTCATATTAAGGGCGGCGAAAGCAGCGAGCCAGGCGGCGTCGGAGTTATCGTCGCCGACAAGAATACCGCTGCCTAGCCCGGTTGCGCCATCGATGACGAAAGCCGCGTCGTCAGTCCAGCCGCTCGCGTCCTCGTTGGGGCGCTGCGGGTTGCCGGGCAATGTGAGGGAATCGATGACGGTGATCTTCATGGCGGATGGAAGGACCATGCAGCCATGTCGTAACTGTGACAATGCCAGATGCCGATCTAAGCGAGCCACTCCCAGGCTTCTTCTTCCGCATCGAGGGCAAAGTGGCGAAGTTCGGCGCCGGAGGGGCAGAAAATCTCGGCGATGCGCCGCGTGGCGCTGTTCTCGCCGATCGCGGCGCAGCGGCTGATATGTTCGCGCGCATGTTGCTGTGCCTCCCTGACCGTGTTCGGAGAGACTTCCTTCCAGTCAACGCCCTCGTTGCCGACAACACGAATCAGAAGGTCGATGCGCTCCTGTGTGACATAGACGCCTTCAAGCAGGCCGTAGAGGTTTTCGACGTCGGCAGCGCTGACGTGCCCTGCAACTTCCACGGCGAACAGATCCGGCCGCCCGGTATCGATCCTGCGTATACTGGGTGGGTTGTTCATTGCCGTCACGGTCCACCTCCGTCAGTTCCTGGCCTTCAACTCTGTGTGCCGATGGTACTTTGCATGCGCCGTGTGGCAACTATACAGGAGTTCAGACTATTTGGTTCGGAATCCGCTTATGCCTGCCTCGCTCTCTGTCAACCTGAACGCCGTCGCGCTGCTGCGCAACCGCCGCGACCTGCCCTGGCCGAGCGTGACGGGCCTCGGCCGCATTGCGCTTGGCGCCGGCGCTGCCGGGCTCACCGTTCATCCCAGGCCGGATCAGCGGCATGTGCGATTTTCCGACCTCCCGGAGTTGAGGGCGCTCATCGACGACGAGTTTCCGCAGGCCGAATTCAACATCGAAGGTTATCCGACCGGCGACTTTCTGGCACTGGTGGAAGAAACCGAGCCGGAGCAAGTGACGCTGGTGCCGGACGACCCGGAACAGCCGACATCGGATCATGGCTGGGATTTCGTCGCCAACCGGGAAATGCTCGTTGCGATCGTGAAGCGGCTGAAGAAGGGCGGTTCGCGGGTCTCTCTGTTTTGCGATCCCGATGCCTCGGTTGCCCAGATTGAAGCTGCCGTTGCAACCGGTGCCGACCGGGTCGAGCTCTACACCGGGCCTTATGGCGGTTGCCATGATGATTCCGCAAAGGCGGCTATCGAGCTGGAAAAGCTAGGCAAAACGGCGGATGCAGCGATTGCCGCAGGACTTGGCGTGAATGCCGGCCACGATCTCACAGTCGCCAATCTGCCCGGACTTTGCCGCCGCATTCCACAACTGAGGGAAGTGTCCATCGGCCATGGGCTGACCGCGGACGCGCTGGAACACGGGATGGCCGGAACCGTTGGGCGGTTCCTGAAGGCGCTGGGCGGGTAGGCGCTGTTTGCCTCGGGCTTGTCCCGGGGTCTGCGACAGCGCCATGTTTTCAGCGGCATTGGGCCTGTCGTGCGGGTAGATACTCGCCACAAGGTCGAGGGTGACGGCCGGTGGCTAAGCTCTCTCTTCCCAGATTTTCACCAGCTCGATGATTGTCGCCACGGCCTTTTCCATATCCTGGCGGCTCACCCATTCGAGCGGCGAGTGGAAGGCGTGGCCGCCGGCGAAGATGTTGGGGCAGGGCAGGCCCCTATGCGACAGGCGCGAGCCATCCGTGCCGCCGCGTATGCTGCTCATCACCGGCTCCATGCCTGCGCGGCGGACCGCTTCCACCGCGTAGTCCACGGTTTCGGGATGGCGGTCGAGAACCGCCTTCATGTTGCGATACTGTTCGGTGACCTTGAAGCTGTAGGACGAGCCTGGATAGTCCTTCATCACATCGCGGACGATTTCCTCCAGCATAGTCTCCTTTTCGACGAGGCCGGCATCCACGAAGTCGCGGATAATGAAGCTGAGCTCTGATTTTTCCAGCACGCCGGAAAGGTCGGTCGGGTGAATGAAACCCTGCTTGCCCGAGGTTGCCTCGGGGCCGCCGCCCTGGGGCAGGCGGGCGACGATTGCGGCGGCGATCTTGATCGCGTTCTCCATCTTGCCGGTCGCGTAGCCGGGGTGGATGGCGACACCGGTGATCGCGATGTCGACGCGGTCGGCCGAGAAAGTCTCCGCTTCGATCTCACCCGCCGTACTGCCATCCAGCGTATAGGCGAAATCGGCACCGAGCTTCTTCAGGTCGACCTTGTCGACACCGCGGCCGATCTCCTCGTCGGTAGTGAACAGCAGCTTAAGTGTGCCGTGCCTGATGTCGGGATTTTCAACCAGGATCTGGGCAGCCGCCACGATCTCAGCGATGCCGGCCTTGTCGTCCGCACCAAGCAGCGTTGTGCCGTCGGAGGTTATGATGTCGTTGCCGATCTGGTTCCTGAGTTCGGGGTTGTCGGCGACGCGGATGATCTGTTTCGGATCGCCTTTCAGCTGGATGTCGCCGCCGGAATAGTTTTCGACTACCTGCGGTTTTACGTCCTTGCCGGAGAAATCCGGTGCCGTGTCCATATGCGAACAGAAGCATATGACCGGCACATCCTTGTTCGTGTTTGAAGGCACCGTTGCGTAGACATTGCCGTGTTCGTCCATATGCGCGTCGGCGAGGCCTATCGCCAGAAGCTCCTGCACCAGAACGCGGCCGAGATCTTTCTGCTTCTCGGTCGATGGCTGGCTGGAGGATTTCGGGTCCGACTGGGTGTCGATGGTGACATAACGCAGAAAGCGCTCGGCGGCTGTGCTGTTCATCAGGGCAATCCGTTGAAAGGCGGGAAGCCCTTCTTACCGCCAGGACGCGCCGTGCGGCAATTCGGTTTGCGTCCTGTCGCGGGGATTGTGCATCATTCGCGCCGATGGCACTCAGATGCCATGAACAGGCAGCGTGACATCGCGATCATCGGCGCCGGGCCGGCGGGGCTGGCCGCGGCGCTGTTTCTCAGCCGCGCCGGATTCACGCCGACAATCTACGAGCGGTTTGATGAACCGAAGCCTGTCGGTTCGGGACTGATCCTTCAGCCGACCGGTCTGGCCGCGCTCGATGCGCTGGATCTCCTTCCGGCGATGCTGGCGCGCGGCAGCCGCATCGAGCGGCTTTACGGCACCGACGCCGGAAGCAAGCGCGTCGTGCTCGACGTCGGTTATGGCGGCTACGGAAACGGACGCTTCGGCCTCGGCGTCCATCGCGCGGCACTTTTCGACGTACTGCATGGGGCGGTTAAGGCGGCCGGCATTCCGGTCGTCACCGGCGCGGAAATCACTATGTTGCGCAACTCCGGCGACAAGATTGAACTTCTTGGCGCCGACGGGCGGGCGGTGACTGCCGCCGGGCTCGCAATCGACGCCAGCGGAGCACGCTCGGTTCTCAAACCCAAGGCATCGCGCGGAAATGAGGTGAAGCCACTCGCCTTTGGCGCGTTGTGGGCGTCGCTCAAATGGCATGACGATGGTTTTCTCGCCAACGCGCTGCAGCAGCGTTACGAGCGGGCGAGCGTGATGATCGGCGTGCTCCCGATCGGCAGCATCAAACCCGGTGCGGAGCCGCTTGCGGCGTTCTTCTGGAGCGTGCGGCTTGGCGATACCGAGCGGCTCTTTGCGGACGGATTGCAGGCCTGGAAGGACCGGGTGGCCGGTTACTGGCCGGAATGCCAGCCCTATCTCGACCAGATCGCCGATTTCGACCAGCTGGCGCTGGCGCGCTACGGGCACCATACATTGCGGCCGCCGGTGGCCGAGCGTTTGGCAGCGATCGGCGATGCAGCGCATTCCACCAGCCCGCAGCTCGGACAGGGCGCCAACATGGCGCTGCTCGACGCTGCCGCTTTGGCTGCCGCGCTGGCGGCGCATGACGATACAGGCACCGCGCTCGCGGCCTATGCGCGGGCGCGGCGGAGGCATGTGGCGCTGTTCCAACTTCTGTCCTACGCTCTGACGCCGTTCTACCAATCGGATTCACGGCTGATCCCCTATCTGCGCGACACACTGGTGGCGACCGTTGCCAAGGTGCCGCCAATGCCGGCGCTGCTTGCCGCGATGGTGTCGGGCGCGCTTCTCAACCCGTTTGCCGGCGCCGGGCTCAACGAGCCCGACTGGCGGTCGCTTCCTCCCGCATCAGCGTCGTGATGTGCGAACGGCGGCGAAGCAGGAAGTCACGCAGCAAGTTCGGATATTCGTCGACAGTCGCATTGCGCACCGAATGGCGCGCGGCAAGCGCAGCGCGCCAGGCGACTATTTCAGGTTTGCCGTTCAGAATGCCGAAATCGCCGATCCGGTCGAAGACGTCGAAATAGCGGAAGATCGGGCCGAAGACCGCGTCGACCAGTGAGAAGTTCCTGCCGGCGAACCAGGGGCCGCCCTGCCTTGCCGCCAGTTCGCCTTCGATGCGCTCGAACATGTCGGCCAGCTTGTTGGCGGCAGCAGCGAATGCCTCCGCGTCGGCTGCGTTGTAGAGCCGGGCAATGCCGTTGAGGATCTCGGAGCCGAACTCGATCCACGCCCGGTGACGGGCGCGCGCAACGGCGTCGGCCGGGTGCAGCGGGTCAGGCTGCGTGTCTTCCAGATATTCCAGTATCGCGGCGGATTCGAAGATCGGCGTGCGCGTGCGGCGATCGTCCACGATCAGCACCGGCACTTTACCGAGCGGGGCGATTTCGGTGAACCAGCCCGGTTTGTCCGACAGGTCGATCCATCGGCGCTCGAACGGAACAGACTTTTCGGTAAGCGAGATCGCCGCACGCTGGACGTAAGGGCAAAGCTTGTGGCTGACGAGGGTAAGTTCGGGCATCGTTGCCTCCATTCAATGCAATTGCATTGATATAGATGCATGTGCATAAACATGCAAGATTGATGCAATTGCATTGAAATGCTATGCCAGCTGAATGATGAACGATTCCAGCTCGGAACGAATGCCGGACGACGACGCCGTACGCGCCTGGGCGCTGCTTATGCGCGTATCGCGGCAGATGCTCGAGCGCGTCGAAAGCGCACTCAAGGAGGCGGGGTTGCCGCCGCTCGTCTGGTACGATGTGCTGCACGAGCTTGCCAGTGCGGGAGAGGCCGGTTTGCGGCCGGGGCAGCTCATCAGTTCAATGCTTCTAGCGCAATACAACCTTTCGCGGCTGCTCGACCGCATGGAAAAGGAAGGGCTGATCGCCCGAAGCGCCGTAGAGGGAGACGGGCGCGCGCAGATGATCACCGCGACGCCTGAGGGTTTGCGCGTCAGGCGCGCCATGTGGGTGGTCTATGGCCGGCAGATAGGCATGCTCGTCGGCGACCGGCTGAGCGAGGCCGAAACGAAGGCTCTCTCCAATCTCCTCCTCAAGCTCCGGCTTTCAGCGGACTGATCGCCGGTCGCTCGCTCGCTTCATTCCCTGCGTTCCGGCAAGGCCCGATACGGCTTTGTGCGCGGGGCAGAACAGCCTTCCATTGCTTACCCTCTTGCAACGCGTCACATCTCATGCGACTAGAGTACCGAACGGTACGGTACGGCAATTGAGCGAAGACGTGGACCAGGCAGTCATCGCAGACGAGCAATTCACGCCCCGCCAGCAGGCGGTGCTTGACTGCGCGCTGCAGCTGCTGGTCGGCGGCGGCGAGAAGGGTCTGACGACCGCCGGTCTCGCGCGGGCGGCTAACTGCTCCAAGGAAAGCATCTACAAGTGGTTCGGCGACCGCGACGGGCTACTGGCGGCGATGATCGCGCATCAGGCCAGCAAGGTGCGCGCCGGCGCCGACAACGCGCATGCCATGGATGGCGGACAGTTCCGCAGCTACCTCACCGATTTCGCGCATGACCTGCTCGATGTTCTCGCGGGTGACGTGTCGCTGGCGCTCAACCGGCTGGCAATCGGTCAGGCGAGCCGCTCGGAGAGCCGCCTCGGCAGGCTGATGGTCGAGCGTGGACGCCGCCGCATCGAGGCGCGCGCCATGGCGCTTCTGGAGGCCGGCAAGCGGCGCGGGCACATTCGATATCAGGATCGCGAGGCGGTCTATCACACCTTTTATGGGCTGATCGTGCGCGATTTGCATGTGCGCATGCTGCTGGGGGAGGCTGGTGTTCGCCGGCCAGAGCAGTTTGCCGAGATGGCCGAGGAAGCCGTCGCGCAGTTTTTCGTACTTTTCGGAACCGATACGCCGGCGGACTGAAACCGGCAATTACCAACTCAAGGCGCTAGGCAGGAGAAAAAACCATGCGTGTCTATTATGATCGCGATGCCGATCTCAATCTCATCAAATCCAAGAAGGTGGCCATCATCGGCTACGGGTCGCAGGGCAGGGCACACGCGCTGAACCTGAAGGATTCGGGTGTGAAGGACGTGGCAGTCGGCCTGCGGCCGGGTTCCGCGACCGCCAAGAAGGTCGAGGCCGACGGGCTCAAGGTGATGAGTGTCGCCGACGCCGCAAAATGGGCCGACCTGATGATGATGGCGACGCCCGACGAGCTGCAGGCCGGCATCTACAAGGACGAGATCGCACCCAATATCCGCGACGGCGCGGCGATTGCCTTCGCGCATGGCCTCAACGTGCATTTCGGCCTGATCGAAGCCAAGGACACAGTCGACGTATTGATGATCGCGCCGAAGGGCCCCGGCCATACGGTGCGCGGCGAATACCAGAAGGGCGGCGGCGTGCCGTGCCTTGTCGCCGTGCATCAGGACCCGTCGGGCAACGCGCTCGACCTTGGCCTCTCCTATGCCTGCGGCGTGGGCGGCGGGCGCTCCGGCATTATCGAAACGACTTTCCAGGAAGAGTGCGAAACCGATCTGTTCGGCGAGCAGGTGGTGCTGTGCGGCGGCCTGGTCGAGCTTATCCGGGCCGGTTTCGAGACGCTTGTCGAGGGCGGTTATGCACCGGAAATGGCCTATTTCGAGTGCCTGCACGAGGTGAAGCTGATCGTCGACCTGATCTATGAGGGCGGCATCGCCAACATGAACTACTCGATCTCCAACACTGCCGAGTGGGGCGAATATGTCTCCGGTCCGCGCATCATTACAGCGGAAACCAAGGCGGAAATGAAGCGGGTGCTGAAAGACATCCAGAGCGGCCGCTTCACCTCGGAGTGGATGCAGGAGTGGCATTCGGGCGCCGCGCGCTTCAAGGCGACGCGCCGCCTCAACGACCGCCACCAGATCGAGGAAGTGGGCGAGAAGCTGCGCGGCATGATGCCGTGGATTTCGGCCAACAAGCTGGTGGACAAGGCAAAGAACTAGGAAGTCCGTTTCAACTCGCCCTGCAGGCGATCTGACGCACCTCACATGTACTTCCGGTGCTCGCGTACCGGAAGTACATGCCGCCTCGGTTCGGTGAATCGCGCCATTTCGTCCGGCAGCGCGAATTGCAGCTGAAGACCTAGCCGCCTACCGCCACATCGAGCGCGATGCGCACCATGTCTTCCAGCGATGACTGGCGCTCATCAGCGTTGAGTTCGTCGCCGGTGACCAGGCAGTCGCTCATGGTGCAGATAGCCAAGGCCCGCACGGAAAAGCGCGCCGCAAGCGTGTAGAGCGCGCTTGCCTCCATCTCGACGGCCAGCACGCCGTGTTCGCGCAGGGTTGCATATCCGGTTAGGCCACCCGGCTGATAGAAGACGTCTGAAGATACTATATTTCCCGCATGCCAGCGGGTTCCGCTGTCTTCCGCCGCAGCAGCAGCAGCGCGCAAAAGGCCGAAATCGGCGCACGGCGCGAAGTCAAACCCGCCAAAGGTGTTGCGGTTCATCGAACTGTCAGTGCATGCGGTAACTGCAAGAACAAGGTCACGGACTTTCACCCGCTCTGAAAGCCCCCCGCAGGTGCCGACCCGTATCAGCGTCTTCACACCGTAAACACTGATCAGTTCATGAACGTAGATGGCGAGTGACGGCTGGCCCATGCCCGACGCCTGCACGCTGACCGGCTTGCCGCGGTAACTGCCGGTAAATCCCAGGCAGTTTCGTACCGTATTCACCGCACGCACGTCATCGAGGAAGTTTTCGGCGATCCACCTGGCACGCAAAGGGTCGCCCGGCAGCAGCACCGCTTCGGCGTAATCGTCTTTGCTCGCGTTATTGTGCGGCGTCATTCATTTCTCCTCGCTGGCGTCTTTCGCCAAAAGACAATGCGCGCACCGAGAGGTCAATCGCGCGCTGCGGCGTAGCGGGCATCTGTTTCATTCCGGCACAATGCCGGCTGGCACGGTTCTGGCATCACCGTTCCATGAAGCCAAGGAGGCTGATCATGGAAACGATCACCCAGAACTCTATCGGGATCGACGGGAAGGTTTTTGCGGAGCGCCGCGCGGCTCCGAGGCGGCGTGCGCTCAAAGGCGCAACGCTCAGATACAATCGCGGCTACGGCGCTCTTGAGTGCATTGTGCGCAACCTGTCCGACAATGGCGCGCGCCTCGCGTTCGGCGAAACGGCCGCAGTGCCATCCGAGTTCGACTTCTGGCTTGCCGGGGTCCGCGAACCGAGGCGTGCGGCGGTGCGCTGGCGTGGTCTTGAGGATGTCGGCGTCGAATTCGTGAATTGAGGTTGCCAGGCTGCGCAGGGGTGGAAAAGCGCAGTCTGGCACTTCTCCCCGGAGAACATGCCGCAACATGTAATCGCGTATGCGGTTGTGTTCTCCGTTGGGGCCTGTGGGCTGTATGACAGGCCCCGGGCTGGGGGCGGGCGGCGAGGCGGCGCCGCCCGTTATTTCCCTGACGTTGGCCCGTTACCGATCAATAGTAGGGCGAATAACACTGCCTGCGCGGGCCGTGGTATGGCTGGAATGTATTGTCCCAGTACCGATAGGATCTGTAGCGGTCGTAGCACCATTCGACATGCAGAGATCGCGCGTCACGCCTGTAGTAGCGGCGGTGATAACGCCGCTGCGGCGGCGGAACGTCGATCCACACACTGCCATTGCCGAAGTTGAACTGGATGCTGCCGCCGCTGTGACGGCGGAGATAGCGGCGCCAATGGCGATGATCAATCAACTCCGGCTTGATACCCGTTTCCGCATGGGTCGGAGCGACCATGGGCACTGCGAGTGCTCCGGCGCTCTGTGCCTGTGCGGTGCTTATCGACATGCCGGCGCCGAGGAGCGCGGAAAAAAGAAACGTCGAGACTGCGGCTTTCATGTCTTCCTCCTGAGGGTGAGGTGACGAAGAGCGGGAACGTAACCATCCCAACACGGTTTGCCAGAATGTAGCGGGCAAGATGAACCGGTGATGAATGGCCGCAAACGCCGAATTGTAGCGCGCACCGGGTTGAGTTCCTGTCGTCCTCAGGGCATTGCTCGGCCATGTCTGTCCGTATTGCCACGTTCAACATCGAAAACCTGATGAACAGGTTCGATTTTTCGGGGTTCCGCAACGAACTCTACCAGGATCGCGTGCTCAAGCTCTACGACATCAAGGACGAAGCCCAGTACAGGCAACTGGAGCGGGCGAGGGCAATCGCGCACACCGACGATACCCGCCAGCTGACGGCACTCGCCATTGCTGCCGCGCGCGCCGACATATTCTGCCTGCAGGAGGTCGACAACGAGGACGCGCTGAACGCCTTCGAGTTCGGCTATCTCTACAAGATGATCGGAGCCGGCTACCGCAAGAAATACGTCTCGCAGGGGAATGACAGCCGCGGCATCGATGTGGCGGTGATGATGCGCGAAGAGACCGCGCATGGCGAACCGATCGAATTCGTGCGGGCGCAAAGCCATGCACACCTGACCTATGAGGAGCTCGGGCTGCACACGCCGGCGCTCGAAGAGACCGGCAACCAGGCCAATGAACGGATTTTCCGCCGCGACTGTTTTGAGGTCGATCTCAGGATTGGCGGCAAGCCGCTGACGCTTTATGTCGTGCACTTCAAGTCGATGGGCAGTCCCCGCAACGGACTTTCCGGCCGCGAGGCGACGATGCCGATCCGCATGGCCGAGGCACAAGCCGTGCGCTGGGTGATCGAAGACCGGTTCGGCAACAAGGCTGCGAACAAGAACTGGCTGATCTGCGGCGATCTCAACGATTACCGCGAACGAGTCGTGATCGAAGGCGACGAGTTCAACGGCCATCATTTCGAGATCAGGCACGAGACGGAATCGTCGCTCAACGCGCTGACCGCCGGCGGGTTCTGCGAAAATATCGCGGAGCGGCTGCCACCCGAAGAGCGGTGGACGCTATTCCACACGCGCGGCCCCAGCGAACGGCACCTTTGCCAGCTCGACTATCTGCTGCCGTCGCAGCGGCTCGCTGCACGCAACGCCAATGCGAAGCCCGACATCATTCGCAACGGCCAGCCCTGGCGGACGATCTTTCCGCCAGGCCAGGACGTGAACCGCTATCCCCGCACCGGCTGGGACCGCCCCAAGGCGTCGGATCATTGCCCGGTCGCGGTGACGCTGGATCTGGTCTGATGTCCGGCCTTGCGTTCGATCTGCCGCGCGGGCGCATATTCGCCATTGAGGATGTCGATGTTCGGCTGGAGAAGGGGCCGTCGCCGTTTGAAACAGCCAATCGAGAAGCGATCGAGCGCAACTGGGAGCGCGAAAAGAAAAACAACCCCGCCCTTTTCAACGGTACAGTGGTGCTGCTTTCCTCGCTGCGGTTTGCGCAGGGGCGTCTGACCGGCACCTGCCACGCGGTGAGTTTTGCGGCATTCCTCTACTGGCGCGGAAGCAGGGGGCACGTCTCGGCCGAACACTGTTTCGCGCACGCGATGCTCGTTTCGTCCGACAATGCGCTTATCGCAGCGCGCATGGGCCCGCATACACTTAATGCCGGCCGCGTCTATTTCGCCGCCGGTTCCTTCGAGCCCGGCGATTTCAGGAACGGGAGGGTGGACATCCACCACAACATGGTGCGCGAGGTCGCCGAAGAAACCGGGCTCGATATTTCGAACGCGCCGCAAGCAGCCGGCTATCTCGGTTATTCCTCGGATGCCGGCACTGCGATTTTTCGCCGTTACGATCTATCGGAGACAGCAGAGCGGATTGCCGAACGCGTGCGCAGGTTCGTGGCCTCAGAAGCTGACCCTGAAATATCGGAACCTGTTATCATACGCGGCGGCGCGGAGCCGCCGGAGGGGCTGTTGGCGCATATGCGCGCCATTGTCGACTGGCATTTCGGTACAAGCCGGAGTTGACCCGCAGATCCGTCCGCGACGATCTGATCCCGGCAAGCCAACGCCCGGACGCCGTGGCATTGCCAATTTGAAGAACAACCGGAGGCTCCAATGGACCGCAGCAAGATCAACATCAACAACCATTCCTCGGCCGGCATGATCTGGTTCAGCGGCTGGCTGTTCACGATCGGCTTTCTGAAGCTCGGCTTCTGGGCTGGCCTGTGGGGGCTTATCGTGTGGCCCTACTATCTCGGCGCCCATTTCGCACTGTAGGTACGCTGAGTGGCCAGGTTCGCAGGCCACCGATACATGCCAAAGTGAGCCGATACGCATGCGCCGCTATGAAATCCTCGACGTTTTCACGACCGCGCCGCTGGCCGGGAACCCGCTGGCGGTCGTGCATGACTGCGACGGCCTTGACGATACGGCCATGCAGGCGATCGCGCGCGAGTTTAACCTGTCCGAAACGGTGTTTGTGTTTCCGCCGCGCGATGCCTCCCACACCGCGGCGATACGCATTTTTACGCCGAATTTCGAGATGCCCTTCGCCGGCCATCCGACAGTCGGCAGCGCGGTTTCCCTGGCGCTCGACCGAGGTATTGGCGACAGCGCCATGATCCTTGTTCTGGAGGAAAAGATCGGCGACGTACGCTGCGTTGTCGACCGGACGGACGCCGGGGTTTTTGCCGAGTTCGACCTGCCACGGCTGGCCGAACCGTATGAGATGAATGCGAGCATGGAAGAGGTGGGCGCGGCGCTCGGGCTGGGGCCGCACGAGATTGGCTTCGAAAACCACAAGATTGCGTCCTTTTCGGCCGGTGTCCCCTATGTAACGGTGCCGGTGCACGGGCTCGAGGCGGCCGCCAAGGTCAAGTTCGACAGACAGATCTGGAACCGGATGGCGCCTGACCGCGGCAACGGCGTTCCGGCCTCGGCCTATGTCTACTGCCGCGAGACAATAAATCACGACTGTGCTTTCCATGCGCGCATGTTCGCCGGAGGGGAAGGATACGAAGACCCGGCAACCGGGTCTGCTCTCGCAGCCTTTTCCGGTGCTGTGCTCAAATTTGATCAGCCTGCGGGCGAGACCTGGAGAGGCTGGGTGGAGCAGGGCGTGGAAGCGAAACGACCTTCGCTGCTGCGGCTTGAACTGGACCTTGCGAACGGCGCCATCAACGCCGCGCGCATTGGTGGCCACGCGGTGCGGGTGGCCGAAGGATCGCTGGCGTTCTAGGCGGTTCGAATTCAGCTCGGCGAAAGTCTGGACATTGCCGGCGCGGACCGCTATAGGCGCGACCTTAACCGGTGCAAGCGCCGGTTCCCGGCGGGTGATTAGCTCAGTTGGTAGAGCAGCTGACTCTTAATCAGCGGGTCGTAGGTTCGATCCCTACATCACCCACCAATAAATTCAAAGACTTAGCGAGTAGCTCGAAATCTTGGGCTCGCCATAGGCTCAACGTCTTTTTGGGCAGGCTGCTTTCCACGTCTTTTCCGACGCCGCCTCAGCGTAGTGGACAGTCCCGATTTTGGGCTGTGTTTCGTCGTCCAATAGAACCACAAGCGATTCCGAGGTCAGTGAGAACGCCTGTACGAAGAGGTTGCGACAGCAACCAGCACGATTGCGCCGATGAGCATTTCACGCACGTAGCTGTCTACATTCATCTGCGTCAGTCCGTTGTCCAGGATGCCGAGGATCAGCACGCCGACCAGAGTCGCGAGCACCCGCGGCTCGCCCTCCTTTCCCATTGTCATTCCAAGAAACACAGCGGCAATGGCGTCGAGCATCAAACCCGCACCCTGCGTCGGGTTCGCCGATGCGACACGGCTGGCGTACATGAGACCGGCAATGGCGGCGCCGATCCCGGTCAGTACAAAGGCACTCGATCTGAGGCGCGTAACCTGAACGCCGGCCAGACGTGCGGCTTCGCGATTGCCGCCTATCGCGTAGAGCCTGCGTCCGTAGGTGGTCTGTTCCAACAGCACCCAGGTTATGGCGAGGACAACAAGAGCGGAGATCGACAGGAAGGGCAGCTTGAGCCCTGTGAGACCGATGCCATCGAGCGGCACGCCGGAGCGCGCGAAGCCGGAAAAGGAAGCTGGTATGTCGCGGCCGAAAATGGTTCGCCCGCCGGACACAAAGAAGGCTAGCCCGCTGAAGATCGTCAAAGTACCGAGGGTCGCGACGAAAGGCAGGATGCCGACTACCGCGACAAGGAGACCGTTAAGCAGCCCGCCAAGCATACCGACTGCGAGTGCTGCGGCGACGCCGATCCATAGAGGATAACCCAACGCAAACAGCACAGCAGCGACGATGCCCGCCAGGCTCGCCATCGAGCCCACCGAGAGGTCGAAATCACCCATCACCATGACCACTGTCATTGCAAAAGCGACGACGGCCAGCATGGAAATCTGCTGTGAGACGTTGATCAGATTGCGTGCTGTCAGAAACGTGTCGGGGAGCTGAATCGTGAAGAACAGAACGATCAGAAGCAGCCCCAGCAGCGTGCCCATCTGGCGAAAGCGGGCGATCATCATGCCATCACCAACCTGTCCGCGGCATAGAACATCTGGAGCAGGTCGCTCGATGCCATGCCATCCGGGTCGACGATGGCGTGCTGAACGCCTTCGCTGAGGATCAGGATGCGGTCACACATACCGAGGAGTTCCGGCAGGTCCGTCGAAGACATGATGACACCGCAGCCCTGTTCGCTCAGTTCGCGCACGAGTTTGTAGATTTCGAACTTGGCGCCAACGTCGACACCGCGTGTCGGCTCGTCCAGCAATAGAAGGCGCGGGATCGAACCCAGCGCTCGGGCGAAGACCACCTTCTGCTGATTGCCGCCGGAAAGCTGCCACACCGGCTGTTCCGGCCCTTCTGCCTTGAGATGCACCCGCCTGGAGAGTTCCACGGTACGAATATTCTCGCGCGAACGCCGTGCGCGCCAGCCGGTGTAGTGCGGCAGGAGCGTATTGAGCCGCACATTCATATGCATCATCAGTCCTTCCGATCTGCGTTCCTGCGGCACGTAGGCAACGCCACGCGACCATGCTTCGGATGGCGAGGAGGGAAGGTCGGCGTCCTCGAATCGTGCCGTGCCGCCAGTCTGTTTCTCCAGCCCGAGGAAAAGCCGCAGGAGCTCGGTCTGCCCCGAGCCGGCAAGCCCGGCGATGCCCAGGACCTCGCCCCTTGCAAGCGTGAAGTTAAGTTTGGAAAGGGTTGCGGACGAGACATCGCGCAATTCGCAGACAATGTCCGTACCAGGATGGGTAATGCGGGCAGGAAACCCGTTGGCGATGTCGCGTCCGGTCATAGCCAGAATGATGGCCTCGCGGCTTGTTTCCGCAAGCTTTGCTGACATGACATGACGGCCATTGCGCAGCACGGTTACGTCGTCGCAAACCCGCATGACCTCCTCCATGCGGTGCGAGACATAGAGGATCGCCGCTCCCTGTTCCTTCAAACGGGCGATGACTGCAAAAAGCTTCTCGGATTCAGCCTCGTTCAGCGCAGCAGTCGGTTCGTCGAATACATAGAGGCATGGTGGCGTTTCGCCGTCATGGCTGACGAGCGCTGAGGCGATTTTAATGAGCATACGGTCGCCGGTGCCCAGTGCGCCGGCATGGCGCGTAACATTGATGTGTTCCACGCCAAGGGCTGCCAGGGCCTGTTTCGCGCGGCGGGCGAGTTCGGTCCAGTTGACCAGTCCTAAGCGAAGCGGCATGTCCTGCCCGAGAAGAATGTTCTCGGCCACCGAGAGCTGTGGGATAGTGTTGAGTTCCTGGTGAATGAAACGGAAGCCCGCTGCGGTCGCGTCCGCAGCCGAACGCAGCTGAACTTCGTGGCCGTCCTTCCAGACAGTCATCGCATCTGCTGGCACGACACCTGCGAGCAGCTTGATAAATGTCGATTTTCCGGCGCCGTTCTCGCCCATGAGTGCGTGAACGCGGCCTGGTCCAAGGCGCAGCGTAACGTCGTCGAGAACCGTCGCCGGGCCGTAGCGCTTGCTCAGCCCGGCGAATTCCAATGGCACTCGCTTGTCGTCTTCCAAAGGATTGCCCCGATCTTCCGATGCCAGCAATCCGCTGCTGTCACTGCTGCGCGTTCGCCGCGGTGATTAACCGAGTCGGCACATACATGACCTTGGCACGGATCTCCTCGCCGGCCATGGCTCGCGCCGCAGCATCCGCGGCGGCTTTGCCGATGCCCTGGAAGTCCTGCGCCACGGAGGCTTCAAAATTGCCGCCGGCCGCGATTGCGTCGCGCGCCTGCGGGTTTGCGTCGATACCGACGATGACAATACCTTCGTCCGAGCGGCCAGCATCCTCGATGGCCTGCAACGCGCCCAGTGCCGGCTGGTCCCACGCAGCCCAGACCGCGGCGATCGAGCCGGGTTCCGGATTGGCGGCAAGCACGGCCTCCATCTTGGCGCGGCTGTCGGCGATACCGCCATCCTGCACGTCAGGCGTGATGCGGTCGATTATCTCAATGTCGGGGTGATTGCCGAAAACCGCGTCGGCAATCACGCCGCGTACCTGCACCGGCGGAAAGGCGTCGAAGACGAACATCACAATGCGGCCCTTGCCCTCGATTCGGTTGGCCACATAGACTGAGGTTTCGGCGGCCATCGCATAGCCGTTCGAGGTGACGTTGGTAACCAGCAGCGGGTCGGCGCCGGCGTCCATGCCAATGACCGGAATGCCAGCATCTGCAGCTACCTGGAGGCCAGCTGCAACCTGCGCGGGATCAACGTTGATGACTATGGCGTCGACTTGTTGGTTGACGGCATCCTCGATGCGCGAAATGACGGCCGCGACGTCACCGGCGGTGTCGACGACGTTAACCTCCCAACCCTTCGCTGATGCTTCGGCCTCGAAGCCCTGAACGTAGGCCTGCGTTCCCGGCTGAGCGAGGAATGGCGTAACGACCGTCACCTTTTCGGCGACCGCGGCGGTTGCGGTGAGGCCAATGACGGCCAGTGAAATAAGCAGAGATTTCATGGGTTCCCCCCAGCGCTGTTGTTGTTCCCTTGACCGGCATTTATAGGCGCCGCTTCGTTTTCCGCACAGATGGCACCGGCCGAAAGATGCAGTTTCGGGATATTCGCGGCTTGGCGCGCTTCACGGCACGGCCAAGCGTTTGCCGATTGCTTCGTTGGCGGCGATTGCCTCCTTGTAGAGCTCGAACAGATCGTTGTAGAGGCCGCGCTTCTGCTGATCGGGTTCCCAGACCTGATCGTAGTGCGCAAAGCACGCATGGGCCTCGTCAGGGCTGGCGTAACCGCCCGCAGCAAATGCAGCGAGACTGGCCGTGCCGACAATCCCGGGTTCGTTGACGGCAAGCCTCTGCAGCCGCCGGCCAAGAATGTCAGCGCGGATCTGACCCCATATGTCTGGAATGAAGCCGCCGCCGCCGCAGCTAATCGTGTCGTTCACGACATTGGCCGAGGCTTCCAGAGCGCCCAGAACGTGGCGCGCAGAGAATGCGACGCCCTCGTAGACGGCGCGGGCGAAGTCGGGCATCGCCATACCGGAATCGACGCCGACAAAAGCACCGCGCAGGCCGGCATTCCAGAGCGGGGCGCGCTCGCCTGCAAGCTGAGGCAGGAACAGCGGCGTAGGGTTGCGGCGCGCTTTTCCAGCAACCATTTGCGCCATGTCGGCGGCTTTCAGCCCTGTCAGTTCGCAGAACCAGCCCTGCGAGGCGCCGCCCGATTGAGTCGGTCCGGCATGCAGCCGCAACCCTTCGGCTTCCGAGAAGACAATGATGCCTGGTTCGCCGGTAACTTGTTCCGAAGAGATGCCGAGCACCTCGCTTGTGCCGCTGACATAGACCGTCCTGCCGTTGGTGGAAGCGCCTGTGCCGAACAGACCAACCCATCCGTCCATCGTACCGGTAATCAAGGGCACGCCAGGCAGTCCGAATGCAGTGGAGATTTCGCCGACAACGCCGGAGACCTTGTTCAGCGGTGCGAGCCGCTCGGCGGCGCCCGGTACGAGATCGAGGATCGGATCGACATAGCGGTGGTTCGTGCCGACGATGCCGACATTGGATACCGGATCCGTAAATAGCTCGCCGGTCAGCTTCAAAAGGCAGAAATCTTTGGGGAGCAGCACGTGGGCGGTCTTTTCCCAGACCTTCGGAAGATGGCGCGAAACCCACAGCATACGAGCCAGCGGATGTGACGCGTCGATCGGGATCGGCGCGCCGAGCCAACGGATCTTCTCCTCAGTGGAAACGCGTGCATCGAGCTCGGCAGCCTCGGCGCTCGCACGCGTGTCCTGCCAGAGAATGGCGGGCATCAGCGGTTCGCCTGCCCGGTCGACAAACACATGGGTGTTTACCTGACTGCATAGTCCGCCAACACCGATGCGGCCTGCGAACCCGCCGGCGGAAAAGCGTGCCAGAGCGGCATCGATTAGCCGCATCCAGTCAGCGGGGTCCTGCTCGGCGCGGTCGGCCGATGAACGCGCCGTCGGATATGCTTCAGAAAAAAGCGACAGACAGTTGCCTGCCCGGTCAAGGACGGCAGCCTTTACGGATGTGGAACCGAGATCGATGCCCAGCACCAGGTCGGTCATGCCTGGATTTCTCCTGCTATTTCTGCCGCTGACGAGCCGGCGTCGGAGCCAAGCGGCCCGAGATCGCTACGGGCGTGGCGAATGGCCCGCCGGGAATGATTGCGCTCCACCCTCGAAGTCCTCTTAGCAAGTGCCGGCCGCGTCGGCCGCGTCCGGGCGCCGGCGCATCGTCGCTGACGGCTTTTCGCCGTATGTTTCGAAATAGCGCTTCGAAAACCGCCCCATATGGCGAAATCCGGCCCGGAAGGCGGCGTCGGAAACCGATGTGGGGGCGCTTAGCAGTTGCGCCCGCGCAACTGCCAGCCTCTTCTGTTCGAGCTGACGCATCGGGGTCGTGTTGAGAAATTCGGCGAACTGGTTGAACAGGCTGCGTTCGCTCACACCGGTCAGCGCGACAAGATCGGTCATGCAGATGTCGTCGCGGTAGTGGGCGGCGAAGTGAATCAGACATTTGTGCAGCGCTGCCGGCATCGCCGTACGGCGCTCCGGCTCGGCGCGCGCGCCATGGCAGGCGCGGATGTACGCAAGCACGGAATCGATCACAACCGCGGAAAGCGGCGAAACATGGAGAGTGGAACGGCCCTGTTTCAACCCACGCTCAAACTCGGCCTTCAGAAGCAGCATGCTCTGCTGGACCCGCCATCCCTCGGTGCTCTGGAACTCTATCTGCGGCGGCACCGCCGGCAGATTGGCGCCCGGATCCTGAACGAGCGTCTGCCAGCGCCGAACAACCTCGCTGGCTTTCAGCTTGAGCATGAATTGCGTCGTGCCAGGCCGCCACAGCGAACCGAGCGCGCGGTTAGGTGGCAGAAATAACGCATGAGTGGCGGAGGATTCGCAATCACCTTCGCCCTCGAGGCTCAGCCTGACCCCACCCGAAACAGGCATTTCCAGCATGTAGAAATCAGGAAATGGTCCGGGCTGAATTTCCACCTCGCCGCCATAGCGCAGGAAGTTTGCGGAACCTTCTTTGATCGGCGCGAAGATGTGTACGAAATCGAAGCCGGGCGAGCGCGGCCGGTGGTACAGCTCGTGGTCTGTATATCGAGAGGCCAGCCAGGCGCGCGCCTCGCCCGGGTCGGTCGTTCGGCTCCGCGTAACATTGGCGGCGGAGCCGGTGGAGGTGATCGGACGCGACAGGTGCACGGCTCCCAATCCGTTCTCGACACGCGGTTGCATCGACACGATAGGTCCAGCCGCCGCTATTGTGAAGCCGCCGGTTGCGGCATGCCGCCCATGTCAACGCCGAGCGCGCGGGCGGCGGTGAAGATGTCCTTGTCGCCTCGGCCGCACAAATTCATGCAGATAATGTGGTCGGCCGGGAGACGTGGTGCGATCTTCATCACATACGCCAGCGCGTGGGCGGGCTCCAAGGCAGGGATGATGCCCTCCGTTTCGCAGCAGAGCTGGAAAGCGGCAAGCGCCTCCTTATCCGTGATGGCGACATAGTCGACCCGCCCGGTCTCGTGCAGCCACGCATGTTCGGGACCGATGCCCGGATAGTCCAGGCCAGCAGAGATCGAGAAGCCTTCCAGGATCTGCCCGTCATCGTCCTGCAGGAGATAGGTCTTGTTGCCGTGCAGCACGCCGGGTCTGCCGCCGCTGATCGACGCACAGTGTCCCGTCTTGTTATCTAGTCCCCTCCCACCTGCTTCAACGCCGACGATCGCGACCTTGGCGTCGTCGAGGAAGGGGTGAAACAGGCCTATCGCGTTTGAACCGCCGCCGATAGCCGCAACGAGCGTGTCTGGCAGCCGGCCTTCGGCTTCAAGCATCTGCGCGCGGGCTTCTTTGCCAATGATCGACTGGAAGTCGCGAACCATCTGCGGGTAGGGGTGAGCGCCTGCAGCGGTACCGAGCAGGAAGTAGGTGTCGTGCACGTTGGATACCCAATCGCGCATCGCTTCGTTCATGGCGTCCTTCAGCGTGCCTCGTCCGCTGGTGACGGGTACCACCTCAGCGCCCAGCAGTTTCATGCGAAAGACATTGGGTGCCTGACGCTCCACGTCATGGGCGCCCATATAGACAACGCATTTCAGCCCGAATTTGGCACATGCCGTGGCAGTCGCAACACCGTGCTGGCCGGCGCCCGTCTCAGCGACAATTCGGGTCTTGCCCATGCGCCGGGCGATCAGCACCTGGCCGAGCACATTGTTGATTTTGTGCGCGCCGGTATGGTTCAGTTCGTCACGCTTGAAATATATCGTCGCACCGCCCAGCCGCTCGGTCAGACGTTCGGCGAAATAGAGCGGGGAGGGGCGCCCGACATAATGTGTCCAGAGATCGTCCATCTCGGCCCAGAATGCCGGATCCGCCTTTGCGCGCCTGTATTCGGCTTCCAGGTCGAGCGTCAGAGGCATCAGTGCTTCCGGCACGTAGCGACCGCCGAAGCCGCCGAAGCGTCCGTTCTCGTCGGGGCCGTTCACATATGAATTGATTCCAGTTTCCGCCGGCATGGCACATTTCCTTTCGGGCTTCAGGCACGGGCCGAATGAGCGCCGGCGCTCAGCTCGCCGATATATTCAAGCGCCTGTTCTACGGGTCCGTTCTCCGCGATCTTGCTGACTATCGCCGAGCCGACCGCAACGCCGTCGGCGACTGCGGCCATCTTTGCCGCGGCGGCGGCAGTCCTGATGCCGAAGCCAACCACCACGGGCAGTCCGGTCACCTTGCGTATTTCTTCGATGCGGGGCGCCACCTCTTCCGGCACGGCAGCCGCCGCGCCGGTCGTCCCGGTGACCGAGACATAGTAGATGAAGCCGCCTGAATCGCGGGCGACACGCGCAAGCCGCACTCCGTCAGTGGTCGGCGGAACCAGCCGGATGAAATCGATGCCGGCAGCCCGGGCCGGCCGGCAGAGATCGTCATCCTCCTCTGGCGGCACGTCGACGATGATCAGACCATCGACGCCCGCAGTGGCAGCGTCGGCCACGAAACGCTCGACACCGTAGCTGAACAGCGGGTTGAAATAGCCCATCAGAAGAACCGGCGTCGTCGTATCGCGGGCGCGGAAATCCGCCACCATGTCGAGTGTGGCGCGCACGGTCTGGCCGCTCTTGAGCGCTCGCAGGCCAGCCATCTGCACGGCCTCGCCGTCGGCGACGGGGTCGGTGAATGGCAGGCCCAGTTCGATAATGTCGACACCGGCGGCGGGCAGGCCGTCGAAAATCGCCTGCGAGGTCGTCCGGTCTGGATCGCCGGCCATAATATAGGCGATGAAGGCCGCCTTGTTTTTGCTGCGCAGTCTCTCGAAGGTTTCCGATATGCGTCCCACCGATCTCTCCGTGCCAAGGTTCGACGCCGGCGCTGGCCAGCCTGGGCACAAGCAAGTCGCCAATGCGTCCTCACACAAGGTCGGATGTAGTAAAGTGGGCGGCAATGCTGCGGAATGTGGACATTCCTGACGGCAGACGTTCAGTATTTAGCCAATGACGGTGCGCATTTCTTCGTGCATCGACCCGAGTTGACAATTGTCGCGCGCGCCGGATGATCCGCTTGTCCCCGCCACAGGTAATTCAGCATGACAACTTCCTTGAGGCATAAGCCGCCAACATTGGCCGATGTGGCGAAGCGCGCGGGCGTTTCGCGCAGCCTCGTTTCGCTAGCGATCAGAGGGGAGGGTTATGTTCGAGCCGAATCGCGGGAGAAGATCCTCAAGGCCGTCGAAGAACTGAACTACGTGCCGAATTTCGCGGCCCGGACGCTGGCAAGCGCGCGCAGCTCCTATGTCGGTACGCTTGTCGGCGATGTGACCAATCCGCTGCAGGCCGAGATCGCCAAATGGGTGACAGTGCTGACAGCGGAAAACGGGCGCGGTGCGCTGCTGTCGATCGATGCCGGCACCGACCAGAAAGCCGAGCAGGCGATCGAAGGCCTGATGTCGCTGAGGGTGCCGAGCGCGATCCTGATCGGTGCGCCCTATGAAAAGGTGGCCATAGCACGCGTCGCCGAGCGGCTGCCCAGCGTCTATATCGGCAGGCTGCTGAAGGTCGTCGATATCGACAGCGTGACGACCGATCATATCCTCGGCGCAAATATCGCTGTCGATCACCTCGTTTCTGTCGGTTGCCGCAGGATCGTGCATCTGGGCGGCGGGGCGTCGCCAGGTGCGCAGCGAATGGAAAAAGGCTATCGCGAAGCGATGGACCGCCACGGACTTTCCGAACATGCCGAAGTGGTGCGCAGCGCGTACTCGGTAGATGCCGGCGCGATGGCGGGCAGGGCGCTTTTCGCCCGCGACCGGCTGCCCGACGCAATCTTCGCCTGCAGCGATCTGACGGCGATTGGTGTGCTCAACGAAGCGGTGAAGCACGGGATTTCGATCCCGGACCAGCTGTGCGTGATGGGTTATGACGACGTAACGCTTTCGGGCTCCGAAACGCTTGCGCTGTCGTCAATTCACCAGTCGGCTCATGACCTGGCGGAGGCTGGAATCAAGGCACTCGAGCGGCGGCTCGGCAACCCCGATGCACCCTGCGAGAAGGTTCTGGTTCTCCCGCGGCTGGCGGTTCGCCGCAGCACCTCCCGAACGTGACATTCCTGTGACGGGCCTATTGACAAGGCGGGGACGAACGTGAATTGTCTTGGTATTGGAGCGCTCCAATATTCTCGAGTGAACCGCTCCGCCCGCATGAGGAAACGAAGATTTCATGGTCGCAGTGCGTCTTCAGGGCATCCGCAAATCCTACGGAACCGTCGAGGTTCTCAAGGGCATCGACCTGGATATTCAGGACGGCGAGTTTGTCGTTTTCGTCGGGCCTTCGGGCTGCGGCAAGTCCACGCTTTTGAGGGTCATCGCGGGGCTCGAGGACGCCAGCGGCGGCGATCTCTATTTCGATGACCGACGCTTCACCGCGGTGCCACCGGCCAAGCGCGGTGTGGCGATGGTGTTCCAGTCCTATGCGCTCTACCCGCATATGAATGTGGCCGACAACATGACCATGAGCCTGCGACTTGCCGGCGTCGACAAGGCAAAGCGCCGCGAGCGTGCCGCTGAAGTCGCAGAGATGCTGCAGCTTTCGCCGCTCCTTGACCGCAAGCCCGGGCAGCTTTCCGGCGGCCAGCGCCAGCGCGTTGCGATCGGGCGCGCCATAGTGCGAAATCCCAATATTTTCCTCTTCGACGAGCCGCTTTCCAATCTGGATGCGGCGCTTCGCATTGAGACGCGGGTCGGTATCAGCAAGCTTCATCATACACTGCGCAACACGATGATCTACGTCACGCACGATCAGGTCGAGGCGATGACGATGGCGGACCGGATCGTCATTCTGGATCGCGGCGTGATCGCCCAGGTAGGAACGCCGATGGAGCTCTATCAGGCGCCGGCCAATACCTTCGTCGCCGGCTTCATAGGATCGCCGAAAATGAATTTTTTTCCTGTACGGGAAGAGGGGCGAGGCGATGGCAAAGTCCGGTTTTCGACCGAAGCTGGCGACGCGTTCGAACTGGCGCTCGATCTGCCGGCAGGGGATCCCGTCGCGCAGCTCGGAATTCGACCCGAAAACCTTACGATCGGCTCCGAAGGCCAGATCGGCGGCCGGGTCGGCACCGTCGAGCAGTTGGGCAGCGAGAGCCTCGTCTATGTCGAGGCCGACAAGGCCACTTTCGTTTGCAAGGTCACAAGTGGTCCGACGCCGAAAATCGACGAAATCGTCCGGCTCGTGATTCCCGTTCATCCATTGCACCTGTTCGATGCCGGCGGCCAAGCACTGCCGCGGCAAGCCCATTCGTCCCCGCGCTAACGCGCAACAAACTCAGGAGGAGCTACCATGGGGAGCATCAGCAAGAGAATTGTGCGCCTGACGGCCGCAGTCGGACTATTGAGCGCAACCGCGCTGCCGACATTCGCCGCCACGGAAATCAATGTGATCGGCTTTGGCGCCGGTTTCGCGTGGAGCGATCTGTTCGGCGCGTCCGGCACCGAGAAAACGCAGAAACTGCTCGATTTCGAAGCGAAATACGACCTCGTCGTCAACATGGAGTTTGCCGATGAGGAAGTCGCGCGCCAGAAGGTGCTGCTCGACCTGGTGAACGGTACCGGCAATTACGACCTGGTAATGCTGGGTAGCGACGGCGCGGTGCAGACCTTTTCGGCCGCCGGCTATCTGGAGCCACTCGACGATTATCTTTCGACGGCGACGGACATCTTCGATGCATCGAAGGTTTATCAGCCGTTTCTGGAAGCGAATACGGTGAATGGCAAGCTGTGGGGGCTGCCCTATTATTCTTTCGGTGCCGGCGTGGTCTATCGCAAGGATATCTTCGACAAGTACGGCATCACCTCCTTTCCCGAGACGACCGAGGGGCTGGAGCAGGCGTTGCAAACCATCAAGGAAGGCCTTGCGGCTGACGGGGTTGACGACGTCTATCCGCTGACCATGCGTGGCGCGCCGGGCGAAGAGCCTTCGCTCGACCTTTCGGGCTTCGTTTACGCCTATGCCGGCTATCCGGCATGGTTCGAAGGCGGGCCGACGACCCCTGATGAGATCAAGAAGGAGAAAGCGCAGCCGATCTTCACTGGCGACTTCAAACCGGGCTTCGAGACATTTGTGCGCTGGTCGCGCGACTATGGCCCGCCCGGAATTGCCACGCATACCTGGGTCGACATGATGAACCTCTACGCTCAAGGCAAGGCGGTTGTGCTGATGCCGTCGGCGATCAACGCCTTTGCCGGTATTCCAGGTTCAGAAGTGCCGGAAGTGAAGGAACACAGTGCATTTGCGCCATCGCCCGTCGGACCGTCCGGCAAGGCGGTGCAGAGCTTCTGGACCTTCTCGGTCGGCGTATCGGCGTTCTCTCAGAACAAGGATGCTGCCTACAAGGTGCTGGCGTTTCTGACCAGCGAGCCGGTGATGCGCGACTTTGCGAACTCCTTCGGTTGGCCCTACACGACCTACCCGGAGATCATGAACTCGCCGACGCTGACCGACCGTTGGCCGGCCGAAATGCTCAGCCAGATCGAAGCTTCCTTCAGCGACGCGGACCCCCACTATTTCCCGTACATCCCGGAACTGGTGGAATTCATGGACCAGATCGGCACTGCAGCCTCGTCGTCTATCGCCGGCACGACCAGTGTCGACGAGAGCCTCGAAGACCTGCAGGGCTGGGCTTCGGAGCGCATGACGCGCGCCGGGTACTACAAGTAAACTGAGACCAGCCGCCGGAGCGTATCGCTCCGGCGGTTCATCGGGAAGTTCGGTTCATGCTGACAGATTGGCGTTTCTGGTTTTCGGTTCCGGCGGTGCTGGCTCTTGGCGTCGTCGTGCTGTTTCCGACCGGCTTTCTGTTCTGGATGAGCGTATCGCACTGGATCCTGACCGAGCCCGGCGTCTACTTCTACGGTTTCCAGAATTTCGCGACCCTGCTGAACTCCAGCGCCTTTCACTCGGCAGCGTGGGTTACGGTGTCGTATCTCGTGCTGTCGACCACGATCATGCTGGGCCTCGGCTTCGCCTTCGCGCTGGCGCTTTCGCGGCCCGGTTCACCCGGCTATCTGCGGGCCCTGATCGTGATGCCGCTCGTAATTCCACCCGTGGTGGCGGGCTTCACCTGGCGCTTTCTTCTCAATGGCGAGATCGGCTTTCTGGGCGCCTATCTGCTGCCGGCGATAGGACTTGAAACCAATCTCCTGGCCAGCCCCGTCGGGGCTCTGTTTTCAGTTGTTATCGCCGACGTGTGGAGCCGCACACCGTTCATGTTTCTTATCTTTCTGGCGGCGCTTCAGTCGATTCCGCGCGACTATTACGAGGCGATACGGCTCGATGGCGCGAAGCGGTATCAGGAGTTCTGGCTGGTCACTCTGCCGATGATGAAGGGCGCAGTCAGCGTCGCCATCCTGTTCCGTATCATCGACGCGCTGAACACGTTCGAGCTTATCTATGTGATGACGAAGGGCGGGCCCGGCCGTGCCACGCAGACCTTTTCGCTGCTTGGCTGGAAGATCGCATTTCAAGGCTTCGACTTCGGCGGCGCCGCGGCACTTGGCGTCGTCATGGTGTTCGCTACGACGGTCGTTGCATTGATCGTATTCCGCCGTTTCATGAGGAGTGCGTGATGGCGCGCAAGCCGGGAGAAACCATCTGGAGCGATGCCGGCCGCTGGCTGATGATCACTCTGTCGCTGGTGTTCGTGCTGTTTCCGATCGTGTGGCTGACGATAGCGTCGTTGAAGACGCGCAATGCCGCGCTTGCGGTACCGCCCGAGCTTATTTTTACGCCGGATTTCGACGCGTATTCGAGAATCTTTTCAGGCGGTTTTCTGGGTGCGTTCCAGAACAGCCTGATTATTGCGCTGACCAATGTGTTCCTCACGCTGCTGCTCGGCGTGCCGGCCGCCTATGCGCTGACGCGCATGCGCGGCAAGGTGCAGGAGAACCTGTCCTTCTGGCTGCTGTCGATCCGCATGGCACCGCTCTTTGCCGTGATCCTGCCGCTCTATGTGCTCTTCAAATCGCTTGGCCTGCTCGATACGCCGCTGGCGGTTTCAATGGCGCATCTCACACTGACTCTTCCACTCGCGGTGTGGATGCTGGTGACGTACTTCCGCACCATCCCCGAGGACCTTGATCAGGCGGCGCTGCTCGACGGGGCGAATTCGTTACAGATATTGTGGCTGGTGATAATTCCGATCGCGCGTCCGATGCTGGCCTCGGTTGCAATCCTCGTTTTCATCTATTCATGGAACGAGTTCCTGCTCGCCTTTATCCTGACCTCGCGCAACGCGCAGACCGTGCCGGTCGCGGTTGCCTCGCTCGCTGGAACCATGTCGTTCGACTGGCCGCTGATCGCCGCCGTATCGGTCGTTTCCATGTTGCCCGCGCTGGTGTTCGTTGGTTTCGCGCAGCGGCACATCGTGTCCGGTCTGGGTTCCGGGGCGGTTAAATGAGCGGCCATCTTGTCATCACCGGCAGTGCAGGCGGCATAGGCAGGTCGATCGCCACGAAGTTCCTGACGAATGGCTGGGCGGTGACCGGGATCGACCGTGCTCGAGGCACGATCCGCCATGACGGCTATGCTCACCGGGAGGCCGACATCACCGACGAAGCGGCCGTCGATCAGGCATTCGCTGCGGCGTGCGAGCGGCAGCCGGTAATGGCCACGATCGCCAATGCCGCCGTGACCGATCTCGACCATCGCATGGTTGTAGACCTCGACTACGATGTCTGGCGCAGGGTCTTGCATACAAACGTCGATGGAGCCTTTCTGACTGCGCGGGCGGCAGCGCGCAGCATGAAGAATGGCGGCAATATCGTCTTCGTGACGTCGTCGCTTGCCTTTTTCGATCATGCGCAACCCAATGACGCACCCTATTGTGCGTCGAAGTCGGCGGTCGAGATGCTGATGCGGGTGATGGCGCAGGAGCTTGCGCCTGCTGGAATCAACGTGAACACACTGTTCCCGTCCGTTAAGATCGCGACCGGTTTTTTTGCGCATCTGCCGGACGGCCAGCGGGCGGAGCTGGCGCCGTCCAGTATCCTTGACGAGACCGCGCTGTTTCTTTGCAGCATGGCGGCCGGACATCTCACCGGCGTATCGCTGGATCAGGAACGCTGGGACAGCGATCCGGGATACCGGGCGCGGCTCGAACAGGGAGAGTGGCGATGAGTGAAAACAACTGGCTCGACATGGGCCGCGCGACTCTTCCCGAGGTCGAGGACTTCATTTCGCGCCATCCATTTGCCATCCTGCCGGTGGGGTCGACCGAGCAGCACGGGCCGCATCTTCCCACCAATACTGATACGCTGATCGCGGAAGCGATTGCACGTGAGACCGCAAAACGGAGCACCGGGCTTGTGCTTCCGGCAGTGCCGCTTGGTTATGCATGGGTCTGGAAGGGCGTACCCGCAAGCCTGACACTCGGCTTCGATACATATATGCGCATGATACGCGACACGGTGGACAGCCTTTCGCGGTGGGACGTGAAGGCCGTCTACGTCATGTCCGGACATGGCTCGAACCCGCAGCCGATAAAACACGCTCTGCGCGAACTCATTCACGAGCAGATCGACATCAGGGTGCTTTACGGCATGTACGCCGGTCTCGCGACGATGACGCAGGAGGCCGAGAGCGAGACATGGCATGGCGATCTTCATGCCGAGGAAATCGAGACCTCGCTTATGCTCGCGATCGCGCCCGAGCTGGTGCGCATGGAGCTGGCCGCTGCCGACTACCCGCCCGCACCCCCGGATTACGGAAAATCGGAGCTTTCGATGGGACATCTGATGCGCTCAGGCGTGTTCGGCGACCCCACGAAAGCGTCAGCCGAAAAAGGGAGGCGGTGGCTCGACCTTGCAGCGCGCGAATCCGCAGCGCTGTGGGGCGGCTTTCTCTCCCGACACAATCTCGCATAAGGAGCCCGCCATGGCCGAAATCATGACTGTTCGCGGTCCCATCAAGCCCGAAGAACTGGGCGTTACCGACTATCACGAGCATCTCTATGTCGAGCCACCGGGCTGGCTGCACAAGTCTGATCCCGATTTCGCGCTGAACTCGGTGGAGAAATCGGGCGAGGAACTGAGGCGGTTCGCTGCGGCGGGTGGGCGCACGCTGTGCGAACTGACGGCGGTGGATTTCGGCCGCAACGTGCACAAGATCAAGGCCGTGGCTGATCTTGCGCCGGACGTGAACGTGATCATGACCGCCGGTTACAACCGCCCCGGCTATATGGGCCGCTGGGTGACTGCCGTGTCGGAGGCCGATATGGTGCGCGACACTGTGCGCGATCTCACCGTCGGCATCGACGGCACCGGCGTAAAGGCCGGCATCATCAAATGCGGCACCGAATACAACAACTTCAACGAGAGCGGTCAGAAGCTGGTGCGCGTGGCAGCCGCCGCCTATCGCGAGACCGGACGGCCGGTGATCACCCACACCACCGCCGGCACGATGGGCTACGAGCAGACGGGGCTTTTGATCGAAAAGGGCGTCGATGCGCATCGCATCACGCTTAGCCACATGGACCGCAATCTCGATTTTCACGAGCATCTGCGGGTGACAAAGCTCGGCGCTTATATCGGCTTCGATAGTTTCGGCAAAGCCAAATACGGCCCCGAAACCGACCGCCTGGCGCTGCTGCGCCAGTTGATCGACGCCGGTGCGGGCAAGCGTATCCTGATCGGCAACGACCTGGGACGGCCGAGTTACTGGAAAGCGTATGGCGGCGGGCCCGGCCTCGACTATCTGTGGACCGAGGTGAAGGCCCGGATGCTGGAAAACGGATTTACGCAGGCCGAGTGGGACATGCTCAGCGTCGACAATCCGCGGCGTTTCTTCGCCGGTGAAGTGTAAGAATACATGCGCCCCACCATTGGCATCGATATCGGCACTTCCGCCGTCAAGGTGCTCGCCCTTGACGGCGACGGTTGCACGGTGCTTGCCGAAGCCAGCAGGCCTTATGCGACGCTGACGCCGGAATCCGGCTGGGTTGAGCAATCGCCGCAAGCCTGGTGGGACGCGACATGTGCCGCGCTGGCCGAACTGCGCGAGTTGGTGCCCGCACTGGACGCGGAAGCGGTCGGGCTGTCGGGGCAAGTGAACGGGCTGGTGCTGCTCGATGCGCAGGACCAGCTGCTCGGCAACTCGATCATATGGCTGGATGCGAGAGCGTCTGCGCAGGCGAAGCGGCTGCGTGAACAGATCGGCGAACTTCTTATCGAGAAGGCGGCGACCGATATCGGGGCCATATCGGTTCTGGCGAAACTCGCCTGGCTTGCCGAATGCGAGCCGGCGCGGCTTGCAAAAGCCCGCACCTTGCTCTTCGTGAAGGATTATATCGCCTGGCGGCTGACAGGGGTGAAAGCGACCGACGCTTCCGATCCTACCTCGGCCGGCATGCTGGACATCGCCGGTGGCGGTTGGCTCGACGGTATTGCGCAGGCGGCGGGTTTCGACCCGGTCATCCTGCCACAGATCAAGGCTTCCACCGATATCGTCGGCGGGCTGACCGGCGCGGCAGCAGACGCGACCGGCATTCGCGAAGGAACACCGGTTGTGTGCGGCGGCGGCGACGTAGCGGCGCTTGCGGTCGGATGCGGTGTTATGGGGCCCGGTGTACTAGGCATTACGCTGGGTACAGCCGGACATGTGGTCATGTCGATGGAGGCCGGCGTGCGGTTCGAAACCGGACGGGGTCTGTGGCGTGTTGCACACGCAGATGCCTCCCGGGCGGTGTGGCTTGGGCTCGTGATGAGCGGTGGACTCAGCCTCTCCTGGCTGCATCGCATGCTGGTTTCGGCCGGGTCCCCGCTCAACTTCAACCAGATGGTCGCACGTGCCGATGGTGTGGGGGCCGGTGCGGGCGGCGTGAGCTTCGTGCCGTTTCTGGAAGGCGCTGCAACGCCTTATGTCGCGCCCGGAGCTCGCGGGCAGTTCGCAGGACTGTCTTCATCCGCCGATGCAGGGCATCTGGTAAAGGCGGTGATGGAGGGAGTGGCTTTCAACGTGCGCCAATGTGTCGACATGTTTTCTTCGCTCGGCGCGGAGATGAACGAAGTCCGCATCGCCGAAGGAGGTGCGCGCGTCGATCAATGGTGCCAGGCAATTGCGGATGTGCTGGGTAAACCCGTTACGCGGCTCGATTTCCTGAATACGTCCAGTCTCGGTGCGGCGCTGATGGCGCATTCCGGGGTGTCGGGCGCCGACCTTTCGAACCTGGCCGGCGGGCTTGCGAAAGGCGGGCAAAAATTCGAGCCAGGAAAAGACCATGAAGCTGCCTATGCGGATGCCTATCAGCGGTATCTCGTGGCGGCTGAAACGGAGATCGCGCGGGCCAGCGACCCGCGCGTGTGCTGACGATTTGCTGTCAGTAAGAAGATGATCCCCACAACAGGTAGGAAGAATGACGATCTCGAGAATTGAGAAGAAACCACGCATGAGCAACGCGGTCGTGCACAATGGCGTTGCCTATCTTTCTGGAATTGTGGGACGAAACGGAAGCTGCGTTACCGAGCAGACGAAGGACGCGCTTTCGGAAGTCGACCGGTTGCTTGCCGCGGTGGGTAGCGACAAATCGCGGCTTCTGTCGGCGACGATCTGGCTTGCCGACATCTCGGATTTTGATGCAATGAACGCAGTTTGGGACAATTGGGTGGATGCTGACAATCCGCCGGCTCGGGCGACCGGGCAGGTGCCGCTGGCGCGCGAGAAGTACCGTGTGGAGGTGGTCGTCACGGCGGCGGTGCCGTGAGCGCGCGTGATGCACTTGGATCGCGACGGCGGCTGGTTGCGATCCTGCGCGGTGTCAATTCCGGCGAGGTCGAAGCCGTGGCAGCCGCGCTGATCGAGGCGGGAATCAGCATCATCGAGGTGCCGCTGAATTCGCCGGAGCCTTTCGAGAGTATCAGCCGGCTGGCGCGTCGTTTTGGCGATCAGGCCATCGTTGGCGCCGGTACGGTGACGAAGGTTGCCGATGTCGACCGGCTGCACGATGCCGGTGGGCGCATCGTCGTTTCGCCAAACTGCAATCCGGCAGTGATAACGCGCACGGTGGAACGGTCGATGATCGCGATGCCCGGTGTGTTCACGGCGACGGAGTGTTTCGCGGCGCTTGAGGCGGGTGCGACGGCAATCAAGCTCTTCCCCGCATCAGTGGCCGGCATCAGTGGGTTCAAGGCCATCAAGGCCGTTCTACCGACCGACTGCGACATCTATGCCGTGGGTGGCGTGACTGCCGGGAACATGCCGGAGTGGGTTGCCGCTGGCATTGCCGGTTTCGGCATCGGAACGGCGCTTTATGCGCCAGGCTTCACCGTAGGGCAGGTTGCTTCGGCCGCGCGCGCAACCGTCGCGGCCTACGACCTGACAACACCCGCCGGCCTATGAGTAGAGCGGACGCCGCATCGGCGTCCGATTTTCGTTGTGTCAAATTCCATTGACAGGCGTCGGGGGTGGAATCGGCTCTGAAGCCTTCGCATCAGTTCGCCAAACGCGCCTGGTGAGATCGCTCGGGCACATTTCGCTCCGTGTATTTTTACGCTAGCGTTCGGTGGCGCATACTCGCTGCCAGGGGCACAAGTTCCGACATTAACGGCAGGTGCAGGCAAGACCAACGCTCAGAAAGACTGCGCGCCTCGGCATCGGCAATACAGAACGGCGGAGCAACGCGGGCATTGCAGTTTACCAGGACAGTCAAGGCAAAGCTCCTGATGGCATTTGGGCTGATACTGGCCCTCAATATTGCCGTCGGTGTTCTTGCTTTTCGCAGCTTCAACCAGACTCAGGCCGCCCTCGAGCAACTGAGCGACGAAAGCCTCGCAGACATTGTCGCCGCAATGACGCTTGCGCACAAAAGCTCGATGCTTGCCAGCCTGGCGCCTTTTGTGAGCTCCGTACGGGTGGTGAATGCGCTGGAGAACGAGAGCGCGCGGCTTTCCGTGCAGGTAGGGGAATTCGCAACCTTCGTACAGAACTTGCCGACCAGCCCTGTCTTTCTCGACGATGGCCGCCGGGCCAGGGTCGAGCGGCTGGCCGGCGACCTTTCGGACCAGCTTATCGAGCTCGTCGCGACCACCAAGCACAGTCTGGACATCCGTTTCGATCTGGCCGAGCGCCGGTACAGCTTCGATGGGCGCGAGAGCGTAATTGCAGCTTTGGAAGCCGGAGACGAACACGGACGTATGCTTGCGCACCGCTTCCACGAAGCCATGGAGCTTGTGTTTGCGGCATTGGTCGTGGAGAGCGAGCATCCACTGACAACCCTCGGGCAGGAATACGTTTCGCTGGCTGCCGAAATCGTGGAAGCGTCCACCGGCCGGACTGAAGCGGAAAGAAAGATGCTCGGCCTGCTCGACCACCAGGCGAGTACATTTGACCTGCATCGGCGCGATCTGGAGTCGCAGCAGCGGGTCCGCTTTCTGCTGGCGACGATCCACCTCCTTTCCACCCAGCTCAGCGATGAGGTCGCGTCGATCGTGGAAACCACGTCCGTCGCTGCCACCGAACGTAGCGAGAATGCCGACCGGGCACTGGGACGCAGCAAAGAGATCATTGCGGTGCTTGGAACCCTGGCATTGCTTGCGGCCGTTTCAGCTGCCTTCTACGTGATGCGGGATCTTGCACAAAATCTTGAAGGCGTTACCCGCGCGATGGCCAGGCTGGCCGGAGGCGATCGAACCGGTAGCGTTCCGGGACTGCATAGGCAGGACGAACTGGGGAGTCTCGCCCGCGCATTCGACGTCTTCAAGGAGGCAAGTTTCGAGCGGGAGAGCCTCGCCCGACAAGTGACAGAAAACAGCCGAATGGTCGACGCCATGTTTTCGAACATGAATGACGGCATATCGGTGTTCGACGAGACAGGGAGGCTGGTGAACTGGAATCCGCAGTTTCCCTCAGTGGTCGGGATGGCGCCCGACGCCATTGCGGTCGGCATGTCGTTCGAAGTTGTCGCGCAACGCCTCCGGGATATGGGAGGGCGCGCTTTCACGCTGAGCGGTCAGCCGATCGAAAGCGAGCAAACCCTTGGCAACCGCCAAAACACGCCTGCACAGTTTGAACTTCATTTTGGTGCGGACAGGGTAATCGAAGTGCGCAGCCAGCCAATGCCCACAGGAGGCTTCGTAACAACCTATACGGATCAATCCGAGCGGCGCAGCGTGGAACGGCAGTTGCGCGAAGCCCAGCGTGTGGAAGCCGTCGGCCAGCTAACGGGCGGTATCGCGCATGATTTCAACAACCTGCTCGCGGCCATAAGCGGCAATCTGCAAATGCTGCATCAGGCCCATTATGCCGATGAGACTGTCTCGGCACGACTGCTGCGCGCGCTGGACGCGACGGAACGCGCCTCGGCAGTGACACAGAGACTTCTGGCATTCGCACGGCAGCAAACGTTGCAGCCGAAAATGACCGATGTGAACGCGCTGATTACAAACCTGCTCGACCTCGTCGAATACAGTCTTGGCGCGCGGATCGAAGTCCGAACCGATCTGGACCCCGCTCTGGAGCCCATACTCGTCGATCCGGTCCAACTGGAAAACGCAATTCTGAACCTCGTATTCAACAGTCGCGACGCGATGCCGGAGGGCGGAACAATTTCGATCAGGACCTGGTCTGAAACCAGCGGCGATTTGCGCCAACTCTGCCTCTCGCTGGAAGACGACGGACAAGGCATGACGCCAGAGGTTCTCGCACGGATATACGAGCCGTTCTTTACCACCAAGGAGAAGGAACGCGGTAGCGGGCTCGGCCTCAGCATGGTCCATGGTTTCATCAAGCAGTCCGGTGGCGAGATAAGCATCGACAGTCGTCCCACCCACGGTACCCGCGTCGTCATCTCTTTGCCCTTTGTCGTGCAAACGGGCATTTCGCTGCGGGAATCGAAGGAGAAGGGCTTTCCCGCGAGAGGCAATGGCGAGAAGGTGCTGATCGTCGAGGATGATCCGATAATGCAGGATACCGCAGCCGACATGATTGAAAGCCTCGGCTATACCGTGACACTTGCTCCGGACGCAGAAACTGCCAAGCAACAGATAGACTCTGGCGAGTTCGCGCTCATGTTCACGGACATGCTCTTGCCTGGCGGCATGACCGGGCTTGATGTTGCAGAACATGCAAAGTCGGTCAGGCCGACGATGCCGATCCTGTTTACGTCGGGCTACGCTCATGACGGGCCCGGAAAGAGCATTGAGCTTCCGCCAGACGCGGTGATGCTCGAAAAACCCTATGCGATCGAAACACTTGCCAGTGCACTAAGCTCGCTCATTCGGTCGCGCGCGTGATGTCGACCTGTTGAGCGCAGACATTGCTTTGCCCGCGGTCAGGTGAACCGGGCTGCTTTCATCGAGAAACGCGGAAAGAGGCAATGCCGCAGCCCCAACCGACGCGGTTCGCGCGCCAAAGCTGCCGCCGATGATCGCGGGCGGCACGATGCCGGCGAGGGGCGCCCGCGCGAAACGCGTCTGGACCAGGTTGAGCAGCCGGTTGTTCAAGGTCCCAGGCAGGACGCTGTCCAACACCACAGCTTCGATATCCACGACCGAGGCAATTGCGACGATTGCCTCGACCAGCGCTTCTGCACAGTCTTCCAGCCACACTGCGACTGCCGGCAATTCGTGATGCGTTTCTAGCTCAAGGTCCTGTATTCGACCGACAGGATGGCCATGTCGCCGAAGATGCTCAAGCAGCGTGAAAGCGGACGCTCTGTGCAGCAGCCGTGTTCCGCCGGCCGGGATCGGGGAAATAGCTGATGGCGAAACAGGAAGCGGTCCAAGCGCGGCGCCGTTTCCGTGCGGGCCGGTCTGCAGTTTTCCGTCCTGTACGAGTCCACCGCCGACGAGCGTGTCTATCGAGATATGCATGAAATCCCGGAGGCAAGCGCCATCGCCAAACACCAACTCGCCCAGCGCGGCTGCCGAGGCATCATTTTCAACATATACCGGAAGGCCGACGTCATCGGCGAACAGCGTGTGCAGATCAGTCGCCGCCCATCTGCTGCCAAGGTCGTCGGGGAATCGCAATTCTCCGCCCCAACCGCCCAAGAAGTATGGAACTGCGATGCCGATCCCAGACAGTTCAGTCGCTCGACATTGCTCGATCTGTTGACGAAATTTTTCTAACGCCTCGATTCCCGCCCGGCGTACGAAGGCAGGATCCGGCCAGGAATAGTCATGCTCCTGACGTGCACGCTCCCTGCCGACGAAATCGACCATGATGGTCTCGAGCGTGAGCCTGCCGATTTTGAAGCCAATGCTAAAAAGGCGGTCAGCATTCAACGCATAGAGAACAGAGGGGGAGCCTCGCCGGCCGAACCTTTTTCCAACGGTATTTATGAATCCGGCGCTTTCCAAAGCGTCCACGATCAGGCCGGCACCCGCAGGTGTAAGATCAGCCATGCGCGCGATATCCGCCTTTGACGCTTTTCCGTTCTGGCGGATATGCGCCAACGCGATGCGCTCATTGGAGCGCCTCTGCTTCATGGCGTTGGTTGATTTGCCGGCCATTTTTCCTCAACAGAAACGTAACTTTGAAACGGACCTTCTCGGGACGCTAGCCAGGCACTGCCTCGGCGGATTTCGCCCGCTTTATACGTGCACCCGTCAGGTGCCTTGCCCGCATCCAATCAATTTAATATAGCGCATTTACTAAATGTATCACACGGCGTGTTAATTGAGGAAAGGTGGCACAGTGCAGTTCTTTGTCGGCGCAGGCGACGGTAATCGCATGAATATCAAAAAAAGGACCGGGGCCATCAACGGCGTTACGGCAAATCCCCCTCTGAGTTTGCTGTGGGGACGCAATGGCGCTGATCCTGCTCGTGTCGAAAACCTCGCTTCACTGCCGCCGGCAGAGGCGGGTATGATCGGATATCGGGCCGCAAGGACGGCACAGCTACCTGCCACAGGCGCCGGAACCGCGTGCTCGATCGCATGAGGCGGGTTTCCTTCGATGTGCTGGTTTCGACGCTTCAGCAGCAGCGGCAGTCGGCCGAGCGTACCATCGTTGCCGTTGCTGGGCCGCCGGGCGCCGGCAAGTCAACATTTTCGCGAAAGCTTGCGGGCGCGCTTCCGAATTCGGCGATCCTGCAGGCAGACGGTTTCCACTATGACGACGCGCTGCTTGACGAGATGGGGATGCGCCATCGGAAGGGCGCGCCTGACACGTTCGATGTGGACGGACTTGACGTCATGATAGGACGAGTGGGGAGGCGCGAGCGTGTCTTTGCACCCACGTTTGACCGGAGACTGGAAATTGCACGGGCCGCCGCCATCGAGATTGACGCGGAACGGCAATACGTCATCGTAGAGGGCAATTATCTTGCCTTCGATTTGCCGCCATGGAACCGACTCCGCAAACATTTCGATTGCGTCGTATTCATCGACGCTCCCCGCGACGAGCTTGAGCGACGCCTCGTCCAACGTTGGACCAATCTTGGCTTGAGGCCGGAAGAGGTTCGCCGTCATGTCGCCGACAACGACCTGCTCAATGTCGATGCCGTGCTCAGCCAAAGCAGCAATTTCGACTTCGTGATCTCCGGCTAGCAGCGCCAATCGAGCCCCCTCCGGTAAGGGCGGCTCAACCATCCGGGCCGGTTACAATTGTTACAGATGTTAACCCCGCGTTTCAGACGCGGGTCAATTGAGCAAATTCTACATTCACATTGGTGAGTTCTCTTCTGTCAAACGGCGCTCAACCGGTTTGGGAGGGAATTGACCATGACGCAGCCAGTTCTGGAGATGCGCAATGTCTCCAAAACGTTCGGTAGCGTGAAGGCGCTCACCAATGTGCAACTCACGCTCTATCCAGGCGAAGTTCATGCCCTGATGGGGGAAAACGGCGCCGGAAAATCGACGTTGATGAAGGCACTATCGGGTGCCTACAGGCCCGATCCCGGCGCAGAGATCCTGATCGATGGGCTGCCTGTGGATATCGTCGACCCGATTTCTTCCAGGCAGGCGGGTGTCTCGATCATCTATCAGGAACTGGCGCTTTCGCCCAATCTGACAGTCGCACAGAACATCTACCTTGGCCGCGAAATTAGCCGGACGGGCCTTCTCGACAAGGCAGCCATGGTGCGGAGTGTTGAGCCGGTTCTGCAACGGTTGGGGGCGAGCTTCACGGGAGAGACGACCGTCGGCACGCTCACGATCGCCAATCAGCAGCTTGTGGAGATTGCACGAGCCATCCATGCGGATTCGCGAATTCTGATCATGGATGAGCCTACGACCGCACTTTCGTCGCGAGAGACGGACGGACTGTTCTCCATGATCCGTCAACTGCGCAGCGAAGGGCTTGCGATTGTCTACATCTCGCACCGAATGAACGAGGTTTACGAGCTCGCCGACCGGGTTTCGGTCCTGCGAGACGGGACTTATGTGGGGACGCTGGAGCGGGATCAGCTCAGCCCGGACGCCATCGTACGTATGATGGTCGGGCGCGAATTGTCGTCGCTCTACACCAAGACAAATACCGGCGACAAATCAGACGCTCCGGTTGTGCTCGACGTCAACAACATTTCCGACGGAAAGCACGTCAAGGGTTGCTCGCTCACGTTGCGGGCGGGCGAAGTAGTCGGGCTCGCAGGCCTTGTCGGAGCGGGTCGCTCGGAACTTGCACAGACAATTTACGGCGCACGATCGCGCACAGCAGGCAGTATGACGCTCGGCGGCAAGCCGTTTGCGCCGACCTCACCGCAGCAGGCGATCGACCGTCAGTTGGCATATCTGACCGAGGATCGCCGCGGCGACGGACTGTTTCTCGACATGTCGTGTCAGGACAACATCAACACCGGTGTTCTTCGGCCGGACGCGCGGTGGGGCGGCGTGCTCAATCTTGCGAAGGCGAGAGTGCGCGCCATCGATGCCATTCAATCGCTGTCCGTGCGGGTGCCATCCGAGACTTTTCCCGTTGGCGGCCTTTCAGGCGGCAACCAGCAGAAGGTGCTTCTGTCGCGTTGGCTGCAGATCAAACCCAAGGTCTTGATTCTCGACGAGCCGACCCGAGGTGTCGACATCGGCGCAAAGTCGGAAATCTACAAGATAATCGACTCGCTGGCACAGTCGGGTGTCGCGATACTCGTCATTTCCTCTGAACTCTCGGAAGTCATCGGCATTGCCGATCGCATTCTCGTCATGCGGGAGGGACTGATCTCCGGTGAAGTAGGCGGCAATACGGGTATTGCGCCGACCCAGGAGAACATCATGGCATTCGCTACGGGTGTCGACCTGCCTGCGGCCGCCTGACGAAAATTCCAACGACCACAATGGAAGACGCGCGCGGCCTGGAGGGGTTGGGCGGTGTTGTCCAAGGGGAGGTTAACGATGAGCATGATTTCCAATCCCGTAGGGCTCGAAACACCCGGATCGGTGGAGGCCCGAAAGCGCAAATTTCGTGCCATGATGAGCACAGCCGGCATGCTGCCGGTTCTGCTTCTGCTTATCGTCGGCTTTCACCTTCTGTCCGACGGTCGATTCTTCACCGGCCAGAACATCAGCATCGTGCTGCAGCAAGCGTCTGTGAACACGGTTCTTGCTGCCGGGATGACTTTCGTAATTCTCACGGGCGGCATCGACCTCTCGGTCGGCTCGATCCTCGCGGCGGCCGCGATGGCCGGCCTGATAATTTCCAATGTGCCCGAACTGTCCAATCTGTGGATATTCGCCTCGCTTGGAGCAGGTCTGCTCTTCGGAATGCTGAACGGGTTCCTGATCTCCGCACTCAAGCTGCCACCATTTATCGTCACGCTGGGATCGCTGACTGCCGTTCGCGGTATCGCGCGCCTGCTGGGCAATGACACGACAATATTCAACCCGGAGATACCTTACGCTTTCATCGGCAACAGCTCGCTGCCGATCATACCTGGCGTGTTTTCTTTGCCCTGGCTGGCGATCATTGCGCTACTGATCATCGTGCTTTCGTGGTTCATTCTGAAGCGCACCGTTCTCGGCACGCATATTTATTCCGTCGGCGGCAACGAGGCGGCTGCACGGCTGTCTGGCATCAAGGTGCCGCGCATCTACCTTATCGTCTACGGCATTTCCGGCCTCTTCGCTGGGCTGGGCGCGGTGATGCTTTCGACGAGGCTGTACGCGGCAAACGGGCTGCAACTTGGCCAGGCCTACGAGCTTGACGCCATTGCGGCCGTCATCCTGGGCGGAACGTCCTTTGTCGGCGGAATCGGTTCGATCTGGGGAACTCTGATCGGCGCACTGATCATAGCAGTGCTTTCGAACGGCCTCGTTCTGATCGGTGTCTCCGACATCTGGCAATACGTCATCAAGGGGCTGGTCATTATCGGCGCCGTGGCGCTCGACCGACTGCGCCAACGCAGTTCAGCCCGAAGCTAATTCACTCTTCGCCGGGAGCGGCATGCTGGTCTCCGCTTCCGCGCGCATTCGTCAGACCAGGGAGGAACACGCATGAAGAAGATTCTCGTTGCTACGGCTGCTGCCCTGGCTGCGTCCACCGCAGTGGCGTGCGCCAAGGACCTTAACAAGATCGGTATTTCGCTTGGCACGTTGAGCAACCCTTTTTTCGTCGCAGTCGCCAATGGCGCCCAGGCGGAAGCGAAAAAGACCAATCCAGATGTCGAGGTCATGGCGTTCGGCTACGACTATGATCTGGCCAAGCAATTCAGCCAAGTTGACAATTTCATCTCTGCCGGTGTCGACCTCATCTTGCTCAACCCTGCGGATTCGAACGCTCTTGGACCGGCAATCAAAAGGGCGCAGGAAGCCGGCATAGTGGTCGTTGCGGTGGATACCTTTGCCGAAGGAGCCGACGCCGTTGTAACCACGAACAACGTTCAAGCCGGCGAGGTCGCCTGCCAGTATATCGTCGACAAGCTGAACGGCGTGGGCAATGTCATCATCCAGAACGGACCTCAGGTGTCGGCCGTCGTCGACCGCGTAAACGGTTGCAAGAAGGTGTTGGCATCGGCACCGGGGATCAACATTCTCTCGGACGATCAGGACGGCAAGGGAAGCCGTGAGGGCGGGCTCAATGTCATGCAGGGTCATCTGACCCGATTCAGCGACATAGATGCTGTGTTTGCCATCAACGACCCGCAGGCGATCGGTGCGAATCTGGCGGCGCTACAGCAGAACCGGTCGGGGATCATCATCACTTCTGTAGACGGCGCTCCTGACATCGAGGCGGCCCTCCAGGATGAAAAATCGGCGATGATCGAAGCTTCCGCGTCGCAGAACCCCTACAAGATGGCCGCGCGCGCCGTCGAACTCGGGGTGACGATCATGAACGGCGAAGAACTGGCCGATCCGGTCGAGCTGATGGATTCGCACCTCGTGACCCGAGAAAATACTGGCGAGTACGTCGGATGGACTTCCATCCCGAAAGACTGATCGCCGCATCAACAAACAGTCTGTATTGACCGGGGCGCCCCCCACCTCCATCGGGCCCTGGTCAATACCGGGTGCGGCGGCGGGTTCAGCATTTCGCAGATCCCAGTCTCCCAAGCCCAGCGAAAGGCTTGAATCTGCCGTCGCGCCCACTACGCTTGACTGACCATGGAGGTGCCAATGCAGGCACGGACGGCGCAGCCGAAATCGATCTGCAAAACGTGGCGCACATTGTGCGCCATGATTGCCGCAACCGGCCTACTGGTAAGCATCCAAACCAGTGCCTCGACACAGGAAGCGCGGCGACCTTCAACACGGGTGGCTATTGTCATCTCCGACCTTTCCAATCCGTTTTTCTCGCATATTTCCCGCGAGGTTGAGGCAGCCGTAGCCGAATATGATTCGGGGGCAGTCGTATCGGTTATGTCGAGCGGGTACGACCTCGCCCGGCAGATGGCACAGATCGAGGCTGTCGCACTTGACGGGTACGACCTCCTGATTCTCAACGCGGTCGATTCCGAGAAGATCGCACCCGCGGTCGAGAAGGCAAAAGCCGCAGGCATCATGGTGGTCGCACTTGATGTCAGGGCCAGGGGCGCGCAAATCACAGTTACGTCCGATAACGAAAACGCCGGTGTTGTCGCCTGCGACTATCTAGCCGGCCAACTCAAGGGAAAGGGTGACGTTGTCATCCTGAATGGCCCGCGAGTTTCGGCCGTCATGGAGCGGGTCGAGGGTTGCAAGTCGGCTCTTGCGCGCCATCCCGGCATCCGCCTTGTTTCGGAGGCTGGCGATTCTGGTGGCAGCATGCTGGGCGGCCTATCCTACATGTCATCCCTTCTCGCGACACTTCCGCATATAGATGCCGTGTTTTCGATGAACGATCCCACGGCGCTGGGAGCCAACGAGGCGGCGCGGCAAGCCGGGCGCGACGAGTTCTTCATCGTTTCGGTCGACGCGTCGCCGGCGGTAATACAGACGATGAAGCAGCCGGACAGCCGTCTTGTCGCCAGCGTCTATCAAGATCCCCGGGCCATGGCTTATCATGCCGTCAAACTGGCATTTGAACGGCTTTCCGGTGAGGTTGTGTCGTCCGAGCCCGTTCTTATGCCCGTGAAACTGGTTACGCGGGAAACGATGGACGGCTTCGTCCCGTGGACCGAAAGATGATGACGTATCTCGAAAAGGACGAGCGAACGCATATCGCAGTCGTTGAGGACGATCCCGATGTTGCGGCCGTTCTGGGAGACATGCTGCTTGACGAAGGCTATGTTCCGCATCTTTGCGGCGGTGTGTGCGAACTGGACAAGGCGATTGCGAAACAATGCATGTCGCTTATCCTTCTGGATATCAAACTGCCGGACGGCGACGGCCTTTCCATAGCTGCGCGCATTCGTGCCTCGGTCGGCATTCCAATCATTATCCTGACCGGCAAAGGCTCAGAAATCGACCGCATAGTCGGGCTGGAGATCGGGGCAGACGACTACATAGTCAAACCGTTCAGTATTCGCGAGGTAGCGGCGCGGATACGAGCGGTTTTGAGGCGGTCCGGCAATGTGGCCGGTGTCAGGAGGCCGCACTCCGGACGAGGTTTCGGCTTTGCGGGTTGGGTTCTGGATCTCGAGCGACGTCGGCTTTCCGATCCTGCCGGACGCGACGTGTCACTAACGGTGGCCGAATTCGACCTCCTGTCAGTGCTCGTTGCAGGACAGGGGCGCGTTCTGAGCCGCGACCAGCTGCTGGACATGACCCGCCGGGCCAACGATAGCGTGACTGACCGTACCATAGATGTCCTCATACTGCGGTTGCGCCGCAAGATAGAGACGAACCCCGCTCAACCGCGCTTTATTCTGACTGAGCGTGCGGTAGGATATTTTTTTGGTCTGGAAGTGGAAAAGATCGACAATGGTTAGCTGCCCGCAGTTGTCAACGGCATGAGCCGACAGCGCGACAGGCCGGCATTCGATCTCCGTACCGATTACCCAACCAACCAAGCTGATCCAGCGCGCAGAGCTGAGGTATCGCCGTTTGCGCGCGAAAGGCCGGCGGTATGCAAGCCGTGCCGACTGTAGCTGTGGCACCCTCAAATTAGGCAATTCTGGACCTGTTCTGTTTCGAGGATATCGTGCATGGGTCGAAGCCTGATCACATTGACCGCCACGCCAGAGCAAATTGTATTGCAACTTTCCATCAGAACTTCGGTGCTTTCCGATTGTCCGGGCTATGCCGGGTGGAAAGTCGGTTTGTTACATCATGCCAAAATGAGCGGCGGCAATGCCTGTCTATGAGCTCGCAGCGCTTGGCGCAGCCACATGCTGGGCCTTGACCGCGCTTTTTTCAGCGACACCGGCGGGCCACCTTGGCGCAATCGCATTCAACCGGGCGCGGCAGGTTTTCGTGACCGGTCTGCTGCTTGTCTATGTCGTGCTGACAGGTAGCTGGCGGGAGCTTGGCAGCGAGCATCTCGTTCCACTGCTGGTGTCGGGGCTCATCGGCATATTCATCGGCGACACGCTGCTTTTTGCGACGCTCAACCGGCTCGGACCCCGCCGGTCGGGCATTCTTTTTGCCTTGAACGCCCCGATGGCGGCGCTGCTCGGCTGGGTCCTGCTCGGCGAGGATTTGTCGGGCTTTGCGGTCATCGGCATAGCGCTGACCGTCGCAGGTGTCGTGCTTGCCATCCTTTTCGGCAAGCGCCGCGCGCAGCTGCATCAGTGGGAGACGATACGCGGGCCGATCTGGGTGGGCGTTGCCCTCGGCCTGACCGCTGCCGCCGGCCAGGCGGTCGGCTCGATCATTGCGAGACCGGTCATGGCAGCGGGCGTCGACCCTTTTGCCGCTTCGATGTTGCGGGTCGGCATCGCGGCGGCCTGTCTGACCGTCCTGATGCAGTTGCCGGTGGAATCGGTGAAGGCGAAGGGGCCGATGACGGCGAGGGTCGCCGCGCAGACCGCCTTTACCGGTTTTCTCGCGCTGGCGATCGGCATGACATTGCTGCTCTTCGCCCTCTCGGGAGGCAAGGTCGGCATCGTGTCGACGCTTTCCGCGACGTCTCCGGTGATCATCCTTCCATTGCTGTGGGCGCGCACCGGCGAACGGCCGGCAGCCGGCGCCTGGGCGGGGGCCGCGCTGGTCGTGGCCGGCATGGCCTTGATCTTCCTTCGCTGACGGGCGGAAGCTGTGCCTTCCGCGCGCCGTGACAGGCTCGAAGCGACGGTGCGAACAAGCGAGCCACTGTCATCCGTGACGTGGAACCGATCACCGGACAGGGTGAAACAGGTGCTGGTTTCTTCGTCAGCCAACGCACGGCTTCGGCTCGGCACAACGCCTGCTGCCGGTCCGAAGCGCTCAATTGTCTCCTGAGAACCGAAGCCGAAAGAGCAGGAACTTATCAAATCCTGTTCGATGTGCATTCTGCGTGTTGTGGGGCAAATCAGCGTGGCTGCGGTCGCGTGCGTGGAGACTGAGAACTGCGAGGAGTTCGCATGCTGCGCAGCGCCCCTGCGTCATACGGGACATTTTCGCGTCGAAGCGCTCTTGCCGCATGGTGGCGGGGTCTTCGCGGCATAAGGTTTCGCTTGCCGCGGCTCTCTGTTGTGAGCCGGACAACTATGTATGGCCGGCTGCGGGCAATATCACTGCCTATAGCGTAGAAGATGAGGCGTTAGCGAATATCCGGGCAATAGAGTCTGCGGCTGCTGCGACACTGCTACTGGGTCCTCTGGGCTCGCAGCATTTCGAGGGTCGCTGAGAAGCGGCCAGCAGGAAGATATTGAAGAGGCGGCGGAGCGCTTCCGTCAAATGACGACGACCCCCGATCATAAAAAGCGGCCCATGCCCTTGACCTTCCAGTGACTGGAAGGACTATCTGGCCCGTCATGCACCAATTTCGGATATGACGATGGCCCACGAACACACACATGGACACGCGCCGCATGGCGCCCACGCGCAGAGCTCCGGCGCGGTTATCCGCGACCCGGTCTGCGGGATGACGGTCGAACCTTCCGCAGGCAAGCCGACAGCCGAACATGACGGCCATGTCTATCATTTCTGCTCGGACGGCTGCCGGACGAAATTTGTCAAAGCGCCGGAAGACTATCTCACGGGAACCGACCCGGTGTGCGGAATGTCTGTGGACCGCGCCACGGCAAAACATCTCGCACGTCACCAGGGGCAAGGCTTCTATTTCTGCTCGTCCGGCTGCAAAACGAAGTTCGAGGCCGATCCGGACAAATATCTCGGCGACAGGCCCGAGCCGGAACCCATGCCGGCCGGCACGCAATATACCTGTCCGATGCATCCGGAGATCGTGACCGACCATCCCGACGCTTGCCCGCTTTGCGGGATGGCGCTTGAACCGATGGGTGTGCCGACCGGCGACGAGGGGCCGAATCCGGAGCTGGTCGATTTCACGTTCCGCTTCAAGGTGAGCGCCATACTGGCGCTGCCGCTGTTCGTGATCGCCATGGGTCCCATGGTGGGGCTGCCGATCCGCGACTGGATCGGCGAGAGTACCGCCATCTGGCTGGAGCTGCTTCTGGCGACGCCGGTTGTGCTGTGGGCAGCGATCCCGTTTTTCCACAGGGGCTGGCAGTCGGTCGTCAACCGCAGCCCCAACATGTGGACGCTGATCGCCATCGGTGTGGGCGCGGCCTACGGCTACAGCGTTGTCGCTACCGTGTTCCCGGAAGTGTTTCCGCATCAGTTCCGGCACGAGGGGTCGGTGCCGGTCTATTTCGAGGCCGCGGCCGTCATCGTGGCGCTGGTTTTTCTGGGTCAGGTGCTGGAACTGCGGGCGCGGGAGCGCACCGGCTCTGCGATCCGGGCGCTGCTGGACCTCGCGCCGAAGACGGCGCGGCGCATCGCCGAAGACGGTACGGAGACTGATGTGCCGCTGGACGAGGTGCGGACCGGCGACCGTCTGCGCGTGCGCCCCGGCGACAGCGTTCCCGTCGATGGAATTGTGGTGGAGGGGCGGTCATCCGTCGATGAGAGCATGATTACAGGCGAACCGGTGCCGGTGGAAAAGGTCGAAGGTGACGTGCTCACCGGCGGCACGCTCAACCGCAACGGATCGCTGGTCATGGAGGCCGAGAGGGTCGGTTCCGAAACCAAGCTTTCGCAGATCGTCGAAATGGTCGCCAAGGCGCAGCGCTCGCGCGCGCCGATCCAGGGCATGGCCGACCGGGTGTCGTTTTATTTCGTGCCGGCCGTGGTGCTGGTCGCCATAGCGGCGTTCATTGGCTGGGCGCTGTTCGGCCCTTCGCCTGCGATGATCTACGCCATCGTTTCGGCGGTCTCGGTGCTGATCATCGCGTGCCCATGCGCGCTCGGTCTTGCAACGCCCATGTCGATCATGACAGCGACAGGCCGCGGCGCTCAGGCGGGGGTTCTCATCCGCGACGCCGAGGCACTTGAGCGCTTCGCCGCGGTCGATACGCTGATCGTCGACAAGACCGGCACTTTGACCGAAGGCAAACCGCGGCTGACCGACATCGTTGCCGCAAGCGGTTTCGAAGAAGCGGAGGTGCTGTCGCTGGCAGCATCGCTGGAGCGCGGCTCCGAGCATCCGCTCGCCGAGGCGATTGTCGAGGGTGCCGGGGACAAGGGCATCAAGCTGACTCCAGCGTCGGATTTCGAGGCGTCGACGGGCAAGGGCGTATCCGGCGAGGTGTCGGGCAAGCGGGTCGCGCTGGGCAACCGCACCATGATGGACGATCTCGGCGTCGATGCAGCCGCGCTTGCGGAAAACGCCGACGCGCTGCGCGGGGAAGGCAAGACGGCCATGTTTGTCGCCGTCGCGGGCAAGCTCGCAGGTATCGTTGCCGTGTCCGATCCCATCAAGGAAACCGCCGCCGGCGCGATACGCGCGCTGCATGACAGCGGGCTCAAGATCATCATGGCGACGGGCGACAACGAACGCACCGCCAGGGCCGTCGCGGCCAGGCTCGGCATCGACGAAGTGCGCGCCGACATGCTGCCGCAGGACAAGCAGGCGCTGGTCGAGGAGCTGCGGCGCGATGGTGCCAAGGTCGCGATGGCGGGCGACGGCGTGAACGATGCGCCTGCACTTGCTGCCGCCGACGTCGGCATCGCCATGGGAACGGGCGCCGATGTCGCCATGGAAAGTGCCGGGATCACGCTGGTGAAAGGCGATCTGACCGGTATCGTCCGGGCGCGAAGGCTCGCCCGCGCCACGATCCGCAACATCAAGCAGAACCTGTTTTTCGCATTCGTCTACAACGCGGTGGGCGTGCCGGTTGCGGCCGGGATACTCTACCCCATTCTCGGCGTGCTTTTGTCACCGATGATCGCGGCCGCGGCCATGAGCCTGTCGTCGGTCTCGGTCATTTCAAATGCACTCAGACTGCGAACGGTGAAGCTTCAGGGAGGCGGGCGATGAACATTGGCACGGCCGGCGAGCGGGCGGGACTGCCGCCCAAGACCATCCGCTACTACGAGGATATCGGGCTGCTCGTGCCGGAGCGGCAGGAGAACGGATACCGCGACTATTCCGACGACGATGTGCACCGCCTGCGTTTCCTGCAACGCTCGCGCAGCCTCGGCTTTTCAGTCGACGAATGCAGGCAACTGTTGTCGCTATATGGCGACAAAGGCCGCGAAAGCGCGGAGGTGAAAGCAATCGCGGAGACCAAGCTGGCCGAAGTGCAGCGCAAGATCGAGGAACTGCAAAGCCTGCGCGACGTGCTTTCGCATCTGGTCACGCATTGCCATGGCGATGCGCGGCCGGACTGTCCGATCCTGGACGAGCTGTCGGGCAAGGCCGGCGACTGATCTGGCTAACGCTCGTCCGAGAGCGAGACGAGCACGCCGCCCGATAGCGGCCGGTCCATGGTCGAATAGAAGGTGCCGATGATCGCAAACATGATCAGCGCGATAGCCGCAGCTGTCGAAAATGCGTCCTTCACCATGCTCATAGCGCTTCCCCCCGGATAGCAGACAGGCTGGTCAACGCTGGCATGGTAGGCAGGCAAAGATTGGGTTCGGGTAACGCGAAAGCTTGCATTTTGAATCAATAATGCCGGCGATGTGCCGGAAAAGACTGCGCAAACGGAGCCGGGGCCGTGCCGCAGTGCTACTTCCTGTCCTTGCCGAAGGTGTAGCCGGTTTCGATCGCTTGGTTGCCGAACTTGCCGCGCAGGCTGTCGATCGCGCCTTCGGCAAGTGCCCGCTTGCGGGCGCCGACATCCACAAGGTCCGGCGGATCGGCGCGATCGATATCCATGAAATCGCTGACGCCGATGCCGATAAGGCGATAGGTGGTGCCGTCGGTCTCGCGGCGCAGCAGTTCCAGCCCGGTCTGGAAAATGCGGTCGGCGAGGCGGGTGGGGTCGGTCAGCTGGCGATTTCGTGTGCGGACCTTGAAATCGCTCGACTTGAGCTTGAGCGTGACCGTGCGTCCGGCAAGCCCGGCCTTCTTGAGGCGTTCCGAAACGCGCTCGGCGAGTCGTCGCAGAACCGGCACCAGATCTTCCGCGGCTGCCAGGTCGGTGTTGAATGTCGTCTCGGCCGACACGCTTTTGGTGTCCTGATCCGGGTTCACCTTGCGGTCGTCGAGGCCGCGCGAAAGGTGATAAAGGCGGTCGCCCATCGACCCGTAGCGCCGGATGAGATCGCCGCGGTCCATCTGCTGCAGCTGGCCGATCTGGCGGATTCCGTCGCGCTCCAGCGTTGCCGCGAAGGCCTTGCCGACGCCCCAGATCATCGTCACCGGCTGTTTTGCCAGGAAAGACACCGCTTCCTCCCGGCCAATGACCGAGAAACCGCGCGGCTTCTCCAGGTCCGAGGCGATCTTTGCCAGGAACTTGCAATAGGACAGACCGATCGAGGCGGTTATGCCGATCTCGTTTTCGATACGGGCGGCGAAGCGCCCGAGCGCGACGGCCGGCGGCACGCCATGCAGGCGTTCGGTGCCGGCCAGGTCCATGAACGCTTCGTCGATGGAAAGCGGTTCGATCTGCGGCGTCAGTGCGCGCATCAGTTCGCGGACCTCACTCCCCACGCGGCTGTATTTTTCCATGTCGGGCGGGATGACGACGGCCTCCGGGCATGCCTCCAACGCCTTGAACATCGGCATTGCGGAGCGGACGCCGCGTATGCGCGCGATGTAGCAGGCAGTCGATACAACTCCGCGTTTACCGCCACCGATGATGACCGGTCTGTCGCGCAGTTCCGGATTGTCACGCTTTTCGACGGCGGCATAGAAGGCATCGCAGTCGACATGTGCAACGTGCAGTGCATAGAGCTCGGCATGGCGTGCGAGGCGCGGACTTCCGCAGGCGCCGCACCTGCGCGCCGGTCCCTTCTGAAGCGAAGAGCAGTCGCGGCAGAAACCATGCAAGGGGTCGTTGACAAGCATCGCAGCTTCTGAGAACATAACAGGAACAATTCGGCAGTTTAATGTGTGGCGCAGGCAGCGGCAAGCGGCCTTGAGGTGGCGTTTTGCGCTTGGGGGAGGGCATTGTGACGACATTCAAGCCGCTGACGAACGATCTGTGGTCCGCCTTCGAAGACCTGTTCGGCAAGCAGGGTGCCTGCTATGGCTGCTGGTGCACACATTTCCGGTTACCGCCGGCTGCGCGGCGGGCCGCCGACCACAAAGGCAACAAGGCACATATCAGGGCGCGGATAGAGGTCGGGCCGCCGCCCGGCCTGCTGGCCTTCAATGGCGACCGTGCCATAGGGTGGATGCAGATAGGTCCCCGGTCCGACATTCCCGAATGGAACAACAAGGGGCGAGCCTCGGCGCCGATGACCGACGGTGCCGCCGACGACCCGTCGGTCTGGGCCATTTCCTGCTTTTTCGTTCGCTCTGCCGCGCGCGGAACCGGGCTGTCGCACGGACTGGTTGAAGCGGGTATCGAGCATGCGCGGGCCAATGGCGCGAAGCTGCTGGAAGCTTGCCCGATGACGGAAGCCAAGACATCCCGTTCCATCAGCCTCTTTGTCGGATCCCGGCGGGTATTCGAAAAGGCCGGTTTCGTGATCATGACGGAGCGCAAGTCGGGCCGCCCGCTGATGCGGCTGGAGCTTTAACGCTCAGATACCGAGGACATGTGCGATGCGTGGCGCGGCATCCGGCCAGTCATCGACCGCATGAATACCGTCGCCGAGCGGAGGCATGAGCTCCCGCAACGTGTTGTCGGACATGAGATGGAACAGATGCGCATCGGCGACATGTTCGCGCACGGAAACCAGGTTGGGCGGCAAGTCGTCGACAAATGCTACTGGACGTTCGGACGGGCCACGCAACGCATGGATTGCCGGACCCTTGGGGGCCTCGGTGGTGAGCAATGGGTACTTTATGCCCAGGGAATCGAGGAGGCGGCGACGGGTGGCACGGTGGCGGTGCGGCATGGCCGTCAGCAGGACGATCTCGGCGGCGCTGCCGAACGAGGCAAGCGCGTCAGCAGCGCCCTGGGTCAGCGTCTGCCAGGTCTCCTGGTCGGCGAAAAAGCCGTCGAGCAGGTGGGACACGGTTTCACGGTTTGCAGGCTCGCCGGAGACTGTGTCGTAGACATTGCCATGTAGCCGGAAGCTCTCCAGCCGCAGTTCATGGCCTTTTGATTTCAGGTAGGCGGGGAAGGGGCGGATGAACTCGACCAGGACGTCGTCAACGTCCAGAACCAGAAGCGGCCGGTCGTCGCGCGAAAGCTCCTCGATCTGGCGCGCCGTTTCGGGGTCGATACTCATACCGACCGGTCGAAATTGTCAGCGCCGAAGGGGAGTGATCCAATTGCCCTTGTCACCGACGCCGGATCGCGTCCTGAAGCTTCGGCGAATTGCAGCAGGGTCGGCTCATGCGCGGCGATGAACTGGAGTACACCGGCGAGAAATCCCGGCGTAGCGGCGGCGCGTCTGATTTCGGATGCTTCGATGCCGCTGATTGCGAGGAAACGCGGCAGCAGCTTTTGATCTGCGGCGATGAAGGCAAGCGCCTCAACCGCGATCGCCTCGGCCGCCGCGCGTGCGGTTTCGGAATTCTGCCGTTCGTTTCCCAAGTTTGGCCTTTTCTCCCGGTTCGTACCGGCGATAGCGCGCCTGAACCCGTGCTGCAAGGCCGGCCGCGCTCCGGTTTTCCAGGCCGGCAGGAAATCGGTCTCGGGGTTTGCCTTTCGTCAATCAATGCGGCGTATAGTTCTGCCTGGATTCGCGTGAAGTTGTGTGGCGGGTTCAACAAAGCGGGCGGAGCGGCCATGGCCAAGAAAGTGATGATCGTCGAGGACAATGAGCTCAACATGAAGCTCTTCCGCGACCTCATCGAGGCAAGCGGATACGAGACCGTGCGCACACGCAACGGCCTGGAGGCGCTGGATCTCGCGCGGCTGCACAAGCCCGATCTCATTCTAATGGATATTCAGCTTCCCGAGGTGTCCGGCCTGGAAGTCACCAAATGGCTGAAAGAAGACGACGACCTGCATACGATCCCGGTGATCGCGGTGACCGCGTTCGCCATGAAGGGCGACGAAGAACGGATCAGGCAAGGCGGCTGCGAAGCGTATATCTCCAAGCCGATTTCCGTGCCCCGGTTCATAGAGACGATCAAATCTTACCTGGGTGATGCCTGATGACCGCTCGCATTCTGGTCGTCGATGACGTCAAGGCCAACGTGACGCTGCTCGAAACGCGGCTTCTGGCCGAGTATTTCGAAGTGCTGAAAGCCTATAGCGGCGCCGAGGCGCTTGAAACCTGCGAGAACGGCAAGGTCGACGTTGTATTGCTAGATGTCATGATGCCGGAGATGGACGGTTTCGAGACCTGCCGGCGGTTGAAGGACGATCCGGCGACAGCGCATATCCCCATCGTCATGGTGACGGCACTCGACCAGACTTCCGACAGGGTTCGTGGCCTCGAGGCCGGCGCCGATGACTTTTTGACCAAGCCGGTCAACGATCTGCAGCTGATCACGCGGGTGAAAAGTCTGGTGCGGCTCAAATCGCTGACCGACGAACTGCGCCTGCGCGCATCGACCACCCGCAATATCGGCATCGAGGAACTTCTGAGCCGTGGGTCGACCGCCGGGTCGGGAATGCCGAAGGTTCTGCTGGTCGAAGAACGACAGAACCACGCAGACAGGGTGGCGCGTTACCTGCGCGGCAAAGCCGATCTGAAGATCATCGCCGACCCGCAGGTCGGCCTGCTCGAGGCAGCGGAAAACGGCTATGACTGCGTCATCATCTCCACGGCGTTGGAAAATTTCGACCCGCTGCGTCTGTGCTCACAGCTTCGCTCCATCGACCGCACCCGCTTCTTGCCGATCATTCTGATCGCCAACGAAGAGGAGGAAGAGCTGGTGATGCGCGGGCTTGAACTCGGCATCAACGACTATCTCATGCGGCCATTGGATGAGCAGGAGCTGACCGCGCGCCTGACCACGCAGGTGAAACGCAAGCGGTATAACGATCAACTGCGTGCAAGCGTGGCGCAGACGATCGAAATGGCCGTCACCGACGGATTGACCGGCCTGCACAACAGGCGGTATCTCGACAGCCATCTGGAGACGCTTTTCGAGCGCGCCGAGGCGAGGCGCCGCCCGCTGTCCCTGATGATCACGGATATCGACCGGTTCAAAGCCATCAATGATGAGCATGGCCACGACGGCGGTGACGATGTGCTGCGCGAATTCGCCGCCCGGCTAAGGCAAAATGTCCGCGGCATCGACCTCGCCTGCCGCTTCGGCGGAGAAGAGTTCATCATCGTGATGCCGGACACCGAATTTACGATAGCGCAGAAAGTCGCCGAGCGCGTAAGAGCGCAAATCGCGGCAACGCCGTTTGCCATCGGCAATAGCGGTGATCAAATCGACGTTACGGTGAGTGTCGGCGTTTCGTCACTGCAACCGCCGCATGATAGTGCACAGGCATTGCTGAAACGCGCCGACCTGGCTCTTTACGAAGCCAAGAACAGCGGCCGAAACAAGGTTGTAGCCAAGGCCGCCTGATCTGCAGGTCGCTCGCGACAGAGACTGCGGCATGGTCTGCCGGCCGGGCATATTTACCTTAATCTCAGTGCCCTAGGCCGGTTAGTTAAGAAACTGTTGATTTTCGGACTTGCTTGCGCGACTGTCACTTCGGGACAGGACGGGTGCCGCTGGGGCCAGCAATGGTGCCGTCTGTCAAATACCCCATGATGCTCAGGTCCGCCGCATCTCCTGGGTCCGTGGGGTCGGCCGGTCGGCGCTGGCATATAGTGGCCTCCTCGTACCGCTGTCAGATGCCGGCCGGCCCCCAATTTTCCAGATCGACTGCAGGCATGTACCGCTTGATTGCGGCACAACAAAAAACGCCGCCCTGAGGCGGCGTCCGAGCATGTGCCGTCTCATGGAGCCTACTTGATCTTGGCTTCCTTGAATTCGACGTGCTTCTTCGCGACCGGGTCGTATTTACGCTTGGTCAGCTTGTCCGTCATGGTGCGGGTGTTTTTCTTCGCGGTGTAGAAATAACCCGTGTCAGCTGTCGAAAGCAGCTTGATCTTGATGGTCGTAGCCTTGGCCATAGTCGTGGTTCCGTGGATGTCTGGTGTGAGTGCCGCGACTTCGGGACAAACGGCCCGGCTGCGGGAAACTGGCGCGAGACATAATGGCTGTGCGGCGAAAGTCAAGCTCGGCGAGCGCGCGGAATGCCGCCGCAGTCTAAAGCAGCTCGCGCTGGAAGCGGCGGTGCCGCATACGGTAGAACGGGATGGAGCCTCCCGGACGGAGTTCCGGGTCGTTCGCCAACCGCGTCTCAAGGTCGGCAAGGACGGTCTTGGTGATCAGCGGAACCTCGAGTTCCCTGGCTTCGCCGAGGTTGAACCATGCGAGCTCTTCCAGCTCCTCGGTCGGACCGCCGTCCGGCAGCTCAACCGCTACATCATCCTTCCATGCCGTCAGAAAACGCGTATCGAAGCGGCGTACCCGGCCTGGAGGCGTGATGGCACGCGCCAGATATCGCAGCCGGTCGAGCGATGGCACGACATTGTGTTGGGCAAAACCCACCCAGCCCGGATTGCGGGTTTGGAAACTACCGGGATTACCGATCAGCAGCCCAGCTTCTTCGTAGGTTTCGCGAATTGCAGACAGCGCGATGGCCCGGGCACGTGCGTCGCTGGCGCGCGAACCGGTGCCGCGCAGCTTCCGCATTTCATCCGGATGCAGGTCAGCGGCGACCGCGATGCGTGCGTCAGCGGGGTCGGTCCGGCCGCCCGGAAAAACAAAGCGGCCCGGCATGAAGGCATGATGGCGGCTGCGCCGACCGAGCAGCACACGGACATTGGCGCCCTCGCGATCGAGCAGGATCAGTGTTGCGGCATCGCGCGGACGCTTGGGGCCGGCGCCTAATGCGAAGTCCTTGCTCTCGGCGCGATCGAGCGCTTCGCGCGACATGCCTGCCATTGCATTGTTGCGCCGGTCCGTCGCCATTGCTCAGGGCTTTTCAGGCTGATCCGCGGCGCCGCCGAAACCGTGCATCCGAAGCGCCCATTGCAGGCCGACGACCGCGCCCTTGATGGGCTGGATGAGCGCGATGGCGGACAGCACCGTGATGGGGGTCCAGATCGCCAGATGCTGCCAGGTCGACAGCGCGAACATGGCCTCAAAGCCCATATAGGCGCCGACAACGATGTGCCCGACGATAAAGACGACCAGATAGGCCGGGAAGTCGTCGGCGCGCTGATGATGCAGTTCCTCGTTGCACACCGGACAATTCTCCTGCGTCTTCAGGAACGTCCGGAACAACCGGCCTTCGCCGCAATTGGGGCAGCGGCAGCGTGTTCCGTTCCAGACCGCGGGCCAAACGGCGCGCGCCGGGTTCTGACGGTACTGCGTGGTCAGTTCTTCAGCCATCATTTTCTCCTGCCGCGGCCGCCGCTTGCGCGTCCGCTTCGACCGCCGGCGCGCCGCTTCGATTTGTGAAACGAGCGCGTTCCCTGTGGCATGGGGCCGGGCTCGGTCAGCATTTCGAAGAGCATCGATCCGGCGAGCGGTGTGACTTCCTTCAATCTCACATCGACGCGATCCGCCAGACGGTAGCCCTTTCCCGAGCGTTGGCCGACAAGCGCATGCGCCGCTTCCTCGTAGACATAGTAGTCATCGCCCAAAGTTGACACGGGAATAAAACCATCTGCGCCAAAATGCGGCAGCTGGACGAAGAGGCCGGATTTGGTGACGCCGGAGATGCGGGCGGCGAAATCGGCGCCGATACGGTCGGCGAGATGGCGGGCAACGAGGCGGTCCACAGTTTCGCGCTCGGCCGCCATTGCCCGGCGCTCGGCAGTGGAGATGAGGGCTGCCGTCTCCTCAAGGCGAGCTTCATCGTCTTTCGTCAGACCCTCGGGGCCGAATCCCAGCGCACCTATCAGGGCGCGGTGGACCAGAAGGTCGGCGTAACGGCGGATGGGTGAGGTGAAATGTGCGTAGCGTCTCAAATTGAGGCCGAAATGGCCGAGATTATCAGGCGTGTAGACGGCCTGGCTCTGCGAGCGCAGCACCACTTCGTTGACGAGCTCTTCGTGGTCGGTGCCGCGTACCTGTGAGAGGATATTGTTGAACTGTGCGGGCTTCATCTGCGCGCCGCGCGCCAGCGAGATACCGACCGTGCGCAGGAAGTCGCGCAGCGCCTCCTGCTTGGCGAGCGATGGCGCGTCGTGCACGCGGTAGACCAGCGCCTTGCGCCTGGCCTCCAGCGTCTCTGCCGCCGCGACGTTGGCCTGGATCATGAACTCCTCGATCAGCTTGTGCGCATCGAGGCGTTCGGGAACGATCACCTTGTCGACCGTGCCGTCATCCTTCAGGAGGATCTTGCGTTCGGGCAGGTCGAGTTCAAGCGGCTGGCGCTTGCCGCGGCCCTTCTTCAGTGCCGCATAGGCATCCCAAAGCGGCTTCAGAACCGGTTCCAGCAGCGGGCCGGTCCTGTCGTTCGGCGCGCCGTCTATGGCCGCCTGCGCCTCAGTATAGGCAAGCCGCGCGGCCGAACGCATCATGATGCGATGGAAGCTGTGGCGTAGTTTCTTGCCTCCGGCGTCGAACACCATGCGGACGGCGAGAGCCGGGCGGTCTTCCTTCTCGCGCAGCGAACACAGATCGTTCGAGATGCGCTCCGGCAGCATCGGCACCACGCGGTCGGGGAAGTAGACCGAATTCCCGCGTTTCAATGCCTCGCGATCCATTGCCGAGCCGCTGGTGACGTAAGTAGCGACGTCGGCGATGGCCACATCGACGATGAAGCCGCCGGCGTTTTTCCCGTCCGTGTCTGGCGTGGCGTAGACCGCGTCGTCATGATCCTTGGCGTCGGCTGGATCGATGGTGATAAGCGGGACTTTGCGCCAGTCTTCCCGACCGGACATTTTTGCCGGTTTTGCGGCTTCAGCTTCCCTGATTACTGCGTCCGGGAAGACGTTTGGGATGCCGTGGGCGTGAATGGCGATCATGGAAATCGCTTTCTCACTCGCCATTGAGCCGATCACGGCGCTGACGCGGCCGCGCGGCGGGCCATAACGGCGGCTCGACCTCTCCGGCTCGGCCTCCACCAGATCCCCGGCCTTGGCGTCATTAAGCGCGTCCGCCGCGATAACAAGTTCGGGTTCGCCGCGCGTCACTGGTTCGAGACGGTATTCGTCACCAGCCTTGCGGATGACGCCGAGAACGGTGTCGCGCGTGCGGTCGATCTTCTTCAGAACCTGCGCCGTGTAGGCTGGTCCCTTGCTGCCGCCCTTCGCCGGGAAGACGCGCGCAAGCACGCGGTTGCCGACGCCGGGTGCAGGTTTGCCGCGTCTGTTGCGCACCTGTACCAGCGGCGGCGCACCGCCATCGTCCGGCCATTCGGACGGGCGGGCAAGCAGCAAGCCGTCACGGTCGCGCGAGAAGATATCCAGTTCGACGACATGCGGAAGGCCGCCTGGCTGTACGACGCGTTTGCCGCGTTTTTCGATCTGGCCGCTGTCGGCCATTTCAGCAAGCAAGTCCTTAAGCCAGGCGCGATCCGCTCCCTTGAGCCCGAATGCGCGGGCAATTTCGCGCTTGCCGGACTGGTCCGGGTTTGCGGCCAGGAAATCGAGAATGTCCTGCGGCGAGGGACGATGGCTGCCGGAAGCATCCACGCTGCGCCCGGTCTTGCTCCCCTGGGTGGTGCGCCGGGCCAACGGTCAGTCCTTGCTGCTTTTCGATTTGGCTTTGGGCTTGGCCTTTGCCTTGGCGCGCGCCGGCTTCTTGCCGCCTTTCGTGGCTTTGGCCGCGATCAGCTCCAATGCCTCCGGCATGGTCACGGAGGCCGGATCCTTGCCCTTGGGCAGAGTTGCGTTGACCTTGCCCCAGTTCACATAGGGCCCGTAGCGGCCGTCGCGTACCGTGACCTTGCCGCCATCGGGATGATCGCCGAGTTCGGCAAGTGCGGCCGAGGTGCGGCCGCGGCCGCCGCCTTTAGCCTGCTTTTCGGCGATCACCGTCACGGCGCGGTTGAGGCCGATCGAAAACACGTCCTCGACGGTTTCCAGATTGGCGTAGGTTCCGTCGTGAAGCACGAACGGGCCGTAGCGGCCGATGCCGGCGGAGATCATCTTGCCGCTTTCAGGGTGCTTTCCCACATCGCGCGGCAGCGAGAGAAGCGCCAGCGCCTTCTCGTGGTTCATCTCCGCAACCGCCCAGCCTTTCGGGAGGCCGGCGCGTTTGGCTTCCTTGCCTTCACCGCGCTGAACATAAGGGCCGAAACGGCCGCTCTTCAGCACGATCTCCTCGCTGGTGTAGGGGTCGGTGCCCAGAACACGGTCGCCGCCATCATCGCCTGCGCCGTTGCCGCCGTTGGCATCGGCGCCAAGCTGGCGGGTATAGCCGCATTCGGGATAGTTGGAGCAGCCGACGAAGGCGCCGAACTTGCCGAGCTTGAGCGACAGATTTCCGGTTCCGCAGCGCGGGCAGATGCGCGGGTTGGAACCGTCTTCGCGCGGCGGGAAGACGAGCGGTGCGAGTTCCTCGTTAAGCGCGTCTAGAACCTCGGTTACCCGCAGATCCTTGATCTCGTCGATATGGCCGGAAAAATCGGTCCAGAAATCGCGCAGCACGTCCTTCCAGGCAAGACGCCCGTCGGAAATCTCGTCGAGCTTCTGTTCGAGCGACGCCGTGAAGTCGTACTCGACATATTTCTCGAAGAAACTCTCCAGGAACGAGGTGACGAGCCGGCCCTTTGCCTGTGGAAAGAGGCGGCGCTTGTCGATCGTCACATAGTCGCGGTCTTCGAGCGTCTTGAGCGTCGCGGCGTAGGTGGAGGGGCGGCCGATGCCGAGCTCTTCCATCTTCTTGATAAGCGAGGCTTCGGTATAGCGCGGCGGCGGCTCGGTCTCGTGCTGGCTGGCAGTGACCTTTTCGCGGTCGAGCGTTTCGCCGTTACGGATTTCGGGCAAACGGCGCGCATCATCTTCTTCCGCGTCGTCGTCTTTCTGGTCGGTGTAGGCGGCGATGAAACCGTCAAACCGGATGACCGAGCCCACCGCGCGCAGGCGCGCTCTGCCGCCGGGACCGGCCGCCTCGATCTCCGCGGTTGTGCGTTCGATCTCGGCCGGGTTCATCTGGCTGGCGATAGCGCGTTTCCAGATCATCTCGTAAAGGCGCGCCTGATCTGCATCGAGCATGGCGCGCATCTGATCCGGCGTGCGTGTGAAGTCGGTCGGTCGGATCGCCTCGTGAGCTTCCTGGGCGTTTTTAGCCTTGGTCGAATAGTGGCGCGGCTTCCCCGGCAGATAACGCTCGCCGAACTCATTCGAGATCGCTGAACGGGCGGCGTCGATCGCTTCAGGCGCCATCTGGACGCCGTCGGTACGCATATAGGTGATGAGGCCGGCGGTCTCGCCGCCAATGTCGATGCCTTCGTAAAGCCGCTGGGCAACCTGCATGGTGCGGCTTGCGGCAAATCCCAGCCGCGACGATGCGGCCTGCTGCAGAGTGGATGTGGTGAAGGGTGGAGCCGGGTTGCGTCGGGTCGGCTTGGCTTCGACCGAATGCACATTGAATGCGGCGCCTTCCAGCATCGTCTTGATGCGGTCGGCTTCTTCTTTGCTCCCGATGTCGAGCTTCTGCAGCTTTTTGCCATCGAACTCGGTAAGGCGCGCCTCGAAGCTGTCGCCGCGCGGCGTCAGCAGCGTCGAGGAAAGGAGCCAGTACTCCTGTTTCACGAAGCGCTCGATCTCGGCCTCGCGGTCGCAGACAAGGCGCAGGGCAACAGACTGCACCCGGCCGGCGGAGCGTGCGCCGGGCAGCTTGCGCCACAGCACCGGCGAGAGCGTGAAGCCGACGAGATAATCCAGCGCGCGGCGCGCCAGATAAGCGTCGACCAGCGGTACATCGATATCGCGCGGGTTGGCCATGGCGTCGAGCACGGCCGATTTGGTGATGGCGTTGAAGACGACCCGGCGGACGGGCTTGTCCTTCAGCGCCTTCTTCTGGCGCAGCACCTCAAGCACGTGCCAGGAGATCGCTTCACCTTCGCGATCCGGGTCGGTGGCGAGGATCAGGCCATCGGCGTCCTTAACCGCCCTGGTGATTTCCGACAGCCGTTTCGACGATGCGCTGTCGACCGACCAGGACATTGCGAAGTCCTCGTCGGGGCGTACGGATCCGTCCTTGGGCGGCAGGTCGCGCACATGGCCGAAGGAGGCCAGGACCTTGTAGTCCCGGCCGAGATATTTGTTGATCGTCTTGGCCTTGGCGGGCGATTCGACGACGACGATGTCCATGCGTGGACCGTAACCCTTCACGCTCGGCTGTCGCCTTGGCGTAGCAGTTCAGTTGAAAACAGTGTCGTCACATGGCCGCGGTTTTGCGTCCGGTCAAGGGCAGATGCCAAAATTCCAGTTCAGCATGTATTCAACCAACGGTTTAGTTGATTCGGGTTGTTGCAATTTCTAGTCAATGCGGTAAGTTCTGATTTCATTGGGGCAAGTCATCGAAACCTGAACCGCGTTACGCTGCGAACAACAACAAGAACCGCTTGCGTTGCCGGGCCCGGAGCGCTTGCCAACAATGCGTCAGCTTGCTGAAAACGCCAGGCGGACCGACAATCTGGATTACATCCAATCAATGCTCGGTCAGTTGCGCCAGATGGCGGAGGCCGAGCGATGCGACATGCTCGCCTACCTCGTCGAAATGGCCTATGTCGAGGCGAGCGATATTATCCGGGGTTCGCGGCCGACGCGTGTGAACCAGGGTTATCCGCTACAGAATAAGTGATACCGACCCGCCCGCATGGCGCTCCAGCCGCCCAGCGAGGTCGAGTTCCAGTAGAATCATGAAAACCTGAGCGGGATGTGCGCCAGTGTGGCGGATCAATTCGTCGATTGTGACAGGCGAAGGGCCGAGAGCCTCCACGACGCGGGCGCGATCATCGTCGTCGGGCGGTGGTGCCGCGTCGAAATCGGGCGGCTCCGAAAAGCTGTCGTCGCGCGGCCCGGGCACACCCGAAAGAGGCTCCAGTGCCTCCAGAACGTCATCCGCTCCCGTGGCAAGACTTGCACCGTCCTTGATCAGTTCGTTGGTGCCTGCAGCGCGCGGGTCGAGCGGCGAACCCGGTACGGCAAAGACCAGCCGACCGAAATCGCCCGCATAGCGCGCACTGATCAGGGAGCCGGAGCGCAGGGCTGCTTCAACGACGACGAGTGCCATTGAGACACCGGCGATCAACCGGTTGCGGCGTGGAAAATCGCGCGCCCGCGGTTCCCAGCCGAATGGCATTTCCGATACCACTGCGCCACGTTCGCAGATCATCTCGAACAGCTTCAGATTTTCGGGCGGATAGGGCTGATCGAGGCCACCGGCAAGCATTGCGACTGTACCTGTGTCGAGGCTTGCCTCGTGCGCGGCGGCGTCGATGCCGCGTGCCATGCCGGACGCAACGGTATAACCGCGTTTGCCGAACGCCGACGCCAGATTGCGCGCAATCTTGATGCCGGAAAGCGATGCATTGCGCGCGCCCACGATCGAAATCGACGGCAGTTCCAGCATGGCGGACTGACCTTTGACTGCGAGCAGGGGAGGTGCGCCGCTTATCCGCCGCAGCAACGGCGGGTAGGAGGGTTCGCCCAGTGCAACGAAGCGAGCGCCGAAACTCTGCGCGCGGGCAAGTTCGTCTTCCGCTGCGCCGGCGGGGAAGGGTCGAACCGCCGTCCCGGCGCGGCCGCGACTGGCAAGTTCGGGCAATGCGCTCAACGCCGCTTCGGCTGAACCGAAGCGGTTGATCAGATCGCGGAATGTCTGCGGGCCGACATTTTCGGTCCGGATCAGCCGCAACCAGGCGATCCGCTGGCGGTCGGTCAGAAGCTGACCGCTGTCTGGGGGTGTGGTCAACCGCTGGATCCGATCTTGGATTCACTGCCTGAAAGAAGGCGGCGGATGTTGGCCTGGTGTTTGACGATCAGAAGCAACGACATGAACGCCAGGCCGGCCGCAATGTCCGCCAGTCCGACATACCATGTGGCGGCCGGCGTGATGACGGCGGCAAGAAGGGCGGCCAGCGAGGAGTATCGAAGGATGATGGCAGTGGCGAGCCACACGGCGGCGAACACAACAACAGGCACCCAAGCAGACAGAAGCGGCAGAAAGGCGATGCCGAGCAGCACGCCGATATAGGTGGCCACGCCCTTGCCACCCCTGAAGAGAAGCCAGACGGGAAAGAGATGACCCAGAAACGCCCCAAGACCCGCAATCAGGCCGAGTTCGATGCCGAAGGCGCTGGCGAAGACTACCGCGGCAGTGCCCTTCAGTGCGTCGAGCAGCAGGGTGGCCGCGGCCAGTCCCTTGTTGCCGGTCCTGAGCACATTGGTCGCGCCGATATTACCCGAGCCGATCTTGCGGACGTCGCCCAAACCGGCAGCGCGCGTCAGGACCAGCCCGAACGGAATCGAGCCGAGCAAATAGCCGAACAGCAGAGCCGCGAGTAGCGTCAAGGCAAACAAGGTTTCCTCCAGTATGCGTGTCGCGCCCGGCGGAACGCGGGCTAGGCCTGGAAGACTGTGCGGCCCGCGACCATTGTTTGCAACACCTTGCCCTGCAATCGCGCCCCCTCGTAGCAGGTGTTCTTGGAACGCGAGCGGATGTCGGCTTCGCGAACGACCCAGGGAAAATCCAGATCGACAACCGCCAGATCGGCGGGAGCGCCCGGCGCCAAGGTGCCGCCGGGCAGGCCGAAGAGCCGCGCCGGCGCGGTGGACAGCGCATCGATGAGGCGCAGCAGCGGTACGTCGCCATTGTGGTGCAGACGAAGCGCCACGGCGAGCAGGGTCTCGAGCCCGATCGCGCCTGTGGCCGCATCGGCGAAAGGCAGACGTTTGGTGTCGACATCCTGCGGGTCGTGCGACGACGAGATGATATCGACCGCCCCGCTGCGCAGCGCCTCGACCATGGCCAGCCGGTCTTCCTCGGTGCGCAGCGGTGGCGAGAGGCGGAAGAAAGTGCGGTATTCGCCGACATCGATCTCGTTGAGCGCGAGGTGGTTGATCGAAACGCCGCCCGTAACCCTCGCGCCATCTGATTTTGCGCGGGCCACCACTTCGGCGGAGACCGCGGTCGACAGTTTGGCCGCGTGATAGGCGCCGCCGGTCAGGCGAGCGAGCCGAAGATCGCGCTCGAGCGGGATGATCTCGGCTTCGACCGGAATGCCGGTCAGGCCGAGCCAACTTGCATAAAGCCCCTCATTCATGACCCCCCCGCAAGAGAGGTCGGCATCCTGGGCTTCAAGCGCGAGCACAGCACCAAAATCACGTGCGTAGGTGAGGGCTCTGCGTACGACAAGGGGATTGGCAATCGTGTTGCGCCCCTCGGTGAAGGCGACCGCACCTGATTGGCGCAGAAGGCCGAATTCGGTCATTTCCTGACCTGCGAGCCCCTTCGTTACCGCCGCCGACGGGTGAATGTTCACCACGGCCGTTTCGCGCGCGGTGCGCAGCACGAACTCGACCAGCGCCGGGTCGTCGATAACCGGATGGGTGTCTGGCATCATGATGACCGACGTTACGCCGCCGGCCGCAGCGGCATGGCTGGCGGAGGCAATCGTCTCGCGATGCTCGGCACCGGGCTCGCCAATGAAAACGCGGCTATCAACCAGGCCGGGAATGATGAGATTGCCGGTACAGTCGATAATCTCGGCGCCGTCCGGCGCGCCCTGATTATGGGCTTTTGCGCCGGCTGCCTTTATTTTGCCGCCGGCCACAACGACCGCGCCATGTTCATCGAGCCCGCGAGAGGGGTCGATAATGCGGGCGTTGGTGAACAGGGTCGCCGTCATTGCGCATCCCCCGCATTCCGGCGCGGATCGAGTAGCGCCTCCATTACCGCCATGCGCACCGCAACGCCCATCTCCACCTGTTCTTCGATGACGCTTTGCGGGCCGTCGGCGATTTCGGACGCGATTTCGACACCACGGTTCATCGGTCCCGGATGCATGACAAGCGCGTTGTCCTTAGCTGCTTTCAGCTTGTCCGCGTCGAGGCCGTAATAGCGGAAATACTCTCTTATCGACGGCACGAAGGCACCCGACATGCGCTCGCGTTGAAGACGGAGCATCATGACGACGTCGGCGCCTTTCAGGCCCTCGGCCATCGACGTGAACGGCTGGACGCCCATGCGCTCGATGCCCGCCGGCATGAGCGTGGAAGGGCCCACGACGCGTACTCGCGCTCCGAGGGTGTTCAACAGAACGATGTTGGAGCGTGCCACCCGGGAATGCACAACGTCGCCGCAAATGGCGACCGTGAGCTTGCCGAGCGCACCGCGCGCCCGACGGATCGTCAGCGCGTCCAGAAGTGCCTGGGTGGGATGCTCATGTGCGCCGTCGCCGGCATTGATCACCGAACACCCGACCTTCTGGGCCAGCAAGGCGGCCGCTCCCGCCGACGCATGGCGGATTACAAGGATATCGGGCCGCATGGCATTCAGTGTCATTGCGGTGTCGATAAGGGTCTCGCCCTTTTTCACCGAGGACGAACCGACAGACATGTTCATGACGTCGGCGCCGAGCCGCTTGCCTGCCAGTTCGAACGACGACTGGGTGCGTGTCGAGGCTTCGTAAAACAGATTGATCTGCGTACGGCCGCGCAAAGTAGCGGTCTTCTTTTCGGGCTGACGCGAAATCGCCACCGCGGCGTCCGCACGGTCGAGCAGAAGTTCGATGTCGGAGGGAGAAAGGCTCTGGATCCCCAGCAGATGCCGGTGTGGAAAAAGGGGGAACGTGTCGGCTGGTCTCATCTCAAGCCGGTGCTATAGGGCGCAACCGGCTTTGCTGCAAGACGATGTGATGCGCCCAGAAACCTTTCCCCCGAATTCGGTTAAGGCGACGTCTGATACACGGCTATATATTTGACGCCAAATGCGGCACAGTCCGCCCACGGCACCGACCAGCGAGGTAATTCCGCTTGACGCACGACGTGTTCAACCAATCCCCGCCTATTGCCGGCACGAATGCGCTGCGCAGCGACCCTTTGCTGACGCAGCTGACGGAGGATTTTGCCGAGCCAACCCGCATGGAACTGGGGCAGCTGGGCCGATTCGTGCGATCAGCGGAAGCGCTTGACCTCGCGCGAATTGCGAACACTCAGACGCCGCGGCTCAAGACACATGACCAGCGCGGCAACCGGCTCGACCAGGTGGAGTTCCATCCGGCTTACCACGCGCTGATGCGGCGCTCGGTTTCCTTGGGGCTGCATTCGAGCGTTTGGGAAAACAGCAAGGCCGAGCAGGGCCGGCGGCATCAGGTGCGGGCGGCCCGCTACTATCTCATGTCGCAGCTGGAGACAGGGCATCTGTGCCCGATCACCATGACGAATGCGTCGCTGGCGGCATTGATCGGCACGCCGGACCTGTTTCGCAAATGGGCACCGCTGGCCACATCGCGCAAATACGATCCCTCGCATGCCGCACCTTTCAAAAAAGCCGGGCTGACGCTCGGCATGGGCATGACCGAAAAGCAGGGCGGCACGGATGTGCGCGCCAACACCAGCACTGCCATGCCTGCCGGGGACGGCAGCTACCGGCTGACGGGCCACAAATGGTTCATGTCGGCGCCGATGTCGGACGCGTTTTTGATGCTGGCACAGCAGGAGGAGGGGCTTTCGTGCTTCTTGGTGCCGCGCATGCGCGAAGACGGCGCGCCGAATGGCCTCCATTTTCAGCGTCTCAAGGACAAGCTCGGCAATCGTTCAAATGCGTCGTCGGAAGTGGAGTTCGAGGGCGTGCATGCCGATCTGGTGGGGGAGGCCGGCAAGGGCATTCGGACGATCATGGACATGGTTACGCTGACGCGCCTCGACTGCGCGCTGGGTTCGTCGGCCATCATGCGGGCGGGGCTTGCCGAGGCGGTCCACCATGCTCGGCACCGCCACGCGTTCGGCACGGCACTCGTCGACCAGCCGCTCATGCAGCGGGTACTGGCCGACATGGCGCTCGATGTCGCCGGTGCAACCGCTCTCGCATTCCGGCTGGCGCGGGCGTTCGATGAGGCGGCAAATGATCGCGAGCAGGCGGCGTTCGTGCGCGTCATGACACCGGTGGTGAAATACTGGGTGTGCAAGACCGCGCCGGCGCTGCTTTATGAAGCAATGGAGTGCCTGGGCGGCAACGGTTACGTCGAAGAAGCGCCTTTGTCCCGCTATTATCGCGAGGTGCCGGTAAACGCGATCTGGGAAGGTTCGGGCAATGTGATGGCGCTCGACGTGTTGAGGGTGCTCGAGCGCGGCCCGCAACTGTTTGAAGACGTGATGGAAGCGATCGGGCGCGATCTCGGCACTGCCGGACGCGGGGCGATCGAGGTCATCAAGGCGGCGATCGGGGTGGCAGCGTCGGACGAGGGGTCGGCGCGTATTCTCACCGAGCAGCTGGCGCTTTCGGCAGCAGCAGCTGAACTGAGGCGCATGGGCGCAGGGCGGATAGCGGACGCTTTTGCGGAAACGCGCCTTGCCGGCCAGTGGCGCGGTACCTACGGCATGCTTGATGGCCGCCACGACGCCGGCGCGATTGTGGATACCCTCTATCCGGACGCAAGCTGAGCGGCGAGGGAAAGCACGACTGGCATTGTAATGAAGGCAAATGCCGTCTGGAGTGTGGCCTCCGCGGCATAGAATTCGGCGTCACCGCCAAGCTGACGCGCCAGAATGTAGCCATTCATGGCTGTTGGCACGGAGCCGCACAGCGCCAGGTAGACGATCTGGTCGCCGCGAACGCCGAATGTCCATGCCAGTCCAACGAGCAGGGCCGGAAACACAAGCAGCTTCAGTACCAGCGGCAGCCACATGATGGCGCGGGGTTTCAATGCATCCATCGGGCGCAAGCCCGCGCCGATCGCAAGCAGGCCCATGCCGATCGCTGCGCTTCCGACCAGACGAACCGCTTCGCCGACGGGTTCGTACAGGCCATCGGGCAGGAAGCGCAGGAGAATTGCCAGCAGAACCGAGATGATCAGCGGATTTGTTGCCATCGCCCGTATGGTGCGCCGCCAGTTCGGTTCGCCGGTCCCCAGCCGCACCAGAACCGCAACCGAAGACAGATTAAGCGGGATGATGATTGCCGCCATCGCAAGAGCGACGACCGCGCTGGCCTCGGGCGGATACAGCTTTTGGGCAACGGCGAGGGCGATAAACCCGTTCCAGCGCATGGTCGTCTGGAATATCGACGTGTATTCAGGTCCGTTCGAGATGCCGGCGGCTTTGAAAAGCGGCCACAGGGCGGCTGAAAACAAGCACATCAGCGCGACGGCCAGGAGCAGCGCGCCCAACATGGCATCGAGCGCCAGATTGCTCAGATCCGCGTGCAGGATGGTCGTGAACAGCAGCGTCGGGTAGAGCACCCAGTAGGAGACGATCTCCATGCTTTCCCAGACGGGCCGATCCAGTTTCGGCACCTTGCTCAAAAGGTTGCCGACCACAATGAGAAGGAAGATCGGAAGGATGCTTTCGAAGATGGGGAGCATTGCGTCCGGCGTCCGGGTGATGTGTTTCCCGGCTTAGGCTCGCGCATCCGCCGTGTAAAGACAGTGCGCCTGTGGGTAACGCCGCGGCGGTTAACCTTAACAATTGGTTTCGATTGCAGCTGCCAGCGCATACCGCCAGTTTGCGGGCGAGGAGGCGGCAATTGATGCATAAAGCAGTCAAGATCGCACTTTCGACGTGCTGGATCGCGGTATTCGGAACCCTGGCAATCATCGCCATGGTGGCCGCGACCGACGGCCTTGACGTGGCGCGCGCCGCTGTACCGTTCGCGGTGCCGCTGCTGGGCATCGAGCCGCTTGCGAGCGAACCGATGATGGGCGGGCTTTCGCTCGGGTCGGCTATCGTGACCTCGCTTTTCCTGTGGATGCTCTTGACCGCGCTCATCGGCGACGACGACTGGTCGCGCGGCATCGACAATCCGAGCGAACTCGCCCATGGCGGTGCTTTCGGTATTGGCGGCGTGATCTTCCTTGCTACCGTGCTCGATGCATCTGTGCCGATCATGATCAGCTGCGGGTTGCTGGTGACCGCACTCGTGATCTCACTGCTGCTGTCGCGGATCGGTCCAGCGCCGAAACAGACGCTGGCGCCGCGGGAAGTGCGCGACCGGGCCATAGAGGCCGCGCATGTCTATTCCGTAGAGTTCAAGCAGCCGAGCGCCGAAATCGTTCATTTCCCGATGCGCGGTGAATTCGCGCGCGAGGGGCATTAATGCGCTACATTCTGCTATTCTGGGCGACGCCGCTTGGTCTTTTATGGGGCTGGTTCTTCCTGTCCTATTACGACTGGAACTTCGGGTTGCTGTTTCTGAGCCGCGAATTCCACGACTTCGCGTTCCAGATATACGGCAACATGCTCGGCATCGAGCCGACGACCATTCCGGTTCTGGTCGCCAAGGCCTGCGTTCTGGACACCGCGATCATACTGGCGATTTTCGCCGTCCGCCGCAGGCGTCAGATCATCGCCTGGATTTCGGACAGGCGGCAGCGTTATTTCGGCCCGCTTGACGAGAGTATTCTCAACCGGTCGAGCGCGCCCTGAAGAATAAAGGCCGCGGCTTCGGCGTCGATGATCTCTGAGCGTCTGGCGCGCGACATATCCATTCCGATCAGCGAGCGTTCCGCAGCAACTGTGGAAAGCCGCTCGTCCCACAAGACGATTGGCAGCGTCGTCAACGGCCCGAGATTGCGGGCGAAGGCGCGGCTTGCCTGGGCGCGGGGTCCCTCGGTACCGTCCATATTGACCGGCAGGCCGAGAACGACGGCAGCGACGTTTTCGCGCCCGAACATCTCAATCAACCGAGCCGCGTCGGCACCAAACTTCTTGCGGCGAATCACCACGCGGGGATGCGCCAGCGACAGGGCGCCGTCCGAGACCGCGACGCCGATGGTCTTGGTGCCGAGATCGAGCCCCGCGAGCCGCTGCCCGGGCTGCAAAAGGTCGGCGACCTGTTCGATTGATGTAACTGCCATCGGCCCGCAATAGCTTTTGACATCGTCGCGGGCAATCTATCCTCTTGTTAACTTAACCGCGGAGGATGCCCATGAACATCACCTGGTACGGCCACTCGGCCTTCAGAATCGAGAACGGCGATGCCAAAATCCTGATCGATCCGTTTCTGACCGGAAGTCCCGCATGGGACGGGGGCTGGGAAAGTGCGGCGGAAGGGGTAACGCACATTCTGCTGACACATGGCCACAACGACCATGTCGGCGATGCGCTCGATATTCTGAAGAAAACCGGTGCGATGCTGGTCGCCAATTTCGAGATATGCATGTGGCTGGTTGGGCAGGGCGTCGGTGAAGACAAAGTCAATCCGGGCAATACCGGCGGCACCGTGGACTGCGGCGGTTTCACGGTGAGCTTTGTGCGGGCAGATCACTCTTCGTCGTTTCAGACGGGCGACGGTGCGAATGTCTATCTCGGCAACCCGCTCGGGCTTGTGCTTCATTTTCCAGAGGGCAAGAGCGTTTACCATATGGGCGACACGGACATCTTCTCCGATATGGGGCTGATCAACGAGTTACACCGGCCGCAGATCGGGATCGTGCCCATCGGCGACCGCTTCACGATGGGAGGTGCGGTGGCGGCACTGGCGTGCCGGCGGTTCTTCAAGTTCGAGACGGCTATCCCGTGCCACTACGGGTCGTTTCCGATCATCGATCAAAGCGCAGACAAATTCGTCGCCGGCATGGATGGATCGGGCACCGACGTGCTTACGCTCGAGCCCGGCGGGTCGGCGTCGTTTTGAGCGACCTTTCTATTCCGGTCACGCTCCACGGTTGCGCTTGGAGCAGCCGGGTTCTATAGGCGCGGGGAGCTTTTCCTTCATTTTTGGAGTCCGCCATGTCGGTCGACATTGCCACTGTCAAACATGTCGCGCGCCTTGCCCGAATCGCGGTCGACGACGCCGATGCCGAACGCATGACCGGCGAGCTTAATGCGATCCTCGGTTTCGTCGAGCAACTAAATGAGGTCGACGTTTCCGGCGTGGAGCCGATGACCTCCGTCATCCCCATGGAGATGAAGAAGCGCCAGGATGCGGTGACCGACGGCGGCAAGGCTGCCGACATCGTGGCCAATGCGCCGGCGACCGAAGAGAATTTCTTCCTGGTTCCGAAGGTGGTGGAATAGGTCCGATGCCGATCGCCATCACGGTCGAGACGCCACTGCAGGATGCCGTACGCTCCATGGTGGCGGCGCTGAACGACTACCTCATGCCGCTGTCACCGCCCGAGTTTCAGTTTCAGCTTACGGCGGAACAAATGGCGGAGCCGGGCGTGACCGTGTTCGTTGCCCGGGACGCGGGCGGCAAAGCAGTGGGCATGGCGTCGCTGAAAGACCATGGCGACGGCCTCGGAGAAGTCAAACGCATGTTCACGCTGCCTGAAGTGCGCGGACAAAGGGTCGGTGCGCTGCTGCTTGAACGGCTGGAGCAGCTTGCGCGGCAGAAGAAGATAGTCCGGCTGGTGCTGGAAACCGGCGAGGCGCCGGGATTCGAGCCTGCCTGGCGGGTATATGAGCGCGGCGGGTTCACCCAATGCGGTGCGGTGCTGGACTATCCAGATTCCGGCTGGTCGCGATTTTACGAGAAGAAGCTTTCCTGATGACCGAGATCACCAAACTGACGATTGCAGAAGCGCGCGCGAAGCTCAAGGAGAAGGCGTTTTCCGCGCTCGAGCTGACCAACGCCTATCTCGAAGCGATCGACGCCGCCAACCCGGAGCTCAATGCGTATGTGGCAGTGACACATGACAAGGCGCGCGCCATGGCTGAAGCTTCAGACAGGCGGCTGGCGGCCGGTGAAGGCGGGGCGCTGGAAGGCATTCCGCTCGGGGTGAAGGATCTGTTTGCCACCGAGGGCGTGCATACGCAGGCCGGCAGCCATGTTCTGGACGGCTTCGAGCCGCGTTACGAATCGACCGTCACGGCCAATCTGTGGGCCGATGGCGCGGTGATGTTGGGCAAGCTCAACATGGATGAGTTCGCGATGGGCTCCTCCAACGAGACATCCTATTACGGGCCGGTCACCAATCCCTGGCGGGCGAGAGGCGACAACAAGGCGCTGGTGCCGGGCGGTTCTTCGGGTGGCTCCGCTGCGGCAGTCGCGTCACGGCTCTGCGCCGGAGCGACGGCGACCGACACGGGCGGCTCGATCCGTCAGCCGGCAGCATTCACGGGAACAGTCGGTATCAAGCCGACCTATGGCCGCTGCTCGCGCTGGGGCACGGTGGCATTCGCCTCCTCGCTCGACCAGGCCGGGCCGATCGCGCGCGATGTACGCGACGCGGCGATCCTGCTCCGGTCGATGGCATCCTCGGATCCGAAGGACACGACATCGGTGATGCAGGATGTGCCCGACTACGAAGCCGCGCTCGGGCAGTCGGTGAAGGGCCTCAAGATCGGAATTCCCAAGGAATACCGTATGGACGGCATGCCCGAGGAAATCGAGAAACTGTGGCAGCAGGGCATCGCCTGGATGAAGGATGCGGGGGCCGAGATCGTCGATATTTCGCTGCCGCACACCAAATATGCCCTGCCGGCCTATTACATCGTGGCGCCGGCGGAGGCTTCGTCCAACCTGGCGCGTTACGACGGTGTGCGCTACGGGCTGCGGGTTCCGGGCAAGGACATTATCGACATGTATGAAAAGACCCGCGCCGCCGGTTTCGGCCGCGAGGTCAAACGGCGAGTGATGATCGGCACCTATGTGCTGTCGGCCGGCTACTACGATGCCTATTATGTGCAGGCGCAGAAGGTGCGCACGCTGATCAAGAAGGATTTCGAGGACGTCTTCGCCGATGGCGTGGACGCGATCCTGACGCCTGCGACCCCCTCCGCGGCTTTCGGTATCGCAGATGAGGACATGGCCTCCGACCCGGTGAAAATGTACCTGAATGACATTTTCACGGTGACGGTGAACATGGCCGGGCTGCCTGGCATTGCGGTGCCTGGCGGGCTGGACGCGAATGGCCTGCCGCTCGGACTGCAACTGATCGGGCGTCCGTTCGACGAAGAGATGTTGTTCCGCACTGCCCATGTGATCGAGCAGGCGGCGGGCCGTTTCGAACCCGTCAAATGGTGGTGAACGGCGGCGGCATAACCGAAGCCGGCACGCGCGATGCCGAAGACGTCGGAGGACTGATTGCGCGCCGCGGCGCGTCCGGCAACGGCAATAGCCGGCGATGGCGACACCGGCGACAGGCCGCCTGAGGTTTACGGGCGCTGCGCAGGCCGCTTTGCGCCGACGTGGAATCGGTTATCCTGCGGTGATGAGTGACCTGACCGACGCGCGGCGCAGCATCGTGAATCTTCTGAAAACGCGCGCCGACAGCCGCATTACCATCCGTGAAACCGCGGACGGGCTTGGCATCGACAATCCCAGCCACAGGCGGATGCCGATGATCCTGTTCCTGCTTCTGTGGCTGGGAGGCTGGGCCTTCGGCGAATATTTCGCGCTGACTCAGATATTCCGAAGTGGGGCGCCTCCATCAGCTGACCTGTTTCTGATTGTCTGGGTGACCTTCTGGACGCTTGGCGGTGCAGCTGCGTGGTATGTTGTGCTGCGGGAGCTCTTCGGGGTGGAACGGCTTTTCATCACGGGTGGCGCGCTGGTACGTGAGGCCGGGTTGTGGCGGCTCAGACGGCGGCAGGTGTTCAGCCTTGCCGATGTGAGCGACATAGGGATGTCGCCGGAGCCAGCCGCTCCCAACTCCCTCAATCGCGCCATCAGTTTCAAAGTTGGCGGCGAGGAGTGTGGTTTCGGAATCGCCATGAGCAGGGAAGAGGCCGAGCGGTCCCTAGCCGCGATCAGACGACATCTCAAGAGCAAGAAACGGACAAGCGCGATTGCGGGTGGCGGCAACACCGAAACCGGCGAACGCCATTAGACGCCATGTTTTTCTATCTGTCCAAGATACTCTGGTTCTTTCTGCAACCGCTCGGGCTGACGACGCTTCTGCTTTTTGCCGGCCTTGCTGCGCTGGCGGTGTCCTGGCGAAAAACCGCTGCATCGGCATTTTGCGCGGGTTTTCTTGTACTGTTCATTTCCAGCTGGACTACGTTTGGAGCGTTGATGCTGCAGCCGCTCGAAGATCGCTTCGCGCGCCCGGATGAGCTGCCGCCCGGAATCGCTGGCATTATCGTACTGGGTGGCGGCTTCGAAGGTGCCGTGAACTCTGTGCGCGGCGGTTATGAACTCGCCAGCGCCGGCGACCGCTTCGTGGAAGCCGCAGTGCTGGCAAGACGCTTTCCCGGCGTGCCGGTGGTGATTACCGGCGGCAGCGGCGCGCTCGTATTCCATGGCGAGCCGGACGCGGATACGGCTCCGCGACTCCTGGCGGCGCTGGGCGTATCGCCTGAGCGGCTGGTTTTGGAGAACGAGTCGCGAAATACATATGAAAACGCAGTGTTTACACGGAGACTCTTGCAACCTGATTCAACTCAGAACTGGCTTCTGGTGACGTCCGCGTTCCATATGCCGAGGTCGGTTTCGCTGTTCCGCAAGGCAGGGTTCAATGTGATCGCCTGGCCGGTCGACTACCGGACGACTGGTGAAGAGTGGATCGGCGTTGCACAAGACAATGCGATCGACTCGCTTCACACCACCACACTTGCGATCCGCGAATGGGTTGGGCTGATCGCATATAGGCTGACCGGGCGGGTCGATTCCCTTTTTCCGGCGCCCTGATGGGCGGCAATGCCCTATGCACAGGCCGCAATGCAGCCTTGAGTATTAACAATGTCTGAACTCGGGCCTTTACGATAACTTATTGAAATTCCGCGAAAATCTTTTCGAACGTATCGGAATGTGACGGTGGGGAAGCCTCGATTCGGCCATTTTTGCATTGCGAAAGGCGGGGTGAATAGCTAAGAGCAGCCAACGACGGAGTGGGGCCGTCGAGCGGCAAATGCCGCAGCGCATTTGGGGTTCTTTGATTCACGGAAGTGGTATGGAAGACAGTATCCAGAAATCCTGCTGGGGCGTAACAGCCAAAGCAGCAATCGGTTTTGCCGGCATTATCCTCCTTGCCTGGCTTATCGGTGGATCGGAGACGGTAGCGGTTATCGCCGCAAGCTGATCCGACCGGCAGATTTGAGTTAAAGGGCGTGGCTTCGGCCGCGCCTTTTTCTTTTGTTGCCGGGCTGGCGCAATCGGACAAGTGCGGCGGCGCTATCAGAACGTGGCGGCGGGATGGTATGAAGCAGCGTTCTGCAAATCTGCCGCCACGAGCCTGCTTCGATGTTTCTTTCCGTATTCGACCTTTTCAAGATCGGCATCGGGCCCTCCAGTTCACACACGATGGGGCCGATGGTGGCTGCGGCCAGATTTCTTGAAGAGATCGCCGGTGGCGATTGGCCGCGTCCGGCCGGCGTCGAGGTGGCGGCGCTCAAGGTCAGCCTGCACGGTTCACTGGCTTTCACCGGGGTAGGTCATGCGAGCGACCGGGCTGTCATTCTTGGTCTCGACGGCAAGACGCCTGAAACAGCAGACCCGGACCAGGCAGAAACGGACATGGAACGGATCGGTCGCGAGAAGAAGGTGTTGCCGCCCCGGCATCCGGGTTATCGGTTCGATCCTGAAAACGACCTTGTTCTGGACCGCAAGAACCCGTTGCCCGGCCACGCCAACGGTATGACCTTCATGGCGTTGGCCGGTGACGACAGGTTGCTTCTCAAGCGCGTCTATTATTCGGTCGGTGGTGGTTTCGTGGTCTCGGAGGAAGAGCTGCAGCGGCTGAAGGCGCGCAGCAAGCCGCCGGTCGAAAAGGGGGTGCCTTATCCCTTCGCCAACGCCAAGCAGATGCTGGCGATGGCCGCGCAGAGCGGACTCTCGATTGCCGAGATGAAACGCGCGAACGAAGAGACGAACCAGACGAGCGCGGAGCTGGATGCCGGCCTGGACGCAATCTGGTCCGCCATGCACGGCTGCATCGAAAGGGGGCTGTCGCAGGACGGCATCATGCCGGGCGGACTAAAGGTGAAACGGCGCGCGCGCGCGTTGCATGACAAGCTCGAAGAAGAATGGAGCAGAAACCGGCCAAACCCGCTTCTCGCCAATGACTGGCTCTCCGTATATGCCATGGCCGTGAACGAGGAAAACGCTGCCGGAGGGCGCGTGGTGACCGCGCCGACAAACGGAGCGGCAGGCGTTGTGCCGGCGGTCATCCGCTACTGGCAGCATTTTCACGTCGATGCGACCGAACGCGATATCCGGGATTTTCTGCTGACTGCCGCCGCGGTCGGGGGCATCATCAAACACAACGCCTCCATTTCGGGCGCTGAAGTCGGCTGCCAGGGGGAGGTGGGTTCGGCGTCGGCGATGGCGGCGGCCGGCCTGTGCGCGGTGATGGGCGGGACACCCGAACAGGTGGAGAACGCTGCCGAGATCGCGCTTGAGCATCATCTCGGCATGACCTGCGATCCCGTTGGCGGGCTGGTGCAGGTGCCTTGCATCGAGCGCAACGCACTCGGCGCGGTGAAGGCTGTCACCGCCGCTTCGCTGGCGATCAAGGGCGACGGCCAACATTTCGTGCCGCTGGACGCCGCAATCGAGACCATGCGCCAGACCGGCATAGACATGAACGAGCGCTACAAGGAAACAAGCCAGGGCGGACTGGCGGTCAACGTGGTGGAGTGCTGACCGCCGCCCGGTTCAACCCCCGGCGAAAACCTGGTGCAGTCGCTCGGCGAACGCGCGCGTGTGTTTCTCAAAACCGAAGTGGTCACCCGGAAATATCACGGGCGCGACTTCCAGTCCGGACGCCAGCGCACGGCTCATTTCATCGATAGGCTGGCCAGCCGACTCTTCACCGATTGCCACCGCGATAGGTGCGGTGGATGCCTTCAGGGCTGCGACATCCGGCTTGTAAGTCGACAGCGGGATCATGCCGTGCGCAAGCCAATACTCAAAGTTTGCGCCAACGCGCGCCGCGGTCTCCGCCGCCTCAGGGGCCATCTCGCCATCCGAGTGTGCGTCATCCGGTTCGTCGCCTTCCAGTCCGGCCATCGCAAAAAACGCAGCCATTGCCGCCCCAATACCCTCGGTGCGGTAGGTTTCGCGGAGGTCACGATCCGACTGCAGATAGGGTTCGGGATTATCGAGCAACATGGTTGAGGGCGGTTCGTGAGCGACCAAAGCGTGGACAAACTCGGGGTGACGCGCAGCGAGATTCAAGCCGATCTGCGCGCCGCCGCTTGTACCGAACACATAAGCGGGGCCGGCGCCAACCGCCTCGATGATCGCGGCGGCGTCGTCGGCCTGCTGATCTACATCGAGTTCCGCAGCGTCACCGTCGAAATGACTGCGCGAGTTGCCGCGCGGGTCGTAGGTGACCACCGTGTATCTATCCGCCAGAACTTCGGCCAGGCCGACGAACACGCCTGCATCCTGCGGGCCGCCGGGGATTACGAGCAGCACGGGTCCGTTGCCGCGTACCTCATAATACAGGGAAGCGCCTGCCACTTTCAAAGTGGATGCCCTGGCCTGGTTGATCATCGTTTGTGCTCCCCGTGGTTCGTTGCTGGTCGTTTGTGTGTCTGCGTTGGCCAAAGCCGCCGGGCCGCTTCCCAGAAGAAGTGCGCCGAAGGCCAGGGCGACCGCAGATTTGGATCGCTTCTGCATGATTCTCATTCCTGTTTGGTACTAGACGGTCTAGTACTATAACAATGCAACTAGACTGTCCAGTACCGATGTGTCATGTGGAGTATGGTGACGTGCAATAATGCGGGAGAAGGATGGTGGTGTCGGATCGAATTGAGAGTGCGCCGGGGAGCAGCAAACGCTCGTCGCGCAAGCGGCTGGCGATACTTGACGCGGCTACGGAGGTCTTTCTGCGAGACGGCTACCTCGGAACCAGCATGGACGAAATTGCAACGCTGTCGTCAGTCTCGAAGCAGACGGTCTACAAACATTTCTCCAGCAAGGAGGCCCTATTCGTCGAGATCGTGTCGAGCCTGACCGACCGCACCGGCGATGCCGTGCATGCCGAGATGCCGCCGATGCAGGAGGCGGGGGATGTTGCCACCTATCTCGAGGCATATGGCTACCGGCAGCTTTCGATTGTGCTTACGCCGCGCATCATGCAGCTGCGCCGGCTGGTGATCGGTGAGGTGAGCCGCTTTCCCGATCTGGCGCGTGTGCTCTACGAGCGTGGACCGCAACGTGCGATGGGCGAACTGGCAGATCTGTTCAGTCAGCTTGCGGCCGACGGTCTTCTTGCGGTGAAAGACCCAGCGATGGCAGCGGTGCATTTCAACTGGCTGGTCATGGCACAGGCGCTCAACCAGGCGATGCTTCTCGGCGACGACGCAATTCCGACGCCGGCGGAGCAGCGGCGCGCGGTAAAGGAAGGCCTCGCCGTATTTCTGGCTGCTTATGGCGTGAAGCGATAGGCTGCAGGGCGAGGCCAAGCGTATCCAGGCGGTTGTGGAGTTTCAGGCTACAGGACTTCCGTTGAACCGCCTGCCGGCCTAAATCTCATTCATGACCCTTCATCTCATCAAACTCTGCGTCGGCGCCGAAAGCGTCGAGGATCTGGAGGAATGGGTTGCCGGGCGCGTGGCCGACAAACCGCGTGCCGGACCCGGAGCGCCGCGCGAACCGTTCCACATCACGCGCATGGTGCCGAAGCGCGTCGATGAGCTGATGGAAGGCGGATCGCTCTACTGGGTGATCAAGGGGCAGGTGCAATGCCGCCAGCGCATCGTCGAGGTGCGGCCCTTCACCGATGCGGAGGGGATAGGGCGATGCTATCTGGTGCTCGATCCGAAGTTGCAGCGGACGCAATGGCAGCCGCGCCGGGCCTTCCAGGGTTGGCGGTATCTCAAGCCGCAAGACGCACCGGCTGACCTGCCGGATGACGCGGACATTGCCGCGATGCCTGTCGCTTTGCGCAGCGAACTCGCTGAACTGGGCCTTCTTTGAAGCACCCGTCAAACGCCTGTCGTACTAACCATCTTGCTTTACCATGCCGCTGACAGCTGAACCGCTGTCGGCGTTTGTTATTGATAACGATGGGGAAACGCGCCATTATTTTGGCGGTGGGAGTACGGGTTCATGTTTTTGTCGGGTGTAAATGGGCACGCGGACGAGCCAGCGCAGCGCAGCGCGCATGTGATCGTCTGCGGTAACGAAAAGGGCGGGTCGGGCAAATCGACCACCGCGATGCATATCGCAGTCGCGCTGCTTCGGTCCGGATACAGCGTCGCCACCGTCGATCTCGACGGTCGCCAGCTATCGCTCACGCATTATATCGACAACCGTAAACGCTGGGCCAGGCAGGCACGCATCGAACTTCCGGCACCCAGTCATTTTCATGTGCCGCCGGCAAACCGGGACACGGTTGCCGACATGGAAAGCGAGGAATTTCGCCAGCTCACCGAAGGGCTGACGGAAATCCAGCACAATCATGATTTCGTCGTCATCGATACGCCGGGTTCGGACACCTTCCTGAACCGCATGGCACACCGCATTGCCGATACGCTGGTGACGCCGATGAATGACAGCTTCGTCGATTTCGACGTGCTGGCGAAAATCGACCCGATCAGCCACGAAATTCTCGACCTGTCGCAATATGCCTCCGCCGTGCGCGATGCGCGCCGCCAGCGCCGGCAGACCGACAGTTCGATCCTCGACTGGATTGTTGTGCGCAACCGCATGGCGTCGATCTCGTCGCGCAACGAACAGAAGATCGATGCCTGCCTGCGCAATCTGTCGATCCAGCTGGGTTTCAGACTTGCTGACGGCATTTCGGAGCGCGTGGTGTTTCGGGAGTTTTTCCCGATCGGGCTGACCGCGCTCGATGATTTCGAGGAACATATTCTGGGTACCAAGCCGACTCTGTCGCATCTTGCCGCGCGCCAGGAGATCAGGCAGCTCATAGGCGCGCTGCGCCTGCCCACCGACGAAGTGGGCCGCAAGCGGGCGGCATTGAGAAAACGCTATGCGGAAGCGATCAGCAGGCCGATCGCTCTGCCCGATATCTTCGTGAACTAATCGGGCACTATTGGCACCTTTGCCCACCGTTGGCCCTTGCCAGCGCCCGCTGCGCGGCACATCTTCATGACATGAATGATCGCAAAATGCCTGTTCGCCCCAACACGGCGGCAGAACCCGCCGCGCAGTCGAGCGGGTCCGAAATCGACGCCTTTATCCGTCAGGCGCGCACGCTTGCGACGGCATCGACGGGCAGTGGCCGGCTTATTCTCGCGCTTGATGCCACGATGAGTCGCCAGCCAACCTGGGATCTCGCCTGCCGGCTGCAGGCCGAGATGTTCGATGCGGTCGGCAAGGCAGGCAGGCTGGCGGTGCAGCTGGTCTATTTTCGCGGATTCGGTGAATGCCGCGCCTCGCGTTTCGTGACGGACACAAACGCGCTCAAGGAACTGATGGTGCGCATCGATTGCCGCGGCGGACGCACACAGATCGGCAAGGTGCTGTCGCATGCGCTGAAGGAGAACCGGCGCGAAAAGGTGAATGCGCTGGTCTATATCGGCGATGCGATGGAGGAGGAGATCGACTTGCTGGCCGACCGGGCGGGCGAGCTTGGCCTTCACGGGGTGCCCGTATTTGCCTTCCAGGAAGGCAATGACGCGGCCGCGCAGGTTGCGTTCAAGGAAATTGCCCGGCTTTCCAAAGGGTCGTGGTTCCGGTTCAACCGCGATTCTGCGTCGATGCTGGCCCGGCTTCTGTCGGCGGTCGCTGTGTACGCAACCGGCGGACTCAAGGCACTTGAGGCGCGGGGCCGTGCTGAGGACAGGCAGATGATCGAGCATTTGAAAGGCGGCAGATGAGCTTCATGCTCTACCTATCGCTGGGGGTGCTTTGCGCATTCCTGCTGGCGCTCGGTTTCGTGCGGGCGAGCCCTGCACGGGTCGCTGATACGATCCGGCTGGCCGGGCCCGCAATTCTGGCGCTGCTTGGCCTGGTGCTGCTTCTGGCGGGGCGGGGCGGTGTGGCCGGAATGCTGCTGACTCTGGCCGCCGCATGGTATCTGCGCGGCAGGGCGGGGCGCCGGGCCCGCCGAAGCCCCGGCGGAAAATCGCATGTTCGCACTGCGGCCCTGGAAATGGAGCTCGACCACGAGACCGGTTCGCTCGAAGGCGTCGTTCTTGCAGGCAGCCTGGAGGGCGCGGAACTGAGAATCCTGTCGCTCGAACAGTTGCTGACTTTGCGCAGCGAACTGGCGAGCGATGCGGAGAGCCTACAGCTTCTGGAAACCTATCTTGACGGCAGATTTCCCGTCTGGCGCGAAGACGCTCAGGCGCATGGAGGCGAGGGGCATGCCGCTGCGCCGGTTTCTGGCACCATGACTGAGGAGGAAGCCTACGAGGTCCTTGGTCTTGAACCGGGTGCCTCCGCGGCGGAAGTCCGCAAGGCGCACCGCCGCCTGATGCAACGCCTGCACCCCGACGTCGGCGGGTCGCCCTTTCTGGCTGCCCGCATCAATGCCGCCAAAGACATTTTGCTGTCCAAACACGCTTGATACTCCTTCGACGCGATACTGACCGGAGACCCGAATGATCGGGCTTTACTGCTGCACTGCGTAGCAGGCGATGTCGCGCGCCTTGAGCGCGTTACAGGCGCCCCTGGCCGCATTCTTGGAACTGAAGCCGGCATAACGGGCACGCCAGTAGAGCGTGCCTTTGTTGTCGAACTTTTCGGTGAACGGGGTGGCATTGGCGAGAATGCCGCCTGCTGCACGGCTGGTGCGGTCGAGGAACGAGCGGGCCTCGGCTTCGCTGAGCAGCGATGCGACCTGGACGACCCAGCCATTGGGAACGGTCGACGCCGTTTCCACCATGTCGACGTCGCCTTCAGCGATCTGATTTTCAGCTGCGCGTACTGCCGCAGTCGGTTGCGGGACGGGTGCGGCCGCTACAACGATCTTGTCAGTGTAAACGGGGTCAATGTTGTCGACAGGGCGAGCATCAGGTGTCGGCGCCCCCTTTGTCGGCAGTTCGATGCGACCGGTGCTGGCGACGACCGGGCGGGTCGGGGAAATTGTGCGCGGTTGCGCGACGAGATTGCCGCGTCCGCGGCGCGAGGCGCGCGGCATGTATTTGGAGATCAGCTCGACCATGTGCGCGTTGCGGCTGTTGGCCGTACGGCCACCCATGACTACCGCCACGATCGAGCGGCCGTCAGCTTCAACCGAGGAGACAAGGTTGAAACCCGAAGCGCGCGTGTAGCCGGTTTTGATACCGTCCATACCGCGCACGCGGCCGAGCAGCCGGTTGTGGTTGCCGAGCCGTTTGCCGGCCACCGTCGCAACGCGGGTGGAAAAATAGCCGTAATATTGCGGGAAATGCTCGCGCAGGGCGATGCCGAGGCGTGCCATGTCGCGCGCGGTGGTTTTCTGGCGCTTGTCGGGCAGGCCGTGGGCGTTGCGGAAGGTCGTCGACTTCATGCCCAGTGCGCGCGCCTTGTTGGTCATCATCTGCGCGAACTTTGCTTCCGATCCGCCCAGATATTCGGCAACCGCCGTGGAGATGTCGTTGGCCGATTTGGTCGCCAGCGTCAGGATGGCGTCGTTGACCGTGATGGTGGAGCCGGGTTTCAGGCCTAGCTTTGAAGGTTGTTCGGCGGCTGCATTCCTGGAGATCGGGATTCTGGACGATTTGGAGATGTGGCCGCTCTCCAGTGCCTCGAAGACCATGTAGAGCGTCATCATCTTGGTAAGCGAGGCTGGGAAGCGATGCGAATCCGCATAACGCGCGAAAAGCGTCTTGCCGGTTTTGGCGTCGACCACGATCGCCGCATATTTCGAGTTTGCAGACGCGCCGCTGGTCGCTGAAAGCGCCACAAGCGCCGCCATTGCAAACAAAGCCATGATTTTTGAGATGAATGTGGGCCCGACCGCGACCCGTTTGAACGCCTGACGCACTGAAACACCCGTCGGTTACGATTTTCAGAGATGGCAGCGCCTCTGCCATAACTTTCCACAGGGTACGAAACCGGCGTTACCAATCCGTTTATGGTGTTTAATAGGTTTACGATGTGGTGCCGATTTTACAGGGATGCGCTCTGCGGCGGGATTCTACGCACCCATTGACATTTTGTGCAGCGCACACTAATTTATGTGCATCGCACAAAACGACGGTTGGATGCCGCTCGAAAGTGCCCAACCCAAAAACGCCCATTCAAAGGAATGCCCGATGTTTCAGTCTTTCGAAGACACCACCAAATTCTCCAAAGAGTTCATGGACTCCGGCCTGAAGAGCTTCGCCTCGCTGTCGAAGAACCTGCAGACCATCGCCAGCGAAGCCGGCGAGTACTCCAAAAAGTCGTGGGAAGACGGCTCCTCGACGATGGAGAAGATGTTCTCCGCCAAGTCGCTCGACAAGGCCGTTGAGATCCAGACCGACTATGCCAAGAAGGCTTATGAGGGCTTCGTTGCCCAGGCCACCAAGATGGGTGACCTCTATGCCGAGATCGCCAAGGATGCCTACAAGCCGTTCGAGAACGCTGTCGCCAAGGCGAAGTAATCCGGTCACGCATTTCTGATCGGCGGGCCGCAAGGTCCGCGCAAGAGCCCGGTAGCATCATTGCTGCCGGGTTTTTTGCGTTCATCATGATGGCGGGAATCGGTGCGTCAACGAGTGCCGTGGTACTTGCCGCAACTGGCCATGCGGCCATATTGTGCCCTTGAAGAAAGGGCTTAAATTCAGCCATGCGGTGCCTACATGAAGCACCTTTGAAATCGGGTGTAAGGCGAACCAGGGGCGATATGACGATCAACGACGGAGCCGCGAGACGATATGCGGTACGCATGGATGATCGGGACGAAGACGATACCGGGTCGGGAGGGAGCGACCGGGGGACGGCGGTTATCACGCGGACCAAGGCCAAGACCAAGAAGCCAAGCCTCTACCGTGTGCTTTTGCTTAATGACGACTACACGCCCATGGAATTCGTCGTTCACGTTCTGGAACGCTTTTTCCAGAAGGACCGCGACGCAGCGACACGCATCATGCTCCACGTTCACAATCACGGCGTGGGGGAGTGCGGGGTCTATACATTCGAGGTGGCCGAGACCAAAGTGTCCCAGGTCATGGATTTTGCCCGTCAGCACCAGCACCCGCTGCAATGCGTGATGGAAAAGAAATGAGGACAGCATAACGATGCCGGCTTTCTCCCAGGGCCTGGAACGTGCGCTTCACCAGGCGCTTACCTATGCCAATGAGCGCCACCACGAATACGCGACGCTCGAACATCTGCTGCTCGCGCTGGTCGATGACCAGGATGCGGCTGCGGTCATGCGTGCCTGCAATGTCGATCTCGACGATCTGAAGCAGACGCTTGTCACCTATGTCGACACCGAGCTCGATAATCTGGTGACCGGCTATGACGAGGATTCCAAGCCGACTGCCGGCTTCCAGCGCGTCATCCAGCGTGCGGTCATTCACGTGCAGTCGTCGGGGCGCGAGGAAGTGTCGGGCGCGAATGTGCTCGTTGCCATTTTCGCCGAGCGGGAAAGTCACGCTGCCTATTTCCTGCAGGAACAGCAGATGACCCGCTACGACGCGGTCAACTATATCAGCCACGGCATCGCCAAACGCCCGGGCAGCAGCGAGGCTCGCGCGGCGCGCGGCGCCGAGGAAAGCGAGTCCGGTTCCGGCGAGGCCGCTGCCGAAGAGGGTGGCAAGAAGAAGCAGCAGGATGCTCTTTCGGCCTATTGCATCAATCTCAACCAGAAAGCGCGGGCAGGCCGGATCGATCCGCTGATCGGCCGCGGGCCGGAAATCAGCCGTACCATCCAGGTGCTGTGCCGCCGCTCCAAGAACAACCCGCTTTATGTGGGTGATCCTGGCGTCGGCAAGACGGCGATCGCGGAAGGACTTGCGAAGCGCATCGTGGAAGGCGAGGTGCCGGAGGTGCTGCTCGAATCCACCATCTTCGCGCTCGACATGGGCACGCTTCTGGCCGGCACGCGCTACCGCGGCGATTTCGAGGAACGGCTGAAGCAGGTCGTGAAGGAACTCGAGGAGTTTCCGGGCGCGATTCTGTTCATCGACGAAATCCACACCGTGATCGGCGCAGGCGCCACTTCCGGCGGCGCGATGGACGCCTCCAATCTGCTCAAGCCGGCGCTGTCGTCCGGCACGATCCGCTGCATTGGATCGACCACCTACAAGGAATTCCGTCAGTTCTTCGAGAAGGACCGGGCGTTGGTGCGCCGCTTCCAGAAGATCGATGTGAACGAGCCGACCGTGGATGACGCTATCGCGATCATGAAGGGTCTGAAGCCCTATTTCGAGGACTTCCACAAGGTCAAATACAGCAACGAGGCGATCAAGGCCGCGGTGGAGCTCTCGTCCCGTTATATCAATGACCGCAAGCTGCCGGACAAGGCGATCGACGTGATCGACGAAACCGGTGCATCGCAGATGCTGTTGCCGGAAAACAAGCGGCGCAAGACGATCAACGTCAAGGAGATCGAAGCGACGATCGCGACCATGGCGCGCATTCCGCCTAAATCGGTCTCTGCCGACGACGAGAAGGTGCTTGCCGGTCTCGACGCGGAACTGAAGCGCGTTGTGTACGGTCAGGACACGGCGATTTCGGCGCTTGCCTCGGCGATCAAGCTGGCGCGGGCGGGTTTGCGCGAACCTGAAAAGCCAATCGGTTCGTATCTGTTCTCCGGCCCAACCGGCGTTGGCAAGACCGAGGTCGCGAAGCAACTCGCCGCGTCGCTTGGCGTCGAGCTGCTGCGTTTCGACATGTCGGAATATATGGAGCGTCACACGGTGAGCCGTCTCATCGGCGCGCCTCCCGGTTATGTCGGGTTTGACCAGGGCGGTCTCCTGACCGACGGCGTGGACCAGCATCCGCATTGCGTGCTTTTGCTCGATGAGATCGAGAAGGCCCATCCAGACCTGTTCAACATCCTGTTGCAGGTTATGGATCACGGCAAGCTGACCGACCACAATGGCAAGCAGATCAGCTTCCGGAACGTGATCCTGATCATGACCACCAATGCCGGCGCGGCCGATCTTGCCAAGGCTGCTATCGGCTTCGGTTCGTCGAAGCGCGAAGGCGACGACATGGAGGCGATCAACCGGCTGTTCTCGCCGGAATTCCGTAACCGACTCGACGCGATCATTCCGTTCGGGTCGCTGCCGGTTCCGGTGATTCATCAGGTGGTGCAGAAATTCGTCATGCAACTAGAGGCGCAGCTTGCCGAGCGGCGCGTCACATTCGAGCTGTCGGATGAAGCGGTCGCCTGGCTGGCCGACAAAGGCTACGACGAGCGCATGGGTGCACGGCCGCTTTCCCGCGTCATCCAGGAACACATCAAGAAGCCGCTGGCGGAAGAGGTGCTGTTCGGCCGTCTCAAGAAAGGTGGCACGGTCAAGGTGTCGGTCGAAACCAAGGAGACCGGCGAAACCGGCCTCAAACTGGATCCCGTCGCCGACGACCAGCCGGTGAAGCCGATAAAGGAAAATCCCGACGGACCGAAGCCGAAGAAAAAGCCGGCGCGTAAAAGCACATCGCGCAAGGCAGCGGCCAAATCCGCGCCGAAGACCAGCAAAGGCGATGACGGCAAGCGGACGACCGTTCCGCAGCTTCCGCGCCGGGGCTGATCCGGCGCGGGCATGTCCGAAGGGAGACGCTCAGGTCTCAGGCAACGCCTCGCCCTCGGCGACCGCAAGGAGGTCGGAGAGGCGGCTGCCGTAGCGCGCGAAGTGCTGGACGACCCCTTGCTTGTGCGGCCGCTTGTCGATCTGCTGGAAGATGCCGACGAAGCCGTTGTTGCGCATGCCGCGCATGTGGTCATGCAGGTGGGGCGGGGTGCGCCGACGCTGTTCGTGCCCTACGCCGACCGGCTGCTTTCGATCCTGCGCGCATGCGGCCAGTGGGAAATCGGTGAGCAATTGCCGAAGGTTCTCGCCGTCATTGAGCTCGACGACGATCAGACGCAGCAACTGGCCGATCTGCTGGCCGCACAAGTCGATGCCAAATCGAATATTGCCGCCGCGTCGGCGCTAACCGGGTTGGCCGAACTCGCCCGGACCGGGCGCATTGGCGACGACATCGCGCGGGGTGCCATCAACGCCGCGCTTGCTTCGCCGCGCAAGTCGCTGGCCGCGCGGGCACGGCGTATCTCGCAAAATGCGGGCTGGTCGTGAGCGGCGATGTCGCGGCCGGGCCGCCTGAAAGTCACTTCACCTGGTATCTGCGCGGGTTTCGCGAGGTCTTTTCGCTGCCGGCGCTGATCCTGGCAAGCAGCTTTGTCGGCTTCGCGGCGCTCGCGCAAGGTGCGGGTTTCACTCTCGTGCAGGCGGTCTTCATGACCGCCTTTATCTGGGCATTGCCAGGCATGGTGGTGCTGGTGGGTGCCGTAATTGCAGGCAACGGCCTTTTTGTCGTGGCGCTTGCAGTTGCACTGTCGTCCGCACGCCTGACCCCGATGGTGGTTTCGCTGGTGCCCGAACTCAAGGCGGAGCGAACCCGGCCGTGGGTCCTTTACCTGCTGTCGCATTTCGTTGCCGTAACGTCCTGGGTCGTCGCCATGCACAAGGTGCGAACCATTCCGCGCGATTTCCGAACCTCATGGTATGGTGGTGTCGGATCGTCACTGGTTGTGCTCAATATCGTCGTTGTGACTGTGTTCTACGTCACCGCGCGCGACCTGCCGCCGGTTCTCTCCGCCGGGCTTCTTTTGCTGATGCCAATGTATTTTCTGACGTCACTGTGGACGTCGGCGCGGGAGGCGGCGAGCAAGGTCGCGATGGTGCTTGGGCTGATATTGGGGCCGGTTTGCGCGGCGCTCGTGCCCGAACTCAGCCTGCTGGTCGCCGGCCTTGCAGGCGGTGCGGTGGCCTATGCCTGGCATCGTTTGCAGGCGCGGCGGGCGACGACATGACCTATACCGGCTTCGAGGCGTGGTGGTGGCCGTTTCTCTTCATCCTTGTTGCGGGATGGCTGGCGACCGACAGCTGGCGTTTCCTCGGCGTGTTCCTGGGCGGCAGGATTTCGGAAGATTCCGAAGTTCTTGTCTTCGTGCGTTGCGTGGCGACGGCGCTTGTCGCCGCCGTCGTGGCAAGCCTGATCCTGACGCCGAACGGGGCACTGGCCGATACCCCGGTCGTGCTGCGGGCCGGCGCGGCGATCGGCGGATTTGCGGCCTATCTCGTAGCCGGCAAACGCATGATCGTCGGGCTGCTCGTTGCCGAGGCCGTGCTGGTTGGCGGGGTGCTGCTCGGCTGATCAGGCGAGTGCCGCGCGAATTTTCTCCGCGTTGGCGGCCAGCACCGCATTGTCCTCCATCGTGCCAGTGTGAGGTTTCAATGCCACGCCATCGAAGCGCGGAATGATGTGGACATGCAGGTGAAAGACGATCTGTCCGCCGGCGGGTTCTGAAAACTGCTGGATTGTCACGCCGTCGGCACCCATGCCCTCCTTGGCCGCGACCGCCAGCTTCTGGACCGTGCGCATGACGGCTGCCAAACTGTCCGGATCGACATCGAGTATGTTCCGTGACGGCTTTTTCGGGATCACCAGGCAATGACCATCGCCGCGCGGCATGATGTCCATGAAGGCGAAGGTGTCGTCGTCTTCATAGAGTTTGTGGGCGGGCAGTTCCCCGCGCAGGATTTTGGCGAAGACGTTGTCGGTGTCGTAGGCGGCTGACATGGGACCTCCGGCGAGGCAGCAAGGGGATGGGACAGTAAGGCAGTAGGGATAAGGCTGCCGAACGTCAATGTCGCAGGCCGGTTCCCGAGTCAGTTCAACCATACTGCCCTATTGCCCTACTCCCCCAATGCCTTATCCGCCTTTCCGGAACGGCCCCCGTTGCGCCAGATATTCGCCGATCGCGGCAACGTCCTGCCGTTCGCGGACGAGGTAGTCTTCCACGGCATTGCGAAGCCCGGCATGCACAATATGATGTGCGGAATGGGTGGTGACGGGCATGTAGCCGCGCGCCAGCTTGTGTTCGCCCTGTGCGCCGGCCTCAACCACCTTCAGGCCGTGTGCGATCGCGAAGTCGATTGCCTGATGGTAGCAGATCTCGAAATGCAGGAAGGGGTGTTCCTCGACGCATCCCCAGTGGCGCCCGTAGAGCGTGTCCGACCCGATGAAATTGATCGCACCGGCGATGTAGCGCCCATCGCGCTTTGCCATGACCAGCAATATGTCATCGGCCATACGCTCGGCCACCAGCGAGTAGAATTCGCGGTTGAGATAAGGCCGGCCCCATTTGCGTGAGCCGGTGTCGATGTAGAAGGCGAAAAAGTCGTCGAGCACGGACTCGGTGATATCGGACCCCTTCAGCCACTCGACGGTGATGCCGTTTTCGAGCGCCGCATGACGTTCCTTGCGCAACGCCTTGCGCTTTCGCGAGGCGAGGGTGGTGAGAAAGTCGTCATAGCTTCCATATCCCTGGTTGAAGAAATGAAACTGCTGATCAGTGCGCCGCAAAAAGCCCTGACGCCCGAGCAGTTCAGCCTCGTCCAAGGGCGCGAAGGTGACATGAACAGACGATGCTCCGATGCGTGAGCACAGCGCCTTCAGGCCCTCGGCAAGTGCGGTGCGCACGGAGTCTTTGTCCGCGCCCTCGTTGATCAGCAGCCGAGGACCCTGAGCGGGCGTGAAGGGAATCGAGACCTGCAGTTTCGGATAATAGCGGCCGCCGGCGCGCTCGAAGGCGTCGGCCCAGCCATAGTCGAAGACATATTCGCCCTGGCTGTGGGTTTTGACATAGCAAGGTACAGCGCCCAGCATGCGGCCGTCCGGCGCTTCGAGCCTGAGATGCTGCGGCATCCAGCCGGTCTCGGCCGCAACGCAGCCGCTTTCCTCCAGCGATGAGAGGAAAGCATGGCTGAGAAACGGGTTGTATGGGACGCGGCCTCCGCGGTTCGCGCCCAGCAACTGTTGCCACTCGCCGGGAGGAAAGGCGGCAAGCGAAGGATTGACGCGGATCGCGAATTCACCGCTTGCCGCTGCGTTGTCGCTCTGCCGGCTCATGCTTTCAGGCAATCCAGGGTTCGATGAGGGTATCCCCAATACCTATTCGCGAACCGGCGCTTTGCAAGACGTTCTATTGCAATGCCGCCACGTCGCCGGGGCGGTCGGGGTTGAACCCTTCAAAGGTCATCTGGTCGGCATGGGTCACGGTCAGGTCATAGGTCTTGCGGTCGCGCACCGTCCAAGTGATCACAGGCCTCGCAAGGTCGTGCCTCATGAAATCGGTGAAGGGATTGGGCAGTTCCATCGCGTAGAAAGAGGCAAAGGCCGGATTGTGGGCCAGCATCGAGAAGTGCTGTTCCAGCCGGTCCTGTGTGATGCCCACTGCCGTCAGTCCGTACGGAATGCCCGGAGCGTCGGTCGCGAAGCGGCGCACAAGCCAGTGGTCAAACGACATGATCGCTGCCTTGCCGCGATAGGCCGAGAGCAGTTTGCCGACCTCGGCGACGAGCCCTTCATCCTGCCCGGCGATGCCCTTGAGTTCGATCACCAGCGGCACGCGCCCGGCGACGCGCTCCAGCGTTTGCCGAAGTGTGGGTACGCGGTCAGCTGTGCCGCCGACTGGGAGTTCCGCGAGCTGGACAGATGTCAGATCGCAGGTGTTGCCTTCTTCGCCCGTCAGCCGCTTCAGCTGGTCGTCATGGAATACAACGGGCACGCCATCGGCTGCGAGATGAACGTCGCATTCTATGGCGAAATTCCCGGCCACCGCGGCCTCGAAGGCAGACAGTGTATTTTCCCAACGGTCGATATTGAGATCGTGCAAGCCGCGATGCGCGATCGGGCGTGCGGTGAGCCAGGAAAGGTCGCTCATTTCGTTCAGGCGAGCTCGGCGATGACCTCAACCTCGACAGGCGCATTGAGCGGAAGCACCGCCATGCCGACTGCCGAGCGCGCGTGGCGGCCATTGTCGCCGAATGCGGCAACCAGCAGGTCCGAAGCGCCGTTGGCGACGATATGGGCTTCATGGAAGTCGGGAGCGGCCGCAACGAACACGGTGATCTTGACGATGCGCTTGATGCGGTTGAGATCGCCGTCACACGCAGCCTTTAAGACGCCGAGCACATTCAGCGCGCAGTGGCGCGCCGCAATCTGGCCGGTCTTGGTGTCCACATCCTTGCCGAGGAGCCCCGTGGCGACAAGCTTGCCATCCAGGAAGGGCAGCTGCCCCGAGGTCAGGATCAGCTTCCCGGTCTTGTTCCAAGGGATGTAGTTTGCCGCCGGTGCTGCGACAGTGGGAATGGATTCTCCAAGTTCGGCAACCCGGTTTTCGACCGTTGTCATAGGAAATGCTCCTTCAAAAATGTCTGTAGATGTCATTTGGCGGCTTTCATCTCGCCTCGCTTCGGCCACCGATGTGTATATGGTGATACACGCGACGCTTGCGTCGCCCAAGTGACCTGAGGAGACATTCACAGATGCGCGCATCCTGCGCCAAATTTTTTGGCCCGGCCGTCCTTGTACTGGCCCTGCCGGCCGCCGCTCAGGCTGCCCAGGCGCTGGCGCCCCATCGCGCCGTATATGACCTCAAACTCGACCAGGCATCCGACAGGTCGGGTATCAAGAGCGTCGATGGGCGGATGGTCTATGAGTTCGATGGTTCCGCCTGCGATGGCTACACTGTCAATTTCCGGTTCGTCACGGAAATCAGTACCGACGAGATGTCGCGCATCAGCGATTTGCAGACCTCAACCTACGAGGATGGAACGGGCGACCATTTCAGCTTCGTCACCAAATCCTATGTGAACCAGAAGCTGGATCGCGAGATCAAGGGCAGTGCAACGCGCGACGCCAGCGGCGTTTCGGTCGAGCTCGACAAACCCGACAAACGCTCGCTCGGGCTCGAACGTTCGCAATTTCCGACCGAACATCTTCTGGAACTGATCGGCCGCGCCGAAAGCTCGGAGACGTTCTACGAGACGACTATATTCGACGGCTCGGAAGACGCCGACCGCATCATGACCACGACCGTGATCATCGGCCGAAAGGCGCCGATTCCCAGTGGAGATCCCGAGTTGAACGTTGTCGGTGCGCTTTCCGAAGACCGGTTCTGGCCGGTCGATATCGCGTATTTCGATTTGTCCGGTGAAAATGGCGAGGAAGTGCCGAGCTACCGCATCTCGTTCAAGCTGCATGAAAGCGGCATTACCCGTGATATCGTCATGGACTATGGCGATTTCGCGCTGGCCGGACAGCTGGTTCAGCTCGACATGCTGCCGCAGCCCGAATGCAGCCGCTGAGACCGGCGATTGCCGGTCTTGCGCTGGCGATCGCTTCGTTTGCGGGCCTTCTTCAGCCAGCTGCCGCCAGGCCGGTCTGCCTCGTGGTCGCAGATGCCGCCTCGGGCGCGGAACTTGTCAGGGAAGGCGATTGCGAAACGCGTGTAACTCCGGCCTCGACGTTCAAGCTGGCGCTCGCGGTGATGGGTTTCGATAGCGGTTTCCTCGCGAATGCGAACGAACCCGTGATCGATTTTCGCGAGGGTTTTCCCGCGTGGGGCGGAGCCGAGTGGCGCAAGCCCGCCGACCCGGCGCGCTGGATGCGTTATTCGGTTGTCTGGTATTCGCGTTTCATAACGCATCATCTCGGAGTTGAGGGACTCGAGCGCTACAGTCGGTCTTTCGGCTATGGCAACGCCGATTTGACCGGTGATCCGGGTAAGGACAACGGCCTCGATCGCGGGTGGATCAGCTCGTCGCTCAGAATATCGCCTGATGAACAGGTTCGGTTTCTGCGCCGCTTCGTCAATCGCGATCTGCCGGTTTCGACGGAGACTTATAGGCTGGTCGAACGCATCATCCAGAAACACACCCTTGCCGGCAACTGGGTAGTCGCCGGCAAGACGGGTTCGGCCTATCCATACAAGGCCGATGGGTCTTTCGACCGCAAACGGGCCTGGGGCTGGTATGTCGGCTGGGCGGGGAGGGGCGACACCACTCTGGTGTTTGCTCGCCTTGACGAGGTGGATGCCACGAAAAACGGTTCGTCGGGGCTCTATGTCCGCGGCCAGTTTCTGGACAATTGGTCGCAAATAGCGGAAGCGGCAGAGCGTTAGAGCCGAATACGCCGCACCCGCGAAGACCCGGGCAGGCTTGCAAATAGGCTCCGCGCCATCTATATGCGCGCGCATTCCACACACGGACTTTGGTTTTCGGGCGGGAGACATCCTCCGACGACCGCCGGTGGCGCAAAACGCGCCTTTGTCCGTGGAGGCCAACCGGAAAGGACAATGACTATGGCTCTGCCAGACTACAGCATGCGTCAGCTTTTGGAAGCCGGCGTTCACTTCGGCCACCAGACGCACCGCTGGAACCCGAAAATGTCGCAGTACATTTTCGGCAGCCGCAACAACATCCACATTATCGACCTGTCGCAGACGGTTCCGCTGTTGCACCAGGCGCTGAAAAAAGTATCCGACACGGTTTCGACCGGCGGCCGCGTTCTGTTCGTCGGCACCAAGCGCCAGGCGTCGGAGATCATCGCCGATTCCGCCAAGCGCTCGGCCCAGTACTATGTCAATGCGCGCTGGCTCGGCGGCATGCTGACCAACTGGAAGACGATCTCGAATTCGATCCAGCGTCTGCGCAAGCTCGAAGAGCTGCTAGCCGACGGTGCTCAGGCATCGGCCTTCACCAAGAAGGAACGCCTGAACCTGGAGCGCGAGCGCGAGAAACTCGACCGTGCGCTGGGCGGCATCAAGGACATGGGCTCGACGCCGGACCTGATGTTCGTGATCGATACCAACAAGGAAGCGATCGCCATTCAGGAGGCCAAGCGCCTCGGCATTCCGGTCGTCGCGATCGTGGATTCGAACTGCGACCCGGACATTGTCGACTACCCGATCCCGGGCAATGATGACGCCGCGCGGGCCATTTCGCTCTATTGCGACCTGATTTCGAAGGCTGCGATCGACGGTATCGCCCGCCAGCAGGGCTCGGCGGGTATCGATGTCGGCGCTGCCGAAGAAGCTCCTGTCGAGACCGCCGTGGCCGATGAGCCTGCGGCCGAGGAACCGGCAGCGGAAGCTGCTCCGGTCGAGGCGGAAGCCAAAGACGAAGACAAGAAGGACGCCTGACCGGCGGCCGGTCAGCCGGCTGTCATTTTCAGGCGCTATAGCGCACCGCGACGCGCGGTGCGCGATTACGTATTCAGACTGCGATATGAAGAGGCAAAAATGAGCATCTCGGCAGCACAGGTGAAGGAACTGCGCGACATCACCGGCGCGGGCATGATGGACTGCAAGGCGGCTTTGGCCGAAACCAATGGCGACATGGAAGCGGCAATCGACCTTCTGCGGAAGAAGGGCATTGCAAAGGCCGACAAGAAGGCCGGACGAACGGCTGCGGAAGGCCTGATCGGCGTTGCCATGGAAGGTACGGCCGCGGTCGTGGTCGAAGTTAATTCCGAGACCGACTTCGTGGCTCGCAACGAGTCGTTTCAGGATATTGTGCGCAACGTGGCGAAGGCCGCTCTCGACACCGACGGCTCCAGCGAAGCCGTAGCTGCCGCCCCTTATCCGGATTCGGGCAAATCGGTTACGGACACGATCAAGGACGCTGTCGGCACCATTGGCGAAAACATGAGCTTCCGCCGCTCCGCGAAACTTTCGGTCGGACAGGGTGCTGTGGCGACCTATGTCCACAACTCGGTGGATGAAAGCCTCGGCAAGATGGGTGTGCTGGTCGGTATCGAAACCAGCGGCAACGCAGATGCTGCGCGCGCATTCGGCCGCCGGGTGGCCATGCACGTTGCTGCAACGAACCCGCTTTCGCTTACTCCGGACGAGGTCGATCCGGCTGTGGTCGAGCGCGAGAAGGCGATTTTTGCCGACCAGGCGCGTGCCTCCGGCAAGCCGGACAACATCATCGAAAAGATGGTCGAAGGCAGGCTGCGCAAGTTCTACGAAGAGGTTGTGCTGCTCAAACAGGCATTCGTCATCAACCCTGATCTGACGGTGGAAAAGGCGCTTCAGGAAGCCGAAAAGGACATTGGCGCTCCGGCCAAGATCACCGGCTTCGTGCGTTTTGCGCTCGGCGAGGGCATTGAACGTCAGGAAGCCGATTTTGCTGCCGAAGTGGCGGCTGCGGCGGGTAACTGACGCACCCGATTTTCCACAAACGATGCCATAGGGCGCTGCGTGACAACGCGGCGCCCTTCGTGTATCGCGGGTTCGATTTCACCAGAAGGCCGAACAAAGAATGCCCGACCAGCCACCCTATCGCCGCGTATTGCTGAAAGCCTCGGGCGAAGCACTGATGGGGGGACAAGGTTTCGGCATCGACGTTTCAGTCGTTGACCGGATCGCGGCCGACATCGTTGAAGCGCGCAAGCTTGGCGTCGAAGTCGCGGTCGTGATTGGCGGCGGCAATATCTTCCGCGGCGTGGCCGTAGCCTCCAAGGGCGGCGACCGGGTGACAGGCGACCACATGGGCATGCTAGCCACTGTGATCAATTCGCTTGCTCTCCGAACATCGCTGGTCAAGATGGGAGTCGAGGCGGTCGTGCTTTCGGCGATCGCAATGCCCGAGCTGTGCGAGAGCTTCTCGCAGCGCCAGGCGACCGCCTATATGGACGCTGGCAAAGTGGTGATTTTTGCAGGCGGCACGGGCAATCCCTTCTTCACCACCGATTCGGCGGCGGCTTTGCGCGCCGCGGAGATTGGCGCGGATGCGCTTTTCAAAGGTACGCAGGTGGACGGTGTCTATTCGGCGGATCCGAAAAAGGACCCGAATGCCGAACGATACGACAAGCTCGGCCATGCCGAAGTCATCCAGCAGGGCCTGATGATCATGGACACTGCGGCAATTGCGCTTGCGCGCGAGAACCACATTCCGATAATCGTGTTCTCGATCCACGAAGAACACGGTTTCAGCGCGATTCTTCGCGGAAACGGTAGATATACGGTGGTCTCGGACGAATAGCCCGCGCCAGACGCGGAAAACCGGTACCCCGTCAGCAGGAGGGAAGACAATGGCAGGCGCTGTCGATTTCAAGGATCTTCAGCGGCGGATGGAGGGCGCGGTTTCCGTGTTCAAATCCGATCTCGCTTCACTGAGAACCGGCCGTGCGTCCGGCAATCTGCTCGATCCGATTCAGGTAGAGGCCTATGGCTCTCAAATGCCGCTCAACCAGGTCGCCACGATCTCTGTTCCGGAGCCGCGGATGCTGAGCGTTCAGGTGTGGGACAAATCCATGGTCCCGGCTGTCGATCGGGCGATCCGCGAATCCAACCTCGGCTTCAATCCCATCGTCGATGGCACCAATCTGCGTATTCCGCTGCCCGAGCTCAACGAGGAGCGGCGCAAGGAGCTGGTGAAAATCGCCCACAACTATGCGGAGAACGCCCGCGTTGCCGCCCGGCACGTGCGCCGCGACGGCATGGATCATCTCAAGAAATCGGAAAAAGACGGCGAGACGAGCGAAGACGATGCGCGCCGCCTTCACGATCAGGTGCAGAAGCTGACCGACGACACGATTGCCACGATCGACAGCCTGCTGACGGAAAAAGAGGCGGAGATCCTGCACGTTTAGCCGTACGGCCAGCGGGGAGGCGGACCGGTTCGAGGATGAAACCCGACCATATAGCCATCATCATGGACGGCAACGGGCGCTGGGCCAAGAGCCGCGGCCTGCCGCGCGCGGCAGGACATCGGGCCGGTGTCGAGGCCTTGCGTGCAACGGTTCGTGCAGTCGGTGATCTTGGGGTCAACTGGCTCACCGTCTACGCGTTTTCTTCGGAAAACTGGTCGCGGCCGAAATCGGAAGTCTCCGACCTCATGGGGCTGCTCAAATTGTTCATCCGCCGCGACCTTGCGGAACTGCACAACAGCGGCGTGCGGGTGCGGGTGATCGGGCGGCGCGAGGGGCTGGACCCTGAAATCGAAGGCCTGCTGCACGAGGCGGAAGCGCTGACCGCCCTTAACAGCAAAAGCAATCTGGTGATTGCGTTCAATTATGGCGGGCGAGACGAAATCGCGCGCGCCAGCAGGCGTATTGCCGAGGATGTGGCGGCCGGCAAGCTTGCCCCGGAAGGTATCACCGAGGAGAGTTTCTCAGAATATCTGGATACCGCAGGCATCCCGGATCCCGACCTGGTGATCCGCACCAGCGGCGAGCAGCGCATGTCGAACTTTCTGCCCTGGCAGGCGGCGTATTCGGAACTGGTATTCGTCCCGTGCTTCTGGCCTGATTTCGGCCGTGTGGAGCTCATGAATGCGGTCGAGGTATTCGGTTCGCGCGAGCGCCGCTTCGGTGGGGTTGTGGCGCGCGACGCGTCATGAGCGGCGGTTCGCCCGACGGCCTCGAGCACGCGGGCAACAAGCCACGCAGCAACCTTCAATTGCGGGTGATCTCAGCGCTGGTGCTGGCGGCGGCTGTACTGGCGCTCACGTGGTGGGGAGGCACGGCCTTCCGGTTATTTGCGGCGGCAATGGGTGCCGCGGTCTTCCACGAATGGTCTACGCTATCGAAGGATCGCTACTCGCCCGCTTACCGAACTGCCGCCTGGGCGCTCGCCGCTTCGGTGCTCATAGCGCTGGCAGCCGGCAGCGATGCACTGACGCTCTTTGGCGCGATCGCCATAGCAGCTGCCGGCGCGTGGGTTGCAGCGATCATACTGGGACAGGGCCCAGGGCTCGCTGCGGGAATTGTATATGCGACGGCGCCCGCCGTCGCGCTGGCGTTTCTGCGCGGCAATGACCCGTCCGGCCTGTGGGCGATTCTTTTCCTGTTTGCATGCGTGTGGGGAACGGACATCGCCGCCTATTTCGCCGGACGGTATTTCGGCGGCCCGAAACTCGCCCCGTCGATTTCACCGTCGAAAACCTGGAGCGGCGCCATTGGCGGCATCGTCGCCGCGGCTATTGGCGGCGGGTTGATCGCGGCGACCGGCCCGTCTTCCGCCGCCCTCGCAATCGGTGTACTCGCCGCCATCGGCGTTTCGGTTGTTTCGCAGTTCGGCGATCTTTTCGAATCGGCTTACAAGCGGCGCCATGGCGCAAAAGACTCCGGCCAGATGATACCAGGCCATGGTGGTGTCATGGATCGGGTCGACGGGCTTGTCGCGGCGGCGCTGGCGCTCTACGTGATCTGCGCCAGTCTCGCCGGTCCGGATAGTCCAGCTGCCGGGCTTTTCGGCGGTTAGTCGGCATATTCGGCGGCGGCGGACGCCACCGAACAGTCGATATCGGAATGACAGTTGCGGGCCGTTGCGCAGCTCGGCAGGCAAAATGCGGGGATCAAGTGATCGACTTCCTGACCAGCATATTCAGCACCGACGGCATACTCATTGGCACCATCGCGCCGTTTCTTCTGGTTCTCACCATCGTCGTGTTCGTCCACGAAATGGGCCACTATCTCGTCGGCCGCTGGTGTGGCATCGGCGTGAGGGCCTTCTCGATCGGATTCGGTCCCGAGCTTCTGGGATTCAACGACCGCCACGGCACGCGTTGGAAACTGTCTGCGATCCCGCTCGGCGGATATGTGAAATTCGTTGGCGACATGAATGCCACGAGCACGCCGCCCGACCAGGAGGAAATGGAAGCGCTGACGCCGCAGGAACAGCGCATTGCATTCCACACCCAGCCGGTGTGGAAGCGTGCGCTCACCGTATTCGCGGGACCGGCATTCAACTTCCTGCTGACGATAGCCGTTTTCGCTGTCATGTTCGGCACTTACGGGCGCTATGTTACCGAGCCCATGGTGGCCGAAGTGCGGGCGGAGAGCCCGGCGGACATTGCGGGCTTCCAGCCCGGTGACCGTTTCGTTTCGGTCGATGGGACGCAGATCGAAACCTTTGCCGACGTCCAGCGGATCGTCTCGGGGCGCGCGGGCGACGAAATCACCTTCGTCATGATGCGCGACGGCGAGGAGGTAACTCTCGTCGCCACGCCGGAGCTGATGGAGCAGACCGACGCGCTCGGCAACGTCGTGCGCATCGGCATTATCGGTGTCGTCAACAATGAGGAGCTGGGACAGCCCCGGCTGATCGAATATTCGCCCGGACAGGCGCTTGTGGAAGGCATTTCGGAAACCGGGCACATTATCGCCCGCACCGGACAGTTTCTGAAGCGCTTCGTTGCAGGGCGGGAAGACAGGTGCCAGCTTGGCGGGCCTGTGCGCATCGCCGAGATGTCAGGCAAGGCGGCGGCGCTCGGGATCGAGTGGCTTGTGCAACTGGTAGCGCTGCTGTCGGTGGGCATCGGCTTCCTGAACCTGCTGCCCATTCCACCACTCGATGGCGGCCATCTGGTTTTCTACGGCATTGAAGCGGCGATTCGGCGTCCCGTTCCCGAGCGTCTTATGGAAGGCGTCTACAGGGTCGGCCTGCTGCTCGTGCTGGCCTTCATGGTGTTCGTGTTCTGGAACGACATCTTCGGGTGCTGATCGTGCAAACGCTTGGTTTGAGACGGAAAATTGAGATGTCATTTACCATGGACGGCAAAATCCGTGGTGTCCGTGCAACGCTTGGCGAAATCGTAAACGCAAATTAACCAGAAACCTTGCGTGTGGGCGAAATCCGGTTATTACGGTGGGAGAGTTCTGCCGAGATCCGGACTTCTCGCTGTGGGGACTACGAGAAAAGAAGGTAAGACAGCCCTATGAAGGCAGCTTCCAGTCTGTTTGGCGCCGCTTCGGCGGTGTTTTTATCATTGTGTGTCGTGTTCTCTGGAAGCGTGGCTGTCCAGCTGGCATCGGTATCGTCGGCGCAGGCTGCGGTGGTCAGCCGTATCGACGTGCGCGGCAACGAGCGTGTCGATTCCGACACGATCCGCGATTACATCGGCATCCGGCCCGGCGTTTCGTTCAACAGTTCGGCGATTGATGAGGCCGTGAAGCGGCTTTTCTCGACGAATCTGTTTTCCGAGGTCCAGATCAATCAGCGCGGCAGCGTTCTGGTTGTGGTTGTCGCCGAGTACCGGATCGTCAATCAGGTCATTTTTCAAGGCAACCGCAAGATCAAGGATGCCCAGCTCGCCAGCGCTGTCCAGCTGCAGCCGCGCGGTTCCTTCTCCGAAGCGGCGATGCAGGCCGACATCAGCGCCGTGGAGGCTGCCTACAGCCGCATAGGCCGTGACGATGCCCGCGTCACCGCCTATACGCAGGATCTCGGCGACGGCCGAGTGAACGTGATTTTCGAGATTGTCGAGGGTGGCCGGACCAAGATCGCTTCGATCAATTTCGTCGGCAACAACGCCTATCGCGATGGCAGGCTTCAGGACGTCATTCAGACCAAGAAATCCAACTTCCTGTCGTTCCTGAGCCGGAAGGACGTATTCGACGAGGCCCAGCTGCGCGTTGACGAAGAGCTGCTGCGCCGCTTCTATTACAATCGCGGCTATGCCGACTTCCAGATCATTTCCTCGTCCGCTGAGCTGGATGCAACCGAGAACAAATACACCATCACGTTCACGGTCGATGAGGGCGAGCGCTATACGTTCGGCAATATCGAGATCGACAGCACGATCCAGGGAATCGATGCGCAGAGCCTCGAGCGTCTTGTGGAGACGCGCAGCGGCGACACCTACAGCGCTTCGGATGTCGAAGACACGCTTGTTGCGATTACCGAGCGCCTCGCGGGGCAGGGCTATCCTTTCGCCCAGGTCACGCCACGCGGCGACCGCGACTTCGTCAATCGCACGATCTCGGTTCTCTATACGATCGACCAGGGCCCCCGCGCCTATATCGAGCGCATCGAAATCCGCGGCAATACCAAGACGCGCGACTTTGTCATTCGACGCGAATTCGACGTCAGCGAAGGCGACGCATTCAATCAGGTGCTGATCCAGCAGGCCCGCAAGCGCCTGGAGGCCCTCGATTTCTTCGCGTCGGTCGACATTTCGACCATGCAGGGTTCGGGACCCGATCAGGTCATTCTCATCGTGGATGTCGAAGACAAGTCGACCGGTGAGTTCTCAATCGGCGCAGGCTATGCGACCGGCAATACGCCAACGAGCGGTTTTCTGCTTGAGGCAGGCGTTTCAGAGCGCAATTTCCTCGGTCGCGGTCAGGCAATCCGGCTCTCGATCTCCGGCGGCAGTTCCGCGCGCGACTACATGATTTCGTTCACCGAGCCGTATTTCCTCGGAAGGCGGATTTCGGCCGGTTTCGACATATTCCGGCAGACGCGCTCCTACACGAACTACACCAGCACGGTGACCGGCGGTACGGTTCGCCTGGGGCTGCCGATTACCGAGCATCTGTCGACGACCTTCGCCTATAATCTGGCGATCGAGAACTACGCTTACACAACTACCGCGGGCGCGGTTTGCCCGGGCGCCGCTCCCGCGCCCTGTCCGGTATCCACGGCTGTCCAGGCGGGCGTTGCGGCGAGCCCGTGGACCAAATCGTCGATTTCGGCGACGCTGACCTACTCCACGATCGACAACATCCAGGATCCTCGTGACGGCCTCCACGCGACTTTCTCGACCGAGTTTGCCGGTATTTTCGGCAATGCTCGCTTCATCAAGGTCAGCGGCCGCGCGAACTACTACAAGACACTCTCCGAAGAGCTTGATCTCGTAGGTGTTCTGGTTGCCGGCGGTGGTCATGTTCAGGCGCTGGGCGTGCCTTTGCGTGTGTTCGACTACAACCAGTCGACGACCCGGATTATTCGTGGCTTCGCACATAACGGTATTGGCCCGTTTGACCCGGCTACAGGCGATCATCTCGGCGGCGCGACGTATTTCCACGCCTCTGCCGAGATGCAGTTCCCGCTGCCGCTGCTGCCCAAGACCTTCGGCATGCGTGGCGCGGTGTTCGCCGACGCTGCGACCCTCTACGGCAACTCGCTTGCGACGGCCGCCGGGACCGCAATGGCTTGGCGCGCCTCCGTTGGCGCGAGCCTGATCTGGGCATCGCCGTTCGGGCCTTTGCGGGTTGACTATGCCCTGCCCGTTGTGCGGACGGCGTCGGATACGGTGCAGAATTTCAACTTCGGCATTTCGACGCGGTTCTAGCCGCCGATTGAGGATTTCGGGCCATACGGCCCGAAACAGGCGTTGGAACAAGTTCCAATGACAGAACCGGTTTTCTTTGCGCTGGCGCGTAGCTATTCGGTCGAGGAGATTGCAGCCTCGACTGGCGCTGCTTTGCGCGATCCTTCGCTCGGACAGGTCGAAATCAGCGGCGTTGCGACCGCCGCTCAAGGGCGTGCAGGTACGCTGATCTTCATCGAAGACAAGCGATTGGCCGCTGATCTCGAACAGACCAGCGCCTCGGCTGTTCTGTGCCGTGCCGAACTGGCGGAGCGGGTGCCGACCGGCGTGGCAGCGCTTGTCACCGACAGGCCCCAACTTGCTTTTGTGGCTGCTACCAGGCTGCTGTTCCCAAACTCCATGCGCCCGGGCGCAATGACCGGCGAGACCGGCATATCGGCCGCTGCACATATCAGCGATTCTGCGCGGATCGAGCGCGGCGCAATCATCGAAGCGAATGCTGTCATCGGACCGAACGCGGCCATAGGCGCGGGTACGGTTGTTGCTCCAGGTGCGGTGATTGGACCGCATTGCCAGATTGGCCGCGACGGCTATGTCGGACCGTCAGCGACGGTGCAGTGCGCTTTTGTGGGCGACCGCGTCATCATTCATGGCGGGGTTCGCATCGGGCAGGACGGGTTCGGCTACGTGCCGGGTGCGCGTGGCGCAGAAAAAGTGCCGCAGCTTGGACGTGTGCTGATTCAGGACGACGTCGAGATTGGCGCCAATTCCACCATAGACCGCGGCGCGATCGGCGATACCGTGATCGGCCAGGGCAGCAAGATCGACAATCTCGTACAGATTGCCCACAACGTTCAGATCGGCCGCTGCTGCCTCATTGCGGGGCAGTGCGGCATATCCGGCTCTGTAACGCTGGGGGATTTTGTCCAGATGGGCGGCGGCGTCGGAATCAAGGACCACCTGTCAGTGGGTACAGGTGCGCAAATCGCGGCCGGATCCGGCCTCATGTATGATGTACCCGCAGGGGAAAAATGGGCCGGGCGGCCAGCAAGACCCTATCGCGATCACTTCAGGGAAGTTATGGCGTTGAGGTCGATGGGGAGTAAAAAGCGCAGAGGCGACGACCAGAATGAGCAGTGACACGAAAGAGCTTTCGACGCTGGACATTCAGAAGCTGCTCAAGCTTCTGCCGCATCGGTATCCGTTTCTGCTGGTCGATCGCATCGTTGAAGTCGACGGTGACGAGTCAGCCATCGGCATCAAGAACGTAACGATGAACGAACCGCATTTCACCGGGCATTTTCCGGACATGCCGGTGATGCCGGGTGTGCTCATCATCGAGGCAATGGCCCAGACGGCGGGTGCGATCTGTGTCAATGCCATGAAGGACGTCACCCGACCGCCGATGGTTTATTTCATGACCATTGATGGCGCCAAGTTCCGCAAGCCGGTCGTTCCGGGCGACCAACTGGAGATTCACGTGCGCAAGCTGAAGCAGCGCGGTTCGGTTTTCCGTTTCGGCTGTGAGGGCAGGGTTGCCGGCTCCAAGGTTGCCGAAGCCGAGGTGTCGGCGATGGTGTCGTTTGAAGATGGTCGCTAGCGGCAGCGGCGGGTCCGCAACGGAACCGGTTGTTCACGGATTGTCGGTTGTCGAACCCGGTGCCCATCTGGCTGCCGGTGTCCGCATAGGGCCGTTCTGCCATGTCGGCGCGGAAGTGCGGCTTGGTGAAGGCGTCGAGCTGGCCTCGCATGTTTCCATTCTAGGTGCGACGACAATCGGTGCGGGGACGCGTATTTCGCCCAATGTCGCGCTCGGAGGCGCGCCGCAGGACCTGCGGCACAAAGGCGGACGCACGACGCTCGAGATCGGCCGCAACTGCGTCATTCGCGAATTCGCGACAGCCCATGCGGGGTCCACCAGCGGCCGGGGGACGACGAAAATCGGCGACGAGTGCTTTCTCATGGCCTATTCGCATGTCGGGCACGATTGCATTGTCGGCGACAAGGTCATTTTGACGAATTGTGCGACGCTCGGTGGCCATTGCGAAGTGGGCGAGGGCGCGATTCTGTCCGGCCATACGGCGGTGCATCAGTTCGTCCGGATCGGCCACCACGCTTTTATTGCCGGCAATACGGCGGTCGGCGGCGATGTGATTCCCTTCGGATTTGCGCTGGGCACGCCGGCGAAGCTGGTTGGCCTCAATGTCATCGGGCTGCGCCGCGCCGGCGTCGAGCATTCCAGCGTCAGGGAACTGCGGCGAGCCTACAAGGCACTCTTTGACCCAGCCCGCCCATTTGCCGACAACCTGAAAGCTGTTGCGCAGGAGTTCGCCGGCAATGAGCGCGTCGTCGATGTGGTCGGTTTTCTGAGCCACCGCGGCAAGCGTGATTTCGCGCTTCCGCCCGTCGGCGCGCGAGGCGCGGAAGCGTCGCTGATGGCGGAAGGCTGACGGGCCCCGGCATGGAACGAAAAAGGCCGCGCATGGCGCGGCCTTTTTTGCATCTTTCCGAGACGGCAGGTTACCGGCGGGCAATCGGAACGTAGTCGCGCATCTGTTCGCCGGTGTAGAGCTGGCGTGGCCGGCCGATCTTCTGATGCGGGTCCTCGATCATCTCTTTCCACTGCGCAACCCAGCCGACGGTGCGGGCCACGGCAAACAGCACGGTGAACATGGTGGTGGGGAAGCCCAGCGCCTTGAGCGTGATGCCCGAATAGAAGTCGATGTTCGGGTAGAGCTTCTTCTCGATGAAATATTCGTCCGTAAGCGCTATTTTTTCGAGTTCCATCGCGACGTCCAGAAGCGGATCGTCCTTGATGCCGAGTTCGCCGAGAACTTCATGCGTGGTCTTCTGCATGATCTTGGCGCGCGGATCGTAGTTTTTGTAGACGCGGTGACCGAAGCCCATCAGCCGGAACGGATCGTCGCGATCCTTGGCACGATCAATGAACTCTGGAATGCGGTCGACCGAGCCGATTTCGGCGAGCATGTTGAGCGCGGCTTCGTTTGCGCCGCCATGAGCCGGCCCCCACAGACAGGCGATGCCGGCTGCGATGCAGGCAAAGGGATTTGCACCCGATGAGCCGGCAAGCCGGACAGTCGAGGTCGATGCGTTCTGCTCGTGGTCTGCGTGCAGGATGAAGATGCGCTCCATGGCGCGCGCCAGCACGGGATTGACCGAATAGTCCTCGCACGGCACGGCGAAGCACATATGCAGGAAGTTTGCAGCGTAGTTGAGCTCATTGCGCGGGTAAACGAAAGGCTGGCCGATGTGGTATTTGTAGGCCATCGCCGCGATCGTGGGCATTTTCGCGATCATACGGATCGAGGCCACCATACGCTGGTGGGGGTCCGAGATGTCGGTCGAGTCGTGGTAGAATGCCGAGAGGGCGCCAACCACCCCGCACATGACAGCCATCGGGTGCGCGTCACGGCGGAAGCCGGTGAAAAAGCGCGACATCTGCTCATGCACCATGGTGTGGCGCGTCACGCGATAGTCGAAATCCTCTTTCTGCGTCTTGGTGGGCAGATCGCCGTAAAGCAGCAGGTAGCAGACTTCGAGGAAATCACCGTGCTCGGCTAGCTGGTCGATCGGATAGCCGCGGTGCAGGAGTACGCCCTCGTCGCCATCGATATAGGTGATTCCGGACTCACAGCTCGCGGTCGAGGTGAACCCAGGATCGTATGTGAACATCCCAGTGTCACGGTAGAGCGCACCGATATCGATGACGTCGGGGCCAACTGTTCCTCCCCGGACCTTGAATTCGGTTTTCTTGTTGTCGAAAACCAGCGATGCGGTCGATCCCGTCATGGTGCTACCTCTCAAAATTCTCGTTTTTCCCGGAAAGCGCGGGTACCTCTGACCGAGGTCGCGAGCGCGCTTTAGCTACCGCATTTGGGTAGCACTGCCAAGCACGCCAAATGGCTATGTTGCATTGCAACCTCCGCATATGCAACAAGCGTCTGCCATTAAGATGCTGCCTGATCGCCGATACGCGCCAGGCTTTCGTTGCGTCCAAGCACAACAAGAACATCGAAAACACCGGGCGATGTGGCCCGGCCGGTAAGCGCCGCGCGCAGGGGCTGTGCCAGCTTGCCGAGCTTCACATCTGCCTGTTCAGCATGAGCGCGTACGATCCGCTCCAGCGTCGGTGCATCCCAGTCAGGTGCTTCGTTCAGCTTCGGCAGCAAGTCACCCAAGAGAACGCGTGCGGCGTCATCCAGAATACCTCCGGCCTTTTCATCCAGTTGAAGAGGCCGTTCGGCGAACAGAAATCCGGTGCTATCGGCCAACTCCACAAGCGTCTTGGCGCGCTCCTTCAAACCAGGCATCGCCTGAAGGAGCTGGGCCTTGCGTTGGTCGGTCATGCCGGCGAGGAGCAATTCGCCCCCCTCCAGAAACGGCAGCGTGTCGATGAGCGCATCAAGCAGCGACCGGTCGTCCATCTGGCGCATGTGAATGCCGTTGAGCGCCTCGAGTTTCTTGAAGTCGAAACGTGCTGCGCCCTTGTTGATATCTTCGATTTCGAACCAGCCGATCATGTCGTCAATTGACATGACCTCATCGTCGCCATGGCTCCAGCCGAGGCGGGCGAGGTAGTTGTTGAGCGCATGCGGCAGGTAGCCCATGGCGCGATAGGCCTCGACGCCGAGCGCGCCATGGCGCTTCGAGAGCTTGGCGCCGTCCGGTCCGTGGATAAGCGGCACATGCGCCATCACCGGGATATCCCAGCCCATGGCGTCGTAGATGATCTGCTGGCGCGCGGCGTTGGTCAGGTGGTCGTCGCCGCGGATAATGTGGGTGACGCCCATGTCGTGATCGTCGACAACGACGGCGTGCATGTATGTCGGGTTGCCATCCGAGCGCAGGATAATGAAATCGTCGAGGTCCTTGTTGGGAAAACGCACGTCTCCCTGGACCCGGTCACGGACGACCGTTTCGCCATCCTGCGGCGCCTTGATGCGCACAACCGGCTTCACGCCAGCCGGTGCCTCTGCCGGGTCCCTGTCGCGCCAGCGGCCGTCGTAACGCGGCGGGCGGCCTTCTGCGCGGGCCTTTTCGCGCATTTCCGCGAGTTCGTCCTGGCTGGCAAAGCAATGATAGGCCTTGCCGCGCGCAACCAGCTCATTTGCCACTTCGCGATGGCGTTCGGCGCGTGCGAATTGTGAGATCGGTTCCTCGTCCGCCTCGAGCCCGAGCCATTTCAGACCATCGAGTATTGCGGCAGTCGCAGCGGCGGTGGAGCGCTCGCGGTCGGTGTCTTCGATGCGAAGAAGCATCTTGCCGCCAGTGTGGCGGGCGAAAAGCCAGTTGAACAGGGCCGTCCGCGCTCCGCCAATGTGAAGAAAGCCCGTTGGCGAGGGGGCAAAGCGAGTTACGACGGGGTTGGGCATGATCAATCCTGGCTGAAGCGCGATACCGGCGCAAAGTGGCGTTTCGAGCCGGTTCATGTAGCATAGGCCCATTGGGGTGCAAGCTTTGGACGGACGGTCTGCCTGTATGGAAGGCGAACGGACGACGGACGCCCTGGACGAACGCCTGGTATTCACCGGCGCTGACGGTCAGTCAGCGATATTGCATTCATCGGTTGGCGCCGGGTCGCGCGCCATGTCGGCCGCCGCCGGTCCGGTTGGCCGGCGGAGTGCCATCACGGTCTTGCGCCAGGCAGTCGTCTCGGCGCTGGAAACCGAGCGTGACTTCGGATCAGGCTTTGTCGCCGTGCCCGTATTGCTGGCCGCCGGTGCAGTTACCTACTTCTGCCTTCCGAAAGAACCGCATGCGATGCTGGTCGCCGCTGCCGTTCCGATCATGGCATGTGCAACCGCTTTGGTGCGAAGGGTCCTTTGGATGCGGGCTGCCGGCCTTGCGGTGCTGTCGCTGCTTGTCGGCGTGCTGGCTGGATCGGTCGAGACCTGGCGTCATTCCACGCAGATGATGGGCTCGAGCATCTCCACCCACCTTACAGGCAGGCTTGCGGCAATCGAATTGCGGGCAAGCGGGCGAACCAGGCTTACGATCGACGTGATTGCGACCGAGCGTCCGCAACTGCGATATGCCCCTGCGCGCATCCGGGCAACGGCAGGGGAGGTGCCTGGCGACCTTGCTCCCGGGGACGGGGTCAGGGGAGTCGTGCGGCTCCTTTCCCCGTCCGGCCCGGCGCGGCCACACGGTTATGATTTCGCGTTCGAAAACTACTTCGACGGTATCGGCGCCAACGGTTTTTTCCTGTCCGGCCCTTTTCCGGCGCATCTGCGGGGCGGTGTGCCCGCCAGGGTCGCCGTCCTGGCTTGGGTGGAACGGCAGCGGCTGATCCTTGCGGGCCGTATCCGCGAGCGCATCTCGGGTCCCGAGGGTGAGGTGGCCGCAGCCCTCGTCGCCGGCGTGCGCGGCGGAATTCCAGATTATGTGACCGAAGCGCTTCGCAAGACAGGCCTGGCGCACATACTGGCTATTTCTGGCCTGCATATGGCGCTGGTCGCGGGAACGGTGGTTGGCGCGATGCGGCTGGTGTTTGCGCTTTTTCCAGGCTTTTCCTCTCGGCATCCGGTGAAGAAATATGCCGCCGCCGGCGGACTTCTGGCTCTGTCGCTTTATCTCGTAATCTCGGGCGCGGCGGTCGCGGCGCAACGTGCCTATGTGATGTTCGCGGTGATGCTGGTCGCGGTGATGTTTGACCGCGCGGCACTCACCATGCGTAATCTGGCGATTGCCGGCGTGATCATCCTCGCCGTTGCGCCACATGAGGTTATGGGGCCGAGCTTCCAGATGTCATTTGCCGCGACGGCGGCGCTGGTCGGGGCCTATGGCTGGTATTCAGAACGTCGGCGCCGGCGGCAGCCTGGCGACTGGGCGCGGCGCACGGCATTCGCCAACGCTCTCAGACTGACCGGGCTGTTTTTTGCCGGCCTGGCCGCGACTTCAATCATTGCGGGACTGGCAACCGGACTTTTCGCGGCATGGCATTTCCAGCGGGTCGCGCCGCTGGGGCTGTTCGCCAATCTCGCTGCCATGCCGATCGTGACAATTGTCGTCATGCCCTGTGCGGTTGCCGGCGTGTTGGCAATGCCGCTGGGCCTCGATGGCGTGTTTTTTGCCGGGATGGGCCATGGGCTGGCTTTGGTCATAGCCGTTGCCGAGTGGCTGGCGGAACGCTCGCCGGTGGACGCGGTTGGCGCCATACCGCCGCTCGCCGTTGTTCTGTTGGCCGTGGCGCTTGTACAGGCGGTGGTATCGACAACGTGGCTAAGGTCAATGGCGCTCCCAATCGCCGCCGTCGGCCTCGCCCTGATCCTGATGCGGGACCGGCCCGATGTGCTGATTTCGGAAAATTCCCTGCTGGTCGCCATGCCGCTCTCCGATGGCCGTGTGGCCATCAACACAAGACGGCCTTCGACTTTCACGCTGGATATCTGGATGGCGGCGTTGAATGCCGGCGAGGCCGCAAAGCCGGAAGGCGCCGGTGAGCTTCTGCCCGCGCCCACGGAAGCCGGGTTCCGTTGCGCTGGCGATCGGTGCGTTGCAACACACAAAAGCGGGGCCGTGGTGGCATACGCCAAGTCCGTGTCGGAAGCATCGCTGCTGTGTGACACGGTAACCCTGATGATCATCGGCGATGCGACCGCCGACGGCGTATGCGCGAATGCAGTCACCATCGTGCTCACCAAGCGCGATCTTGCTTTGCGGGGCAGCGCCGAAGTGCGGTTCCGCGATGGCGGCGTCATTGTCAGGCACGCTATCGGCCAGCAATTGCGCCCATGGCACGCGCACAGAAAATACTCACGCGAGGCGAGGGGCCTGCCACCCTATCGACGGCGGCAGGCCGCAGCCGGTCAATAGCGGCGGATAAGACCGACCAGGCGCCCCTGCACCTTGACCCTGTCGGGACCGAAGATGCGCGTTTCATAGGCGGGGTTGGCTGCTTCGAGCGCAATCGAGGCGCCTTTGCGGCGGAAACGCTTCAGTGTCGCTTCTTCGTCATCCACCAGCGCCACCACGATCTCGCCGGGACTAGCCGTTTGCGTATTACGGATGACAACGGTGTCGCCATCGAAGATACCGGCATCGATCATCGAATCGCCCTTGACTTCGAGGGCGTAGTGATCGCCGCCGGAGATCATGTCGGGCGGAACCGAAATCGAATGTGTCTGGTGCTGAATTGCCTCAATCGGCACACCGGCGGCGATACGGCCCATGACAGGAACGGAGATGGCGGCGTTTTCATCGTCATCGTTGCTAGCAGCGGGAACCCGGGACGGCGTCTTGCCGAGGCTGCCTTCGATGACGCTTGGCGAAAAGCGTTTCGCGGCGTTGAGGCCGGGCGCAATGGAATCGGGCAGCCGCAGAACCTCGAGCGCGCGTGCCCGATTGGGCAGGCGGCGGATGAAGCCGCGTTCCTCGAGCGCCGTAATCAGCCGGTGGATGCCAGACTTCGATGCCAGATCCAGCGCTTCCTTCATCTCGTCGAATGAAGGCGGAATGCCGGTTTCCTTGAGCCGCTCGTGAATGAAGAGCAGAAGCTCGTGCTGTTTGCGCGTCAACATTGTCTGTCCCCTGAACCAGATCAGCCGGGAATCACCGGCAAACAAAACCAGAACAATCACTATATGTTCCAGTCTTGTTCCGCAACCGTTTAATGCGGATGTATCCCCTTGAAACATGTAATCAGAAACGCTATATTCTGATGCATGAGCACGAACCCGAAAATTCCCACGCTAAAACAATTCCTTACGGCATTCCCGGATGACGAATCCTGCCTAGACCATTTGATGGTCGTTCGATACGGAAAGCGCCACGAATGCACAAAATGCGGACGGATCGCGAACTTTCATCGCGTCAAAGCCCGCCGCTGCTACGAGTGCGACTTCTGCGGCTATCAGGTCTATCCGACCGCCGGGACGCCTTTCGAGAACACCCGCACGTCGCTCCGGGACTGGTTCATAGTCATGCTCCTGTTCTGCACGTCGCGCAACGGCGTGTCGGCCAAGGAAGTCGAGCGCACCATCGGCGTGACGTACAAGACCGCTTGGCGCATGTGCAATCTCATCCGCCAGTACATGGGTTATGTGGACGGTGAAGCGCCGCTTGGCGGTCCCGGTGGCGGCATTGTCGAAGTGGACAAGATGTTCTTTGGCGGCAAGGACAAGATGGGGCAGGACGACAAGGTTGTGGTTCTAGGCGCTACCGAGCGCGGCGGCGAAACCGTCACCAAGATTATCCAGTCGCGCCGCGCCAAGCACGTCATGCCGCGCCTTACCCGCTGGCTGCGTCCCGGCTCGCGTGTCGCGACCGATGAAGCGCTCGTGTTCAAAGGGCTTTCCGCCTACGGCTACCAGCACGAAACGGTCAATCACCGCGAGCGCGAGTACGTCAAAGGCAACACGCATACAAACAACATGGAAGCCTTCTGGTCGCACGTTAAGCGGTCGATCAAGGGCACCTATGTCAACGTTTCGGCGACTTGGCTCCAGACTTATCTTTGGGAGTTCGAGTTCCGCCAGAACCTTCGGAGGCAGCCCCACTTGATGCTGGACCTGCTTTTGCAGTCGTTCCCGCGTCCTTCAAAGGCGGCTTAGTCAGCATCGCCTTTAGAAGCGTGTCGAAGCGGGTGTTGGCTTCTGTTGGCATTTTGGCTCCTTGGTTGCCGTAACGGCGATTCTACCGGATAGTTGCCGCGAAGATAAACGGGGCGACAGATATTGTTTGGCGAGCGGTTTTCGCTGGTGGCATTAGGTTTGATCGTGGGTCTGTGCGTCGGCCTGCTGATTGTCATGTCCGTCGCCTACTTCGGCGGTACACTAAACCGGGATTACAAGATAAGCGCCGCCCAACAGAAATGCGGTGACTTGTACGAATGTGACGACAACAATCGCCCAATTGACCGGTTCGGGGAGCTTCTTAGCGAGGAGGCGATCCGCCAAATTGAGGCTTCCGATAACCCAGAGAATCCCAATTATTATGAACGCCAGGATTTGAGGGCCCAAGAAAGCATGGCTCTGGCCACGGATCGGCTGGTCGCCATTTCCATAGCGTCCTTGGTGATCGGCTTCATTGGCGCGGCGGTAGTTATCGTAACCCTGCGGTCTGCCGTTGACGCCAATGCTATTGCTACCAAGCATTTCGAGGCCGACCAGCGCCCTCTCGTTCGTTTCGACGGTTCGGCTCACGTCAGCTACCTTCATGTCGAGCCGGATCATCGATCCATCGTAGTGGGCATCCCCGTCGTCAATTCGGGTAAGAGCGCAGCCACTGAAGCAGTCTTGCATATTGAGGCCGCAAAGCGCCCTCTCCGCCTCATAGGCAATGGGCGCTCTCGTAAGTTTGGAGAACGCGTCCTCAGCAGTCGAAATCCACATGTGGGGCCGACCATCATCTTTCCCAACGCTGAACCCGCAGAAATCGTCGGAACGACCTATTCGATCCCGGACGAAAGGCCGTTGCAGCTTTTGATTTGTGTTGTCTATCAGGGGCGCAGTTCTGATCGCAGATATTACACCGCCCAAATGCTCAGCCTTGGGGATGTCCCGGCAGATGACGGGGAGGGTATCGATGGAGTTGAACAGACTGACGTGTTCTCGACCATCGTTGCCGACAGCCTCGCGATGACCTAACAGTCCAGCCACCACCAACACTACCAAAGCCAACAAGACCGTTTTCAAAACCGTATTCCTTACATGTTTGAAGGGGATACATACGGTTCAATTTTGGTGAAGCGCCTGGGGGTGGTCGAAACCAGGTGTTTTAGCTGCGGTGGAGTGGCGTTGTGTGGCAAAAGCGGCGAGCCGACAGACCGCTCCATTCGGCCGCTGTTCTCTAGACAGTCCGTCTGCCGAGCGCCGTCTCGATGTTCTGCGCTGAACGGCGCACCTCTTCGGCCAGGCGTTCGGCCTCTGCACGTGCCCTGGTCTCGGGCAACACAATCGATATTGTCGCGACGCAAGCGCCGGTCTCGTCGCATATGGGCGAGGCGATACAGGCGACAGCGAATTCCGAGGCGCTCATCTGGACTGCGAGGCGTTCGCGGAATTCCGTGCCCGCCAATTCCGAGAGTTTCTCGGGATCGGTCTCCGCCTGTCCGGTTGTGGACGGTCTGGCAATGTCACGGAAAATGCGCACGCGCTCCTTGTCTTCGAGATGGCCTAGCAGCAACCGGCCGGACGCTGTCCAGTTGAGGGGCACGCGCGTGCCGACATCCGATGCGACGTTAAAATGATCCTCGCCGCGCGACATCCCTATGACCGTCATCATGTCATCGTCGCGCGTGCATATCTGGATGGTTTCGCCCAGCCGTTCCGCCAGCCGCTCCATCTCGCGTTTTGCTTCGTTGAAGACATCCATGCGTGACCGGTAGGTCAGGCCGTAACGCATGAGGCGAGGGCCAAGCCATACCGCACCATCGCCAATGCGTATCAACATCGAGCGTTCGACCAGTTCGTCGACGATCTTATAGACCGTGGATACCGGTGCGCCGATCGAACGCGCCAGATCATAGGTGCTCATCGGCTGCCGCCGGTCGGTAAGCGAATCGAGAATCTGCAGCGTCCGGTCGATGGCTCCAACGCGCTTGCGTGAATCGTCCTTCATACGTGTTCCCTTCCGATTGCGGCCGTTCCTGACTTTCAGCGCCCGCGATTCTCCTTGACGGTCATCTGGGTGCAGTCTACCATTATTATAGCATATATTCCATAGTAATGGAGGAATAGATGGAATTTAGCGCTACAGTCAAGCTTTCGCTGCGGAGCATTCTCGTGGCGGGGAGCATATTCGCCTTGCCGGTCCATGCCGCGCTTGCCGACGGCGGAACCGTGAACGTCGCCATCATTGGCGAGCCGGACACTCTCGATCCGATGGTTTCGACAAAGGACGTCGTGTCCATCGTCACCCAGCACATCGTTGAGACGCTCTTCACATTCGATGAAAACTGGGCGGTCGCGCCGCTTCTGGCGAAGGACATGCCGGCAATTTCCGATGGCGGCAAAGTCTACGACATCAATCTGCGGGAGGGCGTTACCTTCCAGGATGGATCGGCGATGGATTCGGCCGACGTGGTTGCTTCCCTTGAGCGCTGGCTGGCTGTGGCGAGCCGTGGCAAGACGGTGGCCGACAAGGTTCAAAGCGTTGAGGCAACCGGCCCGTCGTCGATCCGGATCACCATGTCCCAGCCCTATGCACCGCTGATGTCGCTGCTTGCCTTCTCGAATTCGGCGGCCGCGATCTACCCCGAAGAGATCGTCAAGGGTGCAGGCGACACGCTGTCGAAGGTGGTTGGTACCGGGCCCTATCAGGTTGCCGAACATGTGCCGGACCAATATCTGCAGTTGGTCCGCTTTGACGGTTTCGCGCCTCGGAACGATGCAGCGAGCGGCTGGGCCGGGAAGCGCGGTCAGTCTCCTGACGAGATCAGATTCGTTCCGGTTCCCGATCCGAACACCCGGGTAGAGGGGCTTCTCTCGGGCCAGTTCGATTTTGCAGACGGACTGCCTGCGGAAAGCTATGGGCGTATTGCTGAAAGCGAAGCTGCGGAGCCGCTGCTTCTGGCGCCGTTCGGCTGGCCGGTTTGGGCTATCAACCACAAGGACGGCCTGCTGACCGAACTCAAGATACGGCAGGCGATGCTGGCGGCGCTGCCGTTCGATGACATGTTGTTTGCCGCGTTTGGCGACGACAAGTTCTTCAAGGTCGACGGTGCGATGTTCCCGGAAGGCTGGTTCTGGAATACCGACGCCGGTACCGACCTCTACAACGAGAACGATCAGCAGAAGGCAGCCGGTCTGCTCAAGGAGGCCGGCTACGACGGAACTCCGCTGCGCATACTTACGTCGCGCCAGTACGAGTTCCACTTCAAGATGGCCGAGGTGGCAAAGCAGGCGCTCGAAGCCGCGGGCTTTGCCGTGCAGATGGATGTTGTCGACTGGGCAACGCTCGGCCAGCGCCGCAACGATCCCGCGCTGTGGGACGTCTACATCACGCACTCGCCTTTCCTTCCGGAGCCGGCATTGACCGATATGTGGTTCCCGACATCGCGGCTTGGCTGGAACACGCCGGAGGCGGTTGCGCTGGCGGACCAGTTTGCGACCGAAACCGATCCAGACGCACGCAAGGAGATTTTCGCCAAGATGCAGGCCATGAACTATCAGGATGTTGGTTTCATCAAGGTGGGCAATTTCAATGCGCTCGAGGCGGCGTCGAAATCGCTGAAGGGCGTTACTCCTTCTCCGTGGCCCTTCTTCTGGAATGCCAGCAAGGAGTAGGATCGGAACGGAATAGCGGGGTCCGCAATGGCGGGCCTCGCGTTCTCGATACGGCGGAACGGCGAGAATGGCTCTTTACATTGTCAAACGACTGATCGGCATGGTCGTCGTCGTCTTTCTGGTGTTGACCATTGCGTTTGTCATAGTCCGGCTCGCGCCGGGTGACCCTGCGGCACTGATGCTGGGTCCGGACGCAACGCCTGAAGACGCAGCGGAACTGCGCGCCCGTCTCGGCCTCGACCGGCCGATCGTGACGCAATATCTGACATTTATCGCCCATGCGGTGCAGGGCGACCTCGGTCAGTCCATCTTCTTCCGTCAGCCGGTGACCCAGGTGCTGGCATCGCGGGCCGAGCCGACCATCTTTCTGTCGTTGTTCTCGCTTGCAATCGCGCTCATCATCGCAACGCCTATCGGTATCTACGCAGCCTACCGCCGCGGCTCCTTCCTCGATCAGGGGGCGATCACGGTTGCGATGCTCGCCGCGTCGATCCCGAGCTTCTGGACCGGGCTGATGTTCCAGCGGTATCTCGCCACGGATCTTGGATGGTTCCCGGCATCAGGCTATGGCGGACCCGACGCGGGTTTCCTGGCCCGGATGGGCTATCTTGTGCTGCCCTCGATCGTGCTCGGCATCGTCAACTCGGCTCTGATCTTGCGATTCACCCGGGCTTCGATGCTCGATATTCTGGATGAGGACTACATTCGCACGGCCCGTTCGAAGGGTATGCGTGAATCCCGGGTGGTGCTTCGCCATGCACTGAAGAACGCGGCGATCCCCATCATTACCGTTGTCGGGCTGACATATGCGCTCCTGGTCTCAGGCGCCGTAGTCACCGAACGGGTCTTCAATATTCCGGGAATGGGCAACCTTGTCGTAAGCGCCGTCTTGCGGCGCGACTACCCGGTCATCCAGGGCACGCTCATTGTTGTGGCGTCCCTCTACGTTCTCATCAACCTCGTGACGGACCTGCTCTATCTGGCCGTCGACAAGCGCGTCAGGTACTAGCCCATGGCTTCCACGACAGCCATAGCCGAGGAACCGGGGTTCTTCACGCTTCTGATTTCGCGCCGCGCTGTTCTGGTTGCGTTGTCGGTGTTCGTTGTCATCGTGGCTTTGTGCGTTCTGGCGCCGCTGATTGCGCCGGCGGATCCGGCCAGGATGTCGGTCAGGGCTCGCCTCACGCCGCCGGGGACCGACTTTCTTCTCGGCGCCGACGCGTTTGGGCGGGACGTGTTTGCGCGCCTGCTTCATGCCGGGCGCGTGTCGCTGACAATCGGCCTGGGCGTTGCCGCTCTCGCGTCCGCCATCGGGATCACAATCGGCCTGGCCGCCGGCTTTTTCCGTCGGCTCGACGCGCCGCTGTCGCGCCTGGTCGATGCGATGATGGCCTTTCCAGACATCCTGCTCGCCATTGCGCTTGTTTCGATTCTGGGCGGTTCGATCGTCAATGTCGTCCTTGCGCTTTCGATCGTATATGCGCCGCGCATCGCGCGCATCGTGCGCGCATCGACCCTCGTCATCCGCGAACTGCCTTATGTCGAGGCAGCCGTCGCGCTGGGCTCGTCAACCTTTACGATTATGACCACCCATGTGCTTCGCAACATATTGTCGCCGATCATCGTGCAGGCGACCTTCATCTTCGCATACGCCATGCTGGCGGAAGCGGGGCTGTCGTTTCTGGGTGTCGGCATCGATCCGTCAACCCCGAGTTGGGGCATCATGATCAATGAGGGGCGCCAATACATCGACCAGGCTGCATTCCTGATCTTGTTTCCCGGTATCGCGATCTCGGTTTCGGTGCTGGCCCTTCAACTCATCGGCGACGGGCTGCGCGATGCGCTCGACCCGCGTCTTGCCAAGGATTTGTAGAACCGCATGGCCCTCAAACTCACCAATTTCCGGCCCGTCGGCTTCGATGCCACGCCTGACACGATCTACGTGGATGACGATGGTCTCGTTACCGCCTCCGTGCCGGCCGCAGCCAATGTCATCGATTGCAATGGCGCCTATCTTTCGCCCGGCTGGTGCGACCTGCACGTCCATGTCTGGCATGGGGGCACAGACATATCCGTGCGCGCTTCCGAAGCCGGACGAAAGACGGGGGTTACCGCGATGGCGGATGCCGGTTCTGCCGGGGAGGCGGCACTTCACGGTTTGCGTGAATATGTCATCGAGGCGGAGCAGGAGACCATTCGCGCGTTCCTCAATATCGGCTCGATCGGTCTGGTCGCGTGCAACCGCGTATCCGAGCTGATCGACATGCGCTCCATCGATGTCGACCGGACGCTGGAGGTGGCGGAAGCCAATCGCGACGTGATTTGCGGCATCAAGGTTCGCGCCTCGGGCGTTATCGTCGGCTCGTGGGGCGTAACGCCTGCGAAGATTGCCAAGCGCGTCGCCGAAATTCTCGATCTGCCGTTGATGGTCCACGTCGGTGAGCCGCCGCCGCTGATCGATGAGATCTTCGATATTCTCAAGCCGGGCGACATCGTAACGCACTGTTTCAACGGGAAAAGGGCCGGCTCGATCGACGATACCGCTGCCCTGTTCCAGCAGGCCAAACGGCTCGCTGACGAAGGGGTGCGCATGGATATCGGCCACGGCCAGGCGTCGTTCAGTTTCGACACCGCGCGCAACGCAATTGCCAATGGTCTGAGGCCCTGGTCCATTTCTACCGACCTGCATCTGCGCAACATCCATGGGCCGGTCCATGATCTCGCGACCACCATGTCTAAGCTGCTGGCCGTCGGCCTGCCGTTTGACGAAGTCGTCGCGTCGGTGACCGCGCGTCCGCGTTCGGTCCTCGGCCTGGGCGCGCGCGATGGAGCGTCGCTGGGCCGGAGAGCGGATTTCACGGTTTTCGATCTGGAGGATGCCGACATTCAGGCCGTCGATAGCATGGGGAGCCGAATGACGCTGGACCGACTGTTTGAACCGCGCATGACGGTAATCGGCACATCGGCGATGCCAGCAGAACGGAGGAAAGGGTGAACGAACCCGTTCTCCATGTGAGCGATCTTCGCGTCACGTTTCGCGCCAGAAACCGTGTGGTGACGGCATTGCGTGACGTTGCATTCACGCTCGATGCGGGGCGCACGCTCGCGCTGGTAGGTGAAAGCGGCTCGGGCAAGTCGGTTTCATCGCTGGCGATCATGGGGCTTTTGCCGAAAAACGGATCGGTGAGCGGCGGCTCAATCCGCTATCGCGGTTCGAGCGGACAGGTCACCGAAATTACCGCCGCGACAGAGGATGAAATGCGGGCGCTGCGCGGGGCCGAGATCGCCATGATCTTTCAGGAACCCATGTCGTCGCTGAATCCGCTTTTCACCATAGGCGACCAGATCGGCGAAATGCTGCTGCTGCACAGCGATCTTGATGGAGCGTCGAGGCGCAGGCGCGTGCTGGACATGCTCGAGCTTGTCGAGATTCCGGCTGCGGCATCGCGCATAGACAATTATCCGCATGAACTTTCCGGCGGCATGCGCCAGCGCGTGATGATCGCGCTCGCCTTGGTCTGTAATCCCAAGCTGCTGATAGCGGACGAGCCGACGACGGCGCTCGACGTCACCATTCAGGCGCAGATTCTCGACCTCATGCGCCGTCTGCAGAAAGAGCTGGGAATGTCGATCCTCTTCATCACCCACGATATGGGCGTGGTGGCCGAGATGGCGGATGACGTGGCTGTCATGTATGCGGGCGCGGTTGTCGAGCAAGCCGGGGCACAGGAACTGTTCCGTCGCCCGAGCCATCCCTACACCCGGGGATTGCTACATTCGATCCCGAGGCCGGGTCGCCCGGAGGGTGTGCGTCTGGAGTCGATCCCCGGCATGGTACCTCCTTTGCACGCCATGCCGACGGGATGCGCTTTCGCGCCCCGGTGCGCACGCGCGGACGATGTTTGCACCGAGCCAGTCGCACTCCGGAACTTCGCTGCCAATCATCGTGTAGCCTGTTTCCACGCAGGTCATGGGGCGGCCAGTGTCTGAGCCGCTTCTCCAGATACGTGGACTTTCCAAGCGTTTCGAAACGACGCGCGGTACCGTGCACGCGGTCAGCAATGTGAGTTTCGACATTCCGCGCGGTTCGATCACCGGTCTTGTGGGAGAAAGCGGCTCCGGGAAGACGACACTTGGACGCGCGCTCCTGCGTCTGACAGAACCCAGCGAAGGTCAGACCATCTTCGACGGTCAGGATTTGAACACTCTCAGCGCCGCGGGCCTGCGCGATGCGCGCAAGCGCATGCAGATTATCTTCCAAGACCCTGTTTCCTCGCTCAATCCGCGACTGCGTGTCGGCGACATCATTGCCGAAGGGTTGCGCGCCCATCGCATCGGCACGTCAAAGTCGAGGCGCGAGATGGTCGTGGCGCTTCTGGAGGAAGTCGGGCTGCAGGCGGATCACGGAAACCGCTTCCCGCACGAATTCTCAGGCGGGCAGCGTCAGCGGATCGGTATCGCGCGGGCGCTGGCGCTGGAACCGGATTTCATCGTTGCGGATGAGAGCGTCTCAGCTCTGGACGTTTCTATCCAGGCACAGGTTCTCAATCTGCTCCTGGATTTGCGCGAGCGCCGCAATCTGACGATGCTGTTCATCGCGCACGATCTCTCCGTGGTGGAGTATCTGTGCGACCAGATCGTGGTGATGTATCTCGGTCGCGTGGTGGAGAGCGGTCCCGCGCGGCCGCTCTACAGCAACCCGGCGCACCCATACACTCGTGCACTGCTTTCCGCGGTTCCCGTGCCGGACCCGCGACCGCTGCGAAGCCGTACCATCCTCAAGGGCGACATTCCGAGCCCGCTGGCGCCGCCTTCGGGCTGTGTTTTCCGGACACGTTGTCCGCACGCGATCGATATCTGCGCGCTGGAGGCACCAGAGCCGGTATCCGTGGGTGCCGCCCGCCAATGTTATTGCAAGAGAACAGAAGATCTTCATGTCCCAGCCTGACCTGCAATCCCGCGATACAATAATTGCCAGGCTCTCCCGTCTCGGCATCAAACTTCCCCCCGCCGCCCCCGAACCGATCGGCGCGTTCTGCAACGTCCGCAGGACGGGCCGCCTCGCATTCGTATCGGGTCAGGGGCCTGTGGAGCTGGACGGTACACTCATGCGGGGCAAGGTCGGCCGCGACGTCACCGCCGAAGAAGCGCGCGATCACGCGCGGTTGGTTGCCGTCAATATACTGGCGACGTTGCGTGACCATCTGGGCGGGCTCGACAGCGTGTCCGGCGTGGTCAAGCTTCTGGGACTGGTGAATGCGGCGTCCGATTTCGAACGGCACCCGTTCGTTATCGATGGCGCATCGACGCTTCTGGCCGATGTTTTCGGTCCGGAGGGAGTACATGCGCGTTCGGCATTCGGCGTCGCGTCGCTTCCCAACAACATTACGGTTGAGATCGAAGCCGTCTTCGAACTCCGCGGCTGACTGGAAGGAACCCTCAATGACACCGAACGACATGTGGGCCTGGCATGACGCTCACGGGCTGAAGCGGCTGATCAACGTTTCAGGAACGATGACAAGCCTGGGCGGGTCGATCACTTCGAAGGCCGTGCAAGAGGCTACGGCGGTCATCATGGGCGAGTTCGTCAACATGCATCAATTGCAGGCGCTCGCCAGCACTGCGATCGCGGATCTGACGGGGGCGGAGGCGGGCTGCGTGACCGCATCGGCGAGCGCCGGCATAACACTGTCGGTCGCCGGCTGCCTGACCGGAATCGATCCGGGACGGGTCGAGGCTTTGCCGTGCCAGCCCGGAGACCGCAACGAGGTGGTTGTGCAACTCGGCCACATGTGCGGCTACGGCGCCCCGGTTTCACAGGCCGTGCAGCTTGCGGGCGCTACAGTCCGCCCGGTGGGTCAGTCGACCCATGCGATGGACTATCAACTGGAGAGCGCGCTCACCGGCAACACTGCAGCAGCGCTGTATGTGGTTTCGCACCATGTTGTTCATTATGGGCAAATTCCGTTCGGTCGCTTCGTCGAGATATGCAGGAGCGCGGATGTTCCCGTCATCGTCGATGCGGCTTCGGAATACGACCTGAAGGGCTTCATCGCCGGCGGCGCTGACCTCGCCATCTACTCGGGCCACAAGTTTCTCGGCGGGCCGACGGCGGGGATCATCGCCGGCAGGCGGGAACTCGTACGCGCTGCATATCTGCAAAACATGGGCATTGGCCGCGGGATGAAGGTCGGCAAGGAGAGCATCGCGGGTACCATCGCGGCGTTGAGGCAGTGGCAAAAGCGCGACCATGGCGCAGTTCGGGCGCAGGAGCGCGCAGCGCTGGAGCTGTGGGCGCGGGCGCTTTCATCGCTCGACGGCATTCAACCAGTCATCGTGCCCGACCCGACCGGCAATCCTCTCGAGCGGCTGCAGGTAAATGTCGACGAGGCCGCGGTCGGCGCGAGTGCGGCAGTGCTTGCGCGCGCACTTGGCGAGATGGACCCGGCCATCATCGTTCGCAACCACGAGGTGGAGTTGGGCTACTTCCAGCTTGACCCTTGCAATCTCAAGCCTGGCCAGGCGGAGATGGTCGCCGATTCCCTGGCAAAGGCCCTTGTCCGTGCCGCCAGTCTTGAGCCACGCGAAAGCGACGTCCATGCCGCGCGCAATGGCGGGGTCGACGCCTATCTTGATTGGCTGGCCGGCGAAACCTGAGCGCGATAGCTACAAGTTTCGCCCGTCATCATTCATCGCTTGCCCGCTCGCAGAGCCGCGATCATGTCCTTCAGCGTGCGGATGAAATCAGCGCGTCGCTCGGCACCGATGGCGTCATTCAGCGCTGCAAGGTGTACCACGGCCTTGGCCTGCATGCGGGCCTGCATCTGCCGCCCGGCCTCTGTTGCCACACACATGTGCGTGCGCCGGTCGTTCGCTGCAAGGTAACGGCGGATCAGACCCTGATCTTCCATCCAGCGCAGCGCATTGGTGACGTTCGTTTTGTCACGTTCGGACGCCATTCCGATCTGGGTCTGGGTAATGCGTGGGTTGTGCACGACCAGCGTTAGAATGGTGAAATAGCCTGGCCGCAGCGCCTCGTCGCCAAGGCGGCGAGCAAAGTCGGCATACGCTTCCTCGTAGGCGACCCGAAGATACATGCCGACGAATTCATGCAGGATGCCGTGATCGAGTGTGTCGAAGGAGGGCGGTGAATCGGCCTCGATGCTCAGCGGGGGCAGGGGTTCCGACATGACGCGCTCGCTATCGGGCCATGTCGGGCAAAACCATTACCAACCAAGGCACCGCGATGATGATCAAGATGCGGACGACATCGGCCAGAACGAAGGGCAGGATCCCGCGATAGACTTGGCCGATGTTGATGTCGTCGATCACCGATTTGATGACGAACAGATTCAATCCGACAGGCGGCGTGACCAGTGAAAGCTCCGTCACCATAACCGCGAAGATGCCGAACCAGATGGGATTGAACCCCAATTCCGTTACGATCGGGAAGAAGATCGGGATCGTGAGCAGGATCATGGAGAGGCTTTCCATGAACATACCCAGCACCAGATAGATCGCGAAAATCACCAGGATCACCGCGTAGGGGCCAAGACCCAGCGAGACGATAAGGTCGGATATCGCGGCGGGCAGGCCGATCAGGTTCATGAAGTTTGAAAAGACCAGCGCGCCGATCAGTACCAGGAACAGGCTAGCGGTGGTCTGAACGGTCTCCAGGAGTGACTCGACAAACCCCTGCCAGGTCATGGCGCGTCGCCACAGCGCAAAGGCCAGTGCACCTGTTGCACCAACACCTCCTGCCTCGGTCGGGGTGAACACACCCTGGTAAAGGCCGACGATGATGGCAAGGAACAACAGCAGGATCGGACCAACGGTGCGGAAACGGCTCAGTCGGGTCGGCCAGTCGGTGCGGGGAGCCGAAGGTGCGCAGGCCGGGTCGATCTGGGCGGTAATTCGGATTGCGGCAATGTAGAGCAGTATGGCCAGGAGGCCAGGCAAGATGCCGGCGAGGAAAAGTGCACCGATGTCGGTGCCGGTGGCGATACCATAGAGGACAAGAATTACCGAGGGCGGGATGAGAATGCCCAGCGTGCCGCCTGCAGCGACCGCGGAGGCCGCGAAACCGTCGGCATAGCCATAGCGGCGCATCTCCGGCACAGCGACCTTGGCCATGGTTGCAGCAGTGGCGATCGACGATCCACTGAGAGCTGAAAACCCGCCGCAGGCCAGGATCGTCGCAGCTGCAAGGCCGCCACGCATGTGCCCCACAAACCCGTGGCATAGACGATAGAGATCTTCGGACATCCGCGCGCGGGTCACAAAGACGCCCATCAGGATGAACATCGGCAGAACGGAAAGTTCGTATGACATGGTTGCGTTGATCGGCAACTGCCCGATCATGCCCATCGCCGTTCGCTCCGATATCGAAAGCCAGATGCCTCCCAGCCCGATCAGGAGCATTGCGAGCGCGATCGGGACGCCCGCCATCATCAGCAGAAACACTCCCCCAAAAGCCAGTCCTGCTGTCTCCCAGACTCCCATTATTGCATGCCCGTTTTGGAGGGCGGGATGTCATTTTTCCCGCGTAGCACCTCAATTACGCAGAACAGAAAGGCAAGCGCGGTGACCGCAAGCAGAACGGACATGCCCTGCGCGATCAGCCCCTTCGGCACGCGCAACTCCATTGTTACCTCGTTATAGGTCAGCAGGCGTTCGCCCTGCAGCCAGACCCGCCAGCAAATGAACGACATCAGGACGGCACCCAGCAGCTGTCCTATGGCTGTGCAGATGCGGCGCAGGCCCGGGGAAAAGGTGTCCGACAGCACCGTAACGCTGATGTTTCCGTACCGGCGCACCATCAGAGGCAACGCCGTGAAGACGATCAGCCCCATTCCGATCTCGATCATTTCGAAGCCGCCCATGAGCGGGCTGCGCAGGCCGTAGCGCATGACGACGCCGACGAAAGTGACGGTCATTACGAAGGCCGCGATAAGCCCGGAGAGCCAACCGAGGGCCAGGCAGAAGCGGTCGAAAACAGCAACGAGACGGTGCATCACGCCTACTTTTGGCAGGCGGGCGTGCCAAGGCACGCCCGCTTCACTCTTATTGGGCCACGTTCACGATCTTGTCGGCGCGATAATGCTGCACCATGTCGCGAGCATAGGCCAGGATTTCGGCACCATCGAAGCCCTTCTCGCCGGCCTGGGCCAGCCATTCGGTCTCAAGCGGCTCCAAAATCTTGCGGGCTTCAGCGACATCGGCTTCCGACAGGCTGAGGAATTCGACACCCTGTTCGTTCAGCTTGGTTTCGCCGTATTTGTCGCCATTGGTCCAGGCGAACCCTGCGAGCAGGGCGATGGCGATACCGGAGTGTTTCTCGACCGCCGCGCGCTGATCGTCAGTCAGACTGTCCCAGCTGCTCTGATTGAAGGCGACCCAGAACGTGTCGGTGTACAGTCCACCGGGCACCCGCGTGATGGAAGTGATGACGGGTGTGATGCCGAAGAAGTCGATCGACTCCGAAGGGAATGTGATGCCGTCGGCTACGCCGCGCGACATTGCCGTCTGTGCTTCGGTCGGCGGCAGTTGTACCGGTGATGCGCCCAGCTCCGACATGATCCGACCGGTGACGTTGCCACCCACGCGGATGGTCTTGCCCTGCAGGTCGGCAAGCGTTTCGACCCGGCCCTTGGCCATGTTTATGTTGGGATTGGAGTGGGTGAACAGACCAACGACATGCGCTCCCTGGTGTTCCCCATAGTCGCTGCCGTATTTCTGGTAGGTGAGCCACGCGGCGGCCGAACCTGCCCACGGGTCCGGTGACATGAAGGGCAGGTCCATTACCTGCGTCATGGTGAACCGGCCCGCATTGTGCCCACTAACGCCATAGCCAACGTCGAATGCCTGGTCGAGCAACAGGTCGAACTGTGCCGGCGGCGGCCCGAGGGGCGAGGTCATTAGCTCGAACTTGAGCGTTCCGCCCGTCTCCTTCTCGATCGCCGCTGCCCAGGGCTTCAGAATTCCCGCGACAATCAGATGGTGCGGGGGCAGCCAACTTCCGATGCGAAGCGTTGTTGCTTCTTGAGCCAAGGCCGGCAAGGCCATTGCCCCCATAGCTGCGGCAATCAAGGCGGTCTTGAAATGTTTCATTTTCTATTCCTCCCTTTGGTTTGCTTGACCTATCAGAGCGCTGTCGGTGCGCTAAGCTTGAAGATTTCCAATGCGTCGGCCTGATCGCCTCCGCGAGCGCTGAGCAGACGGAACTGTTCTGCGGCGAGCGACGTGAAGGGCACGGGCGAGGTGCAGCCACGCGCCAGTTCACGAACCGAATCGAGGTCCTTCAACATCGTGTAGACGTGTCCCAGCGGCGGGTCATGCAGGGCGCCCACCATGCGGGGCACAAAAAGTTGCAGTGGCTTGCTGTCGGCGAAACCGCCGGCCAATGCCTCGGGCAGGCGATTGGCATCGACCCCGGCGTTCGTCGCCAGGCGGGCAGCCTCTGCCAACACGGCCATTGTGCACCCCACGATGACCTGGTTGCACAGTTTGGTGGTTTGCCCCGCACCGCATGGCCCCATCAACGTGAACCGCTGAGCCATATCCAGCACGATCTTTTCGACACGCGAGAACACCTCGGCGTCGCCGCCGGCCATAATGGCGAGCGTGCCGGCTTCCGCACCCGGCACGCCGCCCGAAACCGGAGCGTCGATCCAGTGCATGCCGGTTTGCTCCATCAACCGAGCGGCCATCTCGCGAGTTGCGTCCGGCTGTATCGAAGAAAAGTCGACCAGGACGCTGTCGCGCCGTGCGCCATCGGCAACCCCCCGGGGACCAAATACCGCGGCCTCGACCGCGGCGGTGTCGGTCAAACACATGAATACAATATCGCAGCGAGCGGCCAGATCGGCCGGGTCTTCGGCAAGGCGCGCGCCTTTGTCGACCAGAGGTTGCGCCTTGGAGGCCGTGCGGTTCCAGACGGTCACATCATGCCCGGCCGCCAGCAGCCGCATTGACATGGGTGAACCCATGAGGCCGGTGCCGATATATCCAAGCTTGCTGGTCACGCTTCTTCTCCGTTTGCGCGTCGGTAGCCCGGCCATTCCGCGCCGCCGGGATGGGTAACGGCGCCCTCATGCGCCTGGCCAACGGTGGCTGCGTATTTGTGGAGCAGCCCGGCCCTGTGTCTGGATTCCGGAGCCTTCCAGTCGGTACGCCGTGCCTTCAGTTCATCGTCGCCGACATGCAACGTAATCGTTGCCGCGTCGCCGTCTATGGTGATCTTGTCGCCGTCGCGTACAAGCCCCATTGGACCGCCGGCCGCCGCTTCGGGAGCCGCATGGCCAATACACATTCCGCGCGTCGCGCCTGAGAAACGGCCGTCGGTCAACAGCGCAACCTTTTCGCCCATCCCCTGTCCATAGATCAGTGCGGTCAGCCCCAACATCTCGCGCATGCCAGGCCCTCCGACAGGTCCCTCGTTTCGCACGATCAGAACCTGTCCGGCCTCATATTCACGTGCATGGACCGCAATCACCGCGTCGTCCTCGGATTCGAACACGCGGGCAGTACCAGAGAAGCGGCGCGATTTCAGCCCCGCGACCTTGAGCAGCGCGCCATCGGGGCACAGATTGCCCTTCAGCACGACAACACCACCCGACTTCATGATCGCATTGCTGACCGGGCGGATCACCTCGCCATCCGGCGCAGGGGCGTCCGCGACCTCTTCTGCCAGCGTACGCCCGGTGACGGTCAGTGTGTCACCATGCATGCACCCATGTGCGATCAGTTCCTTGATGACCACGTGGGCGCCGCCGATTTCGTAGACGTCCTTTGCGTGATATTTCCCGCCCGGGCGTAGATTGCCAATGAAAGGCGTGCGCTGCAAAACCTCGGCCACGTCGTCCGCGGTGAAGCGTATCCCGGCTTCATGTGCGATTGCCGGAATATGCAATGCGGTATTGGTCGATCCGCCCGTGGCCGCGACGATAGCACAGGCATTTTCCAGAGCCTTGCGAGTGACGATGTCGCGCGGGAGGGGACCGCCCTTTTCGATCATCTGCATGACGAGTTGGCCGGCGCGCTGTCCCACGCTCTTGCGTTCGGAATAGACGCCCGGGATCATGGCCGAGTTAGGCACGGTCAGCCCCAGCGCCTCCGAGACCATGGCCATCGTGTTTGCGGTGAACTGACCCGCGCAGGCGCCGATGGTTGGCTTGCATGCTTCCTCGATCTGCGTCAGTTCGTCCTGAGTCATTGCACCTGTCTGGACGGCGCCGACTGCCTCATATGTGTCGAGCACGGACACATCGCGCCCGGCATGGCGGCCGGGCAGGGCTGAGCCGCCATAAACGAAGACCGACGGAACATTGCACCGAACCATGCCCATGATAACGCCGGGCAGTGTCTTGTCGCAGCCACCATAGCCGACCAGGCCGTCATAGGCGTGGCCATGGATGACGGCCTCGATGCTGTCAGCAATAATCTCGCGGCTGACGAGGCTGAATTTCATGCCCTCATGGTTCATGCCGATTCCGTCGGAGACGGAGATGGTGGTGAATTCACGCGGGGTGCCGCCCGCCATATGCACGCCTTCCTTGGCGAACTCCACCTGGGCGTAGTGGGTCATGTTGCAGGGGGTCGTTTCGGCCTTCTGGCTGACAACGCCGACCATAGGCCGGGCGATGGCGTCGGCATCCAGGCCCATCGCACGCATGAACGCTCGGTGCGGTGTCCGGTCAATGCCGTCTGTTGTGATCCGCGATCGAAGCGGGTTGCTCTTCGCCATCTCGTCCCCAAATTATTCTTAACGCAGAATGTTTCAGCTTGAACCAAATCACCTTTTGCCGTTTGCTGTCAACGAGGGAACTTGAGGAACCGGTGCAATGCGGCTGATTGCCAACATCTCGATGCTGTTCACGGAGCTGCCGCTGGTGGAGCGGCTGGAGGCAGCGCGGGCAGCCGGATTTAAAGCCGTCGAAATCCAGTTTCCAAAAGAAGCCGAGATTGGCCGCCTGCAGGCGGCAATGGAGCAGACCGGCATCGAAATCGTGCTGATCAACGTGCCGCGTGGTCCCGGCGATTCTGTCGGCCTGGCGGCGTTGCCGGGAGAGGAGTCTGCGTTTCGCGCGGCGGTGTCGGATTGTGCGCGCATGGCGGAGGCGCTCGCCGTACGCAAGGTCAACGTGCTCTCCGGACGACCGCCTCCGGATGCTGACGCTGCGGCCTGCCGGGCCGTGTTAGTGGATAACCTGGTTCATGCGGCTGACCAAATGGCGCAGGCCGGAGTTCGGGTCATGGTCGAGCCGGTGAACCGCAATGACGTTCCTGGCTTTTTCCTTAGCGGACTGGCGCCGACGCTGGAGCTGCTTGAAGAAATCGGGCACCCCAACCTGGCAATGCAGTTCGACCTCTATCACATGGCGATAACCGAACCGGATCTCGCGGCAGCAGTCGCGCGGGCTGGGCGGTGGATCGGCCATGTTCAGTTTGCCGATACGCCCGGCCGGCACGAGCCTGGAAGCGGCAATATCGATTTTGCGGCCGCGCTCAAGGCGTTGCAGCAGACAGGATATGACGGCGAACTGTCGGCGGAATACCGCCCTGCCGGCGCAACAGCGGCAGGGTTGAGCTGGATGAGGACTTTTGAGGAGATGATAATATGAGCGATCAACAGTCGGTCGCGGCACGCATCACGCGCGATTTGCTGGATGGCGCTGCATTCGAAGCATACCGCACCGAGCCGCCGCGCTCGGTCGAGGCGGCATATGAATTGCAGGACGCAGTGTCGGTTCTCCTGGCCGGCGTGCGCGGACGCGTTGCTGGATGGAAGATCGCCGCAAACTCGCCGGCGTTGCTGGAGAGGTTTGGCCTCAAGGAGCCTGTTTCGGGGCGCATCTTCGCAAACCAGATATATGAGGGACCGGCCGTTCTGAAGGTAGCCGACTATGCTCAGTTCGCATTCGAGCCGGAAATCGCCGCGGTCATTGGGCGGACGCTAACGTCGCGCGACGCGCCCTTCGGGGCCGACCAAGTTGCCGATGCAATCGCGCGCTTCGTTCCGTCTCTCGAACTCCTGGACATGCGCATGACCGACATGAAGGCGGTACATATTCCCGACGCAGTGGCCCAGAATATCTCAAATGCGGGTGCGGTGCGGGGCGGTCCGGGCGCGGCGCCCGGCGAATTCGACGTGGCTGACGTACGTACCGTACTCAGCATCAATGGCGAGGTTGTCTATGATGTCACCGGCGCTGCGCCGCAGTCGCCGGTCGAGGCCGTCACCTGGCTGGCCAACCATCTTTCGGCGCGGGGTTTGTCGCTTGAAGCGGGGCAGATCGTGACGTGCGGCACCCATAGCCCCATCTGGTATCACGAGGGTGCCGGCGAAATTCGAGTCGAAATGTCAGGTCTGGGCAGCGTTTCGCTGACCCTCGAATAGCCCTGGTTTTCCCGCGAGACGCCGGTGTGCGTCAGCTCCGCCCTCGCTCGCGGGATCCTCTAACCGTTGTGTTCGTGAAACCAGGGACGCAGTTGGGCATAGAGCGCCCGGTATTTGTCGTAGCCGCTCCGGTAGATTGCATGCGATGCAGGCGAGGGAGCGATGCGATCGCCGGGCGGGGAAAGGGCGCTCAGATCGTTCCAGTCGTCGGCAATGCCCGCGCCGACGGCAGCAACGAACGCTGCGCCAAGCGAGGATCCATGGTGGTTGTTCAGCAACTGCACCGGTTGGCCCAGGACATCAGCCATGATCTGCATCCACAGCCGACTTTTGCTGCCTCCGTCTGATGCGTAGAAGCGGGCAGGCGCATAGCCGATTTCATTCAACACTTCGATATGGTGCATGAAGCCGTAAGCGACTGCTTCCAATAGCGCGCGCCAGAGATGGCCGCGGCCATGATTCAGCGACAAGCCAACGAAACTGCCGCGGGCCAGCGGGTCATGAATGGGGGTCTTTTCGCCGAGGAAATACGGCAGGCATACAAGCCCGTCAGAACCCGCCGGAACTGCGGCTGCAAGCTCGTCCATGTCCGCGTGAGGCCTGGAGCCGGGTTCGCTGCGCGCGATAAGCGTTGTCATCCAGTTGAGCGCGGAACCCGACGCGGCCATGCAGCCATTGGGAGCATAAAGGCCGGGAACGAGATGGTAGTCCAGATAGAGCCTGTGATCGGGCAGGGCCCGGTCCGATGCGACGACGATGTCGCCCGCGCCTCCGAATTTGAGCAGAACGTCGCCCGACCTGATAATGCCGGCGCCAAGCGCGGAGACAATGTGGTCCGCCGCGCCTCCCATGACCGGCGTCCCCTCCGCGAGGCCTGTCAGTTCGGCAGCCTCGGCGCTCACATGGCCGATAATCTGATGCGAGATGGACCGGGGCGGGACCGCATGGGGCGGAATTCCGGCGATCGCTACGAGATCGTCGGCTATGGCACCCCGGCCGAGATCGGTGAAACCGGCTTCGAGGGCCCAGTTCTGCTCGGCAGCCCGCACGCCGCAAAGCCTCAGGTTAATGTAGTCATATGAGCCGAACACGGTTGCAATACGCGCAAATACATCGGGCTCGTGACGTGCTATCCACCGCAGCTTTGCTGCCACCAGCTGCTGGTTGATGCCATTGCCGGTTCGCTGAAGGAAGGCGTCTTCGTCGAGTTCCTTGCGTAACTCCTCAACTTCGCGGCCGCAGCGGCCATCGCTTTGCTGGATCGAGGGGCGAAGCACATTTTCGTTCGCATCGAGGAGAACGACGGCCGGCAGCATACCGGTTACGCAGATGCCTGCCACGCGTCGCGCGTCGATATTGGACGTCAGTTCCTTGAGGATGACCCTGGCGTTTTCCCACCATTGGAGTGGATCTTCCTCCGCCCAGCCTACATGCCGTGAGACCAGATCGACGGGTCTGCTGGAGACGGCCAGCACTTCGTCGGGCATACGCGCCGCCAGGCCGATCGTTGAGGTGGTGCCTATGTCGAGGCCGATGACGACGTCACGTGGGATCAATGCTTCTGGTCCATGCGAATTGCGGAGGATGCAGCGTCGGGAGCGGTGACTAACCCATATAGACGCCGCCAGTGACGTTTATGCCCTGACCGGTCATAAAACGTGCAGCGTCCGAGCAAAGGAATACAACTACACCGGCAACATCCTCGGGCGTTTCGATGCGGCCGAGCGGTGTCTGCGAGACATAGTCTTCCAGAACCTCCTCCGGCGTCATTCCGCGCAGCTGCGATTCCCATTCGACCTCCCGGGACTGCATTCCCGTTTTCACGAAGCCGGGGCACACGGCGTTGACGCGGATTCCAGCTGGCGCAAGTTCGCGGGCTAGGGCCTGCGTCCAGCCGAGCACGGCGAACTTGGACGCGGAGTAGTGAGCGAGGAGCGGGGCACCGACCTTTGCGGCCAACGAGGCGGTGTTGACGATCACGCCCTTGTTGGCGGTAGCGAGAAAATGACGCGACGCCAGCTGGTTGGTCAGAAAGACACCGCGCGTATTGACGTTGAAATTGAAATCCCACTCCTCGTCGGTCAGTTCGACCGCGCGGTTCATCGTCGAAACGCCGGCATTCGCGATAAGCAGATCGTAGCCACCCCATGCCGCTTCGATCTGCCCGAAACCCGCGGTTACGGAATCGCGGCTCGTAACGTCGATTTCAAGCCCAAGGTGGCCTTCACCCAGAGACGCGGCAGCTGCCGTTGCTCCTTCGAGGGATATATCGGAAAGCGCCACTCTAACGCCATTCGCGGACAGGGATCTGGCAATCGCCAGCCCGATACCGCCAGCGCCGCCGGTCACAATGGCGCGTTTGCCCTCGAGTTCGGCTGCGATGCGGTCTTGCCCTGTCATGACGGTCCCCTCGTAAAACGTTGCCGGCACGTTACGCACACCTAGTGGTGTTAGGCAATGGTTCATTATGTTGCTTTCTGTTCGAATCTGTTGAATAACTTTGATGCCGCTGCCTGCAATGGGAGGCGGACGCATTTCGGTTTCCAGAGACGGAGTCATTGAATGGTTTTCGATTTTTTTGAGGGGCGCAAAAAGGTCATCGTTGCGATGATCCATGTGGGTGCTCTGCCGGGTACTCCCCTCTACGATGCCGACGGCGGCATGCAGGCCCTCATCGACGGCGCTCGCTCGGATGCCGAAAAACTGAAATCCGCGGGCGTGGATGCAGTCATGTTCGGCAACGAAAACGACCGTCCCTACGTCTTTTCCGCTCCACCCCAGGGGATTGCCGCCTTTACTACGGTGATCAATGCGGTGACGCGTGACTTGGGTTTGCCGTTTGGCGTCAACTACCTCTGGGATCCTGTCGCGAGCATCGCAATCGGCGCTTCAGTAGGCGCAAATTTCGTGCGCGAGATCTTTACCGGGCTGTTTGCGTCGGACATGGGGCTCTGGGAGCCGAGCGCCGCCAAGGCGGCGGAACTGCGGCGCAATCTCGGCCGTCAGGACATGAAAATGCTGTTCAACATCAATGCCGAGTTCGCGCATTCGCTGGACCAGCGCCCGATCGCGCTGCGTGCCAAAAGCGCAGTATTTTCATCGCTTGCCGATGCCATTCTCGTGTCCGGCCCGGTGACCGGGCAGCCGGCGGATCATTCTGATCTGAGCAAGGTGAAAGAGGCGCTTCCCGACACGCCGGTCTTTGCCAATACCGGTGTCAATATCGATTCAGTCGGCGATGTCCTTGCCGTCGCGGACGGCGCGATTGTGGGATCGCATTTCAAATATGACGGCGACACCTGGAAGAGCGTCGATGCGGACCGGGCGCGCCGTTTCATGGACAAGGTCAACACACTGCGCTGACCGCTGGCCGCACTCCGCGAAAAAAAATGAAGTGAAAAATTTCGAAAAGTTATGGACGAACATGTTTGAATTGTAACATAATCGAACATGCGGCAGTCCGACGCCGATGACGGAGACGGGAGGAACAGACCGATCATGCCTGAGCCTTAACGCATATTAGCGGCCTTCAAGTTTGGCAGCAAAGATGATGCCGAACGCAGCCGCACGATCACCTCGTCCGTGCCGCGGACCGAAAGCAACGTTTCCATCTGCCCAGGAGCAACCCATGACCTTCCCCAAATTTTCCGCCGCGCTTGCGGCGCTCGCTCTGACGATGTCGCCCGCCAGTGCTCAGCAGATCTCCTGGCTCAGCCAGTCACAGTCGCTGAGCGCGCAATATCCAATCGAACTTGCGGCGATCGAGAATATCAACGCTGACGGCTTCAACGTGCTTCGCAATGAATTCCAGGCGCTCGGCATCAGCATGGCCGACGGACTCCGCCTCGTGCGCGAGGGCACTTTCAATCTGGCGTCGATCCAAGTCGGTCTTGTCGCTGGCGATGACCCTTTTCTGGAGGGCATCGACCTCATCGGCGTTTCCACCAATATGGATGACCTCGAAGACGCGGTAAGCGCATATCGTGAGGTCTTCGACAGCCGTCTGCAGGAGCGTTTTGGCGTCAAGGCACTGGCTGTCTGGCCGTTCGGCGGGCAGATGTTCTTCTGCAACGAACCGCTCGCCACGCTCGACGATCTGGCGGGCCTGAAAGTGCGTTCGTTTACGGCTTCGATGTCATCGCTCATCGAGAAGCTGGGGGCCACGCCGATCACGCTTGCGTTTCCGGAAGTGTATCCGGCGCTGCAGCGCGGGGTCGCGTCCTGCGGCGTGACCTCCGCCACCTCGGCGAATACCGGAAAATGGCCGGAGGTTACGACGCATCTCCTACCTTTGGCGGTGTCCGGGGCCGTCCAGGCGCATGTGGTCAATCTCGACTGGTGGAACGGTCTCGAAGCGGACCGGCGCGCGCTGCTTGAGGAAGAGTTCCAGACGATGGAGGCTCAGCTATGGCAGCTTGCCCGCGATACGGACGCTCTTGCCGTGTCCTGCACGACAGGTGGCGAATGCGACAGCGAAATCTATAGGTCCTACGATCTGAAACTCGTGGATGTAACCGATGCGGACCTTGCCAAGCTTCAGGAGATCACCACCGATGTGATCGTTGGCGACTGGATTTCGCGCTGCGAACGTACATATCCCGAGTGCGGCAAAGTCTGGTATGAGACGATCGGCGCGGCGCGGGGCTTTACCGCACCCTGACGACTTCATCCAGCTCGGACGTTCGCGCCGGCGGCGCGGACGTCTCGCCTGGAGGAGGCACCGCTGTCATCGATGCATTTCTTGTTCAATCTGCTTCGCAACCTTTCGACCGCGCTGGCCGTGGTCGCCGGTTTCGCGACCTTCATTCTCGCGTTTCTCATCGGTCTTGATGTCCTGGCGCGCAAATTTCTTGGCATTTCACTTCAAGGAACGGATGAAATCGGCGGTTACGTGCTCGCCGCCGTTGCCTCGCTGGGCTTTTCCCACGTTCTGTTCGAGAGGGGATTTACCCGGATCGACCTTTTTGTGAAGCGATTCAACGTTCGGCTTCTGAACATTCTGAATGTGGTCGCCTATCTATCGCTCGCCGCCGTGGCGGTGTTCTTCGCGCAACGCAGCGTCGCGACATACAGCGACACGCTGCTTTTTAATGCCCACGCAAACACGCCGCTGCAGACCCCTATGTGGATCCCGCAAGGGTTCTGGGTGGTCGGGATGGTGTTCTTCGCCTTTTGTGCGGTTCTCTATGCGGCGCGGGCCGTGCTGCTGCTGTTCACCGACCAGCGCGCCCTTGAAGCCGAATACGGCTTTACCGAACTCGACGATGAAATCGCGGAAATCAGTGAGTTGTCGTCAAGCGCCACCCACACCACTGACGATGGAAAACGGAAATGACGATCGGTCTCGATGTGGTCGCCATCGGTTTTGCGGTGATGCTGGGGCTGCTGTCTCTTGGCGTGCATATCGGAACTGCGTTGTTCGCGACTGCCGCACTGGGCGCCTACTGGTTTTTCGGCTCAACGATGTTTCGGCCGTTCGGAACACTGATGTGGAGCACGCTCAACAACTTCCTTCTGGTTGCAATTCCGCTCTATGTGCTGATGGGCGAAATCCTCGTGCGCGGCGGCGTTACCGCCCGCATGTATACTGCGATCGATGACTGGTTGAGCCGGCTGCCGGGTGGCTTGTTGCATACCAACATCGCGGCATCGACGGTATTCGCTTCGATTTCGGGATCATCGGTCGCCACCGCGGCTACAATCGGCACGGTCGCGTTTCCGGCGTTTGAGCACAAACGATACTCGGAGAAATGGGTGCTGGGCACCGTCGCAAGCGGTGCGACGCTCGGCATTCTCATTCCGCCCAGCATCAATCTCATTATTTTCGGAGCGATGACGAATACGTCGATCGGCCAACTTTTCCTGGCTGGTGTCGTACCAGGCCTCCTGCTTGCGACGCTGTTTATCGGCACGGTTGTCGTGGCAAGCGTATTCGGCCCCATTGCCGAACGCGCCGAACCCGTGCCTTTTTCCGTGCGGTTGCGGCGGCTCAAGGACCTGCTGCCACCGCTCATCATGTTCGTCGGCGTCATGGGCAGCATATATACGGGCTGGGCAACACCGACCGAGGCCGCTGGTCTCGGTGTCGTCGCTGCGACGCTGCTGGTGATTTTCTATCGTCAGTTCACTTTTCGGCTGCTGCTGGACAGCGTGCTTGCTACTGTTCGCGTCACCGCTATGACGCTGGTCATCCTGATCGCCGCATTCTACCTGAACTTCGTCGTAGGCGTTTTGGGTATCCCAGTTCTCATCACAAATGCGATGTCGGAGCTTACCCTGGCGCCGTGGCAGATGGTTGTGATCCTGGTCTGCCTTTATGTCGCGCTTGGGTGTTTCATGGACTCACTGGCGATGATGATCGCCACCACGCCTATCGTGTTCCCGGTCGTGATTGCGCTCGGATACGACCCGCTCTGGTTCGGTATCTTCATCGTCATCATGTGCGAGATCGCGCTCATCACGCCGCCGGTCGGCATGAATCTGTTTGTCGTTCAGGCTGTGCGGGGCCGCGGGTCCGTTACCGACGTTATCAGCGGCGTGATCCCCTTCATCATCTGCTTTCTCGTTCTTATCGCTTTCATGACCCTCTTTCCGGATATCGTCACATGGCTTCCCAAGGCACTCTTCTAGACAGTCGCCGCTTCTGCATTCGCAATGCCGCATGGATCATCGCCTGGGATGGCGAGCGTGACGATCACGTCTATCGGCGCAACGGCGACGTTGTCTGGCAGGGCGACCGGCTCGTTCAGGTCGGCGGTCGCTACGACGGGGAGGTGGATGTATCGATCGACGGACGCAGCAGGCTTGTCATGCCCGGGCTGATCGACATTCACTGCCATCCGACGCAAACCCCTATCTACCGGGGGTTCGTCGAGGAATACGGAAATCCGCGGCTGTTTTTCAATGGACGGCAGGATTTTCGTCAGAGTTTTGTCCAGGATGACGCAGCGCTGAGGGCTTCTGCGCGATATGCGCTTGCGGAAATGTCGGCCGCCGGCATCACCACGATCGTGGATCTTTCGCACGCCTATCCCGGATGGCTCGACCTCCTTGAGGAAAGCGGGCTGCGGGTGTGCGTTGCACCCATGTATCGATCGGCACGCTGGTGGGCGTCAACCGGTCAGGAAACGCTCTACGACTGGTCGGAGGATATGGGCGAGGCCGCCTTTGCGGAAGCGCGTGACGTCATGGATGCCGCAGAAAGCCATGCGTGCGGACGGTTTACCGCGATGGTCGCGCCTGCGCAAATCGACACCTGTACGCCCGAATTGCTGCAACAGAGTATCGCACTTGCCGAAAAGACCGGTCGACCGCTTTTTACCCATGGAGCGCAAAGCTACCCGGAGTTCAACCAGATTGCCCGGCGCAATAACCAGACGCCGGTGGCATTCATGGACTCGATCGGGTTTCTTGGCCCAAAGACGGTGATCGGCCATGCCGTGTTCACCGACCAGCACCCCTGGGTTTTGTGGCCCACCCGCGAAGATCTGCATCTGCTTGCCAAGAGCGGCACAACGGTGGCGCATTGCCCGACCGTATTCGTTCGCGACGGCACTCTCCTGCACCATATCGGAGCCTATATGGATGCGGGCGTGAATGTCGCCATAGGCACGGACACCCATCCGCAGAACATGCTGGAAGAAATCCGCGCTGCAGAGCTGCTTGCCCGAGCGGCCTCCGGTGCCCGTCACACAAGTTCCACCGCGCGCCTGTTCCGCGCCGCTACCATCGGCGCCGCCAGGCTGCTTGGCCGCGACGACCTGGGCCGGCTTTCTACCGGCGCAAAAGCGGACCTGGTGACTTTCGACCTCGACCATCCGCATATGCACCCAATGCGCGATCCGCTGCGTACCATCGTCCATCAGGCAGCTGAGCGCGCAATCGACGACGTATTTGTCGACGGCCGCCGGGTCGTTTCGGCGGGTCGGCCGGAGACGATCGACTGGAAGAAGGCGGCAGAACATCTTTCGCGCGAACAGGAGCGCATCGCATCACTGGCGGCGCGCATCGACGAGGTTGTACCCTTGTCGCTCACCGTTGCGGACTGAACCGGTGTCCAGATCCCTGATCGGCGTGCTGACGCCGTCGTCCAACACGATCCTCGAGCCGGCCACGTCCGCTCTCGTGTCGGCGCTGTCCGATGTATCTGCACATTTTTCGCGGTTCGCCGTAACCCAGATCGCACTGAGCGATACCGCCAACAGCCAGTTCGATTTTGCGCCGATGCTGGCCGCTGCCCGGTTGCTGGCCGATGCGAAGGTTGGCGTCATTGCCTGGAGCGGCACATCGGCAAGCTGGCTGGGCCGGGAATGGGATCAGGCACTGTGCGAGGCTATCGCGGAAGCGACCGGTATTCCGGCCTGTACGGCCGTTGGAGCGGTCAACGAACTGCTGGCGCTCAACAAGAGCCAGCGAGTTGCTCTCGTGACGCCCTATACCGAGGATGTGCAGGCGAAGATCGTCGCCAACTATGCGCAGGCAGGGATCCATATCTGCTCGGAAGCGCATGCCGGGCTGTCCGAGAACTTTGCGTTCTCGGAATTGTCGGGCGATCACGTCAAAGCGATGTGCCGCAAGGTTGCGGCGGAGCGGCCCGACGCCATCGTCATAATGTGCACCAACATGCGGGGCTGGAGCTTCATGGCCGAGTTAGAGGACGAGCTAGGCATGCCGCTGATCGATTCGACTGCTGCGGTGGTCTGGAAGGCGCTCCAGATTCTTGGCGTCGATGCCGCGCCGATTTCTGCACGCGGCTGGATGTTTTCGCAGTGACCGACCTGCGGTACTAGTTGCGGCTGCCGAACCCCGAGATCAGATGCACTGCGCAGCTGCCTAGACGGTAGGACCAGGTGCGCAGTCTGGCGAAGCTCGCATTTTCCACCAGCGTGGCCGGTAGCGCCATTTCGCCGTCGCCGCAGATCAAACCGGCCATCTGTTTTCCGAAAACGGTGCCTGGCGCGATGCCGCGGCCATTGAATCCGCAGACGCCGATCGCCTGTTCGCCGAAGACATGGAAGCGGGGCAGGTGACTTTTGTTCATGCCGATCTGACCGTGCCACCTGGCCTCGAATTCGACGCTGTCGAGGAAGGGAAACAGCTGCCGCAGGGAACGGCGCGCAAATGACTGCTGGGCTGCAAGCGACCAGCTTTCGAGCGAGCCCACGCTCCCGAAAATCAGCCGGTTTTCGCGGTCGCGCCGGAACGATGTCATGATGAGGCGCGTGTCCCAGCAGCCATGCCGCTCAGGCAGGATGCGCTTCGCAAGCTCGTCGGGCAGCGGTTTTGTTGCAAACTGGAAGAAGGGCAGGATGGTCAGTTCCTGCTGCGGAGCCGCCAGCAGACCCGGCTGGGAGGGGTCCGTGTAGGCATTGGTGGCAATCACCATCCACGGGGCGCGGATGGTTCCACCGGGTGTTTCCACCTGCCACTGCTGGCCATGTCTTGCGAGGTTCCTCGCTGGCGAGTGTGTGAAGATGCGAGCACCTGCAGACGCTGCCCCGCGCGCCAGCCCGCGCGCATAGGCCAACGGCTGTATCGTTCCGGCTCGGGCATCATGCAGTGCACCGCGGAACGCATCGGTCCCGGTGAGTCGGGTGGCGGTTTCCACATCCAGCAGTTTCACCGGCGCACCCAGTGCCTGCCACTGCGCCTCACGGTCGCGTAAGTCTGCAAGACCGCTATCGCCAACGGCGAGATGAAGGGTGCCATTGCGTTCCGGTTCGCAGGCGATTTCGAACCGCTCGACAAGATCGAACACCAGCTTTGGTCCGTCTCCCAGCGCGGAGATCAGCTGCTGACCCCAGTCCTGTCCCTGTGTCTGGATCAGATCGTTGGGTTTGACCCACATGCCTGCATTGACGAGGCCGACATTGCGTCCTGACCCACCGTGCCCGATCCCATGCGCTTCGACGACAATCGGCTTCAAGCCGCGTTCGGCCAAATGCAGCGCTGTGGAAAGTCCGGTGAAGCCGGCGCCGACTATTACGACATCGGCGCTCAGATCGGATGCTAGTTGCGAAAACGGGTCCGCTTCGCGAGCCGTACGCGCCCACAGATTGTCATGACCGCGATCACTCAGCATCGCGCGCTTCCTGTCGTTAGGTCTCGCCGTTCCGTTTTAGCCGCGTTCCCGAATCGTCGAACAGGAGAATGTGTGCCGGCCGAACTTCCAGTCCCGACCTGTCCCCGATCGCCGGCGGTTCATCGCCCCACAGGCTCGCGACGAGTTGAAGGCCGCCGAGTTCAAGCGTTACCGCGCTTTCCTGGCCGCTGTTTTCGCAGAACACGATGATTCCTTCCAAATCGCGCCCTTTTCCAGCTGGAACCAGTATCAGATTTTCTGGCCTTATCCCCAGTGTGATTCGACATCCCGGTGCAAGATCGAATTCAGGCGGCAATGGAAATGCCAAAGCCGGGTCTGCTTCGGGCACCAGTACGGCGCTGCCCGACCTCAGCTCGACGGTGCCCGCGATCAGGTTGATCGGCGGCGAGCCGATGAAACCGGCAACGAAGCTGTTTGCCGGCCGCCGGTAGATATCGTCGGGCGTGCCGATCTGCTCCACCCTCCCGGCTCGGAGAACGACGATACGGTCAGCCAGCGTCATGGCCTCGACCTGGTCGTGGGTGACGAATATCATCGTTGCGCCCAGCCGCCGGTGCAGCAGCTTCACCTCCTTGCGCATCTGGACGCGCAATGCAGCATCCAGGTTCGAAAGCGGTTCGTCGAACAGAAAAGCGCGCGGCTTGCGCACGATGGCGCGGCCGACGGCGACGCGCTGGCGCTGCCCGCCCGAAAGTTCGCGCGGATAGCGCTCCAGATAGGTTTCGAGACCAAGCAGGCCGGCTGCCTCGGTGACACGCTGCCGGCGCTCTGCAGCGCTCATGCCCTGCATGCGTAATGGGAACCCGATATTTTCCGCTACAGTCATATGCGGATAAAGCGCGTAGTTCTGGAACACCATGGCGATGTCCCGGTCCTTTGGCGGCAGTCCGCTGACCACATCGTCGCCGATGGTGATCTCGCCGCCGGTGTTTTCCTCCAGACCCGCCAGCATCCGCAGCAGCGTCGACTTTCCGCAGCCGGACGGGCCCACGAATACCACCAGCTCACCATCGGCAATGTCGATATCCACGCCGTGGATCACGGTGACGTTCCCGAAGGACTTTTCGACACCTTTGAATGCTACATCTGCCATCTGGTTACTCGTCTGATCGATCTTACCGGACGCTTCCGGACAGGGCCCCGGAAACGATGCGGCGCTGCATTATGAGGAACACCACCACAACCGGCAGGGCGAAGGTGAGCGCTGCCGCCATCTGCAGCTCGTGCAAGGTGAAGTATTCGCCGCGGAATGAGGAAATGCCGGTCGCGGCAGTCCACAGGGACTGCGAATTGATGAGGGTTTTTGCAAACAGGAAGTCGTGCCAACTGGTCACGAAGCCGTAGATAAAGATTGCCGCCAACCCAGGCATCGCCAGCGGCAAAGCAACGTACCAGTAGGCACTCAATCGTGTGCAGCCATCAATGCGCGCGGCGCCTTCCAGGTCGGCCGGGATACTGTCGAAGAAACCTTTGGCCATCCAGATGGCCAACGGCGCAACCAGCGAAATGTGCCCGAGCACCATGCCCTGCATTGTGTCGAGGAGCCCGAAATCCCGGAACAGAATATATAGCGGCACCACAATGCTGGTTGCCGGCATCATCTGTGTGGCGAGTACCAGGATCAGTACGAGGCCGGCGCCGCGGAACCTGAGGCGGCTGAGCGCATAACCGCAGGAGGTGCCGAAGGCGAGCGACAGGAATGACGACAGGGTGGCTACGACAATACTGTTCCACAGCCACCGCAGCATCGGGCGCTCCGTGAAGAGCGTGACGAAGTTCTGAAACGTCACATCAACCGGGAAGACGGATGAGAGGCTGCGGCTGAAGCCGGTGGGCGTCAGTGCAATCACGCCCATCCAGTAGATCGGAAAGAGCACCGCACAGCCGAGCACGACGATCCCACCGGCCTTGAAGGTGTCGGCTGCAACCGCGCCGCCAAGTCCGCGTCGCCGGGTCATACGGCGCCGCCTTTGCCGGTGTCGGCGCGTGCCATTACGCGCAGATATCCCAGCACCAAGACGATCGATACCAGCACCGCAAGGATGCCGAGTGTGGCGGAATACGAAAAATCGAGCGAGCGGAACGCTGTGTTGTAGGTCAAGACCGTCAGCGTCTCTGTTGCTCCTGCCGGTCCACCGCCGGTCAGAATGAAGATGATCGGAAAGGCCTTGAAGCCCAGTATCATGAGTAGGATTACGATGACGGCAATGATGTAGCGAAGCTGCGGCAGCGTGATGAACCGGAAGCGGGCGAATGCGCCCGCCCGGTCGATCTTTGCCGCCTCGTAGAGTTCTTCCGGAATGGAGTGAAGGCCGGCGAGGAAGAAGATGTATGCGACCGGAAATTCGTTCCAAACCTGCGCGACGATCAGCGCGGCGAGTGCGGTCTGGCGGTCGATCAGCCAGTCCTGGCCATTCACAAACGGGACAAAGTCCAGCAGTCGGTTGATGACACCGAAATTGCCGTCATACATGACACCCCAAACAAGAGCGGTCACTACGGCAGGCACGGTCCATGGCAGCAGAAATGTCAGGCGCGCAAGGGCGCGCAGCCTGATCACGCGATGGGTCAGGAGTGCGGCTCCGAGCGCGAGCGAGACCGATCCGGCGACGGTTCCGAGCATATAAAGTGCGGAGCGCAGCACGGCGCCCCAAGCGTCCGGGTCCGACATAAGCCGGGCATAATTGTGAACGCCGTAGGTTCCGGCCGCGGCGGGCCGGCGGAAAGTGATAGTGTCGAAGCTCAAGATCACGGCCTTTATCATCGGCAGCCCGATGACAAAGCCGAGAACAAGCAGCGCCGGAAGCAGCATCAGCAAGGCAAAACCCGGGCCTTCGGTCATAAAGCGGCGTGAACGCCCCGACACGATGTCGGGACGTTCACCGGGCTGAGCGCGCATACGCGTCGTCATGTCAGACCCGCCGCAAGCGTCAGTTCGAGCAGCACTCGACCAGTTTCGCCTGTGCCTGCCCCAGCGATTCTTCGGCCGGCACGCCGTCGCGCAGGGTCAACAGGATCGCGTCGACCACGATCGGCCAGATTTCGTTGAACTGATCGGCATGACCCGGAATGGCCACAGGGTGTGCGTTGCCGCTGCTGGCAATCCACGGCTCGAGATAAGGCCGCGCGGCCCGCTGCTCGTCTGTCAAAGCGCCGACGCCATAGGGAATGTACGGGCTGTGATCGGAGAATGCGGCCTGCATTTCTTCGCTGGCGGCTGTCTCGAGGAACGCCCATGCGGCTTCCGGCGCATCGGTTGCGGCGTTGATCGCGAGTGCCATGTTGACGCCGCCTGTGCCCGGACCGTCCCAGGGATGCCGCGCCGACTTGTAGCAGTCGAAATTGTCGGGGTTGTTCTTCTCGATGAAAGGGAACTGCCATTGTCCGTCGATGGTCATGGCGGTTCCGCCGGTCGCGAACAGCGAACGCTGATCGGTTTCGGTCATGCCCTTGGGAACCACACCGGCGTCGTAGAGGGTCTTCATGAAGTTGAGACCGTCGATGACCGGCTGGGAATCAAGAGTGAAGTTGCCGTTTTCATCGGAATACGAACCGCCGTGCGCGATCGACCACATCAGCAGCATTTCATAGGTCGGGTCTTCGTTGGCGTTGACCATATTGGCGCCGTAACGCGTGACCCGGCCGGAATCGTCCGTGACAGTCAGGGCCTTGGCGTAGTCGAGAAACTGCTGCGGCGTTGACGGGGGCTCGCTGAAACCAGCCTCTTCGAGGTAGCAGCTGTTGTAGATCAGCTCGAGCGTACGTCCGGTGATGGGGAGGGCGTAGGTGGTGCCGTCAACGGTCAGGCTGTCCCAGCCGCCTTCGACAATACGGTCACCGAGCCCCGATTTCGCTATCATGTCGTTGAGCGGCATCAGCTGACCGGCAGCCAGCATTTCGCCGATATTGTTGGGATTGACGATCAGAATGTCGGCGCCCGTTCCGCTGGCGGCCTGGATGAGCAACTGCTCGTAATATTCGCTGGCCGGCGTGTTGCGCGGAACGACGGTGTTGCCGGTGTTCTTCTGATAGGTCGAAACCAGCAATTGCCACCAATCGCCCATACCGGGCGCCTCGTAGTCGATGACGAGGAAACTGATCTCGTCCTGGGCCTGGGCGCCGAGCGGCGCAGCGAGTGCGACCGCTCCGGCGAGCAAGGCACTTTTGAGGGTACGTCTCATTCTCTTTCTCCTCCCTTTCGGCAATGAACATCCGTATCGGCGCGCTTGCAGCTGCGCGGCCGATCGCGTGTGAACCTGCTTTGGACGGTTCTCCTCGACCCCCCCGGCCGGGATCGGAACCGATAAAACTATGCCGCTCTGGCAACACCCCGGCAAATCGCTTTTTGGAATAGCCCGGTGACTATTCTTGCTGCCGCGCCTGCGGCTTCTACGGTCATTGTACGGACCTCCCGGCATACCCGGCTGCGCACTGGCTGACCCATTCCGCAAAGGCGATGACATGAGGATCGCTGCAGGCATGCAGCGGCGTCACGAAGTAGTATGACCGGTCGCAGACCAGCGGACGGTCGAACACGACTGACAGGCTGCCTTCGCGCAGCTCGGTTTCGATCATGAATCGCGGGACGATTGCAGCGCCTTGCCCGTGGACCGCGGCGGCGATGACCATAGAGAACTGGTCAAAGTTCGGGCCGCCCGCCGGCAGACTCTGGGAATGGCCGACCATGTCGAACCACTCGCACCACAGACCGGGTCTGCTGCTGAGATGGAGGAGTGTTCCTTCCAGGAGGCTGGCCGGTGAATTGGCGCGATCCGTGCGCACGATCTCAGGGCTTGCTACGGGCACGAGATACTCGCCGAATAACCTGGAAACCGTGGCCTCGGGCCAGTTCGGTGTGCCGAAATGGAATGCGCCGTCCATGTGTTCCGCTGCCAGATCGAACGGTTTCAGTCGGGTTTCCAGATTGACCAGAATGTCAGGGTGGCGGCGGCGGAAGTCACCGAGGCGCGGGATGAGCCAGTGTGTCGCAAAGCCCGGCAGTACCGCGACTCTGATGGCGGATTTGCCCTGTGCCCGGTTGATCAGGGCGCGTGTGGAAGTTTCCAGCTGGCCCAGCAGAGCCCGAACTTCGGGCAGGTAGGAGCTCCCGATCTCCGTCAGCAGCACCTGATGATTGTTGCGCGCCAGGAGCGAGACGCCGAGGGCCTGTTCCAGCTGGCGCACCCTTTTGCTCACCGCGCCCTGCGACAAGGACAGGTCCTTGGCAGCCTGTGCAAAGCTGAGATGGCGGGCAGTCGCTTCGAAAGCGATCAACCCCGGCATGGACGGCATCAATCTTCTGGGGAGCTCCATCACATCACCTGGTCATCCGTTGGGTCAACTTGAGCAGCTTGTGGCGAAAGGGCGGCCGTGATGGCGGTCCATCAGATATTTGGCCACGTAGTAGTCGATATGGCTGCCGCCGCCGTTCTTCATCATCGTGATCTCGTCGTCCGACTGCCGCCCCTTGATCTTGCCCTGGCAGAGCTCGAACAGGTCACCACGGACATCGTCCGGCGTAATCACACCGCGCGCGAAAGGTCCGAGAAACTCGCCCGAGCGTGTGGTGGTCTGGCGATGATCCACGAAGATCGAAGCTCGCTTGAGAACGTCGTCATCCGCCTCGCGCATTTCGGGCGTGAAGGATCCGACGAGATCAACATGCGCCCCGGGCTTCAGCAGTTTACCCTTCAGGTGCGGGGTTTCTGCCATGGTTGCGCTCGAGATGACGTCTGCCTGCGAAACCGCCTCATCAAGGTCTTCAACGGTCCGGGCGGAAATACCGTGCCCGGCGAGCTTGTCGGCCAGAGCAGCAGCATTCGCCCCGGTACGGTTCCAGATCATGACGTTCTTGATACCCGGGCGGGCAGTCAGATGTGCCTGTACAAGATAGGGCGCGAGGCCGCCGGCACCGATCATCAGCATGGTTTCTGCGTCGGGCCGCGACAGGAGCTTCGAGCCAAGTGCGGAATCGGAGGAGGTCTTGCGGAAAATGACCGCTTCGCCGTCGATGACGGCTTCGGTCACGCCGGTGTCTGCGTTGATGAACACATATACCGAATTCACCGTCGGCAGATTGTGACGCGCCTTGTTGTTGGGGAATGAGGTCACGAGCTTGGCCAGGATACCTTCCTGGGGCTGCCATGCCGGCAGCATGATGAAGATATCCGGCTGCCCCTGAGGATTGGGCTCCTGATAGATCAGCCGGTCCGACTGCTTCGGCATGCCTCCCTGGTGCGCGGTTTCGAGTGCCTCAATGAGACCCTTGAAATCCAGGAGTTCGTGCACGCGGCGCGCGTCGATCATTTCCATGCGGTTTTTCCTTCCATCCCTTGGCATTCAGACCTGTATGTCCATTCCGTTATTCAGAATTCGAGAGTCGTCACGAGTGCTCCGTCCGCTTCCCGCGTACGATGATCGCAAGATCGCTGGCGGGGCATTCCACGGTCATTTCATCCACGCCCGGCCGCAGCGACTGCGGCCTGGCATCGATGAGAACCGAGCGGCCGTTGGCCAGACTCAGGTGCAGGTGCACGCGGTCGCCGAAATAAGTCTGCTCGGTCACTTTGCCCGTTATTCGGATCGCCCCGGCGGCTTTCGTGGTGTCGGTGGTCAGTGCCTCCGGGCGGATAACGATGATTGCCCGGTCGCCTGCCTTAAGGCCGTTGCCGCAGGTGACCCTGTTCACGGGTACGATCCACTCGCTGCCTTCGACCTCGAGCTTTGCTTCGTTACCTTCGACGGCGATGACATGTGCGCGGAACAGATTTGCGGCGCCGACAAAATTGGCGACAAATTCCGTCGCCGGATTGGCGTAGACATCCTGGGGCGCGCCGAGCTGTTCGATGCGTCCCTTGTTCATGACCGCGACGAGATCCGACATCGACATTGCTTCCTCCTGGTCGTGGGTCACGAACACGAAGGTTTTTTCGGTGCGGCGCTGGATCGACTTAAGCTCACGCTGCATGTCCTGGCGCAGCTTCAGATCGAGTGCACCCAGCGGTTCGTCGAGCAGCAGAGCGCTCGGGTCCGGGGCCAGAGCGCGGGCGAGTGCAACCCGCTGGCGCTGCCCGCCCGACAACGCATCGGGGTAGCGGCCGGCCAGATTGGGGAGCCTGATCAGGTCGAGTAGTTCCTGACACCGCCTGGAAATGGACTTGCGGCTCATACCCTGCATTTCGCAGCCGAAACCGATGTTCTGTGCAACTGTCATATGCGGAAACAGCGCGTAATCCTGAAACACCATCTTGACCGGCCGGTTATGTGCGGCCGCGTTCGTGATGTCGTTGCCGTCAACGAGGATTTGGCCGCTGTCGGGCCGGGCAAGGCCGACGATGGAACGCAACAAGGTGGATTTGCCGCAGCCCGAAGGACCGAGCAGCGTAATGAAGACACCCTTTTCGACGCGCAGCGAAACGTCGTCGATCACGCGCAAAGCGCCGTAGGCTTTCGAGATGTTCCGGAGTTCGATCGCCGGCGCGGTTTCAGTCATGGGTATTGCCTGTAGCGGAAAGGGAGGTGTCGCGGCCGAGGCGGCGGGTGCGAATGAAGCGCTCGGCATAAAGCCCGAAGCCGGTTGTCGCGATCAGGATGATGGTCGAGATGGCAGCGAGACCCGGATCGAAACCGAAGCGAAGCCGTGAGAACAAGAGGACCGGGAAGGTCTGCTCGAACCCACCGAGAAAGAACGAACGCACGAAGTCCTCAAACGAAAGCAGCATGCAGAACATGAACGCGCCAAGCAGCGCCGGCGACAGATAGGGCAGCACGATGCGCACCAGCACGATGACCTCGTCTGCGCCGAGATTGCGCGCGGCGTCGGCCATGTTGTGGCTCATGGAGTTGAGTCGGGTCAGCACCATGATGACAACGAACGGCATCGACGCAACGGCGTGTCCGAAGGCAATCGCGACCATGCCGGTTTCCAGGCCGATCCTGCCGATGAAAATGCGTAATGCGATGGCCGAGACCACGACGGGCAGAAACGCGGGCAGCACGACCAGCGCCACCAGAGCACCGCGCAACAGTCGCGACGTGCGGGCGGTGAGAAATGCTACCGGCAGTCCGACGATGATCGAAATCACCGTCGAAAGCAGCGCAACGCGCGCCGACAGCCACAGAGACGCGAGTATGTCGCGGTCGAACAGAACCTCGCGATACCACTGCGTGGTCCAGCTGTGGATCGGAAACGCAACGAAATTCGAGTCCCTGAAGCCCATGGCGGCCATGACGATGAGCGGCAGGAACAGGTAGGCGACAAACAGCCAGAACAGGCCTGGCAATGCCATGCGGCGGAGCTGGTTCATGCGGCACCTCCACGACGCTTGCGCTGGAAGAGAGCGATGAACAGGCCGACATAAGCGAGGGCGGTTCCCGTCAGGATGATGCTGAAAGCGCTGCCCAGCGGCCATGAGTCGCCTGCCTTGGCGAAGATTTGCCCGATGGTGGATGCAAACAGAGTATTGTTGGGGCCACCGAGAAGCTGGGGCATGGCGTAGAGCCCGATCACCAGCAGAAAGACCAGCGTACAGCCGGCAACGATTCCATCGCGCGACAGCGGCAGCACGATGCGCATGAAGCGCTGGCGTGCCGGCGCTCCGAGGTTGGCCGCCGCATCAAGCAGGTTGTCATCGATCTTCTCGAGCGCGGCGTAAAGCGGCAGCAGCATATAAAGCGAGGTCAGGTAAACGACGCCGATCGTGAGGGATATGTTGTTGTACAGCAGCTCGAATGGCGTTCCGGGCATGCCCATCATCGACAGGAACGAATTGACCGCGCCGCGATTGGCCAACATCACAATCCACGCAAAGCTGCGGATGATCTCGCTCACCCAGAACGGAGCAATGACCAGAAGGAGCAGACGCGTGCTTGCGCTTTTGGGTGCGACCTTGGAGATGTAGTAGGCGACGGGAAACACGACCACCAGCGTCACGATGGTGGCGAGGCTCGCGAAAACGAAGGAACGCACGAAAGCGGTGATGTAGAGGGAACGCTCGAAAAACGCCGCGTAGTGACGCAGGGTCCATTCGATGGGCTCGCCCTGCCGGACCGGATACTGCTCGTAGAAGCTGATCTCGATCATCTGGAGCAACGGCATGATGTTCGTTGCGGCGATCCAGACAACCGGTATGAAAGCGACGAGGAGAAGCCTGAGCAGAGGCGAGCGACCATAGAGCTCCAGAAGAGCCCTATAGGGTGGAAACCGGCGTAAACTGACGAGCAGTCGCGTCATTGTGACGGCGTTCTCCAAGGTAGAGGGAGGCGGCTTAGCGCCGCCTCACCGGTATCAAGCGGCACGAATTTCCTCGGCCGCGGTGTCAATCAGATCGAAAATGAAGGCCGCTGTTTCCACATTAACCCAGGACAGCCGGGCTCGCTCTTCCGGTTCAAGGGCCAGCGCTTCCTTCTCCTGGTCGGTCAGAAGTGCCTCGGTGCCTTTGATGGTGGCGCTCAGGCCCGTCGACCTTACGATTTCGGCGCCGTTCTCGGGATCGCCGAGCAGGGCGTTGAGGAAGGTGTAGGCGTTGGCCATGTTCGGGGCGTTGTTGGTGATGTTGAAGCCGTAGGCGTAGGCCAGCCCGCCTTCGCGCGGGATCGTATAGCCCGCTGGCAGCCCTTCGAGAATAAGCTGCGACGAGGGACCTGATCCTGCCTGTGCCAGGGTGACGTCCCCAGTCACCATCATCTGCTGGATTTCGGTTGCCGCCTCGTAATAGCGGCGCACCATATGCTTGTGGGCAATGAGGAAGTCTCGCGTGGAATCCACCGCGCGCTGGGCGACATCGACATTGCCTCCATAGCTGGCCGCGGAGCCGTCATAACCGAGATAGTTCATCACGATCTGGAAGAAATCCTGAATCTGGTATGCGGTCTTGCCGGCGTTGGCCTCGTCGAACATGACATCCCAGCTGGTCGGCTTTTCCATCGCTTCGGTGCTGTAGAGAAGACCGGTGGAGACGACCACCAGCGGCACGCCCCAGCGTTCGCCGGCACGCGAAACCCAGGAAGCATCCGCGTATTCTTCTTCGATGAGGTTCCAGTTTTCCAAGCGCGAGCGGTCGACCGGCGCGAGGAAGCCGGCATCCACGAACTGGTAGAAACGGTGGCCAGCGCAGGTGACGATGTCGGCACTGTAATTGCCGTTCTCGGCGGCCATCAGATTGAACTGCTCACCCTGGTCCGTGACCAGGCGAATGTTCGTCTTGATGCCGGTTTCGGCTTCGAAGCGGCTGCGAAACTCGTCGGTCACGAACCCGTCGTATGCCCAGATGTTGAGCTCCTTCGACTGTGCGAGGGCGGTGCGCATGATTGCAGGCGTGGCGAGGGCTGCAAGACCGGCTGCTCCGGCGCCGTGCAGCAATTTTCGGCGTGTTGGTTTGAAAGTCATTGTCATTCCTCCTCGGTCAGACGGCTCGCTCCGCGCCCATGCGACTGCTTCGGCCGGTTGATTTGTCTTGTTTATCCGGTTGGCCCGTAGCAAGTGCCGTGAGCGCTTCGACTAGCCGGTTGATATCCTCATGCGTGTTGTAGGCATGCACGGATGCACGCACGAGCTGAGTGGTCCCTTGTTCAATCAACCCGGTTCGCGTGAGTTGCGTTGCTGAAACCGAGGTATTGATGGACCATTCATGGCGAAGCCGGGGGACGATCGTCTCCGCGGCAAGATGCTGGTGGGAAAAGGTGACTATCCCGCTGCGCTGACGACCGCGGTCCTGAACCTTGAAGCCCGGCAGCGCGTCGACCTGCTCCCTTAGAGCACCCGACAGTTCGCTGATGCGGGTCCAGATGTCTTTCACTCCGGTGTCCAGGGCATAACGACATGCGGCCCCGAGGCCGATGTGGCCGGCGACGTTGTTTTCCCAAAGCTCAAAGCGGGTCGCGTTTCCGGCAACCCGGTACTTGTCGACCGCCACCCATTCGGCCGAGCGAATGTCCAGCACATGCGGCGAGAGCTTCTCGATCCAGTCGCTGCGAACCCACAAAAAGCCGGTGCCTCTGGGGCCGCGAAGGTATTTGCGGCCCGTAGCGGACAGCATTGTGCAGCCGATCTTTTCGACATCAAGCGGCATCTGGCCCGCGGACTGGCAGGCGTCGAGCAAGAACGGGATGCCGTGGGCGCGGGCGATAGCCCCGATCTCCTCGACCGGATTGATCAGTCCGTCATTGGTCGGCATGTGAGACACGCAGATAAGGCGTGTCCGCTCATCGATCAGTGCTTCGAGAGCCGCCGGGTCCAGTTCTCCGTCATGCGTATCGTCGGCAAGCACAACCTCGATACCAAAACGGTCCGCGGCATGCCGAAAGGCGATCATGTTGGAATTGTACTCTGCGTGACCGGTCACCACACGGTCGCCGGCTTGCCAGTCCATGGCATAAAAGACCGCCTGCCACGCGCGGGTCGCGTTATCGAGCAGCGCGATTTCAGATTTCCTGCCGCCTACCAGTTCTGCTGCCGCCTCATAGGCGGCGTCGATGAGGTGGCTTTGGAGGGCAGCAGCTTCGTAGCCGCCGATGCGCTGTTCAAGCGCGAGATGATCCGTGACCGATTGCCCAACGGGGGCCGCCATCAAGCTGGCGCCGGCATTGTTGAGATGAACCAGACCGTCGAGGCAACCCGGCGTCTCTGCTCTCAATCTCTCGGCGTCAATTACCATGGCTTGGTCTACGATCCCCATTTGGTACGACGTAGCTTTCATCCCATCGCAGCCTTCATCCGGCGCTTCGAATGGCCGGTTTCTCCGCAACGGAAAGCTGCATTGCGCATTCCCAGTTCCAATTCTGGCATTGCGGCGGGGCGCCAAACAGATTGAAAAGATTCATCGTTAGTATAAGTTGTGCTCATGGTATTGCGTCGTCATCTCCCATCACCCAGTACGCTTTTTGTGTTCGAAGTTGCGGCACGACTGACGAATTTCTCGCGGGCGGCACAGGAGCTCAACATCACGCAGCCGGCGGTCAGCCATGCGGTAGCGGCTTTGGAGCAACACCTCGGGCAGCCCTTGTTCACGCGGGCAGGGCCGCATCTGGAACTGACGGAAGTGGGTGAGCGACTGAGCCGGGTTACGACCCGATCGTTTCACGCCATCGAGGATGTGCTCGAGGAAATCGGGGGACGGGACAGCTCGCGCGAGGTCGTGATGCTTTCGATTTCCTCCGGCATGGCAACGCATTGGCTGATGCCGCGCTACAGCAATTTCCGCGAGGCGTTTCCGCACACCGACCTGCAGTTCCAGCTGAGCGCCGTCAGCGTCGGCGGTCCGCTCTACAATTGTGATCTCGGCCTGCGTGTCGCCCAGGGCGATGATGCCCGTGAACTCGGGGGCTGGTTCGCGCCCGAACGCGTACTCGCCGTCGGAACGCCGGGTTATCTGCGCGACCACGGAAGTTACGACAAGCCGAAAGCCAATCACACGTTGATCAATCTGCCGGACCACTGGTTCGGCTGGCCGGAGTTCGCACAGAAAGCCAACAGCCGTATCCCTGCGGGTTACGACAAACTGTCGTTTTCCGATTATTCGGTAGTGCTGCAGGCGGCATTGAGCGGACAGGGGCTCGCGCTGGCCTGGACCTCGGTCGCCTCGGGGCTGATCATCAACGGCATGCTGGTGCAGGCGTCGGACACGGTGGTGAAGACAGACCGCAGCTATCATCTGGTCTCTTCCAGCCAGCGCGCAACGCGCGCGGTTGTGCGGCAGGTCCGCGACTGGCTGATCGCGGAGATGGAAAAAGACGAAAAACAGCTTTCGAAAATTCTCGTATAAGGCCCGGGGTGGCGCAGGTAATTCCGCCGGGTGGTGTGCCCCTCACCACTATTCCCTTTTCCCGAAGCGCCGCCGGAACGATCTTCTCAAACGGATCGAACCAAATGCGGACCGTTCAATGAAGATCATCGCTGCCGATATTTACGTGGTACCGACCGGCAACCGTCGCGCGGTCCTGCTTACGCTGGAAACTGATGCCGGCATCAGTGGAACAGGCGAGGCGGGAATCGCCTACGGAATGGGAACTACGGCCGCGGCCGAGCTGCTGAAGGCAACTGTCGAGCGTTTCGTCATCGGCCGCGACCCTTCGCCCATCGAGTGCATCTGGAGCGATATCTACGATCACAGCTTCTGGACGAAGGGCGGCGGAGCGCTGAGCATCGCGGCCCTCAGCGCGATCGATCATGCGCTGTGGGATATCAAGGGCAAGGCTCTCGGCGTGCCGGTCCATTCTCTTCTTGGCGGCCCGTTCAACGACAAGCTGGACGTTTATGCGAATGGCTGGTGGCTGGGCTGCGACACGGGTGCGGAATATGCGGACGCCGCGCAGAAGATGGTCGATCGCGGTTACACCGGGCTGAAGCTGTATCCGCTGGGCATGCCGGATCCGGTCACGGTGGTACGCCACCCGGTCCGCCGGGCACTGACCAGCAATGAGATCGACCGGGCCGTCGAGCGGATTGAAGTCCTGCGCAACAGGCTCGGCGACGGTGTATCGCTGCTGCTGGATTTCGGCGGCGGCTTGGCACGCGACCAGTTGCGGCGACTTCTCGGGCGCATCGAGCCGTTTCATCCTGGATTTGTGGAAGAACCAGCGGACCCCGCAATTCCCGCGGCGATGGCGGCAGTCCGGCAAATGACATCGATTCCACTGGCTGCCGGCGAACGCGCATATACGCGTTACGGCTTTCAGCGGCTTCTCGATACCAATGCGGTGGATATCGTCCAGCCGGACGTCTGCAATACGGGCGGGCTTTCTGAGGCCAAGAAGATCGCGGCTATGGCGGAAATTCACAATGTGCGCGTCGCACCGCACAATTATGGCAGCACGCTTGCGACCGCGGTCTCGGTTCAGCTGTGTGCCTCGATCTCCAATTTCATGGTGCTGGAGTGCTTCCCGGACCACCATCTCGAACCTGGCTACCTGCCGGTGTTGCGCAATCCGCTGGAGGACACGCTGAGGGATGGGTTCATGCCGGTTCCAGCCGCTCCCGGACTTGGTGTCGAATTGGCATCAGAGGCAGTCGCGCCGTACAAATGGGCCAGGGTTGCTCAGGAGGGCGCTGGCATCGTTTCCGCAGCGGCCCAGTGACGCCTGAGGCAGCTTAGAGTTCGGTTCGAACGTGCCAGAGCTCGGGGAAGAGCTCTACCTCCAGCATGCGTTTGAGATATGAGATCCCCGCCGTTCCGCCTGTGCCGCGCTTGAAGCCGATAATGCGCTCCACCGTCGTTACATGGTTGAAACGCCAGCGCCTGAAATAATCCTCGAGATCGACCAGCTTTTCTGCGACCTCATAGAGCTCCCAGTAGCGTTCAGGCGCCTGATAGATGCTGCGCCAAGCGGCCATGACTCCGGGGTCCGCACTGTGCGTGTGGGACACGTCACGCTCCAACACGGTGTCGGGCACCGCAATGCCGCGCCGGGCAACCAGCCGAAGCGCCTCGTCATACAGGCTCGGCGTGCCGAGTTCGGCCTCCAGTTTTGCAACGATATCGGGACGATGGCCGTGAGGCCGGAGCATGGCTGGATTGCGGTTGCCGAGGACGAACTCGATCAGCCGGTACTGCCATGACTGAAAGCCGGACGACTGGCCGAGCTGGTTGCGGAAATGGGTATATTCCGACGGTGTCATGGTGCGCAGCACGTCCCAGGCAGAGTTCAACTGCTCGAGAATACGCGAGACGCGTGCCAGCATCTTCATGGCTGGCTGGATCGAGTCGTTTCTGAGCGCCGCGCGTGCGGCGGTGAGTTCGTGGATGGCTAGGCGCATCCACAATTCCGACGTCTGATGCTGAACGATAAACAGCATCTCGTCATGCGCCTTGCTGAGGGGTTTCTGGCTATCCAGAATGGCATCGAGCTGCAAATAGTCGCCGTAGGACATGCGGCCATCGAAATCCATCGATGCGCCTTCAAGCCCCGGGTCGTAATCATTTGCCATGTTTAGCTTCTCCGCGCCGATGGTGGCATCTGGCCGGTCAGGAACTGCCGATCTCGGCCGTGGCCTCGATCTCGACCAGTGCTTCATCTTCGATGAGGCCAGCAACGACGATGACCGACATTGCCGGATAGTGCGTTCCCATTACGGCGCGATAGGCCTGTCCGACTTCTCGCTGTTTTGCCAGATATTCCCGCTTGTCGGTGATGAACCAGGTGAGGCGAACAATATCAGTGACCTTGCCGCCGGCAGTCGTCACGACCTCGGCAATGTTGCGCAACGTCTGTTCGAACTGGCCGACGAAATCCTTGTGCTCGAAAACCTGGTCGGCGTTCCAGCCGATCTGGCCACCTGCATAGAGCCGCTTGCCATCGACAAGGATTCCATTGGTGTAGCCTTTCGGCTTCATCCAGTCGGGCGGGTTGATCAGGTTCATCATCGTCTCGGGATCCTCGTATTTTCGGGGTTCAGTCGCGCAGTCTGAAGCGCTGAATCTTGCCGGTCTGGGTTTTTGGCAGCGCATCGGTGAAAACGACCGAGCGCGGGTATTTATAGGGCGCAATGACCGCCTTGACGTGGTCCTGCAGCCGCTTGACCGTCAGTTCATCTCGGGCGACCCCTTTCACCAGAACGACATGCGCCTCGACGATCTGACCGCGCGCCTCGTCCGGGCGTCCGATGACCGCGCATTCGCCGACATCGGGATGGGCAAGCAGGGCTGCTTCGACTTCGGGGCCGGCAATATTGTAACCGGACGAAACGATCATATCGTCCGAACGCGCTGCGAAGTGGAAATAACCTTCCTCGTCCTGCACGAACGTATCGCCGGTGAGATTCCAGCCATCGCGCACATAGTCCTTCTGGCGCTTGTCGGACAGATAGCGGCAGCCGGTCGGGCCGCGAACCGCGAGCCGACCCGGTGTGCCGCGCGGCACTTCGTTCATCTCGTCGTCGACAACCTTTGCCTGGTAGCCGCTCACCTCCTTACCGGTGCAGGCGGGGCGAGAATCGCTGAAGCGGTTGGAAATGAAGATATGCAGCATCTCCGTCGCGCCAATGCCGTCGAGCATCGGCCGGCCGGTTTTCTTCAGCCACTCTTCGTAAACCGGGGCCGGCAGCGTCTCACCTGCGGAAACGGCCGCACGCAGGGACGACAGGTCGGCGCCTTCCTCCATCGCCGCGAGCATCGCGCGATAGGCCGTCGGGGCGGTGAAGCAGATCGTCGCCTTGTATGTCTGGATGATCTCGACCAGATTCGGCGGCGTTGCCTGTTCGAGCAGAGTGGCAGCGGCACCGAAGCGCAGCGGAAAGACCGCCAACCCACCGAGGCCGAAGGTGAAAGCGAGCGGCGGGGAACCAACGAAAACGTCGTCCGGCGTGACCTTGAGCACTTCCTTCGCATAACCGTCGGCAATGATCAGGATGTCTCTGTGGAAATGCATCGTCGCCTTGGGTTCGCCGGTCGTTCCCGAAGTGAAACCGAGCAGTGCGACATCGTCTCGGCCTGTTTTCACGCTCTCAAAGCGGACCGGCTTGTTCAGCGCCAGGCGGTCGAGTTCGGCATCGTGGTTGGCGGTGCCGTCAAAGCCGATGACCTTTTCCAGGTATTTATTGTCCTTGGCGCACGACACCAGTTCATCCATCAGGCGGGTGTCGCAAAGGGCCAGCGTTATCTCTGCCTTGTCGACGATCTTCGTCAGTTCAGCAGCCCGCAGCATCGGCATGGTGTTGACGACAACGGCGCCTGCTTTGGTCGCCGCCAGCCATACCGCGACCATCGCGGGGTTGTTTGCGGAGCGGACGAGGATCCGGTTACCCGGCTTGATGCCGAGGTCCTCGACAAGCGCGTGGGCGATCCTGTTGGTCCAGTCGGCCAGTTCCTTGTAGGTGCGCATGCGGCCATTGCCGATCAGCGCTGTATGGTCGCCGAACCCCTTTGCCACCATCGCGTCAGTGAGTTCGTGGCCCGCATTCAGCCATTCGGGATATTCGAAACCCTCAAGCAGGAATTGCGGCCATTGGTCGGGCGGTGGAAGATTGTCGCGGGTGAAGGTATCCACATGTCCGGTCGGTCCCAGCGCAGTCATTGTAATTACCCCCCGGCCAGTGCTGACATGGTCTGGCGCGCGATGATGACCTTTTGAACGTCTGACGCGCCTTCATAGATGCGCAAGGCCCGTATTTCACGATACAGGCTCTCGACAATGCAGCCCTTGCGCACACCGTCGCCGCCGTGAAGCTGGACGGCCTTGTCGATTACACTCTGCGCCTGATCGGTAGCGAACAGCTTTGCCATGGCGGCTTCACGGCTGACGCGCGGCGCACCGCTGTCTTTCAGCCATGCCGCCCGGTAGACCAGCAGTGCAGCGGCATCGATGTCGAGAGCCATATCGGCAATGTGGCCCTGCACCATCTGCATATCGAAAAGCGGCGCGCCGAAAAGCTCGCGCCTGGCAGCGCGGCTGACACTTTCATCGAGCGCGCGGCGGGCAAAACCCAGGGCCGCAGCTGCCACTGTGGAGCGGAAAACGTCGAGTACCGACATTGCGATGCGGAAGCCGTCACCCGGACTTCCGATCATCGCCGATGCGGGCACGCGGCAGCCGTCGAAAGCCAAGCGGGCGAGGGGATGCGGAGCAACCACGTCAATGCGCTCGGCGACCGTAAGCCCTGGCGTGTCGGCTGGAACGATGAAGGCCGACAGGCCCTTGGCGCCCGGCGCTTCGCCGGTACGGGCGAACAGAGTGTAGACATCGGCAATACCGCCATTCGAAATCCATGTCTTTTCGCCGTCGAGCACATAATTGTCGCCATCGCGTGTCGCGGTCAGCGCGAGGTTGGCGACGTCGGAGCCGGAAGCCGGCTCGGAGAGCGCGAAGGCCGATATCGCTTCGCCGGCACGTGTTTTGGGCAGCCACTCCCGTTTCTGCCGGTCGTTGCCGAAAAGCGAGATGGCACCCGTGCCGAGACCCTGCATAGCGAAGGCAAAATCTGCCAGCCCGTCATGGCGCGCAAGCGTTTCGCGCATAAGGCAGAGGCTACGCACGTCGAGCGCTGAATTGGGCTCGCCCGGATCAACCGCGGTGAGCTCGAGCCAACCAGCCCGGCCGAGCGCGGCAACGAGACCGCGGCAAGCGGCATCGGTATCGGCATGGTCGATTGCAGACAGATTCGCAGACGCCCAATCGTCTATCCGCGTGGCGAGGGCGCGGTGGCGCTCTTCGAAGAACGGCCATTCCAGGAAGCTGCGATCGGCCATTAGTTGCCCTCGAATACCGGTTTCCGCTTGTTGGCGAACGCCTCATATGCGCGGCGGAAATCCTGTGTCTGCATACAGATCGCCTGGGCCTGTGCTTCAGCCTCAATGGCCTGTTCGATGCCCATGTTCCACTCCTGCGCCAACATGGTCTTTGTCATCATGTTGCCGAAGGTTGGTCCCTCGGCAATGCGTTCGGCCACAGCCCTGGCTTCGTCTTCCAGTGCCGCCGGGTCGACGAGGCGGCTGAAAAAGCCCCAGCGCTCGCCTTCCTCCGCGCTCATCGATCGGCCGGTATATAGAAGTTCCGCAGCGCGGCTCTGGCCGATGATGCGTGGCAGGATCGCACATGCACCCATGTCGCAACCGGCAAGGCCGACGCGGTTGAACAGAAAAGCCGTTTTGGCCGCAGGGGTGGCGATGCGGATATCGGACGCCATCGCGATGATGGCACCGGCGCCGGCCGCCACTCCGTCGACCGCAGCGATGATGGGCTTGCCGCAGGCGATCATCGCCTTGACCAGGTCGCCGGTCATGCGCGTGAATTCCATCAGACCCTTCATGTCCTTGTCGAGCAGCGGGCCAATGATCTCGAACACATCGCCACCGGAGCAGAAATTGCCGCCGTTCGGCCCGAAGATCACGACCTTTATGTCGTCGCGATAGACCAGCGCACGGAACCAGTCGCGCAGTTCCGCGTAGGAATCGAAGGTCAGCGGGTTTTTGCGGTCCGGCCGGTTCAGCGCAACGCGGGCGACGGTTCCTTCGATGGTCAGTAAAAAATGCCGCGGGGTGTCGTTATTCATCAGTCGCCCTTTCCGTGGTCGCGGATTGCCTGCATATGCGCTGCCGCCTCTGCCGAGATACGGTCAAGCGAGTTGCCGAGTTCACGGGCTTCCGCGGCGCTGACGCCGCCAAACAAACCGCTGACCCAGCCTTCGTGGGCCGCAGCCAATGCGTCAAACTCGCGTTTTCCTGCGTCCGTAAGGCTGACGACCATCACGCGGCGGTCGTTTTCCACCGGCGTACGCTGAATCATGCCCTCGGAAACCAGCCGGTCGACGATGCCCGTCACGTTGCCGTTGGACACTTTGAGTTCGGAGGAGAGTTCCGTCATACGAAGGCCACCGGGTGCACGCCGCAGAGCGGCCATGACGTCGAACCGGGGCAGTGTGGTTGCATGCTGGGCACGCATCCGTTCGCGCAGGTCGGCTTCCACCAGCCGCGTCGCCTTCAGCAGTTTCAGCCACAGTCGCAGGCGGTCCTTGGACAGGCCGGTGCTTTGCCCGTGCGGCTTCGCCGCGGCGGATTCGACCGTAACGCTCACGTCTCGCCTCCCGTGATAACCAGCCCATGGCCATTGACCATGGCAGCTTCCGGCGAGGCAAGATAGCGGACGGCAGCCGCCACTTCCTCCGGCTTCACTATGCGGCCCGACGGTTTGTCGCCAAACACACGCTTTTTTGCCTCTTCGCGGCTGATTTCAAGGCGCTGCATGACATTGGTAACGGCAGTCTCGGCCATCGGGGTGTCGACCCAGCCGGGGCAGACAGCGTTACAGGTGATGCCGCGTTTGGCAACTTCCAGCGCCAGTGATTTGACCAGGCCCATGACGCCGTGCTTGGCGGCAGAGTAAGCTGCGGCGTTCGGCTCTCCGTGAAGACCGGCAATCGACGAGACGGCGATCAATCTGCCGCCGCTCTTCATGCCTGCGAGGGCTTCCCGGAAGGTGAGGAACACACCGGTCAGGGTAACGGCGATCGTGGTGTTCCAGAGATCGAGGCTGGTGTTGGCAACGGGCGCGGCGCGCCCGATGCCCGCATTGGCAACCACCACGTCGAAAGGCGTGTCGAACAGCGCCTTCATGGAGGTTTCGTCGGCAACGTCTGCGGTTTGGCAGTGCATGCCGCGGCCGGCATCGGTTTCCTGCAGTGCGTCGAGTCTGCGCCCGGAAATGGTGACATGGTCGCCGCCGTCGGCAAAATCGCGCGCGACTGCGCGCCCGATGCCCGAGCCGCCGCCGGTGACGAGCACGCGCCTCATGCCCTCAACTCCATCTCGGCAGCGCGATCGGCTAGGCGCCAGAGCTGGTTGCGGCCGGGCAGGTAGGGATCGGGCCACTTCTCGCTGCGGTCGCCCAGGTCGCTGGCGGCATGCAGCGTCCAATAGGGGTTGGTCAAATGCGGCCGCGCAAGACAGACAAGGTCGGCGCGCCCCGCCATCAGTATCGAATTCACATGGTCCGGCTCGTAGATATTGCCGACCGCCATCGTGGCCATATGCGCTTCGTTGCGGATCCGGTCGGAGAAGGGCGTCTGGAACATGCGCCCGTAGACGGGCTTTGCACGCGTCGATGTCTGTCCGGCGGAGACGTCGCAGATATCCACGCCGGCTTCCTTCAATGCGAGCGCGATGTCTACAGCATCCTGCGGCGTCACGCCGTCGGTGCCGACCCAGTCATTTGCCGAGATACGCACCGACAACGGTTTGTGCTTCGGCCATGCCTCCCGCACTGCATGATAGACTTCGAGCGGCCAGCGCATGCGATTTTCCAGGCTGCCGCCATACTCGTCGTCACGGCGGTTGGTGAGCGGTGTGATGAAGGACGACAGCAGATAGCCGTGCGCCATATGCAGTTCGATCATGTCGAAACCGGCGCGCTCGGCCATCTCGGCCGCCTCGACAAACTGGTCGCGTACCAGGTCCATGTCGGCGCGAGTCATTGTCTTCGGTGTCGCGTTGTCCTTCGACCATGCGACGCCCGACGGCGAGAGAACGTCCCAATTGCCGCTCTCCAGCGGTGCATCGGCATCTTCCCAGCCGAGCTGGGTTGAACCTTTGGCGCCAGCATGGCCGATCTGCATGCAGATTTTCGCATCGGATTCGGCGTGGGCGAAATCGACAATCCGCTTCCACGCAGCCTCATGTTCCGGCGCGTATGTGCCGGGGCAGCCGGGTGTGATGCGGCCTTCGGGCGAAACGCAGGTCATTTCGGTGTAAACGAGGCCGGCGCCGCCCTTGGCGCGCTCGCCATAGTGGACCAGGTGCCAGTCCGTCGGACAGCCGTCCACCGCCTTGTACTGCGCCATTGGTGAGACAACGATGCGGTTTTTGAGCTCCATGTCCCTGAGGCGAAAGGGTGCGAACATGGGATGGCGCACTGGGGCATTGCCGGGTGCCCCGGCCTGCTGCTGAAACCACAGTTCGGCGCTTTCCAGCCATTCGCGGTCACGCAGGCGCAGGTTTTCGTGGCTAATGCGCTGCGACCGGGTAAGGAGCGAATAGTTGAACTGAACGGGGTCGAGATCGAGATAGCGCTCCACCTCCTCGAACCACTCCAGCGAATTTCGCGCGGCGGATTGAAGCCGCAGAACCTCGAGGCGCCGCTCCTCCTGGTAGCGTTCGAACGCCTTTTCCAGCGTGGGTTCGCTGTGCAGATAGTCTGCAAGTGCGATCGCACTGTCGAATGCCAGCCGCGTTCCCGAGCCAATGGAGAAATGGCCGGTCGCGGCGGCGTCGCCCATCAATACGACGTTGCCGTTGTACCAGCGGTCGCAGATCACACGCGGGAAGTTCATCCAGACGGCGGAGCCGCGCAGATGGTTGGCATTCGACATCAGGCTGTGGCCGCCGAGATGATCGGCAAAAACCTTCTCGCACACGGCGATGCCTTCTTCCTTGGACATGTGCTCGAAGCCCCAATTGTCCCAGGTCTGCTGTGTGCATTCCACGATTACCGTGGCAGTGTTTTCGTCGAACTGGTAGGCGTGGATCCACATCCAGCCATGTTCGGTCTCTTCGAAGATGAAGGTGAAGGCATCGTCGAATTTCTGGTGCGTGCCAAGCCAGATGAACTTGCACAGCCGCATGTCGATATCTGGTTTGAAGACGTCCTCGTATTCCTTGCGTACGACGGAGTTAATGCCGTCACAGGCGACCACCACATCGTATTCCTTGCGGTAGTCTTCAGCGGATTTGAAGACGGACTCGAATTGCAAATCGACGCCTAGTTCGCGGGCGCGCGCCTGCAGGATGAGCAAGAGCTTCATACGGCCGACGCCGGCAAAGCCATGGCCGCCCGATACGGTGCGTACGCCACGATGGACGACGGCAATATCGTCCCAATAGGCAAAGGCTGATTCGATGTCGGCCGCGCTCTGCGGATCGTTGGTCCGCAACCTGCTCATCGCGTCGTCGGAAAGCACCACGCCCCAGCCGAATGTGTCGTCGGCCCGGTTGCGCTCGATGACCGTTACCTCGTGAGAGGGATCGCGCAGCTTCATTGAAATGGCGAAATACAGACCAGCAGGTCCGCCACCCATGCACAGGATCCGCATCGCGCTCCTCCTTGTTCATTCGTTAAAAGGCTAGCAGGGAGCACAGATATTTCAAGCTTAAAATTTATTTGGACGAAGGCGCTTTATGTCGTGGCCGTGGTGAAACCGGTGAAAGGGCTTCTCCGGCAGGGATTGACAAATCGTACAGATGTGTACACTTATGACCGTACACTTATGACCGTACACTCAAATACGGAAAGGTCCTCATGCTTCAAGATCGTTCTCATTTGCGAGCGCGCGCAGCGCTCGTTGTCCTTATCACTCTTCAGGTGGTTATGTTGGGGGCACTCTATGCACAGGTCGCGCCGCATCCTCCGCGTGCAGTCGCGCCCTTTGCTCTGGGGCCATTTCTTGGCGGGTCCCTGTCGATCGCCCTTGCAGCACTCGTTCTGGACGGATCGCGAAGTCGAGGCGGGATGATCTGCAGTTTCCTCGCAGCCGCTACTGCCCTGGTTTCGTTCGGACCGCACAAGTGGCTCGACGCCGCGATCGGCGAAATCTGGCCGGCCGTGCTGGTTGCGCAGATTGCGGTGGCTGTGCTTGTGATCGAGGTCGTACGCAACTGGCGCGAAAGCGCAGCCGGCTGATCCTTACCAGACCGCAGGAGAGCATGATGACCCCGAAACAAGCCGCCCGGCGGATGCGGATCGAGGCGGCGGCTTATGAGGTTCTGAGCGAGGCGGGCTACAACTCCGCCTCGTTGCTTTCGATTGCGAAGCGGGCAAACGCATCCAACGAAACGCTCTACAACTGGTACGGAAACAAGCAAGGGTTGTTTCGCACGCTGGTCGAATCGAACGCGCGTGAAGCTACCGAACTGCTGCGCCGAGCAATTGAAGAAGATGCAGAACCTGTTGAGGCGCTTGAGGCGCTGGGGCCGGTCCTTCTTGCGCTAGTGACCGGCGAGCGCGCGATCATGCTCAACCGCGCGGCGGCCGGCGATGTCAGCGACACGGGAACGCTGGGCCAGTCGATCGCCGCTGCCGGACGCGATACGATTGCGCCGCTTGTCCGCAATCTCCTGAGAAGGGCGCAGGAAAGCAATCAAATTGAATGCAATGACATCGGCCAGGCAGCAGACACGTATTTCGCGCTCCTGATCGGCGACCTTCAGATCCGTCGCGCCATTGGCGTTTTGCCGCCGCTGACGCAAGCCGAGATCGCAGATCGCGCCGAGAGGGCATTCAAGCAGTTCGTAGAACTGTTCAGCCCGTAAAAGAGCGGAGCATAAGCACCTGGCAGGGGTCGCCCTGGTGCGCTTCAGGCGCATGGGCCTCGCGGACGATCAGGCAATTTGCATCTGCCAGCGTGCGCAACATGGAAGAATCCTGCGTTGCGAACGCTTGCGCGACGGGTGGGCCGCTTCCTTCGACAAGTTTCGCACGCACGTAATCGCGCCGGTGGTCATTGGCCTTCATCGCCTGGCCGAGCACCGCGGTTCGAAGAGGCGGCACAAATTCGCGCCCCCCAAGCCTGGCAACAAGCGGCCGCAGGAAGAGGTGAGCGCAAACAAGGCTCGACACCGGGTTGCCCGGAAGGCCAAGGACGTGGGTGTCGTCAAGTTTCCCGACCATCAGCGGTTTGCCGGGACGCATGGCGATCTTCCAGAAGTCGAGCGACATGCCGAGCCCGGTCAGCACGCCGTGAACCAGGTCGTGGTCGCCGACGGAAGCGCCGCCGAGGGTAACGATGATGTGTGCACCGGCAGTTTTCGCCTTGGTCACTGCGTTGGCGATCGCCTCATGCCGGTCGGGCACGATACCGAGATCTAGGGGCACCCCGCCATCGGCATGGACGAGGGCGCCAACGCCAAATCCGTTGGAGGCGATGATCTGGTCAGGGCCGGGTTCGGCGCCGGGTGGCAGCAGTTCATCGCCAGTGGCAAGGATCGCGACGCGGGGACGCGCGATGACCGGCAGGTTCGGGTGATTTGCTGCGGCCGCGAGCGAAAGCGCCGCGGGGTCGAGCAACCGGCCAGCCGGCAGCAGCGCGTCGCCGTTGCGGAAGTCGAGCCCGGCCTTGCGAATGTGACGGCCAGTTGAAACGCTTTCCAGCGGTTCGACACTGCCGTCGGCCACTACGCGGGCATCTTCCTGCAGGAGGATGGCGTCGGCGCCATCGGGGACCGGCGCGCCAGTGAAGATACGCACGGCCTGGCCGGCTTCAAGCGTTCCGTTGAAGCGTCTGCCCGCCGCAGCCTCGCCAATCACGGCAAGTGTTGCGGGCAGCTTTGCGACATCGCTGGCGCGCACGGCATAACCGTCCATAGCCGATGCGTCGAATGGCGGCTGCGTGCGTTTGGCCGAGATCGGTTCAGCCAGCACACGGCCGGCGGCTTCGTGAAGGGGGAGGGTTTCGCCGGGCAGCGTCGCTGCGCCTCCAAGCAGGCGTTGCAGCGCTTCATCGACGGGCAGCAGTGCCATGGCCGAACCTAGTCCGCCTCGCGTCTGAGATCGCCCGAGCGACCACCGCTTTTTTCGACAAGCCGAATGTCGCCGATGGTCATGGTCCGGTCGATCGCCTTGCCCATGTCGTAGATCGTCAGGCAAGCGACGCTCACTGCCGTCAGCGCCTCCATCTCGACGCCGGTCTTGCCTGAGACACGCACCTCTGCGGCAACGCGCAGGCCGGGCAGGTCACTGTCCGGATCAATGTCGAGCGTCACTTTGTCGATCAAAAGCGGATGACAAAGCGGGATCAGTTCACTGGTCTTTTTCGCGGCCATGATGCCGGCGATGCGCGCGGTGCCCAGTACGTCGCCTTTCTTGGCGTCACCCGCGAGAATTGTCTCCAGCGACTGCGCCGTCATTGTCACGCTGCCTTCAGCGCGCGCGTGGCGTACCGTCACATCCTTGCCGCCGACATCGACCATATGGGCCGAGCCTGAGCTGCCGATGTGGGTGAGGGCGGTGCGGTCACCCATCTTGCTTACTCCGCTGCCGGACTGTGCGCTTGTTCCAGAAGCGCGCGGGTTGCGCCTGCGACATCATCCTGCCGCATCAGGCTTTCGCCGACGAGGAACGTCGTGATGCCGCAGTTTGCGAGACGGACGCAGTCGACGTGCGTGAAGATGCCGCTTTCGCCCACCAGAAGCCTGTCGTCCGGCACCAGCGGAGCGAGGCGCTCGGACGTTTCGAGTGTTGTCTCGAAGGTCCTGAGATTGCGGTTGTTGATGCCGAGCAGGCGCGAATTGAGGCGCAATGCACGTTCAAGCTCAGGCTCGTCATGAACCTCGATGAGTACATCCATGCCAAGCGCGAATGCCTCGTCCTCCAGACGGCGGGCGTCTTCGTCGGAAAGGCTCGCCATGATCAGGAGAATCGCATCGGCGCCCCAGGCCCGGGCCTCGTGCACCTGATAGGTCTCGAACATGAAATCCTTGCGCAGCGCCGGCAGGGTGGTCGCGGCACGCGCGGCGGTCAGGAATTCCGGCGCTCCCTGAAAAGACGGCTTGTCGGTCAGAACCGACAGGCAGGCGGCGCCACCAGCCTCATAGGCTCGCGCCAACGCCGGCGGATCGAAGTCTGCGCGGATAAGCCCTTTTGACGGACTCGCTTTCTTCACCTCCGCAATCAGCCCGAAGGCACCCTCCTTTTGAGCGCGCTCGAGTGCTGCAAGAAACCCGCGCGGCTTTCCAGCATCGGCGGCACGGGCCTTCAACTCCGACATCGGCACGATGGACTTGGCGGCCGCGATCTCTTCGCGCTTGTAGGTTTCAATGCGCTTCAGGATGTCGGGCATCAGCCTGCTTCAACCTCGTTGGAGATCGCGACGACCTTTTCGAGCGCGGAAAGGGCAGCGCCGCTGTCGATCGACTGTTCTGCCTGTAAGACACCCGTCTTGAGGTCAGGCGCCTTACCGGCGACCACGAGTGCGCCGGCTGCGTTCAGCACTGCGATGTCTCGATAGGCGTTCCTCTCGCCTTTCAGAACGGCCTTGAGCGCCGCAGCATTATGTCTGGCATCGCCACCCTTGAGCGCGTCGGGCGTCGCGCGGGACAAACCGACCTCTTCGGGAGTGATTTCGAAGGTCCGGACTTTACCGTTCGAGAGCTCGGCTATGTTCGAAACGCCGGTGGTGGTCATTTCGTCGAGACCGTCTCCGTAGACAACCCAGACTGTTTCCGATCCGAGGTCCTTGAGCACATGTGCGAGCGGCTCCACCCATTGCGGCGCGAATACTCCGACAAGCTGACGCTTCACACCGGCCGGGTTGGACAAGGGACCGAGCAGGTTGAAGATTGTCCTGGTGCCAAGTTCGACGCGTGAGGGGCCGACATGGCGCATCGCCGAGTGATGAGCCGGAGCGAACATGAAACCCAGGCCCGCGCCGCGAACACATCTGGCGATCGCGTCGGGCCCGATTTCGATATTCACGCCGAGAGCCGCAAGGGCGTCTGCCGTGCCGGACTTGGAGGAGAGCGCGCGGTTGCCGTGTTTGGCTACTGTTGCGCCCGCGCCGGCTGCAATGAACGCAGCACAGGTGGACACGTTGTAGGAGCCGGAGGCGTCGCCACCGGTACCGACAATGTCGATGGCATCGTCCGGGGCGTCTACCGGCAGCATCCTCGCCCGCATCGCGCCGACTGCCCCCGCAATTTCGGGAACAGTTTCGCCGCGTACCCGCAGCGCCATCAGAAATCCGCCGATCTGGCTGGGGGTGGCTTCGCCCGACATCATGATGTCGAACGCGCCGCGAGCCTCGTCCTGCGTCAGTGGCTCGCCGCTTGCGGCCTTGGCGATGAAGCTCTTGAGGTCTGCCATGCCAACGCGCCTAGAAACTCAATGCCTGATTGATGGCGCCCTGGTTGATCCGCACTTCGTATTTCGACTGCAACTCGGCAACCAGCAGATCAAGCAGGTCGTCGGAAAGACCCTGAGTCAGTGAATCACGGGTCTGCTCAGCAACCGAGTCCGGCCCGGCGCTCGCCGGTTCGAAGACCTCCGTCACCCTGAACAGAATCTGGGTACCTTCGGTGCCGCCTTTCACCAGCCCGGCCTCGCCGCGCGTGACGCCGAACACAGCCGCTACGCCGCTGCGGTCGAGATCGAGATCTTCGCTGTCGCGCTTGAGGCCACGCCGCGTCTTGACTTCGAGCCCAAGCTCTTCCGCGATCTCGGGAAAGGGTCGCCCGTCGGCCAGCTCCTTGCGAAGCGCCTCAGCCTTCTGTGCCAGCCTTGTCGCTGCCTCGTCGTCGCGCCAGTCGGCAACGACCTGGTCGCGTACTTCGTCCAGCGTGCGATCGCGCGCCGGGATGATATCGGTCACCTCGTAGAAGAGAAATCCGGTGGCGCCGATATTGATTGTGGGGTTTTCGATGCCGACATCGCTCTCGAACACTTCTGCAAGCAGTTCGCGCTGCTGGGGCAGGTTGACTTCGCCGCCGTCGGGCGTGCCGCCGCGGCTGTCTACCGCCTCGACCGTTTCCACGGTGAGCCGCAGCCGGCTGGCAGCTTCCTGCATCGTTTCGCCGCCTGCGCGGGCGTCCTCGTAGGAATCGTGTACATCCAGAAGCACGTTGGCTGCTTCCTCGAGCGCGATCTCGGCGCGGATCTTGTCGGCCACCTCGGAAAGCGGCTGGACATTCGCCGGCTCGATTTCGGTAACCCGGACGAGCACCGAGCCGAAATTCCCTTTCACGACGTCGCTCACGCTTCCGGCCGGCAGGTTGAATGCGACTTCGGCGATAGCCGGGTCGGCGACCCTGTCCTTGGCGAAGGTTCCGAGAAGGACATCGGCCATGGTGCGACCCTGCTCGGCGACAATATCCTCGAAGCTGGTGCCGGCGCGGATCTTCTCAAGCGCGGTTCTGGCATCGTCTTCACTCGCGAACACCAATTGCTCGATGCGGCGTCTTTCGGCGGTCGTATAGCGTTCGATGTCGTCGTTGTAGCGGGCTTCCACCGCATCCGGCAGGACGGCGGCCTCATCGGCAATGTCTTCCGGCTCGAGCTTGATGTAGGCGATGCCGCGATACTCCGGCGCTGCATAACGCTGTTTGTTGTCCTCGAAATACTCGGTTACCTGTGCGTCCGTCGGGTCTGCGACCGGCTCCACGATGGAGCGGGGGATGACCATCAATTCGACGGTTCGGTCTTCACCCTGATAAAGCGCGACAGCACGCAGATATGCGTCCGGCGTCCGCAGGCCTTCGGCAACCGCGTCGACAATCTGCTGGCGAATGGCTACGCGTTCTCGATTGCGCAGATAGTCTTCCGGGCGCATGCCGACCTGGCGCAGCACGTATTCGAACTGCTGGCGGTCAAAACGTCCGTCGGGGCCGTGAAATGCGGGATCTTCCGCGGTGAGCTGTGCAAGCCTGTCTTCGGACAGGCCGAGGCGCATTTCGGAGGCCTGTTCGTCGAGCAATGCTCCGGCCATGAGTTGCGAGAGTACCTGCTGGTCGATTCCGAGTGCGGCAGCCTGCTCGCGCGTCAGCCGCGTGCCGAATTGGCGCGACAAGACGTTGAGCTGGCGGTCGTACGCCAGACGGTATTCGACAATGGAAACGCTGGTTTCGCCGGCGGTAAGGACATTGTTGCCGGGACCACCGAGAATCGAGCCCGAGATTCCCCACACTGCGAAGCTGAGGACGAGGAGGCCGAGCAGCAGTTTTGCGACCCAGGTCGTGGCGGCTTGTCGAAGACTGTCGAGCATGAATGGTCCGGTTTTTTCGTCGAAAACGATGCAAATGACGGCAATAGCGCCCTTGCCGGCCAGTGTCGATTGCTTTGTGTCACGTTTTTGGTAGTCAGACGCGGCGCCTGAGCGCTTTCTTGCCGCAAACATGCATGGAGTTTGTCGATGACGCCCGGAATTCGCCCGCTGGTTGCGGGCAACTGGAAAATGAACGGCCTTTCGGCATCGCTGCCGGAGCTGACGCTGATCGGCAATGGCTTCATGCAGGGTCTGCAAACGGAAGCCGACGCGCTGATCTGCGTGCCGGCGACACTTCTGGCGCGCGCGGCGCATGTGCTGTCGGCCACGCCGGTCGCTGCCGGCGGCGAAGATTGCCATGTCAACGAAAGCGGTGCGCATACCGGCGATATTTCGGCAGAAATGCTGAAAGATGCCGGCGCAAGCCATGTAATCGTCGGCCACTCCGAGCGCCGCGCCGACCATGGCGAATCCGACGCGCTGGTGGCGCGGAAGGCCGAGGCCGGGTGGCGCGCCGGGCTAGTTTCGATCATTTGTGTCGGCGAGACGCGCGAGCAGCGCGATGCCGGCCACACGCTCGAGGTGCTATCCGGCCAGATCGAAGGCTCGGTGCCCGCATCGGCGACACCTGAAAATACCGTTGTCGCTTACGAACCCGTGTGGGCGATCGGCACCGGGCTTACCCCGACCGCGGACGATGTTGCGGCAGCTCATGCGCATATACGTGCCCGGCTTGCCGGGAAACTGGGAGCAGGGGCAGGCAAAATGCGCCTGCTTTATGGCGGCTCGGTCAAACCCGGAAACGCACGCGAGCTTCTCGCAGTCGCCAATGTCGATGGCGCACTGATCGGCGGCGCCAGCCTGAAGGCAGCCGATTTCCTGGCGATTGCCGAGGCTTATCAGCAGATTTGAGCCCTCGTCGGTGCCGGTCATTGCATTGATGGCGCGGACAAACCATATCGGCTTGGATCATCGGGGCTTGGAAAAGCCACGAAATGCGTATATTCCGCCGCGCGAACAATTAGCGGCGTACAATTGGCCGCGAAAGCTTCCGGAACCTCAAATGCAAACCATCGTTATCGTCATCCATCTGCTTGTCGTCGTTGCGCTCGTCGGCGTCGTGCTGCTTCAGCGCTCTGAGGGCGGAGGTCTCGGTATTGGCGGCGGTTCCGGCTTCATGACGGCTCGCGGGGCTGCAAATGCACTGACGCGCACGACCGCGTTCCTGGCGGTGGCCTTTTTCGCCACATCTCTGGCGCTATCGATCATCGCCCGTTACGGCGCGCAGCCCGTCGACATCCTCGAGCGCCTGCCGTCGACAGGCGGCACGGAGCAGAGTGGCGGTATTCTTGACCAGCTCGGCGGCAATGAAGCGCCGGCGGAATCCACGCCTGCCGAGGAACCGGCGATCCCCAACCAGTAAGCTGTGCTGGCCGTTGCGGAACGGCAACGGCCCACCAGATCACATAAAATTTGTCGACGAGTTCCGAAACCTGCCTTGAGCACAAGGCGGGCACGGAGCTATGAATGATCGACAGCGGAGCGGCGGCGCTCCCTGCGTTACTCAAATGAGCGAATACCGGTTTGGGGCGAGGCCATGCTTTTTCGCAATATCGTAGTGATTGGCGCCTTACTGGCGGTTTGTGCCTTAGCGGCCGGGCGTGCGGCGGCGAATGACGAGGCCTATCAGGTTGCTGTCGTCAACAAGGGCGAGCTGCGCAGCGAGGTTTATGAGTCCAAGGGGCTGTTCAGCAGCCTTTTCGGCGGCAAAAAGGAGTTGCTGCCGGAAACCAAGGAACTCGACAAGGCGCTGGACGCGAAAAACAAGAAGCGACGGTTCAAGGTCAAGGGTTCTTTCGAGCCGCAGTCTGTGAGCTATCAGAGCAAATACCGCCGCGGTACGATCGTTATCGATCCGAAGAACAAATACCTCTACCTGATCGAGGGCTTCAACAGCGCTCGCCGCTACGCCATTGCGGTTGGGCGGGAAGGCTTGGGTTTTTCCGGCACCGCGACAGTGGGCGACAAGCAGGAATGGCCGCGCTGGACACCGACCAAGGCGATGCAGAAGCGTGAGCCCGGCAAATATGGGCGCTACAAGGACGGTATGGACGGCGGCGTCAACAACCCGCTCGGCGCGCGCGCCATCTATCTCTATCAGGGCAAGCGCGACACCCATATCCGCATCCACGGCACCAACCAGCCGCAGACCATCGGCACCGCTTCATCGAATGGCTGTTTTCGTATGATCAACGATCATGTCATCGACCTCTACAAGCGCGTGCGCGTGGGCACTCAGGTCGTGGTTCTGTAGGCGCAAGCCGAGTTAACCTCCGGATCAATCAATCTCGGTCGGACGTCCGGGAATCCAGCGCATCGAGAATGGGGAGCACAGTCTCCACGATCCGTGCAGACGAGCCCTTTGCGCCGAACTGCAGCGGCCCCTTTTCCGCCGCCCTCGCCAGAAATGCACGATCATCCAGCAATTCGATAAGCCGCTTTGCAGACGCCAGGAGTATGCCGTCATCCGCCGGGCGGTCGCCGACGAGTTCCGACAGCCCGCCATGGATGCGGTACTGTGCTTCGGCAAAGCGATAATTGAACTGGGGACCCTCGCCGGCGAACATCAATGACGGTTTACCGAGCGCCAGTGCTTGATCCGCTGCCTGACCGGCCATGGCCACCACCATTGCGGATGCCTCCAGAATATCAGCGAAGGCGCCATCGTAGCAACGGATTTCGGCCATCACACCCTTCGTGATCTTCTTGCGAAGCAAACCATTGGCCTGCATCGCCCAACCTTCAGCTGTGGCAAGGTCGACTGCGCGCGACATCAATGAGGGAACGAGTGCGGCGCGGAAAGCCAGCGGCTTGCGCCTGGCTAGATCGGCATTGTACTGCGCCGCTTTTTCGACGAACCGCAGTTGAAGCCTGAAATTGCGTTCTGCCTCCGGTATGCGGGAGCCGGGGAGCAGCCCGATTGTGTCGGCCCCATCAGGCAGCTGCAGATCGATACCAGATGGGTTCAGATAATCCATGCTTGGCATGCCGCCATAAGCGATACGGGGAAATCCCTGACGCTTCAGGTCGATTGCGGTCGCCGAGTCGCGGGTGATCACCGTCTGGCAACGCGGCGACCGGAAGTACCATTTCAACGGCAGATCGAGGTTGAGTTTGCCCTCGTAAAGCGCAGACAGTGATGCGATAAACGAGATGAAAGGGCGCTTCGACCCGAAAGCGAAAGTCTGGCTGACGATGTCGCCGGTTGCGAACACGAGATCGACGTCAGGCGCAATCCTTCGCATGGCCCTCCATTGTTCGATCGTATTGCCGATCAACCCGGCGCGGATGTCGCCGATCAGCTTGCTGCGCTGGACGTAGGTAAAGCCGCCCGAAGGCAGCACGAGCGTAGGGCCCACAATGGGCACGTCGATGCCGCGGTAGGCTCCGCCTTCTCCGACGAGCGGCAGAGCAAGCGGTTCGACGTCAGGAACTGCCTCGCGCAGCGCCCGGATGGCATAGGAGGTATCAGTGTCCTCGCCATGGCCGTTTGAAATGAACAGGACTTTCTTTGTCACTCTTGATCGCCGCTCCTTGAAGTGCCGATCAGATATACTGGCTGCCCTTCATGCTGGTGTGGCCGTCGCGGCCGATGATGATGTGATCGTGCACCGTGATGCCTAGCGGTTGCGCGGTATCGATGATCGTGCGCGTCATGTCGATGTCGGCGCGTGACGGCGTCGGGTCGCCAGACGGGTGGTTGTGGACCAGAATGATCGCGGTTGCCGAAAGTTCGAGCGCGCGACGCACCACCTCTCGCGGATACACCGGCGTATGATCGACTGTGCCTGTCTGCTGCACCTCGTCGGCGATAAGCAGGTTCTTTTTGTCGAGAAACAGAATGCGGAACTGCTCGCGTGGCTCGAAAGCCATGGCTGCCCGGCAATAGGTTATCACCTCGGTCCAGGACGACAGTACCTGCCGCGCGGATACCGCGCCGCGAGCCATACGCTCGGCGGCGGCGGCAACGACCTTGATTTCAAGCGCTGCGCTTTCGCCGATACCTTCCACCTCCCGAAGCAGCTTCAAGGGTGCGCCGAGAACTTCTGCGAAAGAACCGAAACGTGACAGCAACGCCTTGGCCGCAGCCTTGGTATCGGCTCGCGGGATCACCCGAAACAGCATCAATTCCAGCAGTTCGTAATCCTGAAGTGCGCCAGAGCCGCTTTGCAGAAACCTGTCGCGCAGCCTTTGCCGGTGGCCATGATAGTGCGGTTTCGGTTCCGACCTGGCGGGCGAACGCGACGAGGGCATTTCGGCGAAAAACCGCTTCTCATCGTCTCCGTCTGCCATTTCAGCGAATACCCGGCTTTTTCAGAAGTATAGATCCGAAAAGTGTTTTATTTATATGTGGTTCCGGGCGTTTGTTCATTCTTATGGCAAGCCCGGCCGATCAAGCCCTGCGGGCGAAAGCGTGAAGATTTCGCAGCCGTCTGCGGTAACACCGACTGTGTGTTCATACTGGGCCGAAAGCGAGCGATCGCGCGTCACCGCCGTCCAGCCGTCTGACAGCACTTTCACCTGCGGACGGCCAAGGTTGATCATCGGTTCGATGGTGAAAATCATGCCTTCGCGCATCTCCACACCTTCCTGCGGCGAGCCGTAGTGCAGAATGTTCGGCGCGTCGTGGAAGAGAGCACCGACGCCGTGACCGCAGAAGTCGCGCACCACCGAACAGCGCTGGGCTTCGGCGTAGCTCTGAATGGCTGCGCCGATTGCGCCGGTACGTGCCCCGGGTTTCACGGCGCCGATACCGCGCATCAGGCATTCATGCGTTACCTCAAGCAGACGCTCGGCAGCGCGCTTGATATTGCCGACCGGGTACATGCGGCTTGAATCACCATGCCAGCCATCAAGGATGTAGGTGACGTCGATATTGACGATGTCGCCGTCGCGAAGCGGCTTTTCATCGGGAATGCCGTGGCAGACGACGTGGTTGATCGAGGTGCAGGAGGATTTCGTATATCCGCGATAATTCAGTGTCGCCGGTATCGCGCCATGATCCATGCCGAATTCGAAGATGAAACGGTCAATGTCGGCTGTCGGCATGCCGGGCTGCACCATGCCGGCCAGTTCATCCAGCGCCCGCGCGGTCAGCTTACACGCCTTGCGCATTCCTTCGAACGCTTCTGCGCCATAGAGCCTGATCTGGCCCGTATTGCGTGAGGGCGCCAGGTCGGCTTCGACATAAGTGACCATCTGGAACTCTTCCGGTTGCCCGCCGTTCGGCTGCGGCGTGTCCCTGATGTGGCATCAGATGGCAGCCGCTGCAAGCCCCGCCGCCGCACAGACGCTGCGGCAGCCCGTCAATCGAGCTCGATCCAGACCGGCGCGTGGTCGCTCGCACCGTCCATGCCGCGGATATCGCGGTCTACGCCAGCGTGGGTAAGGCGCGCCATCAGATTGGAACTCAAAAGCAGGTGATCGAGCCGCAAGCCTGCGTTGCGCGGCCAGCGTTTTCGCCGATAGTGCCAGAATGTGTAGATGCGTTCATCAGGATGAAGATGGCGGAGGGCGTCAGTCCAACTCCGGCCAAGCAGCTTTCGGAACGCGGCACGGCTTTGCGGCTGAATGAGCGCGTCATCATCCCAGGACCTTGTTTCGTAGATGTCGAGGTCGGTCGGCGCGACATTGTAATCGCCGGCGAGCACTACCGGCGCGCCGGTCTTGCGCAGCGCGGTCGCGTGTCGGGAAAGACGTTCAAGCCACGCCAGTTTGTAGTCGAATTTGGGGCCCGGCTGCGGATTGCCGTTGGGCGCGTAGATCGAGGCGATCAGCACGCCCTGTACCGCTGCCTCGATATAGCGCGCCTGACGGTCCTCGTCGTCGCCGGGCAGCGTTGTGCGCGTCAGAACCGGGTTGCCGATGCGTGACAGTATGGCGACGCCGTTCCAGCTTCGTTGCCCATGCCATACAGCGGCGTAGCCGGCGCTTTCCAGGGAATCGGCGGGAAACGCGTCCTGTTCGGCCTTCAACTCCTGCAGGCAAACCACATCCGGCTCGGCGATCTCAAGCCAGTGCAGCAGATTGGCGAGGCGTTTGTTGACGTTGTTGATGTTGAAGGTGGCGATCTTCATGGCGCGGCGACGCGGCCAATCCAGTCCTTCACCGTCCGCGCCATGGTGTTCAGGTGATCCGCTGAGGAAAAACCGGAGATCGTCTTGCGTGGCTTGAGGTCGTGGTCGCCATCCTCAAGCCAGAGAAGCTCGATTGTTGTGGCAAGGTCATAGCCCGGCACTTCCTCGCGGGTGCCGAACTCGTCCCGCGTACCCTGGCAGATGAGCATGGGTGTACGCAGGTTCGCCAGATGCGCCGTCCGCAGTTGTGTTGGTTTGGCCGGCGGATGGAAGGGGTAACCGAGGCAAAGCAGGCCGGCGATGCGGTTCTGCGCGTACAGGTCGTCGGCCACCATGGATGCCACGCGTCCACCCATCGATTTGCCGCCGATGACCAGCGGGCCGTTTGAGCCGAGATCTTTCACTGCGTCCAGAAACTCAGGATTGAGTTTGTCGGCGCGTGGAGGTGGCTTGCGCGCGCCCGACCGGCGGGCGGCCATGTAGCCGAATTCGAAACGCGCAACGCGCAGACCGCAACGGGCCAAGGCCTCGGCGGCGGCGGTCATCGACTTGGAGTCCATCGGCGCTCCGGCGCCGTGTGCAAGCAGGATGGTCGCCGGCGCGGCCTCCGGGCCGTCGAACAGGAAATCGGTCATGCGGTCGACTTCCTGCTTGCGTGCAGGTCAACGAACTGAATGCCGCGCTGGGCCGTGCGGGCCCATTCGGAGACACTGTCGAGTTCGAGATACCTGATCCACAGACGCTTTGCCTCGCCCAAATCATCGGCCTCGAATTCCAGCCGGGCCAGATTGAATATCGCGTCTGCGTAGCCAGGCTCGATCGCAAGCGCACGACGCAGATGGCTGCGGGCCGCTTCGGCATTGCCGGTTTCAACGGTCAGGTCGGCGAGGTTGAACCAGGCCTCGACAAAGCCGGGATCGTGTTTCAGCGCGCGCACATAGTCGTTAGCCGCCTCCTGCGCCTTGCCTGCGGCGCGCAGGCAGTTGGCGCGGTTGAAGGCGGCCACAGCGTCGGTGGGGTCGATCGCCAGACAGCGCGCGTAAAGCGTGATTGCGAGATCCAGCTCGCCGTCCGCCTCAGCCTCTTCGGCGTTTGCGAACACATCGTCCAGCCCGGCATCATCGCCGCCCAGATCGAAGAGCATCTGACCGCTGAGATCGGCCATTCCCTCGTCGTGGCGCGCATAAATCGTACCCTGGTCGCCAGGATGCAGGAACTTTGCCGTCAGCGAAGATACCGGACCGGACCGGTGGATCGCGCGCGCGATATCGTGCCAGCCGGCACCACCGGCGATCAGCCCGGCGAATTTTCGGGCGAGGATCGCATCGCGGAAGGTGTAGGGCTCGGCATCGCCTTCAAAGGCATCGAAGAGTCTCAGGAATTCGAACGCGGCTTCTGCAAGGCCGGACTGTTGCAGCAGCGCGCTCTTCTCGAGCGTTGCGCCGTCTGGTGCTGCCTTGAGGCCGAGCGCGCGCAGGAAGCCGTTTTCGCTCAGAAGTTCGAGGCCCGGCCGGCGCGCGGCTTCAAGCCGGGCGGCTATGCGCGCGTCGTTTTCTTTTTCCAGCAGCTTGCGGCCGAATACGGCATGCGTAGTCTGCCGGCGCACGCCGCGGCCGGCATTGGAGCCGACCCGGTTTGCATGGCGCACTGCCAGACGCAACGGAAAGGCGGCAAGCGGGCCGATGACGCCGAAGCTTTGGCCCGCCTCGGTCGTCACGCCTTCTTCCTGGTCGCTTTCTTGGGCTTACCGGCGGTCGCCGCTGGCTTGCTCTTGCTTTTCGCCGGCGGCTTGCTGTCGGAAAGGCTCGCCTTCAGCGCATCCATCAGGTTGATGACATTGCCGCCGCGCTCGGGTGCAGCTGCAATAACCGGCTTGTGGCCTTTGAGCTTCTCCTTGATCATCGCCATAAGGGCGGTTTCGTAGCGGTCCTCGTAATCCTTCGGATCGAACTCGGTCGTCTTCTGCTCGATCAGCTTTTCGGCCAGATCGAGCATTTCCTTGTCGGGTTCGCCGACCGGAATGTTGTCGAAATACTCGGCCGTGCCGCGCACCTCGTGCGGATTGCGCAGAGTGCAGACAAACATGCCGGTTTCGCGTGGCGCGATGGTGATGACGCGTTCGCGGCTCGAGAGAACGAGCCGGGCGATCGCCACCTTGCCTGCCTTTTTGAGTGCCTCGCGCAGGACGACGAAGGTTTCCTCCGCCATCGCGCCGTCGGGTGCCAGATAATAGGGCGCATCGAGATAGATTGCGTCGATGGCATCCTCGTCGACAAAGGCCTCGATGCTGATCGTGTGGTTGGACTCGATCTTCACGCTGTCGAGGTCTTCATTGTCGATGATGATGTACTTCTTGTCCTCGTATTCGTAGCCCTTCACCAGGTCCGAACGCTCGACGAGACCGAGCTCGGGATCAACCGGCTTCATGTTGATCCGGTTGTGTGTGTCCTTGTGCAACTGATTGAAGGTAATGCGGTCTTTCGAGCTGGTGGCGTTGTAGAGCCGCACGGGGCAGCTCACCAGACTTAACCGCAAATGACCTTTCCAGGTGGCGCGTGGTGCCATCACCGTCTCCTACGCAAAACTCAAAGCTACGCGCCCGGCAAAGCGCGGGCGTTGTCGCCGATCTGGGCCCAAGGATCGCCTGAAGAGGTTAACAGCCCAGGCAACGTAGAATAATTCAAATCCTCCGGCGCGTCGATTGACTCCAGATCGTCCCAGGAAAGCGGGGTGGAAGCGGGCAAATTCGGCCGCGCGCGGAGCGAATAGGGGGCCACGGCCGTGGCTCCACGCGCGTTGCGGTGAAAATCGATGAAGATGCGCCCCTTGCGGTTCGCCTTGCCCATTGTGGTTGTGAAAAGCTCCGGAGCAGTGGCTGCCAGCTTTTCCGCGATCTTGCCAGTGGCAGCGTGAACACGCTTCCAGTTCGGGCCAGGTTTGATCGGCACGACGATGTGCAAGCCGCTGCCTCCGGATGTCTTCACGTAAGGCACCAAGCTATCTGCTTCGATCTGCGAACGCAGATGAATGGCGGCTTCCACGATTTCGCGCCAGGCAATGCCTTCGCCGGGGTCGAGGTCGAACACGACGCGGTCGGCTTTTTCCGACTGCTTGCGCGCCGATCCCCATGCATGGAACTCAACCACGCCGAACTGAGCCAGCGCGAGGTAGGCCTTTGCGTCTTCGATGGCGATGTAGCGCTTCGTCTCGCCATCGGAGTTTTTCATATCGACTGTCGCGAGCGACGGCGGCATGCCGGAAAAGGCGTGGCGCTGGTAGAAACAGTCCTGCGGTCGGCCGGTGGGGCAACGCATCAGCGAGACGGGGCGGCCCAGAATGTGCGGCAGCATGAAGTCGCCAACCGCCGCGTAATAAATCGCTATGTCGAGCTTGGTGGCGCCGGTCTTCCCGAACACACGGCGTTGTGGATTGGTAACCCAGATTCCCGCAAGATCGGCATCGGAGACAAGCCGCTTGCGGGGGCGGGCGGGCCCGGCGGAAAGCTCCGCCCCGCGCAGACCCTTGTAGACAGCGTGACGCAGCATGCCGCTTGTTGTGCGGTTGGAGTAGTGCACATGGGCCGAAAGAACCGGCCTCACCGGCAGCACTTCCTTCGGTGCGCCCTCGAACGCCGGCGCTCCGGAGCGCAGCGGCTCCAGCCGTTTGACCAGCATCTTCAGCGTTTCACTGTCGAAACCGGTACCGACTCCCCCGACAAAAACCAGTTCGCCGTCCTGCCACTCGCCCAGCGCCAGCGAGCCGAGGCCGCTATTCGTTTCCGACGGTGTGTAGCCGCCAATGACGAAATCGCCCGTCTTATGCGCCTTCACCTTGAGCCATGTCTTTGAGCGGCCGTGCTCGTATTTGGCGTCGGCGCGTTTGGAGACGATGCCTTCGAGCCCCATTTCGGACGCGCGTTCGAAAAAGGGTTTGCCGTCACCTTCAATGTGGTCGCTGAAGAGGATCGCTGCCGGCTTCGGGTCGGTTGCCTCCAAGAGCTGGCGCAGTAGTTCCTTGCGTTTTTGCAGTGGCAGTTTCCGCAGGTCGTAGCCGTCGAGATAGAGCAGGTCGAAGGCGTAGAAGACGAGCCGCTCGGAGGCCTTGGCTGACAGCGCGTCCTGAAGCGCGGCGAAGCGGGTAATGCCGCCATCGTCCGGCACGACGACCTCGCCATCCAGAACTGCCTGTTTGCAGGGCAGGGCGGAGAACGCTTTAGCCAAGGCCGAATAGCGTTTCGTCCAGTCGAGGCCGCTGCGGGTGATCATTTTTGTGGTATCGCCGTCGATCTCTACCAGTGTGCGGTAACCGTCGAACTTGATCTCATGCAGCCAAGTGCCCTGCAGAGGCGGGGTATCGGCGGCAGTGGCGAGCTGCGGTTTCCGCCCAGCGGGGAAGGGCGTCTTCTCAGCGCCGCGCAAGCGCCCAACCTTCGGCGGCTTGGCGGGCGGGCTGGCTTTCTTGTCCGGCACGGCGACAAGCTCTTCGATGCGGCGGCCGGTCTTCACGCTTTCAGGGCGCTCGGCCAGGATGTCGACATCGGGTGTCGCGGCCTGGTCGCGCTCCTTGAAGAGCAGCCAGTTGCGCCTGGTCTCGCCCTGCTTGGGTTTCAGCCGGGCGAGCATCCAGCCGCCGTTCAGCTTCTCACCGGCGAGGCGAAATTTGAAAGCGCCACTCTCAAGCGACTTCTCGGGCTCCTCCATCGGAGCCCATACGCCGGTGTCCCATACGATCATGGGGCCGCCGCCATATTCGCCTTCGGGGATCACGCCCTCGAAATCGATATATTCCAGCGGGTGATCCTCGGTTTCGACTGCGAGACGCTTTTGTTCGGGATCGAGCGAGGGGCCCTTGGGCACTGCCCAGCTTTTCAGCACACCGTCGAGCTCCAGCCGCAGATCGTAATGGTCGGCGGTGGCGGAGTGCTTGTGGACGACGAAACGGTTGCCTGCGCCGCCGGCTTCGGCGCCCGCCGGCTCGGGCGTGCGAGCAAAATCGCGTTTCGATTTGTAGTCTTTCAGAGACGCCATCTGGGTGTGAGACTACACGCGCGTCAGGCAAAAGCCAGACGGCGAATGCAGGGTCACTCCACGGCTGTTGCAAGCGAAAGACTGATCTTGCCGTCCTGTGCGATTGCCTCGCGCTTCAGCCACCATTTGTGTTCGGGCGAATACCACAGCGTGAAATCGTCCTGCCGTTGAACCGGGCGGCCGAACATGTTGAGCGTGATCTCCTCGATGTGGCGGATGCGATAAGTGCCGAAGATGCCGGCAGGCACTGCAACATCCTCCCAGCCTTCGACAGTCGTCGCCCAATCAACCGTGCCCATCGGTACCTGTTCACCGGGGGCGCATTGCAGCATCATCACCATTGGTCCGGATTCCGGGCACAGGACAAAAATATTGCCGGAGCCTTTGGCCCCCGAACCTGCTTTCAGGGGCCACAGGCTGGCAAGTGCATCCTGCTGCCGGCCGATATGCAGATCGGGACCGTCGCCCCCTGGCACGATTGTCGGCAGCAGGCCGCGAAAATAGGTGACTGTTCGTGGCTCGGGCCTCTTGGAGAAAGTTGCAACGGTGCTGATATCCGTGACGTCGTCTTCGGTCCGGTCAACCGTGCGGGAAACGAATCTGCGTCGCTCCGGCAGCGGCCTCACGACCGGGCGGAAGAAGTTGATGAGGTCTTCGATCGCCTCTTCCATAGGCGACAGCCTGGCCCCGGGGCTGAGAACGAGCTCGAGAAAGACGAGAGTCCGTCCATTGTCCGGTGCAGCGAAAACAGTCGCGCCGGGGTCGGCCATCCCGCTGGGCGCCGAGAGCCGCTCGATGATCCTTTCCGGCAGGCCCAGGTTGGGATTGAGCCAGAGTGCTATTTCGGCGTCGTGGCGCGCCTGCTGCTTGTGGCCAATTTCCTCGTGCGCCGACGCGCGGGCCGAGTAGATCGCGGCGTTATAAGGTTCGAGCGCCAGCACCTGATCGAAATCGGGCAGGGCGGCTTCGTGGTTGCCGATTTTCACATAGAGATAGCCCCTCGCTCTTAATGCGGAGGGGCGCAGCGGGTCTAGATCGAGGGAATGGTTGTAGTCGGCGAGTGCGGCTTCGAGTTCACCGAGCCGGGCCCGGGCTACGCCGCGGTGCTGGAACGACCAGGCGCTTCGTGGGTCCAACTCGATAGCGGTGTCGAGCGCGGCCACAACCGCGGGGTAGTCGCGCATCCGAAGCCTGACCCAGCCGAGGTCGCGATACAACCTGGGATTCTGCGGATCGATCTCGAGAGCTGTCTCGTAGTCACCGACCGCACCTTCCCAGTCCTCCTTCTGCTCCTTCGCGTCGGCCCGGTTGCGCAGCAGACGCACCTGGGCGGCGTCGCTGAGTGCAGGGTCGGCGAGTAATCTGTCGCAGGCCGCAATGCGGGGTTCGGGGTCGAGCTTGCCGTTGGCGCAGTCGCGCTCATCCGATTCAGTGTCGGCAAAAGCCGAAACCGCGATCATCGACAATGCCAATGTGAACAACAGTCGCATCGTGCTGCCTCCCAGCCAATGGCCGAAACGCCCGAGAGCATCGATGAGACCTGTATGCGTCTGATCGCATGCTTGTGCGCTTCAGACCCTCAGAACAAGCTTAGCAATCGCAGCTGCTGAAAGCGACCGGCTAAAGGCCGCGCGTGGGGATTCCAGAATTGATGAAGCGATAGAAATATGTTCTGGCACACCCACCTGGCGCATCATAAGCCACTTAAATCAATATCTTTAGGTGTAATCGGGGCCAAACCTCACCATTGGTTTTTCGAGCGATTCTCGACCGATTTAAAACTAGGCTGGCGGTGCAGGTGCGACCTGAATCTTGTGGCAAGCGCTAGTCCATGATGTGGTGGAAGCGGACTTTCGCGCATTGCAGCTTATCGGAGGTGTCGCTCTCCCCTGGTGCCGCCTGTCCCGCCAAAATGCGTCTCCATCACAGCCGGGCGACCGCTAGCCTATCGGCCTGTAGATCGACGGGTAGGCCATGTGCCGGTGCGTGTGTGATCAGAAGGTCCAGCCGGGCGTTTAGCGCAGCATTGTGCGGGGTCACACCGCAGGCCCAGAATACCGGTATGTAACCATCGGGCGGGCGGCCAACCGGATCACCGAGGATCGGCACTTCGAGGTCGGCTCCGATCTGGTCGGGGTCTCCAATGTGAATCGGCGCGCCATGAGCCAGTTGGAAGCGTGAGCTCACTTCGGTAGCAATTATCGCTTCCGCCGGCGTCAACCAACGCATCGTAGCGACGAGCTTGCCAGAGAAGGGACCAGCCGCAACGGTTTCGATTTCGGTGTTGACGATCCAGCGAAAGCGCCGTGTTTGCACGCCTGCGCGCTCAAGTGCTCCGTCGAAGGAGATTCCTGAGCCAATGAGGAAGGCGACCGAATCCTGCGTCCACAGATTGCTGATGTTGCTGCGGTCTTCGCGCCGCTCGCCCCCTTCGAAGACTGCGTAGCGTGCTAAATCCGTGCGCAGGTCGCATCCCGGCGCCAGGTCCCTTGGCTCGGCCATGCCGGGGTCTGTCACCTCCAGCACGGGGCAGGCCTTGCGGTTCCTTTGGCAGTAGAGCAGGAAATCGTAAGCGTGGCGGCGGTGAAGGATGACGAGGTTGCAATGGACCCAGCCGAGCGCCGCACCGCGCGTCGGACGGCGGAAGCTGCCGGAACGGCAGGCGAGCCGCACCTCTTCGGGTGTCATCGCCGCAGCCTTATCGTCCGGCGGTTCGTGCGGGAGCGTGAGATCATAGGTCGTCATTGATGCCGACCTCATAGAGCTGCGGATACCCAGTGCGATCCGAGGTGAAGATTACCGACCGACCGTCGGGGGCAAAGCGCGGATGCGGATGCGTGTGCTGCGGCGCATAAACCTTTACCGGGCCGTCATTATAGGGAAATGCTCCACCCCAGTGGTCGCCACGAGACGTCGCGTCCGAGCGGCACAGGAAGCGCGCCAGACCGCGCTCATCATCCTCCAGGTCAATCACGTGCAGGCCACGGTCGGGAAAGTTCGTGTCGCAAACGAGGCGTCTTCCCTGCCGGTCCGGAGCGCCGTGCCAGACGGGAAAGCGGCTAACCCACTCGCAGACCCCGGTCTTTACCGAGACGGCGCGCAGTCCGTTCGGCCAATCGACGAAGAGCACACGCCCGCGTCCGGGCCACCAGATTTCGTGCGTGATCCACTGCATGGCGTGCTCGCGCTCGTAGAGCCGCCTGTGGCCCGTGCCGTCGCGACGGATCAACCAAACGCGGTCGGTCATCGGGCCTGCATAGAGAATGAGATCGTCGTCGTCGGGGCAGAATTGCGGGTGACCGATCGTGTCGCGCTCCAGGATCGTTTCGACCGCTCCCGTTTGGGTATCGAGCACCAGGAACCGATACGCATTGCCAATGTTAAGCGGAATAGCCCACCAACGACCGGTCGGAGAAAGCGCCGTAGTGCCCATAGCTGCGCCAACCATCCCCGCCCCACCCATGCCGCCGCCGGAAAGCTCGGCAAGAGCCTCGGTCTTGCCGCTGCGAGGGTCGACTCGCATCGCGACGCCGGCGGCTACGAAGTAGACGAAGCTACCATCGCGCGCCGGAATCACCGACCATTCCGACAGCCCGTCGAGATCTGTCAGCTGCAGTAGATCGCCGCCGGCGCGGTGCTCCACAAATATCTGCGGCGCGCCGGTTCGATGGGAGATGAAGGCGAGGAAGTTGGCGGCTTCATCGAAGGCGTCGACGAAGAAGAAGGGATGATGATGAATGGCGCGACAGGTCGTGATCTGCCGCAGCCGATGCCCTGAGACCGGCTCCTCGACGATTCGCCCTTCCGCCGGCCATCGCCTGAGCATTAGAGCGCCGCTTTCCGCTCGGGATCGGCAAAGGCGAGCCGGGCGAGCGCGCCAGGCGTGGCGCGCGATGTAATCGCCAGAACGACGACGAGGCCCCAGCCGAGCGCCGAACTAACAAGCCAGGCTACGCTACCGAAGGGGGCGATTACGGCGACAAGGCCAAGGCCACCCGTCGCCAATCTGGCGCCGAGACCTAGCGGCCGTCCGCACCAGCCTCCTACCGCGACACCCCATAGTGCGGTCGAGGCAATCAGCGCGGAGCTGGCGAGGGCGATCTCGGCCGCGGTGCCCGAGAACAGGATGGCGTCATCGAAGACGAATCCGAACGGAATGAAGAAGGCAACCAGGCTCATGGCGAAGGCGGTGAAGCTCGTTCGCATGGCCGAGGTGCCGGCAACGCCAGCCGCCGCGAAGGAGGCGAGCGCCACAGGCGGCGTGACCATCGACAACACGCAGTAGTAGAAGATGAAGAAATGGGCGGCGAGACTGTCAATGCCGAGTTGCTTGAGCGCGGGCACGTAGAGCACGGCGCCGATGATGTAGGCGGCCACGGTAGGCAGACCCATGCCCATGATGATGCAGCCGAGGATGGCGAGGCCTAATGAGAAGAAGATGGAGCCGTCCGAAAGGGAAAGCAGACTGTTGGCGAACTTCAACGCAAGGTTTGACTGAACGGCGACGGCAATGATGAGGCCGATCGCGGCGATCGGCACAGCCACCTCGGCCGCTTGGCGCGGCGCATCCTCGACGGCTGCTACGAATCGACCCGGGCCGATCCAGGTGCGGCGCCTCAATAAGGGGGCGAGCAGGCACGAGCCCGTGGCCAGCACAGCTGAGTAGGAAGCGGAATAGCCAGCCATCAGGCAGCCGATCAGCACCAACGGTGGGAGAAGCAGATGGATGCGTGGCCAGATCGGCTCCATTGCCGCCACCTCCTCCAGTGACAGTGTCTTGAGGCCGAGCCTGCGCGCCGACAGATCCACCACAAGCAGCAGAGCGAAGTAGAAGGCGGCCGCCGGGATAAGGCCGGCGAGCGCAATGCGCGCATAGGGAATACTCAGGAGCTCGGCCATGACGAACGCCGCAACGCCCATAATCGGCGGCATCAGCTGTCCACCCGTGGAGGCGATCGCTTCCACACCCGCCGCGCGCGTGGCGTGAAAGCCACTGCGACGCATGAGCGGTATTGTAAAGACGCCTGTGGCTGTCACGTTGGCTACAGCGCTTCCCGAGATCGTGCCCATAAGGCTCGAGGCGATGATTGCGGCCTTGGCCGCGCCACCTGTTGCCCATCCGGCGATGCGCAGTGCCACATCGATAAACAACTGGCCGCCGCCGATAGCTGAGTAGACCGCGCCAAAGGCGACAAAATAGAAGACGAAGTGCACGGAGGTCGAGGTCGTCACACCCAGCACGCCTGCCGTGGTCATGGTCGATATCTCGATGGCATCTGAAATGTCGAAGCCGCGGAAGCGCAGCCATCCCGGCACGAAGGGACCGAGGAAGGCGTAAGCGATGAAGACGAGGAGGACGGCGACCAGGATCCAGCCGACGGCCCGTCGCGCGCCCTCCAGGAGCAGGAGAACCAGCACCGTGCCGGCGGCGACGTCCTGCCACAGCACGGGCGAGACGTTCTCCATGCGCGTAGAAAGCCGGTCGAAAGCGACGAGGTAATACGCGCCGACGGCAAGCACGGCCATCAGGATCGCCGCGTCTATCGCCTTACATGCACGGCGTGGCAGGGTCTCCGTTGTAAGCGGCCGCCACAGGAAGAGCAGAACGAGCGCAAAAATAAGGTGCACGGGCCGCTCCAATAGCGGCTGCTGCGGCTCCAGAAGGATCCAGATCTGAAACAGTATGAAGCCTGCTCCAATCAGGACGCGTGGATGAGCAATACGCGACAGTGAGATTGCGGATTCCATATGAGTTCACCGCTCAAGGGAATGGGGATGGGAGCGCGCACATATCGGTGCACGCCCCGTTCTAGCGGTTACATCCAGCCGCGTTCTTTGTAGTAGCGCTCGGCGCCTGAATGCAGCGGTATGCCCAGGTTCTCTGGTTTGAAGGCCTGCTCCGGGTCGAAGTTCGCCCAAGCACCATGCGCCTCGCCGAGTTTCTCCGCGTTCTCGATCAGCGTCTTTGTGATCTTGTAGGCGGTCTCCTCGTCGAGATCCTTGTGGGCGATCAGCACCGTGCCCAGGTCGGCGCCGGTGTTGGCACCGGACTGCCCTTCGAACCAGGGTCCATACTCGCCCGGCTTGAGACCGTTCCTGGCCAGAAGGTCTAGGGTCTCCTGCGGCAGGTCGACGAAGGTGACGTCACCGGTCAGGCTGACCTCGGTGATTGTGGGATGGCCCTTGATGATCGTGTCGATGTAAATATCGGCCTTGCCGTCGCGGATAACTTCGGGAATCTGCGGGGTTGCCACCTGAATGATCTCGCCACCACTAGCCTTGATCGCTTCAGGGCTTGTGCCGACCGATTCCATAATCATGTGGGCCGCCGGAACGGCGCTTGAACCAGTCGGCTTGTAGATGACGCGCACCGGCGCGTCGCCGCCAAGCAATTCTGCGAGGTTGTTCGTGCCGCGACTACCGATATAGTCGTTGCGAACCATGACGCCGACATGGACAGTATTAAGTCCGCCCACCAGCGCCCGGATATCGGGCGCGGAGGCGCCTTCATACATGTCGTGCCCGCTGTGGGCCCACACCGCCGTCGCCACATTGGAAAGCGCTATCTCCGCGTCGCCATTCTGAACCACCATAGGGTTGGCTACGCCACCGCCGCGGGCAACGACTTCCACGCCTGTGCCCCCCAGCTCGGGTTCGAGCATCTGCTCAAGCGTGGCGGCGAAGACATACCAAGACGTGCCTTCGCGCATGGCGCCAATTCGTATGTCGTCCTGCGCCGAAGCCGTAGCTACGGCGCCGGCGAGCAGGACGCCAGCGACGAGTCCACCGGCGAGTCTCTTCAGGATTTTCCTCATTTCATTCCTCCCTTGTTGGATTATTGGTGCTATTCTGCAGCCTCGCGCATCACCAAGCCGGCATTGGCGACAGCCGCTTCAATCCGGGCCAGTTCCTCGCCCTCCGGTTTCGAGGTTGGTGCCCGCACATTGTCGTTGGGAAAGCGACCAGCCAGCCGCATCGCGGTCTTCATGCGCGCATGGGCGTCACCTGTCGGCTCGCCGAGCCCGTAAACGGCCTCCTTAAGCGGGTTGATGCGCTCCTGGATGGTGGCGGCCTTCGTGAGGTCGTTTGCCTTTACCGCCTCGAAGAGCTCTGTGATCATCTCCGGTATGAAGGAGGCGAAGCCGACCAGGGCGCCATCGACGCCTTGCACCATTGTCGGCAGCAGGTATTCGTCATGGCAGGTCAATATTGACTTTTCGGGCGCGGTATCGCGGATCGCCTTTACGTCTCGGGCGTATTTACTCATGTCGCGTGTGCCTATCTTGAAGGCCTTCACGAACGGCATTTTCGCGAGCGCCACCAGCGTCTCGGTGGCGTAGGAGGCGCGTGTCCAGGACGGGTAGATGTGGACGATCAGATCGAGCTTGCTCTTCGCGCCAATCGCCTCAAAATAGCGCAGCACATATTCTTGCCTCATGCCGAAGCGCAACCACATGTGCGGGGGCATAACCAGTGCGCCGGAAGCTCCCGCCTCCTCGAAGGCGTGGGCGTGTTCAACGGCCTCGTTAATACCCTCGCAGCAGATGCCCGAGACGGTCGGCACGCGGCCGCGCGACTGATCTGCGACGATGCGGGTAACCTCGGCACGCTCGTTTTTGTCGAGTGCGAAGACTTCGCCGGTGTGACCGTTGGTTACGAGGCCGGTGATGCCCTTGTGGGTCAAGAGCCAGTCGACAAACTGCCGCAGGGCGGATTCGTCGATCGATTCATCCTCGTAAAACGGCACCTGGAGCGCCGGCAAAATGCCCTTGTAATCCCATTCGTTCATTGTTTTCTCCTTTCGATCGATTGTGCGTCAGCCGTAGCCGCTCAGAACTGTCCCGTTAGCCGCCAGTGCAGCTGCGATATCACTGGCAGCCGCTCGGATTGGCTCCAGCGCCGTCGCCAGCATCTCTTCCGCGTTGATTCTCACTTTGGGTGCCGCAACACTCACAGCGGCAGTCCCGATACCGTCACCGTCAAGCACCGGCACGGCCAGGATTAGAAGACCCTCGGTTATGTAGGATTCCGAAAAGGCGTAGCCCCGCTCGCGTATCTCGCGCAAATGCTCCAGCACACGCTCGCGGCCCATTGGTATAATCGGCACGTGTTCGCTGGCCGGTGTGGCATCCAGCGTCGCTGCTACGAGATCGTCGGGCAGGAACGCGAGCAGGCTGTGGCCAATCGTGCTGCAATAGGCAGGGATCGTGGTGCCAATTCTGATGTCGACCCCAAGCCGCGTGTGTCCTGCTCGCACCCGCTCCATGTAGATCATATCGCCGCCATTCAAGATGCCGAGACTTGCGGCCTCGCCAGTCTGCTGAACGAGCCGCCGCAGAATGGGACGGGCTATGTCGCGCAGATCCATTCTGGCGATGGCATTGAAACCCAAATCGGTGACCTTGAGCGTCAGCCGGAAGAGCTTCGTGCCCGGCTTCTTCTCAACATAGCCAGCCGCGGCAAGGGTATTGAGCATTCGAAATGCCGTCCCGGCATCGAGGTTTGCCGTCGTAGCTACCTGCGAAATGGAAAGCTCCGGCGCTTCAGCGCTGAACGCCTCCAACACTCGAAGTCCTTTCGCGAGGGACGCGACCATATTCCGAGAGTCATGGGCAGCTTCAGACATCGTTCTTGCTTTTTTCGGATTGCGAAACTTTTGCTGTAATCCGAATTTAGCGCAGGCATTGCGCAGTAGCAAGTCTTTGGAGGCCTCTCGTCCACATTCGAGTGCACAAGAACGGCGGTGGTCTCCAGTTTGCGGCTCGTCACACCTGCATCGGAGGCAGCTGCCTCGCTCCACGGCGCGAAAAGCAGTCTCGCGTCTTTGCCGAAACGGGCGCCCTGCGACGCTCCGAGTGGCGACAAGGGGAGCCTGTTGCAGGTTATTGGAATGCGACAGGAGAGTTGGCCTCAGGCAACGGGTTGCCGGGACCGGGCAGGGGCTCGCATCACAGGGCCTTCGCGAAGCGAATTGCCGCCAATTGGCGGATTCGGGATGCGATGCCCCGCAGACAGTGGCGATTGCCGGTCATCAGACACCAATCGGATCATGATTTATGTCGAAGCGGAGGGATCACAAGAAAGCCGCGGATGCAGCAATTCATGCGCTAAGTCGCGACCTAACCGGGATAAAGACTGATCAAGCAGCGTAAACTCCAAGGACCGAGTTTACACATTGCCGTCTAGGCCATTGATCCAATTGAATGTTCCAAAGAGACTGGCACGCCCAACGGGACTCGAACCCGTGTTTCCGCCGTGAAAGGGCGGCGTCCTAGACCGCTAGACGATGGGCGCGCGGAACGGAGCGCTTATAACAGCTTCGCTTTGCCCGGCAACCCGGAAAGCCAGCTCCAAACGAAGATTTTTCTACTTTCTTTTGCGCCGGCGGCAGCGCCAGTTCCAATCGCGCTCCGGACCCACGTCAATATGAACGGATTTGGTATGACAATAAGTGCCGACTCCGCCGCGACCCGGCATAGCTCTCAAAAACTGCGCCAGCTCCCATTTGCCTATGCCGGGAACCTGGATATCGGCCGCGGCGCAATACATGTGCAGCGAGTTGCTTGAGCCGCGGGCGCGGCGATTGTGTTTCGGGCTGCGATAGCCGGAGGTGACCACGACCTTTTCGCCATAGTGCCCCTCGACCGCCTTAAGTACCCGCACAAGCGATGGTTTGAGACAGGCTACGTCGACCCTGTCGGTCTGGATCGTCAGGCCGTTCGGCGCCAGCCGCGCAAAACCGGGCGCCATCGCAAGCTCGACGTCGTTATTCTCGTTGATATCGATGTCACTGTGGTCGTTCGTACCCGACTTGCGTTTGATTTCGTAAAGGTTGTCGGTATCCCTTACACCCGGCAGCGCTTCTCCGCTGTAAAATCCGGCCGCGGACGAACGGCTGGGCTGGGCGGCCGCAAGCATCACAGGCTCAGGTTTCCGCTCGGTCTGCGGAGCGGCTTCGGAATTCGAGAAAAAAGCGGAGAGGAAGCCGCGGCGCCTTGCGGGCGCCTGGGGCACGGCCTCAGGTGGGCGATTCTCGATATATGCCGTCGGCCGCACGACATCAGCCAGGTCCGCGCTTTCGGCGCTGGCGACTTCGAGGGTTTCGTCAGCGTCGGGGGGAGCTGCCTCGGGAACGGCGTCCACTACTTGTGCCGGTGCTTCAGTTGCTTCGGCTGCCGCTGTTGGTTGCTGGAGATTCGTCGGCGGCGCCCTGCGGTGTTCGGTCCTTGCGAACAGGGCTGAAAAGAAGCCGCGCCGCTGTGGTTCCGGCTGAATTCCGGCCTGCTGCGCGGCAACAGCCGGTACCGTTTCCAGATAGGCGCCTTCGGTGCCCATGCGGGCAGCCAGAATAGCGTCGTCGACATCCTCGGTCGCTGCGGCGGCAATCTCGACCCGCTCGTCGGGCAGGGTGGACCCGGTCGCATCGGCGTCGGCGGGCGCGGCTGCCACTTCCTGCGGCAGGGCCAGATCGTCCTCAGCAACCGCAACGTCGTCGCCTGCCGGTGGTTCAACTTCCGCAATCTGCGGCTGGTAGCCGGGCTGGGCGACGAGACCAAGCTGTGCAAACGGGTCAGACGACGTGCTGCAAGAGGCGAGCATCAGCCCAGCCAGCCCGGCAGCACCAGCACGACATGCAACCTTAAACCAATGAAGAGCCGGCGTTGTCACTCCGTCAGCCTGCAAGGTTTCTTCCTTTTGCGTTTGTCATTGCCGCCGCTTTGCGGCTGCTGACATTCTCAACCGGTTGTCGGTAAGGCCGACGCGATCAAGCTCGTCGGATTATCCCACCAATCGTGTACTTGCCCCAAGCAGCGAAATTCGCCGGCAAGGCTTTATCGCGCGTTAAAACCGCGACGGAAATCACGAACCGCAAACTAGCGAATAGCGACCGCTACCGCTACCGCAAATTCAAACCCGCACTTTCACGTATGTTCCGGGCGCCTTGCCCAGGAGCTCGGTACTGTCGCCCGGAGTCCGTGCATCGACGCGCTTCTTGTCCTGTGATTCGACCCATTTCTGCCAATGAGGCCACCACGATCCCGGCGTCTCGGCTGCGTTGGCAAGCCATTCATCGAATTCGCCTTCCGGTTTTCCGCCGGTCCAGAACTGGTACTTGCCGGCTTTCGGCGGATTGACCACGCCGGCAATGTGGCCCGAGCCTGCCAGAACGAACTCGACTTTGCCGCCGAAACATGCGCTGCCGAGAAAGGCCGATTTAGCCGGAGCGATGTGATCTTCACGCGTCGCCAGATTGTAGACCGGTATTTTGACATCGGAGAGCGAGACCGGTTTGCCGCCGAGCCGCATCTTGCCCTTGCTCAGGTTGTTATCGAGGTAGCAGTTGCGCAGGTAGAAAGAGTGGTTAGCCGCTGCCATACGAGTCGAATCGGAGTTCCAGTACAGCAGGTCAAACGGCATCGGCGCCTTGCCGCGCATGTAGTTGTTGACCACGTAGGGCCAGATTAGCTCGCTCGAACGCAGCATGTTGAAGGCTGTCGCCATGCGAGTGCCCTCCAGATAGCCCTTCTCGTTCATGGCCTTCTCAAGAGCGGATATCTGTTCCTCGTCCACGAAAACTTTCAGATCTCCGGCATAGGTGAAATCGACCTGCGTCGTGAGGAAGGTCGCGGAGCGGATTCGGTCGTCGCCATCGCGCGCCATCTTGGCGAGGGACGCCGCCAGCAGCGTGCCGCCGACGCAATAGCCGACCGCATTGACCTTCTTCTCCCCGGTCGCTTTTTCGATCGTGTCGAGCGCAAAGCTCAGACCAAGTTCGAAATAGTCGTCCCAGTCCATCCGGCCGTGACGTTCGTCCGGGTTTGCCCAGGAGATGACGAATACCGTGTGCCCCTGTTTCACGGCCCAGCGGATGAAGGATTTGTCCGGGTTGAGATCGAGAATGTAGAATTTGTTGATCCAGGGTGGGCAGATCAAAAGCGGGCGGCGAAGCACCTTTTTCGTCGCCGGCTCATACTGGATGATCTCTACGAGGTCGTTGCGCGCCACGACCATCCCGGGCGTCGTCGCAATATTCTCGCCGACAGCGAAGCGAGACGCATCCGACTGGCGCAGCTTGAGTTCGCCATGGCCTGCCTTGATGTCTTCGGCGAGCATATGCATGCCGCGCGCCAGATTCTCGCCATTGCTGGCCACCGTTTCGCGGAACAGCTCAGGATTGGTGAGCACGAAGTTGGATGGCGAGAGCGCGTTGGTGACCTGCTTGACGTAGAAGCGCGCCTTGTGGCGGGTATGCTCGTCGAGACCCTCGGTCTCCTCGGCGAGGTCGGACGCCCATCGCGAGGTGACGAGATAGACCTTCTTCAGAAAATCGAAGAACGCATTTCTGGCCCATTCGGGGTCCTGGAAGCGTTTGTCGCCCCGTTCGGGCTCGACCGGGTCATCGCGCGTGTTGCCGCTCAGTTTCTGCACCGAGTTCGACCATATGGACATATAGCTGGATAAAAGGCGGGTCTGTGCTTCCAATGCCCGCGAAGGATCGGACAGCCAGTATTCCGTGAGCTTTGAAAAGGTGCGGACCATGTCGGTAACAGGGTCGGAAACCGTGTCGCGGATCTCGCCCTTCTCTCGCGGCTCGGCCCAGGCGGCAGCGGCCTTGCCGGCTTCCTCGATCATGCGGGCGAAGTTCAGCGCAAACCGTTCGGGATCCTTGACTATATATTGTTCGACGCTGCTGCTTTCAGCCTTGCCGTTTTCGACTTTTTCGCGCTCATCGCCCATGTCGGCGCCGAGCCTCCCGCTCGTGCTTTTTGTTGACATATTACAATGACAAGTCCCTACACGTCCAACTGCGTCAGCAATTTGACGCGGGTCGAGGGAACGGCGGAAAGGAACGCGTCGCGGTGACGTTTGCTGTCGAGAAACTACTACGTGGCTGTTTGCTTCTGGCGATCCTCGCAATTACAGGAGGCTGCGTGTCCGCCTCACTTGAGGATGCGGTGCCCGGCGCGCGCAACACCGGCAGTTATCCCAACCTCAATATCCCGCCGCGTGCAGAGACCGAACAACTGACCGACGAAGAAGCTGCTGAGCGGCTGGCGGTGCTGAAAACCCGGCACGATGCGCAGAAGTCGCTACCGGGATCCGCCGGCAATGATGTCGACCGGCTCAAGAAACTGAAAAGATCCCACGCCGAGGACACGCTGAAGGAAATCGAGAATTAACGGCAAGTCGGTCGGCTTCTATCGACCCGTCCGGAGATTGGGTGTATAGCCGCCGCGTTCACGCCTCCGATGGAATACGCCATGGAAGAATTTCACAAGGTTCGCCGGCTGCCGCCGTATGTCTTCGAGCAGGTCAACAGGTTGAAGGCGAGCGCACGGGCCAGCGGCGCGGATATCATCGACCTGGGCATGGGCAATCCCGATCTGCCGACGCCGCAGAGTATCGTGGACAAGCTGTGCGACGTTGTGCGCGACCCGCGCACCCACCGCTACTCCTCGTCGCGTGGCATACCGGGGCTGCGGCGCGCGCAGGCAAATTATTATTCCCGCCGGTTCGGTGTGAAACTCGACCCCGAACGGCAGATCGTTGCCACGTTGGGTTCCAAGGAAGGTTTTGCCAATATGGCCCAGGCGATCACGGCGCCGGGCGATGTGGTTCTGTGCCCGAACCCGACTTATCCGATCCACGCATTCGGCTTCATCATGTCGGGTGGTGTGATCCGTTCCATGCAGGTCGAACCGGATGACGGTTTCATTCCCGCGCTGGAGCGCGCGATCCGCCATTCGATCCCGAAGCCGCTTGCGCTAATTCTCAATTATCCATCGAACCCGACCGCACATGTCGCAACACTGGATTTCTTCAAGGACGTCGTCGCATTCGCCCGCAAGCATGAGCTGATCCTGCTATCGGATCTGGCCTATGCGGAGATCTATTTCGATGACAACCCGCCGCCGTCGGTGCTGCAGGTGCCGGGCGCGATGGATGTTACCGTCGAGTTCACTTCGATGTCGAAGACCTTTTCCATGCCGGGCTGGCGAATGGGCTTTGCCGTCGGTAATGAGCGGCTGATCGCTGCGCTGACGCGCGTGAAATCCTATCTCGACTACGGTGCATTCACGCCGATCCAGGTCGCGGCGACTGCTGCTCTGAATTCCGACGGCGCGGAGGTCGAGGAGGTGCGATCGATCTATCATCGCCGGCGCGATGTGCTTGTCGACGCGTTTGCGCGTGCGGGCTGGCAGGTGCCGCCTCCGGCGGCCACCATGTTTGCCTGGGCGCCGATCCCGGAGCCCTTTCGGGCGATGGGTTCACTCGAATTCTCCAAGCTTCTGGTCGAGAAGGCGGATGTTGCAGTTTCGCCGGGCATAGGGTTCGGTGAGCATGGCGACGATTTCGTGCGCATAGCGCTGGTGGAAAACGAGCACCGCATTCGCCAGGCGGCGCGCAACATCAAGCGGTTTCTGGCTTCCATCGATGCCAAGCCGGATAATGTGGTGGCGCTGAACGCCCGCCGCTGAACACTATTGCAGCCTGACAGGAAGAGGGGACGCCGGGATTATGGCCGACGCGTTGCGGATCGGAATTGCGGGATTGGGCACCGTTGGTGCTTCGACGGTTCGGGTGCTTGCCGACAAGGCGGCCGAGATGACGCGGCAATGCGGACGGAACCTGACGGTGACGGCGGTGTCCGCGCGCGCGCGAAACCGCGACCGCGGCATCGACCTTTCCGGCGTGACGTGGTTCGACAGCCCGGTTGAACTTGCCCGGTCTGCCGAAATCGACGTTTTTGTTGAGTTGATCGGCGGAGAGGACGGTGTCGCGCTTGCGAGCGTAAAGGCGGCTCTCGAAGCCGGCCGACATGTGGTCACCGCCAACAAGGCCCTTCTCGCCAAACATGGAATCGCGCTGGCCGAGCGGGCCGAAAAGAGCGGTGTCGTTCTCAATTACGAAGCCGCTGTGGCTGGCGGGATTCCGGTTATCAAAACGATGCGCGAATCGATGGCCGGCAACACGATCAGCCGCGTGTTCGGTATCCTCAACGGAACCAGCAACTATATCCTGACCCGCATGGAGGCTGAAGGCATATCATTTGCAGACTGCCTGGCCGATGCGCAGCGGCTGGGATATGCCGAGGCCGATCCGACTTTTGATATCGAGGGGCAGGACACCGCGCATAAGCTCGCCATACTTTCCAGTCTGGCCTTTGGCCACAAAATCGCGGCCGAAGATATCTATCTGGAAGGAATCTCGAATATTACCCAGGCTGACATCCGGGCCGCTGCCGAGCTTGGTTACCGCATCAAGCTCCTTGGTGTCGCCCAACGCACTGAAACCGGGGTGGAGCAGCGGGTTCACCCGACCATGGTGCCGACTGCCTCGGTGATTGCGCAGGTGCACGGCGTGACCAACGCAGTGGCAATCGAAACAGATATTCTGGGCGAACTGCTTCTTTCGGGTCCGGGGGCTGGCGGCAGCGCTACGGCTTCCGCCGTTGTCGGTGACATTGCCGATATCGCCAAGAGCCGTCCGGGCTTCCAGCACGCTCCGGTGTTCGGCCGTCCGGCAAAACAGCTCGCACCCTACAAGCGGGCACAAATGCGCGCTCATGCCGGCGGCTATTTCATCCGCTTCACCGTACACGACCGCGCTGGCGTATTCGCGGCGCTCGCCAAGCGGATGGCCGACAACAAGATTTCGCTCGAATCGATTGTTCAGCACGCGAGTGCCGGCCAGCCCGAAACACAAAAGACCGTTGTTCTGGTAACCCATGAGACAACCGAGGCCGCTGTGCGTAAGGCAGTGGACGGCGTGACACGGGACGGCCACCTTGTGGATAAGGCCCAGGTCATCCGTATCGAGCGCGCTGCCTGAGGCGGGTTTCGTCTGTTTTGCAAAAGTTCAATCGATTCAGTTTGTTGGGTCGCGAAGCTGTCACTTGATGGCGGCAATGTCCTTTGACAGAAGGATTGCCGACATATCCAACGCCCGCTTTCCCGGAGACATTACATGGCCAAGTCCGCCCAATCCGGCCTCGACCGCATCCTGACGCTCGAACTGGTGCGCGTTACCGAACGCGCGGCGGTTGCTGCGGCTCGGCTGCGCGGTCGCGGTGACGAAAAGGCCGCCGACCAGGTTGCGGTGGACGCCATGCGCGCCGAACTCAACCGGCTGCCGATCAAAGGCACGGTGGTGATTGGCGAGGGCGAGCGGGACGAAGCGCCGATGCTCTATATCGGCGAAGAGGTCGGTGCCGGCGACGGGCCGGAGGTCGATATCGCCCTCGACCCCCTGGAAGGCACGACGATCTGCGCCAAGAACCTGCCGAATTCGCTGGCCGTGATCGCGATAGCCGAGCGCGGTAGCCTGCTCTACGCACCAGACGTCTACATGGACAAGATCGCGGTCGGTCCGGGCTATCCCGCCGGTGTCGTCGATCTCGACGCGCCCCCGGCCGAGAACATCGCCAACATTGCAAAAGCCAAAGGTGTGGCGATCAGCGATATTACCGCCTGCATTCTTGACAGGCCAAGGCACGCCCGGCTGATAGAGGCAGTGCGTGAGACGGGTGCCGCGATCCGGCTCATCGGCGACGGTGACGTTGCCGGGGTCATCCATACGACCGATCCTGACGAAACCGGTATCGACATCTATATGGGTTCGGGCGGCGCGCCGGAGGGTGTGCTAGCGGCAGCTGCGTTGCGCTGCATTGGCGGCCAGATGCAGGGAAGGCTGCAGCTCAACACTGACGACAAGATCGCGCGCGCTGCCAAGATGGGCATTTCCGATCCTCTGAAGGTTTACACCATGGAAGAGATGGCGAGCGGCGACGTGCTGTTCGCCGCGACGGGTGTAACCGACGGCAACCTGCTTTCTGGCGTGAAATTCGGTCGCGATTCGATCGAGACCGAAACCATCGTGATGCGTTCTTCGTCGCAGACCGTGCGCAGCATCAAGGCGCGGCACCAGGACATGGACAAGTTCTGACTTCGCACTGGATTACGGCAGCCGCGCCCTTTCATCCGGCGATCCCGGCGCGCATGATGCAGCCATGAGCGGCGAGAAGCGTCTTTTCCTCGATGTCGGGAACTCGGCCACTGGCCGTACGTGGCGGCACCGGCTGGATGTGCGTCAGGAACAGCTGGCGACCGCAATCGCTCAGGAACACGGTCTGCCCGATATCGTTTCGCGCGTTCTGGCGGGCCGCGGCATTGTGGCCGACGAGGCAGAGCGTTTTCTCGATCCGACGATCCGCGACCTGTTGCCCGACCCCTCGACATTGACCGACATGAAGGCTGCGGCGGACCGGCTGGCGAAGGCGATCTGCAGCCGCGAGCGGGTTGCGATCTTCGGCGACTACGATGTCGATGGCGCGGTGTCATCGGCGATGCTGGCGCGATTCCTGCGCCACTACGGCATTGAAGCGCGTATCTATATTCCCGACCGCATTTTCGAGGGCTATGGACCCAATCCCGACGCCATGCGGGAGCTCGCAGGCGGAGCCAGCCTGATTGTAACGGTCGACTGCGGCACCAACAGCGCTGAGGCAATCGCCGCGGGGCGGAACGCGGGGGCCGAGGTGCTGGTGCTCGACCATCATCAGGTGGGTGGTTCGCTGCCGGACCGGACGATTGTGGTCAACCCGAACCGCGAGGACGACCTTTCGGGGCAGGGGCATCTCTGCGCGGCTGGCGTGGTGTTCCTGGCGCTGGTCGAGACGGTACGCAGGCTGCGCGGAGCGAGCGATCTGCCGGCACCGCCCGACCTTCTGAAGTATCTCGATCTTCTGGCGCTTGCCACCGTCGCCGACGTAGTGCCTCTGACCGGCGTAAACCGTGCCTTCGTGGTCAAGGGGCTGATTGCAATGCGGTCGATGGCCAATGCCGGGATCGCCGCCCTGGTGCGCGCGGCGCGCATTGGCGAACCCGTGGCGACGTTTCATCTCGGTTTCGTGCTCGGACCGCGCATCAATGCCGGCGGGCGGATCGGCGACGCAGCGCTGGGCGCGCGGCTTCTCGCCACGGACGACGCTGGCGAGGCGCAGGAAATTGCGGAGACGCTGGAGCGGCTCAACGCCGAGCGGCAGGCACTGGAACAACAGATGGTCGATCAGGCCAAGGCCGAAGCCGATGCCGAGATGGCGGCAGGGGGCGGTCCCGAAATCCTCGTATCCGGCTCACCGGACTGGCACCCTGGCATTGTCGGGCTCATCGCATCGAGGCTGAAGGACCACGCACGGCGGCCCGCATTTGCGATCGCGTTCAATGCAAATGGCATCGGGACCGGGTCGGGGCGCTCCATCGCCGGGTTCGATCTAGGGCGTCTCGTCAATGCGGCGGTCGAGAAGGGCCTGCTTATCAAAGGCGGGGGTCATGCGATGGCGGCGGGGATCACCGTGGAAAAGGGCAAGCTTGGCGCACTGCGCGGCTTTTTCGATGAGATGGCGGCGGGTCAAATCTTCGCACTGCGCGATCAGGAGAGCGTCCTCATAGATGCTGCGCTTTCGGCCGGTGGCGCAACCATCGAACTTGTCGAGACGCTGGAACGAGCAGGCCCGTTCGGTGCAGGGCACGCTCCGCCGCTGCTCGTGTTGCCGCGGCATGTGCTGTCTGACGCCCGCCAGGTTGGAACCAATCATGTTCGCGCGGAGTTGCGATCCGAAACGGGCCAGAGAATTTCCGCAATCGCCTTTCGCGCGGCGGATACCGATCTCGGCCGGTTCCTGCTCGACAGACGCGGGCAAACCGTCCATGTGGCCGGTACGCTCGGCATCAATCACTGGAACGGAAACCGCACTGTGCAACTGCGGATCGTGGACGCTGCGGCGGCCTGACTGGCCTCAGACCATCACCTTTTGCATGCGCTCGATGTCACCCAGTTGTGCGCGGGTTGCTTCGTAACCAATACGGATCGCCTCGTCTGCGCGGTGGAATTCACTCAATCCGATATGGCCGAGCTTGGGCAGGATCGACATGTCGGGCGGATCGCCTGCCAGCCGTGCCCGCGAAATGCGGTCCTGGATGATGTTGAAGGCCTCCACCATCACGCCCATGATACCAAGCCGTGCCTCACGTTCCGATGCGCCACGATCGACAACGAGCTTGTTGGAGGCCTGGTTGTCGTTTTCATTCGGCATCGGCGCGTCGGCGGTGTGCTTGATAACCGCGGCGCGGCCGAAAAGGTCGTAGTGCAGGTTCACGGCGACAACGAGCTGCTGCTCATGCGCGCGGCACACCGAGACCGGCACCGGATTGACCAGCGCTCCATCTACCAGCACCCGTCCATTGCAGGCGACGGGTTCGAAGACGCCGGGCAGGGCGTAGGAAGCGCGCATCGCCGTAATCAGCGAGCCGCTGGACAGCCATATTTCATGGCCGGTGCGGATTTCCGAAGCCACGCAGACAAACGCCTTGGGCAGGTCGTCGAAGGTGACGCCCGACAAATGCTGCTGCATACGTGCGTTGAGCTTCATGCCGCCAAACAGGCCGCCTCCACCCAGATTGAGGTCGAGAAGCCCGAATATGCGGCGCTTTGTCAGGGAGCGCGCAAATTCCTCGAGTTCGTCCAGTTTGCCGGCGAGGTAACAGCCGCCGACCAGTGCTCCGATCGAGGTGCCGGCAATCATGCTGATCTCGACGCCGGCTTCTTCAAGTGCCCGCAGGACACCTATGTGGGCCCAGCCTCTAGCCGCGCCGCCGCCCAGCGCCAGCGCTACGCCCTGGCGGCGCTGCGGCAATTCAGTCAGGTCCGACCCTGCGGCCGGCGGAATATCGTCGGTTATCCGCATGTCATGCCTGCCGTACAAAGACGACCACTCCAACATTCGCGTACCCTCATCCCCGGCGCACCATATGACAGCTCTCGTATCAAAATAATGAATCCCGATACGATGCGGCCGTTGAATGGTACCTGAATGAGACTAAGCGTCTGAAGCGGCTGCAAGTTCCACATTGCCGTCAGTGTGGCGGACAATGCGGTAAAAACATGTGCGGCGCCCGGTGTGACAAGCTGCGCGGTCGCCCTGCGGGCGCACCTTGATCCAAACGGCGTCCTGATCGCAATCGACGCGCAACTCCGCAATTTCCTGGAAATTGCCGGAGGTTTCTCCTTTTTTCCAGAGTTCGTTCCTGGATCGGGACCAGTAGTGCGCGATGCCGGTTTCGATACTCAGCGACAGTGCCTCGGCGTTCATGTGTGCGACCATCAGAACGACGCCGGTGTCGGCGTCCGTCGCAACCGCCGTTACAAGGCCGTTGGCGTCAAAGCGCGGAGTGAGGAGAGCCCCTGCCTCCAGCGCCTGTTTGTCGGCAGGGGCGGGAGGGAATTCGATTTGTGGCATGCCGGGTTCCGGATTTGGCGGCCGGCTGAGGCTCATTCGCCGGCGCCGGCTCTGATCATGGAGATGAAACGTACCTGTTCTTCGGGATGGTCGCGAAATGCGCCGGTGAAGGTAGAGGTCAGCGTGGTGGAACCCTGCTTGCGGATGCCGCGCATGGCCATGCACATATGCTCTGCCTCGATCATCACTGCGACGCCGCGCGGGTTCAAAACGTCCTGAATGACGCCCGCGATCTGCGCCGTGAGCGCTTCCTGTGTCTGTAGTCGCTGGGCGAAGATATCGACGACGCGCGCGATCTTCGACAGACCCACGACCTTGCCGTCCGGCAGATAGGCAACATGGGCCCGGCCGATAATGGGCACCATGTGGTGTTCGCAGTGCGAATGGAACGCGATGTCCTTCACCAGCACCATATCGTCATAGCCGGCAACTTCCTCGAAGGTGCGGCCAAGTTCCTCCACCGGGTCCTTGGCATATCCGGCGAACATTTCCTGATAGGCCTTGGCAACCCGCGCTGGCGTGTCTTTCAGTCCCTCACGGTTTTCATCTTCGCCAATCCAGCGCAGCAAGGTGCGCACGGCGTCCTCGACCTGGGATTGCGAGGGCCGGTCGAGGCCAGCCTTGACGGCAGTGATTGTGGAATCAGCGGGTTTTTTCGCGTAGGCGTCCATGAAAGGCGTCTCCCGTAGTTCCTTTCGAAGAAGGAACGAGTTGAACGGACCACAGCCTTTCTCGGGGGCAACCCCCGGGCGGCGTGTATCGTGATATGCGTGCACCGTGGGGCTTGATGTAACCTTGCCCGCGTTGTGCTTGCGTCACTATATAGGATTTGCCGACCCGATTGAAAGATGCTGTCGGCGGACGCGGTCCATGCCGCGACTTTTACGAGCGTGCAAATGATAGATGACGTCTACAATGCGAAGATCATCGAGTATGCTGGAAACATCGGCCGGATCGGACGGCTGAAAACGCCGCAAGCCAGCGCTACCGCGCATTCCAAGCTCTGTGGCTCGACCGTAACGATCGACCTTGTGATGGACGGCTCCACCGTCACAGACTTCGCGCATGAGGTGAAAGCCTGCGCGTTGGGCCAGGCGTCATCTTCTATCATGGCACGCAACGTCGTGGGTTCGAGCGCGGACGAATTGCGCGCAGTACGCGAGACGATGCGCAGGATGCTGAAGGAAAACGGAGCGCCGCCTGAAGGCCGCTTCGCAGACCTCAAATATCTTGAGCCGGTGCGCGACTACAAAGCCCGGCATGCTTCCACAATGCTCACTTTCGATGCGGTGGTAGACGCGATCGACCAGATCGAAAAGAAACGAGCCGGCGAGGCCGCCTGAGGCCAATGGCCGGCCATCACCATAGCCGTGAACAGCACCGGCACACGGCCCGCTCGCGGAACTGGCAAGGCAGATGGCCGAAAACGCCTGGCCGCCTGGCAGGCACGTCGTTTGTGCGCCTCTATCAGCTCACATTGTCCGGTTTCATCGGAAATTCATGCCGGCATTTCCCGACCTGTTCGGAATATGCCTATGAAGCTATTGCGCGCCATGGCCTTTGGTCCGGCGGCTGGCTGGGACTGTTCAGGGTGACGCGCTGCGGTCCGGGTGGTACCCATGGCGTCGACCCCGTTCCCGAAAGTCTGGATCTCGACCAGACCTGGTGGGCGCCGTGGAGATTTTGGCGCGCCAGCAAGAAAAAGCCGAACCCACAGATCTGATCGCCGAACAATGCGCCGGGTGGGCACTTGTTCAATAACGCTGCTGCTGGCAGGTTAGGAATCGCGCACACTCAGAAGGAGAGGGAGGCCGCCATGGCTCACAAATTCGAAATCTACAAAGACAAAAAGGGCGAGTTCCGCGTCCGTTTCAAATATAATTCCGAGATCATGTTCTCGACCGAGGGTTACACCACCAAGTCGAGTGCGGAAAACGCCATCGCTTCGATCAAGAAAAACGGCCCGGGCGCTCCGATCGAAGACAACAGCTAGACAGCCGCGCCGGCACGAAGGTCGGCAGATCGGCACTTTTACGTCGCGCCGGCACTGCACGCTCTTTACGTGCGCCGGCGCGATGCATATGTAGCGCCTGCCGGAGCGCCCAAGCTCCGCGAATACGACAACCACCCGCGTTCGTAGGCGGGACTGGATAGAAAGGACACGATCATGGCGTCAGCCATCTCACTTGCTTTTCCCGACGGTTCCAGGCGCGAGTACGATGCCGCGACCAACGGCGCCGAACTTGCCCAATCGATCTCCAAATCGCTTGCCAAAAAAGCCATCGCCTACGCGCTCGACGGCGAGGTGCGCGACCTCGCCGATCCGATCGGGCGCGACGGCGCGGTGGAGATACTGACGCGCGACGATCCCCGCGCGCTCGAACTCATCCGGCACGATGCCGCCCACGTGCTTGCCGAGGCGGTGCAGGAACTCTGGCCCGGTACGCAGGTGACCATCGGCCCGGTGATTGAAAACGGCTTCTATTACGACTTCGCCCGCAACGAGCCTTTCACGCCTGATGACTTCCCGGCGATCGAAAAGAAGATGCGCGAGATCATTCAGCGCAATCGGCCCTTCACCAAGGAGGTGTGGGACCGCGACCGCGCGCGCAAGGTCTTCAGCGACAAGGGCGAGAGCTACAAGGTCGAGCTGATCGACGCCATTCCCGACGATCAGGACCTGAAAATCTACGCGCAGGGCGACTGGTTCGATTTGTGCCGCGGACCGCATATGGCTTCAACGGGCCAGATCGGCAACGCATTCAAATTGATGAAAGTGGCCGGCGCTTATTGGCGCGGCGATGCCAACAATCCGATGCTGACGCGCATCTACGGCACCGCATGGCGCGACCAAAGCGAACTCGACAATTATCTCCACATGCTTGCCGAGGCCGAAAAGCGGGACCACCGACGCCTCGGGCGGGAGATGGATCTGTTTCATTTCCAGGAGGAGGGGCCGGGCGTCGTGTTCTGGCATGCCAAAGGCTGGAAGATGTTCCAGAACCTTCTGGCCTATATGCGCCGCCGCCTCGAAGGCACTTACGACGAGGTGAACGCGCCGCAGGTGCTCGACCACTCACTGTGGGAGACATCCGGCCATTGGGGCTGGTACCGCGAGAATATGTTCGCCGTTCAGTGTGCGGACGACGAAGCCGAGGACAAACGCGTCTTCGCGCTGAAGCCGATGAACTGCCCCGGTCACGTGCAGATATTCAAGCACGGCCTGAAGTCCTACCGCGATCTGCCGGTGCGGCTCGCCGAATTCGGCGCAGTGCATCGCTACGAGCCGTCCGGTGCATTGCACGGGCTGATGAGGGTGCGCGGCTTCACACAGGACGATGCACATATTTTCTGCACGGAGGAACAACTCGAGGCCGAAATACTGAAGATCAACGACCTTATGATGTCGGTCTATGAGGATTTCGGCTTTACCGAGGTTGTGGTCAAGCTCGCCACCCGTCCGGAAAAGCGCGTCGGCACGGATGCGGCATGGGATCACGCGGAGGACATTCTGCGCCGCGCCCTGACGAAAATGGAGGCCGAATCCAACGGTCGCATCAAGGCCGGGATCAATGAGGGCGAGGGCACGTTCTACGGACCCAAGTTCGAATATACGCTGCGCGATGCGATCGGTCGGGAATGGCAGTGCGGCACCACGCAGGTGGACTTCAATCTGCCGGAGCGGTTCGGAGCGTTCTATATCGACAAGGACTCGGAGAAGAAGCAGCCGGTTATGGTGCATCGTGCCATCGTCGGGTCACTTGAGCGCTTCCTGGGTATCCTCATCGAGAGCCATGCGGGCCACATGCCGCTATGGTTCGCGCCGTTGCAGGTGGTCGTCGCAACGATCACTTCAGATGCCGATGACTATGCCGGGGTGGTGGTGGAGAAGCTGCGAGCTGCAGGCCTGACCGTCGAGGCCGATCTTCGCAACGAGAAGATCAACTATAAGGTTCGCGAACATTCGCTGACGAAGGTACCGGTCATTCTCGTATGCGGCAAACGCGAGGCGGAAGAGGGGACGGTTAACATCCGGCGGCTGGGTTCGCGCGAGCAGCAGTCGATGACAGTTGACGATGCGCTCGCGGCCCTTCTTGAAGAGGCGCTGCCGCCCGACGTTGCCCGCAAGCGCGCCGGCAGCAAATGACATGCGCCCGGGCGCCATGCGTGCCCGGGTCGCTTGCAGACAATTTCACTGAAAGTCCGGCGTGATCTCAGTCGTGCGATTCTGCCAACGATGCATCGTTGGCGAGCACTTCCACGTCCTGGTTGCGGCCGGGAACGATGGTGAAGTCTTTCTGGTAGATGCGGTCCCGGTTCTTGGCGATGGCCGTGTAGCTGCCTTCCGCAAGCACCATCGGAGCAAATGCACCGACCACTTCGCGGACGATGTCGCCGGTGTCGGTGAGAACCGACCACGAGGTATCGGCGATCGCTTCGCCGCCCTCGTCACGCACCAGCTTGAGGGTAATCTGGGCGGCACGATGCTCCACGGTCGCCTCGGTCAGCTTGCCGGCCTCGACGCGGATATCCGCCCGAATGACTGCGTTCACCGAACCGTAGGTCGACACCACGTGATAAGTGCCGGCGTTGAGCCTGACCACCGTGTTGGGTGCAACGTTCGGAATGATCAGGGCGCGGTCGCCGTGGGTACCTGTCTCGGTTTCATATATCGAGAAGCGGAGTTTGGAAGGCGGAATGCGTACACCGCCTGACAGAACGGCGTCCAGCTTCACGCCTCCGGCGTCGAGTACCAGGCTTTCAGTTCGCGGCTCGCGCCCGACATTGATGCGTTTGGTGGCACCGGCGCGCCCGAACGCAGCGTGGACGAAATAGCTGCCCGGGGCGAGTTCGAACAGGCTGGAGCCGCCTTGCGCGGAGGCAATGAGCGGCAGTTTTCCGTTCTCGTCTGCCTGTGGACCGAATATCCGCCAGGTCACCCCGCGAGTGATTTCGGGACCGTCAGCAAATAGCTGCGCGGAGAGCCTGATGGCGCCTGGCTGGATAGCCAGAGGTTCCTGCGTGGTTGCCGGCGCGTAACCCGAGATGGCCGGGAGGTTAAGATCGTCGGGCTTCCCGAAAGTGTCGGCGCTCGCTCCTGTCGAATCCTGCTGTGCACCGGCCGGGCCAACGGCGGCGAAAGTAGTGAGGGCGGCACCAAGAAGGAGCGACCGGAGCAGGGGAACAATCCACGCAAACATGACTTGCCTTGAACCCCAGGGCGATGGCAATTTCAAGGCTGAAACGGCGCCCGGTGCCGTCATCACGCCAGCACTGTTTGGCAGTCGCGCCTCCCTCGCAACGACAATCCCCTGTTTCGGAGCATGTTTTGAACGCAAACGTTCTCGATTTTCTGCTTTCGCGCAAATCGGCGCCTATTGCCGAACTGCGTCCGCCTGCGCCGGATGACGATGAAATCTCATTGCTGATCCGTGCCGCGAGCCGCGTGCCCGACCACGGCCGCCTGGTACCCTGGCGGTTCATGATCTACCGCGGTGATGCCCGCTTGAAGATCGGCGAGTTGCTTGCGAAACGTGCCGAGGAGCGAGAAGGCCCACTGCCGGTCGCGCGTGTCGAACAGGAAAAAGCGCGTTTCGCGCGGGCGCCGCTCGTCATCGGCGTGATCCACTGCCCGCGCGACAATCCGAAGATACCGCAATGGGAGATGCTGCTTTCGGGCGGTGCCGCAGCCATGAATCTGGTGCTCGCTGCCAATGCCTTGGGCTACGGCACCAACTGGATTACGAACTGGTATTCCGACGATGCAGACAGCCGGCGCATACTCGGCCTTGCTCCGGAGGAGCGGGTTGTGGGATTCGTGCATATCGGCACGTTCACCGGTGACGCTCCAGAGCGGCCGCGGCCCGACCCCGAAACGCTTGTCAGCGAATACACCGGACCCTGGCAGAGCTGACATGTTCTACGAACCGAAAAACGGGCATGGGCTTCCGCATGACCCTACCAAGGCAATCGTCGCGCCGCGGCCGATCGGCTGGATATCCACGATCGATGAAAACGGAACGCCGAATATCGGGCCGTACTCGTTCTTCAACATGCTGTCCTCCCGCCCGCCGCTCGTCTGGTTTTCTTCCGAAGGGCCGAAGGACAGTGCCGCACATGCCGAGGCGAGCGGCGAATTTGTCGTCAATCTGGTCGGCCGCGAACTGGCGCAAAAGATGAACCTGAGCGCGGTAGACGCTCCGCGCGGCGTGAGCGAATTCGGTTATGCCGGTTTGACGGCCGCGCCGTCCGTCATAGTAAAGCCACCGCGCATAGCCGGTGCGCCGGCAGCCCTGGAATGCAAGGTCACTGAAATCAGGAGCCCGCGCGGTCTGGACGGCAGACAAAGCGACTCCATCGTCGTGACAGGTGAAATTGTTGGCGTTCACATAGACGACGCCATGCTGAAGGATGGCATGTTCGACACCACTGCCGCTGGCAACGTCGGTCGGCTGGGTTACATGGATTATGCTTCAGTGGACCGTATTTTTTCCATGCGCCGGCCGCGCTGGGGCAAGGACTAGTCGGCTTTGGAACTGGCGGCGCGCGTCAGCACACGCTCAGCCAGGCGCAGATGCGGGCGGTCATACATCTTGCCGCCGATGGCCAGTACCCCCGGGTCACCCGCCGCCCGAAACGCAGCTACGATCTTCTCCGCTTCCGCGACCGCCTCGTCAGAAGGTGTGAAGACCTCGTTGATCACGGGTACCTGAGCGGGATGAATTGCCATCTTGGCGGTGAATCCGTCGCGTTCGGCTTCAACGCAGTCGGCGCGAAATCCAGCTTCATTGCGGAAATCGGGATAGACTGTATCGACCGCCGGTGTACCGGCAGAAGAGGCTGCGAGGAGCGTTATGGTGCGGGCATAGCTAAAGATGTCGGTGTAGCGGCCTGTCTCGTCTCGCGTCGCGCGCGCGCCCACCGCAGCCGAAAGGTCCTCCGCACCCCAGGTGAGGCCAGCGAGGCGAGGCGTCGTGTCCTGGTATGTGGCGCCCGCCAGGACACCGGCCGCCGTTTCTGTAATGATCGGCAGGATGCGGGTTGCTCCGTCATCGATGCCGTTCTGGGCCTCGTGGACCCTGAGCTTGGTCGACAGCAGCATGACATCGTTGCCGCCGGAGCATTTGGGCAGCATGATGCCGTCGGGTTTTACGGGCATCACCGCTGCGAGATCGTCGTCAGTCAGGCCGGTCGAGAAGTCGTTCACGCGGATGAAGAGCGTGGCGGCTGCTCTGGCTTCTCCGGAACCCGCAAATGTCGCAGTGATTTCGCGCGCCGTCTGTTTCGCGGCAGCCGCGACTGAATCCTCTAGGTCGATGATCAGTACATCGGCGCCTGATCGGAGGCTCTTCTCGAGCTTGCGCTCCGAATCGCCGGGGACAAAAAGCAGCGAGCGCATTCCTTAGGCCGACTGCCTGAGGATCATGGCGCTGCGCCTGCAGCGCGCAACAAGCACATCATCCTGGTTGAATGCGCGATGCTCGAATTCAACGATGCCGCGGTCCGGTTTCGACTTAGAACCGCGCACCCCGATCACCTCGGTTTCAACATGCAGCGTGTCACCGTGGAACACGGGATGCGGAAAAACGGTCTCCGTCATGCCCAGATTGCCAACAGTCGTGCCGTGTGTGGTGTCGTTGACCGAGATGCCGATCATGAGGCCCAGCGTGAAAATAGAGTTCACAAGTGGCTTGCCCCATTCGGTTTTGGCCGCATAGTCGAAATCGATGTGAAGCTGCTGCGTGTTCATGGTCATGACCGAAAACAGCACGTTGTCCGATTCGGTCACGGTACGGGTCACGGAATGGCGGATCACCTGACCGACCTCGAACTGTTCCAGAAATAGTCCCGGCATCACGCTCCTCCTGTTGCAAGATGCCTGATAGCTGCGGCATTGGCGACGGACAAGGCGTTAAGAAACATGGTGAACCCTTCGTAAACCATTCCTGCCTAACGTGCCTGCAACAGCTTGCGAGGCATGGTTTCCAGTAGATGATAGTCGCACAATTCCTGAATTGGGTAGATACGGCACGGGTTTCAGAGCGGGCGGACGCTGCGCACGCGCTTGCGCGGGCCTATTTGCAGGACGATGTATCCTTCGAGGACAGATGCGCTGCCGAAGCTGCCCTGACCATGCTTCTGGACGATCCGTCGCCCAAGGTCCGTATGGCGATGGCCGAGGTGCTGGCGCTGAGCTATCGCGCGCCGCAGCAGATCATAAATGCGCTGGCGCACGATCAGCCGGATATCGCGGCGACCGTGCTGGCGCTTTCACCAGCCCTGAGTGACGCCGATCTGATCGATCACGTCGCTGCGGGCGGGCGGCACAAACAGCGGCACATTGCGTCGCGTCCGGTCATTTCGATGTCGGTGGCGGCTGCGATCGCAGAAGTGGGTACGGCCGAGGCTGCAATTGAATTGGTCCGGAATACCGGCGCAACGATCGCCGCGCTGTCGTTCCGCCGCCTCGCCGAGCGATTTGGCGATCGTGGCGACGTTCGGGAAGTTTTGCTTGCCGACCGCCGTCTGCCGCCGGAAAGCCGCCACCACTTACTGGTCAAGGTGGGCGAGGCGCTGAAGGACTCGCCGTTCGTTGTGGCGCTGATCGGCGCCGACCGGGCCGCGAAGCTCACACGTGACGCCTGCGTTAAGGCATCCGTCACGCTTATCGACGGCACGGATACAAGCGAATACGGCGCGCTCGTGGAGCATCTGCGAATGCGCGGCGAACTCACCACCAGCTTTGTGCTGCGCACCGTTGCCGTGGGCAAGATCGACTTCTTCGGCGCAGCTCTGGTGGCGATTTCCGGTCAGACGGCACAGCGCGTGCGTGCCTTGCTCGCAGGGGGCAGGGTTGCTGCCCTTTCCGCGCTGTTCCGAGCTTCAGGCCTGCCCGCCTATGCAGATAAGGCGATCCTCACCGCACTGGAGGTCTGGCGCGAAGTCGCCAACGGCAAACGAGTCGCCGGTGCGCAGGAGGTTACGTGGCTGATGCTGAAGACGATCAATGCGGCGCCCGGCCAGTCCGGTCCGACGCGCGAATGCCGCGAACTGGCATCATTGCTCAAGTCGATCCATCTCGACGAACTGCGTGCCAATGCACGCGGTCATGCGCTGGCGATCGCTGCGGCATAGCGGATCAGCCGGCGGTGCCGGCTGCAGTCATTTCGATGAAATCGGCAACAGCTTCGAGTGTCTCGTGGCTCCAGAGATCATTGTGTCCGATGCCCGGGAGCACTTTGAGTTCCTTCGGTTCCGGAGCCAGCTCGTACAATGCGCGGCCGTGACGAAGCGGAACGACCGTGTCCCTGTCGCCATGCAGAAAGAGCTTGGGCTCGCCCACATCGACAATGCGCATGTCCGATCTGAACGGGTCGCGGATCAGCGGGCCGATCGGAAGGTACGGGTAGTGAGCTCGTGCTAGTGCAAGCACCGAGTCCGGAGCGGAGATGAGAACCAGGCCTGCCGAAGCCCGTTCAGCGGCGACGGCGACCGCGACCGCCGAGCCGAGCGACTGGCCAACGACCATGACCGGACCGTGATGACGTTGAGCGAGCCAGTCCCACGCTGCCAGGCCGTCGGCGATCAAACCCGGTTCGCTGGGCGTGCCGCTGGAGCCGCCATAACCACGGTAGGAAACGGCGAGCAATCCTATGTCACGCTGTGCGAATGCCGCCGCCATGAAGCCGAGATTCAGAATGGTGTCGCCGTTGCCATGAAAGAAGATCGCGGCTGACCGGCCCTTGTCGGCTGAAGCGTAAAGCGCGTGAAGCGTTTCGCCATCGCCGGTTAGGAGCTTCACATGTTCCCCCCAAGGCGGCCGTTCCGGCACGGGGTCCACGCCCGCTGTAGCGCCCGGAAACAGCATCGAGCGCTGGCCAAAATACATGAAGGCGACGAAGAACGCGTAGGCGATTGCAACAGACAGGACGAATGTCAGCAACTTCCTGATTGGCTCGGCCTTCTATATATCCAACTGATCTGCGAATTCGGCATTTTCCTGAATGAAGCGGAAACGCAGCTCGGGCTTGGTGCCCATCAGCGCGTCGATGGTCGATTTCGTCTTTTCGATTTCGTCTTCCACCTTGATCTTCAGCAGCGTGCGCTTCGAAGGGTCCATCGTGGTTTCCTTGAGCTGCGCCGACATCATCTCGCCGAGGCCCTTGAAGCGGCCGATCTCGACCTTGCCGCGTCCGGTGAACTCGTCGCGCAGCAACTGGTCCTTGTGGGCATCGTCGCGAGCATACATCACCTTTCCGCCCTGGCTGATACGGTAGAGCGGTGGAACGGCCAGGTAGAGGTGATCGTTGGCGATCAGCTCCGGCATTTCCTTATAGAAGAAGGTGATCAGCAGCGAGGCGATATGGGCGCCATCGACATCGGCGTCGGTCATGATGATCACGCGGTCGTAGCGCAGGTCGTCCTCGCGATATCTTGAGCGCGTCCCGCAGCCGAGTGCCTGGATGATATCTGCGATCTGCTGATTGGCCGCGAGCTTGTCGGAGCCGGCGCTCGCGACATTCAGGATCTTGCCGCGCAGGGGGAGCACGGCCTGGCTGGCGCGGTTGCGTGCCTGTTTGGCGGAGCCGCCGGCGGAATCGCCTTCCACGATGAAGATCTCGGCACCCGCCGCAGCGTTCTGGCTGCAGTCGGCCAGCTTGCCGGGCAGGCGCAACTTGCGCACTGCGCTTTTGCGACTGACTTCCTTTTCCTGGCGGCGCTTTAGGCGCTCCTCGGCGCGCGCAATCACCCAGTCGAGAAGCTTGGTCGCTTCCTGCGGATTGTCGGCAAGCCAGTGGTCGAAGGGGTCGCGCACCGCGTTTTCCACGATGCGCTGGGCTTCGGTGGTTGCGAGCCTGTCCTTCGTCTGGCCGACGAATTCCGGCTCGCGGATGAAAACCGAAAGCATTCCTGCGGCCGAGATCATCACGTCTTCGGTGGTGACGATGGATGCCCGCTTGTTGCCGACGAGATCGGCATGTGCACGCAATCCGCGGGCCAGCGCATTGCGGAAACCCGCTTCATGGGTGCCGCCTTCGGGTGTCGGGATCGTGTTGCAGTAGGAGTTGATGAACCCGTCGCCACCGAACCAGGTGACGGCCCATTCCAGCGAGCCGTGGCCGCCTTGTTTTTCGCTTTTGCCGGCAAATGCCTCGCGGGTGACCTGGAAGTCGCCATTGAGCTGTTCGGCGAGATAGTCCTTGAGGCCGCCGGGAAAATGGAAGACGGCTTTTCCCGGCGTGTCGTCCTTCTCGCCGATCAATTCGGGTGCACAATTCCAGCGGATCTCTACGCCGCCGAACAGATACGCCTTGGAACGAGCCATGCGGAACAGGCGCGCCGGCTCGAACCTGGCGCCTTTGCCGAAGATCTGTTCGTCCGGGAGGAAGCGGGTCCTGGTGCCGCGGCGGTTGTGAACTTCTCCAAGATCCTGAATCGGGCCGTCAGCCACGCCGCGCGCAAAACTCTGCCGCCACAGCCGGCGCCCGCGAGCAACCTCGACTTCAAGATGCGTCGACAGCGCGTTGACAACCGATACGCCGACGCCATGCAGTCCGCCTGAGGTTTCGTAGACCTTGGAGTCGAACTTTCCGCCCGCATGCAGGGTGGTCATGATCACTTCGAGCGCGGATTTGTCCTTGAACTTCGGGTGCGGGTCGACCGGAATGCCGCGGCCGTTGTCGGTCACCGTCAAATAACCTTCGGCGTCGAGTTCGACATCGATGAAGGTTGCATGTCCGGCAACAGCCTCGTCCATCGAGTTGTCGATGACTTCGGCGAAGAGGTGGTGCAATGCCTTTGAATCGGTGCCGCCGATATACATGCCGGGCCGCCGGCGGACGGGTTCAAGCCCTTCCAGCACCTCGATGTCGGCTGCGCTGTAATTTTCGCTACCATCCTTTTTCGATTGCGGCTTCGCGGTGCGCGCAGCACTGACGATCGGATCACTCGGACGGCCCGCCGGCGTGGCCGGGTTTCCAATGGATGCAAAAAGGTCGTTGCTGTCTTCCATGAGATCCAGTTCGTGTCGCGAATCACCGAATAGTGTGCCACGCGTCCGCCGCCGAAGCGAGCAAGCGCGGGCTGGAGTTCGCTCTCTGTTCCATCAAGTTTTCAGCAATTGCAAGGCCATTGCAGCGGAAGGGAGCAACACGTGGCTTCCCATGACCAACCGTTTGCTGTGATTGCGCCGGCTGCGGCTCACGCGTTGCGCCGCAAGACTGCGAAAAAGCCGCTTCTGGAGGCGCGCGACGGCGGCTCGACCGCCGCCGCGCAATTCAATTAGCTGGCCAGCGCCTCGATCGGCGGGCAAGTGCAGACGAGGTTTCTATCGCCGGCGACGTTGTCGATGCGCGAGACCGGCGGCCAGTATTTGGCGGCCTCCGCCGTGTGGGCGTTGGGAAATGCCGCGACTTGCCGTGAATAGGGATGGCTCCAGTCGTCTGCCAGCGCATCAGCTGCGGTATGCGGCGCATTGCGAAGCGGATTGTCGTCTTGCGGCCATTCGCCCGATGCGATCCTGGCCGCTTCGTCGGCAATGGCGATCATTGCGTCGCAGAAGCGATCCAGTTCGTCCTTGGGTTCGGATTCCGTCGGTTCCACCATCAGCGTGCCGGCAACAGGCCACGACATGGTTGGCGCATGGAAGCCGTAGTCGATCAGCCGCTTGGCGATGTCTTCGACGGTGACGCCGGCGCTGTCCTTCAGAACCCGCGTATCCAGAATGCACTCATGTGCAACGCGGTTGTTGCGACCCTGATACAGTACAGGGTAGTGCGACTTCAGTCGCTCCGCCACATAGTTGGCTGACAAAATGGCCATCTCAGTAGCGTTCTTCAGGCCGTCCGCGCCCATCATGCGGATATACATCCAGGTGATCGGCAAGATCGACGCACTGCCGAACGGGGCCGCCGCCACCGCGCCGTCCGAACCAAGCTCGACATGGCCGGGCAGGTAGGGGGCCAGATGCGATTTCACACCAATCGGGCCAATGCCGGGACCACCGCCGCCGTGCGGGATACAGAAGGTCTTGTGCAGGTTCATGTGGCAAACATCGGCGCCGAGATCACCGGGGCGCGCAAGCCCAACCAGCGCGTTCAGATTGGCGCCGTCGAGATAGACCTGTCCGCCATGTTCATGGATGACGGCACACATGTCGCGCACGCCTTCCTCGAACACGCCGTGGGTTGACGGGTAGGTAATCATAAGGGCCGCCAATCTGTCGGCATGTTCGGCGGCCTTCGCCTTCAGATCCTCGACATCGATGTCGCCGCTGTCGGTGCATTTCACCACCACGACGTCGAGCCCGGCCATCGAGGCGCTGGCAGGGTTGGTGCCATGCGCGGAGGAGGGGATCAGGCAGATAGTGCGGTTCTCGCCGCCATTTGCCCTATGCCAGTCGCGGATGGCGAGCAGGCCGGCATATTCGCCCTGGCTGCCCGCGTTTGGCTGCAATGACACGGCATCGAAACCGGTGATCTCGCCAAGCCAGTTTTCCAGTTGACTTGCCATCTTGCGGTATCCAGCGGCATGTTCGGCCGGCGCGAAGGGATGCAGATTGGCGACCGTCGGCCAGCTCACCGGCTGCATCTCGGCCGCCGCGTTGAGCTTCATCGTGCAAGAGCCGAGCGGGATCATGGCGCGGTCGAGCGCCAGATCCTTGTCGGCCAGCCGGCGCAGGAAACGCATCATGCCGGTCTCAGACCGGTTCTGGTGGAACACCGGCTGGGTCATGAAGTGCGCCGTATCGCGCGGTTTGCCGGGCAGGGCACTTGCGGCTTCAACCTGTGCTGACGCGCCGAAAAGTTCGCACAGAGCCTCCAGATCGTCTTCGGTCGAGGTCTCGTCGAAGGTGACGCCGAGGCGGTTGTTGTCGGGCACGCGCAGCAGGCGGCCCGATTTCTCGGCGGCCTCGGCAATCGCTTTTGCCTTGCCGGGAACCGTTGCGGTCACCGTGTCGAAGCGCTGGTCCCCCGCCACCTCAACACCTGCGTTGGCCAGTGCCGCGGCGAAGCGTGCGGTCAGCGCGTGGACGTCTCCCGCAATGCGCTGCAGTCCCTCCGGGCCGTGCCAGATCGCGTAGGCTGCGGCCATGTTGGCGAGCAGCGCCTGTGCGGTGCAAATGTTGGATGTCGCCTTGTCGCGGCGGATGTGCTGTTCGCGCGTCTGCAGCGCAAGGCGATAGCCGGGGCGTCCATGCGCATCGACCGACTGACCGACGAGGCGGCCGGGCATCAGCCGGGTCAGCCGCTCGGAAACGGCGCAGTAGGCCGCGTGCGGACCTCCATATCCCATCGGAACGCCGAAACGCTGCATCGACCCGACAGCTATTTCCGCGCCATGCTCCGAAGGTGGATTCATCAGAGTGAGCGCCAGCGGGTCGGCAACGAATACGACGATCACGTCAACTGCCTTTGCCGCGCTGATCAGGTCAGCGTGATCGGAATAGACGCCGTTGGTGTCCGGCCAGGGCACAAACAGCGCGGTGGCGGTTTCATCGACGTTGCCAGTGTCGATCGAAATGCCGAGCGGTTCGGCGCGTGTTCTCAACACATCTACAGTCTGCGGGTGAAGTTCGCCCGCGAGCACGATGCGGTTGCGTTTGCCCCGATGATGGCGCCAAGCGATACCCATCGCCTCAGCCGCTGCAGTCGCCTCGTCGAGCAGAGACGCGGATGCGACGGGCAGGCCGGTCAACTCGGCTACCAGCGTCTGAAAATGGAACAGCATTTCCAGACGCCCCTGGCTGATTTCGGACTGATAAGGCGTGTAGGCCGTGTACCAGGCCGGGTTCTCGAACAGGTTGCGGAGGATAACCGGCGGCACATGCACGCCGTGATAACCGGCACCGATGAAGCTCTTCGACAGTCTGTTTTCGGCCATAATTGCCGAAAGCTCGGCCAGTGCGTCAGCCTCGGATGCCGCGTTGGGCAAGTCGAGCGGCCGATCGAGCCGGATCGATTTCGGCACGGTCTGGCCGATCAGCGCGTCGAGCGAAGTCATGCCGAGCGTGTTCAGCATGGCGCGCGTGTCCTGCGGACCGGGACCGATATGGCGGCTGGCGAAGGGAAGTGATGGTGCGGTCATCGTGAGTGCCTCAGCCTATCAATGCCTGGTAGCCGGCCTCGTCCATGAGGCCTTCGAGCTGCGATTCGTCGGCGAGTTTCATCTTCCAGAGCCAACCGTCGCCGGTTGCCGCCGAATTCACCAGAGCGGGATCGTCATTCAGCTTTTCATTGATTGCCGTCACCTCGCCGTCGACGGGCGCGTAAACGTCGGAAGCGGCCTTGACCGACTCCACCACAACGGCGGCATCGCCCTTGGAGAGGCTCTTGCCGGCCTCCGGCAGCTCGACAAAGACGAGGTCGCCGAGCTGTTCCTGTGCGTAGTCGGTGATGCCGACGGTTGCGACGCCGTTGTCGACGCTGATCCATTCATGGTCGTCAGTGTAATAGACAGTGGCCATAAGGCTTATCCTTTGCGGTAGCGGTGTGGGGTGAAGGGAAGCGAATGAATGCGGACCGGGATGCGGTTGCCGCGCACCTCGGCAAACAGCTCCGCCTCGGATTTGATGAGATCTGTAGCGACGTAGCCCATCGCGACCGGTGCGCCGGCTGAGGGGCCGAAGCCGCCTGAGGTGATCTGGCCCGCGGCTGCGCCGTTAGCATCGACAAGCGGCGTACCGGCACGAACGGGCTGCCTGCCTTCCGGCATCAAGCCGACGCGTTTGCGTGCGGCACCAGCTGCGCGCGCGGCCACGAGAGCCTGCGAGCCGACATAGGGGCCGCCATCGCGCAGTTCCTTAGGTATCGCCCACAGAAGTGCCGCATCGACCGGCGTGGTGTCAGGGCCAATATCCTGACCGTGCAGGCAAAGCCCGGCCTCAAGCCGCAAGCTGTCGCGGGCAGCGAGCCCGATCCACATTACGCGCTCGTCGGCGAGCAGCTTTTCGGCAAGCTGTCCAGCATCGGCCGCCGGCAGGGCGAGCTCGAACCCGTCTTCGCCGGTGTAGCCGGAGCGGCTCGTAAACCAGCCGTCGCGGGGTTCGAATCCTTGCATAAAATAAAGATGCGAAAGATCGATGCCGCATGCTTTCAGCACAGCCTCCGACTCCGGTCCCTGCAGCGCCAGAAATACACGGTCGAGCGGTGCGATCGTGCAGTCGTGGCCCTTCGCCAGTGCGCGCAGATGCGCTTCGTCGCTGTCGGCGTTTCCGGCGTTGGCGACGACCTTGAAGCGGTCGGCGCCAAGACGGGTGACAATCAGGTCATCCAGTATCCCGGCAGCTTCATTCAGGAGCAGTGTGAGCTTCGACTGACCTGTCGAAAGCTGCCCTGGATCGAGCGGACAAGCCCGCGCCAATACCCCTTCCGCATCGGGGCCTGCGACATCGAACAACCGCATATGCGATATGTCGAACAGACCTGCATGTTCGCGCGTGTGAAGGTGTTCCTTCATAACGCCGGCCGGATAGGTGATTGGCATCGACCAGCCGGCAAACCCGCCAAAGCGCGCGCCAGCACTCTCATGCAAATTCTTAAGGGGTAACTGTTTCAGTTCGCCCGTGTCTCCCATAGGTCCTCCAGACAAGCGCACGCAATTCTGCTTTCGCAGCGTTTCGTGCCCCTCTGTCTGAAGCCTGAGAGACTCGCGCAGCCGGAACTCTGTCGACTGCGCTTACACCTTCGGCGCGGGGCGGGCGCCCCGACTTTCCAGAGTGTCGTTACCAGGCCGCGGTACGTTTGCCTGAGAGATTTCGGGCGATTTCCCCTTCGGCGGCAGCCTGCGCTGCTCTCTCCCGCGGATCGGCAGGATCGTTTGGATCCTCGACGTCGGCGACGCTAGCCTAACGCGCCACCTTTGTCACCTGTCATGTTAAGTCATGCCAGGTCTGGCGTTTTTCACGCGTCAGGCACTGGAGGTGAGACGCTGCATGTCCCGCTCGATCTTGGCGGCGACCTTGGCCGATTCGCTTTGCAGCCGGCGCAGGCGCTCGAGCTGAAGCGATACGGATTTGTAGAGTTCGGCGTTGCTTTCGTCGCTCGGGCCGGAACCAACTCCGTGCAGCAGCCAGGACAGGCTCACATCAAGCACACCCGCCAGCATCGAGAGACGATTGGCGCGCGGCTGCGAGCGGTCGTTTTCCCACGCCTGCACCGTTGAAGCCTGAACGCCGAGGCGCCGCGCAAGTTCCGCAAGCGAAAGGCCTGCAGCGTCGCGGGCGCGCAACATGCGGCCGCCCATCGTGTCGTTATCGGGGACGTCAGAATAGATCGTGGCGGTGTCGGACACCGTGAAACGCTCCTTGTTGAGTGGATTGTTCGCCGAGGCGTTGAAACCCAAAAATGGCTTACCGCGGCGTCAGAAGCAAGAGCTGCACCCGTAAAAGAGAGAATCGTTACGAATTGCGCTAGCGTATTGTCATATCGATATTTGTCGGGCGCATTGATCTTCACCAATGTGACCCGAGGCCACGGCGAATACTGTCGCAGCCTGTCACGGGAGACGATTTTTCGCGCCGAAGCCGCCTCCGATCGGGCCTCCGAAATGGCCGGCCGCAATCAGGCGCGCAGAGCGCGCCGCACGAGCTGGTCGAGCGCCGACAGAAACGCTGACCGGTCGCGGGCCGAGAAGCCCGGATTATAGCCCTTGATCTCACCCGTCTCGCGCAGATGCTGCTTGAGGTCACGCATCGCGACCGCCATGCCGATGCTTTCTTCGGTGAAAAGGCGACCGGTAGGAGCAATCGCAGTCGCCTTTCTCTCGACAGCGCGTGCAGCGAGCGGCACGTCCGAGGTGACGACTATGTCGCCTGGTTGCAACTGCTCCACGATCCAGTCGTCAGCCGCGTCGGCGCTCTTTTGAACAACCACGTGCCGCACCATCGGATCGCGGGAAGGACGCAAGCCGCCATTTGATACGAATGTGACGACGATGTCGTGACGGGCGGCGACGCGCATGCTCTCGTCTTTCACCGGGCAGGCGTCGGCGTCGACGTAAAGGACAGGTGTTTTAGGCGGCAACTGCAATCTCGTATTCCAGGATTTCCAGCCGTTCGGCCACCGGTGCCAGCGGTAGTTCGACCAGGTCGACGAACAAGTTTTCGCCAGCACTGATCACACTGTGTGTCTCCTGGACGATGTCGGGAACAGTGCGTAGCGCGCGGGGCACGCGACATACCCGGCTGCTCGGGCCGAGTGTATTTTCTCAGTAGACGACGACGCTACGGATACTCTCACCTGCATGCATCAGATCAAATCCCTTGTTGATCTCGTCGAGTGAAAGGGTGTGCGTGATCATCGGGTCGATGTCGATCTTGCCGGCCATGTACCAGTCGACGATTTTCGGAACGTCAGTGCGTCCGCGGGCGCCGCCGAAGGCCGTGCCTTTCCAGATCCGCCCGGTAACCAGCTGGAAGGGGCGGGTTGAAATCTCCTGGCCCGCGCCCGCGACTCCGATGATGATCGATTCGCCCCAGCCGCGGTGGGCGCTCTCCAGCGCGTCGCGCATCACCTTCACATTGCCCGTGCAATCGAATGTGTAGTCCGCGCCGCCGATCTGGTCTGCGCCGCGCTTGGTCATATCCACGAGGTGGGGCACAAGATCGCCGCCGACATCCTTGGGATTGACAAAGTGAGTCATTCCAAAACGTTCGCCCCATTCCTTCCTGGAATTGTTGATGTCGACGCCGATGATCATGTCGGCGCCGGCGAGCCGGAGACCCTGAATGACGTTGAGGCCAATGCCGCCCAGGCCGAAAACGATTGCAGTTGCGCCGGGTGTCACCTTGGCGGTGTTGAGCACGGCGCCGACGCCGGTCGTCACACCGCAGCCGATATAGCAGATCTTGTCGAAGGGGGCTTCGGGATCGACCTTGGCCAGCGCGATTTCCGGCAACACCGTGTGATTGGCGAAGGTCGAGCAGCCCATATAGTGGAAGAGCTTGTCCTTGCCGATCGAGAAGCGGCTCGTGCCGTCCGGCATCAACCCCTGACCCTGGGTGGCTCGGATCGCGGTGCACAGATTCGTCTTGCGCGACAGGCAAGACGGGCAGGTGCGGCATTCCGGCGTATAGAGCGGGATGACGTGATCGCCCTTCCTCACGCTGGTGACACCCGCTCCGACATCTACCACCACGCCTGCGCCCTCATGCCCCAGGATCGCGGGGAAAATGCCTTCAGGGTCAGCGCCCGACAGCGTGAACTCATCGGTATGGCAGATGCCCGTCGCCTTGATCTCAACCAACACCTCGCCTTCGCGCGGGCCTTCCAGGTCGACTTCCATGACTTCCAGCGGCTTGCCGGCGGCGAACGCAACGGCGGCACGTGTCTTCATCGTCTGAAACCCTCCCGAACGATCGGGGCGCACGGTTTCAGCTTTCGCCCCGGCGATCAAGCCTTCGCTAATCGATTTGACTGCCGCACTTCGCCGGAGTGACCTTGACGGCTCAATGCGGGTCCATAATACGAAGACGCTTCCGGAGGATCGCCTTTTCGATGTTCAAGAAAATCCTGATTGCCAACCGTGGTGAAATCGCCTGCCGGGTCATCAAGACGGCGAAGCGCATGGGGATCGCGACGGTTGCCGTCTATTCCGACGCCGACGCCAACGCCCTGCATGTCGAGATGGCCGACGAGGCTGTACACATAGGACCGCCGCCTGCCAGCGAGAGCTACCTCCTTGGCGAGCGCATCATTGCGGCCTGCAAGGAAACAGGTGCGGAGGCCGTGCATCCCGGTTACGGCTTCTTATCCGAACGCGCCTCCTTCTGCACTGCACTCGAAAAGGAAGGCATCGTCTTCATCGGTCCGAAACCCAGGGCCATCGAGGCCATGGGCGACAAGATCGAATCCAAGAAGTTCGCCAAAGAGGCCAAGGTGAACACGGTGCCGGGCCATATCGGCGTGATCGAGGATGCTGATGCCGCGCGAAAAATTGCGGGCGAGATTGGCTATCCTGTGATGATCAAGGCGTCGGCCGGTGGCGGCGGCAAAGGCATGCGGATAGCCTGGGACGAAAAGGAAGTGCGCGACGGGTTCGACCGAGCGCGGTCCGAGGCGAAAAGCTCGTTCGGCGACGATCGTGTGTTCATCGAAAAGTTCGTCGTCGAACCGCGTCATATCGAAATTCAGGTGCTGGCGGACGCACACGGCAATGCCATCTATCTCGGTGAGCGCGAGTGTTCGATCCAGCGCCGCAACCAGAAGGTTGTGGAAGAGGCGCCGTCGCCTTTTCTCGATGAAAAGACGCGTAAGGCCATGGGCGAACAGGCGGTCGCGCTGGCCAAAGCTGTGGACTACCAGAGTGCCGGCACGGTCGAGTTTATCGTCGACAAGGACCGCAATTTCTATTTCCTTGAAATGAACACGCGTCTGCAGGTCGAACATCCGGTAACGGAGCTGATCACCGGCGTCGACCTGGTAGAGCAGATGATCCGCGTTGCCGCGGGTGAGAAACTTGCGATCAGGCAGAGCGACGTGAAGCTGAACGGCTGGGCGGTGGAAAGCCGGCTTTATGCCGAAGATCCGTACCGCAACTTCCTGCCGTCGATCGGCAGGTTGACGCATTACCGGCCGCCGCAGGAGGGCGAGCGCGAGGGCGTGACCGTACGCAACGACACGGGCGTTTTCGAAGGGTCGGAAATCTCCATGTACTACGATCCGATGATCGCCAAACTGTGCACCCATGCGCCGACGCGCATGGAGGCGATCGATGCAATGGCGGAAGCGCTGGATGGATTCGTGGTCGATGGCATCGGTCACAACCTGCCGTTTCTGTCGGCCCTGATGCAGCACCCGCGCTGGCGCAAGGGCGATCTCTCGACCGGTTTCATCGCCGAGGAATATCCGGACGGATTTCAGCCCGCGGAACCGGACGGGAAGGAAAAGGCAGTGCTGGCCGCGATCGCGGCAACGGCCGAGCTTCGCCGCCGCGACCGGCTCGACCGGCTCGGCGGTCGGCTTGCGCCGCATAGCGGGCGAATGAAAAAGGACTGGGTGGCTCGGATCGCGGGCGACTATCTCGAAGTGTCGGTAACCGGCGGTTCCGTGAACGGCGCCATCGATTGCAGCATCTCGGTCAATGGCGGCGACGCGCAGCCCGTGCACTCAGCGTGGAGCCCGGGCGACCTCATCTGGCAGGGCAGCGTGGGCAATGCGGATGTCACCGCCCAGATGCGCCCGATCCTGAACGGTATGCGTATCTCCTGGCGCGGGCTGTCGGTCGATACAAGGGTGATGCTCCCTTACATGGCCGAGTTGGAAAAGCTGATGCCGGTGAAGCTGCCGCCGGACACCTCGAAGATGTTGCTTTGTCCGATGCCCGGGCTCGTCGTCTCCATCGCCGTTGCTGAGGGGCAGGAGGTCAAGACGGGCGAAACACTCGCTGTCGTCGAGGCCATGAAGATGGAAAATGTGTTGCGCGCGGAACGCGATCTCGTCGTTTCCAAAATCAACGCCGAACCGGGCGACAGCCTGGCGGTGGATGCCGTGATCATGGAATTTGCCTAACATGAATGATGCAGCTTCCTGCACGCTGCTGTTTGATCTCGACGGCACTTTGACGGATCCGTTCGAAGGCATCACCAAGTCGATCCGGTATGCGATCGAGAAGATGGGGCGGATCGCGCCTGCGGCAGACGTTCTGGGCTGGTGCATCGGCCCGCCGCTGCAGGTCTCGTTTCGGGAGCTGCTGGCGACGGAGGATGAGCAGCGCGTCGCGGAGGCGGTCGCGCTCTACCGCGAACGCTATATGGATGTCGGCAAGTTCGAGAATGTTCTGATCGAGGGGATTCCCGAGACGCTGGCGGCTCTCGCGGCGCAGGGGTACCGCATGGCCGTCGCTACCTCCAAGCTTCAATCCTATGCCGAGGAGATCGTCGTCCATTTCGGCCTTTCACGTTATTTCGACACCGTCTATGGGTCGGAAGCCGACGGGCGGCTGTCGGACAAGTCCGATCTGATCGGATTCATTCTCAAAGTCAGGCACATTGAAGCAGGTCGCACCTGCATGATCGGTGACAGGAAACATGATATAATCGGTGCACGGAACAATGGTGTCGGCAGCATCGGTGTGTTGTGGGGCTATGGCGACAAAGCCGAATTGAGCGAGGCAGGTGCCGGCAAGCTGGTGCCGGAGCCGGATGCTCTTGCCGGCGCGGTCGCGAAAATCTGTCCATGACCCAACTATCGGGTTTACCCGGGCCGCGTGGTGCCGAAGAATAGCCCCGATTCCAGCTCGCCATGAGCTGAGGCAGGGCGCTTTGGCAGAAAAACCAGATCCGATCAGGGAAGCGGCGAAGGCAAACGCAAGCGGCGGAAAGACCGCAAATGGGCCGTCCCGCGCGTTTGTGCATTTGCGGGTGCATTCGGCCTATTCGCTGCTGGAAGGCGCGCTGCCACTTGCCAAGATCGTCAAGCACGCGGTGGACACACGGTCACCGGCGATCGCTGTAACCGACACCAACAACCTCTTCGGCGCGCTGGAATTCGCGCAGAAGGCGGCCGGATCGGGCGTACAGCCGATCATCGGTTGCCAACTTGAGGTTCGTTTTGGGAGCGCTGACGGCCAGGAGCCGGGCGGCCGGCGCAAGGAAGACCGAAGTTCGGCGCCGCTTGTCCTCCTGGCTGCCACAGAAGCCGGTTACGCAAATCTCGTGCGACTGGTCAGCCGCGCCTATCTCGACAACCCGCCGGATGCCGGCGTCTTTGCGCCGATTAACTGGCTTGGCGACCATGCGGAAGGGTTGATCTGCCTGACGGGTGGCCCGCGAGGCCCTATCGGTTCCGCAATTGCGTCAGGGCATCAGGTGCCGGCGGAAGAGCGGCTGCTTGGCCTGAAGCAGATATTCGGCAATCGGCTCTATGTCGAACTGGAGCGCGTGCAGGGGTACGACCGGCGCGTGGAGGCGGCCACCATCGAGCTCGCCTACAGGCACGAGCTGCCACTTGTCGCGACGAATGAATCCTTCTTCCCGGCTGCTGCGGATTACGACGCGCATGACGCGCTGATGGCCATCGCGCATGGCTCAGTCATTGCAGAGGACAACCGGCCGCGGGTTACGCCAGACAACCATCTGAAGACCCAGCGAGAAATGGCGGTCCTGTTCGCCGACCTGCCCGAGGCAATCGACAATACGATCGAGATCGCAAAACGCTGCTCCTACTATCCGCAGAACCGCGATCCCATTCTGCCACGGTTCACCGCTGACGACGGCGGCGACGCGGAAACTGCGTTGCAAGCCGAATCCGACGAACTGAAGCGACAAGCGCGCGAGGGGCTGCAAATGCGGTTCGCGGCTCAGGGCATCGCTGCGGGCTTCAAGGAAAGCGACTACGCTGAACGGCTGGAGCACGAGCTCGGCATTATCGAGCGGATGAAATATCCGGGCTACTTCCTGATCGTCGCCGACTTCATCAAATGGGCCAAGGCGCGGGACATTCCGGTCGGCCCGGGGCGCGGCTCCGGCGCGGGTTCGCTGGTCGCTTATGCGCTGACGATCACCGACGTCGACCCGCTGCGCTTCTCGTTGCTGTTCGAGCGCTTCCTCAATCCCGACCGTGTGTCGATGCCCGACTTCGACATCGACTTCTGTCAGGAGCGGCGTGAGGAAGTCATCCGCTACGTGCAGGAAAAGTACGGGCGCGATCAGGTGGCGCAGATCATCACCTTTGGTACGCTGCAGGCGCGCGCCGTGCTTCGCGATGTCGGCCGTGTCTTGCAGATGCCCTACAGCCAGGTCGACCGGCTGACAAAGATGGTGCCGGCAAACCCGGCGAACCCGGTCAAGCTGAAAGACGCAATCGCCAACGAACCGCGCTTCGCCGAGGAGGTGGAACGCGAGCCGGCGGTGCAGTCGCTGCTCGACATCGCGCAGAAGCTGGAAGGGCTTTACCGCCACGCTTCCACGCATGCCGCGGGCATCGTGATCGGCGACCGGCCGCTATCGGAACTCGTGCCGATGTACCGCGATCCGCGCTCCGACATGCCGGTGACGCAGTTCAACATGAAAAAGGTCGAGGACGCCGGCCTCGTCAAGTTCGACTTTCTCGGCCTGAAGACGCTGACCGTGCTGGAGCGGGCGGTAAAGCTGGTTGCTCAGCGTGGCATCGAGATCGATCTGACGCAGATTCCGTATGACGATCCGCAGACCTACGAGATGCTGTCGCGCGGCGAAGTGGTGGGCGTATTCCAGGTTGAAAGCGCTGGCATGCGCAAGGCGCTGATCGGCATGAAGCCGGACCGCATCGAGGACATCATTGCGCTGGTGGCGCTCTATCGGCCGGGCCCGATGGAGAACATCCCGACCTACAATGCGCGCAAGAACGGCGAGGAAGAAACGGCGTCGATCCACCCCAAGATCGACCATCTGGTGGCCGAGACACAAGGTGTCATCGTTTACCAGGAACAGGTGATGCAGATCGCGCAGGAGCTCTCGGGCTACACGCTCGGCGAAGCGGATCTTCTGCGCCGCGCGATGGGCAAGAAGATCCGCGCCGAAATGGACAAGCAGCGCACACGCTTTGTCGACGGCGCGGTCGAGCGTGGCCTCGCCAAACAGCAGGCGGATTTCATCTTCGATCTGCTGGCGAAATTCGCTGACTATGGCTTCAACAAGTCGCATGCTGCAGCCTATGCCATCGTGTCCTATCAGACCGCCTATATGAAGGCGCATTACCCGGTGGAGTTTCTGGCCGCGTCGATGAACTACGATATGGCCAACACCGACAAGCTGTCGGAGTTCCGGCAGGATGCGCGGCGGCTCGGCATCGAAGTCGTCGCACCCTCAGTGGAAACCAGCTTCCGTGATTTCGAGGTCGGCGAAAACCGCATCTTCTATTCACTGGCGGCCATCAAGGGCGTGGGTGACGCAGCGGTCGACCATATCGTCTCGGTCCGTAAGGAAAGGGCATTCGAGAACCTGGAGGATTTCTGCGGCCGGGTCGATCCGCGCATCGTCGGCAAGCGGGTACTGGAAAGCCTGATCGCGGCCGGTGCGCTTGATTGCTTCGGCCACGACCGGGCCGCAATGTGGGCTGGGATCGAGCGCATGATGGGGCTGGCGAGCCGCGCGCGCGACGATGCCGAGATGGGGCAGGGCGACATTTTCGGCCAGGCTGGCGGTGGCATGAAGGATGTGCTGCGGCTGCCGGCGGTCGAGCCCTGGTTGCCTGCGGAGCGTCTGCACAAGGAATTCCAGACGGTCGGCTTCTACCTCTCTGCGCATCCGCTTGATGAATACCGGCAGTTGCTCGAAAAGATGCGGGTGCAGAACTGGGGTGAGTTCCAACTCGCGGTGAGGAAGGGCGCAACGGCCGGACGCCTCGCCGGAACGATCTCCTCCAAGCAGGAGCGGCGTACCCGGACCGGCAACAAAATGTGTGTCATGCAGCTTTCCGATGCCAGCGGCCAGTATGAAGCCGTGCTGTTTTCCGAAACGCTGGCGCAGCATCGCGACCTGATCGAAGCGGGCAAGTCGGTCGTCATCACAGTTGCCGCCGAAAACAGGCCCGAAGGCGTGAATTTGCGCGTCCAGACCATGCATTCGCTCGAGGACGAAGCAAGTCAGATGCAACGCGCCATGCGCATTTATCTGCGCGATCCGGGACCCGTTGAAGCGCTGACCCGACAGTTGGGCCAGAAGGGTGACGGGCAGGTCAGCCTCGTTGTCATCCGGCCGGACAATGGCGGCGAGGTCGAAGTGGCGTTGCCCGACCGCTACAAGATCGATAACGGGATTGCTTCTGCCTTCAAGGCGATCAAGGGCGTGGTCGACGTGGAACTGCTGGAAGCCTAGGAGCCCGCAAGGGTATAGGCCTCCCGCATTTCGTTGATTTGAGCGAGCTTTGCCTCGAACCTGGTCCAGTCGTCCCCTTCCGCAATCGGCTTCCAGATCGCTTCTACTTCGTCGATCAGCATCGTGCAGGGCTCGGCACGCTGGAAGTAGGGGTGGCTTGTGACTTCCGCTGTACGCGGCTCGCAGCCGGCAAGCAGTTTGCGTGCCGGTGCGAACGCTGTGCTTTCATATACCGCCGCTTCCGGGCTTGCGGCCGCGCGCTTTGCATCAGCTCCGCGCCAGTCGAAGAAAAAGCGCTCAAACGGCATGCGGCTGTCGGCCAGAAACTGCCAGGTCGCAGTCGCAAGTCGCTGGTCGGTCTCGCTACCGGACGACTGCAGACCTAGCCGGTCGAGCAGGGCGCGATTGAAGGCATCACGGAAGGCGGGTCCGAAACCTTGCAGCGTTGTTTCGAGCGCTTCCTTCGGCGCGAAAGGCAGCAGGCATTCGGCTAAGCGCGTCATGTTCCACAAGAGCACGTCCGGCTGCCGGCCGAAAGCATAAAGCCGCGTCTGGTCGAAATAGGCGGCGGTGAATGAGGGATCGAGTTCCGGCACGAAGCGCCAGGGACCGTAGTCGAAGCTCTCGCCGGTGATGTTGATATTGTCGGTGTTCAGCACGCCGTGCACGAATCCGGCCAGCATCCAGCGTGCTCCGGTTTCAGCCACCCGCCTGCCAACCGCATCGAGGAACGCCAGGGCCTGGTCACCAGTCGATTCGCGATTGGCCTCGGGCAGATAGTTTGCGACCGCGTAGTCCATGAGTTTTCGAATATTGTCGTGCTCGTCGAGGTAGAGCAGGCGCTGGAAGCTGCCGATCCTGACGTGCGAGTGGCTGAGGCGGACCAGCACTGACGAGCGCGTTGGCGAGGGCTCGTCGCCACGCCAGAGTTCCTCGCCGGTTTCGATCAGGCTGAAGGACTTTGAGGTGTCGACACCCAGGGCTTCCAGCATCTCGGTGGCGAGTATCTCGCGCACACCGCCCTTGAGCGTCAGCCGTCCATCGCCGTCGCGCGAATAGGGCGTCTGACCGCTGCCTTTTGTGCCGAAATCGAGCAGCCGGCCGTTCTCGGGGTCGTAGCATTGTGCAAAAAGGAAACCACGACCGTCACCAAGTTGGGGATTGTATACCTGGAACTGATGGCCGTGATACCGCAGAGCCAAAGGCTCGGCAAAGCTGCCGGCAAACGGGGCGAAGCTTCCGAAGTGATCGATCCACTGGGTGGAGGTCAACTCGCCAAGGCCAATGCGCCCGGCCCAGCGCTGGTTGCGGTAACGCAACTGGTGCTTTGGAAATGCCGCAGCGGCAACCTTGTCGAAAAAGTCGGGGCCCAGTTCCTCGTGGCGGCGGGCTGGTTGAAATCCATATACGTCCGATGATGGCACGTTGCTAATTCCTTTGCCTTTGCAATGGCTTGACGCCTCTGCAAATCGAGGCGGCAGTGTCATGTTCCGCGATCACGCAATTTTGCCGCTTTGGGAATCAGGCGAGAATTGCCGAGTGGAAGAAGTTCCCGACCGCGGTTAGGCGAGCCGCATCCCCAGCGCGGCTCGCAACTTCCACCCCTGCCCGGTGTACGAGGCGCCGGGCAGGGACCACGGCCACAGACAGACGCATTGGCGACACCCTCATAATTGCCGATTGACCTTAAGCCCGGCCACTCTATCTTCAATCCGAAGGGACGCGAGAGGAAGGCTATGCCATGAAATCCCCTTTGCGAAATCTTTTTATTGCTGGCATTGCGGCGATGATGGTGGTGCCGGCGGCAACTGCTTCAGCCGCACGCCCGGATGCACGCAAGATGACGTGCGACCAAACGCGCGCACTTATCCACGCACGGGGCGCCGCCGTCGTCACCACAGGCGCTCATACCTACGAGCGATTTGTTTCGAGTAACCGGTTTTGTTTCCATCCGGAGGTGAAGACGCCGACCTATGTCAGCACCAAAGATACGAACCAGTGTCCGGTTTTCCAGTGCGAACGACCGATCAGGCTTTTCGACGATTGAGCGCGGCAGGTAGCCGGACACCCGGTCACGATCAATAAACCGGCGGCGACAGCACCCAGATGACAATGGCATCCGTGTCGCCGTTGTTGCGCCAGCGCATGGATTTCCCCTTAAAGCGGAAACTGTCGCCGACGCCGAGTGCGTGCCATGTACCGTCGACCTCGATGTCGATGGATCCTGCCAAAACGAAACCGGCTTCTTCCGTGTCGCGCGCGGACTTCTGTTGTGACGTTGCTCCGGGCGAAAATGTACGGTGCCGCATCTCGAAGCTGCCACCCAGCGCAGGAGAGAGCAGTTCTTCTTCTAGACCCGCCTCGGTCGGTCCCAGAGTACGCCGCGCCCCGGCACGTACCACAACTTCCATTTCCGGTTCGGATTGCGCTTCGCGGCCGACAAACAGGCTCAGCGGGACGCCGAACGTGTCTGCCAGGCGGCTGAGATCGGCGAATGTCGGCATGGAAATACCGCGCTCGACCTGGCTCAGCCAGCCGACCGATCGCCCGACACTCTCCGATATCTGGGTTAGCGTCAGGCTGCGCGCCTGCCGCAGCGCCCGCAGGTCGCGTGCAATGCGGGCATCGATGCGCTCTAGCGCCAGCGTGAGCTTGCTTTCCTTGACCTGGCTCGCTGAGTTGGCCATGAAAATAATCCCATGGTTTTCATTGACGATGATCTGGTGAAAAATTAGACATCATTTTCAATGTACTGTCGAGCGGCAGGCAAGCTGGCGGCAAGAATCGAGACCTGCCGCGCACCAGTGACCGGTACGGTTTCAATGTACTGTCGAGCGGCAGGCAAGCTGGCGGCAAGAATCGAGACCTGCCGCGCACCAGTGACCGGTACGGTTGGAAGGACAGTTGATGCTCGCGCGTGACGACAACAAAGAGATCGCCGATAGCGCGGATGCCGTAGACGAGGCGATCAGCACGCGCCGTTCGGTGCGTGCGTTCCTGCCCGATCCTGTCGACAATGAGACAATCGAGGATATCCTGCGGCTCGCCGCACGGGCACCGTCCGGCACGAACATGCAGCCGTGGAAGGCCTATGTGACGCGCGGTGCTGTGAAGGACCGGATATCGGACGCTATCCTGAATTCGGGAATTCGGGCCGAGAAGATCGAGTGGGACGAGTACAAATATTATCCGGACAAGTTTTTCGAACCGTATCTCGGGCGCCGGCGGACCGTCGGTTTTGCGCTATACGATGCGCTCGGCATTCAGCGCCGCGAAGTGGAGCGCATGCGCTCGCAACACGACCGCAATTTCGTTTTCTTCGATGCACCGATCGGCGTCATCTTCACTATCGACAGGCGGCTCAACAAGGGGTCGTGGATCGACCACGGCATGTTTTTGCAGACGCTGATGATCGCGGCGCGCGGACGCGGCCTGCACACCTGTCCTCAGGCCGCTTTTGCGCCATATCACAAACAGATACGGCCGGTTCTTGATATTTCAGATGAGGAAATCGTCACCTGCGGCATGGCGATTGGCTATGAGGACACGTCGAAGCCGGAAAACGGCTTCCGGACAGAACGCGCGCCGTTGCAAGATTGGGTGACGTTCCTGGGCGACTAGGTGACTGCGCTGGGGACGATCGGCGCATTGTCCTTCAACTGACTTCGTAACCGACCTCTTCCGCAGAATGGCAAAGCGTCGTCCAGAATGCGCGTGCGAAAGAGCAGAAGACGATCAGGTCGAACTGGTTTTTTCCGGTACGCTGAATCTGCGCGAAGATCTCGTGATGTGCGGTCGAGCACCCGTTCGAGACGGGGAACGCCTCGGCAGAAAAGTCGACCGCAAACAGCTTCGAAAGCACCCATTCGGCGCGCGGGCCGCTGACGCGGATCGCAGTCCGGCCATGTGAAAGGTCGTTCACGGCACCGATCTTGTCGCTGACCGCTTTTTGCAACTGCTGTTCGACACCTTCCCTGCCGTCGATAATAAGCCAACGCCTCGGCGCAAAGCCGTAACCTGCTTTGTCTTTTTTCGACACCCCGGCTCCGGGCATGTTGGGCAAAGCCAGCCCTGTAGCCGATTTGATGGCGGCAAGAGCTGCTTTCTCGCTGCCCGGCCAGGAAACCACCTCGACGATCGATCCGGGGCGCGTTTCCGACAGCGTCACGCCGGCGGCCTCTGCTACATTGCCGTGGCGACCGGGCCTATAGGCCGGACCCAGCGGGGACTCGCGCTCAACCATGCATGCGGCTCCCTTCCGGGTCGAAGAAATGGTGGCTGACGATCTCCACCGGTCCGTAACGCTTGCGCAGCGGGTCGGCGATGAAAGCACGCTGGCCGTGGCGTGCCTTGCCGCCCTTCACCAACGCAAGGCCGATATATTTCGCCAGCACCGGCGAATAGCAGAATGCGGTGATATGGCCGATGCTCTCGTTAGGCTCGGCGTGGCTGTTGGCCTCGACAATATGTGCTCCGCCGCCCAGAGGCAGCCCGTCCAGCGAGATGATGCCGACAAGGCGGATGCGATTTTCATCGACAAGTCCTTCTCGGTCCATCATCGCAGAACCGACAAAGGGCTTCTTCTTGGACAGCATCCAGTCGAGATAGAGATCGCGCGCCGTCACGCGGCCGTCGATTTCGGCACCTGTCACATGGCCTTTTTCGATCCGCAATGTGCCCAGGGCCTCCATGCCGTAGGGCAGGATGCCGAAGGGTTCGCCCGCCGCCAGCAGGGCTTCCCAGACATGCGTGCCGTGACCCGCGCCGCAATAGACCTCATAGGCCAGCTCGCCGGAGAACGAGAGGCGGCAGATCGTCACCGGCGCACCGTCAACCTCGCCGTAGACAATGCCCATAAAGGGCAATGTCTCGTTGTCGACCCTGGTGCCTTGCACAGCGCGTTCGAGCACCCGACGCGCGTCTGGACCGGAAATTGCCGCACCGGCCCACTGATCGCTGACCGAAGTCAGCGCGACCTTCAGATCGGGCCAGTGAACATCGAGCAGGCACTCAAGATGCTGCATCACCTTGCCCGCCGCGGCGGTCGTGGTCGTCATCAGAAAGTCGTTTTCCCCGAGGCGCCAGGTGGTGCCGTCGTCGAGAACCAGCCCGTCCTCGCGCAGCATGAGGCCGTAGCGGGCCTTGCCGACCGGAAGCGTGGAGAATTTGTTGGTGTAGACACGGTCGAGAAACTCCGCCGCGTCCGGCCCTTTCACCGCAATCTTGCCGAGTGTGGAGACATCGACCATGCCAACGCCTTCGCGCACGGTCTTTGCCTCGCGCACATAGGCCTGCTCCAGCGTTTCGCCGGGCAGGCCGTAAATGCGGGGTCGGTGCCACAGGCCGGCCGGCATCATCTCGGCGCCGTGGTCGACATGCCAGTCATGCATCGGCGTCAGACGGTCAGGGCTGACATCGCCAAAACGCTCCGCCGCCAACGAACCGAGCGACACCGGCGCGAAGGGCGGGCGGAAGCGCGTTGTGCCGGCCTCGGGAATCGAGATACCGCGCGCATTGGCCATGATGGCCAGGCCGGGCACATTGGACGTTTTACCCTGATCGGTCGCCATTCCCAGTGTGGTGTAGCGTTTCAGGTGCTCGACCGAGTGAAAACCTTCGCGATGGGCGAGGCGCACGTCCTCGGCCGTCACGTCGAGCTGATGATCGACCAGCGCCTTGCCGCTGCTGCCTTCGGTCGGGCGAATTTCGAATACCGGCGCGGGGAACGGGTCGAGCTTTGGCGCTTCCACCTTCGCCGGCTGGCTGCGCGAGGCGCGCCCGCCAGCGGCCCTGGCACCGGCATTGCGCCCGCTGCGCAAAGCGTCGGCAGTGTTCGTGTCGCCCGCAAACGCGCCTGCACCAAGCCAGGGCTGTGCCGGGTCCGGCGGCAGAAAGGCCTGCAGGTCGTCGTTCCATTTTGGTGCGGCACCTGCCTGGCTTGCCAGGTGGATCGCGGGAGACCAGCCGCCCGACATGGCGAGGCAGTCGGCCGCGACGGTGCGCTTCTCGCCCGACGCCGTTCCGGTCACCGGATCGAGCCGCTGGACCGTAACGCCGGTGAGTGCCTTGCCACCTTTGGTTGCGCTTACCGCCTGGCCGAGCAGAAGTTCGCCACCGGCCCTGGCCGCCAGGTCGCGTACGCCGGCGGAAATGACCTGCCGGGTATCGACGATTGCCGCGATCTCGGCGCCGGCGGCCGATAATTCCGCTGCCGCCGCATAGGCGCTGTCATTGTTGGTGAACAGGGCGATACGCCTGCCGGGCAGCACTCCGAATTCGGCTGCGTAGCGCTGTGCCGCACCCGCCAGCATGACGCCCGGCCGGTCGTTGCCGGGAAAGACGATCGGGCGTTCGAAAGCGCCGGTTGTTAGCACCACCGTGCCAGCCCGGATCACCCAGTGTCGGTGACGCGGTTCACCCGGCGTGGCTGTCAAGGTGTGATCGCCGACGCGCTCGAGTGCGGCGAGTGTATTGCCGTCGTAATAACCCCAGACATGGGTGCGGGTGAGAAGCCGGACATTGTCCATCTCCGCAAGCGCTTCTGCTTGCGCCGCAGCCCATTCCGCAGCCGGTTTCCCATCGATCGTTTCGCCGGACCATTTCGCCGAGCCGCCCGCAACTGGGTCGAGCTCGGCCAGGATCACGTTCTTGCCGGCATTGGCCGCGGCACGGGCAGCAGCGAGGCCGGCGGGTCCGGACCCAACGACGAGGACGTCGCAATGAGCGTTCATGCGCTGGTAGCGGGCGGCATCGCGCGCATGATCGGCGCGGCCAAGACCGGCTGCGCGACGGATGAACCACTCGCAGAACATCCAGAAGCGGGTTCCACGCAGAGGTCCGATCACCGGCCCCATGAACGTCTTGTAATAAAAGCCGGCGGAAAAGACTGGCCCGGCCAACTGGTTCACGGCTCCTATGTCGAATGCAAGCGAAGGAAACCGGTTCTGGCTCTCAGCGACGAGCCCGTCATAAATCTCGAGTTGCGTCGCGGGGATGTTGGCCTCACGCATGCCGTCGCGAATGACGGTAACGAGCGCGTTCGGCTCATCAATGCCCGCTGTCAGCACGCCGCGGGGACGGTGGTATTTGAACGAGCGGCCGAACAGGGTGATCCCGTTGGCAAGCAGCGCGGACGCAAGCGTGTCGCCGGCGTAACCCGAGTACGCTTGGCCGTCGAAACGGAAGGAGATGCTGCGGCTGCGGTCGATGCGGCCGCGATCGGATACCCTGCGCCCGCTCATGATGGTGCCTTTCCGCGTGTCGCGGCTTTGCGTGCGGGGGCTTTGCGTTTTGGTGCCGCTGCGCTGACGGGCTTTCGTTTCGCGCCGGCAAATGCGACCGAGGTGATGACGTGGGTCACCGTATCGCGCTCGACAACGAGATGCGTCCGGCAGCCGCCGGAATGCTGCCAGAGTTCGCTGTGCTTTCCGGCCGGATTGGCGCGGTCATAGACAAAAGCGTTCCACGTGTTCTGGTCGGTGGAGGCAGGATCGGGACGGGTGATGGTAGCATCGCCCTGATAAGTGAATTCAGCTACATCGCGGGTGCCGCAATAGGGACAAGAAATGCGCATCGTTTGCCTCTAATGCAGCCGGGGCGTTGCGCCCTGGCCCTTTTCGTCGATGATGACGCCGCGGTGGAAACGGTCGAGCGTGTAAGGCGCGTTGATCTGGTGCGGTTCGTCGCGCGCGATGGTCCATGCGAACGAGAACCCGGAGGCCGGCGTTGCCTTGAAGCCGCCGTAACACCAGCCACAATTCAGATACATGCCGGGGAGGGGCCCGGTTGTGATGATGGGCGAGCCGTCCATGGACATGTCCATCACTCCGCCCCAGGAGCGCAGCAGGCGCACGCGGGCCACCGACGGGAACATGGCCACCATCTCGCTCATCACCTCTTCGACGATCGGAAGATTGCCGCGTTGGGCATAGGAATTGTAACCGTCGATGTTGCCGCCGAAGACCAGTCCTCCCTTGTCTGACTGGGACATGTAGAGGTGGCCGGCGCCCCAGGTGACGACCATGTCGACGAAAGGCTTCAGCGACTCGGTGACGAATGCCTGAAGCACGTGGCTTTCGATCGGAAGTTTGTCGACGCCGGCAAGTTTCATCACCCGGCCCGTGCTTCCGGCAACGGCGACCGCGGTTTTGGCGGCGCGGATTTCACCGCGTGTCGTGGTCACTCCGACGATGCGGTCGCCGTCACGCAGGAACCCGGTCACCTCGCAGTTCTCGATGATGTCGACCCCGCGCCGGTCGGCGCCGCGCGCATATCCCCACGCAACTGCATCGTGACGGGCAGTTCCCGCACGCGGTTGCAGCAAACCGCCGACCACAGGAAAGCGCGCCGAGCCGGATACGTCGACACCGGGAACCTTACGACCGATCTCTTCCGCGCTCAGCCATTCGGCATCGCCGCCGGAAAGCCGCATGGCGTTGCCGCGACGGATATAGTCATCCGCCTGCGCAGGTGAGTGCGCAAGGTTGAGAATGCCGCGCTGAGAGAACATCACATTGTAGTTCAACTCGTGCGACAGGTTCTCCCACAGCTTCATGGAGAATTCGTAGAACCGGGTCGATTGCGGCAACAGATAGTTGGAGCGGACGATTGTCGTGTTGCGGCCGATATTGCCGGAGCCCAGCCAGCCCCGTTCCAGCACGGCGACATTCGAAATGCCGTGTTCCGCGGCGAGGTAATACGCCGTTGCAAGTCCGTGTCCTCCGCCGCCGATGACGATGACGTCATAAGACGGCTTTGGTTCCGGTTTGCGCCAAGCCTGTTTCCAATCCCGATTTCCGCTGAGTGCATTCCTCAGGAGTGCGAATGCCGAATATTCTGCCATGTTTCCATCCGCCCGGCACAAGGCCGGCCCGCCGACCCTAACGCTTCGCATGCCGATGTACACAACATATGCGCCCTCGGCTTTAAGATTGCCGACCACATTGCGAAGTTGTCCATACCCTTGCTGCGCCTTGCTCCTAGGGGCGGTGCACCCTATCAATGGCGGCAAATGTCAGCTTTACCAGTGAGAACCATGCCGTCCGCCGCGTTTCTTCGACTTCTCACGATCATGGCGGCGCTGTTCATTCTCGTTGCCGTACCTGTTTCCACGCCCGCCCAGCAGGCCGATGCGCCATTGGGCGCGAGCAGCGACACCTCGGCTGCTGCAAATGCAGCCGCAACTGCCGAGCTCGCCGAGAAACAAATGGCAATCGTGCGCGCGTTGGCAGCGGAAGTCGATGCGCTCGAGGCCAGGATGCGCAACGACAGCAGCGGCGATACCGAACTCGTTGATGTCAGAAATGAGCTTGAGGCGCTGAGCATAAAGCTGGATGCGGGCCGTTCCGCCTTCGCACCGCGCCTGCAGGAAATCAACAACCGTCTCGACCAGATCGGGCCGCCCGGCGATGAGGGAACTGAACCGGAGGCACTGAAGGAAGAACGTGCGCTGCTGGCGCAGGAAAAAGCGGATATCAATGCCGTACTCGGCGAGATCGAGAACCTGGCGCTGCGAATTGACAGGCTGATCAACGAAATTCAGCAGATGCGCCGCGAGCTGTTCGCTACCCAACTGACAAAACACTACAATGTCAGCGATGCGCTGAGCTCGGACATGGTCGGCGATTTCTTCGCCGAACTGGAACAACTGCGCCAGACGGTTTCGTCCTGGCTGCAGTTCATCCTTCGGTTCAAGCTCGGGGCTACCCTGCTGGCAGGATTCATATCTTTCGCAGCCGCCACGGTGCTTTTCTACGGCGGACGGCGGCTGTTCGGATCGCTGATCTTTGCCGACCCGCTTGTCGAAGACCCATCCTATTTCAGCCGGTTGTCGGTCGCCTTCTGGTCAACGCTGCTGCCATCGCTGGCATTGGCGGTCTTTCTTGGCACCAGCTACGCGCTGATGGCCTATTTCGACATTCTATGGCCAGACATCGCGCGGTTGCTGAGCACGACCTTTAACGTGATTGTGACAGTGTTCCTGGTGAACCGGCTTGCGCACGCCCTGTTTTCGCCGGCGCTCCCCAATTGGGGGCTGATTCCGGTCGCACCAGAAGCAGCCGGCAAGCTCTATTGGCTAGTCTGGGTCACGTCGATCGCGACCGGCTTCGATTTCATCTTCTCGCGCGTCAATGACGTGCTGGGATCGCCGCTGTCACTCACCGTCGCAAAGAGCCTGCTCGCGACTTTCGTGGTTGGCGTTCTGGTTATTCTGATTGCGTTTGTGAAGCCGTTCAAGAATGAGGACGGCTCGCCACGACCATGGCCGCGCTGGCTGCTCTACCCGCTCCTGGCGCTCGGACTGAGCACCATCGCCGCCGGTATTTTTGGCTATATCGGGCTGGCGCGGTTCATTTCGCAGCAGATCGTCGTCACTGGCGCGATCCTTGCCACCATGTATATCGGGCATCTGACAGCCAGGGCCCTTTCCGATCTGGGCGCCATTCGCAACACCATGTTCGGCCGCTGGCTCGACCGGAATTTCGAAAGCAACCAGACGCTGGAGGATCAACTCGGTCTGCTGTTTTCCGTGTCTATCAACGTGCTGGTCCTGGCAATCGGCATTCCGCTGATCCTGCTGCAATGGGGGTTCCAGTGGGGCGACATCACCACATGGGTGCTTCGCTCGCTGCGGCAGATACAGGTGGGGTCAGTTTCGTTTTCGATCCTCGATGTGCTGACCGGCATACTTGTCTTCATAATCGGCTTCTTCGTCACCCGTTGGTTCCAGCGCTGGCTGGACGGCTCCGTTATGACACGTGGGCAGGTCGATGCCGGCGTCCGCAATTCGATCAAGACGGTGGTGGGCTACACCGGTATTGCGATCGCCATACTGATCGGTGTGTCTGCGGCCGGCATCAACCTCTCGAGCCTGGCGCTTGTTGCCGGCGGCCTGTCGCTGGGCGTCGGCTTCGGGCTGCAGAATATCGTGTCGAACTTCGTCTCGGGGCTGATCCTCCTGGTCGAACGTCCATTCAAGAGTGGCGACTGGATCGTGGCCGGCGGCGTCAGCGGCACGGTGAAGAAGATCAGCGTGCGCGCAACCGAAATCGAGACGTTCCAGCGGCAATCGGTCATCCTTCCGAACTCCGAGCTGATCAATTCGGCAGTCGGGAACTGGACGCACAAGAACAGGCTCGGCCGCGTCGATATTCCGGTTGGCGTCAGTTACAGCGCCAACCCGCGCCGCGTGTACGAGATCCTGATGGAGATTGCGAAAGCACACCCCACGATCCTCAAGAACCCGGAGCCGATGGTTTATTTCGCCGGCTTCGGCGACTCCTCGCTCGATTTCGAAGTGCGGTTTTTCCTCGCCGACGTGATGTCGCAACTGGCGATCCAGAACGATATTCGGTTTGCGATCTACGACCGGCTCAAGGAGGAGGGGATCGAAATCCCGTTCCCGCAGCGCGATCTGCATATCCGCACCAGCGGGGACATCGCCGAACCGAAGCCGCCGAAGAAGACGAGACGAAGAACGCAGAAGAAAGCCGACATCGACCCGCAGGAGCTGTTTCCAGACGCGGAGGCGCAAAAGCGGAGGCGCCGCCGCAAGCCGAGGGGGCATCTCGGCGACGAATAGTCCGAGGGGCGCAGACCGGTGCATCAACGCTGCGGCGTCGCCCGGTCTCCTGCCGATGTCGCAATCAGGCTTCAACGCTACCTGACGCCGGTTCTATAGTCGCGCCGCAAGCGAATAACGCGGAGCCGCGGCATGGCCAAATTTCCTGAAACGGCGAAGGTCGTCATCATAGGTGTCGGAGGCATCGTCGGGGCCTCTGTGGCACATCATCTGATCGCACGCGGCTGGGATGACATCGTCGGCATCGACAAGTCAGGCATCCCGACCGACATTGGTTCCACGGCGCATGCTTCCGATTTCTGCTACGCGACCAGCCACGATTTCCTATCGTGCTGGACTACGCTCTATTCAATCGAGTTCTACGAAAGGCGCGGCCATTATGCGCGCGTCGGCGGGCTGGAAGTGGCGCGCGCCGGCGACGATGCGCGCATGGACGAAATCAGGCGCAAGGTTACGTCCGGCAAGGCGTTCGGTACGCGCGCGCATCTGGTTTCCCCGACCGAGATCAAGGAAAAGTTCCCGCTGATCGAAGAGGATGCCGTGCAGGGCGGCATGTGGGATCCAGACGCCGGGCTTGTCATTCCCCGCTCGCAGACGGTTGCCGGCGAGCTCATTGACGAGGGCACAGCTTCCGGCAAATTGCGTATCTTCGCCAACACCTCCGCAACGTCCCTGGTAATTGAAGACGGCCGCATTGCGGGCGTGGTCACAGAGCGTGGGACGATCCGCGCGGACCATGTGATCGTCTGCGCCGGCCTGTGGGGACGCATGATTGCGGAAATGGCGGGCGAGGATTTGCCGGTGATGCCGGTCGACCACCCGCTCACCTTCTTCGGGCCCTATACGGAATTTGCCGGCACCGGAAAGGAGATCGGCTACCCGCTGCTGCGCGACCAGGGCAATTCGGCCTATATGCGCGACACCGGCGACCCCACGACATCGGAAGGCGGGATGATCGAGTGGGGCTATTACGAGGAGAAGGCACCGCGGCTCGTTCACCCGCGCGACCTTCTGGAAAAGGAGCAGGCGCGGCTTTCGCCCTCGCAGCGCGACCTGGAACTCGAACAGATCATGGAACCCCTGGAACGCGCCATCGAGCTCACGCCGATCCTGGCCGAGCTTGGTTATGACGAGCGACGTTCATTCAACGGGCTCCTGCAAGTAACGGCGGACGGCGGGCCTTCGATTGGCGAGAGCCAGAAGGTGCGGGGGCTCTGGTATGCGGTTGCCATCTGGGTCAAAGATGCGCCCGGAATGGCAAAGCTGGTCGCCGACTGGATCACCGACGGCCGTACCGAGATCGACCATCATGCGATCGATTATGCGCGTTTCTATCCGCATCAGATGGGCGATACCTTCGTCACCGGCCGTTGCGGGGAGGCGGCGCAGAAGATTTACAATCCGGCGGTGCATCCGCGCGAACCCTATGCAACCGGGCGCAATGTGCGCCGTTCGCCGTTCTGGGAGCGCGAAAAAGAGCTCGGCGGCCACTTCATGGAGCTTGGCGGCTGGGAGCGCGCCCATGGCTACGCCGCAAACGAGCATCTGCTTGAAAAATACGGTAACCGGGTACCGGTGCGCGAAAACGAGTGGGACAATCGCCATTTCTGGCGTGTTTCCAATGCCGAGCATCTGGCGATGACCGAGGATTGCGGCATCGTCAACCTGTCGCATTTCGCGATCTACGATGTCGAAGGCCCGGACCATGTTGCGCTGATGGAATGGCTGTGCGCGGCCAAGATCGGCGGCGACAATATGGTCGGCAAAGGCATCTACACGCACTTCCTGGACGACGAGGGCATGGTGCGCGCGGACCTGACGGTCATCCGCATGGCTGACCGCTGCCGGGTGATCGATGGCGCAGATGCCGGCCCGCGCGATTTCAACTACATGAAGCGCATGGCGGCGGACAAAGGCTTCGACGCCACTGTTACCGACGTGACGGAAAAATACGTCACAATCGGCATCTGGGGGCCGAATGCGCGCAAGACCCTGCGGAAAGTCGTGTCGGACCCGGACGCGCTGTCGCCGGAGGCTTTTCCGTTCGCCGCGATCAAACCGCTGACCATCGCCGGCAAGCCGGTCACCGCGTTCCGCATCTCCTATGTCGGTGAACAGGGCTGGGAGTTGCACATGGCCTATGAGGACGGGCTCGCGGTGTGGGATGCGCTGCGCGAGACGGGCGTGATGCCGGTCGGCGTCGAAACCTATGCGAATTCCCGGCGCATGGAGAAAAGCCTGCGGCTGCAGAACGCCGATCTTCTGACGGAGTACAATCTCTACGAAGCCGACCTCGCGCGGCCCAAGGTCAAGGAAGCGGATTTCCGCGGCAAAGCCAAACATCTGGAATACCGCGCGCGCGAGCATCAGCCGGCAATGCTATGTACACTGGTGATGACCGACAACACCGATTCCAAAGGCGTTGCCCGCTATCCTGTCGGTATCATGCCGGTGATAGATCCTCAGAGCGGCGAAACCCTGGTCGACGAGCTTGGCCGGCGGTCATTTACCACCTCGGTCGCTTACGGGCCGACGATCGGCAGGAACATTGCACTCGCATATCTGCCCTGGGCCTACTGCCAGGAGGGCCGGAAGCTGGTTGTCGAGTATTTCGGCGAGACCTATCCCGTCGAGGTTGCCGCGGTCGGTTACCGGCCGCTCTACGATCCTGAGAATCTGAAACCCCGCACCTGAGGCGGTGCGGCGCTCGCGCAAACGTGTGTGAGCCGGCATGGGCGTGCGACGATTTCTGATGCGCTGGTGGCGCGATGGACTTATCCTGTCCGCATGTTCGCGCTGAAAGGGCTGCTCCGGTCCTTTGGATTTGGAGCAGCTATCTCCCTGCCGGGACTGTTCATCGCGTCCGCCTCCGCGCAGGAAGTTGTGGACGTAGAACTCGTCCTTGCGGTCGATATATCTCTCTCCATGTCTCAGAAAGAGCTGGAAATTCAGCGGGATGGATATGTTGCGGCGATTACGAGCGCAGCTGTCATCGATGCGATCCGGAATGGCATTCATGGCAGGATCGCGCTGTCCTACATCGAATGGGCAGGAGATCAATCGCAATATGTGATCGTCCCGTGGACCGTTGTCGCCGGCTACGAAGACGCGGAGCGGGTAGCGGACATGATTCGCACCGGCGAGCACAATAGGGCGCGCCGAACCTCCATTTCCGGCGGGTTGCGGTTCGCCTCGGATCTTTTCGCGGAAAGTTCATTCCGCAGTTTGAAGCGTGTGGTCGACGTGTCGGGTGACGGGCCGAACAATCAGGGCGAATGGGTTAACGTCGTTCGCGACGAACTGGTGTCGCGCGGTATTGTCATCAACGGACTGCCCATCATGGCGGATTTCGAGTACATGGCGGCATTCAACATCCCCGACCTCGATGTATATTATGAACGATGCGTCACGGGAGGGCCGGGATCATTTGTCATTCCGGTACATGACTGGACACTTTTCCCGGAGGCGGTGCGCCGCAAGCTGGTGCTTGAGATCGCGTCCAGCGGCGATGTGATTCCGCAGTTCGACGGTTTGCCTGTGATACTGGCTGCCGACCACCCATCATATGATTGTCAGGTCGGGGAGAAGCGCTGGCGCGGGCGCACTCAGTTCTGGGACGAAACCAGATAGCGGCACTTAAGCGGCGTTGAGCTGCTTTCGTTCCGCCCGTTCCTGCTGCGGCGAACGGGCATAGAGTTCGCGGTAGCATTTCGAGAAATGCGATGCTGACACGAAACCGCAGGCGACCGCCACTTCGACGACCGGCAGCGACGACTGCAACAGCAGATGGCGGGCACGGTCCAGCCGGATTTCCAGATAGTAGCGCGCCGGCGAACGTCCCATTTCCTGACGGAACAGCCGCTCGATCTGGCGCCGCGAGAGGCCGACATGATCGGCAATCTCGACCAGCGACAGCGGCTCGGTGAGGTTTGCCTCCATCAGTTCGATGATGGTCAGGACCTTCGAGTTCTGTACGCCAAGGCGTGCGCGCAGCGGCAGGCGCTGGCGATCGGTAGGGTTGCGCACCCTGTCGGTGAGAAACTGTTCGCAGATCCGGTTAACGAGGGAATCGTCGAAATCGTCACCAATCAGCTTCAGCATCATGTCCAGCGATGCCGTGCCTCCGGCGCAGGTGTAGATATTGGAATCGAACTCGAACAGATCGGCGAAAACATTCACCTTCGGAAAAGCCTCCTGGAAGCCAGGCAGGTTTTCCCAGTGAATCGCGCAGCGGCGGTTGGCCAGCAAGCCGGCACGAGCCAGAACGTGTGCCGCCGTGCATAAGCCGCCGATAGCGACACCACGGTTGAATTCCTCGCGCAGCCAGGCAAGAACCGTGCGATTCTCGAAATTCTCGATTCCGACGCCGCTGCAGACGACGACCATGGTCGGGCGATCCGGTCCTGTCATCATGCGCCGTTCTTCGTCCAGTGACGTGTCGACGGAACATTCGACGCCGTTCGACGCATGCACCGGCTTGCCCTGTGCGCTCGCGAGCCGCCATTTGTAAGCTTCGTAACCCAGCATCCGGTTGGCCGCACGAAGTGGCTCCAGCGCGGTTGCAAATGCCATCATCGTGAAGTCTTCGATGAGGAAGAACACAATCGACCGCTTGGGCGGCTGCATCATGGACAGTTCCCTCCGCAGTCAGCGACACGATGTCGCTGAAAGCAAAGCGTCAACAGAAAAGAGGTTTGGAGTCAACGGGTTGCCGCTTCGCAATCGGGCATCCCGATAATGAAACCGCCGCACCGGAAGCCCGATGCGGCGGTATCAGGAGGGAGTTCGGCGCGTGCGCGAGTTAGCTGATCACGTAGCCGAAACGCTCGGCCGCCAGGGCCGCCGTCTGGCCGGGCATCGTGCGGAGCAGGCGGTCGCGTTCATGAACGGTGGTCGGGTTGATCTTGCGGCTGCCACCGATAATGCGTGCAATTAGCTTCATTTCAATTCTCCATGCTGTTGCTGGGTCTGTCACCCGGAGCGCCTTCGCATGATGGAGTGGGGCGGCTCGTCTGATGCCCATATAGGTACGGAGTGAGCTGCCTGACGAAACAAAAACGAAGCGCTGTATTTGAAAAACGACATTACCGCCACGGTTCGGCAAAGGATCAAAAAAACCTTAAATTTCAGCTAATTGCCGACGGTCGGGACGTGTCATGTGATGCCGTTTTGTCTGCCATGCAAAATCCGCATGCCAAATTCACCCGTGCCAGCTGCCGTTTGCACGAAGGCGATCGTCGGCGCGCGCAAGACCGTCTGCGATGTCGGGCCAGCCGATGTCCTTTTGGACATCGGAGGGAAGTCCACGGACGATGCGTTCGGTGACGTACCGGCGCCGGCGCGCGCCGTAGCGAGTCACGATGCTGCGGATCGGTGAAAAGATGCTCATTGTCTCGTCTCCTGCTCTTCTGGTCGGTCGATTTGTCGGTGCCTGTGGTCTCGGTCCATAAATCCTCGGCCATGGTCCGAATTGATGCTTGACTATCGGCGATCACTATCGTTCAATCAAACGAAATGGAATGATCGATCTATTAAGATAATTTGATCCATGAGGGCATCGAATGACCGCACCGCTCAATCACCCGCTGCCGCTTCTGGAGCTCGACGTGCTGCGCACTTTCGTGGCTATCGCCGAAACCGGGAGTTTCACCGCCGCGGCCACGGCCGTATTTCGCACGCCGTCCGCCGTCTCCATGCAGATCAAGAAGCTTGAGGACACGCTTCGTTGCACGGTGTTTATGCGCGATGCGCGCTCGGTAACGCTGACAACGGACGGTGAGATGCTGCTTGGTTACGCGCGGCGGCTGCTGGCGATCAACCGGGATGCTGTCTCGAAATTTGTGGTGCCGGATGTCTCCGGTGTCGTGCGGCTTGGTTCGCCGGATGATTTTGGTGAGCGCATATTGCCGAAGGTTCTGAAGCGGTTCGCAAAGTCGCACCCTTCTGTCGCCGTCGATGTCGTCATCGATCAGAGCTCCAATCTGCGCGAGCGGATGCGGCGGGGCGAACTTGACATCACATTGTACACGGCCTGCAGGAATGTTCCGCATGACGCCGAAGTGATCCTCAATGAACCCATCGTTTGGGCTGGCGCTAAAGGTGGCAACGCATTCATGCGCAAGCCGCTGCCGATTTCCGTATGGGAGGAGGGTTGCGCCTGGCGGGCAGATGCACTCGAGGCACTTGGCGAATCGGGACTTGAATACCGCATCGCCTATATGAGCGCGCACACGGCAGGACAGCGGGCGGCGATACTGGCCGACCTGGCGGTTGCTCCGTTGCCGCGGTCATTCGTTGGCGACGATATTGTCGCGCTTGGACCCGAGCACGGTCTGCCGCAGCTCTCCTGCTACAATCTTTGCATGCAGCTTGTGCCCGAGGCGTCGGCACCGGCAAGGGCGGCCGCCGAACATCTTCGCGCAACGATGGAGACGCTTTACGAGGCTGCCGCCTGAGGCTCAGCTCCGGCTACGGCGCGCCGCACGTTCTTCACGCGAGCGGCGGCGCGGCGCTCCCGACGCGCCCGAATCCGGCGACTGCGTCCGTTCCGGCAATGCCACATGCCGCGCAAGATTGGGGAACGCGTCCACCTTGTTGGGCAGCGCCATGGCGTTGACGAAGTGCTCCTGGAAACGCGGTTCGATCGCGGTTTCGATCTTTTCGATGCGGCGCACCGTATCTTCGATTTCGCGGCGATGGGAGCGATTGAGAAGCGCCATGCGCGCGCCGGTGCCCGCGGCGTTACCGACAGCGCTGACGGCGTCGAGATCGCAGTCCGGTATCAGGCCCAGAACCATTGCGTATTTCGGATCTATGAACGAACCGAACGCGCCTGCGAAGCGGATGGCATCGACTCGGTCGGCACCCATCTTTTCCATCAGAAGCCGTGTACCGGCATAAAGGGCCGACTTGGCAAGCTGGATAGCGCGTACATCGTTCTGCGTGATGGTGATGCGCGGTTCGCCGTCGCTCAGGACATAACCGAACGTGCGGCCGGTCTGGACGATGCGCGGGCTCTTGGCAGCAAGCGCTCCATCCACGACGCCATCTTCGGAAATGATGCCGGCAAGGAACATTTCGGCGATCACTTCGATGATGCCGGAGCCGCAAATGCCGGAGACGCCGGTGCCGCTGACGGCATCGGCGAAACCCGGTTCGTCCGACCACAGTTCCGATCCGATGACACGAAAGCGAGGCTCCAGCGTTTGCGGGTCGATGCGCACACGTTCGATGGCGCCCGGTGCCGCGCGTTGGCCGCCGGAAATCTCGGCGCCTTCGAAGGCCGGGCCGGTGGGCGAGGAGGCGGCAACGACGCGTTTGCTGCTGCCAAGCACTATTTCGGCATTGGTGCCCACATCGACGATCAGCATCATGCGGTCCTGCCGGTGCGGACCCTCGGCAAGCGTAACGGCTGCTGCGTCTGCGCCGACATGACCGGCGATGCAGGGCAAGAGATAGGTGCGTGCGCCGCGATTGAGCTCCACCCCGATGTCGTCTGCACGGCACGAAACGGCATCAGAGACCGCAAGCGCAAAGGGTGCGCCGCCGAGCTCAGTCGGGTCGATGCCGAGAAACAGATGATGCATGATCGGATTGCCGACAAATACGGAATCCAGAATGTCCTCCCGATGCGCATTTCCCTGTGCGCATACCTTATCGACGAGCTCCGAAACCGCCTGACGAACGGCCTTTGTCATTGCCTCGCGGCCATCCGGGTTCATCATCACATAGGAGACCCGGCTCATCAGGTCTTCGCCAAAGCGGATCTGCGGGTTGGATACTCCTGCGGACGCCGCGACGCGGCCCGAAAGCAGCGACACCATATGCATGGCGATGGTCGTGGAGCCGATATCGCAGGCTATGCCGTAGGCTTCGTTCTTCAGGCCCGGCCACACCGCGATGATGCGCGGGCGCTCGGTGTCGCGGTCGCGATGTATCGCTGCCGTTACCGCCCAGTTGCCTTCGCGCAGCAGGCGTTGAATGTCTGCATGGAGGTGGAAATCGGCGTCGAGCGTGTCAAATCCCCAGTCACGGACGAGCGCGGCTTTCAGCCTGTCGAGGTCGCCGAGCGGCTTGTGCATGTCGGGCTCTTCGACCTCGACATAACAAAGCTGGACGGCCGGCATGCGTTCAATATGGCGCGTGTCGGCGTCCTTGCGTACCACCTGCGCGTTGATGACCGTGTCCTGCGGCACATCCACCACCAGGTCGCCCTCGATGGTGGCAGAGCATGACAGACGCCGACCCTCTGGCAGTCCGCGCACGCGGTCGTAGCGCTCTTCTTTCGGGCCGACGGGGGAAATGTGATCCAGCGAGGAGGTGATCTTGTGCTTGGCGAACTGGCCTTCCTGCACCTCGATCTGGCAGCGGCCGCAGGTGGCGCGCCCGCCGCATACGCTTTCGACATAAACGCCGAGTTGACGCGCTGCATCAAGTACGGGCGTACCTTTCGGAAATCGTCCGCGCTTGCCCGACGGCATGAAGAGCACGAGCGGGTCGGTAATGTTGGGTGGTGGGTTCAATTCAGTGCCTCGAAGGACGCACCAACAGCTTAAGCCCTTGCGCGCCGCGCCTCACGGCCGCCGCGGCGGCGGCCGCCATCGGCGGCGGGAGCTGCGGCCGATGCGGCAACGGGAGCGCCCGGCGCGTGCGGCTGGTGGTCCTTATAGGTGCGGATCCAGGTCATGCAATCGCGGTCGGTGCCGTTCAGCACGTTGGCCGCGCGTACGGCTTCCATTTCCTGCGGGCGGCAGGGGTTCATGATCGCCGAGGTCATGCCGGCGCCTATCACCATCGGGATGAAGCCGGCATTTATGCCGTGGCGGTGCGGAAGTCCGAATGAGATGTTGGACAGGCCGCAGGTGGTGTTGACCTTCAGTTCCTCGCGCAGGCGGCGCAGCAGCGCAAAGACCTGCTTGCCGGCAGTGCCCATGGCGCCGATCGGCATGACCAGCGGGTCCACGACGATGTCATGCGCAGGAATACCGAAATCGGCGGCGCGCTCGACGATCTTCCTTGCGACCTCGAAGCGTACATCCGGGTCTTCGGAGATGCCGGTTTCGTCATTCGAAATGGCGACCACCGGAACGTCATATTTTTTCACTAGCGGCAGGATCGCCTCGAGTTTTTCTTCCTCACCGGTGACGGAGTTGATGAGCGGGCGGCCCTTGGCGACCTTGAGCGCGGCTTCGATTGCGGCGGACACCGATGAGTCGATCGACAGCGGCACGCTGACGAGGTCCTGAACGATCTCAAGCGTCTTGACCAGCAGCGCGGGTTCCGTGGCGTTCGGGTCTACGGCCGTCACGCCGGCATTCACGTCCAGCATCGTTGCACCCGCCGCTACCTGCTCAAGCGCGTCCTTCTTCACGGTGTCGAAATTGCCCTCGACCATCTCGGCCGCGAGTTTCTTCCGGCCAGTCGGATTGATGCGCTCGCCGATAACGCAGAAAGGCTGGTCAAAGCCGATAACGATCTCGCGGGTTGCCGAGGCAACGATGGTACGGGTCATGTCTGCTCTCCAAGGGATATAAAGATTTCTTTATATCGTTATCTCTCGTGTGGCAACTGAGCGGGTCAGTTCGCTGCGTCCTTCGCCATTTCCTGCTGGCGTTCGGTGGTTTCTTCGCCAAGGATCTGTTCGAGCCGCTCCGCAACCTGCATATCGTCCGCACGCGGCTCCTTGCGCCAGGGTCTGCGACCCTTGAGAACGCCAGCATCGTGAACGATTTCGGCAACCAGCTCTTCCTGGCGGTAAGCCATCATGTGGACGCCGGAAACGCCTTCGATTTCCTTGACCTCATTGATGATGTCGATGCACAGGCGCTTGCCTTCCAGTTTCTGGTTTTCGGCACCCTCCAGCCGCTCGATCACGGTGTCGGGGATGTGCACACCGGGCACGTTGGACCGCATCCAGCGCGCAGTGCGGGCTGAGGCGAGGGGGCCGACACCGCACATAACGAAGCAATGTTCCGTGAGGCCCATGTCGCGCACCCGCTTCATGTACTCGCGGAACATCGGAACGTCGTAGCAATACTGGCTCTGTACGAACTGTGCGCCGGCTGCGATCTTTTTCGCCAGCCGATGCGGGCGAAAGTCTATCGGCGGTGCAAACGGATTGATCGCCGCGCCCAGAAAAACGGCCGGCGGTGTCGTCAGTTTGCGGCCGGACAGGAATTTGCTCTCGTCGCGCATCGTGCGGATGGTCTCGAGCAGCGACATGCAATCGAGGTCGAACACGGGTTTTGCGCCCGGCTGGTCGCCGGCCTGAACGCCGTCGCCGGTGAGGCACAGAATGTTGCCCACGCCCATGGCCGATGCGCCCAGTACGTCGCCCTGGATCGCGATTCGGTTCCGGTCGCGGCAGGCGATCTGCATGATCGGTGCGTATCCCATGCGCGTGAGCAGGGCGCAGATGCCGACCGACGACATGTGGCAATTGGCGCCCGAAGCGTCGACGGCATTGATTCCGTCGACCCAGCCGTCGAAGATTGCGGCTCGCTCGTAAACATCTGCAGGATTCGCGCTGTCGGGGGGATTGAGTTCCGCGGTGACCGCAAACTCGCCGCGCCTCAGAACGCGCTCCAGCCGTCCGAGCGAGGAGTGGCCGGGCAGCGGTTCCAGCGGCAGGTCGATGCCGGCGGGATTCTCGTCGGCCTGGGGAGGGCGCCCGGTCATGGCTGCTCGACCTTCGCCCGATCGCGCTCTGCGGCCGCCTGCGCGGTGACGCGCAGCCAGGAAGAGGTTTCACGTAGCGACTGATCGACAGGCTTCTGGACGCTTAGAATCATATCGCCTTCGCGCATGGCACGCGACCCTTCCCAGGCCTTGACCCACACGCAGGGCATGTCGGGCTCAACCTCGCAATTGCCGTTGGCGCGCACGCCGCCGCAGGGGCCGTTGCGCAGCTGTTTGGGGCAGTTCATCGGGCAGGACATTCCGGTCGACGACAAAACGCACTGACCGCACATGCGGCAGTCGAAAAGCAGGCCCTTCACATTGCGTTCGACGAATTTGACCGGCCGCTCGACGCGACCGTAGCCAAGCGTTTTCCAGACCGGGTGAAGGGTCAAAAAGACACTTGCGAAGTGCTTGTACAACCATTCCAGGCCGCGCGCATGCCGCACCGACCACAGACGCACGGTATAACGGCTCTGGACTCGCCTTTGCGGCGACACGTCCGCCGGCTTGTAGTCGCTTTTCGCCTGCGCCTTGCGGACAAGGGAGGCCTGAGTTGGCTGCGGCCGCTCAGCCATCGTCCCTTCCACCTGCCTTCACCAGGGCAACGAGCCTGTCCTTGTCGTACTGGCTGTCTATTGCAGCGAGCGCCTTGTCGGCTTCGGCTTCCAGTTCGTCGCTCACCGGAACGGGATCGGCCTTGCGCCATTCCGCCAGATAGGCGTCCGTGTCACCGGCTCCGGTGCGCATGGCACACATGTCAATTGCCTCGGTGAAGCGTAAAGGCAGTTCGCGTTTGGCGTTTTGCCTTCCCTTGCGCACGATCACCTGCGCAGGGATATCTCTCCAGTAGACGACGATCAGATCGGCCATACAGCCTGTCTCCTTGATGTTTGCGACAATTGACGCAAGCGCTTTGGTCCCGCTTGTTGTGAGGCGACGCGCGAGCTTTCAAAAACGACGCCGTGTTTCGCCCTTGCGGGCGGACAGCTTAGCGACCGAAAGCTGCTATATCCCGGCGAAGAACACAGTCGCCATGGCGCCAGCCGCACCAATGACGGTGGCAATGATCAGCAGCGACACAATGCCGACGGCCGTGCCCAGCGCCAGGAAAACGCCGTCCCGCTCGGACAGCGAAAGACCGATTATAGCGACCGCGAATGCCGGCAGCCAGTTCCCGAACGGTATCGGCAGCGTGACGGCGATCGACAGTACAAGACCGATAATCCCGATTATCCGATCCGATGTCCTGGGCGATTCGAACGGCCAGCGCCGCGGTTTGACGAGCCGCTCGAGACGTTCGAGTTTTGGCACCAGCCGGCCGATCATGCGTCGGAACCGATCATGGCCTACCGAGCGGCTCAGCCAAGTGCGCGGCAGCCACACGGTCTGATATCCAGCCACCATCTGAACCGTGAGCAGAATCAGTGGTGGACCGAAGAGTAACGTCGAGCCGGGCGGCAGCGGCAGCAGATTGAGCGACGCACAGAAGACAAGCAGCGCCGCATAGCTGCGGTCGCCGAGCGCATCACGGATCATTGCCACCGTTACCGGGCCATCTGCAGAATCGGCCAGTTGGCGCAGCACCTGCGACAAGCGCCGGGGCGGCTTGTGGTAGACGAGATTTGTGCCGGTCATGCTCGGTCCGATCCGGCAGTGTCAGCAATTGCCAACGGTTTACGCATGCGGAATCGCACTCCAGCTTGCGCTGGTGTTAGTGCCGCATCCATGGCTGTGCAAGTCGGTCCGAGCATCGGGTGTATCGGAGTCAGGCGCTTGCTGCGCGAACCGCCCCTGCGAGCGCCAGATCCAGGTCGCCATATCCGGTCCGCCGTTTCTCATAGGCCAGTCCGAGCATGCGGGCAGCGTCCTCTGCCACTTTATCCAGCTCCGGGTCGTCGGTCTGGGCCAGATAGACGACCTTTTCGTAGTGGCCGAAATAGTCCTTTGCCAGTTCCGGATGGCGATCCAGTCCCAGTGGGCGCATGAAGAACGCGTCGAACTGGCGGCACAGGAAATCGGTCATGTAAAAGGCGGTGAAATCGTCATCGGCGATTTTCGCGAAAGCCTCGTTGCCCTGGTAGAACGCAAAGCAATGCGGGCCTTCAATACGTTCAACCCCGTGCTTTTTGCACACCTGATCCAGCATGCCGCCGGTGCCGCAATCGCCATAGCCGACGTAAATGTGCCGGTAGCCTTCGTCCCGCGCCTCGGCGATTGCCGCATCCATGGCTGGCGGAATCCTGTCAGGGTAATAGTGATATTCGGCCGGCAGGCAGCGCAATTCCAAGTGTTCGAAACCATGTCTGTCCCGGACCGCCAACACCTCGCGCGCAATCATGCCGCAGGCGATGACCAGCAGTTTTTCCGCTTTTGGCTGTGCGTGTCGTATTGGTTCGATCATGACGCGAACTTAGCCGAGATATTCGTCGGGCCGAAGGATTTCTGTTTCAGCGTCGCGTTACCGGCAGAACGATTATCGTGAATACAGGTTCGCCGCCGCGCGCTTGAACCACAAAGCGTGGATCGCCGGTCTCCCGGTATATTTCGGACGCGGCTTGGCGCATCCAATTGAGTTCGGCGTCCGTCGAATTCAGATGCGCAGCCGAAACGACATAACCGTGTTTGCGGCCTGGAAGCCGGTCATCGGGAATGTAGGCGAGATGCAGCGGGCGGGCGAGTGCGGGTGCAACCGGCATTTCGGGGCCGAGCGCGTAGCCCGCCATCCCGCCTATGACCCAGCTCGCCGGTACGATGAACGCGTCGGGGTCGTCGTAGATGCCGCGCTCCTCGAAATCGCGGCGCAGAGCATCCCAGGAAAGAGACGTCCAGCTGAAATCGGAGTTTGAAGGCAGGCCGAGCCAGCGCGTCACCGCCGCCGTATTTGCCTGCAGCGTGGCAAGCGGAGCCAGGATCAGCAGGATGGCGGCCGGAATGACGGCAAGACGCGGGAGCAGGCGCGGCCACATTGCACGCTTTGCCGCAAACCAGGCGCCGATCAGCGGAAATGCGAAGACAAAACCGGGCATTGACCAGTGCGGCAGCATTTCGCTCGCGACCAGCGCCACGACATCGAAAAGCACGATCGGAAGTGCGGCCATCAGCCCCAGCATCCGCTCCACCGGGAAACGCGGCCAGACAACCGCACGAAATGTCGTTACGAGTGCGAAGGCCCAGATCCATGGCCACAGGAAACCGATCTGGCCGGCCTGCAGAATAAGGAACCGGGTAATACTGAACCCGCCGCCATGTGTGCGGCTCGACTGGAAGTGAAGGGTGACCCAGTCGTTCTGGATGTTCCAGATGAAGATGGGTGCTGTGCAGGCAAGCGCGATAAGCGCGGCAATCCAGGGCGCCGGCGTTGCCAGGATGCGCCGCCCGCGCGGTTCCCAGATCATCCACGCAAACACCGAAACGGCAAACAGCGCGGCGGTGTATTTCGACAACATGGCTGCGCCCAGCGTCAGGCCGGCGAGCGCCCAGCGTCCACTACTCGGTTTTTCGTTGCCAAGGAATTCGGGGAGCAGGATCCACAGGGTGAGAAGCAGGAAAAAGTACAGCGGGCCTTCCGGCAGCGCGAAATGCGACGCTGCGAACAGAAAGAACGGAGCTGTGGAATAAAGCGCGGCGGCCCAGAAGCCAGCCTCCGCGCTGAACAACCGCCGGGTGATCAGGAAGATCAGCCAGGCCGAAGCCGCACCCAACAACACATGCGGCAGACGCACGAAAAACGAGGCCTCACTGCCCGCCAGCCATGCCGCCAGGCGCGGCAGCCCGAAGGCGATTGTCGGGTGGTCGTAATAGGATAGGGTTGGAAAACGCGTTACGACAAGCGTGTAGGCTTCGTCGGCGAAAATCGGAAAACTGGCCGACAGCACCAGCCGCACCGCCAGCAGCGCGAGGATGACAATAATTGCGAGTCGCTGGTAACGGTCGTCGCCGGCGCCGGTTGGTACGGAGTTCATTGTCATCGCAGCGGGTCTTCCAATGGGCGACCGGAGCCGCCGAACGGGCCCGCCTTACAGCAACAGTTGGCGCTAAGCCACCTGGTTGTGCTTGCGTTTCATGAAATCCTTGGCTGTTTCGACCGCCACGGCGGCATCGCGACAGTAGGCATCGGCCCCAACGGCCTTGCCGAATTCCTCGTTCAGCGGCGCGCCGCCGACGAGGACGACCAGGTCCTCGCGAATACCCTTTTCCTTGAGCGTGTCGATCACGACCTTCATGTAGGGCATGGTGGTGGTGAGCAGCGCCGACATGCCGACGATATCCGGATTGTGCTTCTCGATCGCGTCCAGATAGTTCTCGACCGGGTTGTTGATACCGAGATCGATGACCTCGAAGCCGGCACCTTCCATCATCATGCCGACGAGGTTCTTGCCGATATCGTGAATATCGCCCTTCACGGTACCGATGACCATCGTACCCTGCTTCGGCGCGCCGGTTTCGGCGAGCAGCGGGCGAAGGATCGCCATTCCTGCCTTCATCGCGTTGGCTGACAGCAGGACTTCCGGTACGAACAGTATGCCGTCGCGGAAATCCTCGCCGACGATGCGCATGCCCTCGACAAGCGCTTTGGTCAGGACGTCGTACGGAGCCCAGCCGCGGCCGAGCAGGATGTTGGTCCCTTCTTCGATCTCCTCCTTGAGACCGTCATAGAGATCGTCGTGCATCTGAAGAACGAGATCTTCATCGTTCAGTTCGGACAGAATGATCTCGTCGTCGGACATATCAACTCCCCGGAGGTTCTGACGTCAGGTCACCGCAGCATAAAGCACAACAGCTTCATAGTCTTCGCCGCGGGCTCTGCCATAGCTGATTTGCGACTTGACGCAAAAGGAAAGCGACTGATCCAGTGTGATAATTCGTTGCCAGGCAGGCTTGGCTGGTTTGCGACACCTTCTGGCGCTTGCGGGACGTTTCGGCCATCTTTGTCGGTTACAAGATCGCCGAAATGTCGCCAGGGGCGGCTGCGGCACCGGGATACGGCCATGGAAGACGAACTCGTGCAGATGCAGGAAGCGGGCTCAGCCGCTGGGCGGCGCGGCCGCGGCGAACGTGGGGGCGCGTCGGCAAGGCGCGCGGCGCGCACTAGCGGACAGCGTGTCCAACTGACCTATATACGCCGCGCCCGTCCGCCATATGAAGTGCTGGACGAGGAAGGTCTTGCGCTCATTGAAAGGAACGCTGACACGGTGCTGGAGGAAATCGGCATCGAGTTTCGCGACGACGCAGAAGCGCTGTCTCTATGGAAGGAAGCCGGTGCGGACGTGCAGGGCGAGCGCGTGCATTTTCCGAAAGGGCTATGCCGGGAGCTGCTTAAAACCGCTCCGTCAACCTTTACCCAACATGCGCGCAATCCCGAACGCTCGGTCGAGATCGGCGGCAACGCGACCGTGTTTGCGCCGGTATACGGGCCGCCCTTCGTGCGCGATCTCGAACATCAGCGCCGTTACGCCACAATCGAGGATTTCAGCAATTTCGTGAAGCTCGCCTATATGGCGCCGTCGATCCACCATTCGGGCGGCACTGTGTGCGAGCCGGTCGATATTCCGGTCAACAAACGCCATCTCGACATGGTATTTTCCCATATGCGCTACTCCGACAAGCCCTTCATGGGATCTGTCACGGCGCCGGAGCGGGCGGAAGATACGGTTGCGATGTGCCGTATCCTGTTCGGGGACCAGTTTGTCGATGACAACACGGTCGTCATCAATCTGATCAACGCCAATTCACCGATGGTGTTTGATGAAACGATGCTGGGCGCCGCAAAGGTCTACGCGCGCGCCAATCAGGCGACTATCATCACGCCGTTCATTCTGGCCGGCGCGATGAGCCCGGTCACGGTTGCCGGTACGCTGACTCAGGTGCTGGCCGAAGTGCTGGCGGGTGCCGCCTTCACGCAACTCGTGCGTCCAGGCGCGCCGGTTGTGTTCGGCACCTTTGCCTCGTCGATTTCCATGCAATCGGGCGCGCCAACCTTCGGCACGCCCGAGCCGTCGCTGGTTTCCTACGGTGCAGGGCAACTGGCACGTCGCCTCGGGTTGCCCTTCCGCACCGGCGGCTCACTCACCGCATCGAAGGTCGCGGACGCGCAGGCCGCCTACGAGAGCGCCAATACACTGAACTCGACCCTTTTCGCAGGTGCGAACTTCGTGCTCCATTCAGCCGGCTGGCTGGAGGGCGGACTTGTCTCCTGTTACGAGAAGTTCATGATGGACATCGATCAACTCGGCATGCAGCAGCGCATGTCGGAGCCTGTCGACCTGTCCGAGAACGGCCTGGCGATGAGTGCGATCCGCGAAGTGGGGCCGGGCAGTCATTATCTCGGCTGCGCACACACGCAGGCCAATTTCCAGACGGCGTTCTACCGTTCCAACATCGCCGACAACAATTCGTTCGAGCAGTGGCAGGCCGAGGGCGGCAAGACGGCCCGCCAGCGGGCCAACGAGATCGCGCGGCAATGGCTGGAAAGCTATGAGGCGCCGCTGCTCGACCGCGGCATTGAAGATGGTCTGCAGGATTTCATCGCCAAGAAGAAGGAATCCATGCCCGACGCTTTCACGTGAAGGGAGCCCGCATCAGGCCGGGCCAAAGTGGCCGACATCATTCACAAGGAAGTCTGGCGCTCGATGATCCGGAAGCCGGGAGGGCAAGCGCCGTGAGGTCTGCCCCAAATGAAGAGCTTCCGGCGGAGCTTGCGTCGCATGGGCTTTTCGTGCGGGGAAGCTTCGAACTCGGCGTCTCCGATGAACTGTCGGGGACAATTGTTCTGGTCGGCTCTGCCGGCGATAGCTGGTGGCAACCTTTTCAGAACTGGCTTTCAACGCGGACCGGGCCTGTTGCCAACCCTCTCGACAGCTGGACGCGTGAGATCGTCGGCGCGCTGGCAGATAGTCACGGCGCTCATCTTGTCATGCCGAATGACCGGCCATATGCGCCGTTCCAGCAATGGGCGATGAGGGCTGAAGGGCTACGCGCTTCGCCGCTTGGCATTCTGATGCACCCCGAATATGGCCTTTGGCACAGCTATCGCGCAGCGCTTCTGTTTGATGCGCGGCTGCCTGAGAAAGTGAATCAACAGGCTGAGAAACCGATTCACGCCTGCGACCTATGTGCTGGAAAACCTTGCCTGAATGCCTGTCCGGCAGGCGCGCATTCGCGGTGCGGTTTCGACCACGCCGCATGTCTGTCGCATGTTCATGGTGACAAGGGGGAGGCCTGCCTTGTGGATGGCTGCTTCAGCCGCAATGCGTGTCCTGTGGGCGCCGATTGGCGTTATCAGCGTGAAGCACAAGCTTTTCTCCAGCGGGCGTTCGCTGGATCCTGAAGCTCAGTTCTCGACGTCGATATCGTAGCGCGACAGAACGTCCGGATGGATCAGGTTGGCGTGGACGGACAGCAGCACCAGCTGTGCGTCCGGCCCGTCGCCCTCAGCCAGCGCCGCTTCGACGCGCGCTTCGATCAGTTTGCGCGCTTCGGGGCCGTTCGCGCGTTCGAACGCTTCCGGGCCTGACAGGCAATAAGCGAAGAAAGCCGCGACCAGACCGTAGGATTCGGCCGGCGGTTCCGTCTCGCCGAAATGGTCCTTCATCAGGTTGACGATTGTGAGCTTTGCCGGCTCAGGCACTCTTGCCGGGTGCAGGTCGGCGGCGTGAAACGCGGCATCGAGCTGCCGCAAGTCTCCGGATCGGCCGAAAATGCCGAGAAAACCCAGGGAGGAGCGCTGTCTAGCCATCGCCTGTATGTCGGCGTTTTCGCGCGTTGCTGCAAGTATGTGGGGCAGACGCTGTTCCCGGGTGCATAGAAAAAATCTTCGTTAGGCCCCAAGGATTGCCCACAGGGCACCGTCTAAGGGACAAATGACGGCGATGATGCTGCAAACGAAAGAGCCTGCCGACGGCGAACTGGCAGCGCGGGCAAGCGCAGGCGACAGGAACGCGTTCAGCGAACTTGTCGGGCGGCACTATGATTTTGTCTTTCGCGTTGCCTTCCGGTTCACCGGCCGCCGCGAGGACGCCGAGGATCTGGCGCAGGAGGTCTGCGCGCGTCTCGGCAAGGCAATCCGCGGCTATCAGGGCGGCTCGGCCTTCACCACCTGGCTCTATGCAATCGTAGCCAATGCCGGGCGTGATTTTCTGCGCAGCCGCGCTCGAGAGGCGGGCAAAGCGCAGGCCTATCGCAGCTTTGCGCTGATTGAAAACGAGGCGGGCGATGCCGATGGCGATCCAGCAGAAGCGCTGTGGGCGGCAGTACGCCAGCTGCCGGACAAACAATGCGAGGCGGTGACGCTGGTTTACGGCGAAGGGCTCAGCCATGCCGAGGCGGCGGAACTGATGGCGGTCGCGGAACCGACCGTATCCTGGCACATCCATGAAGCAAAGAAACGGCTGAAGGCACATTTCGCCGCGGCCGGGGATGAATGACCATGTCTGACAAGGACGATTTCGACATCCTGAGAAACGCAAGCGTTCCCGCACCGAGCAAGCAAGCACGTGAAGCGGCGATGCGTAGCGCGCTTGGCGCATTCGACGAATATTTTTCCACCGCGCCCCAAGGATCGGCCGATGCGCATCGTCAAAGCGGCCGAATGAACAAGCTTTGGAGCTCGATGATGCAAATGAAACTGAGTGCCACGCCGGCGGTCGCCGGGCTGCTGGTGCTTCCGATTGCAGGTTATGCGACCTGGCAGCTCCTGTCGGACGGCACCTTCGGCGTCGATCGCGATGTTGCTACGGAAAAGCCGGTTGTGGAAACGACGGCGCCGGCTTCCGGGAAGGTTGAACAACCGGAGGAGTTTGCAGCTTCCGAAGAACGGGAGCGCTCCTTCTACGACACGCTCACGCAGGCGGAGGAAGCCGTCCAGGATTTGAGCGGACAAGTCGCGTCCTCCCCGCGACCGGCGCAGCCGTCACGACTGTTGCGCTCGCCCGCCGGTGGCGAATCCAAGATGATGGTTCTTCCGCCGTCGCCCGAGCCGGCGCTGCAGCTTGAGGAAATCCGCGACCGCTTCCAGAGTTTCGAGACCAACCCGGTGCGTTCGGCGCTCGAAATCCCGGTCTCCACCTTCTCCATCGATGTGGACACGGCGTCCTACGCGTTCGTTCGACGCTCGCTGAAGGAGGGTTTTCTTCCCCAGCCCGACAATGTGCGGGTTGAGGAGATGATCAACTACTTCCCCTATGACTGGGCCGGGCCTGAAGACGCTTCAACGCCGTTCAACACCACGGTGACGGTGATGCCGTCGCCCTGGAACGAACACACCAAGCTCATGCATGTCGCGATCAAGGGCTACGACGTGCAGCCGGCCGAGAAGCCGCAGTCGAACCTGGTGTTCCTGATTGACACGTCAGGCTCCATGAACGCGCCGGACAAGCTGCCGCTGCTCAAGTCGGCCTTCCGGCTTCTGGTCAACCAGCTTGGCGCCGACGATACGGTATCGATCGTCACCTATGCGGGGAGCGCCGGCACTGTTCTCGAGCCGACCAAGGCAACCGAGCGCGCCAAGATACTGGCCGCGCTCGACAATCTCGACGCCGGCGGGCGCACTGCGGGCGAAGAGGGCATTCGCGAGGCCTACCGGCTCGCCGAGCAGTCCTTCGTGGAAGGCGGCGTCAACCGCGTTATGTTGGCGACCGACGGCGATTTCAATGTCGGCCAGACGAGTGATGAGGACCTGAAGACGCTGATCGAGGACAAGCGCGAGAGCGGCGTGTTCCTGTCAGTGTTCGGTTTCGGCCGCGGCAATCTCAACGATCAGCTCATGCAGACAATCGCCCAGAACGGCAACGGCACGGCGGCTTATATCGACACGTTGGCGGAAGCCGAAAAGACGCTGGTGGAGGAGGCGGGTTCGACGCTCTTTCCGATCGCCAAGGACGTGAAAATTCAGGTCGAGTTCAACCCGCAGATGGTCTCCGAATACCGGCTGATCGGTTACGAGACTCGGGCGCTGAACCGCGAGGATTTCAACAATGACCGCGTCGATGCCGGCGAGATCGGCTCCGGCCATTCGGTGACTGCGATCTACGAGATTACGCCGAAAGGCAGCCCGGCCGAAATGATCGACGATCTGCGTTATGGTGCGGAGCGGCCCGTCGCGCCGGCGACCACAGGCCAGGACAGCGAATATGCCTTCCTGAAGCTGCGCTACAAGGCGCCTGACGGCGAAACTTCGAAGCTGATCACCACACCGGTAACGGCTCAAAACGAGATCGCCTCGTTCGATGCCGCCAGCACCGATCAGCGGTTTTCTGTCGCCGTTGCCGCTTTCGGCCAGAAGCTGCGCAAGACCGATGCAACGGCCAGCCTCAGCTATGATGAGATCATGCAGATTGCCACCGCCGCCCGTGGATCCGACCCGTTTGGCTATCGGGCGGAGTTTCTTTCGATGGTGCGCCTTGCCTCGGCGCTCAGCGAAAGGCGGTAGTGGCAATAAGGCGGGCGCGCGGGCTCCTCTGGCTCTGACGCCGCGCTCCCGCGACTGGGCGGGTGAGGCAGGCCGGCGGGTTCGTCCCGCCGGCCTTTATTTGCTGAAATATGCATTTCTGCATTTGAAAAGATATATCGTTAGTACGATATGATGTTCCAACGATATTCATGCACAGACATGGGCATCACATAAGCGAGCGTTGCGGCGGTTGGGACATGAGTGCCCGCAATGACGACGGCCATTCCCGTCACCGCCGCGGAAGGGGCGGGCCTTTCGGGCGTCATCGCGGCGGACCGTTCGGCGGCCGCGGCCCACGCATGTTCGATTCCGGTGCGCTGCGGCTTGTCGTGCTTGGCCTGATCGCGGAAGAGCCGCGCCACGGCTACGACATCATCAAGGCGCTGGAAGCAAAGTTTCAGGGCGCTTATTCGCCGAGTCCCGGCGCCATCTACCCAATGCTTCAGATGCTTGAGGAGGCGGACCTCGTGGTCTCTGAAGCCGATGGCAACAAACGTCTGTTCTCGATCACCGATCAGGGCAAGACCTACCTGGAGGAGAGCGCGGCCGAGCTCGAGCGCATCAACGCACAGATCCAACATGTTGCGGGCCGGATGGGCGGCGTCGCCATCGGCGACGAGTTGCGCTCGCTCCGCTGGACAGTCCATTCCAGGATGCGCAGCGGCGAATGGAACGCCGACAAGACCGAAAAAGCGCGCGAAATCCTCAAGAGTGCGCGCCGCGATCTGGAAGATCTGTAACTGCCAAGATGCGGATCAACCGCGACCACCGTCTGATACGATAGTGTGACAGGCGCTGGGCTCAGTTGCAGGTGGAAAAAGTGGACGAGTGGGATATCGCACATAGCCGACTGCGTTCCATTTCTGCGGCGGAGATCAAGACCTTCTGGGACCGCTACATTGCGATCAGGCAGGGTGCTGTGATCGAACGCGGCAGCCTTTACTCGCGCTGGCGGTATGTCTCGCATGATCTGGTGATATCGCTTTACCTGACCAACCGTAGCGTCGGGCTGTTCGTCAGAGGCGGACGCGGCGAAGGTTACAACACCACGAAGAACCGGCTGTCAGCCTATGAGCCAGAACTTGGAACCGCTCTCGATGCCGGGCTTAATGATGCCCCGGGTTGCTGCTATCTCGGCCGTCTGACGCTGCCCGTCACCGATCATGCAAGCTGGCCGCGCGGCCATTATTGGCTTGAGGAACGTGAGGAGTTTTATCATCGGGTGCTCACGGAGATTGTCGTGCGCGCCGAGCGCTGAAACCTCACCCCCGAGCGCGGCGGCGTTCGCGTCGCGGCGCGCCGGCGCTGTCTGCGCCACTTTCGTCGGCCAGCTTGTTGCGCATCGGGCCGATACGGCTCGTAATGTCTGCCACAGTCGGTCGGGTGGCGCGGCTGTGTTCGTCAAGCGCGACGCGCATAGCCTTCAGGTGTTCGAAGGAGGTGCCGCAGCAGCCGCCAATGATCCTCGCGCCGGAATCGACTGCGAGGCGAACATAGTCCGCCATCAGTTCGGGTGTGCCGGAATAGTGGATTTCGGTGCCGCGGAATTCGGGGATGCCGCAGTTGCCTTTGACGATAATCGTGGCGTCCGCCTTGGCTGCGCTCATATCGATCAGCGAAGCCAGTATGTCCGATGCGCCGACGCCACAATTGGCGCCGACCGCGACCGGCGCTGCGTCGAGCCCGTCTGCGACCCCGTGGACATCCTTCGGGTGCAGACCCATCATGGTGCGCCCGGCGGTGTCGAACGAAGCTGTGAAAGTGTACGGCATGCCGACCTGAATTGCTGCCTGCGCGGCGGCCCTGATTTCGTCGGGTGAGGACATCGTCTCAATCCAGGCTACTTCCGCTCCGCCCGCCTTCAAGCCTTCGATCTGCTCGGCAAACGCCTCGACCGCTTCATCAAAGGTGAGGGCGCCCAGCGGGACCAACAGTTCGCCGGTCGGGCCTACGGAACCTGCGACGATCACCTCGCGGCCGGCGGACGCCACTACCGAACGGGCAATCTCCGCCGCTTTTTTGTTGAGCTCGAAGACGCGGTCCTGCGCATTATGCAGCTTCAGCCTGTGGCGGGTGCCGCCGAAGGAATTGGTGAGGATGATGTCGGAACCCGCATCGACGAAACCCTGATGCAGGGCGGTCACTTTCTCCGGTGCGCTCTCGTTCCACAATTCGGGCGCCTCACCGGATTCGAGTCCCATGGCGAAAAGATTGGTGCCGGTGGCGCCATCAGCGAGAAGAACGCCCTTCTTCTCCAGAAGCGCGTCAATCGGATTTTGCATCGTGCGAACTCTCAAGCTTGAATCGGATAACGATATAAAGAAGTCTTTATATCTGTCAATGCGTTTCGCACTGGCAAGGGGGCCGTCGTCAGATTGCCTCTGCCATCTGCTGAGCATGTTCCGCCGACTCATGCGCATTGACCACAGCACCGCGTATCAGGTTGTCGAAATGGCGGGTCAGCGTACGAACGGGTTCGGTTGCGTTGAGCACGAGGTAGATGTCACCAACATAGATTGCCGCGCGTTGTAATCCGAAGATTGTGTAGGGAATCGAATAGCGCTGGCGACCGTCATAAAGATATAGCCGGAACGTCGGATACAGATCGTCGATGAGTTCCGCCATGTGCTCGAGCTGGCGTTTGCGGGCTTCTGCGGGCAGACCTGACCAGATGCCGTTTCCGCGGGCGAAAATTTCCATCATATGGACCGGCATGCAGACCTCCATATCGGTTTCGGGCATGCGGTTATATGCCAGCCGGTACTTGGCTTCCTTGGCCTGCGCTTCCGGGCTCCGGTTGGTAATGCCAGCCTCGTAGTCGATCAGTTCCTGCGTACGGAGCAAGTCGGGAAAGCCGGCAGGCACATACCGTATCTTGGTACCCACGGCTTCGGCATGCCAGCGTGCCAGTAGCGTGCGCTCTATGTCGCCGGAGCCCTCCTCAATCTCAAGACTGGCTCTAATTTCACCGGTTATGCCTTCGTCCTGGCTCAAGCCCAGCAACCAGTCGAGCGAGACCTTGTATTCGCTGGCGATGTTGAGCAGCGTTTCGGCGCGCGGCAAGCGCGTTGAGGTCCCTGACAATAGCTGGGAGAGCGCTGAGCGGTCGATGCCGACCGCTGAGGCAAATGCTGATTGGTTGTCGCCGGAGCGCGCCAGCAATGCGCGCAAGCGCTCGCGAAAGAGGGTCGAGAGGTCACGTTTGTCCATTGCAGCGTTGCCTGATACCCCGAATGTTCACTTTGTACAACAAATGCAGCGTTTGCGTCGCAAAATCAACGGATTCTGTGCATTGTCGCGTTGAGGTGGCAGCCGGCTGCTGACATTTCATTGTCAGGAATTGTCAGTGACGACGCGCGATTCGTGCGCCGCAACCACCCACAAGGAGACGCATGACTACGCAGTTCACGGGGCGTTTGGACAGAGCAGCCCGCATCGAATGGCCAACGATGGCCCTCATTGCCGGCTGCTATCTGATCTGGTTCGGGGCCGGGTTTGTCCTTTGGCATTCGCTGCCGATCACGGCACTTGTGATCCTCACGCTCGTCGTCGCCCTGCAATCATCGCTGATGCACGAGGCCTCGCATGGGCATCCGACCCGAAATGCGCTTGCCAACGAGTTGCTTGTCGGCCTGCCGGTCGGGCTGGTATGGCCGTATCGCCGGTTCAAATCGATCCACCTGCGCCATCATGCGGACGAGCGGCTGACGGATCCGTTCGACGACCCGGAAAGCTACTACAAGGCGCTGTGGCAGTATCAGGCGATGCCTGTCTGGCTGCAAAAGCTGCTGGTCGTCAACAACACAATGGTCGGGCGCTTTTTTCTCGGGCCGCTTCTGTCCAACGCAGGCTTCATAGCTGCCGATTTCAAACTGTTGGCTGCTGGCGACCGAGCGATCTGGCGCGCATGGCTTCACCACGCCGCCGGGCTTGCCCTCGTCATCCCGGTCGTCCTCTTCGTATTCGAAATGCCGTTCTGGGCATATCTGGTGCCTGTTTATCTGGGCCAATCGCTGATTTCGATCCGCACATATGCTGAACATCGCTGGTCGGAGCGGCCGGACGGGCGCACACTGATCGTGGAGCACACGCCGCTTGCGCTGCTTTTCCTGAACAACAACCTTCACTATGTTCATCACAAGCTTCCGACCGTACCGTGGTACATGCTGCCGAAGCTTTTTCGCGAACGCCGCGCGGAGTGGCTGAAGGCCAATGACGGCTACTACTATCCGAACTATCTGGCGCTGGTGCGCGACTTCGCATTCCGCCCGAAACAGACAGTGGCGCACCCGGTGCTGCGGCGCGAGGCAGAGCCTGGCCGCGCGTTCCGGCCGCGCGTACGCGCACGGAATATCCATGGGCTTGGTACCGCGCCAGCGCCCGCCAAACGCCCGGATGATTGACCGTCTCGCGGCCGGATACGGCGTTAAGCAGTTCTCATGAGCCTGATTGCCTCGCTTCCCATGTATGATTGGCCCGAGACGCGCGCCGAAACGGATGCGCAATGGGCAACCCTTCGCGATGTGCTGCGGTCTGAGGGTATCGACGCACCGGGCGCGCTGACGCGGCGCAATGGCGAACTGCCACCTGTGCCCGGCGGAATCAAGGATGCCAGCGGTGCGGTGGTCGCGCCCGATCCCTCGACCTTGCCGGCAGACGAATTCGACATGCACACCATGTGGCGACATCCGGCATTGCTATTCGCGCAGACATGCTGGGGACCGATGGAACTCGGGCTTCGCGACGATGTGCGGGTTATCGGACAGCCCGACTATTCGGATTGTGAAGGTGGCGACGGGGCGTTCTATTCGAGCGTTATTCTCGCCAGCCAGCGTGGCGATGCCGAGATTGCACCACCCGCCGATGGCGTGGCTCTGCTGCCTATCGATATGATGCGCGGTGCGCGATTTGCATTCAATGGGCCCGATTCCATGTCCGGCATCATCGCGCTTACCCGCGATCTTGAAGCGGCAGGCGAGGGCCTCGACCTGTTTTCTGCAAGGCTGGAAACAGGTTCGCATCGTGCCTCGATCGCCGCAGTGGCGCGGGGCGAAGCCGATCTGTGTGCAATCGACTGCCGAACCTGGCAACTCGCCCGACGGCTTGAAAAAAGTGCCTCGCAGGTCGGCGCCGTCGGCTGGACAGCGAGGCGTCGCGGGTTGCCCTACATCTGTTCGCGCACCGTGTCAGCAGGCAGCGTCACTACAATTCGCGAGGCGCTGCTCACCGCCGGAATTATTGTCGCCACCTAGCCACCAAGCCGTTCGTCGAGCGGGTAATGTGAAAGCTGCTCGTGGCCGGTTTCGGTGATGAGAACCTGCTCTTCGAGCTTCACCCCCTCGTGGCCGCCCAGGCGACCCATGTAGCTTTCCACGCAGATCACCATGCCGGGTTCAAGCACAGCGTCGAAGGTCTCCGGCGTAAGCTCTTGCGGGTGGAACACGGAAGGATATTCGTCGCACAGGCCCACGCCATGCATCAGCACGCCATAACGGTTGGGCATGCAGTCGGGCGGCGCAAGCCGGCATGAATGCGAGAGCTCATGCAGCGTCACGCCGGGTTTCAGCAGTTCGGTGTTGTGCGCCACCTGTTCGATCGCGAGGTGATACAGGTCGCGCTGTTCATCGGTCGGTCGGCCATTGCCTGCGAGCCAGGTGCGGGAGATATCGCAGCAATAGCCGTAGGGGCCGACGAGGTCGGTGTCGAAGGCAACCAGATCGCCATCCTCGATAACGCGCGCGGAGGATTCCTGAAACCAGGGGTTGGTACGCGGACCCGACGCCAGCAGCCGTGTCTCGATCCACTCGCCGCCACGCACGATGTTGCCCTTGTGAAGCAGCGCCCACAGATCGTTTTCACTCATGCCCGGCCGCATGGCGGCTTCCATCTCGCGCATGGCCTGTTCGCAGGCGTGAATGGCCCGGCGCATGCATTTCAGCTCGTCAGGCCCCTTGATGACGCGGGCGAGTTCCATGACGGATTCGCCGTTGTTGACTTCGAGACCCGCAGCCGTGAGGCCGGCAACGCCCTCGGCGTCGAGGTGGTCGACGGCGATGCGACGGTTGCCGCCGCCATGAGCGCGCACGAGATCGGCGATCTCGCCTGCCCATGGACCGACTGCCTCGACGATGCGCTCACCAGCAAACATATAGATCCAGCTGCGGGCAGGGCGCACCTCGTCGACGACACCGGTGTGGTCCGACAGGTGGAAACAGTTCTGAAACTCGAACAGGACGACAGGGCCGTTTGTCGCGACGAACAGATAGCGGCTTGCGTCGTGCGCTGTCCAAAGCTGCATGTTGGTGTGGTCTGCTGCGTAGCGGATATTCAGCGGGTCGTAGAGCAGGATGCCGGCAAGGTCTCGACGCGCCAGTTCGGTGCGGATGCGCGCGAGTCTGCGCTGCCGCATCGCCGGCAGGTCCGGCGCGGGCAGACCTGCGTCCGCCCACTCGCTTTCGGCAAGCGCGCCGTAGCCCAAGAGATGCTGGTTGAGCGATGCCGCCTTGGAACGCGACAGCCGCGCCAACTCAACCTCATCCACCCTGCCGGTGTCCGGAAGAAACGGCATGATCTTGCGATGTTTGCCGAACCGCGCAGCCGGCTCAGTTGTCGTCATGCCATCCTCCCGTGTTGTCGGCGGCTATCCGATCGCCGGTTCCAGTGACCAGTTCATGCGTCAACCACGCATCTTCTCGCCCGCCGGGTCGAATGGCGGGTCGACGTTGATGCGTGCCGCGCAGCGGTGGCCGAGGATTTCGATCTCGAAGAGGCCTTCGCTTTCATCCTCCGCCAGTTCCGCCGGCACATAACACTGGGCCATCGACTTCTGCACATAGTGGGCATAACCGCCCGAGGTGACCCAGCCGACAACGCTCCATTCGCCGTCATGGATGCCGCGCACCGAAGCGGCGCCGAAATCTGCCTTCGAAGCCTCCGCCACTTTGCCGTCTGGGCCATATCGGCTCGGTCCATGGCCATGCGGGTCCTCCACCGTGCCGAAATCCCGGCCGCCGACGCGGGCCCAGATCGGCTCATCACCCATCACGTCCGCGTCGATGGCATCGATAATCATGGAGACGCGGCGCAGCTTCGGCCCGTTCTGGAGCTCATTGGCCGCAGCGTCGCGGCCGATGAAGTCGTTCTTTTCCATCTTGATGAAGCGGTCCATGGAGCCTTCGAACGGGCCGTAGATCGGCCGGAGTTCCCGAAACCAGGTCGGAAAATTCTTCTCAAGCCGCATCGACAGCAGAGCGCGCATGCCGAAGTCTGCGATACCGAACTCTTCCCCGGCTTCCTTGATCGCCAAATAGACTTTGCGTTCATATGCCGGTGGCATCCAGATTTCATAACCGAGATCGCCCGTGTAGGTGAGCCGGTTCACCATGCAGGGCGCGCCCGCTATTGCCATTTCGCGGAAGTCCATGAAGCGGAAAGCGTCGTTGGAGACATTCTCGTCAGTGAGTTTTTGCAGAACGTCTCGGCTTTTCGGACCGGCGATGGACAGGCCGACAAGTCTCTGGTCGAAACGGTGGATTGAGACCGAACCGTCCTTCGGCTGATGCTGCTCGAACCAGCGCATGTGATAGATCTGCGCGGCGGATGACCCGAAGACCATGAAACGCTCGTCGCTTGCCTTGGCGATGGTGAAGTCGCCGATCAGCTTGCCGAACTCGTTCAGCATCGGGGTCAGAACGATGCGGCCGGTTTTCGGCATTCGGTTGGTCATCAGCCGGTTGAGGAATTCCTCGGCACCCGGTCCAGTGACTTCGTATTTGGCGAAGTTGGCAATCTCGGTAACGCCGACGCGCTCGCGAACGGCGCGAACCTCGTTGCCGACATGCTCGAAGTCGTTTGAGCGGTGGAAGGAGACGATGTCCCTCGGCTCGGTGCCCTTGGGCGCGAACCAGAGCGGAGTTTCGAGACCCCAGGAGTCGCCCATGACGGCGTTCTGCGCGACCATGATGTCGTAGAGCGGTGTCGTCTGCGCGGGGCGGGCGGCAGGCAATTCCTCGTTGGGGAAACGGATCGAGAAACGGCGCGAATAGTTCTCGCGCACCTTGGCATTGGTGTAGCGCAGCGTCGCCCACTCGCCGAAACGGGAAACATCCATACCCCAGACATCGAAGCCCGGATCGCCATTTACCATCCAGTTGGACAGCGCCAGCCCGACGCCACCGCCCTGGCTGAAGCCGGCCATCACCGCGCAGGCCGACCAGAAATTGGTCAAACCCTGAACCGGACCGACAAGCGGGTTGCCGTCCGGCGCGAAGGTGAAGGGGCCATTGATGATCTGCTTGATTCCGGCGCGCTCGATGGGCGGAAAATGACGGAAGCCGACTTCCAGCGATGGTGCTATGCGGTCGATGTCGGGCTGCAGCAGTTCATGTCCGAAGTCCCATGGCGTGTTGACCGGCGACCAAGGCACGCAGGCCTTTTCATAGGTGCCGAGCAGCATGCCCTGCCGCTCCTGTCTGGTGTAAATCTCGCCCTTGAAGTCGATGACGTGGCAGAGCTCGCGGCCGGACGACTGGTTGTACTCGATGACCTCCGGCATGTCCTCAGTGAGGAGATACATGTGCTCCATAGCGAGCACCGGCAGCTCCAGCCCGACCATGCGGCCGATTTCGCGCGCCCAAAGGCCACCGCAGTTGACCACATGTTCGGCGCGTACCGTGCCCTGTTCGGTGATGACGTTCCAGGTGCCGTCAGGGTCCTGCGTCAGCTCCTTGACCGGGTTGCGCAGCACGATTTCGGCGCCGAGCTGGCGCGCAGCCTTGGCGTAGGCGTGTGTGGTGCCGGAGGGGTCCAGGTGTCCCTCGATCGGATCCCACAGCGCGCCGACAAATTTGGTTTCATCCATGATCGGAAACATCGCTTTTGCTTCCGACGGTGTGACGAGCTCGGTCTCCATGCCGAGATAGCGGCATTTGGCGTGGACAAGGCGCAGGAAGTCCATGCGTTCGGGCGTATCGGCCATCTGGAATCCGCCGACCAGATGCAGCGAGCAGGACTGGCCGGTGAGCTCTTCCAACTCGTCATAGAGCCCGATCGTATAAGCCTGCAGCTTGGCGACGTTGGGGTCGCCATTCAGTGTATGGAAGCCGCCGGCGGCGTGCCAGGTCGAACCGGACGTGAGTTCCGATCGCTCGATCAGCATAACGTCGGTCCAGCCGGCTTTGGCCAAATGGTAAAGCACCGAACAACCGACAACGCCGCCGCCGATAACAACCGCTTTTGTGTGGGATTTCATAGCATTGCTTCCGATGCTTGGTATTTCGATTCAGATTGAATGTTCTGGCGGGCGCAGTTCAGAAGTCCGTGGGGGCGCCGCCCTCGGCGATGCGCTTTTCCACGAACTCGTTGAGTTCTTCCTCGATTGCGGGGTCAATCGGCGGTTTTTCATACGCTGCCAGCCGTTCCTTCCAGATGCGGTTGGCGCTTTCCATCACAGTCGGGGAGCCCGCGGTCGTCCAGGATTCGAAGTTGCGCCAGTCGGACAGGATCGGTGCATAGAACGCCGTCTTGTAACGCTGCTGCGTATGTGGCGTGCCGAAGAAATGTCCGCCGGGGCCGACCTCGCGAATGGTATCGACAGCCAGTGCATCTTCAGTCATTTCGAGCGGTGAAAGAAATTCGGCGACCATCTGCAGAAGGTCGAAATCGAGGATCATCTTTTCGTAAGAGCAGCGCAGTCCACCTTCCAGCCATCCGGCGCCGTGCATGAGAAAGTTGCCGCCACCCTGGATTGCGCCCCAAAGCGAGAACACGCTTTCGTAGGCGGCCTGAGCGTCCACCGTATTGGCCGCGCATGTGTTGGACGTGCGGTAGGGCACGCCATAACGCCGTGCGAGTTGGCCGCCGACCATCTGTGCTTTCATATATTCCGGCGTACCGAAGGCAGGCGCGCCCGATTTCATGTCGACATTCGAGGTGAAGCCGCCATAGGCGACGGGCGCGCCCTTTCGCACCATTTGTGCGAAGGCCAGTCCGACCAGGGCCTCGGCATTCTGCTCGACAAGCGCGCCCGCCATGGTGACTGGCGCCATTGCACCAGCGAGTGTGAATGGCGTGACGATGACGATCTGTCCGGCTGAGGCCATCTGGATGATGCCTTCCATCATCGGAATGTCGAGCTTCAGCGGCGAATTGGTGTTGATGATGGTGTAGAGCGACGGTTCACGCTCCAGCTGCTCGCGCGAGATGCCGCGTGCGATGCGCGCCATCTCAATGCCGTCCGTATTGCGTTCCTTGCCCAGCGAATAGGCGTGGAACGGCTTGTCGGTCAGTGTAATCAGGTCGCGAATGCACTCAAGATGGCGAACGGAGGGGTGGATGTCGGTCGGTTCCACCGGATAGCCACCGGTGACGTTGATGATATTGTGAACCTGCGCCAGCCGGATGAAGTTGCGGAAGTCTTCCTGGTTTCCGGGCCGCCTGCCGCGGTCCAGATCGGACGAATTGGGCGCCGAACCCATCTGCGAGATAATGAGGTGGTTGCCGCCGAAGCGGATATTATGCGCCGGATTGCGCGCGTGCAGCGTGAATTCCGAGGGGCACTGCGCTACGAGATCCAGAATCATCTCCGGATCGAAACGGACTTTTTCGGACCCTTCGGTTACGTCCGCGCCAGCCTCCTTCATTAGCCGGCGTGCCTCGTCGTGCAGCACGTCCATGCCGATTTCCTTCAGCACACGCAGCGAGGCAAGGTGGATGGCCTCCAGTTCGTCTTCCGACACCAGGTTCGTTGGCTGAAACGGTATTTTTAGCTGTCGGAAGGGTGGCTGCGCGAAGGTTGCCGTACCGGAGGCACGCTTACCGGCTCGGCCGCCGCGTCTGCCACGGTCGGGAATTGCCTCTCGCGGAAGGCTCGGTTCGGTCATTCATTCCCCCATGCAAACGCCATCAACGCATATTGGACCCCGCACAACGGGACGGTTAAGTGAGCGGCGACCAAAAGGGCGAGAGAATCGACATGCAAATGTCGCTCTCAGGCGATCAATACGGTGCCGGGGCCCGTGTCGCCGCGGTGACCTGTTGCGCTTGTCGTTTGGGAATTTCATCCGCTACACTGGCATGATGTCACGCAGCGCTTTCACATTGCGGATTGCATCAACACCGTCACGGCGGACGCGCCATACCGAGCTGCTGCGGCTTTGCGCACGTATCGGCTATTCGCCGCCCGCCACCGCCTGAATTTCGCTCCGGCGCTTGCCGGGTTGATTCAATCGGAGGCGACAAGCCCATGACCTATCAGAATTTCTCTCTGGAGCGGCTTCAGGCGATGGATGCTGCTCACCATCTGCACCCATTCACCGACCACAAGGATCTGCGTTCTGTGGGCACGCGTATCATAACGCGCGCCGAAGGGCCGTTCGTCTACGACGCCGAGGGCACGCAAATCCTGGATGGAATGGCGGGGCTCTGGTGCGTGAATGTCGGCTATGGCCGCAATGAACTGGCCGAGACAGCCTATGCGCAGATGAAAGAGCTGCCATATTACAATTCGTTCTTCCGCTGCACGACGCCGACGCCGGCATTACTGGCGGAAAGGCTGGCTCGGATCGCGCCGGCAGGTGTGAACCAGGTATTCTACGGCTCCTCCGGCTCCGAAGCGAACGATACCGCCCTGAGGCTAGTCCGTCATTACTGGGCGCTCGAAGGCAGACCGCAAAAGCGCAAGATCATTTCCCGCAACTGGGCCTACCACGGCTCGACGATAGCCGGCGCATCGCTTGGGGGAATGGCAGCGATGCACGGCCAGCTTAACGGCGCGGTGCCCGAGATCGTGCACGTCATGCCGCCATACGCGTTTGAGCTGAAGCAGAATGGCGAAAGCGACGAAGCTTTCGGCCTGCGGGCCGCGAAAGCGGTGGAGGACGCCATATTGGACGCGGGTGCGGACAATGTCGCGGCTTTTATCGGAGAGCCGGTGATGGGAGCGGGCGGGGTGAAGATCGCTCCCGACAGCTACTGGCCCGAAATCCAGCGCATCTGCCGCAAGCATGATGTGCTTCTCATGCTCGATGAGGTCATTACCGGATATGGCCGCACAGGCGAGTGGTTTGCGGCGCAGACTTTTGGGCTCGAACCCGACACGATTACCACCGCCAAGGCGCTGACCTCAGGCTACCAGCCGCTTTCGGCGCTGCTGGTGGGAGACCGGATTTCGCAAACGCTGGTGGAAAAGGGCGGTGAGTTTTTCCACGGCTACACTTATTCCGGCCACCCGGTCGCGTGTGCGGTTGCGCTCGCCAATCTCGACATTATCGAGCGCGAAGGATTGATCGAGCGGGTGAGGGACGAGACCGGCCCATATCTGGCAACGGCACTGAAAGAAGCGGTCGCCGATCATGACATCGTGGGGGAGGTGCGTTCCATCGGCCTGATGGCGGCAATCGAAATCGTGAAGGACCGGGCAACGCGCGAGCGATTTTCAGGTGCCGGCATGGCGGGTGCAACGGTGCGCGACCATGCAATCGCAAACGGCATGATGCTGAGAGCGGTTGGCGACACGATGATCCTGTCGCCTCCGCTGATCTGGACGAAAGAGACGGTAGACATGGCCTGCGAGCGCATTCGCAAGGCGCTCGACCGAGCTGCCGCCGATCTGTGATTCAGGTTATTAAAAGCAAAAACCGCGCTCTCCGGGCGGGGAGGACGCGGTCTTGCCAACATACGCCTGGCTCTTCGCAAGGAAAGACGCGGCGAAGATTACAGCTCCGGTACGCGTGACCTGATCCGGAGCGATGTGGTGGGTTTGTCGCCCGCCACAGCCGCAGTTTTAGCCGCACATCGTTACCGCGCGGTTATCGAGCGCTTAAGCAATGGTGAATCTGGCGAAAAAACACGCTTTGCCGACTTACCTTAGGTAAGTTTCTCGCCGCGCAGGAATTTGACGATGGCGGAGAAGTCCTTGCCGCCATGGCCGGCATTGTCGAAGAGGCCATAAAGCTGCGCCGCCTCGGCACCGAGCGGGGTTGCCGCGCCCGCAGACTGCGCGGCCGACTGCGCAAGCTTGAGATCCTTCAGCATGAGGGCGGCGGCGAAGCCCGGCGCGTAATCCTTGTTGGCCGGCGAGGTCGGCACCGGGCCGGGTACAGGGCAATAGGTCGTGAGCGACCAGCATTGACCGGACGAGGTGGACGCGACGTCGAACAGCGCCTGGTGCGAAAGGCCGAGTTTTTCGGCAAGCACAAATGCTTCGCCGACGCCGATCATCGAGATCCCGAGGATCATGTTGTTGCAGATTTTCGCAGCCTGGCCGTTGCCCGCATCGCCGCAATGCACGACCTTGCCGGCCATCGGAGCGAGAATTGGTTCGGCGGCGGCGAAAGCGTCTTTTGAACCGCCGGCCATGAAGGTGAGGGTGCCGGCGGCCGCGCCGCCGACACCGCCGGAAACCGGGGCGTCGATGGAAAGCAGGCCGTGCTTTTCGGCAATCGCGTGAGCCGCACGGGCGGAATCGACGTCAATCGTCGAACAGTCGATCAGCAACGCGCCTTTCTTCATCGCCGGCGCAATCTCGCCGTGAACGTCCAGCACGTGTTTGCCGGCCGGCAGCATGGTGATCACAACATCCGCACCGTCGATCGCGGCCGCCGCATCGGCCGCCGCCGTGACGCCGCTGGCCCTGGCGGTTTCCATATTGGTGGCCACGAGGTCAAAACCCTGGACGGTGTGGCCCGCTTTCACAAGGTTGGCGGCCATGGGGTTGCCCATATTGCCGAGGCCGATGAAGCCGATGGTGCTCATGCCGCTGTTTCCTTCACTGTTCGCTTGTTCACCTGCCGATCAGATGGCGTGCGATGATGACGCGCATAATCTCGTTGGTGCCTTCCAGTATCTGATGTACGCGTAAATCGCGCACCAGCTTTTCCATACCGTAGTCGTGCAGGTAACCGTAGCCGCCATGGACCTGCAGCGCTTCGTTTGCGATGTCGAAGCACGTGTCGGTCACGAAACGCTTGGCCATCGCCGACCATTTGGACGCGTCGGGCGCCTTGCGGTCGAGGCGCGACGCGGCGGAGTAGAGGAACATGCGCGAGGCCTGCAACTCGGTTTCCATGTCGGCCAGTTTAAATTGCAGGGCCTGAAACTGATTAATCGCCTTGCCGAACGCCTTGCGGTCGCCGGAATAGGCCAGTGCCTTGCCGAGCGCCGACTGCGCACCACCCAGGGAACAGGCGGCTATGTTGAGTCGTCCGCCGTCGAGGCCAGCCATCGCGATGCGGAAGCCCATGCCTTCTCCTGCGAGCAGGTTCTCTGACGGCACCTTGCAGTCTTCGAAGATCACCTGCCGTGTTGGCTGCATGTGCCAGCCCATCTTGCTTTCGAGCGGGCCGAAGGAAAGACCTGGCGCGTCCTTGGGCACGACAAGCGTTGAAATGCCGTTGGGGCCGTCCTCGCCGGTGCGCGCCATTACCACATAAACGTCGGAGGTGCCGGCGCCGGAGATAAACTGCTTGGCCCCGTTCAGCGTATAGTCGGCGCCATTGCCGGTGCCGCGCACAGCCTTCGTTTTCAACGCGGCGGCATCGGAACCCGCACCGGGTTCCGTGAGGCAGTAGCTGGCAAGCTGCTCCATCGAGGTGACTGGCGGCAAAAGCCGCCGGCGCTGCGCATCGTCGCCGAATTTGTCGATCATCCATGCGGCCATGTTGTGGATGGAGATGAAGGACGAAAACGCGGGGCAGCCGGCCGCGAGAGCCTCGAAGATCAGCACCGCGTCCATGCGGCCAAGGCCTGAGCCTCCAACGTCGTCATTGACGTAGATACCGCCGAAGCCGAGCTGCCCGGTCTCGCGGATTACATCTTCGGGAAAGTACTTTTCGCGGTCCCATTCGAGGGCATAGGGTGCAACTTTCTCGGCAGCAAAGGCGTCGCTCATCTCCTTGATGGCGCGCTGGTCCGCGTTCAGGTCGAACTGGCTGTCCGTGTCGGCGATGGCATCCATGCAAACCTCCCGGCGATCGCTCCGTTGTTGGGGTCGCGACACCGGTCAGTTTAGATCATCGCCAGGGCCAAGCAAACGTGCAGGCTCGCTGCTCGGGCGCAGATGGACGCACAACGGTTGTGCGCAATTGCGTGCGCGCCGGGTCAGCCATCCGCCTTCGGCCAATAGGTGCCGAAACACCATAGATTGCCCTCGGCATCACGGCAGATGAACTCCCGGCTGCCGTAGTCGCGCTCCGTAATGCCCTGTTCGATGGTGGTTCCGGCACCGCTGACGCGGGCAAAGAGCTCGTCGACATTATCCACGGCGATGTAGATCGATTTGCCACCGGTTTCGCCGCTTGTTCCAACCATGGCGCCGTAATCGTCGTCATTGGTATGGCCCAGCATGATCATGGAAGAGCCGAAAGCCAGTTCGGCATGGGCTACCGAGCCGTCATCGGCCCGGTAGCAGGCGATTTGGCGGAAACCGACGACGTCCGTAAGCCAGCGCAACATGGCGCCGGAGTCGCGATAACGAAATGTAGGGTAGATGCGGGGGGGCTCAGCCATGGCGGTCTCCTTGGTTAGATCAGGAACCCTTGCCAGCCCCGGCGCCTGTTTGGCTTGAAGGAATGTTACCTGTAGAGCGGTTCGGGCAGCCGGCTCGGCGTAGAGCCTGAGAATTCCATAAATTCCCGCGCCAGATGCGCCTGATCGGCATAGCCAGCCGCATAGGCAATGTCGGCCCAGCTGTTGCTGACACCGGCATGCGCGATCCGCACGGCATTGTTGAAGCGGGCCATGCGCGAAACCGTCTTTGGCCCGACACCCACCAACTCGCGGAAACGCTGGTTGAGATGCTTGCGGCTCCAGTCGAGCGAAGCGGCAATCTCGCCAACGCGCGCAAGGCCGTCGTGCCTAAGGATCGTTTCGTAAGCCTTCTGGACCGGAGCGGTCGCCGCCTGAGAACGACGAATGCGCCGACGCACGAACTCCTCGACAAGCTCGAGGCGCGCATCCCAGTTGTTCAGGGAGGCGATTTGCTCACGCAGCTCGCAGATGCCGATGTCGCTCAGATCCTCCAGCGTCACCATGGCGCCGGCGAGCTCCGACATTGGAAGGCCAAAAAACCGGTATGCGCCGATCGGCGTGAAATCGATCTGGACGCATAGCGCAGCTCCGGTCGAATTGATGAGCAGAAAGCCGGGATAAAGACCGGACGTGAAACTGAAGTAGCGGTCTTCGGCGGTCGGACTGCGACCGAACGCAATTTCGAATGGGTCCGACAGATTGATGACCAGCGGAACGACGAGCGCAGCTATCTCCGGTGCCTGCCGGAGCGCCTGGCCGTTTTCCTGGTAGCCGACGATACGCTCGACCACGCCGGCAAGATCGCCAGGTATTGTGCGCCGGAAAAAATGCGGAGTATCCGGTGCAATTGCGGCGGCTCGTTCAGGGTCGGGTATTGCAGCGTCAACGTGCATCATCAGACAATAGCTGAGGAAGTACTCCGCGGCTATTTTTCCTTGCCGTATCAGGCGCCTCTGAAGAGGCAGCCGGCAGCCAGGATCGCGAATGCAATCGTCATTACCCAGAACGCGGCGATCGGGACGAATGTCATCACGTTAATAATCCATCAGCAGGGCGAGGAAATGACCACAGCGATGATGAACACAATCTGAGTCGGTGCACCGAGATTCATGTCGGCCTCCTGGCTGCAGGTGCGTTTCATCACCTGCGCACATCGTATTACGCGCCGATGAATTCGCGCAGCGAATTGAATTCTTCGATAAACAGGCGTGCCGCCAGTATGATTGAAACCGCGATCAGTAGCGGCTTGATGATCCGTGCTCCCACGCGCATGGCGACATATGCCCCGAGCCGCGCGCCCACAAACTGGGCAACACCCATCAGCAGTCCGATTTTCCAGACCACGACGCCCGCGACCGCAAAGGCGACGAAGCCCCCGCAATTGGAGGCGAAATTGAGGAGTTTCGTGTGTGCCGTTGCCTTCAACACGCCGTAGCCGGCGAGTGCGACGAAGGCGAGCATGAAAAAGGAGCCGGTCCCAGGGCCGAATATACCGTCATAAAAGCCGATCAGCGATGGCACGGTCAGGCCAAACATCAAAGGCGTAATCCGGCTGGCCCGGTCGACGTCATCCAGGTTCGGTTTGATCAGGAAATAGACTGCGATTGCCGCCAGCAGGAAGGGCATCAGCGCGCCCAGCCAGTCACCCGGCAGGATTGTCGCCAACGCGGCGCCAAGTGCCGCCGCGACAAATGCCAGCAATGCCCAGGGCAACTGGCTTTTCAGGTCGACATGCCCCCTGGAGGCAAATGCGATCGTGGCCGAACCGGAGCCGAATAGCCCCTGCAGCTTGTTTGTACCCAGCGCCTCGACCGGCGAAAAGCCGACGATCAGCAGTGCGGGAATCACTATCAGGCCACCACCGCCTGCTATCGAATCCATAAAGCCGGCCAGCAGTGCCACAAAAATCAGCAGCAGAACGAGATCGAAACCGAATTCCGGCATGAGAATGAGAGGGTTAGCGTGAAGGGTCGCGACATCATCCACACCGCCAATTTTTGCACAAGTGGCGTTTGGAGGGTAACATGCCGGTTCATACGGGCTCATGGTGAGAAAGATGCCGCAAAATCTGCTGGCACAGGTTCGGCAGCTGCTGCAAGGGAATTCCTCTGTCAGAAAGGTGGCCGACGATCCGGCGCTGACTGCAGAGTTGCTACTGCTCATGCGAATGGTGTTGGCAGATGGCGAAGCGCATGGCTGCGAGCTTGAGGTACTGCGAAGAATTGCGGTCACCAGCCTGGGCATCAAAAGCAATGACCTTGACCTTGTCCTCGACCATCTGAGCGCATTCGGATACGAGACGACCCCGATGCAGGCGATATCGGTGTTTCGCGAGTTGGACATGGCGCGCCGCGAAACGCTCGCGCAGAACATGGCGGCGCTGGCAAAGGCTGACGGGGAGCTCAGCCGCCACGAGGTGCGGTTTCTGGCCCGGGTGGTAGACATTCTGGAGATCGATCCCGAACGCGTCGTCGCGCCGCGTCCGACCGGCAAAGGCCTGTAGTCGACGCGCTATTGCGCGGCTGCCAGCCTTCGGGCTATCGCCCGTTCGAGGTCGGGAGCCGCCTCCACCAGTGCGCGGGCGGCATCCGAACGGGGATTGTCGAAAACCCGGTTGGTATCGCCTTCTTCGACGATACGTCCTTCATGCATGACCAGCACCTGGTCGGTAATCGCACGGGCAACGGTCAGGTCGTGGGTAATGAACAGATAGGCGACGCCGAGGCGCTGGTTCAAATCGGCGAATAGGTCGAGGATTTGTGCGCGGATCGATACGTCGAGCGCGGATACAGGTTCGTCTGCCACGATCAGCCGCGGACGGGTGATTACAGCGCGCGCAATGGACAACCTCTGGCGCTGCCCTCCAGAAAACTCATGCGGATATTTGTCCATATCCGCAGGGCTCATGCCGACATCGACCAGCGCCTGGGCCACCCTGTCGCGCCGGTCGGCAGGCGAGGGCTGCGGTTCCAGAAGATGAAGCGGCTCGGCCACGAGCCGTTCGACCTTGTGCCGCGGATTGAAGGAGCCGTACGGGTCCTGAAACACCACCTGCATGTTGCGCCGGGAAGGCTTCAGTTCGGCTTCCGTCCTGCCGGTAAGTTCGGTGCCGTCGAAGCGGATTGAGCCGCCGGTTGGATGGTCGAGCGCAAGGATCATTCGGGCAAGCGTGGACTTGCCGCAGCCGGAGCGGCCAACCAGCGCCTTGGACTGCCCCGGTGCCAGCGAAAAGCTCACGCCATCGACTGCCCGAAAATGCCGGGGCGGACCGAAAAGCGAGGTACGCCGGATCGGGTAGTCCTTCTCCGCACCCGTGACCTGAAGGAGGGGTTCGGCGTCCGTTCCCGCTTTCGTGCGTCGGTCGGGCACATGCACGGACGCCTCCGCGAGCTGGCGGGTGTAAGGGTGCTTCTGCTGCGAGAGGGTGCGCGCCGTTTCGCCCGTTTCCATGACCTCGCCATGGCGCATGATCGTCACACGGTCGGCCATGTCTGTGACCACCGCCAGATCGTGCGAAATCAGCAGCAGGCCCATGCGATCTTCCTGCACGAGGTCGCGCAGGAGTTCGAGTATCTGCGCCTGCAGCACCACATCGAGCGCGGTTGTCGGTTCGTCGGCGATCAGCAGTTTGGGTTTCAATGCGCAGGCAATGGCGATCACGACTCGCTGGCGCTGTCCGCCGGAGAGTTCGTGCGGGTAACGGGTGAGGGGAAACTGCCTTTCAGGAAGCCCGACTCGGTCGAGAATGGCACGGGCGCGCGCTTCGGCATTGGCGCGGCTGGCGCCGGTGTGCCAACGAATGCCCTCGGCGACCTGCTCACCGATTGTCTTTACCGGGTTCAGCGCGGTCATTGGTTCCTGGAACACCATGCCGATATCGTCACCGCGCAGCCGGTTCATCGCGTCTTCGGGCGCGGCCAGAATGTCGATGCCGTCGAAAGTAACGCGCCCGGACGCTTTCGCCGCGTGCGGCAGGAGCTGCATCACCGTGAGCGCGGTCATCGATTTGCCGGAGCCGGATTCACCGACGAGGCCCATGACCTCACCGGTTTCCAGTGTCAGGTCGATGTCCTTCAGGATCGGCGTGTCGCCGATCGAGAGTTTCAGGTTTTCGATCTCAAGCAGGCTCATCGTTCGCGCCTCAACCGCGGGTCGAGTACATCGCGCAAGCCGTCGCCGAGCAGATTGAGGCCAAGCACCGTGATGACGATGGCCAGACCCGGGAAGATCGCCAGGTGAGGCGCTACCATCATTCGGGTCTGCGCGTCGAACAGCATGCGACCCCAACTCGGCATCGGCGGTTGCGCGCCGAGCCCGAGATAGGAGAGCGCGGCTTCGGCGATAATACCGAGCGCGAACTGGATGGTGCCCTGCACGAGCAACATCGACGCTATGTTGGGCAGGATGTGTTCCAGTGTGATCAACACCTTGCCCTTGCCCGCCGCGCGGGCCGCAAGGACATATTCGCGCGGCCATAGCGCCAGTGCGCCGGCTCGCGCCACACGCGCGAAGACCGGCACGTTGAATATGCCGATGGCGATGATGGCATTGATGGCGCCGGGGCCGAATACCGCGGTTATCATCACCGCGGAGAGCAGGGCCGGGAAGGCGAAGACCAGGTCGTTGAAACGCATCAGCGCCTCGTCGACAAAGCCACCGCGTGCCGCCGCCCAGCAGCCGAGCGGCACTCCGATGCCCATGCCGACACCGACTGCGACGATGGCAACCGCAATGGAATTGCGGGCACCCACCATAATCATCGAGAAGATGTCGCGGCCGAAATGGTCGGTGCCGAAGATGTGTTCCGCCGACATTGTCTTCATGCGGTCGGCGACGATCAGGTCGGTTACGTCGTAGGGCGTCCAGGCGTAGGAAATCAGCGCCATCGCCGCGATGAGGGCAGTGATGAGAAGACCGGTGAGAAATGAGCGGTTCCTGAGCGCCAGCCGCAGCCAGTGCTCCGGCGTGTTTTCTGGCGGGGGAGCTTCCATGCTCATGCCCGCGCCCTCAGCCGCGGATCGACCAGCGCATAAGTCAAATCGACTGCGAGATTGACGATGACGACGCTGGCCACCAGCAGCATCACCACGCCCTCCACCACGATCAGGTCGCGCTGGGTGATCGCCTGAAAGACCAGCCTTCCGAGGCCCGGCAGATAGAAAACGTTCTCAATGATGATCGTGCCCGCAAGCAGGAAAGCAAATTGCAGACCCATGATGGTCAGAACAGGAATGAGCGCATTGCGCAGCGCATGCCGCCAAAGCACGACCCTGCGCGGCATGCCCTTGGCACGGGCGGTACGAATGTAATCCTCGCCAAGAACCTCCAGCATGGCTGAGCGGGTTACGCGCGCAAGGATCGCTGCTTGCGGCAGGGCCAGCGCCACGGCCGGCAGCAGCAGCGAGCGAACGCCCGGCCAGATGCCGCCGCTCCAGCCGGGAAACCCGCCGGCCGGCACCAGCCGCAACCAGACCGCAAACAAATAGATGAGCAACAAAGCGAACCAGAAGTTGGGGATGGCAACGCCCAGCTGCGTGACGCCCATGACGGAGGTGTCGGCGACACTGCCGCGTCTAGCAGCGGCAAACATACCGACCGGTATGGCGATCAATGTGGACAGTATCAGCGAAATCACTGCCAGCGGCAGTGAGACGATGGCCCGCTCGCCAATCAGCTCGATGACCGGCGATGAATATGTGTATGAATTGCCGAAATCGCCGATCAGCATGCCGCCAACCCAGGCGAAATAGCGCCACAAAACAGGATCGTTCAGTCCCATCTCGTTGCGCAGCGCCTGCAAAGCATCTTCGGTCGCATTGAAGCCGAGCATCAGCTGCGCAGGATCGCCGGGCAGGATTTCCATCACCGCGAATACGACGATCGAGGCCAGCACCAGTGTGGCCAGTCCAATGCCGAGACGCTTGAGGATGAAGGCGGTCATGAATTCCGTGTTGCTGCGGCCGGCACGTCTTCAGCACCCTTGGAAGAGGGGCGGCACTTCTGCGCCGCCCCCGTTCGATTACAATCGCTCGGCGTAATGCTGCCGATCAGGTCAGTCTTCCCAGTGCACGCCAGTCAGGTCTGTCGCCTGCACCGGCGAGTTGGCCCACATCCCTTCCAGCTTCGCGTCCCAAACGCCCACCTTCGGCAGCTGGAACATGAACCCGTTGACGGCATCTTCCGCGAGAATGCGCTGCGCCTTCTGGTAGAGATCGGTGCGCTTGGCTTCGTCAGACGAGACATCGAGCTCGGCAATCACCGCGTCGAAGTCGGGATTGTCGTACTGGAAATAATAGTCCTTGCGGGCATAGATGCCGATGTCGTTCGGCTCGGTGTGCGAGACGATCGTCAGGTCGTAGTCCTTGTTCTTGAAGACCTGATCCAGCCAATCGGCCCATTCCACAGGAATGATCTCCAGATTGATGCCGACATTGCGCAGCTGCGAGGCCACCACCTGGCCGCCGTCGCGAGCGTAGGGCGGCGGGGGCAGTTTGATCGTTGCGTCGAAGCCATCCGGGAAACCGGCTTCGGCGAGAAGTGCCTTCGCCTTTTCGGGATCGAAGGGATAGGTGCCCGTGAGATCGACGTAGGCAGCGTTGCCCGGCGAGAAATGCGAGCCGATGGGTGTGCCAAGACCGGAGCCGTTACCGGCAATGATCTCTTCGCGGTTCAGGGCGTGAGCAATCGCCTGACGCACCTTCAGATTGTCGAACGGTGCCTTGCCGTTGTTGGTCGAGAGGATCGTTTCACCTTCGGTTGAGCCAATGACGACCTCGAAGCGGGGATCTGCCTGGATTTGCGACAGTGCATCGCCGGCCGGCATGTTCGCGAACGCCTGCACGTCGCCCGAAAGAAGCGCCGGAATGGCAGCAGCAGCATCCGGGATGATACGGAACTCGGCCTTGTCGAGCGCAACCGGCTCACCCCAGTAATCCGGGTTCTTCTCGATTGTGATCGAGGACCCCTTGGCCCAGTTGGCGAATTTGAAGGGGCCGGTGCCAACCGGATTTTCCTTGTTGCCGTCGGCGGATTCCGGCGCAACGATGACCGCATCGCCCCAACCCATATTGTAAAGGAAGGACCCCTGCGGGTTGTTCAGCATCACCTTCACGGTGGTGGCGTCGACGGCTTCAACGCTGCTGATTGCTGCAAAAAGCGCTTTCTGGGCGTTTGTCGAATCGTCGGCGCGCGCCCGGTCGAGCGAGAAGACGACATCCTCAGCCGTCAGATCGCTGCCGTCGTGGAATTTTACGCCTTCCTGAAGATGGAAGGTGTAAGTCTTGCCGTCGTCGGATATCTCCCAGCTCCTGGCAAGTGCGGGCAGCACTTCGCCGCCGGAGCCAATACGGGTCAGGCCTTCGAACACATTCGCATAAACAACCTCGTCGATGGCCGCTGCCGCGCCGGCCGTGGGGTCGAGATGCGGCGGTTCCAGCACCACACCCAGCACCAGATCGGTGCGGGCTGCATGAGCTGCGCTTGCCGATAGCGCAATGACCGTCGCGGCCAACACGGATTTCCACATTTTCATGCTCACTCTCCCAGCGGTTGAGGTTCTTTGTGATCAAAGCGCGAAAAGCCGCGCGAGTAAATTGTGTTTATGGCCCGGTACTGCCTCGCAGCAGTACGTCGAGACCGGTCGCCATCACTTTGGCAGACTCCACCATGTCGTCGATGCCGACCCATTCGTCCGGCTGATGGGCAAGATCGAGAATGCCCGGCCCATAAGCAACGCAATCATGCAAATGACCGAGGCGGGCGATGTGCTTCTGGTCGTAGGTGCCAGGTGAAATGACGTATTCGGGCTCCTTTCCGAACACATTGCGAATGCCTTCTGCGACGGCCCTGGGCACCGGCGCGTCTTCCTGCGTCATCAGCGGCAGCACCTCCATCAGATCGCGCATTGCGTAGTCGAAGCGCGGTCGTTCGCGCTTCAGCCGCTCCAGAATCGAGCGCACTTCGCCTTTCACCTCGGAAATGTCCTCCTCGATCAGGAAACGGCGGTCGATCACCATGCGGCAGGCGTCTGCAACGTTCGGCGAAGGCAGGCCGGGGAAAAAATCCTCCGTCTGTCCGCCGTGCACGGAATTGATGTTCATGGTGGAACGCCGCGCACCTTCCGGCACCACCGGCATCGAGGTCTGCTTGCGGTCAAGGGCGGGGAACAGCTCTTCCTCAAAGGCGTGGAGCACCGCGCCCATGTGGCGGATCGCCGAATCGCCGAGAAACGGCATCGAGCCATGAGCGATACGGCCCTTGGTCTCGATTTCCGCCCACCATACGCCGCGATGGCCGAGGCAGATACGGTCCTTGTTCAAAGGTTCGGGGATGATGACGTGGTCGACACGCGGTTTCGAAAACAGCCCCATTCCGGCGAGATGGGCAACGCCGCCAAAGCCGCCGGATTCCTCGTCCACCGTGCCTGAAATCTCGATCGCGCCGGCAAAATCGGGATAGACAGCGAGGAACGCATCGGCGGCGATAATAGACGCGGCCATGCCACCCTTCATGTCGCACGCACCGCGGCCATAGACCCGGCCGTCGCGCACAACGCCGGCAAACGGGTCGAGCGTCCAGCCTTCGCCGGCCTCCACGACATCTATATGCGAATTGAAATGCACCGTCGGGCCGGGGCCACGGCCTTCCCGCCGTGCGACGACGTTGGTTCGCGGATATGTTTCGCTGTCACCCGGGGCGCCTTCGCCGCGAATGAGCTTCGTTTCGAAGCCACGTCTGGCAAGCAGGCCGGCGATGAACTCGGCACAGGGCGTGTAGGCGTCGCCAGGCGGGTTTACGGTCGGGAATCGGATCAGATCGACCGTGAGCGCAACCAACTCATCGGTACGGTCATCAACGCATTTGTAAAGCGCTTCGTTCATTTCGGCATTGAGCAGCCTCGCCGATCACTTGGCAAGCTCCCGTTTGTGCCATGCTCAGGTAATCACGCAAATATTTCCGTTCATTGCGCGTTCACGAATTGCGATTTAACCTTGGGTCAAAGGCAATCACGGGGTTTGGGTGTATGAGAAAAGTGATCGCTTCAGTTCTGGGTTCGGTAATCGTGAGTTTGACGGCTGCTGCGGCGCATGCGGCTGTTTTGGTCGCTGAGGTCGATGTTCCGACCCAGACCATGCAAGTCATCCATTATGGCAAGGTGATCCACACGTGGCGCGTGTCGACGGCGCGCTCCGGTTACGTCACGCCCGCGGGCACCTGGCGGCCGAAGCGCATGCACAAAATGTGGTATTCGCGCAAATACGACATGTCGCCGATGCCGTACTCTATTTTCTACGATGGCGGATACGCCATTCACGGCACCAACGCGGTCAGCCGTCTGGGCCGGCCTGCCTCGCATGGCTGCATTCGGCTTGATACCTCCAATGCCGCAACGCTTTTCGCGCTCGCGCGTGAAGTCGGGCCGGGCAACATGAAGGTAGTCGTCAGAAACTGACGCCGCTCATATTTTGGCATCGAGTTGCCGGCATTTGCCCGACTGTAGAACACCATACCCCTGAATTGCGGTTCTGGGGTATTTTCATTTTTGGATCCGGCTCCTATGAAGTGGGCCGGAGGTTTCAATGTCCCGCCTTTCAGCCGAAGCGTTGAGCCAGCCGGTCGCCGACACGGTTCGCAAAACGACATGCTACATGTGCGCCTGCCGTTGCGGGATCAACGTGCATATCAGGGACGGCAAGATTCGCTATATCGAGGGCAATCGCGACCACCCGGTAAACCGGGGGGTGCTTTGCGCCAAGGGGTCGGCGGGCATCATGCAGCACTATGCGCCGGCACGGCTTGACGCACCTTTGCTGCGAACCGGGCCGCGCGGCTCAGGTGAATTCAAGAAGATCAGTTGGGACGAAGCGCTTGCGCTGGCCACCGAATGGCTGGGCGAGGTGCGGCGCGATGACCCGAAGAAGCTTGCCTTCTTTACCGGGCGCGACCAGTCGCAGTCGCTGACGAGTTTCTGGTCGCAGCAGTTCGGCACGCCGAACTACGCCGCGCATGGTGGCTTTTGCTCGGTCAACATGGCCGCGGCCGGCATCATGACAATCGGCGGTGCATTCTGGGAGTTCGGCGCACCGGATTGGGACCGCACCAAGCTGTTCGTGCTGTTCGGAGTGGCAGAAGATCACGATTCCAACCCGATCAAGATCGGCATTTCGAAGCTCAAGAAACGCGGCGCGCGTTTTGTATCCGTCAATCCAGTCAGAACCGGTTATTCGGCCATCGCCGATAATTGGATCGGCATTCGTCCTGGAACCGACGGGCTGATGATACTCGCGATCATCCACGAGCTCCTCAAAGCGCGGCGCATCGATATCGACTATCTGGTGCGTTACACCAACGCCACCTGGCTTGTGATCGATGCGCCCGGCACCTCGGATCACGGGCTTTTCGCGCGCGATCCGGATGGCAAGGCGCTCATATTCGAAAGCGTCACCGAGCGTGCCGTGCCTGAGGGCACCAGGGGCGTGCGGCCGGCGCTGTCTGGGCGGGTGGAGCTTGCGGACGGCCGTAGCGCTGTCCCTGTATTCCAGCTGCTCGCTGACAAATATCTCGACCCGCAATATGCGCCTGACGCCGTGGCCGCGGAGACTGGCGTGGATGCCGCGACGATCAAAGGGCTGGCTGCGGAGATCGGCAGGGTCGCTTTCGACGAGTCCATCGAGGTGTTCGAACGCTGGACCGACATGAATGGCGAGGAGCATTCCTCGTTTGTCGGTCGGCCGGTGTCGTTTCATGCGATGCGCGGCATCTCCGCCCATTCAAACGGGTTCCAGACCGCGCGGGCATTGCATCTTCTGCAGGTGCTTATCGGGGCCATCGATTGTCCTGGCGGCTTCCGGTTCGAGCCTCCTTATCCGAAGCCGCTCGCCGCGCACCCCCGTCCGCACGGCAGGGCGGAGCATTTCGGTTCCAACCAGCCGCTCGCCGGTCCGCATCTCGGTTTTCCGCTGGGGCCGGAAGACCTGCTTGTCGATGATGAGGGCAACCCGGCGCGCCTCGACAAGGCATTTTCATGGGATGCGCCTATTGCAGCGCACGGGCTGATGCACATGGTGATCGCCAATGCGCATGCGGGCGACCCGTACCCGGTCGATGTGCTCTTCATGTACATGGCCAACATGGCCTGGAACTCGGCCATGAACAGTGCCGGCACGATACGCATGCTGGAGGATAAGGACCCCGAGACCGGCGAGTACCGCATTCCCAAGATCATCTATTCGGACGCCTACGCGTCGGAGATGGTTGCCTATGCCGATCTGGTGCTGCCGGATACGACCTATCTGGAGCGGCATGACTGTATCTCGTTGCTCGACAGGCCGATTTCGGAGCCCGACAGCGTCAACGATGCGATCCGTTGGCCCGTGGTCGAGCCGGACCGCGACGTGCGCGGTTTCCAGTCGGTGCTGCTCGATCTCGGGGCGCGGCTACGCTTGCCTGGATTCGCCGACAGCCGGGGCCAGCCCCTCTACCGCGACTATGCCGACTACATCGTCAACCACGAAAGGCGGCCGGGGATCGGCCCGCTGGCGGGGTTCCGCGGTGCCGATGGCGCGCGTGCCGGCCGCGGCGCGGCAAATGCCGATCAACTCAAGCGATATATAGAAAACGGCTCATTTTTCAGCGTGCATATTCCGCCCGAGGCGCAGTTCTTCAAACACGCCAATCGTGCCTATCAGGATTTTGCTGTTTCGATGGGCTTTTTCGATACGCCGCAGCCGGTGACCTTTCAGCTTTATTCAGAACCGCTGCAGAAGTTCCGCCTTTCGGCGGAAGGTCTGCGCAACCCGGTCGCACCGGAACAGCATCGCGAGCGCATCCGGTCCGCTTTCACGCCTCTGCCTGAATGGTACCGTCCTCTGGAAGAAGCGGCGGTGGACCGAGAAGCCTACCCCTACCACGCGATCACGCAGCGCCCCATGGCAATGTACCATTCATGGGGTTCGATGAATGCTTGGCTGCGCCAGATACACACGCGCAACCGGCTGCAGGTGCCGGGCCGGATTTGCGATGCGCACGGACTCGAGAACGGCGACTGGGCCTGGGTGATTTCGCATCACGGCCGCATCAAGGTGGAGGTGGAGCGCACCGAGGCCGTGAATCCGATGACGATGTGGACCTGGAACGCGATCGGAAAACGAAAGGGCAGCTGGGGCCTCGCCAAGGACGCACCCGAGGCCGAACGCGGCTTCCTGCTCAACCACCTGATCCATGAATTGTTGCCGCCCAAGGGCGACGGTCGCCGGTGGTCGAATTCCGACCCGGTGACCGGACAGGCGGCCTGGTACGATCTGCGCGTGCGCATTGAAAAGGCCGAACCGGGCGACCATAGCGAACCGCAGTTTGGAGATATCGAACCGATGGCCGGCGAGCAGCCGGACGAACTCAGATTCGGGGAGGAATGGAGCCGATGACGCTTTCGACCTATCTCGCCTATCTTGCCACCGTACTCGTGTTCTTCGTGCATCCGCCCGGCCCGAGCCAGCTTCTCTTCATGGCAAATTCGATGCGGCACGGGGTGCGCGGTGCGCTGCCGACGATGGTGGGCGACCTTTCGGCCAACTCGGTCCAGATAATTGTCGCCGGTTTCGGTCTGGCGAGCCTTGTCGCGCTTTCGGCAGAGTTCTTTGTCGCCGTCAAATGGGCTGGCGTCCTTTACCTTGTCTGGGTGGGCGTGCGGACGATCGTCAGTTCGTCCCGACCAGCCGCCGCGGCGCAAAAGCGTGGTGCACTGTTCCGGCAGGGTTTCATCACATCGGCGGCGAATCCCCATGCGGTGATCTTCTTTGCGGCACTCTTGCCTCAGTTCATCGACACCTCGCAGCCGCTGACACTGCAGATTGCGATACTCGGTGCAACCTACATTGCGATCGACGGGACGATCCTGCTCGTGATGGGGTTCACGTCGCAACGCTTGTTCGCGCTGCTGGGCAGCGCGGCGCATAGATGGGCGAATGGCATTTCGGGCGTACTCATGATCGGCGCGGCGATCCTGCTTTCCTTCAAGGATCTGACACCGGCGGAGGCGCGGCGTTGACCAGCCTGCCACGCCACAACACACCCAAAAAACTGGGTCTCGTCATCGATCTCGATGTCTGCGTGGGCTGTCATGCCTGCGTTGTTGCCTGCAAGGAATGGAATACCGGCGGCTATGGTTCCGCACTCTCAGACCAGGATCCCTATGGAGCCGGTGTTTCGGGAGCCTGGCTCAACCGGGTGCACGGTTATGAAGTTACTCCGGATGGGCGCGACAGGGTTGTCATCGGGGAGGCGGGTGACGCGCGCGTGGTCCATTTTCCGAAATCCTGCCTGCATTGCGACGATGCGCCTTGCGTGACCGTTTGTCCGACCGGTGCATCCTACAAGCGCGAGGACGACGGAATTGTCCTGGTCGACGAGGACAAGTGCATCGGATGCGGTTTGTGCGCCTGGGCATGCCCCTACGGCGCGCGAGAGATGGATCTCGCTGCCGGTGTGATGAAAAAATGCACGCTGTGCGTGGACCGCATCTACAATGAGACGCTTGAGGAAGTGGATCGGGTTCCCTCCTGCGTGCGCACATGCCCGACCAATGCGCGCCATTTCGGCGATCTGGCGGACCCTTCATCCGAGGTTTCGCACATGGTTTCGGAACGCGGGGGCTTCGACCTGATGCCGGAGCAGGGCACGCGCCCGGTCAACAAATATCTCCCACCGAGGCCTCGTACGCCACTGGCCGCGAGCTCGGCGCCGGCAGCTGACGACACGGCCGATGCCACCGGTTTCTTCGGCTGGGTCGACCGCATGCTGGACCGCATCTGATCCCATGCACCCGGCGTTCTCGATCATCGTCTTCACAACGCTTTCCGGCCTCGGCTACGGGCTGGCCAGTTTGTTGGGGCTCGGGTTGCTCGACCCTGCCCAGCCGGCGACCAAGGTGGCGCATGCCGCGGCGCTGGCGCTGATTGCGGGCGGCCTCGTGTCGTCGACCCTTCATCTCGGCAACCCGCAACGCGCCTGGCGCGCGTTGTCGCAGTGGCGCTCAAGCTGGCTGTCGCGCGAAGGCGTGCTGGCAGTTGTCACGTTCCTGCCACTTACCTGGTCTGCATATCTGTCGGTGTTCGAAAGCCGGTGGGACCCCGTAATCGGCGTCATCGGGACAGCGCTTTGCGCGGCCACCGTCTTTTCCACCTCTATGATTTATGCCTCGCTCAAATCGGTGGATAGCTGGCACACGCCCTGGACGCCCGCGTCGTATCTAGGATTTGCCGCTGCCTCCGGCATGGCTGCATCTGCTGCTTTTGGCGCGGCGGGGGGTGCTTCGCTCTTGTGGCCGCTCGCGGGTGGCGCGGCTGTGCTCGTCCTCATTGCCTGGGCGATCAAGACAGGATGGCGGAAGCAGGCTTTGCGTCCGCCGCTGTCGACGCCCGAGAGCGCGACGGGCCTCGGGCATATCGGCAAGGTCCGGCAGCTGGAGCCGCCGCATATGACTGACAATTATCTGACCCGTGAAATGGGATTTCGTGTCGCCCGCAAACATGCGCGCAAGCTGTGGCTGATCGCGCTGGTCATGGGTTGCGGCGTGCCAGCCGTTCTGCTCGCCGGGCTGGCGGTGTTTCCGGAATCCGCGGGCTCGACCGCTGTCCTGGTCACGCTTGTGTCGGTGCTTTCGTTGATGGCGGGCATAATGGTGGAGCGCTGGCTGTTTTTTGCCGAAGCGCGGCATGCGGTAATGAACTACTACCGCTAGGTACCGTCAATTGAAGCGGATGCGGCCCGCAACGCCGAGTGCATCGCCGCCTCGCGACACGATGACGGCTTCACCCTCGCGTGCCTTTGCACCGAGCAGTTCATTGATGATCTCCTCATGGGTGACGAGGATCAGATTGCGCGAGCCGCTATAGGTTGCGATTTGCTCGCGAAGCGTCGCGAGGCGGTTTTCGTGGCCATTCTCTTCAGGCAGCCAGTCGAGCGTTTCGTTTTCACGTACCTCCTCGTCACGAAAGGCTATGGTCGCGGTGTCGCGACAGCGGCAGAAGCGGCTGGTTTCCACATGATCGATGGGTGCGGCGCGAGCCTGAAACAGCGCCCCTATGCGTCTTGCCTGATGCTCGCCGCGATCCGACAGATTGCGCTGCGTGGCGCAGTTGCCAATGTCAAAACCGGCGGGATCGCCAACACCTGGCGCATATGCGTGGCGCAGGAGCACCACCTGACCGCCGGTTCTGAGCAGTGCCCAGCCAGCCTCCGTCGCTGCGGCGGGCGAAATACACAGCAATGCGAATGCGAATACGGCGAAACGGAACATGGATACCTCGGACCTCATGGATATAGGGTCAGCAGTGCGCGGGAAAAGCAACCTCGCGGCGGCATTCTGCGTGCCGCAGCGACATCGCTGGTGCAAAGGCCTGGTAATGCCTGCCATTGCAGCCTGAGGTTCCGCGCGATAGACAAACGGCAACCGGACGCGACACGGCTCGCCGTCCCGATCCCGAAAAGCGGCGTCCAAGCGGCGAAACATGCGGAGGTAACGCAATGCTCCAGCACTCTAATCCCTTTATGAAACAGGCAAATCTGATCGGCGGTGAGTGGGTTGCGGCTGACTCCGGTGAAACGATCAACGTAGTCAATCCGGCCAATGGTCAGGTTTTGGGTACAGTACCCAAAAGCGGCAAGGCCGAGACGGCACGCGCCGTCGAAGCCGCGCAGAAAGCGTTTGAGAGTTTCCGCAAGACGACGGCGCTGGAACGTTCCAACATGCTGCGCAGGCTGCATGATGCGCTCATGGACAATCAGGATGCGCTGGCCGAGCTGCTCACGCTGGAGCAGGGGAAATCGCTGGCTGAGGCGAAGGGCGAGATCGGCGCTTCCGCCGCCAATGTCCTTTGGTTCGCAGAGGAAGCCCGGCGCACCTATGGCGACGTTGTTCCATCGCCATGGGCGGATCGCCGCGTGATCGTAAACAAGGAGCCGGTGGGCGTCGTCGCGGCAATCACGCCGTGGAATTTTCCGTCATCGATGCTTGCGCGCAAGATCGCCCCGGCAATTGCTGCAGGCTGCACGAGCGTCGCCAAGCCCGCGGAACTGACGCCCTATTCCGGACTCGCCTGGGGGCTGCTCGCCGAGGAAGCAGGCATTCCGCCGGGCGTCATCAATATCGTCACCGGCACCGCAAGCGAGATCGGCGATGAGCTTTGCGCCAATCCCCTGGTGCGCAAGATCACGTTTACGGGTTCGACGCGGGTCGGCAAGCTGCTTCTTGCCAAGGCCGCGGCGACTGTGAAGAAGGTCTCGATGGAACTCGGCGGCAACGCGCCCTTCATCGTTTTCGACGACGCCGATCTCGATCGCGCCGTCGAAGGTGCAATGATCGCCAAATACCGCAATTCGGGCCAGACCTGCGTGTGCACAAACCGCTTCTTCGTCCAGGCCGGCGTGTACGATGCCTTTGTCGAGAAGCTGGCCAAGGCATCAAGCGCACTCAAGGTGGGCCCCGGCGTTGAGGCCGGCGTTCAGCAAGGTCCGCTGATCGACGAAAACGCGCTCGCCAAGGTGGAGGATTTCGTTGCTGATGCAACCGCGAAAGGCGGCAAGGTGGTTGTCGGCGGCAAGCGGCATGCACTTGGTGGTTCGTTCTTCGAGCCGACGGTGATCGCCGAAGCGACGCCGAAAATGAAATTCATGAAGGAAGAGATTTTCGGCCCGGTGGCGCCAGTTTTCCGCTTCGACACGGAAGAGGAAGCAATCGCGCTTGCAAACGACACCGAATATGGGCTGGCCTGCTATTTCTACACTGGCGATCTCAGCCGCACCTTCCGGGTGATGGGCGAGCTCAAATACGGCATGGTCGGTGTCAACGAGGGTCTGATTACCACCCCGGAAGCGCCGTTCGGCGGCGTGAAGGAATCAGGCCTGGGCCGCGAAGGCGGGCGTCAGGGCATCGAAGACTATCTTGATACCAAATATGTCTGCATCGGCGGTCTAGGCGGCTGAGGGTTCGGTCCCGCAGCCATAGGCTGTTCGTAGCAAGTCGAAAGGCGCGAGCGCACCGCGTACGCACACAACCGCAGCGGCGGTGCTGTGCGCGCGGTGGGCCGCGGCAACCCCATCCATGCCATTCAGGCGCGCGGCGAGGTAGCCACCATTGAAGGCATCGCCAGCGCCAGTGGTGTCAATGGCGCCTTCGGCCCGCGACGCCGGCGAGGTTCCGGCAATACCGTCGAACAAAACCAGCGCGTCCTCGGTGCCGTTCTTCACAACGATTTCGGCAACGCCGGCGCTGGCGATGCGCTGCATGGTCGCTTCCGGAGACGCGTCGCCGTAAAGCTCGCTTTCGTCGGGGAAGGTTGGCAGGACGATATCCGACACGGCGAGCGCAGCGTTGATTTCCTGCTGCGCATAGTCGCGCGAGGCCCAAAGCCGCGCGCGGTAGTTCGGATCGAATGCAACCAGCGTACCCGCGTTGCGGGCCTTGCCAAGGGCGTCGATCAGAATCCGGCGCGCGGGCTCATCCAGAATTGCCAAAGTGATTCCAGAAACATAGGCAAGTCGCAGATTTGACAGGCTTTTTTCGAGAGCTGCCGGGTCCGATGCGAGCTGTCTGGCGGCAGAATCGGAACGCCAATAGGTGAATGAGCGCTCCACGCCGTCGAGCGTGATCGCATAGAGGCCGGGCCGCGCTCCGGGAATCACAGGACTTGATGCGTAGCCGATGCCGTTTTCAGCGAGGAACGCCTTCTGGCGCTCCGAGAAGTGGTCATCACCGAAGGCCGTTACATAGTCGCACCGCGCTCCAGGCAGAAGTGCCCGCAGTGCCCAGAGTGTGTTGAGCGTGTCGCCGGCAATTCCCATACGCCATGTGTCGTTTTGCGCAGCCGACAACTCCAGCATGCACTCGCCGATCGCGGCCAGCCCTATCTCTTTGACCAATGCGCTCTCCTTTTCAGCGGATGGCCGAATAGCACAGACCTGAGCGCGCGCCCATCGGCGCCGACAATCGAATTGTAGCTTGCAGCTCCGATGCCGCCTGCGCGATGGTGCAGCCATTCGAATCCGGAGAAGCCAGATGAAACACCCGCTCGGGCGCTACGCCGTATTCGCCACTATCGCGGTCGTCGTCGTAATCGGCTGGTTGGTCATGGCTGACCGTCACACGCCGCCTGAAGGCGCCGACCTTTCGCGCAGCAAGGCGAGCGTTGGCGGTGCGTATGAGGTGAGTATCGAGCCGGAGGCGGAGCCCGTACGGCAGGGGCCGCTTCATACTTGGCTGGCCAGCGTGAGGCTGTCTGATGGCACGCCGGCCGCGAACGTGCGGATCGATGTCGATGGCGGTATGCCGGCGCATGGCCATGGCTTGCCGACAGCGCCGAAAGCGTCGCATGAGGGCGATGGCGTCTACCGGATCGAGGGTGTGCGCTTCAATATGGGCGGATTGTGGGAGTTGCGGCTTTCCATTGACGGTCCCGCCGGCGAGGATGAGGTTGTCTTCAACATCGAACTCTAGCTGCGTTGGCGTCAGAGTTGCCAAAACGGCAATTGCCTTGCTGGCCGGGCTTGCTCTTGGCGCCTGCAACCCCTCCGAACTCAGCCGCGAAGAGATAACCAAAGCGGCGTCACTGACGCTTGCCGCGTTGCCGCCGGTGCCACCCGACCCGACCAACCGCGTCGCCGACGAGCCTCGGGCTGCCGCCTTCGGCGCAACGCTGTTTTTCGATCCGGCGCTGAGCATAAATGGCGAAGTGTCCTGCGGAACCTGCCACAAGATCGAGCGCCAGTTTCAGGACGATCTGCCGCGCGGCCACGCGATCGGCATCACGGATCGGCGCACGATGCCGCTGGCCGGTGTCGCCTATAATTCCTGGCAGTTTTGGGATGGCCGTCGCGACAGCCTGTGGGCACAGGCAATCACACCGCTTGAGGATATTCGCGAACACGGTGGCAACCGGCTGTTCTACGTGCGGCTGATCGCCGGGCGGTACCGCGACCGCTACGAGCGGCTATTCGGCCCGCTACCTGACCTGACCGGACTGCCGGCGCATGCGGGGCCGCTCGGTACGCTGGCCGAAAAAGCAGCGTGGGATGCCATTCCCGCCAAGCGGCAGACAGCGATCAATACTGCCTTCGCCAATATCGGCAAGGCGATCGCCGCCTTCGAGCGCACGCTACTGCCCGCCGAGACGCGTTTTGACCGCCACGTTGCTGCGCTCTTAGCAGGTGCGGAGCCGTCAGGAGATGCCGTCTTCTCTGACCTTGAGCGGGAAGGTCTGAAGATGTTCATCGGCAGTGCCGGCTGCCTTGATTGCCATAACGGGCCGCTTCTAACTGACGGCCAGTTTCACAATACCGGTGTGCCTGCCGACCCGGCAAATCCCCGCGACCGGGGGCGCGCCGCTGCGGTCAGGCAGGTGATTTCGGATCCGTTTAACTGCCTTGGCGACTACAGTGACGGCTCCGAAGCGGATTGCGCCGAACTGCAGTTCATGGTGCCGACGGGTGAGGAACTGGAACGTGCCTTCAAAACGCCGTCGCTGCGTGGCGTTGCCGACCGCGCGCCTTTCATGCACGCGGGACAGATCCTGACGCTGGAAGGGGTTGTCGACCACTACAACCGCGCACCGTCGGCGCCAGCCGGGCTCAGCGAATTGCAACCTCTCAAGCTTACCGATCGCGGCCGCGCGGCGCTGATAGCATTCCTGAGGACCTTGGGACCTTAACCGTCCTTCACTGTCTCCATCGCCACGAAGGTCGATGTGTGCTCGACATGCGGCAAGGAGGAGATACGTTCGCCAAGCACCCGGCGGTAGGCGGCAATGTCGCTGGTGCGCACCTTTAGCAGGTAGTCGAAACTCGCCGCGATCATGTGGCATTGCTCGACTTCGGGAATTGCCGCTGCGGCTTCGTTGAAGGCGGAGAGGGCGCTCGAGCGCGTGTCCGACAAGGTGACCTGCACGAAGGCGACATGGCCTTCGCCCATGCGTTCATGGTCGATCAGCGCGGTGTAGCCGCGGATGATGCCGTCACGCTCCAGCCGCCGTACGCGTGCCTGCACCGGGGTCTTGGTCAGGCCGACCCGGTTCGCGAGTTCGGCCATCGACAGGCGGCCGTCGGCAGACAGGGCGGCAAGGATATTCCGGTCAATGCGATCCAGATGGGCTGCAACTGATGATTTCATAGTCCAATCGTTTCGAGAAGGCAGGTGTATTTAGCGTGAAACGCGCCAAGGTTCCAGAGGTTCGGTTCATATGGCTTGCCAGCTTCGTGGTAGATTACGCCAGTCCCAAATCCGGAGCTTTCGTATCATGACCGCCGCCCCGACCGAGCTGCGCAAATTAATTCGTGCAAATACACTGCCTGACGAGACGGAGGCCGTGGCGCGGCTCGTCGCTGCAGCTGCGCTTTCGGCGGAGGACAGAACGGCGATTTCGGCTGATGCCGCGGGGCTTGTGCGTTCGGTACGCGGTTCCACCAACCCCCAGCTTATGGAAGCATTTCTCGCCGAGTACGGGCTTTCCACCCGCGAGGGTGTGGCACTTATGTGTCTGGCTGAAGCGCTGCTGCGGGTGCCTGACGCGGAGACCGTGGACGAGCTCATCCGTGACAAGATCGCGCCGCATGACTGGTCGGAACATATTGGCGATTCCGGGTCGATTTTCGTCAATGCCTCGACCTGGGCGCTGATGCTGACCGGCCGGGTGCTGGAAGAGGGCGAGGCGGGCATCGAGGGCACGTTACGCTCGCTGGTGCGCCGTCTCGGCGAACCTGTCATCCGCCGGGCGGTCGGCACCGCCATGCGCGAACTTGGCGAGCAATTCGTGCTTGGCCGCAACATCAAGGAAGCGCGCAAGAACGGCGCATCGGCGCGGGCAAAGGGCTACCTCTATTCCTACGACATGCTGGGCGAGGCTGCGCGCACCGAAGAGGATGCCAAGCGCTACTGGAAGGCCTATGCCGACGCGATTGCCGAGCTCGACAGTGGCTCGGAAGGCAACGACATCCGCAAGAACCCGGGCATTTCGGTCAAGCTGTCGGCTTTACATCCGCGCTACGAACTGCCGCAGAAGGAGACCATGCTGCCGGTCATGATCGAGCGGCTGAAATCGCTTTGCCATGCGGCCCGCGACGCGCGCATGGGCCTCAACATCGACGCCGAAGAAGCCGATCGACTCGACCTTTCGCTGGATGTGATCGAGCAGGTTCTTTCCGACGACGTGTTTGCCGACTGGGCCGGTTTCGGTGTCGTGGTGCAGGCCTACGGTCCGCGCGCGGCATTCGTCATCGACTGGCTGCATGCGCTGGCCGAAAAGCTCGACCGCCGCATCATGGTGCGGCTTGTAAAGGGCGCCTACTGGGACACCGAGATCAAAAGGGCGCAGGTGCTGGGCCTGCCGGGCTACCCGGTGTTCACCCGCAAAGCGAACACCGACGTGTCCTACATAGCCTGCGCGCGCAAGCTGCTCGGCATGACCGACCGTATCTACCCGCAATTCGCCACGCATAACGCGCACACCGTTGCCGCTATCCTCAACATGGCCGACACGGACCGTGATGCATTCGAATTCCAGCGCCTGCACGGCATGGGCGAGGCGCTGCACGAAACGGTGCGCAAGCGCGAGGGCACCCGCTGCCGTATCTATGCGCCGGTCGGCGCTCACGAAGACCTGCTCGCCTACCTGGTCCGCAGGCTTCTCGAAAACGGCGCCAACTCCTCTTTCGTACACCAGATCGTCGACGAGCACGTGCAGCCGGAGCAGATTGCCGCCGATCCGTTCGAACAGGTTCTGGGCAGGGCCTCGGCGCACAACACCGCAATCCCGATGCCTGCCGACATCTTTCGCCCGCAGCGTCCGAACGCTGCCGGCTACGATATCGCTTACGCCGAGACGCTGGATGCGCTCGGAACGCAGATGGCGCCTTTCGCCACGCCGCATCGCTGGCAGGCAGCGCCACTTATGGCGCGCATGGGCAAGGGCGGCAAAGTTCGTGATGTGGCGAACCCCGCCAACCTTGACGACGTTGTGGGGTTGGTTGCCGAGGCAACGCCGGCGGACGCCAAATCCGCGGTGGATGCCGCATTGAAGGCGCAGCCCGCATGGGCCAAGCGGCCGGTTGCGGAGCGCGCGGCGCTCCTATCGGAGATCGCCAAGCTCTACGAAGCGCACACTGGCGAATTTCTGGCGCTCGCCACGCGCGAGGCCGGCAAAACGCTTGCCGATGCGGTGGCCGAACTGCGCGAGGCGGTGGATTTTCTGCACTACTATTCCGCCGGCGCGGCGGCTGCGGACAAGGACAGCGTGGCGCGTGGCGTCATAGCATGCATTTCGCCATGGAACTTTCCTCTGGCGATCTTCACCGGCCAGATCGCAGCAGCACTTGTGACCGGCAATGCGGTGATCGCCAAACCTGCCGAGCAGACGCCGCTGATCGCGCATCGCGCCGTGGAGCTGATGCGCGAGGCGGGTGTGCCGGCTGACATTATTCAGCTTCTGCCGGGCGACGGACCGGCTATCGGCCAGCCGCTTACGGCAGACCCGCGCATAGCCGGGGTGTGCTTCACCGGCTCCGTGGAGGTTGCGCGCGCGATCGAGCGACAGCTTGCGAATACCGCCGCGCCTGACGCCATGCTGATTGCCGAAACCGGCGGGCTCAATGCGATGATCGTCGATTCCACCGCGCTACCGGAGCAGGCTGTGCGCGACGTGATTGCATCGGCGTTTCAAAGTGCAGGCCAGCGCTGCTCAGCATTGCGTATGCTCTATGTCCAGCGTGACGTGGCCGACAAGGTGATCGGCATGCTTCGCGGCGCAATGCGCTCGCTTTGCGTCGGCGACCCGTGGCACATTTCGACCGATGTCGGGCCTCTGATCGACGATGATGCCAAACGCAGCATCGCTGCCTACTGCGCTGAGCTGATTGGCGCTGGCAAGCTCATCGAGAAGCTGGAGGCGCCGGAAGGAGGGCATTTCCTGGCGCCGCATCTCTTCCGTGTATCGGGCATAGAAGAGCTGGAACGCGAGATATTCGGCCCTGTGCTTCATGTCGCGACCTTTGAGGCCGATGAGATCGACAAAGTGATCGCGGCGGTGAATATGCGCGGCTACGGACTTACCTTCGGGCTGCACACGCGAATCGATGCGCGTGTGCAGTATGTGATCGATCGGGTTCAGGCCGGCAATCTCTATGTGAACCGTAACCAGATCGGCGCGGTTGTAGGGGCCCAGCCATTCGGTGGCGAGGGACTTTCGGGCACCGGGCCCAAGGCGGGAGGGCCCCACTATCTCAAGCGCTTCCGCAAGCATGCGGGTGATCACCCGGCGACCGCTGCCTCAGGTGCAAGCGGCAGCGCCACCGTCATCCCCGCCGGCAAACTGCCGAACGCCCATGACGGTGGCTGGGCGACGCGCGGCGATCGCGTCGTTACGCTCCGCAAGCTGCTGCGCGGCAAAGCGGCAGACGCGATTGCGGCATCTGCCGCGGTAGACTTCGGGCCGGTCGATCTGCCCGGGCCGACCGGCGAAGCGAATACGCTCGCGCTGCATCCGCGGGGACGTGTCCTTTGCCTCGGGCCGGACAGTGGGGCTTTGATGGCGCAGGTGGTACAGGCGCTGGCCGCCGGCAATGCGGCGGTTGCGGTGGCGCCGGGCGCCTCAGCAGCGCTTTCCGTACTTGCGGGCAAAGGGCTGCCCGTCGCGGCATTCGACGGTACGCTTGACCAAAAGCAGCTTGCAGCGCTCGAAATCGATGTCGTGGCATATGCCGGCGAGGGAGAAGCGCTACGCGCTTTGCGGCGGGCGCTGGCGGCGCGCGAAGGCCCGATTGTGCGGCTTGTATCCGAGCTAGTCGAAGCGGAGGCCTATGCGCTTGAGCGCGCGACCTGCGTGGACACTACCGCAGCCGGGGGGAACGCCAGCCTGCTTGCCGCCGTGGAGTAGGCAGCATATAAAGTTGACTGAAATTATCAACTAATGTAGCGATAAGGTGACTGTGAATGTCACCTTATCGCAGTCGGCATGCCAACCGAAAACGGGGAAGTCCTATGTCCGGCCCAGTGCACATCGTTCACCCATCCCAGCCGCTGAAGAACTTTTCGGCTCTCAAGCCGCAGCCCGTGCGTACAGTGTCGAGCAGCAATCTGTTCGAAGGGCGGCGCGAGATTGCGATCGAACACGGCGAATCCATCTACCGGCTCAAAATCACCCGGCAGGGCAAGCTCATCCTGAACAAATAGCCGGGAATTTCCCGCAGGCGTTGCGGCGTCGCTTCAGGCAGACGCCGCGACTTCCATCGCTTCGATGCCGAGCAGGCTGCGGATCGAGGGCCGTGCGGCAACGAGATCGGCGATGGTGTATCCTTCCAGCACCTCGAAGAATGCGCCAAGCGCCTTGCGCAACGCCTCGTTGAGCGCGCAGGAATCGACAAGCGGGCACTCCGTAGCGCCATCCTCGAAACATTCCGCCATGGCGAAATTGTCTTCGGTTACGCGCACCGCGTCGAAAAGCGTGATCTCGGCGGCCGGCTTGCCCAGCCTGATCCCGCCTTTGCGGCCACGCACCGTCTCGATCAGCCCGTTCTCAACCAACGGCTGAAGAATCTTGAACAGAAACAGCTCTGAAAGCGAGTAGGCGGCGGCAATCTCCGGCACCCTGCTGAGGCGCCCGTCATTGGCGGCGCAATACATCAGGATTCGGATCGCGTAGTTGGTCTGGCGGGTCAGCCGCATGGGTTCCTCACTTCGATGTCGATCATCGGACCATAGATTAGAACAGTTCCAGAATAAATCTAGTCTCTATCTGTCAACTTTGATACCGGCAAGAGATTGGGCGCCGGGCTTGCATGTTCGGGGGCGAAAGCGCAAGACGCGCCGGCAAAACAGGAGATTGACTGTGCTGGACAAAGCGCAAGAGCAGGACGGAATTACGCTTGCCGGGATGTCCGGCCGGATCGGGCAGGAACTCGGCGTTTCCAGCTGGGTGAAGGTCGACCAGCCGATGATCGATCAGTTCGCGGCATGCACCGGCGATAACCAGTGGATTCACGTCGATACGGAGCGCGCAGCGCGCGATATGCCGACGGGCACCACAATCGCCCACGGATTTCTGACTCTGTCGCTGTTGTCGGCTCTATCCTACGAGCTGGGCGGGATATCGGCCGACGTGCATTCGTCGATCAATTACGGCATCGACAAGCTGCGGTTTCTCGCGCCGGTGCGGCGCGGCGCCAGGCTGCGGCTGCGCACCACGCTCACAGGTTTCGAGGAGCGAGGGGCAGGGCAGTATCTCATGCGGCGCGCCAACACGATCGAAATCGAGGGTGAGGACAAGCCGGCCCTTGTGGTCGACACGCTGACCTTGCTGATCGCTGCCTGACGATTAAACGGCGTCCGGCTGCTTCGCCGGCGCGCTCTCTGCGAACGCAGGAATTTCAATGCAGGCAGCGTTGATGGCCGCGATGGTGGGGTAGGGCGCCATATCGACATCGAAGCGGGCATTGTTTGTTACCTGCGCGACAAGGCACAGATCCGCGATCGTAACGTTGTCCCCGTGGCAGAAGCGGCCAGTCGCGTCGCTGTCGGCGAGCATCTGTTCCAGCGGCTCGAAGGTGGCATTCACCCAGCGGCGGAACCATGAGGCGATTTCGGCGTCGTCTGCATCGTATCGTTTGCGCAGCTCGTTCAGCACCCGCAGATTGTTCACCGGATGAATGTCGCAGCCGATCATCTGGGCAATCATGCGTACGCGGGCGCGGCCATGGGGATCGACCGGTAGCAACGCAGGTTCTGGATGGACTTCGTCAAGAAACTCCAGGATGGCGAGCGACTGCGCGATCATCGTGCCGTCGCTCCATACGAGCGCGGGCATCAGGCCCTGCGGATTAACGCCAAGATAGCTCGATTCGCGATGCTCACCGGTGCGCAGATTATGCGCCACATATCGGTAGTCGATGCCCTTCAGCGCCAGCGCTATGCGGACCCGATAGGATGTCGATGAGCGAAAATAGTTGTGAAGGACGATTTCGCCCACAGGCAGCCTCTCTCGTGTTCTGGAGCCGGGTCAGTCGCCGTACGGCACCCAGACGTTCTTCACTTCGACCGAACGCCGCAACATTGGATCGAGAGCGCCTTCGCCGGCGTCCCAGTCGGGTAGGCGCCCGTTGGTAGTCCAGACCCGTTTCAGATTGCCGGCCGATTCCAGCTCGACCGTCTTGCAGGTGTCCCGATCACCAATCACCCACAGCCCGTCCAGATCGTCGTGCCTGGCAAGTACGCGGGCCAATTCGCCGCTCCTGCCTGTAACGATATTGACCGCGCCGGCGGGCACGTCCGACGTCTCGATGATCTGATAAAGGTCAGTTGCAATCAGCGGCCACCGCTCGGACGGTATTGCAACCACGTTGTTGCCCAAGGCGAGTGCCGGCGCGACCGTGCAGATGAAGCCGAGCAGCGGGTTCTGATCGGGCAAAACGACACCCAGAGTGCCGACCGGTTCGTGAAGTGCGAGCGTGACGGTGCGCGACGGTGGCTGATGGACCGAGCCTTCGAACTTGTCGGCCATGCCTGCAGCGGCAAAGAGGCGCTCTACCGAGGCATCGACTTCTGCGCGTGCTGCCTTGGCTGACACTCCGGAAAGCGAGGTCAGCCGGGCGGCGAACTCGTCAGCACGCACCGACAGGTTTTCGCCAAGGAAATAGAGCACCTGGGCGCGATTGAACGCAGTCGCGGACGGCCATGCAGTGCATTTGCGTGCGGCTGCTACCGCCTCGCGGATATCCTTGCGGTTGCCGAGGCCCGCTTCGCCGGCAAGCCGCCCTTTCGCGTCGTAAACGCGGTAGGCGTAGTTGCTGTCCGGCCGTACCTGCTTGCCGCCGATGAAAAGCTTCGGCGTGCGATCGATGAAGTCGGCCGAGACCGGTTCTTCCGCCTTCCCTTCCGCCTTCTCCTTGATCGGACTGGAAGGTTTCGACTTCAAGGCGAGATATTCGAACATGCCTTCGCGGCCGCCCTCGCGCCCGAAGCCGCTTTCGCGATAGCCGCCGAAGCCGCAGGCGGCGTCGAACATGTTGGTGCCGTTGATCCAGATCACACCAGCCTTGAGTTGGGGCGCGGCATGAAGCGCGAGGTTGATGTTCTCGCTCCACACGGAGGCCGCGAGGCCGTAGCGCGTGTTATTGGCAAGTTCGATCGCCTCGGCCGTGTTACGGAACGTCATGGCCGCCAGCACCGGGCCGAACACTTCTTCCTGCGCCAGGATGTTTGCAGGCGCGACATCCATCGCCAGCGTCGGACGGAAGTACCAGCCACTGCCCGGCAGTTCATTGTCCGGCTGCCAGCAGGTGGCGCCCTGTTTCGCTCCCTGCGCAACCAGACCTGACACGCGCTCCAGTTGGGTGGTGTCGACCAGCGGGCCGATATCGGTGTTCTTGTCGAGCGGGTCGCCGAGCCGCAGGCGGCTCATGCGGGTCTTCACCTTGGCGAGAAACGCCCCGGCGATGCCTTCCTGGACGAGAAGCCGCGAACCGGCACAACACACCTGACCCTGATTGAACCAGATGCCGTCAACCAGGCCTTCGACCGCGGAATCGAGATCGGCATCCTCGAACACGATGAAGGCCGATTTGCCGCCGAGTTCGAGCGAGAGCTTCTTGCCGGAGCCCGCTGTGGCGCGGCGGATGATCTTGCCGACTTCGGAGGAGCCGGTGAAGGCGATCTTGTCGATGTCGGGATGATTGACGATCGCCTCGCCGGCTTCAGGTCCGCCATGAACGATGTTGACTACGCCTTTCGGCACCCCGGCATGTTCGCATATCTCGGAAAACAGGATTGCGGTCAGCGGTGTGAACTCGGCCGGCTTCAGCACCACCGTACAGCCGGCGGCAAGTGCGGGGGCTATTTTCCATGCGAGCATGAGCAACGGGAAGTTCCAGGGAATAATCTGACCCGCGATGCCTACGGCCGCATGGTCGGGAAACTCCTTGTCGAGCCGCTGCGCCCAACCGGCATGATGGATGAAGTGGCGGATTGCGAGCGGCACGTCGATATCGCGGCTCTCGCGAATCGGTTTGCCGTTGTCGATCGATTCCAGCACTGCGAACAGGCGGGCATTGCGCTGCATGGCTCGGCCGATGGCGTAGAGAACGCGGGCGCGGGCATAGCCGCCGGCCTTCTGCCATTTGGGCAGTGCCTTGCTGGCAGCGGCGACGGCGGCTGCGACGTCAGCGCTCCCGGCTTCCGAAATCTCGGCAAGTACCGCACCATTGGAAGGCTCGAGTACCGAGAAGGTCTTGCCGCTCTGAGCGGCTTTCCACTCACCGGCGATGAAAAGCGACTTGGTCAGGTCGCGGGCGGCGAGCCATGCGTCGGCCTCGGCACGCGATTCCGGCGCGGCCGCATAGTCCATAGCGTCGTAGCGCTCGATAATGTTCACGGCTGTTGCTCCCAACGTCACGCCATGGCGTGGCGGTAATTGGCCGAATAGCGGCCGGTCAGATGATGTTCAAGCTGGCGCTCGATGTCGGTCAAAAGGCTGGAAGCGCCGAACCGGAAGAGGTCAGGCTCGAGCCAGCGGCGGCCGAGTTCTTCCTTCATCAATACCAGCCAGTCGAGTGAGGCCTTGGCGGTCGAGATGCCGCCGGCCGGCTTGAAGCCGATCCTGTACCCCGTCAGTTCCAGATAAGCGCGGATGGCCCGCACCATTGTGAGGCCAACTGGAAGGGTAGCATTGACCGGTTCCTTGCCGGTCGAGGTCTTGATAAAGTCGGCACCGGCCATCATCGAAACCATCGATGCCAGCATGACATTACGCAACGTGGAGAGGTCGCCGGTGCCGAGGATTACCTTCAGGTGCGCCTCGCCGCAGGCTTCGCGGAAGGCCTTGACCTCGTCATAAAGTTCCTGCCAGCGCGCTTCGTAAACCAGACCGCGCGGTATCACGACGTCGATCTCGTCGGCCCCATCGGCGACCGAGGCGCGGATTTCAGCAATGCGCGTTGCAAGCGGCGACAGACCGTGGGGGAAAGCGGTGGAGACGGCTGCGACGTGAATGCCGGTTCCTTTAACGGCCTCCACCGCGGTCGCGACAAACGGATGATAGACGCAAACCGCGGCGGGGCGGATCGGGCGTTTCCGCAGGCCCAATGCATCGACCAAATCAGGACGTAGCGGGTTGCGTGCCTTGGCGCAAAGACGGCGTACCCGTTCGGGCGTGTCGTCGCTGTTGAGCGTCGTCAGATCCATGACGGATATCGAACGCAGCAACCATGCAGCCTGGTTGTCGCCCTTGATTGAGCGGCGCTTGGCAAGCGTCGCGACGCGGCGCTCGAGAGCACTGCGGTTGACGGCGCGCATGGCTTCCAGAACGCCGAGATCGAGCGGCATTCCCGGGTTGCGGATCACCTCCGCCTCTTCGGCTTCCCGATGAGCTGGCGGAACGGTGCCCGGCAAAGGGTGAACGCTTGCGCCGGCTGAGGCGTGCTGGGTGTTGCTGACCATGATGATACCCGAAATACAACTAAATAGGCCCGTCCGGCGCGAAACCGGATAGTGGCTCCTCCTGTCGGTGTTATCTCACGCCTTGGTGGGGCGAAACAAGGCGCAATGGCTGGCCCAAGTGCCAAGATGCGCCTTGACACAGTGGAATGCGTGACCGACCTAGCGCACATGCGCATACCGGCGCGACCGACGGAGCAATTACGCATGACGCAGTCCTCGTTCGACATAGCGGTTATCGGTGCGGGCCATGGCGGCGTGGAACTGGTCGCAGCGCTTCGCCAACACGGGTATCAAGGCTCCATTGTGCTGATCTCCGACGAAGCGGATGTGCCATATCAGCGGCCGCCGCTCTCCAAGGATTACATCAAGCGCGCGGCCAACACGCCGGCGCTGGTTCTGAAGCCCGAGAACTTTTACGCTGACAACGCTATCGATCTACGCCTTGGAGTGAAGGCCGAGGCCATCGACCGGCAAAACCGGTCCGTTTCGCTTTCCGACGGCGACAGCATCTCCTACGGTCACCTCGTTCTCGCCACGGGCGCGCGCAACCGTAAACCGCCGGTGCCGGGCCTTGATCACCCCGAAATACTGCAGTTGCGAACGCTGGCCGACGCGAACCGTATCGTGCATGCATTGCCGAAGACGAAGCATATCGCCGTTATCGGCGGAGGGTTCATCGGCCTGGAGGCAGCCAGTCTTTTGCGCGCCATGGGCATCGATGTCGATGTCGTCGAGATGGCCCCGCGACTGATGCAGCGGGCAATATCGGAAGCCGCGTCTGCCTGGTTTCTCGATCACCATCGGGGCAAGGGGAGCAACGTGCACCTGTCGACCTCGGTCAGCTCGGTCCAGCATGGCACCGGCGGAGCAAAGGTTCAGCTTTCCGACGGCAACGCGCTGGAGGCCGACGCGATTTTGCTTGCGGCGGGCGTCGAGCCAAACACCGACCTTGCGGCGGCCTGCGGCCTGGAGATTGCAAACGGCATCGCCGTCAACGAGCATCTTCTGACCAGCGACCCGGCGATATCGGCGATTGGCGACTGCGCGAGCTATCCCAGCCGTCATCTCGGTGGCATGGCGCGGCTTGAAGCGGTGCAGAACGCGGTCGATCATGCGCGCTGCGTGGCCGAGCGGTTCACCGGGCAGGCAAAACCATATGACGCGCTGCCATGGTTCTGGTCGATCCAGGGCGCAGCGCGACTGCAGATAGCCGGCCTTTCGCGCCCGGGGTTGACCGAAGTCATCCGTAAGGGCGCCGACGAAAGCCGGTTTTCGGTGTTTCTGTATGATGGCAGCGAGCTTGTTGCGGTGGAGTCGGTCAACAGCCCCGCCGATCACATGGCGGCGCGCAAGCTGATCGGCAGCGGTATCGCATTGACGCCTGCGCAGGCCGGCAGTCCGCAATTCGACCTGAAGGCGCTGATTTCGGCACACCGGTAGAGTTCGGGCAATCTGGGGAGGAGTGAATTTGAGACAGTTCACATTCAATACGTCGCCGAGCATCCGCTTCGGAGCCGGTCTGATCGATGCGCTGGGCTCGATTGCACGCGAGCGGATGAAGGGCAGTGTGTTGCTCGTCACCGACCCCGGCATGGTCGCGACCGGAATTGTCGGGCGCGCGGTCGCTGCACTGGAAGCCGCAGGTATTGAGGTGACGCAGTTCACCAGAGTGGAGGCCGACCCGCCGGAGGCAGTCGTGCTCGAAGCCGTGCAGGCCGCCCGTGACAGCAAGGCGAGCGGCGTCGTGTCGGTCGGAGGCGGCTCGTCGCTGGACGTCGCCAAGCTTGCGGCACTGCTTGCCGGAGGCGGCGAAAACCTCAAGGACGTCTACGGCGTCGGCAATGCAAAAGGCCCAAGGCTGCCGCTGATTCTTGTGCCGACCACCGCCGGCACCGGCTCCGAAGTCACGCCGATATCGATCGTCACCACTGGGACAAACGAAAAGATGGGCGTGGTGTCGCCAGTGATCCTGCCAGACGTTGCACTACTGGATCCCGAGCTCACGCTTGGCCTGCCGCCGCATGTGACTGCCGCAACCGGCATCGACGCGATGGTTCATGCGATCGAGGCTTATGCGTCGGCCAGCTCCAACAACAACCCGATATCGCGCAAGCTGGCTGCAGAGGCGTTGTCGCTGATGGGGCGAGCCATCGAAACGGCCGTGCATGAGGGCGGCAATCTCGAAGCGCGCTCCGACATGCTGCTTGGCTCGATGATGGCTGGTCAGGCGTTTGCCAACTCGCCGGTCGCGGCGGTGCATGCGCTGGCGTATCCGATAGGCGGCCACTTTCACGTGCCGCACGGGCTTTCCAATGCGCTGGTTCTGCCACACGTGCTGCGCTTCAATACCAAGGTCGCACATCTGCCTTATGCCGAACTTGCACCTTATGCGTTTCCCGATCTGGTGAGATATGAGGGGCAGGAGAGGGCGGAAGTCTTCTGCCAGGCGCTGGCCGACCTATCGGAACGCTGCGGCCTGCCACAGAAGCTGCGCGACGTGGGCATCAGCGAGGAGGTGCTGCCGACGTTGGCGCGTGACGCGATGAACCAGACGCGGCTGCTTGTGAACAATCCGCGCGAAGTGACCGAAAAGGACGCGCTCGCGATCTACCGCGCGGCTTGGTAGTCACAGGGACAATGCGCAATGACCGCAATGTTGGGTCCAGTCGCCACAGGCGAATTACAACCTGGAGTATGTACAGCGCTGCGGTCCCAGCAGGATTGACAACATTCGAAGGGCTCGATAGCTTTTCCAACTGGCCGTGAAGCGGCCCGGGCAGCAATGGCGCTGCCGCAAATCTGCAGGCGAAAAGGCCTCCCGATGCCTCTGGAAACAGAGACGTGGGGAGGCCTTTTCTTTTGCGTGAAACGCGGCGGCGTACTCCTAAGCTGCAGGCGCCGGGACCGCCCAACAAGAATGTCACTGGGGGCATGAAATGACTGGAAAACACGGCGAGGCGCAAAAGCTGGAGGACGTGGATCACGTTCTTGGCGACGAATATGAACATGAGCCGGTGCCGCAATCGGCGCGGCGAAGCACTTTTTCGGTGACCACCGTGTGGATCGGGTTTCCGATGATCATCACCGGCGCGATGACCGGATCGATCCTGGTTCTGGGAATGGGGTTCATCAACGCATTATGGGCGATGGTTATCGGCAACCTCATCATGTTCGCATATGTGGGCGCACTTGGGGTTCTGGGCACCAATCGCGGCATGAACTTCGCGCTTATGGCCAGTGTCGTCTTCGGCCGGCAGGGCTACGTGCTGGCGTCAGGGCTTCTGTCGACATTGCTTCTTGGCTGGTATGCGGTGCAGACCGGCATCACCGGCTCTCTCATCAGCACCGCCTACGATCTCAACTATGTGGCGATGACCATCATTGCTGGCGTGCTTTATATCGCGATCACTTTTGTGGGCGTACACGGGCTGCATCTGATCGGACTTGTCTCGGTTCCGCTGTTCGTTCTGCTCGGGGGCTGGGTGGTCTTCGATTCCGCTGCAACGTCAGGCTGGTCGGCAATCTTCTCCTATGAAGGCAACAACGGCATTGCCAGCATGTCCATGGGAGTCGGGCTTACCGTCGTCATTGCGCTGTTTATCGATGCGGGCACGGTGACGGCCGATTTCAATCGCTGGGCCAAGGACACAAGAAGCTCGATCATCGCAACATTCAGCGCTTTCCCTTTTGCCAATCTGTGCGCAATGCTGGTCGGGGGTATCATGACCGCGGCGCTCGCGGTGCCGGACGCCAATCCTTTCGGGGCGGACAACATGTTCGGCTATATGAATTCCCAGCAGGCTATCTTTCTGAGCGTGCTCGCCTTCGTCTTTCTCTACCTTAATCTCGGCTCTGTCTGCGCCCACTGCCTATACAATGCCGCTACCGGCTGGTCCCGCATACTCAATACCCGCATGCGGGTGATGGCCGTCGTCCTCGGAGCCATCGGCATCGCCATCGCCGCCGGCAATGTCTGGGCCTATTTTATTCAATGGCTCTCGCTTCTCGGCATCCTCGTGCCGCCGATAGGCGCGATCATTCTCGTGGATCAGTATCTGCACCGGCGCAATGCAGAGATCGATCGTGACTGGCGGCCAACGGCATTCATCGCATGGGCTGTCGGCTCGCTCGTTGCCGTGATCGTAGAATTCTATTCGCCAGGACTGCCCACCGCCATTTCGGCCGGACTCGCCGGTGGTATCGCCTATGCGAACATTGACCGAATGCCTGTTGCCGCGCGCGCTGGCGCGTGATGCAGGACGGCAAGCCGGGAACCGCCAATGGCGGTTCCCCCGAAAATACTGGGGAGACATTGGCAATGAGTGATCATGAGATTTTCGAACTTGGCGACTTCACATTTCAAAGCGGGGCAACGCTGCGCGAAGCCAAGCTCGCCTACAAGACATTTGGCAAACTCAACGCCAAGCGAGACAATGTCATAGTCTATCCCACATGGTATTCCGGTCAGCATCCCGACAATGAATGGCTGATCGGCAGTGGAATGGCGCTCGATCCGGATCGCTATTTCATCATCATTCCCAACATGTTCGGTAACGGGCTTTCCTCTTCCCCCTCGAACACACCCGAACCCTACAATGCGGCGCGGTTTCCGAAAGTCACTGCCTATGACAATGTTCGTGCACAGCACCGCCTTGTGACCGAGAAATTCGGTGTTGAGACCATCAAGCTGGTTACTGGCTGGTCAATGGGCGGCCTCCAGACTTTTCACTGGGGGGCGATGTATCCAGATATGGTCGAACGTATCGCGCCCTTTTGCGGTTCGGCAAAATGCTCCCGTCACAACTTCGTCTTCCTGGAAGGAGTCAAGGCGGCGCTCACAGCGGACGCGGCCTTCAAGGAAGGCTGGTACGAGACAAAGCCGGAGCGCGGTCTGCGCGCCATGGCGCGGGTTTATGCCGGGTGGGGCTTTTCTCAAACATTCTATCGCCAGGAATTGGATCTGAAGACGCTTGGCTACTCCTCGCTGGAGGATTTTCTCGTGGCTTTCTGGGAGGGCTTTTTCCTGCCGAAGGATGCCAACAATCTGCTGGCCATGCTGTGGACCTGGCAGAACGGTGACATCAGTGCGAACGAACTCTACAATGGCGATTACAAAAAGGCGCTCGGCGCCATAAAAGCAAAGGCATTCGTCATGCCGGGGCGGACGGATCTCTATTTCCCGCCCGAAGACAGCGAGATCGAAGTGTCGCATATGCCCAATGCGCGCTTCGTGCCGATCGAATCGATATGGGGTCATTTTGCCGGCGGGCCGGGCACAAGCACCGCCGATGTTGCGTTCCTCGACGGCAAGCTCAAGGAGCTTTTGGAAGGCGACGTATAAAGACAGCGGGCTTGTTTCATAGCTGTGCTCGGGAACGCGCAGCTAACAAGAATGGGAGAGTGTGATTGATGCAATCAAACAACACTTCCGAGCCGTGGCGCGTAGGCGTCCTGTTTTCGCGCACGGGCTTCATGTCAGTGATCGAGGAGACGCAGTTGCGCGGCACGCTCGTCGCCATAGACGAGATCAACGACAATGGTGGCATCAACGGTCGCCCCATCGAACCCATCATCTACGATCCGGGCTCGGATTCCCGCTCCTACGGAATCTATGCCAAGAAGCTGATGGTGGAGGATGGGGTGAGCACCATTTTCGGATGCTATACCTCGTCGAGCCGGAAAGCCGTTCTGCCCGTGGTCGAACGGTTGGACGGGCTTCTGTGGTATCCGACCCTGTATGAGGGGTTCGAATTTTCCGCCAATGTGATCTATACGGGCGCAACCCCCAATCAGAACAGCGTGCAGCTTTGCCGTACGCTCATGGAACTCTATGGCACGCGATTCTATTTCGTGGGTTCCGACTACATTTATCCGCGCGAGTCCAACCGCATCATGCGCGAACTCATTCGTAACAGCGGTGGCAGCGTTGTCGGCGAGAAATATGTGGCGCTCGGCGCCCAGCGCAGCGCATTCATGCCCATCATGCAGGACATCAGACAGGTCCGGCCTGATGTCATCTTCTCAACCGTGGTCGGTGAAGCAACGACCTTCCTGTACCAGGCTTACGCGGATATCGGCCTAGATCCGAAAGTGACGCCGATTGCCAGCCTCACCACGTCGGAGGCGGAGATCCGCGACATGGGGTACGACGTGGGCGAGGGGCATCTGACGGCCGCTCCCTATTTTCAAGGGGTGGGCAACGATAGCAACGCTTCCTTCGTGGGCCGGTACCAGAAGCGGTATGGCGGAGATGAACCAACCAACATGTGCCTCGAGGCATCCTATTTTCAGGTGAATGTCTTTGCCAAGACGCTGGAGAAAACCAACTCGATGGAATCGACAATCATGCGCGATTCCGTCATGGGGTCCGAGTTTGATGCGCCCCAAGGCGGCGTTTCCATCAATCCGATCTGGGGCCACGCAGATCTGTGGACCCGAATTGGTCGCGCCAATCGGCAGGGGCAGTTCGACATCGTCTATGAATCGCCAACCAGTGTGAAAGCGGATCCGTATTTGCTGGGATATGGCCGATGTCTCGAATACAGCTGAAATCCAGCCCCAGCATCACCGGTATCCGGTGGGAACCTGCAGATGAGAATGTAACGACACGGTGCAGTGCAATGGCCAATGAACTCAACGGTGCCGGGCCGCCCGCAGGACGCTCCCGCTCTCGCAAATCCCCCGACCACGGACGAAGGCACTCCAACCTCGATGTCGCGGTCATTGCCGATAGAACAGATGATTGCGAGCGCTTGCTGAGGGAACTGCAGCGCCTGCGGTGCAATGTTCGGCATATCTGGCCGGTGCCGCCTCAATTGCCGACGCAGCATGACCTGATTTTCTGCATGCTGACGGAAGACCTGCCGCAGCGTATCCCGTGGATACCGGGCGAGCCGAAGGCGGGGCTTGTGGTCATTGATCCGGGAGAGGGCGAACTCGACCTCAAGCTGATCCACAATTGTGCTGCCCATGGTGTACTGCACTATCCGGTGACAGCGCGCTCAGCACAGGCATGCCTCGCTCTGGCCCATGACCATTATCTCTACGAGAAGCGCCTGCGTGGCCGCATCGACAAGCTGGACGAAAATTTGCGCAGTATGCGCGCGGTGGAGCGAGCCAAAGCGCTTCTGATCCGCATGAAGGATGTGACGGAAGAGGAAGCCTATAACTATCTGCGGCGGCAGGCCATGGAGCGGCGCGTGACCATCGGCGCCGTTGCAAATGCCATCATTGACTCGCACGAGCTTCTTAGCTAGCTTTTTCAGTGAGTTTCGCGGCAACGGTGCCGCGCGCATACGGGTAATGTGACCCCACGGTTTCCTGCTTCAGCGGGGCGTGGGGTTTTTTGTTGTCTATACTCCCTACGCTGTCCGCGAAGGGGGCGGGCAACCGTACCGCACCGCGGCGAGGGTGCCGCGGTTAAATATGAGGCGATGAAGCCCCGAAACGTGCTGCCGCACCGGCAGGCCGTTTCGGGGCTTTTCTTTTTGGGAGGGAAAAGTGACAACACGGCGTAAATTTCTAACCGGAACTGCAGCGCTTGGCGCCGCATCACTCGGCGGTTTTCCGCATATCTGGTCTAAGAACAGCATGCTTGCACGTGCTGCCGACGGCCAGATCAAGGTGGGTGTCCTGTTCTCGCTGACTGGCACCACGGCCATCATCGAGGAATCGCTGCACAAGGCGACTCTGCTTGCCATTGAGGAAATCAACGCGGCGGGCGGCGCGAACGGGATGGAGATTGTCCCGGTCGTCGAAGACCCGGCGTCCGATCCGGCCACCTTCGCCGAAAAGGCGCGCAAGCTGGTGCTCAGCGATCGTTGCGTGTCGGTGTTCGGCGCCTACACCTCAGCCAGCCGCAAGGCGGTGCTGCCGGTGTTCGAAAAACGCGACAACCTGTTCTGGTACCCGACGCTCTATGAGGGGCGCGAATGCTCCAAGAACGTCATCTACACCGGCGCCGTGCCCAACCAGCAGCAGGACGATTTCATCCCCTGGCTGGTCGAGAATTTTGGCAAGCGCTGGTACCTGATCGGCTCCAACTACATCTATCCCAAGGAAGAGAACAATTACTGCAAGAAGCTGCTTGCGGAACTGGGCGCGGAAGTGGTTGACGAGGAATATGTGCCGCTCGGCCATTCCGAGTTCTCCTCGGTCATCAACAAGCTGAAGGCCGAAAAGCCGGATGTGATCTTCTCCACCGTGGTGGGCGACTCCGTGGTGGCGCTGCACCGGCAATACCACGCGGCCGGCCTCGATCCCGAAACCATGCCGATGGCCAGCCTGACCACTTCGGAAAACGAGGTAGCGGCCATGGGGGCGGATGCGGCAGCCGGGCACTTTACCTCGGCTCCCTATTTCATGGTTTGGGATTCTCCGGAAAACCAGAAATTCGTCGAGGCCTATCGCTCCCGCTGGGGCGGCGACAAGGTCACGCATTTCGTGTCGGAGCCGTCCTACTTCCAGATCCAGTTGTTCAAGCAGGCGGTGGAAAAGCTGGCGCCGAGCGATATCGACCCGGTCAATATCCGCGAAGCGCTGAAGGGCGAGCAGTATCAAGCCCCGCAAGGTCTGGTGAAGGTGGAGCCGGAAAACCTCCACACCTGGCTGCGCCCGAAGATCGGACGCTGCAAGTCCGACGGCCAGTTCGAAATCCTCAAACAGTCTGCCGACTGGCTCGGGCCCGATCCCTACAAGGCCTATCCCGGTCAGCTCTGCACGGCAGAGGGCCTCAAGGAAGCGTGATCCCAAGACTGACTTGGCGGAGGCGCTCCTGTGCCTCCGCCCTTTTCCAAGGGCCGAACAATGGACCTCGTCATTTCCCAACTTCTAACCGGGCTCAGCATCGCCTCGATCCTGATGCTGGTGGCCCTTGGCCTTGCGATCATCTATGGGGTGACCGGGGTCATCAACCTCGCCCATGGCGAGTTCGTTATGCTCGGGGCCTATTGCGCCTGGTTCCTGCAATCGCAGTTCGGGCTTGGCCTGATCGCAAGCCTGATCCCCATCTTCCTCATTCTGGCGCTGTTCGGATGGGTGATCGAAACTCTGGTCATTCGCCATCTGTACAACCGTCCGCTCGATACGATCCTCGCCACCTGGGGCATCGGCGTCATGGCTCAGCAGCTGATCCGGCTGACTGCAGGTGGGGAGTTGCGCTACGTCGAAATGCCGGCGGCTCTCAGCCGGAGCGTTTCCGTCTTCGGTGCGAGTGAATCTGCCTATCGGTTGTTCATTCTGGCGCTGGCGCTCGCTCTGTTTGCGGTCACCTGGTACCTGTATCGCTACACCAGCTTCGGACTGAAACTGCGTGCGGTCACGCAGAACCGCGATATTGCCTCCAGCTTCGGCGTCAATTCAGGCCGCATCTACCGGGCGACTTTCGCCTATGGTGCCGGCATAGCCGGTCTGGCCGGTGCACTGGTTTCACCCTTGAAAAGCGTCTCACCGGAAATGGGCACCACCTATGTGGTCGATGCCTTCATGGTGGTGGTGCTGGGCGGTGCGCAGAGCCTGTTCGGCACGGTCGCAAGCTCCGGCATTCTGGGCGAACTGTCCGCTTTCCTGGCTTTCCACAGCAACGACACCATCGCCAAGGCCGTGGTTCTGCTCGCCATCGTGGTGCTCATCCGCTTTCGGCCGCAGGGCCTCTTTTCGACCCGAGTGCGCGCATGAGCTCGGACAGAACTCACCCGAAAGAACCTCAGACAAGATGCAAGGAAACATGCAAGCCATGACCCCGGCCGGACAATTCGCCATCAGGTTCCTGCCTTATCTGGCATTCTGCGTCGCCATACTGCTCGTGCCGCAGTTTATTGACGATGCATTCCTTCTCAACAAATACGCCCGCTACCTGGTCTTTGCGATTTTGGCGGTCGCACTATGCCTTTCGTGGGGCTATGCCGGCATCCTCAATCTCGGTCAGGCCACCACATTCGGCATCGGCTCCTATTGCATGGCCATGAGCCTCAAGCTCGGCACCGTCCCGGTCCATACGGGTAGCGAGGGGCTTCCGGACTTCATGGTCTGGAACAATGTGACGGAACTGCCCTGGTTCTGGGCGCCGTTTCATTCGACCACATTCGCGATCATTGCCGGGGTTCTGGTCCCGGCGCTGTTTGCCGCCTTGCTCGGCTGGTTCATGTTTCGTGGACGTGTGACCGGCGTCTATGCGGCGATCATCACACTTGCCACCATGGTCGTGGTCAATCTCCTGATCATCGATCAGCAGCGTTATACGGGCGGCTTCAACGGCATAACCGATCTGGCCCAATTCGAGGCGGCTGGCTTCACTTTCGACGCCTATTCCGCCTCGACCTATTATCTGGTGGCTGGCTGCCTGTGCCTCACGCTCTTCGTTTCCTACGCCATCACGCGTAGCAAGACCGGGCTGATCCTCCAGGCCATCCGCGATCAGGAGGATCGCGTTCGCTTCTTCGGCTACGACGTGGCGCTCTACAAAGTGTTCGTCTTTGCGGTTTCGGCCGGGATCGCCGGTGTAGCGGGCATGCTCTACACCATCGTCATGGAATTCGCCTCGCCGACATTCCTCGGCGTGCCGCTCAGCCTGTCGGTGGTCATCTGGGTTGCGGTCGGCGGCAGGCAAAGCCTGCTTGGCGCCGTGTTCGGCGCGCTGATCGTGACCGGAACGCAGGGCGCATTATCGGAATCCGAGACCTTTCTCGAAAGCTGGACCCTGATCATGGGCGCGCTTTTCGTTCTCGTCGTCCTCTTTCTTCCCAAGGGGTTGGCTGGCGCCTGCGAACTGCTCGTCCAGCGTTTTCGCTCCGCAGCCGCTGACGGCAAGGCTTCCGAGCCCCGCACGCCAGTAGCCACCCAGCCGGAGAGCGCATCATGACAAATAGCCAGAACCTGCTCGAGCTGGAAAACGCGACCGTCGCCTTTGGTGGATTTCTTGCCGTTTCCGGTCTCGATTTCTGCGTCACCAAAGGTGAACTGCGGTGCTTGATCGGTCCCAACGGGGCCGGCAAGACCACCGCTCTCGATCTGATCTGCGGCAAGACGCCGATCAGCTCCGGCATGATCCGCTTCGAGGGCCGGCCGATCGATCATCTGAAAGAGTATCAGATTTCGCGCATCGGCATTGGCCGCAAATTCCAGGTGCCGAGCGTCTTTCGGGAACTGACGGTACGCGAGAACCTGCGCATCGGCAATTCCCGCGACCCTGGCGTTTTCGGCAATCTATGGCGCTTCGGCGGGAAAACGGAGGAACCCGAGCGGCTGGCCGAACTGGTCGGGCTTCAGGATGAGCTGGAAACGGCGGCTGCGCATCTTTCTCATGGTCAGACCCAGTGGCTGGAGATCGCGCTGATCCTTGCACAGGACCCGGCGCTCATCCTCATGGATGAGCCGACTGCCGGCATGACCGGCCAGGAAACCCGCAAGACCGCCGACCTTTTCAACCGTCTGCGGGGCCAACACACGCTGATGGTAGTGGAACACGATATGGGTTTCGTGCGCGACATAGCCGAAACCATCTCGGTCATGCATCAGGGCAAGCTTCTCGCCGAAGGTACACTTGAAGAGATATCGGCCGACGAGGCGGTGCGCGAGGCCTATCTGGGTTCGGGAGGAATCGGCCATGCTTGAGCTTGCCGAACTGAACGGCTTCTACGGGCGCAGCCGGGCCCTGCAATCAGTCAGCCTTTCGATCTCGGATGGTGATTTTGTCAGCGTTCTGGGGCGCAACGGCGTGGGCAAGACAACGCTTCTGCGCAGCATACTCGGCCTGATGAGCCGCACGACCGGGTCGATCCGTCTGGATGGAAACGAGCTCATTGCCCTGCCCACACATGAACGCGCCAAGGCCGGCCTCGGCTATGTGCCGCAGGGCAGGGGAATTCTACCGGCCATGACCGTCCGCGAGAACCTGACTGTTGGCTCCTTTGCCGCCTTGGGGCAGGCGCAAGACCTCATGGACTGGGTGTTCGAGCTCTTTCCGATCCTCAAGGATTTCATCAACCGGCGGGGTGGAAATCTCTCTGGCGGCCAGCAGCAGCAACTCGCCATCGGGCGAGCGCTCCTGTCCCAGCCCAAGATTCTACTTCTCGACGAACCGACCGAAGGTATCCAACCGAACATTGTCGAGCAGATCGAGAACGTCCTGATCGATCTTAATCGCGACCGTGGAATGACGGTGCTTCTGGTGGAACAGAACATCACCTTTGCTCGCCGCGCATCCAATCGCTTTGCCATGCTCAACAGAGGCAGTGTCGCGATTTCGGGGCCGATTTCCCAGCTTACGGACGATCTCATCCACGAACATCTCGTGGTTTGAGCGGCGGCAAATCCATCATTCAACAGGAGGAAGTGAAGTCATGTATCACGGTGATATTTCCAGCAGCAACGACACGGTCGGTGTCGCGGTGGTCAATTACAAGATGCCCCGCCTGCATACCCGCGAGGAGGTGCTGGCCAATGCCCGCAATATTGCGGATATGGTCCAGGGCATGAAAGCCGGATTGCCGGGCATGGATCTCGTTATCTTCCCGGAATATTCCACCCACGGAATCATGTATGATTCCAAGGAGATGTACGAAACCGCCTCGCAAATTCCCGGCGAGGAAACGGCCATTTTCGGCGAGGCTTGCAAAAAGGCCAATGTCTGGGGCGTGTTCTCGCTGACTGGCGAGCGACACGAAGACCATCCCAACAAGGCCCCCTACAACACGCTCATATTGATGAACAACAAGGGTGAGATTGTTCAAAAATACCGCAAGATCATGCCCTGGGTGCCGATTGAGGGCTGGTATCCGGGCGATTGCACCTATGTCTCGGAGGGGCCGAAGGGGATGAAGATCAGCCTGATCATCTGCGATGATGGCAATTATCCGGAAATCTGGCGCGACTGCGCCATGCGCGGTGCGGAACTGATCATTCGCTGTCAGGGATACATGTATCCGGCCAAGGAACAGCAGATCCTCATTTCCAAGTCCATGGCATGGGCCAACAATTGTTATGTCGCGGTGGCCAATGCGTCCGGCTTCGACGGGGTCTATTCCTATTTCGGCCATTCCGCCATTATCGGGTTCGACGGTCGGACGCTGGGCGAATGCGGCACCGAGGAAAACGGCATCCAGTATGGGCAATTGTCGGTTTCGGCGATCCGCGACCAGCGCAAGAACATGCAGTCGCAGAACCACCTCTTCAAGTTAGTGCATCGCGGCTATGCCGGCTTGATCAAATCGGGCGATGACGAGCGCGGTCACGCGGTCTGCCCGTACACCTTCTACCAAAACTGGATCACCGACCCTGAGGGCACTCGCGAGATGGTCGAGGCCATGACCCGAACCACGGTCGGCACGGAGGAATGCCCCATGGAGGGGATTCCGAACAACGGTTCCGGGCATCGCTAGCCAGCCCAGAAACAGGCCCGCGACTGCCTGGTGCGTCGCGGGCCTATCCACGACAAGATGCATTAGCCCCGCGTGGGCCTCGCGCAGCCTGAAGGACGCCCGCCGAATGAAATCCATGTCCGCAACCGGCACCGTTTCAACGCAAGCGGATTTTCTCTCGCAGTTCCGCATCGATACCGAACCCTATTACCGCGCCGTGGGCGGCGAGGTGGCCTTCTTCGAGGCGGCCTATGCTTCGCGCATGCCGATCATGCTGAAAGGGCCGACGGGATGCGGCAAGACGCGGTTCGTGGAGCATATGGCGTGGAAACTCGAGCGCCCCTTGATCACGGTGTCCTGTCATGAGGACATGACCGCTTCCGATCTGGTTGGCCGCTATCTGCTGGATGCTGAAGGGACAGTCTGGCATGACGGTCCCCTCACACTTGCCGTGCGGCTGGGGGCGATCTGTTACCTCGACGAGATTGTCGAGGCCCGGCAGGATACGACTGTCGTCATACACTCCCTGACGGATGACCGTCGTATTCTGCCGCTTGAAAAGAAGAACGAACTGGTTCAGGCGCACCCCGACTTCCAGGTCGTGATCTCCTACAACCCGGGTTATCAGAGCGTGCTCAAGGATCTGAAGGAGTCCACCAAGCAGCGTTTCGGTGCGCTTTCCTTTTCCTATCCGCAACCGGATGTGGAAGCGGAGATCGTTGCGCGGGAGGCGGGCATCGAGATGAACCTTGCCCGGACGCTGGTGAAAGTCGCAGAGAGGTCGCGCAATCTGAAGGGGCATGGCCTGGGCGAAGGCGCATCCACTCGAATGATCATCAATGCGGGGCTGCTCGCCTCCAAGGGTGTGTCGCTGGCGGAAGCCTGTCAGGTGGCTGTGGTAATGCCCATCACGGACGATGGGGAGATTCGCGCAGCGCTGTCGTCGGCGATTGACGCCTGCCTGTGAGGGCACGAGCCGTGGCCGACCCAGAAGCGGTAGTGACCCGGCAAAGCGATGCCGGTTCTCAAGCGGGGCGCAAGGCGACAGCAGATGCCTTTCCGGGCGGCTGGGGCGATAAATGGCGCAATGCTTGCGAGCGCCTTGAGCAGGCAGGCTATGGCGCCTCCATCTGCCGGGCCTATCACCGGCACGGTCCGGAAGTCGCCCGGCATGCGGGGCCCGCGAATGCGGTGCGCCTTGGCAGAGCGGTCTCGGAGGTCGTCATCCGTGCAGGGCGGCAGGCGGCAGCGATCCTGCCGGAAGCCGCTGTCATTGCCGCGATTCGTCTCAAGGATGGGGAAGCGTTCCACCGCTGGCTCGAACTGGTGGAGCTGACCGCCCGCCACGCGCCCGAATCCGTCAGCGATCTTCTGCTGGGTACGTCGAAATTCCTCTCTCTTCTCGACGTTTCCGGTCTGGAAGCCTTCATTCGCATGGGCATCGCCACGGGGCGCAGCGATCCTGAACGCCGCCGCCGCTTCCTTGCCTGCGAGGACGAGGAGGCGGGCCGCTTCCTTGATCGCGAATCCGGACAGGCAAACTTTGTCGAGCTGGAAAGCAGGCTGAAGCTTTATTTTCCGGCACTCTGGGGAATGCGGCCCGCAATCGTGGAAGTGCCCCGCAATGCGCCGGAGCATCTGCGCAGACGCACCGGCTTCGGGCAGGGGATCATCCATATGCCCGCCGCCTTTCCGGGTTTCAACGCCGACAGAAGCAAGGCGCTTTATCATGCAGCGCTGGCTCATATGGGCGCGCATATGCGCTTCAGCCGCAAGACCTTTCCGGTTGGGGAACTGAAGCCGCTGCAAATGGCCATGATCGCCCTGATCGAGGATGCGCGGGCGGAACGGCTGGCGATGAAAGAACTGCCCGGCCTTGCCGCCCTGTGGCGGCCCTTTCACGATGCCCCGGTCGGAGGATCACCGATTGCTGCCGGCCTGATGGCGCGCCTTGCCGGCGTGCTGGTCGACCCTGACCGCGAAGATGCGGATGGCTGGGTGTCGAAAGGCCGAAGCCTCTTTGAGGAGGCGTTTGCTAAAACGCCCCACGCACAGGGCTGGGTTCGCGAGATCGGTGGCCTTCTGGGCAACGATCTTGGCCAGATGCGTTTGCAGTTCGATGCCAAGACCTATGTGGTCCAGCCTGCCTATCGCGACGATTCCATGTGGCTGTGGTCCTTCGATGAAGAAGATCGGGAGACCATGAATGCCGAGCAGATGTTGGAAAGTGCAAGGCTTGAGACGGAAGAGACAGAGGATGCGCAGCGCGAGCCTCAGGACAGCGAGCCTGACGATTCTGAAAACGCGGAGGAAGTCACACTCAGCCTTCAGGAGGAGCGGGGCATTCTGGCTGCGCGCTATCCAGAGTTCGACCATCTCAGCGGGCGCGAGCGGCCCGACTGGTGTTCGGTCTTTGAATATGTTCCAGCCGAGGCCTCGCCCAAGCGTCTGGAACGCCTTCTGGAAGAGCGCTCCGATCTGGCCGGGCGGCTGACCGCCCTGATCCGCGCTTCACGCATCAGCCGTCAGGAGCGCATGCGGCGGCAGACCGACGGGGAGTTTCTCGATCTGGACGCCTGTATCGAGGCCGCGGTTGCGCGCCGGGCCGGGGAGGTGCCGGACACACGCATTCATGGCCGCTATGAGCGGCGCAACCGCGATCTGTCGGTTCATCTCCTGATCGACACGTCACGCTCCACCGGAGACCCGTTGCCGGGCAGCGGAAAGACTGTGCTCAATGTGGAGCAGGAAGCTGCCGCCCTGATGGCCCATGCCATGGCCGAGCTTGGCGATCCCTTTGCCGTGGCCGGGTTCTGTTCCGACACGCGCGAGGATGTGCGCTATCTGCGGATCAAGGAGTTCGGCGAGGCCTTCGACAGCGCGGCGCTATCCCGGCTGTGCGGCCTTGAAAGCGCGTTTTCCACCCGTCTTGGCGCGGCGATGCGTCACGCTGCAGCGGATTTACAGCGCCAGCAGACCCATCGCCGCCTGCTGCTCGTGGTCACGGATGGCGAACCGTCCGACATCGATGTCGACGGCGAAACCTATCTCTGCGAGGACGCGCGCGCTGCGGTCCACGCCATCAACCGGCAAGGCATCGACGTGTTCTGCGTGATGCTGGATTCAGGCGCGCGATCGGATGCCGAACGCATATTCGGCACGCGCAACATTCTGGCACTGGATGCGGCTGAAAAGCTGGTGGACGTGCTGCCCGCGCTCTATCTGAGGTTGCGCGAGTGACTGCCGATATCGCAGGTGCATGGGAGGCAGCCACCGTCCGCGCAACCGTTGAAGCCGTTGCAGCAAGGCATGACGAGGGCTGAACGTTTTGTCTGACCTGAGCTCCGACTTCCCGTCAGCGTAACGGAGAACCCAGCAAACGATCTTGCCGCCGCGCTTTATGACAATCTGCGCGCACCATGTTACAGGCCTGCCCTGGCATTTACGCTTTATAATGATGCCCTTATCGGTCCGACATTTGCTGTGCTTTCCGGCTGGAAAGTGACGGAATGAGCCGAGGCGAGGCGCAGGTGAAATGAGAGACTTGGTCAGGTAGTGGAAAAAGAAGGAAAATCGCAGATTGGCGTATCCCGGCGTTTTGCCATTGCGCCCATGATGGACTGGACGGACCGGCACTGCCGGTTTCTGCATCGCCAGTTTTCACCGAATGCGCTGCTTTACACCGAGATGGTCGTAGCCGACGCCGTTATTCACGGGCCGCGCGAACGGCTGCTCGGTTACAATGCCGTGGAGCATCCGGTCGCATTGCAGCTTGGCGGATCCGACCCTGACAAGCTGGCGCAAGCGGCGGCAATTGCGGCCGACTACGGCTATGACGAAATCAACCTCAATGTCGGCTGTCCGTCCGACAGGGTGCAGTCCGGGACTTTCGGTGCCTGCCTGATGCGCGAACCGGAACTGGTGGCACGCTGCGTTGCCGCGATGAAGGCGCATGTGACCGTACCCGTGACGGTGAAATGCCGGCTTGGCGTTGACGATCAGGACATCGAGGCCGCGCTCGACAATGTTGCCGACGCGGTCTTTGCGGCTGGTGCGGATGCGCTGTGGGTGCACGCGCGCAAGGCCTGGCTGCAGGGGTTGAGCCCGGCCGAAAACCGCACCGTGCCGCCGCTCGATTATGACCGCGTCTACCGGTTGAAGAAGCGGCTGCCGGAGCGTTTCGTCGGCATTAACGGCGGCATCGAGACAGCCGCGGAAGTATGTGCTCATCTCGAAAAAGCCGACGGCGTGATGATGGGACGCGCCGCCTATCACAGGCCATTCGTACTTGCCGAGGTCGAGGCGGGGCTGACCGGCAATCCGCAATTCGACGATTGGGCGCAAATCGTCGATAGGATGGCCGACTATGCCGCCGGCCACATCGCAGCCGGCGGGCGCCTCGCGCATGTGACGCGCCATATGGTCGGCCTGTTTCAGGGATTTCCGGGTGCGCGGCGATATCGCCAGATATTGTCGACAGAGGCGACCAAACCCGGCGCTACCCCCGATGTGCTGTTCAGGGCATTCCAGGCCGTGGATACGGCATCCGAACGACGCGCCGCCTGAGCAAGCCGACAGCGGTCGCCGACGGCCCATACAAGCCTCAGTTGACACCCGCGACACCGCCACCAGGCAGTTACACGAAATCGCGTCCGCATGGCTTGTGTTCGGCTGCCGGCCGCTTAGGAATCCGGCAACGGAGGTGACCGGGCATGTTGGGCGAATTGCCGATCGAAGAGCTTGCGGTTTTTGCGTTGGCGCTGGCGGGAGCCGGCGTGTTGTCGGGACTGCTGGCCGGAATTTTGGGTATTGGCGGCGGCGCGGTGCTGGTTCCAGTCTTCTACCAGGTGTTCGGTCTTCTGGGTGTGGATGAAGCAGTGCGCATGCATTCGTCGGTGGGCTCGTCGCTTGCAATCATCGTGCCGACATCCCTACGCTCGTTCTCGGGGCACTATGCGCGCGGGGCGGTCGATATGAAGCTGCTGCGCAGCTATGTGTTTGCCGTTCCGACCGGGGTTTTGCTGGCCTCGCTGACCGCCGCCTATATTTCGAGCGCGGGACTGCGCATCATCTTCGCGGTAGTGGTTCTGATCATCGGCCTGCGTATGCTGTTCGATCGCGAACACTGGCGTCTGGGAACACAAGTGCCGGGCAATCCGGTTCGTTCCATCGTCGGCATGCTGACGGGATTTCTTTCAACACTGATGGGCATTGGGGGCGGTGTGATGAACAACACTTTCATGTCGCTTTACGGTCGCCCAATTCATGAGTCGGTGGCCACGTCCTCGGGTGTTGGTGTGCTGATCGCGATACCGGGCACGATCGGCTACATCTGGGCCGGTTGGAGCAATCCGCAGCTGCCGGTGGCATCGACCGGTTTCATCAACTGGATCGCGGTGGCCCTGGTCATACCTATCACGATCGCAGTCGCGCCTTATGGCGTGCGTATTGCTCACGCGCTCAAAAAGCGGCAGCTCGAACTTGCGTTCGGGGTCTTCTGCATGATCGTGTCAGCGCGCTTCTTCGCCAGCCTGTTTTGATCCTCAGTCGATCAGCGTGAGCCGATCGCCGCGCATGTCGAAGCCGGACAGCGAACTGATGAAGTTCATGCCGAGCAGGCTTTGGCCAAGCATGCCGGGCGAGGCAACAAGGACAGTCAGGTTCCTGCGCGCGATGTCGCCTACGGCGATTTCATCTGCCGTCGCACGCGCCGCCGTTGCCGGTCCGTTTGCGGTGGTGATCGGGACAGTGAAGGAGAGTGAGCCGGTATCGATGCCGGCGCGTTCCGCATCGTTCAGGGTCAGCACCGTTGCGGTCGCTCCGGTATCGATCAGCAGCGTGACCGGTGCGCCATTGACGCTGCCACGGGCTACGAAATGGCCGCCGCTCGAACGTTGCAGTGCGACCAGAAGGCGGCCGTCGCCACCTGTCACCGAAAGCGGACTGCCCGGTACGAGGCCTGCGGTAAGGCGGCTGGCGATGTCCTGAAGCTCATAGCGATACTGATAGCCGCCGATCATCAACAGAAAGATGCCGCCCCAAATAACGAACGACTTGGCGGCACCGCGCAGCCCGATCCCGGCGCCCAGCGTTCCAGCGGCGATCACAAGCCCGAGCACACCCAGATACAACGCGCCTGCGAACTGGTCGCCCGATATGCCGAAAGGCACGTTGCGCTCGCCGCCGATCAGCAGCCACGCCAGACCGCCGGCGATCAGGAACATCGCCAACCAGAACAGTCGGCTCATGAACCTGCTCCTTTCGCCTTTTCGCGCGCCAGGCGAGCGCGGCGGGTTTCACGGCGAGGTTTGCGCTCTACCGTTTCAAGTCGTGCAGGGAGCTCGGCCATGACCTGGCGACGTTCGATGGCGCTCATGCTCAGCCAGGCGCCGATTTCCCGGCTGGTACGGCCGCAGCCGAAACAATAGCCGGTCTTGTCGTCGATCGAGCAGACGAGAATGCAGGGAGATTCGATCGGGTTCATGGTTGTTTCTGACATGGGACACCGCACCGCCGAAAGCAAGGAGGCCGGCGTTGCCTTTACGCTGCGCTCCGCCTAAGTCACGCACCATAATTAGCCCGTAGCCGAGATAAGCCGCTAATGATTTCCGGACTTCCATTTGACGATATTCGACAGCTGACCGCCAATCTGGCCGGCGCGGATGAAGCCGCGCGCGCCGAAGCCGCGGCCGTCAACCGTAAAGCGGCCGAGCGTGATGGGCCGGCGGGCAAGGTAGGTGAGATCACGGAGTGGCTGGCTGCATGGAGCGGCCGCCGGCCCGGCGCCTTGAAGCCGCAAATCGCGATATTTGCAGCCACGCACGCCCTGTCGGCGCGTATGGCTCCAGATGTGGAAAGCGTTCAGGCTTTCGTTGATCGTTGCGGCGCCGGTGGTGCGGCCGTCAACCAGCTTTGCGCAGCCGGCGACTACGGCCTGAAGGTTTTCGACCTCGCTCTGGACGTCCCCGTTGAGGACTTCACCCGCAATGCGGCACTCGATGAGCGCGGCTGCGCGGCAACAATGGCGTTTGGCATGGAGGCGCTTGCGGGCGCGAGCGGGCTCGTTGTGCTGGCAGGGCATGGCGGCAGTGCAGGACGGCATTCGGCGCTGTCGGTGCTTGGCGCGCTGCGACTGCTGCCGGCAGGGAGCGGGGGGGAGTTCGTGCAGGAAGCGCTCGCTTGCCATTCAGCCCATATTTCCGACCCACTTGAAACAATGCGACGGCTTGGCGGGCGTGAGGTCGCCGCCCTTGCCGGGGCGATACTGGCTGCTCGCACGCAAAAGGTGCCGGTTCTGCTCGATGGTGTAGCCGCGCTTGCCGCCGCTGCCGTGCTTCATGCGCTCAACGCCGACGCCGTGTCTCATTGCATGGTGGCGGATGGCGGAGGCACAACAGGGAAGGTAGCGGAAGCGCTGGAACTCAAGCCGGTAACTGATCTCGGCATGGGGCAAGTCGATGCCAGCGCCGGAGCGATCGCTGCCGGTATCGTTCAGGCCGCGGCGTATTGTCATGCAGCCGCAGGGCGGGCGTTCAGCTGATCAGGCGGATTTCCTGACATTGCCGGCCGTCGGAACCGCGGGAAGCGCTTCCATGACCCGCGATGCAGGGAAGGTGATAATCGCCTCAGTGCCCTCGCGCAGTTTCGACCGAAGCTGCAGTTCGCCGCCATGCATGGCGGCGAGGCCCTGAACGATGGGCAGACCGAGGCCGGTTCCCTGTTCGGCACTCTTGATTGCTATCGAGCCTTGCCCGAAGGCCGACAGAACAACCGAAATTTCCTCCGGCGCTATGCCTGGGCCGTTGTCCCTGATCGCAACATACTGACCCCCACCCCTGGTCCAGCCCGCGCGGACCTTTATCTCGCCGCCGGTCGACGTGAACTTGATCGCGTTCGCCAGAAGGTTGAGCACCATCTGGCGCACCGCGCGTTCGTCTGCAAACAGGCGCGGCATTGAGGGCTCGAACTGCGGGACCAACCTGATGTCCTTCTTGCGCGCCCTGATTTCCAGCATGTGACAGCAATCGTCGACGACGTCGACCAGCACCAGCGGCTCTTCGTTGAGCTGGTAGCGGCCTGCCTCGATGCGCGACAGGTCGAGAATTTCGTTGATCAGGTTGAGCAGATGCTGTCCAGAACCGTGTATGTCGCGGGCATAGTCGCGATAGGCGTCGTTTTCGATCTTGCCCAGTACCTCATTGGCCATGACCTCGGAAAAACCGAGAATGGCATTGAGCGGTGTTCTCAATTCGTGGCTCATCGATGCCAGAAAGCGCGACTTGGCCAGATTGGCCTCCTCGGCGCGGCGCCGGGCCTCGTCTGACATGGATTTTGCCGTTTCCAGTTCGGCGATCAGCGCGTCCTTTTCCGACCGGAAAGACAGCAACATCAGCGCGGATGTGTGCAAATGGCCGGCGACATAGGAAAAGAACGGCATCGAGGCGACCAGAAGGGCCACCATCAGGGCCTCGACAGGCACGGAAAAACGCGCCGCCGCTACAATGTACACCGCCACTGGAACGGCAAAGGTCACCAGCACCGCGCCGCGCAGGCCCGACGCCAGGAGGGCCGTGGCGGCAATTGCAAACAGCAGCACAACGGCCTTGATGACCGGGAGCGGCTCGACCCCGCATTCAGGGCAGTCGAGAACGACGAAATAGGCCCACCCCACACCGCTGACGAAGTGCGCTGCGAGGAACTTGCGCCGCAGACTGTCGGGTTCGATCTCTGCGATATCGGCCTTGTCGGTCTTTTGCGCCAGGTAGATCAGGCCGGCGTAGCAAATCACCGTGACAAGTGCCCAGGTGAGAATGTCGACCATCTGGCCGCCGAGAATGCCGGCCGCGCCGATCAAAATGATCAACAGCGGCAGCGCAGCCGCGCTGGTCGTCAAGGTTCGGGCATGAATCTTCAGCAATTCGCGGTCGAATTCCGGACTGCCTTCCTGTTGCGCGAGGCGGTCACGGGTGCGGCGCACAGCGCGGGCGACATCGCTGTTGCGGTGCGCCTTGGTGCGGTCCACTATGTTTTTGTCCGCCATTTGCGAACGTTGCAAAGCCATGTCGCGCTTCGGAAATTCGAATGATCGATCTGGGAAATAACGCTATGCGGGAATGATTAAGAGACCCTTCCGGCGATGCGTTTTTTATCTTTTCGTAAACCACGTTTCAGACGGCGCGGCAGGCGCCGGCGCACGGGACGGCTGACCGGCTGGATCGCTGTAATCGCGCTTTTCGGTGTTTGCGCGCTGCTTGCGGCTTGGCTCGAAGAACTGGGTAGGGTGGAACTGATCGGCAGTCCCCGCATTCACGACGGCGATACGCTGACACTTCAGGGCGAACGTATCAGGCTTATGGGAATCGACGCTTTCGAGTACGACCAGACCTGCGAGGCGAGCGGACGGCGCTACGCCTGCGGGCGCGAAGCGCGCGCCCATCTGACCAGGCTCGCCGAATTGCCCGGCGTCAAATGTGAAGGCAGCCGCCGCGACCGCTATGACCGGTTGCTTGCGGTCTGCATGGCAGGCGGTACGGACCTCAACCGCGAAATGGTATCGTCGGGCTGGGCCGTCGCCTATGGCAACTACCATTCTGTGGAAGCCAGTGCGCGTGCGCGGAAGCAGGGTGCATGGCGCGGCGAGTTCGTTTATCCGCAGGAATGGCGCGCGACGAACGGTCAGGCGCGCGAAAATGAGCATGATTTTCTCGGCTGGCTTCTGGAAAAGATCGGCGGCTTTCTGCTCTAATTGTCGGGATTGATCTCTTGGAGGCCGGCATGAAGCTTTATGACGGGGGACGAGCCCCCAATCCGCGGCGGGTGCGTGTTTTTCTGGCTGAAAAGGGCATCGAAGTGCCGCTCGTACCGGTCGACATGAACGCGCTCGGGCACAAAGCGCCGGAGATCGAAAAGCTCAACCCGCTGATGCGGCTTCCGGTTCTGGTGCTCGACGACGGTATCGTGCTGACAGAATCGGTCGCGATCTGTCGTTATTTCGAGGAAATTCAGCCCGAACCGCCGCTTTTTGGCAGAGGCGCACTCGGCAAGGCCAGGGTCGAGATGTGGCAGCGGCGGATGGAACTCAATCTGATGATGCCAGTGGCGCAGGCATTCCGGCACATTCACCCTGCGATGAAAGAATGGGAGGTCCCTCAGATCGCGGAGTGGGGCGAGGCCAACAAGCCCAAGGCTCTCGAATTCCTCGCGCTGTTCGACGCGGATCTCGGAGACAGGCCGTTTGTGGCCGGCGACGAATATTCGATCGCCGACATAAGCGGGATGATTGCCATCGATTTCATGAAGCCGGCGCGAATTGCCTTGCCTGAAAGCTGCGCGAACGTGCGGCGCTGGTACGAGGCCATGAAGGCGCGCCCGAGCGCCGGGGTCTGATGTGCGCGGCGCGGGACAGGCAGCTTGCCGACAAGGTGGCCAAAATCCGTGCATGCCGAATCTGCGTTGACCGCCCTGAAGGAAAACCGCTACCGCACGCGCCGCGTCCGGTGGTCGTGCCCTCCGCAACTGCCCGCATCCTGATCGTCGGGCAGGCGCCGGGAACTCGGGTGCATGAAAGCGGCCGACCCTTCACCGACCGGTCCGGTGACAGGCTGCGGGAATGGATGGGCGTGACGAAAGACGAATTCTACGACACCGACAATTTTGCCATCGTCCCAATGGGGTTTTGCTTTCCGGGCCTCGATGCAAAAGGCGGCGACCTGCCGCCGCGCCGCGAATGCGCGCCAGCCTGGCGTGCTGATCTGATGGCCGCAATGCCGCAGATCGAGCTGCTGCTGGTAATCGGGCAGTACGCCCAAGCCTGGCATCTGGATATCAAGGGCAAGCCGAGCGTGACCGAGACAGTGCGCAATTGGCGTACATTCGCAGAAAAGAACAGCGCACCGGCGGTTATTCCGCTGCCGCATCCGTCATGGCGCAACACCGGCTGGCTGAAGGCAAATCCCTGGTTCGGCGACGAATTGCTTCCGGTTCTACGACGGGCCGTTGCCGACAGAATTGTACGCCACGGTTAGGTTGACTGCTCGTCCAGTAGAATAATGTTCTTGATTTTTACGCATTGTGCCCCGATATCGGAACTTCATTCTAACGGAGCTTCCGATGGATCGTCTCGATCGCAAAATTCTGCGCCTTTTGCAGGAGAATACGACACTCGCAGTAGCCGATATCGCCAAAAAGGTCGGGCTTTCGACGACGCCCTGCTGGCGCCGCATTCAGAAGCTCGAGGAAGAGGGTGTCATCAAGCGGCGTGTTGCCATTCTGGATCCGGGCAAGGTGAATGCTGCGGTGACGGTGTTCGTTGCGATCCGTACCAATATGCACAGCCTTGAGTGGCTGAAGCGCTTCTCCGAAGTCATTCAGGAATTCCCGGAGGTGGTCGAGTTCTACCGTATGAGCGGCGATGTCGACTATCTGCTGCGCGTCGTGGTGCCGGATATTGCCGCCTACGACAATTTCTACAAGAAGCTGATCGCCAAGATCGAAATCCGCGACGTTTCCTCGACATTCGCGATGGAGCAGATCAAATACACGACCGAGTTGCCGCTGGACTACATGGTTCTCGACAAGGGCGGCCAGAGCGGTGCCGGCTAAGGCTGCGTCTTCCGGTTTTCCAGCCTTTTCCACGGCGAATTCTGCTGGCGCGGCGCGGGCGGTCGCATGTCGATCGCATCAACCACGGCAGCGCTGATACGGAACGCGGATTCCACCACCCGGACACCGTCAAGGACATAAAGCTGAGCCTTGTTGTGCTCCGAGAGCAGAGTGCCGCTGACGCTGACCGATTGGTACATGTGATCGGCATGAAAAGGCCTTTCGGGTATCACCCGCACGACCTGGTTGGCCGGCGGCGGCGCGACGTGACTGCAGGCACCCGGCGCGGCAAACAGCAGAAACTCATAAACGAGGTCGCCTTCCTGATCGGCGGGCAGCATGAAGCCGCGCAGCTCGACATTTTGGCGCGGAGCTTCGGCGACTGCAGCGTCGAGGCGTCGCAAATCGTCGAACCCTACGCGTTGATTTGCGGGCAGGGCATGCAAGGTGCTGCCTGCAAGGCCGATTGCCAGGGCAATGGGCGTAACCTTCCTGAAGTCCGTTCGCGGCATCATAACCGGCAGTAAAGGCGCGCAGCGGTGCGCCGTCAATGCAGTACCGGCTTCCGCCGCTGCCGGTCCGCCGACTTCGCGGCCTTTGCGGCGAGCCGTTCGAGCGTCTTTTCAGCGGCGAGTTCCCTCACAGCGCCCTTGCCGATCCAGCGCGCTGTCTTGTCGGAGGATGCGGCGAGTTTTTCGGCCATCGCCAGCGCCGGCGCATGAAGTGCAAGCGAGCGTTTGCCGATCGTGCGCAGCGCCCAGTTGACTGCTTTCTTGACGAAGTTGCGCGGATCCTGCGAGTGCCGTTCGATCAACGGCAAATAGGCCTCGAAGGTTGCGTCAGGCTCTTTCTTGCGATGTACCGTTGCCCAGCAAAGCATCGCGAATGCGGTTCGGCGGACGAATTCGCGCTCATCCCCGGCGAATTCTTCGATCAGTGTCCGCCAATGATCCGTGTCGACAAAGAGATCGGCAACGCCGTCCACAATATCCCATGAATCGAACTCGGCCGCCCAGTCGCGGGCATTCTGTACGGTGAAAAGTTTCGGATCGGCTGTCCGCGAGGCGATGAACTGCGCTTCCATAATGCCGCTTTCCCAAAGCTCGAAAGCGCGTTCATGGTCGCGTTTGATCTTTTTCGCGATATCGCGCTGCATACCGTGCGAAATGCCCAGCGCGCGGTCGATCCTGATGCCATAACGCCTCATGCCCTGCCGGTTCTCCTCCGAGCCGAGGGAACGCAGATATGCGATGACCTCGGCAGCGCTTGATTCCGGCGTGAGCGGGATCACCGTCATTTTTCCAGCCGCGCCAGCAGAGACGATGTGTCCCACCGGCTTCCGCCGATCTGCTGAACCTCCTTGTAGAACTGGTCGACAAGTGCGGTGACCGGCAGTTTGGCGCCGTTGCGATCCGCTTCGGCAAGGCAGATGCCAAGGTCCTTTCGCATCCAGTCGACGGCGAAACCGAAATCGTATTTGCCCTCGTTCATCGTCTTGTAGCGGTTTTCCATCTGCCAGGAGCCGGCGGCGCCCTTGGAGATGACTTCGATCACTGCCTCGATGTCGAGCCCGGCCTTTTTGCCGAAATGGATGCCCTCGGCCAGGCCCTGAACCAAGCCTGCAATGCAGATTTGATTGATCATCTTGGTCAACTGCCCGGCACCAGCCGGTCCCATAAGGCCAACCATGCGGGCGTAGGAATCGATCACCGGCTTGGCCATGTCGAAATCCGCCTGGCTGCCGCCGCACATCACGGTGAGCACGCCGTTCTCTGCACCGGCCTGACCTCCCGATACCGGCGCGTCCACAAAACCGATGCCGCGCTTCCCTGCCTCCTCGGCGAGTTCGCGCGCGACTTCTGCGGAGGCGGTGGTGTGGTCCACGAATACGGAGCCGCGCGCCATCGCGGCAAAGGCTCCGTCGGCTCCCAGGGTCACTGAACGCAGGTCGTCGTCGTTGCCGACGCAGGCCATGACAAAGTCCCTTCCGCGCGCGGCTGCTGCGGGCGTCGGCGCAAAGATGCCGCCATGTTCGGCGGTCCATTTCTCGGCCTTGGCCTGCGTGCGGTTATAGACCGTTACCTTGTGCTTGCCCTTGTGAACGAGATGCCCGGCCATGGGATAGCCCATGACGCCGAGCCCAAGGAATGCGACGGAAGCCATTCGAGTCTCCGGAGAATGTGAGTTTCGTTTCGGGTATTCAGCGAATGAGGTGGCGCGTCAAGCGCGCCTCGATCCAGGCCCATACGTTGCGCAGGATTTCGACCACGATCAGGTAGAACACCGCCGCCCACAGATAAGCCTGAAAATCGAATGTCTTGGAAAATACCCAGCGTGCCTGGCCCATCAGATCGTAGACGGTGATGATGGCGACAATAGCCGAGCCCTTGATCATCAGGATGATCTCATTGCCGTAGGGGCGCAGCGCCACGATCAGCGCTTGCGGCATGATAATTTTCCGGAACGTAAACAGCCTTGGCAGCCCCAGCGCTGACGCGCCCTCCCATTGGCCTTTTGGAACGCTCTTGATCGCTCCGGCCAGAATCTCGGCCTGATAGGCTGCGGTATTGAGCGTGAATGCCAGAAAGCCGCAATTCCACGCATCACGGAAAAAGCCCCACAGGCCGATCGACCTCAGCTCGTTGGAAAACTGCCCGAGGCCGTAATAGATCAGAAACACCTGTGCCAGCAGCGGCGTGCCGCGAAAGGTGTAGATATAGGCATGGGCCAGCGCGCCGACGTAACGGTTCTTCGACAACCGTCCCAGCGCTATCGGAATCGAAAGCACGGCACCGGCGGCCAGCGAGGACAGCACCAGACTGACAGTGACCTTGAGGCCGGACCAGTAGCGCGGACCGTATTTTTCCACGAAGTCGAGGCTCCAGGAACTGGCAAGATACCAGACGAAGCCAGCGCCGATCAGTACCCATACCGCAACGGCCGCACTTCCCCAGATCCTGCTGGCAGTCCACCGGCGCGGCAGCGCTGGCGGGCGCTCGACTGCTGTCTGGTCGACCGACATTTCGGTCATCGCGCCGGTTCGCTTTTCTGCCCGAAACGTTCAATGCGGCTGATCACCATGCCGGAGAGAATGGCAAGCAGGAGATAGAGAATGAACGCGGTGCCGTAGAAGAAGAACGCCTGTTTGGTGACCCGGGCGGCGATCCCGGTTTGGCGAAGGATGTCGGATAGCGCGATGGTGGAAACGAGCGCGGTGTCTTTCAACAGAACCAGCCACAGGTTCGACAGTCCGGGCAAGGCAAGGCGTATGAGCTGCGGCATCACCACCTTGCGCATGGTCAGTCCGTAAGTGAGACCGACGGCGTAGCCGCCTTCATATTGCCCGCGCGGTATGGCGCGGAACGCAGACAGGAACACTTCGGAGGCGTAGGAGGAGAAGACAACGCCCAGCGCCAGCATACCCGCGAGGAAGGAGTTGATTTCGATCGCGGTTTCGATGCCGATGAAGATGAGAAACTGCCGCAGTCCGATCTGAGCGCCGAAATAGATGAGGAACAGGGTCATCAGTTCCGGCAAACCGCGGAAGATGGTGGTGTAGATGTTGCCGGCCAGCCGCAACGAGGGTTCTTCCGACTGCTTTGCAAGCGCGACGAAAAAGCCGAGTATCAGGCCGAACGGCAGAGTTGCGAGCGCGAGCGATACGGTCACTACAACGCCGGAGGCGATCTCGTCGCCCCAACCTTCGGCGCCAAAGCTCAATAGGCCCAGAAAGTTCTCCATATCCCCGCTTTCTGGAGGGATGCGGAAGGCGGTTCCGCCTTCCGCAATGTCCTACGCGGCTAGCTATCAGCTGCCGTAGGCGTCGAAATCGAAGTACTTGTCGTTGATTTCCTTGTACTTGCCGTTGGCGCGGATCGCATCGATCGCCGCGTTGAATTTCTCGCGCAGCTCGTCCTCGCCCTTGCGGATGGCAATACCCGCGCCCGGACCGTGGATTTCGACAACCGGGGTGATGGTGCCAACGATCTTGCAGCAGGCGCCGTCGTCAGTGGCCAGCCAGTCCTGCAGGACGATGACATCGTCGACCACGGCGTCCACACGGCCACTGTTGATGTCGAGCTTGTATTCATCAGCTGTCGGATAGAGCTTCACATCGCTGTCACTGTAGGTTGCTTCTGCATAGTTGGAGTGGGTGGTAGATCCCTGGACTCCTACCGCCTTGCCGGCAAGGTCTTCCTTGGTCACACCCGCGATATCGGTGTCCTTCGGTGCTGCCAGCGCCGGCGGCGTATTGTAGTATTTGTTGGTGAAGTCGACCTTTTCCATACGCTCTTCGGTGATCGACATGGAGGCGATGATGGCGTCGAACTTGCCCGCCTGCAGCGCTGGAATGATGCCGTCCCAGTCCTGGGTGACGAATTCGCAATCCGCCTTCATTTCCTCGCAGAGCGCTTTGGCGATGTCGATATCGAAACCGACCAGCGAGCCATCGGCCTCAAGACTGTTGAAGGGCGGGTAGGCGCCTTCGGTGCCGATCTTGAGTTTCATCATGTCCTGAGCCTGCGCGCCCCCCATGGCAACGGCCAGCGCGGCGGCTGCGGCGAGTGCGATACGCTTCGAAATACGCATGTTATTCCTCTCTGTTGTCTTTCGGTGCGCCGGAACCGGCGTCCGTGTGCCGGGCGCGATCTGTGCCGCACCCCCTGACCGATATTCCCACTGTCGTGGAGAGAATTGCAACCGCTAATAGCACGTGCCCGGATCAGGCGGCTCACGCACCGAGACCGAAGCGGTCGACGATGAAGTCAGCAATGGCGCCAACATCGTCGATATCGAATACGGGCAATGATCCGTGGCGAAGCTCAAAGTCGGTCGCAATTGCGATAACCGAAGGATCGGTGTCGGCAAGCGGGCGGTCTTCACCGGCTGAGCGGCGGCGTAGTTCGATCTTGGGATGGCCGCCATGTTTCCAGCCTTCGACTATGACGATGTCGGCGGGCGAGAGCCGGTCGAGAACGGCATCGAGCGGAGGTTCGTCTTCGTCGAGCAGTTCGTGCATAATTGCCCAGCGGCGCGCCGAGACAATCGCAACTTCGTGAGCGCCCGCGGCCCTGTGCCGGTAGGAATCGGTTCCGGGCACATCGATATCGAAATCGTGGTGCGCATGTTTGACCGTTGCTACGGCCAAACCTCGTGTTGCGAATTCGGCAACCAGCCGCTCGACCATGGTCGTCTTGCCGGAGTTCTTCCAGCCGGCAATTCCGAGTACCGGCGTCATTGCCGTGCCGCCGCCATGCGCTTGGCCTCGTCGAAGTCCGCGGGCGTATTGACGTTGAAGAATGGATCTATGCCGGCCTCGTCGAGAAATTCACATGACGTATTGCTCCGGCTGTCGACATAGTCGGTGACTTTCAAAGATGCCCCGCTCTGAAGCCAGCGACCTAGTGGTTCGCATTCCGCCAACGGCCAAAGACCGAAAACCGGGTGCCGGCGGCTCCGCGAGGCAGCGAGGACGATCTGGTCGGAGGTCCGGGCTGAGGCAAGCAGTCGCGACACCAGGTTGGTTGGGAAAAACGGAGCGTCAGTCGCGGCCGTGACAATGTGACTCGCGGTGGTTTGCGCGCGTGCCCAGGTCAGGCCCGCAAGAATACCGGCGAGCGGACCGCGGCCGGCCGGTTCGGCATCGGGCAGCACGGGTGGCCGCGTATCGCCAAGCCGGGAGGGTTCGCAGTTGGCGCTGATCGCAAGAGGTCCGACCTGAGGTTCGAGCCTGTCAATCGCGCGGTCGATCAGGCGTTGGCCACAGATTTCGAGAAGAAACTTGTCGCGCCCGCCCATTCGACGTGACATGCCTCCCGCCAATACCAGACCCGCGATTGTCTCAACCATGTCCACGCACGTCAGCTGTCCCGCACCTGCCAGTCGATAAACATGACATAGATCGTACTCAGGACCGCCAGCGCAGCAGAGATGATCATGACGTATAGAAGCGGATTGGGTCCACTGGCGGGAGACAGAACCGCAGCTGCGACAAGGGCCATCAATGCACCGCCGCCAAGCTGCAATGTGCCGCCCAGGCCCGATGCCGCGCCCGCGAGACGCGGGCGGATGCTCACCATACCGGCATTCGCGTTCGGCAACGTCATTCCGTTGCCGATGCCGAATACGCCTGCGGGAAGAAACAGCGACAATGGATGAACCAGTCCGGTCGAGAACAGGGCGATCGAGGCTGCGACGCCGGCGAGAGCAATCACACACCCTGCCAGCATCATGCGGTTGGTCCCAATCTGACGCGAGTAGCGTCCAGACAGGAAATTGCCGACAAGGTAACCCAACGCAACAAGCCCGAAATAGATGCCGTAGGAAGAAGGCGTCATGTGCAGATATTCCGTCGCGATGAACGGACCGCCTCCGAGAAATGCAAAGAACGTTCCCGAGGTGAATGCGGACGTCAACGTGTAGCCCCAGAAGCGCCGCGATCGGAACAGTTCGGGGTAGGACCTTACCTGCTCGGCCATGTTGGATTCCGGTGCTTCATTGGTCTCTCCGAGATCAAAGTAGGTCAGCACCAGGCCGAGCAGTCCAAAGCCCGCCGCAAACCAGAATGTCGACTGCCAGCCCTGAAGTTCTTCCAGGAAGCCGCCAATCGTCGGCGCGATCATGGGCACGACCGCCATACCCATTGTGACATAGCCGATACGGCTGGCCGCTTCGTCGATGTGGTTCACCGTATCGCGCACAACGGCGCGCGACAAAACGATGCCCGCGGAGGAGAAAGCCTGGAAGACCCGACATACCAGAAGCGCCTCAATCGTCGGCATGAACGGCGCGGCTGCGGTCGCGGCGATGAAAATGACCAGTGAGACCATCAGCACCGGCCGTCTGCCGAAACGGTCGGACAGAGGTCCGATCAGCAGCTGCAGAAACGCGGTGGCTGCCAGAAAGACTGGAACCAGCAGTTGTGCTGCGCGATAGTCGGCGCCGTAGAATTTGGCGATGCCCGGTAGCGATGGCAGGAAGATGTTCATCGCAAGGGCGCCGGTCGCCGCTATGACAACCAGGGTAAAAATGTGAGGCGGAGTGGAATTATCCAGCCAGCGTGGCTGCATCATATCTCTTTCATCTTATTCGCATGCAAACAATCACTACGCATCTAGACGATTTCAACCACACTTGAAGTCAAGTTTTTTCGTGAGCTTGTGCGCTTAAAGGCCGTCGGGCGCCATGCCTTCGCCGGTAGTGTCCGAGATCGGCTTTGCGCGCCCAACCTTGCGTTCACGGTAAAGAGAGTAGAGTCCCGAACCGATGATCAATGCCGAACCGACGATCATGGGTGTGTCGAGATTTTCGTTGAACAGAAATACGCCGAAAAGCACCGCCCATAGCAGCGCGGTGTAGCGAAACGGGGCGACAAATGCGATTTCGCCGGTACGCATCGCCAGGATGATGAACTGGTAGCCAACGAGAAGCAGCACGGCCGCTGCTGCGAGGAGGCCAATATCGGATGCCGTTACCGGTGCCCAGCCGCCGAGCGGCACGACCATTATGCCGCCCGCAATGGTCACGCCGAGCGCCGTTGTCGTCGAAATCATGAGCGACGGGATTTCTTCCGGTATGCCGCGGGTAATGAGATCACGCGCCGCAGCGAAGCAAACGCTGACCAGGACTGCGATCGAAAACGTATTGAAGCCTTCGACGCCTGGTCGAACGATCACCATCACGCCGGTGAAACCGACCGCAATGGCAGCCCAGCGCCTCCACCTCACCGGTTCCCGAAAGAACAGGGCTGCTCCCATGGTTACCGCCAGCGGCAGCGACTGAAGGATAGCTGAGACGTTGGAGAAGGGCATGTTGGCAAGCGCGAACAGAAACAGGAACGTCGCGCCGAGTTCACAGCCCGCCCGAGCTGCAACAAGCGGATTCAAGACCAGAGCGGGACGACGGAGAGCACCCTGATGCCAAGCCAGCAAGCCGATCAGAAGCGTGGCGAACATACCGCGGATCAGCATGATCTGGCCGACGCTGAAGGCGTCCGTCAGGCTCTTGACGATCGCATCATTGGCTGAAAAGCCGAACATGGCCAACGCCATGAAAAGCGCGGCGCGCGGATTGGCTGACAATACGAGAATTCCGATTCAGTACAAAGGCATGTACCGATTGCTTAGTACCGCGAGCTGGCACTGACAATTGGGCCAGTGTGAGGTGCTCAGCCGCCAGTAACACTCATGTGCCGTGACACCGAAGGGCGCTTGGTGTTGCGGTCGATAATAAAATCGTGGCCCTTGGGCTTGCGGTCGATTGCCCGGTCGATCGCTTCCGATACAAGGTCGTTGCCTTCCGAAGCGCGCAGCGGCGCCCTCAGGTCGGCAGCGTCTTCCTGGCCCAGACACATATACAACGTACCTGTGCAAGTGAGGCGCACACGGTTGCAGCTTTCGCAGAAATTGTGGGTCATCGGCGTGATGAAACCCAGTCTGCCATTGGTTTCCGCGACATCGACGTAGCGTGCCGGGCCGCCGGTCTTGTAGGGGATGTCCGTCAGCGTGAAAGTCTGCTCCAGGGTCCGGCGCATCTGCGACAGCGGCAGATACTGATCGGTGCGGTCGGCGTCGATCTCACCCATCGGCATCGTCTCGATCAGCGTCAAATCCATGTCCGAACCGTGTGCCCAGCGCATCAGCTCGGGGATTTCCCGGTCGTTGAAGTTTTTCAGCGCCACGGCGTTGATCTTGATCCTGATGCCGGCGGCACGCGCTGCATCTATGCCGCGAAGCACCTTGTCGAGATCGCCCCAGCGGGTAATTTCACGGAATTTCGCCGGGTCAAGCGTATCCAGCGAAACATTGACGCGTTTCACACCGCAATCGGCAAGCTCCGCCGCGTGCCGTGCGAGCTGGGAGCCATTGGTGGTCAGCGTCAATTCGTCGAGTGCGCCGCTGTCGAGATGCCGCGACAGCTGGCGTATCAGGTGCATGACGTTCTTGCGTACCAGCGGTTCGCCACCGGTCAGCCGCAGCTTGCGCACGCCCTTTTCGATAAACACCGAGCACAGACGGTCCAGCTCCTCCAGCGACAGCAGGTCCTTTTTGGGCAGAAAGGTCATGTCTTCTGCCATGCAATAGGTGCAGCGGAAGTCGCAGCGATCCGTAACCGATACGCGCAGATAGCTGATGCCGCGGCCGAATGGATCGATCATCTGTGCAGGGTGCTGCATGGTCTTACGAAAACTCCTCAGCCAAATGTCGGGTTCCGAAGCAACAAATCAAGTGCCGCGATTACCTAGTATCATCGCGCCGCAAGCCGGTGCAATTGCGACAGGCCATACGGGGCATGGACCAGAAGTTAATGCGACGCTATGGGATCATTGCGAAAGCAGGTAAACAATGACCCCACCTACCGAATTGCGCGTATCCAAGGATCGCCGCGAACTCACGGTCACTTTCAGTGCAACTTCCCACCGTCTGACGGCAGAATTGTTGCGCGTTCTATCTCCCTCTGCCGAGGTGCAGGGCCATTCGCCGGATCAGCGGGTCACGGTTCCCGGTAAGCGCGATGTCACCATCCGTGCCGTGGAGCCGGTTGGCAACTATGCGGTGCGCATCATTTTTGACGACGGCCACGATACCGGCCTGTTCACCTGGGTCTATCTCGACACGCTCGGGAAAGAGAAGGACGCGCGATGGGCGTCCTATCTCGCGGAACTTGAAGCAAAAGGGCTTTCGCGCGGTCGGGAAGGTGGCTGAGTCGGGGACAGGGCATAGCAAAAACCACCACGATCGGGGAGATTGAAGCGCTCGATGGCAAGCCCGGTCAGATCTCGCTGGCGAAAGAGGTCGACCGGATCGTCCCCGATGTGCCACCTGCTTCGAAGCATCACCCTTCTTCACGCTGGCGGCCGTATATCCCGAGGGCGCTGATTGCTCACCAAGCGGCGGTCGTGCGACCGCTTATGACGCCGACTGGCCGGGCAGGGCTGCAGAAACGACTGCGGTGAAGCTCTAGTGCGAGACCGCGGCTACGATCAGCGACTCGGCGCCGCGCGACCGTGGCACCAGATGAACGACCTTGAAGCCGCGCTTGTTAAGATCGTCCAGAAACTGCGGCAGCATCGATGCGGTGCGCGAGTGGATGTCGTGGAAAAGCACGATGCCTGAACCTTTCGCCTCAAGCCTGGCGATTGTGCGGGCGCGCACCTGATCTGGCGTTGAAACGATGTAGTCCTTGGAATCCACTGTCGGGTCGACAACGACCGTGCCTTGCATGGCCAGATGCCGCCTGAGCGCGGCCGTCGAAGCGAGATAGGGGAAGCGGAAGAAAGGCGCGATACGCGAGCGGTTTGGCCCAAGAGCGGCCACCACGCTGCGCTTGCCCGTGTCGATCTCGGCCACTGCGTTTTCGAAAGACATGGAGGCAAGGTTCGGGTGGTTTTGCGTGTGCGTCGCGATGGTATGGCCGCGTGCAGCGACGTCTCGCACGAGGTGCGGATACGCGTTTGCCATCTGACCCACTGTGAAAAAGGTAGCTTTTACACCGTGTCGGTCGAGCGTGTTCAGGATCGACGGCGTTTTGCCGGGGATGGGTCCGTCATCGAAGGTCAGTACGACCTCGCCGCGAGCGAGTATGAGGTCGGCAAGACTGCCGACGCGGATAGTGCGCCCTTTCAATGAGCCGCGCGGTCCGGGGAAGGACATGATGTCACCCGGCTGCGAAAGATCCGGCCGCTTTTCGGCTGCAAATGCCAGCTTCGGCGGTTCGACCTGTTTGGGCTTTGTGGTGCAGGCGGCGAGGTTGAGAGCGGCGGCGACAGCCACTAGGGCTCGGAACAAACGCATAAGGCACTCACTCGCTCAAACTAAAACCAAGGCGAGGGTGCGGGAATATGGTTAATGCCTGGATAATCGACGCTGCGGCGCGTTTACCAAGGTATCCGCCGTCGAGGGTTAGTCCTCTTTGAGCATTTCGGCAATGCGATGCATCTGCTCGCCCAGCGCATCGCACTCGGCAGGAGTGGACTGAGCCATCACCCGGTCGATCAGCCCCGTGTAGATCGCGAGCGCCTTGCCGAGCAGGACCTCTCCATCATCGGTCAAAAAGAGCCTCATTACCCTCTTGTCCTTTGCATCGCCTTCGCGCCGCAAGAGACCCTGCGATTCCAGCTGCGGCAGAAGCATCGTTATGTTGGAACGGCCAACAAGCAGCTTTCGCGCCAGCTCATGCTGCGACATGCCCGGATGACGGTGTAGGTTCATCAGTATGTCGAGCTGAACGAGCTTGATGCCGAGGGGGGCGAGCGATTTGCTGAGCTCGCGGACGATTGCCTTTTCGGCACGGATGACGGCAATCCAGTTTTTGAAGCGCGGATTGTCCCATGGCGGGTCTTGTAGTTTGTTCATGGTTGAACTAATATGTTCATGTTTGAACTATTTCAAGGAATCCCACTATGGCATCATTCGGCTTCCTGGTCATCCGCGGGCTGTTTGCTGTTGCGGAACATGTCTCGCCGGCGGCAACGGGCCGTGCGGCATTTCAGTTGTTTAGCCGGGTTCCGCATCCCGGCAGGGTGTCCGACAAGGAACGCGCGGCGCTGGAAAAGGCCGAGCATATCATGCGGGAAGGGCGGCGGCACCGGCTCAATCTCGAAGGCGGGGGCTGGATAACAGCATATGATTTTGCTTCGCCGCAGGGCCGGCGGGCGCCCACCGTGCTTGTGCTGCATGGCTGGCGCTCGCGGGCGGCTCATATGTCCGGGATTGTTGACGGGTTGGTGCATGGCGGTTTCCGGGTCATTGCGCTTGACCTCCCGGGGCACGGTGAATCGGGTGGCCGCTATCTGAATATGGCGAATGCCGTGGCTTCGGTCCGCGCGGCCGACCAGTGGTTCGGGCCTTTCTCCGCGATCGTCGGCCACTCTTTCGGCGGCGCTGTCGCAGCGAATGCAATCGTGGGGTCGGTAACTGGCATTCCGCCAGTAGCCGCCGGACGGCTGGTCACGGTCTCGGCGCCCAGTTCCATGCCGGCCATATTCCGCGAGTTCGGGCGGTTCCTCAATCTTGGAGCGCGGGCACAGACGGCGCTCGCCTTGCGCGTCCTCAAGATCACCGGGCGGCCGCTGGAGGAGTTCGTGGTTGCACGGCAGCTGGCCGAACATCCGGTGCCTGCTCTTGTGGTGCATGCGCCCGACGACAAGGAAGTGCCGGCCAGCGAGGCCGAATCTATGGCTAAAGCCGGGCCACATGTGCGGCTTCACTGGGCACCGGGGCTGGGGCACCGACGCATTCTGAGCGATTGCGATGTGACGAAGCGGATAGTGGAGTTCCTGACCGACCCGGACATCCGGGCGGTGCGACCGGCGGCCGCCGCGTAGGTCATTTCTTGGCGCGATCCGGCGGGGTTTCGACTGCGAGCCCCGCATCGCGCCAGGCGCCGAACCCGCCTTCGATATGGGCCACCTTGTCGAGGCCCATATCCTGCGCGGTCTTTGTGGCCAGGGCGGAGCGCCAGCCTGCCGCGCAGAAAAACACGAACCCCTTTCCAGAGGAGAAAATCTCCTTGTGGTAGGGACTTTCCGGATCGATCCAGAATTCCAGCATACCGCGCGGGCAGTGGTGCGCGCCCGGAACCCGGCCTTCGCGCTGCAGTTCGCGGATGTCGCGAAGGTCGATCAGGAGTGTTTCGCCGCTTTCCAGACGTTTCGCGGCTTCCTGAGGGGAGATCGTCTCGATTTCCGCATTGGCCTCGTCGACCAGCGCCCGGTAGCCCTTTTTCATCGTCTCACCTCAGCCGAGATTGAGTTCCTTGAAGAAGTCGTTGCCTTTGTCATCGATGACGATGAAGGCCGGGAAGTCTTCGACCTCAATGCGCCAGATCGCTTCCATGCCTAATTCGGCGTATTCAACGACCTCGACCTTCTTGATGCAATCCTGTGCCAGCCGCGCTGCAGGACCGCCGATCGAACCCAGATAGAAGCCGCCGTGCCGGCCGCAGGCTTCGCGCACCTGCCGCGAGCGGTTGCCCTTGGCAAGCATCACCATGGAGCCGCCGAATGACTGGAACTGGTCGACGAAGGAGTCCATGCGACCCGCCGTCGTCGGCCCGAAGGAGCCCGAGGCGTAGCCGGTGGGTGTTTTTGCGGGGCCTGCGTAGTAAATCGGGTGGTTCTTGAAATAGTCGGGCATCGGTTCGCCGGCTTCAAGCCGGGCGCGTATTTTCGCATGCGCAAGATCGCGAGCGACAATGATCGGGCCGGAGAGCGAAAGTCGAGTCTTCACAGGATGCTGGCTGAGCTCGCTCAGAATCTGGCTCATAGGCTGATTGAGATCGACGCGCACCACATGATCCGTCAGCGAGCTCTCGTCGATATCGGGCATATATTTCGCCGGGTTGGTCTCCAGCTGCTCCACGAAGATGCCGTCGCGGGTGATCTTGCCCATTGCCTGGCGGTCGGCCGAGCATGAGACGCCAAGTCCGATCGGCAGCGACGCGCCGTGGCGCGGCAGGCGGATAACCCGCACGTCGTGGCAGAAATATTTGCCTCCGAACTGGGCGCCGACACCCATCTGCTGCGTAAGTTTGTGAACCTCAGCCTCCATTTCGAGATCGCGGAAGGCGTGGCCAGCCTCACTGCCCGAGGTCGGCAACGTGTCGAGATAGCGCGTCGAGGCGAGCTTGACCGTTTTCAGGTTCATCTCGGCCGAAGTGCCGCCGATGACAATTGCCAGATGGTATGGCGGGCAGGCAGCTGTGCCGAGCGTCAGTATCTTCTCCTTCAGGAACTCGATCATGCGGTCGTGCGTCAGCAGAGACGGCGTACCCTGATACAGGAAGGTTTTGTTGGCCGAGCCGCCCCCCTTGGCGACAAAAAGAAATTTGTAGGCGTCTTCGCCTTCCTCGTAGATGTCGATCTGGGCTGGCAGATTGTTCTTCGTGTTCTTTTCCTCAAACATCGCAAGCGGTGCCAGCTGCGAATAGCGAAGGTTTTTCTTCTCATAGGCGTCGAGCACACCACGTCCCAGCGCGTCAACATCGCCACCATCGGTCCAGACGCGGCGGCCTTTCTTGCCCATCACGATCGCGGTGCCTGTGTCCTGGCACATGGGCAGCACGCCGCCCGCGGCGATATTGGCGTTCTTCAGAAGATCGTAGGCGACAAAGCGGTCATTGTCCGTTGCCTCCGAGTCTTCCAGGATCGAAGCGAGTTGCTTCAGATGACCGGGCCGCAGCAGATGGTTGATATCGGCGAACGCGGTTTCGGAAAGAAGCCTGAGCCCTTCCTGATCGACGGTGAGGATGTCTTCTCCGCGGAATCTGTCCACCGAAACAAAGTCGGACGTGAGCTTGCGGTATGGCGTCTCATCGGCGGCGAGCGGAAACATTTCCATGGCGGAATGATTGGACATTTTTGGCGTTCCAGGTGGATGGCTGCAGTTCCCGCCGTTTTAGTCCGGGCGCGGCGAATGTCCACTGTCGGCCGGGTTTCGCATTCGGTCAAACCACTGCTAGTGTCGCCCGAAGCCGAGGGCGCAATGCAGGGGAAGAGCCGGTAATGAGCGAAGTCGATTCTGTGATGCTGAATTTCAGCCCCGGAAGCCTGATGCTTCTCAACGGAATCCTCGCCATCGTGATGTTCGGTGTGGCGCTTGACCTGACATTGAGCGATTTCCGCCGCCTGCTCGACACACCGCGCGCGCTTCTGTTGGGTTTTTTTTCGCAGTTCCTGTTTTTGCCGGCGGCCACCTTTCTTCTGGTGCTCGCACTGCGGCCGGCGCCCAGCATGGCGCTGGGCATGATGCTGGTCGCCGCATGTCCGGGCGGCAACATTTCCAATTTCATAACGCACAGGGCGGGGGGCAATACGGCGCTTTCGGTCAGTCTCACAGCGGTCGCAACCGTGTGCGCGACTATCATGACGCCGTTCAATCTGGCTTTCTGGGGCAGCCTGTATGCGCCGACGTTGCCCCTCTTGACCGAGACCAGCGTTTCACCTTTCGAGATGGCGTGGACGGTGGCTATTCTGCTCGTCTTCCCGCTCATTATCGGTATGACGATCAATGCACGCTTCCCGGCGTTCTCGGCGCGCATTCGCGGCACCATGCGCGTTCTTTCGATGGTCATCTTTGCCGGCTTCGTGATCGGCGCGCTCGCGGCGAACTGGCAGCATTTCATCAACTATGTGAGCCTGGTGGCCGGGCTGGTGCTGCTCCACAACGCCATCGCGCTTGGCGGCGGCTATGGCATCGCTTGGGCCGGCGGTTTGACGGAGTATGACCGCCGGGCCGTTTCGATCGAAACCGGAATCCAGAATTCGGGCCTCGGACTGATTCTCATTTTCAATTTCTTCGGCGGTCTCGGCGGCATGGCGATAGTAGCAGCCTGGTGGGGTGTGTGGCACATTCTTTCCGGCCTGGCTCTGGCGGCGTGGTTCGGCCGTCGCCCCATCAGTACGCGCGGCGCGGCAGCATGAGTTGCTCACCGCGGCGAAATTGCATCACGTTTTCGCGAAAAGCGCTGCATTTCAGCCATGCGGACATATTCGACCTTAACGCTCAGGCAATCGGCACGTATGATTGCCGCATATCTGCTTCGCAAATTCAGGCAACGGACTTTATGGGCCGGATTACGGTCGGATTGGGTGATCGATGAGACTTTTCGCCAAACGCGGATTGGTGGCTGCAACGGCTGTCGTTTCCGGAATGGTTATGCTGGGGACGCAGCAGGCATCCGCAGAAACGCTTTTTGAACGCCTTTTCGGCGGAAAGCGGATCAAGCGGGCCGAGCAGGTCGAGCCGGAACCGAAGAAGGTCGTTATCGCGCGCGTCTCGTCGCCCCAGTACTACAATTACAAGGTCGACCCGCTCGTCAGCGTGGATTTTGCGGCTCTTATCAGCACGCTTGAAGATGGCGATTTAGATACTCAACGCGCCTCAGCGGGTGAAGTTGTCCTTGCATCGGTATCCGATCCCGCCGAGGCAACACCTGCAATCATATTGCCAGAGATGGATGGCGGCGCAGGCAAGTTCGCAGATGCGATCAGCAGCTTGCAGGCTTTCGATCTGATGGCAGAGAAAGAAATCGCAGATGCGATTGTGGCCCATTACGGCGCCGATCCCGAGTTCATCTGGGTACGTGACGGCAAGCCCAACCATCGCGCGGAAGAGGCGCTTGCGGTGCTTGCCGAAGCGCCTGAGCACGGGCTCGTGGCCGAGGAGTATCTTGTACCGTCAATCGACAGGCCGGCAGGCGAGGGCGAAGCCATCGACCCGACCTTGCGCCTGGCGCAGTTCGAGATGACGCTGTCGGCCCGTGTGTTGCGCTACATGCGTGACGCCAACGGTGGTCGCGTCGATCCGAACCGCATTTCAGGTTATCACGATTTTGATCTGAAGACGCTGGATTTGGGCCATGTACTGGAAGTGCTCGGCGACACATTCGCCGTTCGCACCTACATGGAATCGGTCCATCCTGAAAACAGCGCCTATGCTGCGCTCAAGGCCGAACTGGCCGAGCTGCGGTCCAGCCAGGAAAAAGCCATCGTCGTGTCGCCCGACCTTTTCCTGCGCGCCGGTCAGTCGTCTCCCGAATTCACCAAGCTGCTCAAGATCATCGACCGCGACGCGGATGAGGCGTTCCGGACTGAATTTGGCGAATTGCTTGCTGCAAACATAGATAGCGAAACCTATTCGCAGGAACTGGTGCCTCTCATCAAAGCCGCGCAGAAAAAGGCCGGCGTCGGCGCCGACGGCGTTATTGGTCCGCGTACTGTCGGGGCGATTGCAGGCGATTCCAAGGCCGATCGCGTCGAGAAGGTGCAGATAGCGATGGAGCAGTTGCGCTGGCTTCCGTCCCAGTTCGGCGACCGGCACGTTTTCATCAATGTAGCGGAGTTCAAGGTACGCTATTTTGAGGACGGCGCAGAGAAGCTGGCGATGAAGACTGTTGTGGGCCAGCGCGGCAAGCAAACGAATTTTTTCTACGACGAAATCGAATATGTTGAATTTCATCCCTATTGGGGCGTGCCGCGCTCGATACTCGTCAACAAATATCTGCCGAAGCTGGTCAACGATCCGGGTTATCTCGACCGAATAGGTTATGAGGTTTCGGATGGCTCGGGACGGCGCGTGTCGTCTTCGTCGGTCAACTGGGCCGCTTATGGTGCGCGGCCACCCTTTGACGTCAGGCAGCCGCCAGGACCGAAGAACGCGCTCGGGGAGATGAAGATCATGTTCCCCAACAAGCACGCGATCTACATGCATGATACACCTGAGAAATACCTCTTCGACCGTGAAAACCGGGCCTATTCCAGCGGCTGTGTAAGGCTGGAAGACCCGCGTGCGATGGCTGCTGCGGTGCTGAACTGGGATCGGGAAAAGGTTGTCGAGCGCTTGAAGAGCGGGCGCGGAAAGGAAGAACTTGCCAGCAAGATCCCGGTCTACGTCTCCTATTTCACGGCCTGGCCGGATTCGAGCGGTCGTGTGAACTACGCGCCCGACATTTACAATCGCGACAGCTACATGCTGAAAGCGATGAACAAGATCGACGAAATGCGCGTTCCAAGCACCTGACGCGCGCCGCAATCCACGCTGAGAAACCCGGCACGATGCCGGGTTTTTCTTTTGCGATCTGAAGGCGGCGATGACCTTATTGCCGATGCAACTGGCGCGCTTGACTTGGTCAAGGGCCGCACCTTATATCCCGCTTCCGGTCGCGGAAGCGCCATCGGGGCGATTAGCTCAGCGGGAGAGCACACCCTTCACACGGGTGGGGTCGCTGGTTCAATCCCAGCATCGCCCACCATTCCCCTATTCAGCCATTCGGGATCTCGTCCGCGCCGAACGTCAGTTCGCCACCGAGTGCAGAAGCCTGCCTACCAGTTGCTCGGTCAATTCGTCGAAATGCGAAATGACATGCGAGGGATCGAAATTGCTGACATGGCGGTCGGTGTAGCCGAAATCGACGGCAACCACCGGAATGCCGGCGGCGATGGCGGTTTTGATGTCGGTTTCGGAATCGCCGACCATGATTGCCCGATCCGGGAATCCACCCGCCGCTTCTATGGTGAGCGTCAGATGACGAGGGTCCGGTTTGCGGTGGGCGAAGGTGTCTTGGCCGCAAATCGCCTTGAACCGGTCGCGCAAGCCGAGGCTCCCGAGCAGTTCGACCGACATGCCTTCATATTTGTTGGTGCAAACCGCGAAGGAAAAACCCGCATCCGAAAATCTGTCCAGCGCCTCCGGCACCCCCGGATAAGGCCGCGACCTGCCAGGCATGTTTGCCGAATAATGCTCGAGGAATACGTCGAACAGCTTTGCGAGCGTGGGTTTGGTCAGTTCGAGCTGCCGTGCCTCGAATGCGCGTTCGATCATCACTTTGGCGCCCATGCCGACCAGGCGCCTGATGTCGGCACCGTCGACCGGTTCCATATCGACGGTCGCCAGGGTGTGATTGAGACTGTCGAGCAGGTCCGGGGCGGTATCGACCAGGGTTCCGTCGAGGTCGAACACGATGATCGGCGCTGTCATTTCTGCTCCCGTTATGGACGGGCAAGGCGATAGCGTGGCTTTTCGTGCCGGGCAAGTTTGCACGGCATTGGCGTGGAAAGTTTTGGCGCTTGTTGCCAAAGATGTTAACCAGCGCGCCGCTCGAATCACATTTTTCACGACAGGCAGTCATGGATCCCAAAACGCTCAAGATCGAAGCCGCGCGCGCCGCGCTGGCTTATGTCGAAGACGGAATGAAGCTCGGCATCGGCACCGGCTCAACGGCGGAAGAGTTCGTGCGGCTCTTGGCGACGCGAGTGGGTGAGGGCCTCAATGTCATTGGAGTGCCGACTTCGGAACGCACCGCGGCGCTTTGCGGCGAACTCGGCGTGCCGCTGACGACGCTCGACGAGGAACCGGCACTCGATCTGGTGATCGATGGTGCAGACGAGATCGATCCACAGCTTTCCCTCATAAAGGGCGGCGGTGGTGCGCTCTTGCGCGAAAAGATCGTCGCTGCCGCATCACGGCGCATGGTCGTCATTGCGGACAAGAGCAAGCTGGTTTCCGAACTGGGCGCATTTCCGTTGCCGGTCGAAGTCAACCGCTTCGGATTGAAAGCGACCGAGCTGGCGATTTCAGCCGCTGTGGCGGGTCTGGGCCTTAACTGTGACTTCGGTTTGCGGATGACTGGCAGCGAGCCATTTGTTACAGACGGCGGCCACTTGATAATTGACGCATCTTTTGGCCGCATTCGGGATGCAAGAGCGCTTTCCGAAGCCCTCCACGCCATACCTGGCGTGGTGGAGCATGGTCTTTTTCTGGGGCTGGCGGATGTGGCGATCGTTGCCGCTGAAAGCGGAATTGAGACGATCACGGCAAACCGTCACTAGGGAGTATTCACTACTATGCATCTGGCCATTCGCGCCCGTACCGTTTTCGCCGCATTTGCCACGTCGGCGATGTTAGCATTTGCGTCGCCCGCATTGTCGCAGGACGTTTCAGAGAGCCACCTCAAAGCGGCGCGCGCCGCGATCGATGCGCTGACATCGACGCAACAATATGATGGCGTTCTGCCGCAGGCCGCACAGGCGTTGAAGCAGGAGCTGATTCAGAAGAACCCCGACCTTGGCTCAATGATCAGCAACGTCGTTGATGAAGAGACGCTGGCGCTTGCGCCGCGCCGAGGCGATCTGGAGCGCGAAGCAGCACAGATCTACGCCAAGATATTTACTGAACAGCAACTTCAGGAAATGACGGCATTCTATGAGTCGGAAACCGGCAAGAAGCTGCTTGAGGACGGCGCTCTGGTTGCGCGTCAGGTTCATGAGGCCGCCGGTATCTGGCAGCGCGGCCTCGCGCGCGATCTTGCGCAGAGTGTCGGTGCCAGAGTGCAGGCGATAATCGACGCCAATGCAGACAAAGCACCTGCTGGCGGCGAGGCACCGGCCGCGCCGGAGAGCTCGAACTAGCACTTCTGAGACAGTGTTGAATTTTTCGAAACCGAAAGCCCGGCGCCCGCGCCGGGCTTTCTTTTTGCCGCCCACGTGCCTAGATCGTGCGCTCCACCATCTCTTCGCCGCGACCACGGGAGACCCTTGATGGCCAGTTACGATTACGATCTCTTCGTCATTGGCGGAGGCTCCGGCGGCGTGAGGGCAGGGCGCGTTGCAGCTTCGCTGGGAAAGCGCGTCGCGGTTGCGGAGGAATATCGCTTCGGCGGTACCTGCGTCATTCGCGGCTGCGTTCCCAAGAAGCTCTTTGTCTATGCGTCTCAATTTGCGGAACATTTCGAAGATGCGGGAGGGTACGGCTGGTCGGTCGAGAGGCCGACATTCGACTGGCCAACGCTCATAGCCAACAAGGACAGGGAAATTGCCCGGCTGGAAGCCGCCTACCGTTCCGGGCTCGACAACGCAAAAGCCGAGATGATCGACAGCCGTGCCGTGCTGGTCGACGATCATCATGTGCGGATCGTCGCCGAAGGCCGGGTGGTGAGCGCGGAAACGATTCTGATCGCAACGGGCGGGCGACCCAACCCGCACCAGGCACTGCCGGGGCGTGAAAACTGTATCAGTTCGAACGAGGCGTTCCATCTTGCGGAGCTGCCGCGCAGCATTGCCATCGAAGGCGGAGGTTATATCGCGGTCGAATTCGCCAATATCTTCCATGGCCTCGGTGTCGAAACGACGCTTATCTATCGCGGCAAGGAAATCCTCGGCCGCTTCGACATGGATGTGCGACGCGCGCTGCACGAGGAGATGGAGAAGAAGGGTATTCGCATCCTGTGCCAGTCGGTCGCCATCGGGGTTGACAAGCAGGCGGATGGCACGCTGGCGGTACATCTCAACACAGGCGACACATTGCAGGTCGAGCAGATGATGCTCGCCATCGGCCGGCTGCCGAATACCGAAGGTCTCGGGCTCGAGGCTGCTGGCGTGGAGGTCGGTCGGACCGGCGAAATCCTGGTGGACGAATATTCACGTACGAATGTCGCGAACATTTATGCGATCGGCGACGTGACAAACCGCGTACAGCTCACACCGGTCGCGATCCACGAAGCCATGTGCCTTATCGACACCCTCTACCGCGGCAAGCCGACCAGCCCGGATCACGAGGCGATCCCGACCGCAGTGTTTTCGCAGCCCGAAATCGGTACGGTCGGCCTGTCGGAAGACGCCGCTTCGGTACAGTATGACGAACTCGAAATTTATCTCGCGCGTTTCCGGCCGATGCGGCATACGCTCTCTGGCCGCGATGAGAGAATGGTGATGAAACTCGTCGTCGATGGCGAGAGCCGGAAAGTGCTCGGAGCACATGTTTTGGGCCCTGACGCGGGGGAGATGGCACAGCTTCTGGGCATACCGATCAAAGCGGGGCTGACCAAAGACGATTTCGACCGCACGATGGCATTGCATCCCTCGGCCGCGGAGGAGCTGGTGACGATGTATCAGCCGACCTATCGCGTGAAAAACGGCCAGAGAGTTTAAGCAGTCTAACCAGCCTGGCCCATCGTCATGTGTTTGCCCTCGAGCAGCCAGGCGATGAATTGCGGCCACAGCGTTTCGGCAAAGCGCGAGCGGAAGAAGCCCAGGTGTCCGATCTCGTCGGCTCCGCCGTCTTGGGGCGACAGCCATCGCGTTTCGACGGGTGCATTGCTGTAATAGCTCATGAGCTTGGCCGTCGCGCGCGGGTTTCCCCACGGATCGTCACTCATGCCAAGGGTGAGAATCGGCGTTGTCACCGTCGCTATGCGCGAAACCTCCGGAACCTGCGGATCGCCGAAGAAATACTCCGGATGCCTGCACCATCTGGCCCAGTCGCGAAAACAGGAGGAGGGTATCGGCTCGCCAAGCCCCATCCAGCGCGGCATGCTGGAAAAAAGATATGAAACCGGAACGCCGACCAGGTTCATGCGCGCCCAGACTGTCGGATCGTCGAGCAATGCATGATAGCCGGACATCGTTGCGACCATGCCGTAGCGTTCGAAGCGTTCCGCAATGCCGCTCAGGCCGAGCGCCTGGCCACCGAATGACTGGCCCACACCGACCATAGGGTGTGTCGGGGCGACCGCGTCCAGCTTTGCCGCTGCCGCCGGAAGGTCGAGCAGGGCCCAGTCGCGATAATTGAGGCGTTTGCGCCACCCGCGCGGCGGCGTCGAACCGCCAACACCGCGATAATCGTAGACCATGGCGGCCCGCGCGCCGGAGGCAACGCATGCTCTGGCGAAATTCACATAGAGCCCGCGCGGAACCGCCGTCGCCCCCGAAACAAGGACCATCGGCCCTTGGCCGGCGCCCTGGAAGACGGTGGCGGCCAAAGGGAAGCCGTCCGACGTTTCCACGATGACTTCGGCACCGGCCTTGATTTCCTCTCGTTCGGAGGCGGTCCTTTGCGGCTGATCGAGCATGCCAAACCCCGGGATTCTATCTACGTGAAACGTACCATTGACGTGAACGTCAAAGTCAATATCCATCCGCGCGGAATCTATCGTGGGTGCTTGCGTATGTGCGCCAACGGGCTAGCTTGGTTGCGATGGGCGAGAAACCACCGGTCGATATGCGCGTTCCAGAGGGGCCTCTCGTGGCCTATTTCGGCTACGGCTCGCTGGTTAACCGGGCGACGCTGCGCACCCGGATCGTCTCAGCAGTTCCTGCGCGGCTTCGCGGCTGGCGGCGATTGTGGCGCACGCGGCCTGACATGCCCGGTTTTCCTGCGGCATTGCTGACGGTGGAAGCGGCGGAAGGCGAGGGGTGCGACGGACTTCTGGTGTTCGACCGGGTGGAGAACCTCGCCGCAGTTGACCTTCGCGAAGCGCGCTACCGTCGTGTCGCAATCGGCCGCGGGGCGATCGAGACGGAAGCTCCGCTGCCGGCGGATTTCGAGGCTTACGTATATGTCGCGCAGGCGGATCTGCCGCCACATCCGCGACCGACGATGATCCTACAGTCTTATCTCGACGCGGTTATGCAGGGATTTCATGCCGAGCATGGTGAAGCGGGTTTGATCAGATTTGTACGTGAGACTGGAAGTTTCGATTTTCCCATCCTCCGCGACAGGATGGCGCCGCATTATCCGCGCAGTGTTGTACTTACCGATACCGAACAGTCGCTTTTTGACGATCTTCTCAGCCGTAACGGGGCAAAATTCAGCGACGCTGCGTGAATCAAATCGGCCGATTAGCGTCTGGAACGCCTGCGGTGCTTCCTGTATAGAGCCGGATTCCATGGGCGGTTTCCGTTTGCCGCCCACGATACACAGTGAGTGATGGTGTCGATATGAAGAAGTGGTCTCCGAATTCCTGGCGCGGCATGCCGATCAAGCAGGTACCGGTCTATCCAGACCCCGATGCGTTGGTCGAAACGGAAAAGCACCTTGCCAGCTATCCGCCGCTGGTTTTTGCAGGTGAGGCGCGAAAGCTGAAAAGCCAGCTGGCTGCGGTCGCGGAGGGCAAATCTTTTCTGCTCCAGGGCGGCGATTGCGCAGAGAGTTTCGCCGAACACGGCGCCGACAATATTCGCGACTTCTTCCGCGTCTTCCTGCAGATGGCGGCCGTACTGACCTTTGCCGGGGCGCAGCCGGTGGTCAAAGTCGGGCGCATCGCGGGCCAGTTCGCGAAACCGCGGTCTTCCGACAATGAAGAGAAGGACGGCAAGACCCTGCCGAGCTACCGCGGCGATATCATCAACGGTATCGACTTCGACGAAAAGTCGCGTATCCCGGACCCGGCCAGGCAGGAAATGGCATACCGGCAGTCAGCCGCCACGCTTAACCTCTTGCGCGCTTTCGCGCAGGGCGGTTTCGCCAGCCTCGAAAACGTGCATCGCTGGATGCTCGGTTTCGTCTCCGACAGTCCGCAGTCCGAGCGCTACGAGGCGCTCGCGAGCCGCATCACCGAAACTGTGGAGTTCATGCGCGCCATGGGCATCACATCGGACACCAATTTTGCGCTGCGCGAGACGGACTTCTACACCAGCCATGAGGCGCTGCTTCTGGGTTATGAAGAAGCGCTTACCCGCATCGATTCCACCTCGGGCGACTGGTATGCAACCTCCGGCCACATGATCTGGATCGGCGACCGGACGCGGCAGCCCGACCATGCGCATGTGGAATATTGCCGGGGTATCAAAAATCCGCTTGGCCTGAAATGCGGCCCCTCAATGACGCCGGAAGGCCTCATCGAGCTGATTGATTTGCTGAACCCCGAAAATGAGCCAGGCCGACTGACGCTGATTGCCCGGTTTGGCGCCGACAAGGTTGGAGAGCACCTTCCCTCGCTGGTTCGTGCGGTGAAGGCGGAAGGCCGCAAAGTCGTCTGGTCGTGCGATCCCATGCACGGCAATACGATCACGCTCAATAGCTACAAGACCCGGCCGTTTGACCGTGTTCTGAAAGAGGTGCAGACGTTTTTCGATGTACATCGTTCAGAAGGAACGCATCCGGGGGGCATTCACGTCGAGATGACCGGCAAGAACGTCACCGAATGCACCGGGGGGGCGCGAGCGATCTCCGCAGACGATCTGCACGACCGTTACCACACCCATTGCGACCCGCGTTTGAATTCCGATCAAGCGCTGGAACTGGCGTTTCTGATCTCGGATTTGCTCAAAAAACAGCAGCCTGACCTGGCCAAGAAAGTCGCAAACGGCTGAGGTTCCGAACTGCTGCGCTTAGACTGCCCGGCGGCGCTGCAAGCGCGGCCGGGTTTTACCGTTCATTATCCATGACCACTCAACTGTGAAACAGGAAAGCGCTTCTTAAGGCGCGATCCGCACAATCGCTGCCGTAGTCGTGTGAGGGACGGTTTGCGAGTGTATATGTTGAACAGAAAAGCTGCATTTCACCCCGCGGTCCTTCTTGCACTTGGCTTTGGTTTTTTTGCGCTTGCGAGCGTTTCGATACTGATTTCCAGGCTGGGTGACAGCGTGGCAGCGATCTGGCTAGCCAACGCGTTCGCCGTGGTCGTTATCGTTTCATTGGCGCTGCCGCAGCGTTTGGCGCTGCCAGTGGTGGCTGCAGCCTGCCTTGCCGTCAATGTGATGTTCGCGACGCCGGTTGGAACAGCCGCCCTGTTGAGCGCACTCAACATTCTGGAAATCGGGCTGGCTGTGGGTTTGATCCGATGGTGGCTTGGCGACAACGCTGTTCGACCAGACACGCCGTCGCATGTGGTGAGATATTTCATCGCTGCTGTCGGAGTCGCTCCCGCCATCACGGCACCGGTTGCTGCCGTGGTGGCCGCTGGACTGCTAGGATGGAACGGTGCCGACGTTCTCGGCGTCTGGCTTGGCGGCAGTTTGCTGGGAGGCACGCTTATCGTTCCGGCAGTCATTCTTGCGCGGTCGCACGCTCCTGGCGAGTTTTTTTCCGCCAAGGGATTGCTCAAGTTCGGGCTGGCTGCCGCCGGAGCGCTGCTTGCGGTGTCCTTCGCCTTCTGGTGGTACGTCTATCCGTTCTTCCTGATCGGAATGTATCTGCTGGCCGCGACGGCGTTCGTCGGCCGCACGGAGGTTGCGCTGCTGGCGACAATATCGGGCCTGGCGGCAATCACGATCGCTGTTTCCGGCCTCGCGCCAGACGCTAACCAGGGTCTGCTTGTGTTTTCGGGCGGATTGCAAGGCCCGTTGTCCGTTGGCCTGATCGTTCCGGTGTTTGTTTCCGTCGTGCTCTGGCGGATGCAGATCCAGCAACAGAAGTTGGCGCAAAGCGAGGCCCTGTTTCGCGCGGCACTGGAAAACTCCGCCACCGGCATGGCGATCGTGGAACTCAACGGCCGCATCTCCAAGGCTAACCGGGCGCTGGCCGAGATGCTTGGCTATTCCATGGAGGAGCTTACAGGGAAGACCTTCTTCGAACTGTCCCACCCGGATGGACGCCATGTCGGCCTCAAGATGATCCGCGATATCGCCGAGGGAAAGGAAAGCACCTTTCGATTTCAGGAGCGCTACGTGGACAGGGAAGGCCGAGCCCTATGGATGGAGTTGTCGTGCTCGGTCATCAATGACGACGAGACCGGCCAACCCCGCTTCACGGTGGCGCAGTTCCTGAATGTGGACGATCGGATCAAGGCGCAGCAGGCCGTAATCGAAGCGGAAAATCGCTGGAATTTCGCGCTGAACAGTGCCCGCCAGGGAGTGTGGGATTTCAATCTGCGTGACGGCCACACCTACTATTCGCCAATGTGGAAGGAGATGCTGGGCTACGAGGCCGACGAACTTGGAAACGAGCCTGATCTGTGGCTGAAGCTCATTCACCCGGAAGACCGCGCGCGCGCCCTTCAGCTGGACAAGCAGCACTTGGAAGGGCGAACGCCGTTTTTCGAAGCCGAGTTTCGTATGCGCTGCAAGGATGGAAGCTGGATCTGGGTGCTCGACCGCGGCAAGACGGTCGAGCGTGACGAGAATGGCGAGGTTGTCCGTGCGATCGGCACGCATACCGACATTACGGCTCTCAAGCAGGCGCAGTCCCGGCTGGCCGAAACCGCCGCCGCGTTGAAGGCGGAAAAGGAGCGGCTGCGTGTCACGCTTCATTCGATCGGCGACGCGGTCATCTGCACGGATGCGGAGGGCAAGGTCACATTTGTCAATGCTGCCGCCGAAGTGCTGACCGGTCACTCCGCGGATGATGTAATCGGTAAACCGCTCTCACATACCTATTGTCCACGCGATGAGGAAACCAACGAGACAATTTCCGTATTAAGCGAAGAGGCGTCTGAAGGAGCCCGCTCCCATAATCGCGCCGCCATAGTGCGTCCGGACGGAAGGCGTTCGTCGGTTCGGCAGGTGGTTTCGCCGATTATCACCGAGGGTGAGGTGCTGAACGGCTCGGTGATCGTTTTTCAAGATGTAACCGACGCGCGGACGCTTCAACGTCAGCTGGCTTACGCGGCCAGCCACGATTCCCTCACGGGCCTGGCAAACCGTGCGAATTTTCACTCTGCGATGCGGGAAATCGTTGGCGAGGCCGCCTGTGACGAAAATGTCGAGCATCAGCTTCTCTTCGTGGATCTCGATCGGTTCAAGCAGGTCAACGACACGGCAGGACACGGCGCAGGTGACGCGCTGCTGAAGAAGATTTCGGGCGCACTGCTGAAATCGGTCCGGCGCTCCGACCTGGTGGCGCGTGTTGGCGGCGATGAATTCGCGCTGATCCTGAAGCACTGCAATACCGATACTGCAGTTCGTTATGCCGAGAACATCGTATCGACTGTCTCAGGGCTTGATTTCGAATGGGAAGGCCAACGATTCAATGTCGGCGCCAGTATCGGCATTGCACCGATCAAACAGGGCGGCGGTGCGGTTGACGAGATCGTCGCTCGGGCCGACCGCAGTTGCTACGATGCAAAGTCCTCCGGCCGTGGAACGGTGTCTGTGTTCAGACCGGAAGCGGCGTAACGATCGTTCGATACCGAATCTGGCCCAACGATAATCGCTGGTTTCGGAGGGGCTGCCGTCATATCGGTTTCCAACCAAATGACGGAGCAGCCGCATGAACGAAACTCATCGGGGAAGCTGCCACTGCGGCGCGGTGCGGTACAGAGTCAACGGCGGTTTACGACCCGTGAGCTACTGCCACTGCAGTCAATGCCGCAAACAATGTGGTCACTATTACGCCGCGACCCAGTGCCAAACCAGCGATCTGGAGGTCGAGGGCGAGCCAAACCTGACCTGGTACAGTGCCTCCGACACCGCACGCCGTGCATTCTGCAAGACCTGCGGGTCGGCTCTTTTCTGGCGCGCCAATGGTAGTGACCGCACGTCTATTCTGGCCGGCAGCCTAGACGGACCAACCGGACTTGCCGGTGAAAACCACATCTTCGTAGCCGACAAGGGCGACTACTACTCGATCGACGACGGGTTGCCGCAATACCAGCAATACGACCGCTGAACGGCGAATTTGGGGCGCTATCCAAATGTGCATGGATGGGGCACTTCTGTCAGCACGGTTGATGCCGAACTTGCGGTGCACAGGAATCTGCGCCTAGATCGCGCCACATGGAGGCGGCGATGAAGAGCTTCGACACGATCAGGAAACGCGCGGCCGAGCGCAAGGGCGGCGACGATGTGTTGATGTCGCTGCTTGCGCCAAGGCTGGACAATCGGAAGCTGAGCTACGTGCCGGATGACCGGTTCCTGTCCACCATGGCTGAAAGAGTGTTTGCTGCCGGTTTCGTGTGGAGGGTGATCGAACAGAAATGGCCGGGCTTCGAGGAGGCATTCCTCGGGTTCGAGCCGAAGCGGCTGCTCTTCCAGCCCGAGGATTTCTGGCACGATCTTGCGTCCGACCAGCGTATCGTGCGCAATCCGCAGAAGATCAAATCGGTGCGCGAGAACGCGGCCTTTGTCGACCGCGTTGCGCAAGAGCACGGCTCGTTCGGCGCTTTCCTTGCTAATTGGCCAGCGGACGATCAGGCCGGGTTGATCGAATATCTCGGCAAACATGGCAGCCGGCTCGGCGGCAACACAGGGCAATATTTCCTGCGCTGGGTCGGTTGGGACAGCTACATTGTTTCGTCCGACATGGTAGCGGCGTTGCGCGACGCCGGGCTTGATATCTCCGAGAAGGCGACCGCCAAAAAGGATCGCGCCAAGATACAGGCCAAACTCAACGAATGGGCCGCCGAAACCGGACTGCCTTATGTGCACCTGTCGCGCATTCTGGCGATGTCGACCGGGCCGAACCGTACGGCAGAGGAACTGCGTGCCTATTTGGGGGATGGTGAGTAATCGGAATGGGCACGCGGGCACTGGCCCAATTGCCACCCGGCCCGGTGCGAGCTAGACGAACCGCATGAAAGCACCTGACGTCCTCCGCATCGCCGTCGCGCAGCTCAATCCCACGGTTGGTGACATTGCAGGCAACCTGGCCAAGGCCCGCGAAGCGCGTGCCGATGCGGCCCGCCATGGTGCCGACCTTGTACTCTACACCGAGCTTTTCCTATCAGGTTATCCGCCTGAGGATCTGGTGCTGAAGCCGGCGTTTCTGGCTGCCTGCGAGCAGGCGATGGACAGCTTCGCCGCCGATACCGCGGATGGTGGCCCCGGCGTCATCATGGGTGTGCCGCTGAAGCGTAAGAGTGGCGTGCACAATGCAGTGGTCATCGCCGATGGCGGCAAGGTGATTGGCGAGCGTTTCAAGGTCGACCTGCCTAACTATGGCGAATTCGACGAGAAGCGTGTTTTTGAACGCGCACCCGAGCTTCCGGGCCCCGTCAATTTCCGCGGTGTCCGGTTGGGCATTCCGATCTGCGAGGATATCTGGGGCGAGGAGGCGGTGTGCGAAACTCTGGCCGAAAGTGGCGCGGAAATTCTGCTCGTTCCGAACGGATCGCCCTATTATCGCGGCAAGGTCGAAATCCGCCACCAGGTAGTGCTGAAACAGGTCATTGAAAGCGGTCTGCCGCTGATCTACGCAAACCAGCTTGGCGGTCAGGACGAGTTGGTGTTCGACGGGGCGTCTTTCGCCATCGAAGCCGATCATTCGCTTGCCTTCCAGATGAGCCAGTTCGAAGAGAGTGTCGTCGTCACCACGTGGAAGCGCAAAGACGACGTGTGGGTTTGCGATGCCGGTGCAATGTCGCAAATCCCGGAAGCGGAAGAAGCCGATTACCGTGCCTGTATGTTCGGCCTGCGCGATTATGTGAACAAGAACGGCTTCAAGAACGTCGTGCTCGGCCTTTCGGGTGGTATCGACTCCGCCATTTGCGCGGCGCTGGCGGTCGATGCGCTGGGCGAGGAACGGGTGAGGGCGGTTATGATGCCCTATCGCTATACGTCAGAGGATTCGCTCAAGGACGCCGAAGCCTGCGCCCGCGCGCTCGGCTGCCGCTTTGACACCATCCCGATCTTTGAGCCGGTGGAAGGGTTCGGCAACGCCCTGGCTGATCTCTTTGAAGGCACCAATGAGGGTATCACCGAAGAAAACCTTCAGAGCCGCGCGCGGGGCACGATCCTGATGGCGATCTCCAACAAGTTCGGTTCCATGGTGGTGACCACCGGCAACAAGTCGGAGATGTCGGTCGGCTACGCGACGCTCTACGGCGACATGAATGGCGGCTTCAACCCGATCAAGGATCTCTACAAGATGCAGGTCTATGCGCTGTCGCGCTGGCGCAACGGGACAGTGCCGCCCGGAGCGCTAGGACCGTCCGGCGAGGTGATCCCGCAGAACATCATTGACAAGGCACCTTCGGCCGAGCTTCGCCCCGATCAGACGGATCAGGATTCACTGCCACCTTACCCGGTGCTCGATGACATTCTGGAATGTTTGGTTGAAAAGGAGATGGGCGTCGACGAGATCGTGGCAAAGGGCCACGACCGCGAGACCGTTCACAAGATCGAGCATCTGCTCTATATCGCCGAATACAAGCGCCGGCAGGCGGCACCCGGTGTGAAGATCACCAGGAAGAACTTCGGCCGCGACCGGCGCTATCCCATCACTAACCGGTTCCGGGATCGGTACTGAGCGTGCCGTCGGCTTGACCTACCTCTCGGGCCGGTTCATCGCTCGACGGTAAGAACGAGCCTCCATCCATGCCGTTTGTCTCATTTCTGCGCGACAATGCCCGCTGGATTGCAGGCGGGTTCCTGCTCACGTTCTTTTCCTCCTATGGGCAGACGTTCTTCATCGCGCTTTCGGCCGGCGACATCCGCTCCGAATACGGTCTGAGTCACGGGCAGTGGGGTACGCTCTACATGGTTGCCACGCTGGCGAGTGCCCTGACGCTGCCAAAGTTTGGCCAGATCGTCGACCGCTGGTCGGCCCGCACGGTGACACTGATCATCGTACCGGTGCTGGCGTTTGCCTGCGTGATGATGGCGCTTTCGCAGCACATCGCACTGCTTGTGATCACCATCTACCTGCTACGCCTGTTCGGCCAGGGGATGATGTCGCAGAATGCCTTCACCGCGATCGGCCGCTGGTTTGCCGCGCAGCGCGGCAAGGCGCTGTCGGTGACCGCGATCGGGGTCAATGCCGGCGAGGCTCTGTTCCCCACATTGTTCGTTTTCGCCGCGATTGCCATCGGCTGGCGCAACAGCTGGCTTCTGGTCGCAGCTTCGCTGATCGTGGTGGCTCTGCCGCTGATTTCGTCGCTTGTCGCAGTTGAGCGTGCGCCGCGCTCCAGTGAAGAAGCAGATCAGCGGCCGGCGACTCGAGACTGGACACGCGGCGAAGCGCTGCGTGACCCGTATTTCTACCTCATCCTGCTTGGCGTCATGGCGCCGGGGTTCATCGGCACCACCGTTTTCTTCCACCAGGTTTATCTGGTGGAACTGCGGGGCTGGTCGATCGAAGTGTTCGCCGCCACATTCATGCTGTCATCCACTTTGACGGTCATCTCCGCGCTGATCGCCGGTGGCCTTGTCGACCGATATTCGGCCGTGAGGCTGCTGCCCACCTTCCTGATCCCACTCGGCATTGCGTGCCTGATCCTGAGTGCGGTGGAGGCACAGTGGAGCGCCTTTGCCTTCATGGGCTTCATGGGACTTTCCTACGGCGTGTCTTCGACGCTGTTCGGTGCGTTGTGGCCCGAGATATATGGCACCGGATATCTTGGTGCGATCCGCGCCGTGACTGTCGCCATCATGGTGTTCGCAACCGCGATGGGACCGGGCATCACCGGGTTTCTGATCGATCTCGGTGTATCCTATCCGCTCCAGATAGGGACGATGGGGGCTTACTGTTTCTTTGCTTCCGGGCTGATGTATTTCGTCTCTCGCAGCCTCACCGCGCGCAGCTTGCAAGCGTCCCGCGCTTCGGCTACCCCGCAGCGATGACGATCACGGTTCGCTTTGCGCCGTCCCCGACGGGCTTCATACATATCGGCAATTCGCGCACGGCTCTGTTCAACTGGCTTTACGCCAAGCAGCAGGGCGGCCGCTTCATCCTGCGTTTCGACGATACCGATATTGCGCGCTCGAAACGCGAATTCGCTGACCAGATCGAGGCCGACCTTGCATGGCTCGGCATGACGCCGGATGCGGTCGAGCGGCAGTCGGAGCGCTTCGGCGCCTATCACGCCGCGGCCGAACGATTGAAAGAGGCCGGGCTGCTCTATGCCTGCTATGAGACGGCGGACGAATTGGAACGTCGGCGGCGCATCAGGTTGCAGCGGCGCTTGCCGCCAGTCTATGGCCGCGAGGCGCTGAGGCTTTCGGAGTCGGAGAAGGCGCAATTCGAGGCTGAGGGGCGCAAGCCGCACTGGCGGTTCCTTCTTCCCAATTTCGGGAACGACCCGTTTTCGACGCAGCGCACGGAGGTTCACTGGAATGATATCGTGCGGGGTGAAGAAACCGTCGACCTCGCCTCGCTATCCGACCCTGTTCTTATTCGCGGAGACGGTAGCTTTCTCTACACGCTGCCCTCTGTGGTGGACGATATCGATCTCGGTGTTACCCACGTCATTCGCGGCGACGATCACATCACCAATACAGGTGCGCAGATAGCGCTGTTCGAGGCGCTTGGCGCGAAACCTCCCGCTTTCGGCCACCACAATCTTCTGACCGCAGCGTCAGGCGAGGGGCTTTCGAAGCGCACTGGCGCGCTGTCGATCAAGAGCCTGTGCGAGGATGGTCTCGAGCCTATGGCAGTTGCCTCGCTCGCTACGCTGATCGGCACGTCCGAAGCAGTGACAGCAGTGCCGGACATGACGGAGCTCGCGCGTGGTTTCGATATCGGGCGCAGCTCACGCAGCGCGGCGAAGTTCGACCCGGCGGAGCTCCTGGTGCTTAATCGCGCCTTGCTGCGCGAGATGCCGTTCGACCAAGCTCAGGCGCGGCTTGCGGCGCTCGGTATCTCAGACGCCCGAGCGGAGCAATTCTGGCTGGCAATTCGTGGCAATATCGAGAAGATGAACGATGCCGCCGAATGGTGGGAGATTGTGACATCCGGGCCCACCCAGCCGGTGGAACTCGACGACGAGGACCGAGAATTTGTGCAGGCCGCATTCGATCTTCTGCCGCCCGAACCGTGGGACGGTTCCACCTGGAAGGAATGGACAGGCAAGGTGAAGGCGCAGACGGGTCGCAAGGGCAAGGCGCTGTTTGCGCCGCTCAGGCTTGCGCTTACCGGAGTTCCGTCCGGCCCGGAGCTCGCAGATCTATTGCCGCTTCTGGGTCGGGAAGGAACGCTGGCCCGACGACCCTGATACGTTTTTCTTCCGCGTCGGCATTGCTGGCTGCGGTCGCTACCACTTCGTTTGCGGAGATATCCGGGGCCAGCAGCTTTGCCACGGCCGAAGCCGTCAGTCCGCCCTCGCGGTTCGCACGGGTCTCGGGATCCTCGGCCGGGTCGGGACGCCATTGCGGTTCAGGCAGGAACACCTGAGTCTGTTCCGTTTCGGTGTCCGCGGCATCCGCTTCCGGCACTTCGCCGGCAATAATGCTGAATGCTTTCGGTTGATTACATCCACAGGTTTTGGGCCGCTGGTAATCCGGGTCGCGATAGCGGAACGCGGTCGCAAGCTCCGTATAGGGCCTGCCGGTAACAGTTGAGACCATGGCGTCAGTCTCCTGATCCGGTACCGTGTGCGAATAAAGTTCGACCTCGGTTCCCGGACACATCGCCATGCAGGCTTTGGTGTCGTTGTCGAAATTCTGCGGCGAGGACGCATATGCGATCGGGAAGAAATAACCGTCGCAGGTGCGCACGCACAACGTACGGTGGTTGCCGCGGCGATATCCCGTTCCAGATGAGGCGCTGCTTCGTGTGTTCGCTTTCCCGTCGGGTGCTTCCTGGCCGCCAGCGCTCTGGCCTCGCGTGCCGAAGAGCCGCGCAAAAAGTGTAGTCGGCTGACCGGACTTGTTGGCTTCCACGGTTGCGCCGCAACGCTTGCGCGCCATTTCGGATCGGATACGTGCCTGCTCTTTCGGTGCGTTGCCGCCGGCAAGCTGGTTCTTGGTTCGCTCCAACTGGAGCAGGTTGCGCTCCATCTTGGCAACTGTCGCACGGATTTCGCCGCAATGTGACTTGATGGAAGCAAGGAAAGACGAACAGCCATTGTTGGTCTGCCGGTTCCTTGCGCGCTCGAGCTGTTGTCTCTGGGAGATGACTGCCCGTTCATAACGGCGCAGCTTGGTACGGTCGCCGCCATGCGAGACCGATGCCAGACGTGCCTCAAGGTCGCGGCATTCGGCCGAATTTGCGGACGCTTGAAATGCGACGAGGGGTAGAATGAAGCCTACCGCTCCAATCAGTCTGATGAATTTCGCAAACCGCTGCATACCGCCCGTCGCTCATGGTCGAATCACGCCCGAGAGCGCATGACCGCAACCTCTGAGTATCGCAGGCGGGTTAACCTTTCATTGACCCTGAAGCGCGGCAGCGCGCTGGGCGGCTTCCACGACGGCGAGCGCAGTCATGTTGACGACGCCGCGCGAGGTGACCGACGGCGTCAGTATATGTGCCGGCAGGCGCGTTCCAAGCAGGATGGGTCCGACGTGAAGCGCGTCAGTCATCGTCTTGATCGTGGTCAGCGTGATGTTGGCGGCGTCGAGGTTCGGAAAAACCAGCAGATTGGCTTCACCATCAAGGGCGGAATGCGGGTAGACGCGGTTGCGCAACTCTACGGAAAGAGCAGAATCGCCATGCATCTCGCCGTCTGCCTGCAGGTGCGGGGCCAATTCGTGGATGAGTTCCGCGGCGTGGCGCATTTTCAGCGCTGATGCGGAATCGCGGGAGCCGAAATTGGAATGTGACAGCAAGGCCGCCTTCGGTTCCAGACCGAAGCGCCGGATCTCTTCGGCGGCCAGGATGGTCATCTCGGCGATTTCCTCGGCCGTCGGGTCGACTGTCACGTAGGTGTCGGTCAGGAACGTCGCGCCCCGATCCGAGATCAGCATCGAAAGGGCGGACAGATCGGTTGCGTCGCTGCGCCGGCCGACGATCACGTCAACATTGCGCAGATGGCGTTCGAAGCGGCCCTCCAGCCCGCATATCATCGCGTCCGCTTCCCCGCGCACGAGGGCAAGCGCGGCAATAACCGTGCTGTTGGTGCGCACCAGCGTGCGGGCAGCTTCCGGGGTGATGCCGCGGCGGCCTGTCAGGTCAACGAGCAGGTCGACATAATCGCGGTAGCGCGGATCGTCTTCGGGATTGACGAGCTCGAAATCGGCGCCGGCCCGGATCTTGAGTCCGTAACGCTTCAGCCGTGTTTCCACGACATTGGGACGACCAATGAGGATCGGATTTGCGATGCCTTCCTCGATCACCACCTGGGCCGCGCGCAGCACGCGCTCGTCCTCGCCATCGGCATAGACGACGCGTTTTCCGCCGGCCTGCCGGGCAGCGGAGAAGACCGGTTTCATAACAAGGCCGGAACGGAAGACGAAACGCGTCAGCCGGTCGATATAGGCGTCCATGTCGGCGATCGGACGCGCGGCAACACCGGTTTCGCAGGCAGCCTTCGCCACTGCCGGTGCGATACGCAGGATGAGGCGGGGATCGAATGGCGACGGGATCAGGAAGTCGGGGCCGAAGATCGGTGTTTCACCGGGATAAGCGCGTGCGGCGACATCGGATGGCTCCTCGCGTGCGAGCGACGCGATCGCGTGCACCGCCGCCATCTTCATCTCTTCGTTGATCGCCGAGGCACCAACATCCAGCGCACCGCGAAAGATGTAAGGAAAACACAATACGTTGTTGACCTGATTGGGAAAATCCGACCTGCCAGTGCAGATCATCGCATCCGGTCGAGCATCCCGCGCAACGGCAGGCATGATTTCCGGCGTTGGGTTGGCGAGCGCCAGCACAAGCGGCTTTTCCCCCATTTCCTTCAGCAACTCGGGCTTTAGAACGCCTGCGGCGGAAAGACCCAGAAACACGTCCGCGCCGCCGATCACGTCGGCAAGCGAACGGGCTTTCGTATCTTTGAGGTATGGCTCTTTCCACCGGTCCATTTCTTCCTTGCGGCCGCGCCATACCACGCCATGACGGTCGGTGAGCCAGATGTTGTCTGGCTTCGCGCCCAGCGACACGAGAAGGTTGACGCAGGCGAGGGCGGCCGCGCCTGCGCCCGATGTCACGATCTTCACCGCGCCGATATCCTTGCCGGCGAGCTCCAATGCATTGATCACGCAGGCCGCGACTATGATCGCGGTTCCGTGCTGGTCGTCATGGAATACCGGAATCGCCATCCGCGCCTTGAGCTGTTCCTCGACCTCGAAACACTCCGGCGCCTTGATGTCCTCCAGATTGATGCCGCCGAAGGTCGGCTCGAGCGCGGCAACGGTTTCGACCATGCCCTCCACAGTCGGTGCATCGATTTCGATGTCGAACACGTCGATACCGGAGAACTTTTTGAACAGCACCGCCTTGCCTTCCATCACCGGCTTGGAGGCGAGGGGACCGATGTTGCCAAGACCGAGAACAGCGGAGCCGTTGGAGATCACAGCGACGAGGTTGCCGCGCGCGGTGTAATCTGCGGCCGCCTGTGGATCGGCTTCAATGGCCAGACAGGGCGCCGCGACGCCGGGCGAATAAGCGAGCGCGAGGTCACGCTGGTTTCCAAGCGGCTTCGTTGCGTGGATTGCCAGTTTGCCGGGCACGGGGTGGCGATGAAAAAAGAGCGCGGCTTCATCCAGGTCGGAGCTGTGCTGGGGTGTCTTGTTCTTCGCGCTCATGCCATGCCTCTCGATGTCAGAATGCTGCCTGGAACAGACCGCCATCCAGCCTCAGATTCTGTCCGGTGATATAACCCGCATGGGCGGAACACAGAAATGCGCACGCCTGGCCGAATTCTTCAGCCGTACCGAAGCGCTTTGCGGGAATTTCGGAAATTTGTTGCTTTCTGCGTTCCTCGACCGTCACGCCGGCCTTCCTGGCGCTGTGCTCGATGGTGGCGCGGATTCGATCGGTGTCGAACTTGCCGGGCAGGATGCTGTTGATCGTCACGTTGCGGTGCGCGACCGGCCGAGCAACGCCGGCCAGAAACGCTGTCAGACCGGCGCGCGCGCCAGATGAGAGGTCGAGGCCGGTGATCGGCATATAAACCGACAGCGAGGTGATGTTGACGATGCGCCCGAAACCACGCTCAGCCATACCGTCGATTACCGCCTGGATCAGCTCGATCGGCGTCACCATGTTATTGACAACGCCGTCGATCATCGACTGACGGCTGAGGTCACGAAAGTCACGCAAAGGCGGTCCTGCATTGTTGTTCACCAGGATGTCGGGCTGCGGCGCTGCTTCCAGCAGGGCACGCTGGCCCTCCACAGTTCCCACATCGGCGGCCACTTCGGTGACGCCGACGCCAAACCGGTCGCGAATTTCGGCCGCCGTTTCTGCGAGTTTGGCTGCATCGCGCCCGTTGATCACAAGATCGCAACCTGCCTCGGCCAGCGCCAGCGCGCAGCCGCGCCCAAGTCCGCGGCTGGAAGCGCAGACGATCGCCTTCCGGCCCTTGATGCCGTAATCCAATGGATTTCCTCCCTAGTGCCCGATTGCTCTAGCGCGCCAGCGTTCGCGATGACAACAGCCGTCATAAGCCTGTTGCATGAATCGACGCATAGAGGCGCCGACCGTCAGCAACGGGGGCGCAATATGTGCGCAGACAAGCCGCGCCGCTTCAGAACTTTGTTCATTTCCGACGTGCACCTCGGCTCGAAGCCGGCAAAAGCAGACTACCTCATAGATTTTCTGCGTCACAATGAAGCCGGTACGATCTACCTGGTCGGCGACATCGTTGACGGCTGGCGCCTGAAGCGCTCGTGGCATTGGCCGCAGAAGCACAATGACGTGGTCCAGAAGCTGCTTCGGCAGGCACGCAAGGGTACGACGATCAACTACGTCGCCGGCAATCACGACGAGTTTCTGCGCGGTTTCCAGGGCGTCCATTTTGGCGGCGTGGTGGTGATGGACCGGACCGTGCATGAGGCGGCGGACGGCAAGCGTTACCTAGTCATCCATGGCGATCAGTTCGATTCGATCGTGCATTCGGTACGCTGGCTCGCCTATCTGGGCGACTTCGCCTATGACGCATCGATCCTCGTCAATCGCATAGTAGCGAGGGCCAGGCGCATGCTGGGTATGCCCTACTGGTCGTTTTCTTCCTGGGCAAAGGTGCGGGTGAAGAAGGCAGTCAATTTCATCAGCGCTTTCCAGCACCTCGTTGCCGACGAGGCGCGGCGCAGCGAAGTCGACGGTGTCATCTGCGGTCATATCCACCATGCCACAATCGAGACGATAGATGGCATCCGCTACATCAACACCGGCGACTGGGTCGAAAGCTGTACCGCGGTTGCAGAGCATGACGACGGTACGATGGAGATCCTTCACTGGCGAGGCATTGCCGGTATCGAACAGGCCGCTGTAGCAGAAAGCCGGATGGTGCCGGTGAGTGCGACAATCGAAGAGTATGAGGCGGCATGAACCGGTGTGCGTGTGTTTGGATCAGCCCCAGAGGCTCCGGCGTGGCGGCGAGACGAGCGAGCCTGAATACGCCAGTCCGGGCGAGCGATCTCGAGCCAGCAGCAAGGGACCGTCGAGATCGACATAATCCGCTTCCTGGGCGAGCAGCACGGCCGGCGCCATGGCAAGCGACGTGCCCACCATGCATCCGACCATTACGCTGAATCCCATTTCATGAGCGCGATCGCGTAGTTCCAGCGCTGCTGTCAGTCCGCCGGACTTGTCCAGTTTGATGTTCACGGCGTCGTAGAGGCCGGCAAGTCGCTCGAGATCGTCCGCGGTATGAACGCTTTCATCGGCGCATATGGGTACCGGATGTGGGATGTTGCGCAACAGCTCGTCGTTGCCCGCGGGCAGCGGCTGTTCGACGAGGTCGACGTGATATTCGGCCGCCACCAGAAGATTGTCGTGGATGGTTGCCTCGGTCCATGCTTCGTTTGCGTCGAGGATGATCCTGCTGTGCGGAGCGGACCCGGCAACGGCTCTGATACGTGCGATGTCGTCTTCGGCGCCCACCTTGACCTTGAGAAGCGGCCGGTCCGCATGCGCGCGCGCCTGTACCGCCATGGCGTCCGGATCGCCGAGTGAAATGGTATAGGCAGTGGTCACGGGGCGCGGTGGCATCTTGCAGGCTTCGCGGTGTGCCGGGCGGCCTGTGCGTTTGGCTTCGAGGTCCCACAATGCACAGTCGATCGCGTTGCGCGCGGCGCCGGGCGGCATAGCGCTCAACAGTTCAGCGCGACCAATGGAATTTGCGATGTCGCCGCGCATATCAGAAATCCGGTCGGCGACACTTTCAGGCGTCTCGCCGTAGCGCGGATATGGAACACATTCGCCGCGTCCGCTCGCGCCGGCGTCGCGAATCGTGCAGCACACAATTTCGGCGCTGGTTTTAGCGCCGCGCGAGATCGTAAAACTTCCCCGGATCGGAAAACTTTCGACATCGACAGACAGATCTCGTGCCATCAGTGTGCCCTGTAATTCGTTTTCAACTGTTCGCGCTTGCTCTAAGAGAACAGCCCATGTTCACCAACGGACAAAACGGCGCAAGTACGGCGTTGCCCGATCCTAGCCCGCCCACCCTGGATATCAGCAGGGCCGGAAGCGCCATCGATGTGCGCTTTTCAGGCGCATGGACTACGGCCACTGTCGGGACCGTCGATGACGACGTACGTGCGCTTGAGAGCGATACGGCCAGTAGAATGCGGCTCGATCTGTCGGGGATCGAACGGATCGATACCGCTGGCGCGTGGCTGGTTCACCGGCTCACAAATGTATGGTCGGGTCGCGGCGAAGTTGAGTTGGATGGCGTCGGCGAGGATGCCAGTGTGCTTTTGCAGGCAATCGACGATGCGTCTGCGCGCGACCAGTCGACGGATGACAAGCCTGCTGGCAAGTGGTCGCCGCTGGACCTTGCCGAGAATGTTGGACGCGCGGTCTATGGGCTGCGCGACGATATGTTTGCGAGCCTGAATATTCTTGGCGCCACCATTCGCGGGGCGCAAATGAAGCTCGGCCGCAGGCATGCGGTCAACCCGGCAGCGGTTGCAACCCACATCGACCGTATGGGCATCCGTGCCGTGCCGGTGATCATTCTGATGTCGTTCATCGTGGGGGCAATCATCGCGCAGCAGGGCGCATTTCAGTTGCGCTTCTTCGGTGCCGAGATATTCGTGGTCGACCTTGTCGGCATTCTGGTTCTGCGCGAACTCGGTGTGCTGATGACGGCGATCATGATCGCCGGCCGCTCGGGCAGTGCGATTACCGCCGAAATCGGTTCGATGAAGATGCGCGAGGAGGTCGACGCGCTGACGGTGATCGGGCTCAATCCAATCGGCGTGCTGGTTTTTCCCAGGCTGGTGGCGCTGATCGTCGCCATACCCTGTCTGACAATTATCGCCAATTTCGCCGCACTCGCAGGCGCCATGGTGATCGCGCAATATTACTCCGGGATCACGCCATATGCGTTTATCGACCGGCTGCAGTCGGGCATCGACCTGACGACCGTGTTTGCCGGTCTGATCAAGGCTCCGTTCATGGCGCTGATCATTGGCATCATCGCGTCGGTGGAAGGCATGAAGGTGGAAGGCAGCGCCGAGTCGCTGGGGCGCCATGTCACCGCCTCCGTCGTCAAAGCCATATTTGTCGTGATCGTCGTCGACGGCTTTTTTGCCATCTTCTACGCCGCGATCGACTTCTGACCGGCCAAAGCATGACGACGAACTCTACAGTCCAGGCAAGCTCAAACGGTATCGGCATCCAGCGAAACGATGTGCTGATCTCGGCCAGAGACGTGACCGTTGGTTTCGGCAGCAAGCTGGTGCTTGAGAACCTGTCGCTCGACGTTTACCGCGGTGAGATCCTCGGTTTCGTGGGTGCTTCCGGTGCCGGCAAATCCGTTCTGTTGCGGACCGTGCTTGGTCTCGTAAAAAAACAGTCCGGCAGGATCGAAATCTTCGGCGTCGACGTTGACGAAGCTTCGGAAGATGCCCGTCTTGCGATGGACATGCGCATGGGGGTGCTGTTCCAGCATGGTGCGCTGTTTTCCTCGCTGAGCGTACTGGAGAACATTCAGGTGCCGATGCGGGAATATCTGGATCTCCCACGTAAGCTCATGGACGAGCTCGCGATGCTGAAGATCGAGTTGGTCGGGCTGCCACGCGAAGCCGCGCACAAGATGCCCTACCAGCTTTCGGGCGGCATGATTAAGCGCGCCGCCCTTGCGCGTGCGCTGGCACTCGACCCTGATGTCGTATTCCTCGATGAGCCGACGTCCGGCCTCGACCCCATAGGCGCAGCCGAATTCGACGAGTTGGTCGGGAAACTGCGAGATACGATGGGGTTGACCGTCTACATGGTCACGCATGATCTCGACAGCCTGTTCTCGGTATGCGACCGAATCGCGGTACTTGGGCAGAAGCGGGTTCTGGTTGCGGGAACAATCGACGACATGCTCGCCAATGACGATCCCTGGGTGCGGTCATATTTTCGCGGCAAGCGTGCGCGACAGATCGATAAGACGGCACAGAAACGAGGCTAAGGGCAAGCTGCATGGAAACCCGTGCCAACTATATCGCGGTCGGCTTCTTCACTTTCGTGGCCATACTAGCAGCGTTCGGCTTTGTTTACTGGACAGCCGGTGGCATCGAGCGTGGTGAAACCGTGCAGCTTCGGGTGCGTATTCCCGGGTCGGCGTCGGGTCTCGGGCGCGGCAGCGCAATTCTCTTCAACGGTGTCAAGGTAGGCGACGTGCGCCGCGTCTATATCGATATCAACAATCCCGCCGTGGCGATCGCCGATGCCGAAGTCGACCGACTGACACCGATCACCCGTTCTACCAAAGCCGATATCGGACTGGCGGGTTTGACCGGGCAGGCCAATATCGAACTCGCCGGGGGCAGGGTCGACGAGCCCAATATCCTGCAGGAAGCGGAAGACAAGGGCGAAATAGCCCAGATTACGGCTGACCCCTCAGCCGTTACCAATCTACTTCAGTCGGCGCAGTCGATTCTGGAGCGTGCCGATAGTGTTGTCGGGCAGCTTGAGGAGTTTGTCGGCGAAGCCCGCGAGCCGCTGATCGAGACCGTCGAGAATGTGCGTGATTTCAGCGATGCGCTTGCCGCGAATTCCGAGGGCGTCGAAGCGTTTCTGGCAAATGTCGGCAAACTGTCCGACACGATCGGGGGCGTGTCCGACCAGCTGTCGAACACGCTTGCTGCCGCCGAGGAGCTGATTGACGCCGTCGATCGCGACCGGGTGGCCTCTATTGTAGAAAATGTCGATGAATCGACGAAGACTATCCGTCAGGCCACCGGCGAGATAGACAAGGTGGTCAGGGGGGTCGAACAGGCGGTGACCTCCATCGAAGGATTCGCTTCGGAGGCCGCCGGGATGATCGACAAGGCCAACAAAGTTCTCGATGGTGTCGATCCTGCAACAGTCCGGACTGCGCTCACCAATTTCGAGCAAGCCAGCACCACCGTGAACAACGCTGCCAACGACGTGGCCAAGGTGACTGAACGCATTGGGGCCAGGGCCGAAGATGTCGATCAGTTCATCACGGATGCGCAGGAGTTGGCGAGCCGTCTCAATCAGGCATCGGCCCGCGTCGATGGTGTGCTGCAGAAGATCGATACGCTGCTGGGATCGGACGAAACCGGCACTTTGGTGGCCGACGCGAGCGCTACATTGAAGTCGTTCCGCGAGGTTGCCGACACGCTGAACTCGCGCATCGGTACGATTACCGACGGGCTTGCGCGTTTCTCGGGCCAGGGTTTGCGCGATGTCGAGGCGCTGATTCAGGACGGACGCCGGGCGATACAACGGATCGAAAGTTCTATCAGCGAACTCAGCCGCAATCCGCAGCGCATCATTTCCGGCGGCGACGGCACCGTTCGGCAGTTTGACGGTCGCGCACGGCGTTGACTTTGGCGGCGTCCGGCACCAAGAAACATAGGCAAGTCAAGTAATTCCGGCGATTTGCCGGATTGCGCCAGAAGTTTGCGCGATTGGCAGGGGCGAGGATACCATTGAGTGCATTGCGGAGCTTTCTGGCTGCTGCCACAATTATGAGCCTTGCGTCGGGCTGCGCGTTTCTTGGAAGCAGCTCCGAACCGCTGGATACCTTTGAATTGAGTGCGGCGCAGCCGTCCGCGGTCGGCGGGCGGATGACGAGGCGCCAGATACTTGTCGCCGAACCGAGCGCGCTCAAGTCACTGGACAGTGAAAATATCGTCATCAAACCCGCTGCGGGCACAATCGAATATCTGGCCGGCGCCCAGTGGGTGGACAGGCTACCGCGCGTCGTTCAGGCGCGTCTGGTCGAGACATTGCAATTGTCGGGCAGGGTTGGAGGTGTCGGCAAGCCGGGCGAAGGCCTTGCTATCGATTATCAGGTTATCGTCGACATCCGGGCGTTCGAGATACGGCTCTATGGCGACGACCGTGCAGAGGTGAGCCTCTATGTGAAGGTTCTCAACGACCGCAACGGTGTTGTCAGGGCAGGGCGGCTGTTCACCGCGAATGCACCGGTGTCAGGCAGCGGAAACACTGCTTTCGTCGACGCGCTGGATCGCGCTTTCGGTATTGCCGCGCGCGACATCGTCGATTGGGCGATGTCGGTTATCTAACCGGCCGCGATCTAAGCAGGTACGACCGTAGGAGGCTCATTCGGAGTTTTCCGAGTAAGCCGCAGCCGCATGACGGTATGCGTCGGTATCATCGCTGGCACGGTCGAACAGCGCATAGGCGCTGACATCGTCCACCTGCCGCACGGTTGCAACCAGCGCCATGATGCGCGCCGTGGCATGCATTTTCATCGCCGCTTCACGATCGGCATCGATGTTGGAGGCGCGCAGCGAGTAATCGACCATGCCCACCGCCGAGCGGCTTTCGGTCGTGACAGATGCCGAATATCCGTCGGCCCGGGTTGGGCCGTCGTATCCACGGCCGCCAGCGTAAGAGCTGTCCTGGCCGTTAGATGCCCCGTTCTGGTCCGCAGGCGCATGTGTAGCGCCGCCGACGCCCGCACCGGCGGGCGAGCCGCTGGCGCTATCCGCACCGGAAGCCGAACCGGCTCCGTCATTTGGAGGCGATTCCGAATTGCCCGGTCGCAGATTGCCGGGTGCTCCCCCAGCCGCTGAATTGCCGATAAGCATTGTAATTCCCCAGCCCGTTGTCGCGGCCGGTACTAACAGCAATAAATTTCGACGTTGCTCAGAAGAACCTGCGCAATTAGCTCAAATTGCGCAGGTTTCGGCTTTAACGCAGGCGCCCTGCGGCGTGGGCGAGCATTGTGTAGACCTTGCCGGTATCGGAGGAAAGGTAAGTCTGCGCCATCAGATTGTCCCGGTCATTGGCCGAGACATCATCGAGCAGCTTCTCAAAATCAGCGCAGTAACGTTCGACCGCAGCGCGGAAGTCGCCATCGCCCTGATATTTGCGGCGTATTTCGTCGAAAGTCTGCTGACCCTTCAACGTGTAGAGCCGACGGGTAAAGACGTTTCGCTCGCCGCGGCGGTAACGGTCCCAGAGATCGATCGCTGCCTCATGGTCGATCGCGCGGGCAATGTCGACCGACAGTGAATTGAGCGATTCAACCACGTGCAGTGGCGAACGGTTTCCGGTTGCCTGACGCGGAGCAGGGGCTTCAGCCTCTTCGCGTGACGCACCGCGCAGAAGGTCGCTGACCCAGCCGCCTGTTGACGACTGTGCTGCAGCGCTATCACGGCGCTTGGTTGCCGTCGCACTGCCATATCCAGTCTCCACCGGGCGGTACTCGGGCTTTGGCTGATTTGCGGCGCGTGCGGGCTCGGCCGGGCGCGGCGGCTGTGCGGCGCGCTGCGGCCGGGCAGCTGCTTCTGTATTGCTGTCGGAGATGTCGAGCATGCGTCCCGAACGGGATACAATATCGGAGAGTTCCTTCAGCGCATTGATCTGCTCGCTGACTGCGCGACGCATCGCGGATGTGGATTCGCGCGTTTCCTCAGGCAATTCGAAGACACCGCGCTTGATTTCGGCACGAGTGCTTTCGAGTTCCGAACGGATCACCTCGGCCGTGCGGCGAAGCTCCGCAGTCGCGTCGCTGAAGCGGCTCGATGCCGATTCCACAACGTCGGAGATCATGCCGCGAAGTTCCTCGGTAGACGAGCGGGTGCGGCCCTCGGCTCGCTCGATCGTACCCTCGATGAGGTTTTCGAAGTTGCGCATCACACGCTCGATATCCTCGGACTTCTTGACCAGCCCCACCGAAAGTTCCTCAAGCGCCTGCTGACGCTCATCAAGGGTGGATGCCAGGTTGGCCTGCGCCGAGCCGAGCAGACTGGAGGCGGACGCCAGCAGTTTGCCGTGTTCGTCGAACTTGGTGGCGATCGCGGAGACGTCTTTCAATGTATGCGACGAAAGCTCGGTCAGCTTACCGGTATTGGCATCGATCAGACGCGCCGAGCTGGCAAAGGACTGAGATGCCTTCTCCGCCGTAGCGGCAAAGCCCTGCGTCGAGTCTGTGAGCTTGGTGTCCACGGCGTTCAGATTGACAGTCGCCATGTCGATCAGTTCGCCGAGCTTGGAATTGGACGCGGAAAGGCGGTCGATAAGCTCCGATACGCCATCGACCAGACCGGTCTTGGCGCCTTCTACCGCCGTCAGCGTTTCGGCTGTGCGGTTGGCAAGCGCGTTCACCAGGGCGACGCTCTCGGAGCGCAGGCGTTCCGTCGCCATTTGGGTGGCATTCTCCAGATTGCGCTGAAGCTCGCCGCCGCTGGCCGCGAATCGCTCCACCAGCGGACGTGCCGTCTTGTCGAGAATCTCAGCGATTTCCGCCGAGCGGGCCGAAAGCAGTTCGTTGAGTTCGCGCGTCCGCTCCGCGATCGTGAGGGTCGCGGTTTCGGTCTTGGCGGAAATTTCGTCACTCGCTTCCTGGAACGTCTCGGTAATCGAGTTGGCGCGCGACATGAGCCGGGCCTCGGTTTGCAACACCTGCTCGTGCAGCTTTTCGCCGATGTTCTCCGTGCCGGCAGAAAGCCGCGATTCGGCTTCGTCTATGCCGGTCGAGATGCGGTTGACCAGAGCGTCGGCGCCGCCTGCGATGCGCTTGTCGGCTTCGGCGAGCGTTTCGGTGATCAGGCGGGCACGCTCCTCCAGTTCTGCAGAGGTTTGGTGCGTGCGTGCGATAATGCGCTGATCCACATCGTCGAACGTCTTCTCTGCCTGCTGGCTGATCGAGGCGGTAATCTCCAGAACCTTTTCCCGCAATGAGCCGGCAACCACGCCGGCGCTGTTTTCCAGCGCACGCCGTACATTGTCGACGCCGGAGCTGAGCGCCGTTTCCATCGTCTGCGTCCGTTCCTCGATAACGCCCGACTGACGGCTGAATGCTTCCTCGATCCTGTTGATGTTGGCGGAGACATCGTCGCTGATCTCCTTCTGGCGATCTGCAAGCGACATGACGTGATTGGCGACCGCGTTATCGAGTTCGGCGCGGCGCTCGGCGAGGTGGGAGAGGTCGCGCTCAAGAGCGGCGGATACCTGCTCGCGATTTGCGCTCAGGGTCTCGGAGAACTGGCCCGCGCTGTCGGTGAACTGGGCAAGGTCGCGTTCCAGCGCCGCGGAAACCTTTTCACGGTTTTCGGCCAGGATTCCGGCGAATTCGGAGGTGCGTTCTGCAAGCTTGGACAGATCCTGCTCAAGCGTTGCTGATATCTGTTCGCGATTGGCGGTCAGGATTCCGGCGAACTGGTTCGCGCGGTCTGCCAGTTGCGCGTAATCCTGCTCAAGTGCAGCCGAAACCTGATCGCGGCTTGCCATCAGGCGCGCTGCAAAATCGTTTGCGCGTTCGTCGAGCAGCGACGACGTGGACATGAGGAGTTCGGCCATGTCGGTGCCGATCTTCGCTTTGCCTTCGTCGATAACGGCCGCGATGTCCTGCCTTGCGTCGGTAAAGGTGGTGGCGATTTCGCGCGCCCGCTCCACCAGCGTTTCATTGATCTGCCGGGCGCGAGCCTCAAGTGCGGAATTCAGGCGCTCCGCGCCGTCGTCCAGTGCCTGGGCTCGCGTTTCGAACTCGCCTATCAAGGCCTGACTACGCTCGGAGAGGATGGTCTCGACACCTGAAAGGCGCGAATCGAACTCCGATGTCAGCGATGACGTAGCGTCGTTCAGCATCGTCACCATGCCCGAGGTGCGGTCGTCGAGCATGCTTGACAGTGAACGCGTGAGATCGTCCGCGCTCTGCGTCAGCGTCGCAATTCGTGTGTCGAGCTGGCTGGCAAACGCGTTGCCGGAGGTGGTGATGCGGTCGGACACCACATCGAGCCTCTGGTCGATGGCGTCGTAGATCGCGCTACTCGACAGATTGATGCGATCGACGAGCGAGTCACCGGATTTCGTCACTGTGCTGATGAGATCGTTCGACGCATTCACGATGTTGCTGCGCAATGTCTCTGCAGCGCCGTCCATCTCTTCCTTCAGTGTCTCGTGGGCGCCCGAGATCGACGCGCGTACACGCTCGGCATGGCCGATAACGGCTTCCCGTTCGGTGCTCAATCCATCGACGAGCGAGCGAATGCGTATCTCGTTGTCGGAATAGGCACGTTCGAGTTCGGAAACTTCCGAATGTACGAGCGTTTCAAGCTCAACGGCTCGCGCCAGAGTGCGCTCGATGCCATCGCCCATGGCAGTGACTTCGCGGCGGATGGCTTGTCCGACCGTCATGATGCGGTCTTGTGCGATGGTTTCGGGTTCTGACAGTCGAATAGCAGCCTCGGTGAGGGAACGGGCGGCATGCCGCATCTCCTGGGCGCGGCGGATCATGACCGCGAAACCCCAGAACAGGATGATTGGAACGAGAATGCCGACGCCAAGGCCGATAACCTGCGGGGCAGCCAATAGCTGCTCGACCGAACGTATCTGCCAGATTTGCGGCGCAAACAGAATGTGGCCCAACATCAGGCCACCTGCAATCCACGCCGCCGACAGGAAAAGTGTTGCCCAATAGATGCCGCGCGAGGGGCCGCGGTTTAGGCTCTGCAGGCTTGCGCGGGTGTCGCGCTGCCTGTCATCATTGGCCGGTTGGAAAGCCGTCTCAGCTTTCTTTTCCGGTTCGACCGGGCGCAGGTCGGACGACGACGGCGCAGGCTGTTTGGCAACGGGCTTTTCGTCGGCAATACGGCCTTCGCGCGCGAGATCGTCGGCAGCCTTGGCGATCTGAGCCTCCAGGTCCTCCATCGACGCAGCGATATCCAGATCGCCCCCGGAGGTGAAATCTTCACCGGTCAGGTCGATGTCGAGAGCTTCTTCCAGCTCCTTCGCAACGGCCTCGTCCGTCTTTTTCATAGATGCTTTGCGCGCCATGCCGCTCTAATTCCTTGATCTGGCGCGGGAAGTCACTGGCGACCCCCGTATCCCGCGCGAAAAGGACATAAAATGCCTACATGCATCGTAGTGGGCAACGCCGGCAAAGGGAACATTCATTCCGGGCGATGAGTAAAAGTTTAAACATAAGGTTAATGCAAAGCGTCGCGCAGTCGCGCCTGCTTGTTAACCGCCCGTGTACGGAACGCGCATACTCTCCGCGCGATCAAAACGGGGAGTGCGATGAAAAAGAACGAAGGCAGGCTTGAATACGATGGCGACAGCGGTCAATCGCAGCGAAAATTCGTCGAGGCGCCTCCCATAGACATGGCTCATCTGACCAGGCACACGCTTGGTGACGAAGAAATTGCGCGAGAAGTTTTGGACCTGTTTCTAATCGAGATGCGGTCGGCACAGGAAGTGGTTCGCGGCGGTGAGGAAACCGAGCTGCGTGCTGTTGCACACCGCATCAAGGGCGCTGCGCGCGCGGTTGGAGCGTTCGGCCTTGCCGATATTGCGGCCCGGATCGAGGACGAGCCTGAAGAAGGCGGTCACGTGGATGATTTCAACGGCAGGATCAGCGATATCGAACATTACATACTGTCGCTGAAGGGGCGCAACTGAACCGGCTGCGGGTTGACAAGACGCGCATAGCGACTATCTCGGCTGACAACTCCTCGACTTCTTCCTCCAGGTTCGTCAATGCCCATAATCACCTACGTCGCGTTTGATGGCACGCGCCACGAAATCGACGCGCCCACCGGCTCCACAGTCATGGAGAATGCCGTGCGCAACGGTGTACCCGGCATCGAAGCGGAGTGCGGCGGGGCATGCGCCTGTGCAACCTGCCATGTCTATGTCGACGAGAGCTGGACCGAAAAAGTCGGACCACCCGAAGCTATGGAAGAAGACATGCTCGATTTCGGCTACGACGTTCGGCCGAATTCACGCCTTTCGTGCCAGATTCAGGTCACCGACGAACTTGACGGGCTTGTCGTCAGCGTTCCCGAGCGGCAAGGCTAACTCAGTTCCCTTTCGCCGCCCGCTCGATGCGGTAGTTCAACAACCTGAGAATACGCCTTTCGAAGTTGATTCCTTCAATGCGATCGAACTTCGCCTGCGCGGCGTCGTGTTTGGCCATAATTCGATCGGTGGTGCTTTTCGCGTTTGCCGCCGTCACTTCGCAGTTCCGCTCCGGATAGAGCTTTTTCAGCGCATTCTCCAATTCCCGCGCATGGTTCTTGGCGATGATGACATGGCTTTCTTCGTGGCGCTTGATGTCGGCTGCAAGTGTGTCCCACACGAGTTGCGTCTCTGAATCGGAGCGCCTGCGCGAGCGCCAGCGCGGCAGGATCACCTTGGCACGCACGCTGACCTCCGCGTTGATGACGCGGCACCGGCCGTTGCTTTCGCCGTACTGAATCTTGGTGTTGAATTCCATTTCGGTAGCACCAGGATGGCGGCGCCCGGTGCTGTTCAATTTGGGGCCGCGGCGGTCCAGTTCGGTCTGGATTTCATCCAGGTTGCGCCCCCCGATGCTGAAGTAGCTGTAAGTTTTTGAAAGGGATGCGCTTTGGGCGGGCCAACTGAGGACCGTTAGTATGGCGGCAGCGGCCGAAACGAATTTCACGTGCGCTTTCTCCGGTTGACGTGACTTTGCGCGAGGTGCAAGCGGTGCGCAACGGAATTTTTGAGAGCCAGCTGGACATCCGGTTGATGGCAACGCCAAACAGAGTCTGGACCCTCGCGCACGGCCGAAGCCTCGAACTCGGCGGCCGTGCGCGTATCATGGGTATCCTCAACGTAACGCCCGACAGTTTTTCCGATGGCGGCAGGTACGCAGCGGCAGATATTGCCGTCGCCCACGCGGTGCGCATGATCGAGGAAGGGGCCGACATCATCGATATCGGCGGCGAATCCACGCGACCTGGCGCAGAACCCGTGTCGGCCGAGGAGGAGCAGCGGCGCGTTTTGCCGGTTATCGAAAAGGTGGCCGGCATGCCCGGCGCCATTGTCTCGGTGGATACCTATCGGGCTGAGACGGCACGGCTTGCGCTCGAAGCGGGCGCTCATATCGTCAACGACGTCTGGGGCCTGACCCGTGATAAGGCGATTGCCGACCTTGCCGCAACGACCGGAGCTGGTCTTGCGATCATGCACACCGGCCGCGAGCGCGAGAAGCTTGAGGACGTGGTCTCGGATCAGCGGCTGTTTCTGGAGAAGGCACTTCAGACGGCTTCACGTGCTGGTGTGAAGGGGGACCAGATCGTGATCGACCCGGGTTTCGGTTTCGCCAAGGATGCGAACGAAAACCTGGCGCTGATGGCGCGTTTCGGCGAGTTGGCCAGTTTAGGATTTCCATGGATGGTGGGCACTTCGCGCAAGCGTTTTATCGGGTCGGTGACGGGCCGCGACGGTGATGAGCGCGATATCGGCACAGCGGCCACAAGCGTCGTATTGCGAATGAAAGGGGCCGCCATATTCCGTGTACATAATGTGGCAATGAATAGGGCGGCGCTCGACATGGCGGATGCCGTGCTTCAGAATCACGACGGCTAGAGGCGATGACCGACTACACAATCCGGCTGCAGAACTGCGCGTTTTTCGCCCGCCATGGCGTTCATGACGCGGAAGAGGCGCTTGGCCAGCGTTTTTATGTGGATGCGGTGCTGGCGATCACGTCGCAAAACCCGCTCGATCAGGATGACATAGACGGCACGGTCGACTATGGCGCCGCCTTCGCGGTGATCGAGCAAATCGTGACAGGCAAGCGGCGGTTTCTCATCGAAGCGCTGGCGCTGGACGTTGCCAAAGCGCTGTGCGAGCAGTTTCCTCAGATTCACCGCGCCGAAATTACCGTCCGGAAGCCCAACGCCCCCGTTCCGGGCGTTCTCGACCATGCAGAGGTCACGCTTGTCTGGCCGCAGTGAGGTGCGCACATTTGTCGGGCTCGGTGGCAATGTCGGCGAACCGCGGGCCACAATGGCGGCGGCACTGCGGCTGCTCGATGGCGATGCGGATATCCGTGTTGCGCGGGTGTCGTCGCTTTATGCAACGCCTCCCTGGGGGATCACCGACCAGCCGGACTTTCTGAACGCGGCCGCATTGCTCGAAACAAGCCTCGAACCGTGTGAGCTGCTGCAGCGCTGCCTGGAAACGGAGCTGAGGCTGCATCGGGTTCGCGACAAACGCTGGGGTCCGCGCAGCGTCGACCTCGATGTGCTCACCTTCGGCGATCTGGAAATCGATGAACCGGGTCTGGAATTGCCTCATCCGCGGATGATGGACCGGGCGTTCGTGCTGGTTCCGCTGTTGGAGCTCGCACCAGACATGGTTGTCCGCGGTGTGCGGCTTGGCAGCAGGTTGAACGAAATCGGCCGCGAAGGCATCACCCTCGCGGCCGGTCCCGAATGGTGGCAGGGCTGATTGTGCGCTCGCTCAGGATGGGCGAACCAGAATGTGTTTTTTCTTGCCAAGCGAGAGTTTGATCACGCCTTCAGCGCTGAGATCAGCATCGGAAACCGAGGCGCGCGGGTCGTTCACCTGTGCGTCGTTGACGCGCACCGCGCCGCCCTGCACGTGCCGCCTCGCTTCGCTGTTGGAACCCGCAAGACCGGCCTGAACGAGCAGGTTGAGAAGCCCCGCGCCTGACTTCAACTCCGCCGCTGCTACGTCGATTGACGGCAGATTGTCCGCCAATGCGCCTTCCTCGAAGGTCTTGCGCGCGGTCTCTGCCGCCGCTTCCGCTGCCTCGCGCCCGTGCAGCAGGGCCGTCACCTCGGTTGCCAGCACCTTCTTGGCATCGTTGATCTCGGCGCCCCCGAGTGCGGAAAGCCGTGCGATCTCGTCCAGCGGCAGGGTGGTGTAGAGCTTCAGGAAGCGGCCGACATCGGCATCTTCGGTATTGCGCCAGTACTGCCAGAAGTCCCATGGGCTCATCATGTCGGCGTCGAGCCAGACCGCGCCCTCGGCGGTCTTGCCCATCTTGGCTCCGGACGAGGTGGTCAGAAGCGGTGAGGTCAGCGCGTAGAGCTGCGGTCCGCCCAGCCGGTGGCCGAGATCGATGCCGTTGACGATGTTGCCCCACTGGTCGGAGCCGCCCATCTGCAGCCGGCAGTCGTGTCGGCGGTTCAACTCCACGAAGTCGTAGGCCTGGAGGATCATGTAGTTGAATTCCAGGAAGGAGAGCGATTGCTCGCGATCGAGCCTGAGCTTTACGCTGTCGAAGGACAGCATGCGATTGACCGAAAAATGCCGGCCCACATCGCGCAGGAATTCGACATAGTTCAGCTTGAGCAGCCAGTCGGCATTGTTGATCATCAACGCGTCTGTCGGCCCTTCGCCAAACCTGAGGTAGGGCTCGAAGTTTTTCCGGATTCCGGCGAGATTTTCCTCGATGCCGGCGACAGTCAGGAGTTTGCGCGCCTCGTCCTTGAAGGAGGGGTCACCGATCATCGACGTGCCGCCGCCCATCAGCGCGATGGGGCGATGGCCGGTCTGCTGCATCCAGTGCAGCAGCATGATCTGGATGAGCGACCCGGCATGCAGGCTCTTCGCCGTTGCGTCGAAGCCGATATAGGCAGTCACCGTTTCGGTCGCGAAAAGCTCGTCGAGGCCGGTTTCATCCGAAATCTGGTGGATGAAACCGCGCTCGGAGAGAGTGCGCAGGAAATCGGACTTGAAGGCAGACATTTCGGCGACCTGTTTGAAGGAAAATCGATGACGCAACGCCGGAGCGCTGCGGACGCGCGCCTTTTGCATCAGGAGGGGCGGAATAACAAGAAAGAGTTGCTTTTCGTGGCCCAAACAGGCCGCGGACGGGTCTGATCAGCCGTCCAGCTTGCCGTAGCGGCGCACCAGCGTGGCCATTTCATTGTTGTGCGGTTGGCCGTCGAGCCCGGCTGCGACGCCCTTGCGGTCGTTTTCCGGCCGGTTCTGGCTGACTTTCCACTTGCCCTCGATTCGCGCGATATCGACTTCGATGCCGACGATGCCTTTCAACTGGGCGTCGATGAAGGGCGGTGGCGCATCTTCGACAGCCCAGGGCTGGTCAAGATGCTGCTCCCGCGAGGCGGTGAGGTCCCTGATCTGCCGCGCCAGCCAGTCCCGGTCGTCCATCACGCGTGCTTTGCCGGCGACCTGCACCATGGCGTAGTTCCAAGTCGGCACCACCTTGCCGGTTTCGCGCTTGGTTTCGTACCAGGATGGCGTGATGTAGGCGTCCGCGCCCTGAAACACGACCAGAACCGGTGTTTCCGGACGTTCGGCGATCAGTTTCCACTGCGGGTTGGCGCGGGCGACATGCGCGCGCAGCCGCCCTCGCTCACCGACATCGGGGTCGATCAGGAAGGGAACAGGATCGGCGACTGGTCCGGCGTCGCTGGTCGAAATCAACAAGCCCAGCGGATGCGCGCCTATCAGCGCGTGCAGGGTGTCGCGGTCGGTCTCGATGAAGTGCGGCGGCTGATACAATGGCGGTCTCCGGTTGAGCCGCCATCATAGCAGGAACTGCCCCAATTTCTTGGGCCAGAATGCACCGCTCGCTGCGATCAGCGAATGCGTTTCGGCCTCGGCTCGGCCAGTTCGCCACGCAGGCGCGCGTCCAGATAGTCGGAACACTCCTCGATCAGAAGATCGGCGTCGTTGGAGAAAAAGTGGTTGGCGCCGGGCATGATCTTCTGGGTGATCGTGATGCCTTTTTGCGTGTGCAGCTTGTCGACCAGCACCTGCACGTCCTTTGGCGGGGCAACGCGGTCGGCATCGCCGTGGATGATAAGGCCTGACGAGGGACAGGGCGCCAGGAATGCAAAGTCATAGATGTTGGGCTGCGGCGCGATCGACATAAAGCCTTCGATTTCGGGCCGGCGCATCAAAAGCTGCATGCCGATCCATGCGCCGAAGGAGTAGCCAGCCACCCAGCAGCTTTTGGAATCGGGATGCAGCGACTGAATCCAGTCGAGCGCCGCCGCCGCATCCGAAAGCTCGCCCGTGCCATGGTCGAATTCACCCTGGGAACGGCCTATGCCGCGGAAATTGAACCGGAGAGTGGTGAAATTGCGCTTCTGGAACATGTAGAACAGATCGTAGACGATCTTGTTGTTCATGGTTCCGCCGAACTGCGGATGCGGATGCAGCACGATGGCGATCGGCGCGTTCTTCTCGCTGGAGGGCTGATAACGGCCCTCAAGGCGGCCAGCCGGTCCGGCGAAAATGACTTCGGGCATGATGTTCTCCGTGTCGAACCCTTTTCCGCAGCCCGGGAAGCCAGTTGGCGTTGCCCTTGACGCGGCGGGGTCGGCTTCTTAGAAACCAGTTTAGAATTATTCAAAACTGGAAACGCTTCGGGTGTCCAGTTGGCAAGGCGGGTAAATAGGACGGCGAAGCCTTCGATTTCAAGGAAATAAAGCCGCTCCGCTGATTTGCGGGCTGAAACGGACAAAGCGTGACGAAGACGCGGACTTATCTCGACTACAATGCCAGCGCGCCGCTGCTGGCCGAAGCGCGTGCCGCGGCAATCGCAGCGCTGGATGGCGCAAACCCGTCGTCGGTGCATTCGGAAGGCCGTGCGGCGCGGCAAATTGTGGATCGCGCGCGCCGTTCGGTGGCGGCGCTGGCAGGGGCTGCAGCCGAACACGTGACCTTCACCTCCGGCGCGACAGAGGCCGCCGCGACACTACTGACGCCCGACTGGCGCATGGGGCGCAGCGCACTGCGCTTTTCGAAGCTCTATGTGTGTGAAGCCGACCATGCCTGCACGCTGAGCGGCGGGCGTTTCGCATCAGGCGATGTGGTGCGTTTCGGCGTCGATGCAAACGGCGTTGCAGATCTGGCGCGGCTGGAAAGCCTGCTCGCCGGTCATGATCGCGATGCCGGTTTGCCGCTGGTCGCCGTTCATGCAGCCAACAACGAGACCGGCGTTATTCAGCCAGTGCATGAGATAGCGCGGTTGGTGAAAGCGGCTGGCGGAGTGCTCATTGTTGACGCAGTACAGTTTGCTGGACGATTTTCGCTCGATATCACAAATGGTTGCGGCGATTTTCTAATCTTATCAGCGCACAAGATCGGCGGTCCGAAAGGGGCTGGAGCTTTCGTCGGACGATCCAATCTGATGATGCCCGCGCTGCTGATTCCGGGGGGCGGGCAGGAAATGGGCCATCGCGCAGGTACGGAAAACCTGTCGGGGATCGCGGGCTTCGGTGTGGCTGCCGACCTTGCTGCTGACCGTCTTGATGCGATGGATGCCGTGCGGACTTTGCGGGACAGGGCCGAGGCGGCCGTTCTGGCCCGGTTCCAAGGTGCGATCATCCACGGAAAGAATGCCGCCCGGCTTGCCAATACGTCGCTGTTTACGATACCCGGCCTCAAAGCCGAAACTGCGCTGATCGCATTCGATCTTGCCGGGATTGCCGTTTCGTCCGGTTCGGCGTGCTCGTCGGGCCGGGTCGGACCAAGTCACGTCCTCGAAGCGATGGGCGTCGATTCCGGTGAGGGTGCGGTTCGGCTCTCGATCGGGCCGGAAACCACGGAAGCGGACATCGGGCGTTTCGAGGCTGTGCTTGCCGATCTGGCTGCGCGCCGCGGCGGCCGCCCGAAAGCCGCATGACGAGCTCGCTCGTGGTGCGGAAAAATTCGAACGGGGTCGTGAAAACGCACCCTTGAGTGATTATGTTACGTGCATTCCGCCGAGTTGGCGGACGCATATGACGTTTACGACTGCCGGACCTTGAACCCGGCTAGGATGGAGAACGCCAATGCCTGCAGTGCAGGAGACGATCGAACAGGTCCGTAAGATCGACGTCGATCAGTACAAATACGGATTTGAGACCGTCATTGAGACCGACAAGGCTCCCAAAGGGCTCAACGAAGACATCATCCGGTTCATTTCCGAGAAAAAGGACGAACCGGATTGGATGCTCGAATGGCGGCTGGGCGCGTTCCGGCGCTGGCTGACTCTGGAAGAGCCGAACTGGGCCCGCGTCAGCTATCCGAAGATCGATTTCCAGGATATCCACTATTACGCTGCACCCAAAAAGCAGACTGGGCCGAAATCGCTCGACGAGGTCGATCCGGAACTGCTGCGCGTTTACGAAAAGCTCGGCATTCCGCTGAAAGAGCAGGAAATCCTCGCCGGCGTGCAAAAGCCGTCCGCTACGGATGGCGATGGCGAGGGTGCCAACGACAATGTCTATGCGTCGGGCCGCGTGGCGGTGGACGCCGTGTTCGATTCCGTTTCCGTTGTCACTACCTTCAAGGAAGAGCTCGCTAAGGCAGGCGTCATCTTCTGCTCGATCTCGGAAGCGATCCGCGAACACCCTGAACTGGTGAAGAAATATCTCGGTTCGGTGGTGCCAACCTCGGACAATTATTACGCTACGCTCAACTCCGCGGTCTTTACCGACGGCTCGTTCGTTTACGTGCCGAAGGGCGTGCGCTGCCCGATGGAACTTTCGACCTATTTCCGCATCAACGAGAAGAATACAGGGCAGTTCGAGCGTACGCTGATCATCGCCGACGAGGGGTCATACGTTTCCTATCTCGAGGGATGCACCGCACCTCAACGCGACGAGAATCAGTTGCACGCCGCCGTTGTGGAACTGATCGCGCTCGACGATGCCGAGATCAAATATTCGACGGTCCAGAACTGGTATCCGGGCGATGCGCAGGGCAAGGGCGGCATCTACAACTTCGTCACCAAGCGCGGCGACTGCCGTGGCAAGAACTCCAAGATTTCGTGGACGCAGGTCGAGACCGGCTCCGCGATCACCTGGAAGTACCCGTCCTGCATCCTGCGCGGCGACAACAGCCAGGGCGAATTCTATTCGATCGCCGTTTCGAACGGTTATCAGCAGATCGACAGCGGAACCAAGATGATCCATCTGGGCAAGAACACCGTGAGCCGGATCATCTCCAAAGGTATCTCGGCCGGCAATTCGAACAACACTTATCGCGGCCAGGTTTCGGTTCATCGAAAAGCGTCGAATGCGCGCAATTTCACCAATTGCGACTCGCTGCTGATCGGCAATGATTGCGGTGCTCATACCGTCCCATACATCGAGGCGAAGAACGCCTCGGCCAAGCTCGAGCACGAGGCGACGACGTCCAAGATTTCCGACGACCAGCTGTTTTACGTCATGCAGCGGGGAGTGCCGGAAGAGGAGGCGATCGCCCTCATCGTCAACGGCTTCGTCAAGGATGTGATCCAGAAGCTGCCGATGGAATTTGCCGTGGAGGCGCAAAAGCTGATCGGCATTTCGCTCGAAGGAAGCGTGGGCTGATGGACCCGATCACACTTGCCTTCTACGGCGCCGTGTGCGGGCTGCTCGCGGCATTCGTGCCGAGCGCCAGCCGTGCTTTCCGCTTTGCACTTGGCGTTGGTGTCGGTCTCGTTGCCGCCTCGCTGCTGCCGCCTCTGCGTACCCTTGCGGGGCTCTAGGCCGTATCAAACGAATTGACTGCCGCGCATGCGGCTATGACCTGAAAGAACGAACATGCTTGAAATCAAGAACCTGCACGCCCGCATTGCCGACGACGGCACCGAGATCATTCGCGGGCTTGACCTGACCGTGAAGGCTGGGGAAGTGGCGGCGATCATGGGGCCGAACGGTTCCGGCAAGTCCACGCTTTCCTACATCCTCGCAGGACGCGAGGATTACGAGGTCACCGAAGGCGACATCCTTTACAACGGCGAATCCATCCTCGATCTGGATCCGGCGGAGCGAGCGGCGAAGGGTGTGTTTCTCGCATTCCAGTATCCGATGGAGATACCGGGTGTTGCGACGATGGAGTTCCTGAAGGTGGCGCTGAATTCGCTGCGCAAGGCGCGTGGCGAGGATCCGCTGAAGATTCCCGAATTCATGAAGCTGGTGAAGGATGCGGCCGGTTCACTCGAAATGAACCTCGACATGCTGAAGCGGCCGCTTAATGTCGGTTTTTCCGGCGGCGAGAAGAAGCGCGCCGAAATCCTGCAGATGAAGCTGCTTGAACCCAAATTGTGCGTTCTGGACGAAACCGATTCCGGCCTCGATATCGATGCACTCAAAATCGTGGCGGATGGGGTGAATGCACTGCGTTCGCCCGACCGTGCGATGGTGGTGATCACGCACTATCAGCGGCTGCTCGACTATATCGTTCCCGATTCGGTGCATATCCTCTCCGCCGGCAAGGTGGTGAAGTCGGGCGACAAGTCGCTAGCGCTTGAGCTCGAGCAGAACGGCTATGCCGGCGTGATCGGCAAGGCGGCATAGGCGGCGGATATGAATGTGCACACCCAACCGCAACTTACGCCGGCCGAAACTGCGTTGGGCGAGGCGTTTGCAAAGCGCCTTTCCGACCTGCCGGGCAATGAAGAAGTGATGCTGCAGCGTGATGCTGCGATGGAACTTCTGAAGCGCGGCCTGCCGACACGCAAAGTCGAGGCCTGGCACTACACCGATCTGCGCCGGCTTCTGAATACCGTGCCCGAATTCGATCGTGCGGCAGCGCCGCAGGCCATGCCCGTGCTGATCGACGGTTCACTGCGTCTGGTGACGGCCAATGGCCGCGCTGAAGCAGTGGAAGCGCCCAAAGGTGCAGTCATCGAGCGGATATCGAAACTGCTTCCGGAAGGCGATTTCGCGAGCCGCCTTGCCACCTACGGTGGAGATGATGCGGTAGGCGCGATCAATACTGCATTCGTTTCCGATGGCTATTCGATTGCGATCGAAGAAGGCGTGGAAATCGAACGGCCGATCGAATTGCAGAATGTGCATGCCGGCGGCCAGACGCATACGCGGTTTGCGATCACCGTCGGAAATGGCGCGAAAGTCACTTTCGTGGAGCGCCAGACGGGCAAGGGTGCGGCGCTCATTTCCAGCGTCGACAGCCTGAAGGTCGGCGATGGTGCCGAGGTGCGCTACGTGATCTTGGTGGAGCAACCCGACACCGTTTCCCATCTTGGCCAGTTCCAGGCTGAGATCGGCGAGAAGGCGAATCTGTCGCTCTTCATCATGAATGTCAGTGGCAAGCTGGTGCGGCAGGAAGTGCGGGTCACAATGCCGGGCGAGGGAGGCCATTTCGAACTGCGCGGTGTGAACCTGCTCGCCGGTTCCACGCATAACGACGTGACTATGGTGCTCGACCATTCAGCGCCGGACACCACTTCCACCGAGCTCATCCGCAACATCGTCACCGACAAGGCACATGGTGTCTTTCAGGGCCAGATCAGGGTGGCGCGCGAGGCACAGAAGACCGACGCCAAGATGGCGTGCAACACGCTTGTACTGTCTGATGAGGGCGAGTTTTCGGTAAAGCCCGAGCTCGAAATCTTCGCCGACGACGTGGCTTGCGGCCATGGCGCGACCGTAGCCGAGATCGACCATGCGCATCTGTTCTACCTGATGGCGCGCGGCATTCCTGAGAAGGAGGCGCGGGGCCTGCTGGTCAAGGCTTTCCTGGCCGAGGTGATCGAGGAGCTGGACGACGAAACGCTCGTCGCGGTTCTGGAGCAGCGGCTTGAGGACTGGTTCGAGCAGCACGGGTGATGCGATGAATGCGCCAGCCGGAACACTGCAAGCTTACGACGTTGAGGCCGTTCGGCGCGACTTCCCGATCCTTGCACGCGAGGTTTACGGCAAGCCGCTGGTCTATCTCGACAACGGCGCGTCGGCGCAGAAGCCGCAGGCGGTGATCGACGCCGTCACGCATGCTTATTCGCAGGAATACGCAAATGTGCATCGTGGCCTGCATTTCCTCTCCAATGCGGCAACCGACGCCTACGAGAAGGCGCGCGAGAGCGTCCGCGGTTTCCTCAATGCCGAAAGCGTCGACGAGATTGTCTTCACCAAGTCGACCACAGAGGCGATCAATACGGTCGCCTATGGCTGGGGCATGCCGAATATCGGCGAGGGCGATGAGATCGTGCTCTCCATCATGGAGCACCATTCCAACATCGTGCCCTGGCATTTCATCCGCGAACGGCAGGGCGCCAAGCTCGTCTGGCTGCCAGTGGATGACGAAGGCGCGTTCGACATAGCGGAATTCGAGAAACGGCTGACCGACCGCACGAAGCTGGTCGCCATCACCCATATGTCGAATGTTCTGGGCACGGTGGTTCCGGTGAAGGAGCTGGTACGGATCGCGCATGCGCGCGGCATTCCGGTCCTGATCGACGGCAGTCAGGCGGCTGTGCATATGCCGGTCGATGTGCGCGATATCGGTGCGGATTTCTATGTCTTCACCGGCCACAAGGTCTATGGCCCGTCCGGCATTGGCGTCCTCTACGGACGCAAAGAGATGCTCGCGGCCATGCGGCCGTTCCAGGGCGGCGGCGAGATGATCGAGGACGTGTCGGAAGACAATGTCACCTATAACGACCCGCCGCACCGTTTCGAGGCCGGCACGCCGCCGATCGTGCAGGCGATCGGGCTCGGAGCAGCGCTGGAATATATGCAGAACGTAGGCCGGGAAGCGATTGCGGCGCATGAGGCAGAGCTGTGTGCTTACGCGCACCAGCAGCTTGCCGGCATCAATTCGCTGCGGATTTTCGGCAACGCGCAGGGCAAAGGCGCCATCATTTCGTTTGAAATGCAGGGTATTCACGCGCATGACGTTTCCATGGTGATCGACCGCGCCGGCGTTGCCGTGCGGGCCGGCACGCATTGCGCCCAGCCGCTTTTGAAGCGTTTTGGCGTGACCTCGACATGCCGAGCCTCATTCGCCATGTACAATACCAAGGCCGAGGTCGACATTCTGGTCGAGGCGCTCGACAAGGCGCGCAAATTCTTCGGGTGATCGAGATGAGCGACGAACAGACAATCGCAGAAACGCCGAACGCGGCGGCGGTACAAAGTTCCATTCCGGCGGACGAGCTGGCGCGGCTGAGCGACGACATTATCAGCGCGCTGAAAACGGTCTACGACCCCGAGATCCCGGCCGATATCTACGAACTCGGCCTGATCTACAAAATCGATGTGGAAGACAATCGCGAGGTCAAGATCGACATGACGCTGACCGCGCCCGGCTGCCCGGTCGCCGGCGAAATGCCTGGCTGGGTTCAGGATGCCGTAAGTACCGTCGAAGGTGTCTCCGGCGTTGACGTACAGATGGTGTTCGACCCGCCATGGACGCCCGACCGCATGTCGGAAGAGGCCAAGGTTGCCGTTGGTTGGTATTGATGACCTTGCGATTGCGCGGTTTCTTCACCATTTTCATCTAACGGTACAATCATTCCGCCGGCCTTGAACCGGCGACGAATGGAGCAAACGATGGGTTTTGAAGTCATCACGATGACAGACAAGGCAGCCGAGCGCGTGCGTGAGATCGTGGATGCGCGCGACGGCGCCAAGGGTGTGCGCGTCGGCATCAAGAAGGGCGGCTGCGCCGGCATGGAATATACGGTCGATCTGGTGACGGAGCCGGACGCAAGGGATGACCATGTGGAGCATGCGGGTTCGCATGTCTGGGTGGCGCCGGAGGCGGCGCTTTACCTGCTTGGCACACAGATGGATTTTGAGGTCACGACGCTGCGGACCGGCTTCGTCTTCAACAATCCCAACCAGTCGTCGGCCTGCGGCTGCGGTGAGTCGGTGGAACTGAAGCCTGCCGACCTCAAGGCGCTGGCCGAAGCGCGCGCGGCAGGTGCCGCCTGATCGCCTGATCGCAGGCAGCGCTACGCGCGAATAGCGATCTTCATGAAATCAGGCATGTCCTCGCCGAAACCGAGCGGGGCATCGCCATCGTCGTCCTTGTCGGATTTACGACGGCTGCGCTTCTTGTCGGCGTTGTCGGCGCGCGCCGCATTGGCGTCGCGAATACTGTCCCTGCGCTCGCTCTTGTTGGCCGCCTTTGCGGGCTTTTCCTTCGGTTCTTTCGACTCTTTGGCGTCCTTGGCTTTGCCGTTGCGCGCAGATTTAGCGCTTGAGCGGCTACGACCCTTCGCCGGTGCTTCGTCTTCGGCTTCGGCGCCCAGTGACGACAGATCGCCGTCCATCCACTCGATGTCCTGGCCGGTCAGCTTCTCGATCGCGTCGAGATATTTCTGGTCCGACCTGGTGACGATGGTGAAGGCCTTGCCGGAACGCCCGGCGCGGCCGGTGCGGCCAATGCGGTGGACGTAATCCTCGGCATGGATCGGCACGTCGAAGTTGAACACATGGCTGACATCGGGGATGTCGAGGCCGCGCGCGGCCACATCGGATGCCACCAGAAGTTTCAGTTTGCCGGCGCGAAAACCCTCAAGCGTTGCCATGCGGGCGCGCTGGTCCATGTCGCCATGCAGCGCGCCGGCGTCGAACTCATGTTTGATCAGCGAGCGGAAAAGCTCCGACACGTCCACCTTGCGATTGCAAAAGATGATCGCGTTCTTGAGTTCGGCCTCTTCGGCGCGGATCAGGTTACGCAGTGTCTCGCGCTTGTCCCAGGCCTTGCCTTTCGACTTCACGATGCGCTGCGTGACATTGGCCGCCGTCGTCGACGGACGGGCGACCTCGACGCGCACCGGCGCCTGCAGGAACTGCTCGGTGAGCTTGGTGATCTCCGGCGGCATGGTGGCGGAGAAAAACAGCGTCTGACGCGTGAACGGGATCAGCTTGCAGATGCGCTCTATGTCGGGAATGAAACCCATGTCGAGCATGCGATCGGCCTCGTCGATGACGAGAATGTCGACACCGGTCAGAAGCAGCTTGCCGCGCTCGAAATGGTCGAGCAGCCGACCGGGCGTCGCGATCAGCACATCCGCGCCGCGCTCCAGCTTGCGGTCCTGCTCGTCGAACGACACGCCGCCGATGAGAAGCGAGATGTTGAGACGGTGGTTCTTGCCGTATTTGATGAAGTTCTCTTCGACCTGCGCGGCGAGTTCGCGCGTCGGTTCGAGGATCAGCGTGCGCGGCATGCGAGCCCGGGCACGGCCCTTTTCGATGCGCGAGATCATCGGCAGCACGAAGGCTGCGGTCTTGCCAGTGCCTGTCTGGGCGATGCCCAGCACGTCCTTGCCGGCAAGTGCGTGGGGAATGGCGCCGGCCTGGATCGGAGTCGGCGTCACGTAGCCGGCTGACGTCACGGCATCGAGCACCTTCGTCGAAAGGCCTAATTCTGCAAAGGTGGGCGTGCCCACCGCTTTATTGTCGTTGTCTGACACTCTATTGGCTGTCTTTGTGCTGGCCGGCGTGGTTTACGAGGTTCGCGCGGCGGGTCTTCGATGCGAAGCATCAAAACAAAAAGTCGGGTACGGCGCGTGCGTGTGCATGTCAACACGAAGGCGCCGGAAATGCGGCAAAACCGGCGGATTTCTTGAAATAACGGTAAATTCGCCGCGAGATCGTCAGTAGCGGAACTGTTCGGCCAGGATACGTTCGTTCCAGGAATGGCTGGCGTCGAACAGAACCCGCAGCGGCTGCTCGTGCGATTCTGCCACCGAAACGCTCACGACCGAGCGCACCTCGCTATGGTCGGCGACCGCGTTCACGGGCCGCTTTTCCTGCTCCAGAATGTCGAACCGCACCTCGGCCTGATTGGAAAGCAGCGCACCGCGCCAGCGGCGCGGCCGGAACGGGCTGACGGGGGTCAGCGCCAGAAGCGGCGCATCGAGCGGCAGGATCGGCCCGTGTGCGGACAGATTATAGGCAGTCGAGCCGGCAGGGGTTGCCACCATCACGCCGTCGCAGACGAGCTCGTCGAGCCGCACATGGCCGTCGATGGTGATGCGAACCTTGGCCGCTTGGGCGGACTGACGGAAGAGCGCAACCTCGTTGATCGCGAATTCCGAAACCGTCTTGCCGTCCTCGGTCGTCGCCTTCATGACCAGCGGGCGCAGCGTGTCGGCGGTCGCCTCCGCGATGCGCTCGCGCAAGCCGTCCTCGCGGTATTCGTTCATCAGAAAACCGACGGTGCCTCGGTTCATGCCGTAGATGCGCCGCTCATGGCCGATGTTCTCGCGCAGCGTCTGCAGCATGAAGCCGTCGCCGCCGAGCGCGATGATGACGTCGGCGTCGGCGATGTCGGACTGGCCGTAAAGGGCAGAGAGCCGCCGCGCCGCGTCGCGGGCGTCGCTGTTGTCCGCAGCCACGAAGGCGAAGGACTGCGGCAGGGCTGAAGCGTCCATTTCTTCTCCGGCGCGGGCACTGATCGATCGTCGAGTGGGTAGCACCTGAACCCGCTGGTGCAAAGGCCACACGGAACCCTATATAGGAACTGAAATCGGTCTTTCCCCGCCGCCACCATATGTGCTAGGCGGCGCCGAGTGCCCTTGTAGCTCAGTTGGTAGAGCAGCGGTTTTGTAAACCGAAGGTCGCGGGTTCAAATCCTGCCGGGGGCACCAGTTTCTCGCTCACGCCAAGCTCATGATTGTTCGCGGCCCCGCGCGGGCGGGCGAAAGTCCGGGGCGCAGCGGCACTTGCCGGTGTGTCTTTCGATCACCCGGTTTTCCAATCGTTCACCCTGGATTGCATTTGCTGTTTCCGGCCTTGAGAGGGCCGGGCGGATGTGGTTGCTATGCGCCACTGGGGCAAATCAGCGTGGCTACAGTCGCGTGCGTGGAGACTGAGAACTGCGAGGAGTTCGCATGCTGCGCAGCGCCCCTGCGTCATACGGGATAGTTGTAGCTCGCCCCAGCGGTGCGAGATGAGGCGCTGGATTCGCATTTTAGCCATCCTGCCGCTGGTCACTTTGGCTGGCTGTGACTTTCTGGGCTTCAAGGAATGGCGGTGGCACCAGCGGCTGATGCTGGAAGTGGAGACGCCGCGGGGCGTCGTCACCGGCGGCAGCGTTGTTGCCATCTATGTAGGATCAAGCCCCAAATGGGCGCCCGGCATGGGCGCCGGAGGCATGGGCGGCAAAGTCGATGCGGGCGAAGCCTCTTTTGTCGAGGTCGCGCCCGGGCGCTATCTGTTCGCGCTGCTGGGCGAGGATATGGAAGACCTCGCTTTCGACGTCTTCTTCGATCGCAAGGGCAAGGATCAAAAAGAGATAGCAGATCAGATAGAGCTTCTGCGCGCCACGCGCGAAGTGCCGCGTGAAAATTACCCGCTGCTGGTCACCTTCGAGGATATCAACGATCCGACCACTGTGAAGCGCGTCGATCCCGACTATCTGGCGGCGAGCTTCGGCCCCGGGGTGTCGCTCAAGCGCATCACCCTCACCCTCACAGACGGGCCAGTGACGGAGGGGGTAATCAACACGCTCGACTGGGTCGAAGGAACGAGGATTGACCCTGCTCGGAACGAGGGTCGTTCCGATACACTCCGTTATCCCAACGACAGTCCTCGTGGGTACGGAACCCTAAGTCTTAGCGAATTCATAAGGAGGCGATAGCGGACAATTGCGGTTTGGATGCGGGGCCCAATCCCACCCACTTTCTTCGTTGGTCCAGCAGCAACCCCATCTTCCAGCCTTCGCATTTGCGCCTATAGTCACGCGCAGTGACTTGTGGAGGAGAGCGTCTTGGACAACGCACCCGAGATCTGGAAACACGTGGATGACAATGCGCCGGAGCTGATCGCGCTCAGCGACCGGGTCTGGGGCATGCCGGAGACCTGCTATCAGGAGGCGCGGTCCTGCGCGGAGCACACGGCAGAGCTCAGGCGGCAGGGGTTCCGCATCACCGAGAACGTTGCCGGGATTCCGACAGCCGTCATGGGCGAGGCGGGTGAGGGCGGGCCGGTCATCGCCTTTCTCGGCGAATATGACGCGCTGCCCGATCTCAGCCAGGAAGCCGGCGTCGCCGAGCCGCGTCCGCTCGAAAAGGGCGCCAACGGCCATGGCTGCGGCCACAACATGCTGGGCTCCGCCGCCATGCTCGCGGCAATCGCGGTGCGCGACTGGCTGAAGGAGAGCGGAACCGCCGGCCGCGTGCGCTACTACGGCTGCCCGGCGGAAGAGGGCGGTTCGGCCAAGACCTTCATGGTGCGCGATGGCGCTTTCGACGATGTGGACATCGCGATCTGCTGGCACCCGCATTCGGTGTGCGACGTCATGGTGGCGGAATCGCTCGCCAATGCGCGCATCGATTTCACCTTCCGCGGCCGCGCCTCGCATGCGGCAGCCTCGCCGCATCTCGGCCGCAGCGCGCTCGATGCGGTCGAGCTGATGAATGTCGGCGTCAACTATCTGCGCGAGCATGTGCCGACGGAATCGCGCATTCACTACGCGCTGATCGATGCCGGCGGAATCGCCCCCAATGTCGTGCAGGCCAACGCCACCGTGCGTTATCTGATCCGCTCGCCCGACCTCAAAGGCCTGCTGCCGCTGATCGAGCGAGTGAAGAAAGTCGCGAATGGCGCCGCGATGATGACGGAGACCACCGTCGAAGCGCAGACGCTGTCGGCCGTCGCCAACCTTCTCGGCAATGCGCCGCTGGAAGCGGCCATGCGGCAGCATCTTGAAGCGCTCGGCCCACCCGATTTCGACGATGACGACCGCGCCTTCGCCAGCGCCATCCAGGGTACATACGGGCCGGAGGAGATATCCGATTCGCTACACATGTTCGGCATGGAAGGCGCAATGCCCGGACCGCTTTGCGACCGGCTGGTGCCGGCTGATGCGCCCAGGCTCGGCATTTCGGGGTCGACCGATGTCGGCGACGTGAGCTGGGTTGTGCCCACGGTGCAGATGTGGGGCGCGACTTATGCGATCGGCACGCCGTTCCATACCTGGCAGATGGTGACACAGGGCAAGAACCCGGCCGCGCACAAGGGCCTGGTTCATGCCGCCAAGGTGATGGCCGCCGTCGGCCGGCAGGCGATTCTTGAACCGGAGCTGATCGCTGCAGCAAAAGCCGATCTGCACCAGCGCACCGAAAAGACGCCATATGTGTGCCCACTGCCGGCCGATCTGATGCCGCCGCTCGAGATGTAAGTTCGGGCGGCGCGTTGTGCGCTGCAGCGAAATCGTTTGCTAATTGGGGCCGTCCGGCCTATATGCGGGGTGCGTGCCGCGCGTAGGTGACGATATTGTCGTCGGCGGCACCATGCAGCATCTTTCCTCCCAAGTCAGATCGTTGCCCACTCAAACGGCGCATTGCGCGCCGACGCACCGGCGGCTGATCTACGCAAGCTTAGCTCAAAACCAATTGACCGCGACGGTCCCGGAATTTCCGTGGGCCGCGGCGGCATATGAAAGACATATCTTGAAACAGTTTTCGGAACTCGGCCTTGCCGAGCCCATTCTTCGCGCGGTATCCGGCGAAGGTTACACCCATCCCACGCCGATCCAGGCGGAAGTCATCCCCACGCTGCTTGGCGGGCAGGACCTGATCGGCATTGCCCAGACCGGCACCGGCAAGACGGCGGCTTATGTGCTGCCGCTTCTCAACGCTATCATCGCCGACAAGCGCCGGGCCGCGCCCAAGAGCTGCAAGGCGCTTATCCTCGTTCCGACGCGCGAACTTGCCAAACAGGTGTCGGATAGCATCCGCACCTATGGCCGCAACATGCGGGCCTCGCTCGCGGTCGTCGTCGGCGGCGTGAAACCGTCGCCGCAGGTGCGCGCACTGGCGCATGGCGTCGACATCGTGATTGCCACGCCCGGCCGCCTCGAAGACCATCTGCGCAATGGCGCGGTCAAGCTCGAGCGCACCCGGGTCGCGGTGCTCGACGAGGCCGACCAGATGCTGGACCTCGGTTTCATTCCGGCGATCCGGCGTATTCTCGGCGCGATCCCCGCGACCCGGCAGACGGTGCTTTTGTCTGCAACCATGCCGAAACAGATCCGCGCGCTGGCGAAGGACTTTCTCAACAATCCAGCAGAAATCGCGGTGACGCCGGCCTCGAAGCCGATCGAACTCATCGACCAGTCGGTGCGCTTCGTGAATGCGGGCGCCAAGCGCGAGATGCTGGTTTCGGTGCTGAGCGACGCGAGCGTGGAACGCGCCATCGTCTTCACCCGCACCAAACATGGTGCCGACAAGGTCTGCCGGCACCTCGAAAAGGCGGGGCTCGAAAGTGCCGCGCTGCATGGCAACAAGAGCCAGGGCCAGCGCGAAAGGGCGCTCAATGCCTTCCGCAACGGCAAGGTGAAGGCGCTTGTCGCGACCGACATCGCTGCGCGCGGCATCGATATCGACGGCGTGAGCCACGTCGTCAATTACGAACTGCCCAACGTGCCGGAATCCTATGTTCACCGTATCGGCCGCACCGCGCGTGCCGGCGCCAGCGGCGTTGCGATCGCATTTTGTGACGGTTCGGAGCGCAAGCTTCTGCGCGATATCGAGCGGCTGACCGGCCAGAAGCTCGCGATAGTCGGCGATGAACCGGACCAGCTGGAAAGCGCGGAGCAGGATGCCGGCGTGCTGCGCCCGGCGCAAAGTCGCAACCGCGGCCGCAACGGCAACCGCAACAACCGCAACGGCAAACGCGGCCCGGGACACGGCCAGCAGAGAAACGCTCAGTCGGCCGACGGCGCATCCCGCGGGCCGGGCGGGGCCAAGCTCAAGGGCCGCTGGAAGCGCAACAAGCGCTTCAATGACCGGGGCCGTGCGGCAGCAGCCGTCTAAGCCCACTCATTCGAAATGCAGAATTGCGCCGGCGGCCTCGTGCTACCGGCGTTTTGTTATGAACGGGCTTTTTTGAGCAGCGAGCGGACCAGCGACACCGCAAAGAACAGCACAAAACCGCCGATAGCGCCGAGCATCAGGTTGAGACCGGCATCGAGCCGGCAGGTCAGCGCGTCGCCGGCGCGGCAGGACGGGTCGAGATAAAGCGCCAGCAGGATCAGGCAGTAGATCATGATCGGGCCGGCTACCAGGCCGAGTATGCCCCAGATTACGGCGCGCTTCAGCATTCAGCTGGCGGTCGTCAGGTGCCGCCGCGCCGCGTAAAGCGATACGGCGGCAGCGTTGGAGACGTTCAGCGAGCGGATCGGGCCCGGCATATGGAGCCGGGCGAGGGCCGATACCGTCTCCCGGGTCTTTTGCCTGAGCCCCTTGCCTTCAGCACCCAACACCAGCGCGATACGCTGACCGCTGAACGAGGCTTCCAGCTCGGCCTCGCCATCGGAATCGAGACCGATCGTGTGGAAGCCGGCGGCGTGCAGCTCGGCGAGTGCGTCGGCGAGGTTCCGCACCTCGATATGGTCGATATGCTCCAGCGCGCCGGATGCCGCCTTGGCCAGCACGCCGCTTTCAGCCGGGCTGTGGCGGGCGGTGGTAATGAGTGCGTCGACGCCGAAGGCGACTGCTGAACGCATGATCGCGCCGACATTGTGCGGGTCGGTCACCTGATCAAGCACCAGCAGCAGTCGTGCCTCGGCGAGATCAGACAGACGGCGCGGCGACAGCGGTGCGACATCGATCACGACGCCCTGATGCACGGCGTCGGGGCCGACCAGCCGGTCGATCGCGCGGGGATCGACGACCTCGTGCGGGAAGGGGAGTTCACCCGTCTCCGACAGGCCGAGCCGGGCCAGCGCATTGCGCGTCACCATCATCGAGCTGATTTTGCGGCGCGGATTGTCTATCGCGGCGCGCACGGTGTGCAGCCCGTAAAGCCGGACGAGTCCGGCCGGCGGCGGTTCGATCTGCGGCATGCCGGGTCGAGGCCTGGGCATTGTGCCCGGCCGCTGGCCGCCCTGACGGTCGCGGTGGGCGCGGCGCAGGCGCGCATAGTGGCGGTCTTTCGGCGTGCCGGGTTTGTCGTCGTCGCTCATGGCCACGCCTATAGCCCGCGAATGCGGCGCTGGATACCGGCTTGATGCTTCTTCACTCGATTATGCGCGAGCGCGGTTGACACCGAAATGGCTTGTCGCCATAAGGCGCTTCGCGGTTTTTCGGGTTGTCCTTCATTGGCCTTCCCGACCGCCAAACTGCCTCGCAGCATGGCTTCTGCGGTTACGTGGAGGGGTGTCCGAGTGGTTAAAGGAGACGGACTGTAAATCCGTTCGCTATGCGTACGCTGGTTCGAATCCAGCCCCCTCCACCACCGCCGCACAAGAAGCCGAATACCGACAGGCGCGGGTATAGCTCAATGGTAGAGCAGCAGCCTTCCAAGCTGAATATGCGGGTTCGATTCCCGCTACCCGCTCCAGGCCCGTCGGCGCCGTTCTGACTGCCGCTTCGCGATTTCATTTACACTTGCGCCGCGCGGGTGAAACCCTTATGTCGCCTCGTTTGAGAGCGGGGGTGTCCCCGTGCAGCGAAAACCACAGGAACTAGGGCAAGATGGCCAAGGGTAAATTCGAGCGTAATAAGCCGCATGTGAACATTGGCACGATTGGTCACGTTGACCACGGCAAGACGTCTTTGACGGCAGCGATCACGAAGTATTTCGGGGATTTCCGCGCCTATGACCAGATTGACGCG
>JAEPMJ010000005.1 GCA_017644005.1 Rhizobiaceae bacterium
ACCACCGGCGGCACCAGATTGGGCATGACGATGGCGCGGGCGAAACTCGCCGAACTGTAAGGCAGCACCGCTTCCAGCATCGGCCCATCCCGAAGATGCAGGTGCCAGTCGTCAGGCCGCCGAAGCGTCACAAAGGTCATGCCGGCACCTTCAGGAACTCGTGAAGGATGTCGACGGCGGCAATGAAATCAGGAAGCTCCATGGCTTCCTTCGGGTTGTGCGAACCATTCTGGTTGCGCACGAACACCATCGCGGCGGGGATACCCGCAGCACCGAATACCGCTGCATCGTGACCGCCACCGCTCGGCATCACAAAGGGGGCCTGGCCACTCCTCTCCATTGCAGTTTCGAGCCCGGCCACAAGCGCCGGATCGCAAAGTGCCGGCTGCGAATAAAGCTCCTCGTCAACCTCGAAGCGCACCTTGCGGTCGCGCTCGACCTGCCGCATCTCCTCGCTCAGCAGCGTTCGCATTTCCTCAAGCGTGGCGGCACTCTGGCTGCGCATATCCAGACTGAACGTGATTTCGTCGGGAATGCGCGACATCGCGTGGCGTTCCGGGTCGGTACCGACAACGCCACTGGTCAGCACAAGGTCGTCGCCCTTCTGCAATATTGTGGACCAGCTCTCGTCGAGCCGAACCAAAAGGTCCGCCATAGCCAGCACCGGGTCGCGCCGGAATGCCCGCGGCACGGCACCGGAGTGACCGGCTTCGCCGAGGCATCGTATCGCGCGGTGGCGGATATTGCCGCGTATGCCCGACACAATCGCGGCGGGAATGTTCTTGCCGATCAGCAGCGGCCCTTGTTCGATGTGAAGTTCGATATAGGCTTCGATCCTCGAAAGATCGATGAGAGGTTTGCCGGCCCGCACGTCGTCCATCGCTATGCCGACGTCGGCCATGTGCTCGGCCAGGGACCGGCCATCGCCCTTGTGACGTGCGGCAAGCTCGGATGCCGAAAGCTTGCCGGTGAGCGCCTTGGAACCGATGTAGCAGGGCCCGAACCAGGCGCTCTCCTCGCCGCGCATGGCAAGTACATGAAGCGGCCTGATTTTTGACGCCTTGTGGCTGGACGCGCGGACGAGACAGACCAGCCCGGCGACAACGCCAGCCAATCCATCGTAATTGCCACCGAAGGGCACACTGTCGACATGCGAACCCACAACGGTGAAGCGTTCTGCCTCGCGGTGTGCGGGCAGGCAGAAATTCGCGTTGCCACCGGCATCGTACCAGGTTTCCAGTCCGTGCTCGCGGGCAAAGTCCACCAGCAGCGCAAGCGTCCTGGTTTCGATATCCGAAAATGCGGGACGGCTTACACCCTCGACATCTGCCGTGCGCGCGGCAATTTCGTCGAACAAGGCACCGGCAATACGAATGTCGTCCCTGTCTGCGTCCGGGGTTACGGACCTGAGGGCGGTCATGGCGCGGCCTCCATGAAGACAACGCCGGACTTCTGCTCATCGTCGATGACCGTGCCAATGATATCGCGAACTGCGGAGATGCCTTCGCGTGCCAGTCGCGCCTCGAGCTCGGCGATGATCGAGACCATTGCGGTGGGATTGATGAATGTCGCCGTGCCGACCTGCACGGCGGATGCGCCGGCAATCAGAAACTCAAGCACGTCGTCTGCGGTCGATATGCCGCCGCAGCCGATAATGGGAATTTGCGTTGCCTTTGCGCACTGATACGCCATGCGAAGTGCGATCGGCTTCAAAGACGGACCGGAGAGTCCGCCCATGAGATTGCCGAGCTTGGGACGCCGGGTACGGGTATCGATCGCCATCGCCAGAAGCGTGTTGGCAACGACGAGAGCATCCGCGCCACCCTCTTCGGCCGCGCGCGCGACCTCGGGCGTCTCCCCGGTGTTGGGTGTGAGCTTCGCCCACAGCGGCAGGTGTGTCGCCTTGCGAAGCCTGCTCATCACCTCATAGGTGGAGGACGGCCGGATGGCGAAAGCCTTGCCGTCTTCCTCGATGTTCGGACAGGAGACATTCACCTCTATCGCAGCAACGCCATCGACTGAAACCTCTGCGCAGAGCGCCTCGAATTCATCGGCGGTGTTGCCGGAAATGCTGACGACGAGCGGCGTATTGTAGGCACTGTAGAAGGGTGCGGTCTTTTCGATGAAATAGCGAACGCCCTTGCTCGGAATGCCGATAGAATTCAGCATCGAACCATCGACCTCGCAGACACGCGGTGTCGGATTGCCGCTGCGCAGGTCGCGGGTGATCGTTTTCGTGACATGCGCGCCCAGGCACTCGATATCGAAAACCTCGGCCAGCTCCTCGGAAAAGGTGCCGGAGGCTGGCATGACCGGGTTTCTGAGCCGCAGGCCAGCGATGTCGACCGACATATCTACCATGGCATCGCCTCCTGAATGTCGAAGACCGGACCTTCGCGGCAGACGCGCAGCTGAACGCGGTTTCCATCCTGCATGAAGGGGCGCACACAGCAGTGGCACATGCCCAGCCCGCACGCCATTTGCTGCTCAAGTGCGATTTCACCCGGTATGCCGTGCCGTCCGCCGAGTTTCTGAAGCAGCAGGAGCATTCGGTTCGAGCCGCAGGTGTAGAACGCATCAACGCCCTTCTCTCGGATAAGGGCCTCGATGACGCCTTCGACATGCTCCATGGAGGAGGTGCCGTCAGCATCCGTCACGGTAACGACCTCGGCGCCCATGTCCCGAAAATAGTCGATAGACATCAGAACGTCGGCATTTCTGGCGCTGCAGATCGCCGTGAGCCGGCGTCCGCGATTGCGCGCCTCCAGCGCCAAAGGTGCCAGCGTTGCCAGCCCGACGCCGCGCGCGACCAGCACCAGATGCCGCCAGTCGTCCTCGATGCGGAAGCCGATGCCGAGTGGACCGAGCACATTGAGTGTGTCGCCTGGACCGAGGTGGAAAAGCGCCCGTGTGCCGGCGCCCGTCACTTTGTAGAGGAAGTGCAATTCGCCCGTTTCGGGAAAGAAGCCGTAGATGCTCATGGGCCGGCGCAGATATGGCGTTTCGCCGCCGATGACCGGGCAAAGCAGATGGAAGAACTGGCCGGCGCGGCACCGCTCCAGCAGTTCGGGCGGAGCCTTGAGCGCAAGCCGCATATATTCCCCGTTGACCGGGTCGTTCGACACAACAACCAGGTCCCGCTCGAATACGTCTGCGGCGGGCAGGTTCGAATCTGAAAGAGGGGGAGACAGGACCTCAGCCATCAGCCGAACACCAGATTGGGAAGGAAGGTCGAAATCGGAGGCACGTAGGTGATCACGGCGAGCGCAACGAGGTTCGCAATCACGAATGGCCAGATGCCAGAGATGATGGTCATGACCGGCTTGCCGAGCGTGGACGATGCCACGAACAGGTCGAGCCCGAAGGGCGGGGTGATCATGCCCACCGAAATGTTCAGTGTAACGATCATGCCGAAATGGATCGGGTCGATGCCAAACGCAGTCGCGACCGGGTAAAGCGGCGGCACCAGGATCAGCAGCGCCGAATTGGGATCGATGAACATGCCCGCGATCAGGAAGGCGACGTTGACGACGAGCAGGAAGATAATCGGGCCAGCGTCGACCGCGGCCAGGAAGGCAATGATCTGGTTCGGCACCTGCGCGAGCGTGATGAAGTAGGAGAGAAGGCCGCCCAGTGCGAGCAGAATGAAAATGATCGCGGTGGAGATCGCGGCGCGTTCGGTGATTTCAAACAGTTTTCTGATCGTCAGCGCCCGGAAGATGACGCTCTCGACAAAAATCGCATAAACGACACTCGCCGCAGCTGCCTCGGTCGGCGTGAAGAAACCAGTGTAGATGCCGCCCAGGATGATGAGCGGCATTCCCAGGGCCCAGCCAGCATGGCGAATGGCCGCGAAGCGCTCGGACCAGCTGGTGCGTGCACCGGCGCTCACACCGGTGCGACGTGCCTCGACCGCGACCAGAACAGCAAAGACCAGGCCGAGTACAAGACCTGCCGCAACGCCGGCGACAAACAGGCGGGCGACCGATGCCCCGGTCATCCAGCCATAGATGATGAGTGTGATCGACGGCGGAATAAGAAGGGCGGTCTCGGCGCTGGAAGCAACGAGGCCGAGCGAAAATTTCTCACGGAAGCCGGCGGCGCGCATCTCGGGATAGACCATGCGCCCCATGGCGGCCACGGTAGCGGGTGCTGAGCCGGAAACCGAGCCGAAAGCCATCGAACCGCCGATAACCGTGTAGCCGATGCCGCCTTTGCGGTGGCCAACCAGCGATTGCACCAATCCGGTGAGGCGGCGGGCAATCTGACCATCGCCCATCAACTCGGCAGCGAGAATAAAGAAAGGGATTGCCAGCAGCGTGGAGTGGTTGATGCCTCCGACGACCTTCTGGACGATCACCGGATCGGGCAGCGAGCCATAAAAGAACTGCTTTGCCATGATTGCCGGTACGCCGAGAACGAGAAACATCTCGAACCCACACACGAGCATCAGTACTGCCGCTGCAATGACGACGAACAGGAGAATCATGTGTCGCTCGCTTCTGTACGGGAGTAGCGGTCGATTATGCCTGTCAGGCTGAGGAGGTAGCGCAGTGCCAGCAGCGCGAAGCCGACTGTCGGCGCAACATACAGCCAGCCCATCGGCAGGCCGAGCGTGGGGCTGCGCTGACCGGTGCTGAACACGAAGCCTGTCATCCTGTAGCCCAGCCAGACAAGATAAAGCGTGAAGATCAGCCCTGCGGCGTCGATGATCTTGCCAAGCGGGAGGCCGAGCGTGCGGGCAATGCCGGCGCGCCAGGTGTCGACTGCGACATGCCGTCCGTATTCAAGCGCGAGGCCAAGGGCCAGGAAAACGAGATAGACATTCATCAGGCGAACCGCCTCTTCAATCCAGGCGAGATCGGACGCCAGGCTGGAGCCGGAAGCACGCACGACGACATTGGTGAAGTAGAGGCCGACCATGACGAGGAACAGCGCGACAAGCAGCGAACGTTCCACCATGCGCAATATCGATAGCGATCTTTGCACTGCTCTCCTCCATTCTCCCGGATCAAATGAATACGGCGCGCGGGCGGCCATTCAGCCGGCTGCCCGCGCGCCGCGAAAGCGCAACCCTATTTGAGTGCGTCGTATTCCTTCTCGTAAAGGTCGATAAGGGCAGCACCCTCGTCGCCGGCGCGCTCAACATATGCGGCGCGCGTTGCCGGATACATGGTCTCGCGGAAGGAGGCCTTTTCCTCGGACGTGAGCTCACGCACATCGAGCCCCGCTGCCTTGATCTCTTCCAGAGACGCCGCGACCGCTTCTGCCTTGTGGGCGATAAGATCCGGAATCACCTCGGCAAAAGCGTCGGCGATCACGGTCTGGTACTCCGCGGGCAGGCCTTGCCAGAAAGCCGGATTGAAGAGGATCACGTCCTCCATGGCGCCGTGGTTGGAAACCACAAGATACTTCTGCACTTCGTAGAATTTCATCGCGCGGATGGTGTCGAGCGGGTTCTCCTGCGCATCAACAACGCCGGTCTGCAGCGAGGTGTAGAGCTCGCCGAAGGGCAGCGCGATGGCGGAGGCACCAAGAGACTTGTACTGCTCGATCAGGATGTTGGAGTCCATCACACGGAAGGTCTGGCCGGCGAAGTCATCCATTCCGGTCAGCGGCTTGTTGGATGTGAAGTTCTTTTTGCCGTTCGGCCACAGCATCAGGCACTCGACGCCGCGGCTGTCGAACGAGTCGCAAAGCGCCTGCCCAAATGCTCCGGCCCTCAGATCCTGCGCTTTCGCATCGTCGTCCGGGAGGAGGAAGGGGATGTCGAGAATGGAGATGGCCGGGTTGAAGCCGCCCAGGAATGCCGCCGGGGCAACGGTTGCCTCCAGCGTGCCAAGCTGAACGCCCTCGGTCATTTCACGCTGCTGGCCAAGCTGGCCTTGCGGGAAAATCTGGAATTCGACAGCACCGTTGGTGCGTTCCGCGACCAGTGCCGCCACCTTTTCAAGATGGATATGGCGCGATTGCTGGGTCGATTCCAGATGGCCGATCTTGGCGACGAAGTCCGCCGCCCAAGAGCCGGCGGCGCTCGTTGCAAGGATGACCGAAGAAAGGGCCAGGCTGCGAAGCAGTTGTTTCACGGGTTCCACCTCTCGTCTGCTTATTGGATTGCTGCGAGCTGGAGCGTATGGACGACCGTAAAGCCTGTCAATCATTTTCTCAAAAATGAGACGAATGGGCTATTTGTCTATTTAAAAAGCTTCTGGCATGTTTTCTGTAATCGAATTTGACAATCGGCCAAATGCGGTCCGATAACGATAATCAATGCAGCTGAGGTCGTTTTGGATGAATGAACCGTTCGGGGATTCAGTTCGTTTCAAGGATATTGGAGCCCGATTGCGCGCTCATCGCCTTGGCAAGGAACTTACGCCGGACGAGTTGGCTGGCAAGCTCGGCATTTCTCGCGCTGCTCTTTATCGCGCGGAGAAGGGCGAGATCCGCAAGATCGATATGCTCACCAGCATTGCCGACGAACTTGGCGTATCGCTGGCCAGCCTCATGGGCGTCGGTGTCGAGTATGTCAGTACCGCGATAGCATTCTTCGAACGCATGCGGCAGCTCGAAGAGCAGTGCCAACAGATTATCGGGCTGTTCAGTCCTGTCTCGTATCTTCTCACCTCGGACAATTACGATACGGTTCTGCGGGAGGTGCTGCGTGAATCCGTGCCCGAGGGAGTTGAGGCAGAAGGAACGTCAACCAAGGCGGTTGAAGGGCTCCTGGAGATACTTCGCGCCCGAAAGAACGCCTTCAATTCTAACCGGCCGCTGATTGTCAGTCTCATTGCCTCCGCCGACCTGGAGCGGTTTCTGCTGCATGGCATGATCGGTCGCCATGACCTGCCTGCCGACATTATCGATCTTCGTCGCAAGCATGCGCGCGCGGAAGCCGAGTTTATTCTAGCCATGCTGCGGAGCCAGCCGATCGGAATTCAGATCGGCATCGTCCGCGAACCGGTACCGGCAACCAGCTTCCAGATATTCCGACAGGCGGACAGATCGATGCTTGCGATCAGCCCCTTCCGCCTTGGCGAGCAGCCCAATATTCGGTTGGGCGTGGCGCTCATCACCTCCGCACCCGAAGCGATGGAACTCCATGAAGGCATTGCGGAGCGCCTGTGGGGGGAGGCGCTAAAAGGCGGTGAAGCTGCGTCCTATCTGGAGGCCATGATCGAGAAATATGCGATCAAGAGGTAGCTCAGGGGAATCTGGCGGTCCGTAGCCGTCACGAAGGCGTACCGATTTCACCGGCAGAGTTTTCCAGGATAGAACGCACCCGGTCAGCCGCTTCATTTCCCTTCAAGCTGTTCTGCCAGAGTTGCGCAGTGACTTCCTGATGCAGCTTTACCGAATCCTGCGCTGCCGTGATGGTGGCAACACCGACACGAATATTGGCATAAAGGCCGAGCCGGAACGGGCTGACGGCAACTTGCGCCGCGGAGCCCGTCCGCAGGATCTGGAAACTTGCGCCGGGCAGCGAATCCTCCACAAGGCCGATCTGTACTCCCATGGGCTGATCGGTGAGCATCCGCAGGATGTTCTCAACCTCGGTCAAAGCAGCAGTCCGCCGCCGCTTCAGTTCGGCGCCGTTGATGCCGTGCCTGCCGACGAACCCGAGCCGCAGCACCTGCTCGAGCTCGGCCGCCGACACAAGGCTGACGATGTTGGGACGGCGGCTGAGGTAACCCGCCTTGCGGGCCAGCAGCAAATCGATGACCTCGTCTATCTGACTACCAAGATTCTGGCGATTGACCGCGAGCTCCGGCACGCTTTCCATGAGGATCTCGGGCAGCAGTGCGTCGAAGCTCTCGGTGGTGAGCAGATATGAAATCGGCCCGAAAAGAACGCTGATCTGATCAGCCATCCCCTCGAGCTGACGCACGCGCTCGTAGAAGCCTGCCGCCGTCGATATGAACTCTGATCCGACGCCGAAGAGTGAAGCTACGGAGATATCGAGGAAATCGGCGATTTTCCCAAGCGCGTCCACCCGGATTGGCTGACCGGCCTCATATCTGTAGATAGCTGCCCGCGACAGGCCCGTTCCCGCTGCGACGTCTTCCGGAAGAAGGCCCTTGCCGAGGCGGAACGAGCGCAGGCGCTCGCCAACATGCAGTGCGGTTTCGTATTGCGACGCCATCGTACTAAACAGCTGCCTTTTCTCAGGAATAGGGGCGCTCAAGGACTTTCACAAGTTGTAGAAGGCTGGCGCGCATATTCCTACCAATGACACAAATCTCAGTATGTGGATTTTTCGACGAGACTGCCTTGAACCGCAACCGATATGACGAGCCAGAGTTCTAATAAGTGCCGGCACCGACGCGTTTTGACGCCACTTGCCTGCGCCAAAGATCGCAATATTGCGCATAGCTATCCGAAAATCTCAATATTGGGATTTTTCTTGACATAGATAATTGTCAGGACGTAGCCTTCACTCATGCTGCAGGGGCATCAGTGCCCAGTGCCCAGTTGGTTGATGTCCGAAAGGCCCGAGTTGATCACGATCCAGCAAATCGCAAAGACCTTCGGCGGCAAGGAAGACAGCGTTGTTGCGCTGGAACCCTTCAGCCTCGAAATTGCCGAAGGCGAACTGGTGTCGATTGTCGGACCCTCCGGCTGCGGCAAATCCACCTTGCTGCGCATCATTGCCGGGCTGGAGAAACCAACCTCCGGCAAGATCGTTCTGGGAACGGCCGATCTCAAACGCCCGGTTGGGTTTGTCTTCCAGGATGCTGTTCTGCTTCCCTGGAAGACGGTTGCCGACAACATCCGCTTCCCGCTGGATACATCCGGGATCCCGCGCAGTCAGGGCGAGGAGAAGGTTCGCGAACTCATCAGGCTTGTCGGCCTTGAGGGGTTCGAAAACTCGCTGCCCAAACAGCTTTCGGGCGGAATGAGGCAGCGGGCAGCCATTGCCCGCGCCCTGGCCGACGATCCGCCCATTCTGCTGATGGACGAGCCGTTTTCCGCTGTCGACCTACTCACCAGGGAAACGCTGAATGACGAGTTGAGCCGGATCTGGCGGCAGACGGGAAAGACCATTCTCCTTGTGACCCACTCGGTCGAGGAGGCGGCATATCTCGGCACCAAGGTTATGGTCATGAGTCCGCGCCCCGGCCGTCTGAAAAAGACCATCGACGTCGGTCTGCCGCTACCGCGTGACGAACATACAAGGCGCTCCGCGGAATACCTGGACCTTGTTTCGGATCTCCGCAACATGATGCGGGAGATGACCAAGTGAACGGCCGTCTCCGGGCGAGCTTCGAATACGGCACCGCGCTGCTGCTTCTGGCTTTTGCCTGGTGGTATGCGAGCGGCCCGATGGGAATGCCGCACTACCTGCTGCCCTCGCCGCAATCGGTCATCGCAACGCTTTGGGACCTCCTGCAGGACGGACAGCTCCTGCCGCATGTTGCCTTCACGGTTCAGAATATCGTGCTCGGCCTGGTCATCGGGACCGTATTCGGAGTCGCGCTGGCCTACCTGCTGTTCAAAATTCCCGGACTCGGCGAGGTTGTAGAGGGTCCGCTCGTCGTCTTGCAGACGGCCCCGAAAATCGCCCTGGCGCCGCTCATCATCATCTGGTTCGGTCTCGGGCTGACGGCAAAGATCGTCCTTATCGTCAGCCTTGTCTTCTTTCCGGTTTTCGCCGGCGCTCTCGCCGGCCTGCGAGCCATCGACAGCAGGCTGCACGACCTCGCCGACCTTCTTCATCTTTCGCCGCTTCAGCGCTTGGCAAGCATCGATCTGCCGGCGTCGCTTCCCGGCATATTCGTTGGCGTGAAAATCGGCGCGATCCAGGCACTCGTGGGAGCCATTCTGGCCGAGTGGATGTCCGGTGCGCAGGGCCTCGGCTACATGATGACCTTCGCAACAGCGACCTACAAGACACCGATGCTCTTTGGTGCCGTGTTGCTGACCGCGCTCTTCGGCATGGCGATGCATGCCGTCCTCAATGAGATCGAAGCCCGGTTCCTGTCGTGGAGCACTCCCGATGAACAGTAGAGCCGCTCCCACCGCGCTGCATCCATTCACGAACGGCCGTCCGCCGCACCTTCCGTGCGGACCGGGCGACATATGCGAGGACGTGCTCGTTCCGGGAGATCCAGACCGTGTGACGCTTCTTGCGCGCATGCTCGACGGTGTGACCGATTTCGGTCGCCGCCGCGAGTTCGCGGTTGTGAGCGGGCGCTACAACGGTCACCCGCTTACCATCTGTTCCAGCGGAATCGGCGGACCTTCCACCGAGATAGCACTTGTCGAGCTGGCGATGCTCGGCGCAAAGCGCGTTATCCGCATCGGCGGCATGTCGGCTCTGCTCAAGGACATTCCGACCGGTTCCTATGTAGTCGCGGACAAAGCTATCGGCATGTCCGGGGTCGCACCGCTCTATTGGACTGCTGCCGACGAACTCCGGTCCGATCCCGGCCTGTGTTCCGCCCTCTTCGCCGCAGCGCGCGACAAGGGACTAGCGGTGCGTACAGGCATGATCGCGACGAGCGACAGCTACTATCTCGGCCAGGATCGCCCCGTCCCATCCGTGGACGACCTTGAAACCAGCTTTCTGGACAGGTTCCGCAGTCGCGGTGCCATCGGCATCGATATGGAAAGCCAGGTCATTCTCGCCGTGAGCCAGAGGATCGGCCTCAAGGCGGCATGCGTTCTCGGCGTGCACGGCAACCGGGCCACAGATGATTGGCTCGTCGACTACGAGCCCACGCAACGCAACCTTCTGCACATCGCCGGAAACGCGCTGATCAGGATCCAATCAGAAACCTCGAAAGAGAAGGAATAGGAATATGCATGACAAGCTAAGGAAACTCGCTGCTGCAATTGGCCTTGTGGTTCCCCTTCTGGGCGCATCGCCTGCCATCGCGCTGGACAAAGTCGTCTTCCAGATCGACGGTAACGTCGTGCCGTTCTACGCACCGCTTTACGCCGGTGTCGAGAACGGATTCTTCGCTGATCAGAACATCGAGGTTGAGTTCCTGTATGCAGGCGCCTCCGACATCCTGACCAATATCGCTGCCGGCAATGTCGACTTCGGGTTTCCGAACGGCGACGCCGTGGTCGCGGCCGCCGCGAATGGCCTGCCTGTCAAGGTGGTCCACACCACCTATCAGCGCGGCATCGGTGCTCTTCTTGCCAAGAAGGAAAGCGGCATCGAAACCTATGCCGACCTGAAGGGAAAGAAGGTTGCGGTCACGTCGCTGGGCAGCCCGAATTACCTGCAGCTGCAGGTCGGTCTCGCCAAGGCGGGCCTTTCGATCGACGACGTCACCGTCGAGGTTGTCGCTTCCGGCGCCATCGTTCAGACTCTTCAGAGCGACGATGTCGATGCCATCGTTTTCTCGGAGTTGAGAAAATATGCGCTTGAGGCGGCCGGGTTCGACGTCACCATGATCCTGTCGAACGACTTTCTGCCGTCCTTCGGCAATGTGGTCGTCACGAGCTCAGCCAAGCTGGCCGACAACCCCGATCTTGTGAAACGGTTCACCACCGCCGTCACAAAGTCCTACGAGTGGGTCATTGACGGCCATGTGGAAGAAGCGCTGCAGATCTCCATGGACAAGTACACGCCAACCTGGGCGGACCAGATTGGTATCCTCACCACTGCGTTCGAAAACACATTTGTCGCATCTGTCTGGCAGAGCCCGCTGACCAAAGAAGAGGGACTGGGCGCAGCCGACTTCGACGCATGGCAGATGAATGCGGACATTCTGGCTGAGTACAAGGTGATCGACACCGCGCCGAAGGCATCTGACTTCGTCGTCGATCCGTCTTCGATCGAGTAACACAGCAGTGCTGATGCGAAACCTAATCGGTCTGTTCGGGATCGTCGCGCTATGGGGCGCGGCGGTCCCGCTGCTCGATATTCCGGCTTATCTGCTGCCGGATCCCTGGGCGGTTCTGCAGAGCCTGATCTTCCATTTCCAGCGTTCCGCACTCGCCTGGCATATATACATCACGCTGACCGAAATCCTCGGTGGATTTCTTCTGGGCGCAGCCGTCGGCATCGTTGCGGCTATTCTGTTCTCGCGCTCGCCGCTCATGCTTCGCCTTTGCACGCCGCTCATCCTGCTTCTGCAGACGACGCCCAAGATCGCGATCGCTCCGCTGCTGCTGCTCTGGCTCGGCCTTGGCGCGGCACCGAAGATCGTCCTTGTGGCCATTGTGACCTTCTTCCCGGTAATGACCTCGATGCTGTCCGGCATTGTCTACATGAACAAGTCGTATGCCGATCTGGCCGGTGTGCTGCGGCTCTCCGCATGGCAGCGATTTCGGCATATCGAACTGCCAGCAGCGATTCCGACGCTGTTTGCGGGCGCTACGGTCGCCACCACGCTTGCCATGACCGCGGCGGTTATCGGTGAGCTTATGGGCGCGAACAAGGGAATCGGCTTCCTACTCGCCAACGGCCAGGAAAACGCCGACGCGGCAACCGTCATTGGCATGGTGATACTGCTGTCGTTTCTGGGCTGGGCGTTCTTCGCCCTGCTGGATTATGGACGAAGGCGCGTGGAAGATCGTTATTTGTGATTGGCGATCCCGACAGGATTCGAACCTGTGACCCTCAGATTAGGAATCTGATGCTCTATCCTACTGAGCTACGGGACCGCGTCGGGCACACATAGCCGCTTGTGCCGACTTCGCCAAGCGCCAAGCAGGCGCGTGCGCCGCTCTGAGGCGGCCGGGCGCTCCGATGAACCGCTGACCGGTTGCGCGTCAAGCGGCGAGAGCGGTTTCCGCCAGTTTCACCCAGTAGCTGACGCCGTGCGGGATGGCTTCATCGTTGAAGTCGTAGGCCGGGTTATGGAGATTGGCGGTATCGCCATTGCCCATGAATATGAATGCGCCGGGCCGTGCTTCCAGCATGTAGGAAAAATCCTCGCCGCCCATCACCGGCAGCACGTCGGTATCGACATTGGGCGCACCAGCAACCGACCTGGCTACTCCGGCAGCGAAATCGGTCTCTTCCGGATGGTTGAAGGTGACCGGATAGTTGAAGTCGATCTTAACTTCCACGGTGGCGCCGTGCGCCGCCGCAATACCTTGGCAGATCTCGTTCATGCGCTTGGCCGCCGCTTCGCCCACTTCGGTGCGCAGGATGCGGATCGTGCCATTGAGCTCGACCTGTTCAGGGATGATGTTGAAGGCATCGCCGCCGTGGAATTTGGTGACCGAAACCACCACTGAATCGAGCGGATCAATGCTGCGTGAGGCGATTGTCTGCAATGCCGTAACGATCTGGCTGCCGATGACGATCGGATCGATCGTGCCATGCGGCATTGCGGCGTGGCCGCCCTTGCCCTTGACGATGATCCAGAATTCGGCGGTCGCTGCCATGGTCGGACCGGGGCGGATCGCGAACTGGCCGACGGGCAGGCCCGGCATGTTGTGCATGCCGAAGACGGTTTTGATGCCAAAGCGGTCCATCATGCCGTCCTTGACCATGGCGTCGCCGCCGGCGCCACCTTCTTCGGCGGGCTGGAAGATGACCGCGACAGACCCTTTGAAATTGCGGGTTTCGGCGAGATACTTGGCAGCGCCCAACAACATCGCGGTATGGCCGTCATGCCCGCAGGCGTGCATCTGGTTGGGCGTCTTCGACGCCCAGTCCTTGCCGGTGATCTCATTGAGCGGCAGGGCGTCCATGTCGGCACGCAGGCCCACCGCCGGGCCATCGCCGAGATTACCCTTGATTATCCCGACGACGCCGGTTTTACCGATGCCGGTAACCACTTCGTCGCAGCCGAATTCGGTGAGCCGCTCGGCGACAAACGCCGCCGTCTGGTGAACCTCGTAGAGGATTTCGGGAATCGTATGCAGATGGCGGCGCCAGCCGGTGATTTCGTCATGCATTTCGGCTACGCGGTTCAATATCGGCATCAGGCAGAACTCTCGCTGGTTACCGCCAGGCGGCGGCTTCATTGAATTGTTGCGGCGCGCTCGACTTTGCCATTTTGGCGTCACATGAGATAGATAGCAGAGCAAACAAAGCGATTGGCCCTGGCTAGCGGCATGGTCTGACCATGCGGGCCTGCTGAACCATAGTGACACTGCCGCCGAATGGGCAAGGGCGAAATGGGGTTGGGAATGCGCGTGCGGATTGCGTCGGTCCGGTTGATAGCTGTTCTTATGTTGGCAGCCCTGGCGGTGCCGGCGAATGCCGGTCCGCACATCGTTGTGGATGTCGGCAGCGGACGCGTTCTGGACGAATCGGAGCCTTTCCGTCGCTGGTTTCCGGCCTCATTGACCAAACTGATGACGGTCTATGTCACCTTCCGTGCCATCAGGGCAGGGGAAATCACGCTCAGGTCGCCAGTTGTGATATCCGCCAATGCTGCCAAAGAACCGCCCAGCAAGATGGGTTATCCGAAAGGCTCTGTGCTTACCGTCGACAACGCGATCAAGATTCTGATGGTGAAGTCGGCGAATGATGTCGCCACGGCCCTGGGTGAGAGCGTCGGCGGTTCGGAGAAGGCGTTCGCGGCGCGCATGAACGCGGAATCACAACGACTTGGCATGACCGGCACAAACTGGGTCAATGCGCATGGTCTGCATTCGGATCATCAATATACCACGGCGCGCGACATGGCTCTTCTGGCGACCGCGATCCGCAAAGAGTTTCCGCAGTATGACAGCTATTTCGCAATCGAGGCGCTTCAGGCTGGAAAGGCGCGTCTGAACAACCACAACTCTCTGATCGGCCGGTTCGACGGCGCCGACGGCATGAAAACCGGCTACACATGTCCGTCCGGCTTCAACCTCGTTGCCTCGGCGCAGCGGCGCGGAAAGCGCGTCGTCGCCGTTGTACTGGGCGCTGAATCCGTCGAACAACGCGCCGAAACGGCGGCAGAACTTCTGGCCAAGGGTTTCTCGCGCTCGTCGTTCGGAGCGAAAAGGCTCGGCGCGATGCGCCCCTATGGGTCGATGCTGACCACGGCCACCAACATGCGTCCGATGATCTGTACCAAGAAAGCGCGGCAGGAACGGCTGGCCAATCGCGACGAGCAGGGGCGCCGTATCATCAGTTCGCCCTACATGACCGCTTTCGACCGGCCGCGGCGTGTCATTGAAGTCGGTCTCGGTGGCGCCGTCGGCCCGCTTCCGGTTTCAGCGGCGAGCGCATCGAATATCCCGACTCCAACACCTCGTCCCGATTACACGCCAACTGTGGCCGAAGGCGGCTGAAGCGCGCCGATGCCCCTCGATCCTATTGCCGTCACGGTGATCACCGGCTTTCTGGGTGCCGGCAAGACTACGCTGCTCAACCGTATCCTGAAAGATCCGGCAATCAAGAACACTGCCGTCATCATCAATGAATTCGGTGATGTCGCAGTCGACCACCTGTTGGTCGAACAGTCTTCCGATGGGGTCATCGAGCTTTCCGACGGCTGTGTATGCTGTTCTGTGCGCGGCGAGCTGATGGATACGATCGCCGACCTGATCGACCGTGCGCAGGCTGGCCGAATCGCGCCGCTGGAGCGTATTGTCATCGAGACGACGGGCCTCGCCGACCCGGTTCCGGTACTGCAGTCGCTGATGGGGCATCCCGCGATTGTCGCCGCGTTGCGGCTGAGCGGCGTCGTTACGGTGGTCGATGCTGTGAACGGGCCCTCAACGCTGACGCAGCACGACGAGGCGAAGCGGCAGGTCGCGGTCGCGGACCGGATCATCCTGACCAAAACGGATCTGCCGCAGGCGGACCCCGAAACGGTGCGGTCGCTGCTTCTCGGCCTTAATCCCCTGGCGCCGGCGACGAGTGTTTCCGGCGACGGTGCGGACACCGCAACGCTGCTCGACAACGGTCTCTATGACCCGGCCACCAAATCCGCTGATGTAGCGCGCTGGCTTGGAGATCGCACCGGCGACCATGACCATCACCACGATCATGGTCACGACCACCATCACCATCCGGAGCGGATCAGAAGTTTTTCGCTGATCCACGAAGCGCCGATCGAAATTGGCGCCCTTGAGATTTTTTTGGATCTGGTTCGGTCGACCCAAGGCCCGAAGCTGCTGCGCATGAAGGGCATTGTGCGGCTGGCCGACGACCCTGAGTGTCCGCTGGTGCTGCACGCGGTGCAGACCTTGATGCATCCGCCGGCACGGCTTGCCGAATGGCCCGCCGGCAGCACCCGCGAGACGCGGTTGGTGTTCATAGCGGACGGCATGGACGAGACCTATGTGCGGCGGCTGTTTGCGGCAATCACCAACCAGTTGTCGGTGGATACACCCGACAGGGCGGCGGTAGAGGGCAATCCGCTGGCGATTTCAGGCTTTTCAGGTTGAGGCTGCAGGTCCGCGCTCAATCGTAAAGCGATGGCCATTCGGCACCGCCTCCGTTGCCACCAGACGGTGTCCCTCGTCCCTGCAGAATACCGGTATGTCTATTGCGGCCAGCGGGTCGGTCGTTTCCACGATCAGCATCGCGCCCGGCTGCATATTCGCAAGCCGTTTGCGGGTGCGCAGCACCGGCAATGGGCAATTCAGGCCACGGAGGTCGTAGGTGTTGCTGCGCGTCACTGATCGCGTTTGAACATGCCCCACAGTTTGCGCAGGGGGTTTTTCTTTTCGCCGGCCTCGGCGTTAGCCGTCTGCTGGTTTTCAGCAGGCACTGGCGTTCCTGCTGCCTCAGCGACCGAATTTGCCTGTTCCCCGGTTGGCGATGTTGCGGGTTCCGGCTGTGGAGCGGCGGTGACCTGCGGTGCCGGGCGCGGCGAGGGCGCTGTCACCGCGGGCGTTTCCGGCTGCATGTTGGGCGGCAGACGCGTCACGCGTTCGCCACGCGCGCGGCGACGCGACCAGTCGGCGACCTGGGTCGCCTCACGAAAACCACCGATACTTGGCGAAGGTGCCTTGCGGCTGCTCGGTTCGCCGAGTGCGGCGGAAAACGCGGCGTTGTATTTGAGCTGATACGACTGGTAGGCGGTCTGCAGGCGCGCTGGCTGCGCCATTGGCGGGCAGGAAGCGTTGGGCGAGAACGAATGGCCTTCTTGCGGTATCGAGTTGAATACGTAGCGCCGGCCGCACACATCGACCTTCGGCGGCACTTTCGTGATCTCGAAATGATCGTAGCCTTCCTTGAGCATGGACCAGAACTGATAGTTTGGATCATCCTGGTAGCGGGCCATGTTCTCCGCCGTCATGCGGAAAGGAAACGCCTGCACCTGGAACGCTTCCTGACCACCCCGGAAGGCATCGCGCGCAAATGCGTAGATCTGTTCCACCTGTTCGTCGCTCATCGAGTAACAGCCGGCCGACGAGCAGGCGCCATGTACCATCAGGTTGGAGCCGGTACGGCCATGGGCGCGATCGAAATTGTTCGGGTAGCCCATGTTGAAAGCGAGATGATAGCTCGATTTCGGGTTCATCTGCCAGGGTTTGATATCGTAGAAGCCCTCAGGCGCCTGGCGGTCGCCCTCGGTGAATTTGGGGCCAAGCTTGCCGGACCATTTGCAGATGTCGTAGCTGGTCGCCATCGCGTAGCGGCCGGTATCCTTCTGTTTCCAGACCTCCAGAACGCCTTCTTCCTTGAAGATGCGCAGCATGATGGGCGCGGTGGTCGTCATGCCCTTGGCGCGCATGGACTGCACAAGGCTGGGCGGAAGTTTCTTTTCGGCTTTCGGCGAGATGTCTTCCAGCGTTTCGTTGCACCCTGCGAGTGCCAACGCCGAGACGATCACTGCTATACGCGCGAGATACGGTACCATTGGCAAAATGCTCTGAACCCTGTCCCTCGGCGGGAGATACGCCCGCGCCGACCCTGTCTCCATCGCACTTAATGCGGTTATGCTTGAAATTTCATTACCGCAAGGCGCCGGGAGCATGCCTCACGGCATTGTCATTGAACCGATCGAGACGGCGATATTGTGGCACTTCGTGCCGGACACGCGCCGGTTTGCCTAGAGGTCGCGACCGATGGCGAGGAACTTTTCGCGCCGGTGTTCGCGGAAGTCGAGATCGGCGCTGGCAAGTTCCTCGAGGCTTTTGGCGATACGGTCGCCGGTATCCGAGATCACCTTTTCCGGCGCACGGTGCGCGCCGCCCAGGGGCTCTGGAACGATCTCGTCGATGATTTTGAGGCCAAGCAGGTCCTGGGCGGTGATCTTCATATTGGTCGCCGCGTCTTTGGCCCGTGCAGTGTCGCGCCACAGGATCGACGCGGCGCCCTCGGGGGAGATGACCGAGTAAATAGCATGCTCCAGCATCAGAACCCGGTTCGCCGTCGCAATGGCGATTGCGCCGCCCGAACCGCCCTCGCCGATGACTACGCTGACCGACGGCACCCTGAGTGCCAGGCAGGTGGAGGTCGAGCGGGCAATCGCCTCGGCCTGGCCACGCTCCTCGGCGCCTATGCCGGGATAAGCGCCCGCGGTATCGACAAGCGTGATCAGCGGGATGTTGAAACGGTCCGCCAGTTCCATGATGCGTACCGCTTTGCGGTAACCCTCGGGGCGCGCACTGCCGAAATTGTGCTTCAGGCGGCTTTTAGTGTCTGAACCCTTTTCCTGGCCGATGACCGCAACGGCCTCGCCGCGAAAACGGGCCAGGCCGCCGACGATGGCTTCGTCCTCGCCAAAGGACCGGTCGCCGGCGAGCGGGGTGAAGTCGGTTGTCAGCGCATCGATGTAGGCAAGGCAGTGCGGCCTGTCGGCGTGACGGGCTACCTGCGCCTTCTGCCAGGGAGTCAGAGCATTGTAGAGGTCGCGCAGCGCTTCCTTGGCGCGCTTCTCCAGCCGCTTGATCTCGTCGGCAACGTCGACGGCCTCACCGGCTTCGGCAAGCCGCCGCAACTCGAGAATCTGGCCTTCGAGATCCTGAACCGGTTTTTCGAAATCCAGATAATTATACATGCGCTCGACAGTAGTTGATCAACGAAACTGAGACCCCGAGGGGCCAGCCGGCGACGGCTGGACCATGGCCTGACATAACGATCACAGACCTAGTCGGCAAGCGGATGGTGCTGGTTGACGAGGTCGATCAGTCGCTTTTCGAGCACATGGGTGTAGATTTGCGTGGTCGAAATGTCGGAATGACCCAGCAATTGCTGGACGACGCGTAGGTCGGCGCCATTCTGCAGCAGGTGGCTGGCGAATGCATGGCGCAGCACGTGCGGGGAAATGCTGGCCGCCGAAATGCCGGCACGGGCGGCAAGCGCTTTCAGTTCGCGGGCAAAAACCTGTCGAGGCAAATGCCCGCTCTCGGAAGATGACGGGAAGAGGAAGGGGCTTTGAGCGAGCGCCGGGTTGGCGTTTCTGGCTTCGAGCCAGCGCTTCATTGCTTCCCTTGCGCGAATGGAAAGCGGTACCAGCCTCTCCTTGTTGCCCTTGCCGGTGACGGTGAAATAACGGTCATCGCGTTTGGCGACCGAAAGCGGCAGACTCACCAGTTCGGAAACCCGCAGTCCCGTTGCGTAGAGTACTTCGGTAAGCGCATGCAGCCTCAGTGCCGATTCAGGGTCTATACCAGGCGGCGGTGCTGCGGCCTCATGTTCCGCGCATCTAATCAGCGCATCGACGTCTGCCTCGCTCAACGTTTTCGGAAGTGCCTGGGCGCGGCGGGGGCTGTCCAGGGTGGATGTCGGGTCGTCGCCGCGCAGGCCCTCGGAAAACAGGAATTTGTAGAACTGGCGCAGCGTGGAAAGTTTGCGCGCCTGGGTGGAGGCCGCCATGCCGCGTGCGCCAAGTCTGTGCACGTGCTGGCGCACCGCCGTTGCCGGTGCCGACGCGATGCCGCCCCAGGTACCGGAGAGCGTTTCCGCCGCTTCCTCCAGATCGCGGCGGTAGGCGGCGAGCGTGTTCTGGCTGGCACCGCGCTCGGCGCTCATCATTTCCAGAAAGGCTTCTATGCGTGAGGCGTCGCGCATGGCCGCTTCTAACGGTTGATCCGCTCCGGCGGAACACGCACCGATATCTCGCCTACATTGGGCTTCACGTAGGTCGCCAGCGCGAACATGCCACCATAGATCACGCCGATGATGATGGCGATGACAACAAGGAGGCGGAAAAGGGTCGGCATAAGGCGAAAGTCTTCTCGAAGCGGCGCCGGCAAGCCGTTATGGGACGCCAATGGCGTCATTGCAAGCCGCCGTCGCCGTGCGCAGGTTTACGGCATTGCGCCGGTTCGGCTTGACGATTGCAGGCTTTTCATGTCGAAACCGCGGCCAAGGGCCGAACCATGACAAACTCCAATACGACATTGAGGGGCGCGGCGACGCAACTGCGTCAACTGCTCGGCGAGCGGGTGATCGTGTTCGTGGGCCTGATGGGCGCCGGCAAAACAGCCATCGGGCGGCGTGTCTCGCAACTCGCCGGTATGCCGTTCGCCGACAGCGACCATGAAATCGAGCAGGCGTCGCGCATGAGCGTTGCCGATCTGTTCGAGGCCTATGGCGAGGCGGAATTCCGCGCGCTCGAGCAACGTGTCATCACACGGCTTCTGCAAGAGCGGCCGGCCGTCATCTCGACCGGTGGCGGCGCTTTCATGAATGACGAGACGCGGGCGGCGATTTCGCAGGCGGGCGTCTCGGTATGGCTCAAGGCGGACATTGATGTCCTCATGACCCGGGTGATGAGAAAACAAACCAGGCCGCTGCTCAAGACAGGTAATCCGCGCGCAGTCATGGAAAGCCTCATGGAAGCGCGCTATCCGGTCTACGCATTGGCCGACGTGACCGTAAACACGCGCGACGACAGGCGCGAAGTCATCGCCGACGAAGTGATGGCAGCACTTGTGGCGCATCTGAACGAAAAGAACACATGAAGACTTCAGCCGAACCAGATGACGCACAGATCGTTCGGGTGGGACTTGGCGAGAGGGCCTATGACATTGTCATCAGCCATGGCCTCATCGCGCAGGCGGGCGCGCGCATATCGGGCGCGTTTTCCGGTGCTCGCGTCGCCATCGTGACCGACAAGAATGTCGCAGCGCACCATCTCGCGACCCTTGAAGCCAGTCTTGCCGGCGCCGGTCTGGAGCACGCAACCGTTGTTATGGAGCCGGGGGAGCGCACGAAGAGCTTCGCTGCGCTTCAGCATGTCGTTGACGCCGTGCTGGCGGCGCGCCTCGAGCGCGGCGATCTGGTGGTTGCCCTCGGCGGGGGAGTGATCGGCGATCTTGCAGGTTTCGCCGCGGCAATCGTGCGGCGCGGCATGCGCTTCGTACAGATGCCGACATCGCTGCTGGCACAGGTCGATTCGTCCGTCGGCGGCAAGACCGGCGTCAACAGCACCCATGGCAAGAACCTTGTCGGTGCGTTTCACCAGCCAAGCCTGGTGCTTTCCGATACCGGCGCACTCGATACGCTGTCGGAACGCGAGTTCCGCGCCGGCTATGCCGAGGTCATCAAATACGGCCTCATAGACCGACCGGCGTTCTTCGCCTGGCTGGAGAAAAACTGGGTCGAGGTATTTTCTGGCGGACCCGCCCGCACCGAAGCGATCGCCGAATCCTGCCGGGCCAAGGCCGAGGTGGTGGCGCGCGACGAGCTCGAGACCGGCGACCGAGCTCTGCTCAATCTCGGCCATACATTCGGCCATGCGCTGGAGGCGGCCACCGGGTATGACAGCGCGCGTCTGGTGCATGGCGAGGGCGTTGCCATCGGCATGGCGCTGGCGCACCGGTTTTCGGCGCGCATGAACCTCGCAAGCCCTGACGACGCGAACCGTGTCGAAGCGCATCTGAAGGCGGTCGGCCTGCCCTACCGGCTCGACCAGATACAAGGCGAACTGCCTGGCGCGGACGGCCTGATGGACTATATTCGCCAGGACAAGAAAGTGTCGCGCGGCGCGCTCACATTCATCCTGACAAGGGGTGTGGGCCAGGCATTCGTCTCCAGGGACGTGCCCGCGGCCGAAGTAAGATCGTTTCTCGCAGAGCAAATCGGACGATGACACCGGAATTCTGGATTACCTCCGGCGCTGTATTGGCGCTGATCGTGCTGTCCTTCCTTTTCTCGGGCACCGAGACCTCGATGACAGGCGCGTCGCGCGCCCGGCTTCACTCACTAGCGCAAGGCGGCGATGACCGCGCATCGCTGGTGGAGCGGCTGATCGAACGCCGCGACCGGCTGGTGGGTGCGCTTTTGATCGGCAACAACCTGGTCAATATCCTCGCCTCCGCCCTGGCCACCAGCGTGCTGCTCAAGCTCTTCGGCGACGCGGGCGTGATCTACGCCACCATCGGCATGACCGTGCTTCTGGTCATCTTCGCGGAAATCCTGCCCAAATCATGGGCGCTGTCGCGGCCGGAGGGCTTTTCGCTGGCGGTGTCGCCTTTCGCGCGATTTGTGGTGTTTCTGTTCGGTGGCCTGTCAACCGCGGTGAACTGGATCGTGCGGCGCCTGCTGGCATTGTTCGGGGTCAATCTCCTGCAGGGCGATTCCATGCTGTCGGCGCATGAGGAGCTGCGCGGCACGGTGGCCGTACTGCATCGCGAAGGGGCGTTCATCAAACAGGACCGAGATCGGCTCGGCGGCCTGCTCGACCTGCACGACCTGGAAGTCTCCGATGTGATGGTACACCGCACGGCAATGCGGTCGCTGAACGCCGACGACCCGCCGCAGGATATCGTCGCCGAAATCCTGCAGAGCCCGCATACGCGCATGCCGCTATGGCGCGGATCACTCGACAACATCGTTGGCATCATTCACGCAAAGGACCTGCTGCGCGCATTGCACGACGTGGACAATGACCCGGCCCGCGTCGACATCATGAAGATCGCGGCCAAACCGTGGTTTGTGCCCGACACCACCAGCCTGAAGGACCAGCTCAATGCATTCCTGCGGCGCAAGGCGCATTTCGCCGTCGTGGTCGACGAATATGGCGAGGTCGAGGGGCTGGTGACGCTGGAAGACATCATCGAGGAGATCGTCGGTGAAATCGCTGACGAGCACGATGTCGATATTCAGGGCGTGAAGCAGGAGGCCGACGGCTCCGTCGTGGTGGACGGCTCGGTGCCGATCCGCGACCTCAACCGGGCGCTGGACTGGAACCTGCCCGACGAGGAGGCGACCACGGTTGCCGGCCTTGTCATCCACGAAACCCAGTCGATTCCCGAGGAAAAGCAGGCTTTTACGTTCCACGGCAAGCGTTTTGTGGTGCTCAAGCGCGAGCGAAACCGCATAACCAGGCTGCGAATCAAGGCACTCGACGGTTAGGCACTGGCCTTTCGTGCATTGCGATGCGTCTGCGCGGGGGCGGCGACCTCGACACGGTCGCGCCCCTTTCGCTTGGCCGCATAGAGGGCAGCGTCGGCACGCTCCTGAAACTCGAATGCCGCTTCGCCTGGCGTCAGCTGGGCGATTCCGAAACTCGCCGTGTAGCGGGTCTGCGGCGACATTTGCTCAATTTCCTGGAGGGCGAATGCGGAGCGCACATTTTCAGCAAAGAGACGTGCGGTCCTCAGGTCGGACCCGGCCAGCAGGATGGCGAACTCCTCGCCGCCGATGCGCGCTGCCGACCGCGGATCCGTAATGCAGTCCTTCAGCAACCGCGAAAACGCAACGATCACCCGGTCACCGGCGGCGTGGCCATAGGTATCGTTGACAGCCTTGAAGCGGTCGAGATCGCCAATCACCAGCGAAACGGGCAAGCCCGTTTCGGCAGCGTTGCGCATGCATTCGTCGAGATAGGCCTCGAAGCCGCGGCGATTGAGCAGCCCCGACAGCTTGTCGGTCATCGATTGCCTGGTGAAGTCGGCCATTACGTCGCGAATCAGGATAGCAAGCAGCAGCAGTGCAACAGCCACTCCAAGGACCGTGCCGCTAGTTTGGGAGATCATTGCGTAGTCGGTGCCGAGATAGCTCTCCGAACTCCGGCCAGCGCCCCCGCTCAACGTGGCCGCGAACGGTTTGGCAAGATAGTGCAGCGCGGAGAGTGAGAGCATGACCGCCAAGGCCTTGCCAGCCATGCCCGGTCGCGACCAGCGCAGGGCTATCCAGGCACCAAGGGCCTGAAGCAGAAAATAGGGCGTCTGATAGAGCAGCAGCCGAGTGAACGATTCGCGTGCCATGTCGTCGATCGCCAGCCGCAGAAGCAGTGCGCCAAATGCGATTGCCGCTACCGCCTTCCATGGCGGGTTCCGGTCGTGAAGATGCGCGATTCCGCGCGTAAATGCCGCCAGCGCAGCGACAAAGGCCATATAGGCTGCGACGCGCAGTAATATCGAAGGTGCCGCGGCGGCAACCACAAATTCGAGCAGAAAATTGAGCATGCCGAAGGCGAAGCTGGCGGCAAACCAGCGGGCCGACACGCGGGCAAGATCATAAACGGCAACCACAAGAAATGCGGCGGCGAACAAGCCGGCCACACTGAGATTGATCGCAAGAATGAAACCGGCGCCGCTCATGTCAGGTGCCGAGTTTGGCAAAGCCCTTTCAACAACTGGTTAAGTGCGGGTTGCATTCGATGCAGATCGCACCCAGGCCGATTGTCGACCGGGCGGCAGTTCCATCCGGACCCCAGGCGTTCTAAAGCAAGTCCATGCTGGCAATTCTCGTCACCGTCGCGCCGGTCTTTGTACTTATCCTCGTTGGCTATGCCGGCGTGCGGTCCGGTTACCTGCCGCCTGCCGTTGTCGACGCTCTCAACGCTTATGCTGTCAAGATCGCAGTGCCGGTGCTGCTGTTTCGCGCTTTGGAGCGGCTCGATCTTGCGGCAGCGTTTTCGCCGCAACTGCTGGCGGCGTTCTACGTCGGCGCCTTTGCCTGTTTCGCGATCGGCATTCTTGCCGCGCGTCGCATCTTCAAACGCCGTCCAGGCGAAGCGGTTGCGGTTGGCTTTGCCGCAATGTTCTCGAACACCGTGCTTCTGGGCATTGCGATCCTTGAGCGCTCGCAAGGAACCGAGCCGCTGACGGCCGCCTTCGGCATCATCGCCTTCCACGCGCCGCTGATTTACGCAGTCGGCATCCTGACGATGGAATTCATGCGCCGCGATGGACGATCCTTCGGCAGCACTCTCGGTGTCGCCGGCCGCTCAATGCTCGCCAATCCGCTGATGATCGGCATACTGGCCGGCGCAGCGGTAAACGTGACGGGCCATTGGCTGCCGGAACCGGCGATGCAGACGATCGACATGATTGCGAGCACCGCCATCCCGGTAGCACTTGTCGGCATCGGCGCGTCGATGACGCGGTACCGACTTGGCGCCGGCTTCGGTGAAGCGGGCACAGTGGCGGCGGTGTCGCTGATCGTGCACCCGGCAATTACGTTCATGCTGGCGCACCACGTGTTCGTGCTTGAGCCGGATATGCAGCGCGCGGCGGTGATTCTGGCTGCGATGCCGCCCGGCATGAACATCTATCTGTTCGCGGTCATGTATGACCGGGCGGTCAACCTCGCCGCGTCGGCCTTCCTGCTTGCGACGACGTTATCCGTATTCACCGCCACGTTCTGGATCTACGTGCTCGATCACGTCGTGCTCGGCTAGGGTTGCTGTAACGGTTCATTCGTCCGGCCGGTACTCCAGGATGTCGCCCGGCTGACAGTCCAGTGCTGCGCAAATCCGTTCCAGTGTTTCGAAGCGGACACCACGTACCTTGCCCGATTTGAGCAGCGAGACGTTCTGCTCGGTGATGCCTATGTGCTCCGCGAGCTCCTTGGAGCGCATCTTGCGCCGCGCCAGCATGACATCAAGATTGACAATGATAGCCATCACACGATTGCCTTCTGGTCGTCGCGGATTTCGGCTGCGAGCGCGAGAATCCTGCTGGTCATGAACATGATCGCGGCGATCAGCAGCGCCAGAAGGTGCGTCGAGCCGACACCGATCGCCAGTTCGCGCTCGCCGGGAGGATTGCCAAGTGTCAGCGCCACCGTCCCTATCGGCGTAGCCAGGAAGGACACGATGGCTGCTGCAAGAAAGCCGACGCTGCCGCGCTGCATCCAGCCGGCGGCAGCGCGGCTCAGCGGTTCATCCTGCGCGAGTTCTCCGAACATGCGCCATACGCACCAGACCGCGTAGAGCAGGATCGCAAACTGCACCGCGAACAAAACCATCAGCACCACCGTAGAGGAGGCCGTGAGGTTGTAAGCGGCGCCGGTCCCGACCGCGTTTCCGGCGAGTTCGCGGAAAGTCTCGGGCGCGACTATGGCCGAGCCGAGCATGAAAGCGCCGGCTAATGCGAGGGCTGCGCCGCCGATCGTCACCGCGGCGCGCATGCGGCGGCTCAATCGGCGCACCCGTTCAAATTCTCTGGACATTATTTTTTCTCCATTGGCCTTGTATTTCTTAACGTAAAACAATAATTGATCGCCGTCTAGCATTAATTGAAAGAGGGTCAAATGAACCGTTTCCGTATCCGAGCCCTTGCGGCGTCCGCCATCCTTGCAGCCTCGGGCTATGCCGGGCTGGCACCAAGTTCCGCCGCGGGTCCTGCCGGGTTCGATCCGCTCGATGCCGACCCGGCCGCTATCGCCGTCGCAGTACGGATGCCGGATCGCCTGCACCTGAAAACCGGCGACGTGACGATGCGCATCGCCTTCGAATCAGACGACAAGTCGCTCGAATTCGATGAGAAATTCGAACTGGAGTTACTCAGTGCCGAAGGCCGAGCGTCGCCAGAAGGTTCGCCGGGGCCCGGCGAGCAGATGCAGGTGGCGCGTGTGGCCGCCGCCGATCGGGCGCGTCTTGCCGACACGCAGGCCAAGGCCCGCGCGGCGCGCGGCAAGGGGCTCGGCGCGCTCGACATCGCCCTCAGCGGCGGCTGCCGGCTCGGCGAACTCGCGCCGGAACATCTGCGGGTCAGCACCTATATGCGCACACAGGCGCAAGGCGAGTTTTTTGCGCTCGCTCGGGATATCTCTTTGGCGCGTGCTTTGGGCGTGGAGTCGACCGCGTATATCCCGACGTGCAAGAGCGTGCCCTGACGGGAGGGCGCTGTAGCGCCCTCAAGCCGGTTCGCGGCTGGCCGCAGCTAGCGCCAGTCGCGGATGTCGACGAACTTGCCGGCGATCGCAGCAGCGCCCGCCATCGCCGGCGAGACCAGATGCGTGCGACCCTTGAAGCCCTGACGGCCCTCGAAATTTCGGTTCGAGGTCGAGGCGCAGCGCTCCTCAGGCTTCAGGCGGTCGTCGTTCATGGCGAGGCACATGGAGCAGCCGGGCTCGCGCCAGTCGAAACCGGCAGCGCGGAAAATCTTGTCCAGCCCCTCGGCTTCCGCCTGCGCCTTCACGAGGCCGGAGCCTGGCACGATCATGGCGTTGACACGCGGATGAACCGTCTTGCCTTCAACCACCTTGGCGACGGCGCGCAGATCCTCGATGCGGCCATTGGTGCAGGAGCCGATGAAAACGCGGTCGAGCTCGATATCGGTGATCCTGGTTCCGGCAGCCAGGCCCATATATGCGAGCGCGCGCTTCTTGGAGTTGCGCTTGTTCTCGTCCGCAATCGCGTCCGGGTCCGGTACTTCGCCGGTGACAGCCACCACATCCTCCGGCGACGATCCCCAGGTGACGATGGGCGGCAGGCTGGCGGCGTCGAGTTCTACAATCTTGTCGAAATGTGCGCCTTCGTCGGTTTTCAGCGTTTTCCAGTAGTCGAGCGCCATGTCCCATGCCGCACCCTTGGGTGCGCGGGGCTTGTCCTTCACGTAAGCGAAGGTGGTCTCATCAGGCGCGATCAGTCCGGCGCGGGCGCCGCCTTCGATCGACATGTTGCAGACCGTCATGCGGCCTTCCATGGAAAGCGCCTGGATGGCTTCACCGGCATATTCGATCACATAGCCGGTGCCGCCGGCGGTGCCGATCTCGCCGATGATGGCAAGAATGATGTCCTTCGCGGTCACACCTTCGGGCGCCTTGCCATTGACGCGCACCAGCATGTTCTTGGCTTTTTTCTGGATCAGCGTCTGCGTGGCGAGCACATGCTCAACTTCCGACGTACCGATGCCGTGCGCCAGCGCGCCGAATGCGCCATGGGTCGAGGTGTGGCTGTCGCCGCACACAATCGTCATGCCCGGCAGGGTGAAACCCTGTTCGGGGCCGATGATGTGAACGATGCCCTGGCGGCGGTCGGCCTCGTTGTAATATTCAATGCCGAAATCGGCCGCGTTTTTGGCAAGCGCCTCGACCTGGATGCGGCTTTCCTCATTCTTGATGCCTTGTGCGCGATCCGGCGAAGTCGGCACGTTGTGGTCGACCACGGCGAGCGTCTTTTCAGGCGCGCGCACCGGGCGGCTTGCCATGCGCAGGCCTTCAAAGGCCTGCGGACTGGTCACTTCATGAACCAGATGGCGGTCGATATAGAGAAGGCAGGTGCCGTCTTCCTGGCGGTTGACGACGTGCTCGTCGAAGATCTTGTCGTAAAGCGTGCGGGGTGCGGTCATTTTTCTGGCTGTCCGTATTCGGTTTGCTGACTGGCGGTTAGCCCGGTCGGGCCCGGGTGTCGCTCAGCCGAGGTGGCCGGTCGCGGCGCCGCAATAGCGCGCGAAGAAGCGCGATGGCAGGCGCTTCCTGTCCTGCAGCGCGAAGCCGCGGAATGCCGGATGTGTGTGAAGCCGTTCCATATCGAGGCGGATATAGCGATCTTTTGGAAACGCGGCAATCGCGCCTTTGCGTTGGCAATATCTGATGCGCATCTACCTACAGGCGAGGCCAACCCCGATTTGACATGGAATGGAACAGTTGCTCGCGTGCGTGCACGCGCGGCACCAAAGCCTGGTATTCCAGCCCGATGTCCCGCCTCGTTGACCGATCGATAAGGTCCGGCCGCATCAATACACCCCGATTAGCATCCGATCGCGGTGATTTCCCGCGGGGCATCAACATCCCGCAGAGGCGCGCGATGCCGCGTCGCGTTCGAAGCCAGATACAATGCATAATCACATCCCATCAATAGACCTGGCTATTTCGGCCTGAATGGGCTGTATTTCCAATGAAACGTCGGTATCTTCTCATAAAGAGGACTTATCCATGAAGCTCTCGAAACGGTTCCCGCTCAATGCGATGCTCGTGTTCGAGGCGGTCGCTCGCCACGGCAGTTTCACGCGTGCCGGCGAGGAACTTGGCATGACTCAGACGGCGGTGAGCTATCAGATCAAGCTGCTGGAAGAGAATATCGGCGAACCGCTGTTTCTTCGGCAGCCACGGCAGATCGAACTGACCGATATCGCTTGTCGCATGTTGCCGAATGTGACCCGGGGCTTCGAGTTGCTCACGGAGGCTGTTGATGCCGCAAGGCAGAATGTCAGCGACACGCTGGACATTCACTCGTCGCCGACATTTGGATCGCATTGGCTCTCGCGGCGTCTGGGCGGATTTCAGCTTCAGCACCCCGGTATGGCAGTACGACTGCTGCGCGTTTCAAAATTCACCGACTTCAGCCGCGATCGGGCCGATGTCGCCATACGCTGGGGATTCGGGCCCTGGGAGGGTCTCGATTGCCATCTTCTGGGGCAACTGATCTACGCACCGATGGTCAGCCCCGCATATCTCGATCGTGTGGGCGGCATTTCGTCGCCGGAAGACCTGCAGGGCCTGACCATGATCGGGGCGCGAGACGATTGTTGGCGCCATTGGTTCGCGGCCGCAGGCGTGGCCAATCCTGACCTGTCGAGCCAGACTAGTTTCGACTACCGGGAACAGGATCTATGCGCCAACGCGGCGATCAGCGGCCAGGGCGTGGCGATTCTCGATCGCCTCTATTTTTACGACGAACTACAGGCCGGCCGGCTTATCGAGCCCTTCGACACCTACTGCTCCGAAGGGCACGGTATCTGGCTGATCTACCCAAAGAACCGGCGCAACCAGCCCAAGGTAAGGGCCTTCAGAGAGTGGATACTGGAGGCCGTTCGGAACGATATTGCGAGGACCGCGCCCGATTAGCTGTTTGTAGGGTGTCAGGCAGCTTCCTGCTCGATGCAGATCTTGCCGGTGTCGGCTTCGGCAAGCGGAACTTTGAGAAGCCGGCAGAAATGCTGCCCGAGGCCGCCTGCGTCGTGCGCGAAATGCCGGCAGTCGCGGCAGATGCCGAAGGGCCGCCCGCCATCGATCGCGATGCGGGCCCTGAGAAGCGCGGCGGCGCCATTCGTCAGCGCCCGTCGGTCGGCTTCGTTCAGTGAACCGAGCGCGCGTTCCATGGGCTCGGTTCCGTCGCGGGTCAGCCTCTCCCGGCCGGCTGCAGTGAGCGCGAGCCGGACCGTACGCCGGTCGGCGGTATCGGTCGATTTGTCGATGTAGCCGGCACGCTCCAGAGCGATCAGCGTCTGGGACACCGTGCCCTTTGTCGCGCCCAGATAGGCGGTCAGGGCGCCGGGCGTGCGCGAAAATCGGTTGGCGCGGGCCAGAAAACGCAAAGCCTCCCACTGCACCGGCTTGAGGCCTGCCGTGTGTGCATCATGCGCGGCGATGCGCGCCAGCCGGTCGATCATCGCCATGGTTTCGTTGCCTGCCATGACCGGAAAGTATTGTGTCGATACCAATATTGCAAGACGCGAGCGGCCGTGTTAGCAGATAGTATTGACTCGCTACTAATGGAGATGAATATGAGATCGAAAGGAGCGGCCGTGCTTGGCCTGACAGCGTTTTTGGCAACAGCAGCCGCGGCGCATGAAATCGTAAGCGAAGCCAATGGCGACATCGCGGCGCCGTTCGACATCCGCAAGGCCGGTGCAACCGCGGATGAGCGGCTGGTCACGTTCTTCATGGAACTGGAAGGCGAAGCCGGCAGCATCAAGCCGGAAGCAACGGGCCAGCTGCCGGGCGCGGGCGTGGCCGCTTATGTGTGGCCGACGGGGCTCGACCCGGCGACGGTGGGTTTCGACGCCGGCTCGGGCATTCTGGCGCTTGCGATCACCGCGCATCCCGATTTCGACGATACGCCGCTGTTCGACGAAAACGGGGACGGCGACCCTGCCAACGACGGCGCCGACTGGCATTCCCACTGGGTTGTGCTCGAAGGAACGGAGGACTGTTCGGGCGGCTTCAAGGTGCGGGACGTTTCGCCAGGCGTCGACCTGTTGCCGGCGACGGCACCGCATCTGCCGATCGCGCTCGACAGCCCCGGCATGTCGCCGCAGCTTGCCGGCAAGACGGCGCGCATCACTGTTCCCGTCGCCAGTGGCGAGGGCGTTTCGTTCGATGCCGTGACGGCCGAGTTGCGCGTGCATCCGCAAGGCAAGACGCCGCTACTGTGCGTCACCGGCGTTCACGACGTGGCGTCCGGCGACCTGTCGCTGCCGGGGCGTGTCATGCCCGTCGAGTGAGCTGTCAGGTATTTGCACTGGAACGGCGCATGCGCCGTTCCAGTGCACGCAGCATCAGCGACAGGCTGACGGTCAAAAGCAGATAGATGTAAGCGACAACCGAATAGGTCTCGAAAAAGCGGAAAGAGCCTGAGGCGTAGATCTTGCCGAGCTGAGTAATGTCCGCGACACCGAGCACCGAGACAAGCGAGCTGTCTTTCACCATCGCCACGAAGTCGTTTCCGAGCGGCGGCAGAATGGTGCGGATCGCCTGCGGGAAGATGATCAGCCGGAAACGCTGGAAGCCCGAGAGACCGAGCGCCTTCGCAGCCTCGATCTGGCCGGGATCGACTGAAAGGATGCCGGCGCGGAAGACCTCGGCAATGAAAGCCGAATAACCGATCGTGAGTGCGATGACGGCGCGCCACAGGAGCGAGATGTCGCGTACCAGAAGCTCGCCGACAAAGCCTGCCTCCTGAAGCGGACCCGCGACCCAGTTCCATCCGGCAACGAAGGCCGGCACACCGGCAAAGGCGATCCAGAACAAAAGCACCAGTACCGGTACACCGCGGATGATCTCGACATAGAAGCGGGCGACCTGCCGCAGCACCAGCGACTTTGAAAGCGCCATCAGCGCGATGCCGAGGCCGAGCGCAGAGGCCAGAGCGAAGCCGATCAGCGTTACCCAGATGGTGATCCAGATGCCGCGCGAGATTGCGCTGAAAATCTGAGCGTAGAGATCGCTTGCCGCAATAGAGATCGCGACCGCTATGGCAATCGCCGCCGCGGCGATGAGCCAATAAGGAAAGTCCTTCGTCGGGGCGGGGGCAGGCGTCATGCTCGCCCCTTGAAGGTCGAACCGTTGTGCGCGGATTTCGAAATGCCCGGAATGCGGCGCCTAAACACCGCCATCATCCTTCGACGGGTTCCGAGGATGATGGCGGTGGGATCTCCCAAACCATCCTTGGCTGCATGGCGGAAAGGCCGGACCCTTCCACCTTCACTGGCCGAGCTTGTATTCCAGGAACCACTTGGTGTTCAGCGCATCGATCGTGCCGTCCGCCTTCATGGAAGCAATCGCAGCGTTGAACGCCGGCACCAGTTCGGAGCCCTTCGGGAAGATAAAGCCGAAGTCTTCCGAGCCGAGCGGACCGCCGATCACCTTGAGCTGGCCGCCCGAGGATTCGACATAGCCGTTGGCCGCGACGCCGTCGGTGAGCACCAGGTCGACATCGCCGGCGCGCAGCGCCTGAACGGTCGCGCCGAACGTCTCGAACAGCTTGATGCGCGGATTGGCTTCGTTGCCGTCAAGAATATCGTAGACCGAAACGTAGAACGGCGTGGTGCCGGGCTGTGCGGCGATCAAAAGGTCGTCCTTGGCGGCGAATTCCTTCTCATCGGCGAAGCGGTCCTCGTCGGCGCGTACCAGCATGCGCATTTCAGAGCGCATGTAGGAGTCGGAGAAATCAACCTTTTCCTTGCGGTCATCCCGGATTGTAATGCCGGTCATTCCCATGTCGTACTGGCCGTCCGACACGGACTGGATCATCGCGTCCCAGCTGGTGTTCTGGATATCGACGTTGATATTGAGCCGTTTCGCCATCTCTTCCATGGCGTCATACTCCCAGCCGATCGCGTCGCCCGTCTTGGGGTCAATGAACTGCAGCGGCGGATAGGCGTTTTCGGTCACGACAACGACCGTGCGGCCGCCCAGGTCGGGCACGGATTGCGCGCTGGCGGTCGATGCCGACAGCGACAGTGCCACGACGGCAGCGATAATTGACAAGACATGTTTCATGATGACGCTCCTGCACATATGGGGCCTGTGGCCTTTTCCGGCGCCACTCTAGCGATGCGGACCCGCCGTGCAAGGTGGGCTGATGTCATTGTTTTTGTTTTGCCGAAGCGTCGTCCGGTGACGGTTTGTCGTGGTTGTTAAGATCGAACCTCCATTCGAGCAGACGCAAAATCCACAGAACGGCGATACCAAGCAACGTCGCGAGCAGTGCGATCTGCCAAAAACCCAGTCCGCACGCCAGACCCACTGCGCCGGCAAGCCACATGCCGGCCGCGGTAGTCAGCCCATGCACCTCGCCGCGCGAAAAGACGATGAACCCAGCTGCCAAAAACGCAACACCAGCAGTCACGGCTTCGATCAACCGCACGGGATCGACGCGGATCGACCCTTCGTTGAACGGTGTGGCATGCGCGATCTCAATGGTCAGAACAGCAGCAGTGGCGGCGGCGAGACACACCAGAATGTGCGTGCGCAGCCCGGCCGGTCGCCTGTGCCATTCGCGCTCGAAGCCGATCACCGCACCTAGCAGAGTGGCCAGAAACAGGCGCATCGCGATGCCGGAGAACGGCAAATAGGTCGAATTCTCAAATCCAGGTGCAAGCGATTCCATCGGGACCCTCTGCAAAAAATGTCGGACAGCATGCTGTTATGCGTGCAGCGCTTGGTCAAACGATGGCTTAAAGCAAAACGGCCGCGCAATGCGCGGCCGCTGCGAATTCGAACCTGAATGGCGAACCTATTCGGTAGTCGCGGCCTCTGCACCTTCGGCGGCCTTCGCCTCAGCGGCCTTTTCGGCCGCCAGAGCCTCGGCAGCAGCGACCTTCTCGGCCTCAAGGCGGGCCTTCTCGGCCGCCAGAGCCTGACGCTCTTCCTCGTTCAGCTTGCGGGCGCGCACGCCGGTGTTTTCCGAGATGCGGGCCGACTTGCCGCGGCGGTCGCGCAGGTAATAGAGCTTGGCGCGGCGGACCTTGCCGCGGCGCACCATCTCAACCGCCTCGACCAGCGGGGAGTAGACCGGGAAAACGCGTTCAACGCCTTCACCATAGGAAATCTTGCGTACGGTGAAGGTTTCCTGGAAGCCGGAGCCCGAACGGGCGATGCAGACGCCCTCGAAAGCCTGCACGCGGGTGCGGGTTCCCTCGGTCACGCGGACCTGCACGCGCACGGTATCGCCGGGCTGGAATTCGGGAAGTTTGCGCTTTTCGGAAATTTTCGCGGCCTGTTCAGCCTCGAGCTGACGGATGATATCCATCGCTGCAACCTCTTCTTGTTCTCGACAGCCAGAGCGCCCGACGCTCACCTTGCAGTTCAGGACCACTTGGTTATGCCGCTCCGAAACCGGATTGGCAGGGGCGATACCCCGTCTTTCATTGACGGTTTGCCGGGTTTGTCCCGGATCGGCGGCGCTGTTACACGTTTCAACGGCGTTTGTCACCTCCAAACATACACTTTTTGAACGCGGGACCGACTGGAAGCGCCGTTACGAGGCGGCAAGCTTGTCTGTTCGCCAACGCCTCTCTATGAGGGGCCATCAAACGGACTGCCTGCCTTGACACTTCTCCTTGCTCTTATCCTGTTCCTTGCCGGTTTCATCTCCGGTGCCGTCAACGCCGTCGCAGGCGGCGGCACCTTCATCACTTTTGGTGCGCTGTCGCTCGCCGGCATCGCACCGATTTCGGCCAACGCGACCTCGTCGATCGCACAGTTTCCCGGCTACGTGTCGTCTACGCTGGCCTACTGGGCCGACATCAAGGCGATGTGGCGCGGCGCGCTGATTTTCTGCATCGTATCGGCGGCGGGGGCGCTGGCTGGCGCGCTCATTCTGCTGTCGCTCGACAACCCGTCTTTCCGGGCCATGGTTCCCTGGCTTCTGATCGCGGCGACCGCGCTATTTGCCGCCGGGCCATGGCTGAAGCCGAAGCCGCGGGTGAAGGATGACGCCGGCAGCAATCCGCTGGTCGGCCGTCTGGTCCAGTTCCTGACCTCGATCTATGGCGGTTTTTTTGGCGCCGGGATGGGCATCATGATGCTGGCGACGCTGGGTCTTACCGAGCGTGGCGACTATCACCACCTCAACGCATTGAAGAACATGCTGTCGATCGTGATCGCGGCGGTGGCGATCGTGGTTTTCGTTTCCGGCGGCGTGATCGCCTGGTATGAGGCGGTAGTCATGATCCCCGGTGTGGCAGCTGGCGGCTATGCCGGTGTGTGGGTTGCAAGGCGCGTGCCGCAGAATGTCGTGCGCGGCTTCGTCATCGCGGTCGGGCTTTTCCTGGCTGGATATTATTTCGTCACCGGCTGAGCGGTTCGCGGCAGCAGGTCGGGCCGGCGCTCCGCGGTCAGCTTGCGCGCCTCGTCGCGCCGCCACGCGGCGATCCTTGCATGGTTGCCGGATGTCAGAACCTCGGGGATCGTCAGACCCTCGAACTCCTGCGGGCGGGTGTAATGCGGATGTTCCAGCAGCCCGGTTTCGAAGCTTTCCTCCGTACCGGAGGTGTCGTTGCCCATGACACCCGGCAAGAGGCGTACAACGGCGTCGAGCAGCACCAGGGCGGCCGGCTCGCCGCCTGAAAGGATGTAATCGCCGACCGAGATCTCTTCGAGGCCTCGGGCATCGATAACGCGCTGGTCGACGCCCTCGAATCGCCCGCACAGAATCACCGCGCCGCCACCCCCGGCGAGTTCGCGCACGCGCTTCTGGTTGAGCGGCTTGCCGCGCGGGCTCATCAGCAGCCTGGGGCGGGCATCACCTTTTGGCGAGGCTGCGTCGACGGCGCGGGCCAGCACATCGGCACGCATTACCATGCCGGCGCCGCCACCTGCCGGGGTGTCATCGACATTGCGGTGTCTGCCCTCGGCGAAATCGCGGATCTGGACCGCTTCAAGCGTCCAGGTTTCCTCCTCCAGTGCGCGGCCTGCGAGCGAATGGCCGAGCGCACCCGGGAACATCTCCGGATAAAGCGTAAGGACGGTGGCGCGGAAGGTCACCGGTTGCCGCCTGCGTCGCGCGGACCACGCGGCCTGCTGCGAGCATCGAATTCGCTCGCCTCGCCTGGATGGTCGTCCTCGTCTTCGGTTTCCAGCAATCCGGCAGCTGCTGCGTCGACCCGCACCGAGCCGGCCTTAAGATCGACCGTCGGAACCGCATCACGGGTGAATGGAATCAGCACCGTGCCCCCGGCGCTGCGCTCGATTTCCATGATGTCGCCACCGCCGAAATCGTGAAAGGCGATAATGCGGCCAAGCATTTCGTCGTTGGTGTCTCTCACCGCAAGACCGATGAGGTCAGCATGGTAGAATTCGTCATCGTCCAGATCATCGGGCAGCTGCGCGCGATCGACGAATAGCGCCACGCCGTTGAGCGCCTCGGCTTTGTCGCGGCTCGATACCTGACGGAAGCGCACCACGACCACGTTTTTGGCCGGGCGGATGTCGGCTATGTCGAGCTGCTGTCCATCCGCGGTAAATAGCGGGCCGTAGTCGCCCAGCGCCAGCGGGTCGCCAGTATAGGTTTTCACGCGCAGCTCGCCTTTGATGCCGTGCGGCGCGCCGATAACGGCCATCTGGACAGGGTTTTCCGGTTTCGGCATGTCGAACTATCCTCGGACAAACGCGTAGTCTTACCGCACTGTCATTTCAACTCGCATGACACGGCAATCGCTTCATTCAATAATAACCTGCATTTGCCACGATTCTGAGAGAATGATTGTGCCGAGCGCCGAATCGGAACTGCGAGCGACCAAGGTGTATCCCAAACTGCACAGGACAGACATCGTACTGATCGGCTCGATCACAGTGCATGGCCGGCAGGATTGAGATGAGGGGTTTCATTGTCACCGCGAAACCGGACCTTGCCGCGGCTCGAACCGATTGGCTTGAAGGGCTCGCCGCCGAGCGACGCATGGCGCGCCTTACGGTGGAGGCCTATGAACGCGATACACGGCAATTCCTTGCCTTTCTCACCGGGCATCTCGGCCAACCGCCGGGGATCTCGGATATCGCCGACCTGAAGGCGATCGACCTGCGTGCCTTTCTGGCTGCGCGGCGCAATGACGGCGTTGGCGCACACACGCTCGGCCGCGGGCTGGCCGGGATACGATCGCTGCTGCGTTTTCTCGAACGGCGTGGCCTTGCGAGTTCCGCTGGCGCAACCGCCATCCGGTCTCCGCGCAAACCGAAGTCACTGCCTAAACCGCTGACGGCGCGCGATGCGCTGCGTGCGACCTCTGTCGGCGAACAGCTTGCGGACGAACCCTGGGTCGCGGCGCGCAACGCGGCGGTTCTGACGCTGCTGTACGGCTGCGGGCTGCGCATCTCAGAGGCTCTGGGGCTGACGGCAGATCAGGTGCCGTCCAAAGCGGGACCGGTGCTGCGCGTCGCCGGCAAGGGTGGCAAGACGCGGCTTGTGCCGATCCTGCCTGCCGCCATCCAGGCAGTCGAAGACTACCGCCGGCAGTGCCCCTATGCGCTCGATGCGGGAAAGGCGCTGTTTCGCGGCGTGCGCGGCGGACCGCTGGCGCCGGCGATTGTCCAGCGCGAGATGAAAAAGCTGCGCTCTGCGCTCGGTCTGCCCGATAGTGCTACGCCGCACGCTCTGAGGCACTCATTTGCCACCCATCTGCTGGGATGCGGCGGCGATCTTCGGGCGATCCAGGAATTGCTCGGACATGCCAGCCTTTCGACCACACAGGTCTACACGGGCGTCGATACGGAGCGGCTGCTTGCCGCCTATGAGGCCGCACACCCCCGCGCTTAACGTTTTTGCTGCAATTGGCCGCTAGCGTGCCGGTATGATGCAAGGTATCGAACCCCACAGCCGCGTTCAGACCGTGTTTGTCGGTCTGCTTGCGATTGCCAACTGGCTGCTGATCGCCGCGCTTGCGGCAGCTTTCGTGCTATTTGCGCGGCCGTCAGCGGCAGCTGCCGAATGCGGCGGCAAAGACATGTTCGCGGCGATGGAGCGCGAGAATCCCTCGCTTGCAGCGTCGCTGCGCGCAGAAGCGGCTGCGACCCCGAACGGCAAAGGGCTTCTGTGGCGCATCGAAAATGCCGAAGGCGAACCGTCCTGGCTTTTCGGCACGATGCATATGACCGACCCGCGCGTGCTGGCGCTGACCGGGGAGGCTCAGGCTGCTTTCGATGCGGCGACCACGGTGGTTATCGAAACCACGGATATTCTCGACCAGTCGAAGATGACCGCGGTAATGGCCAACCGCCCTGAACTGATGATGTTCACCGGACCGGAAACGCTGTCATCTTTGATTCCCGAAGGCGACAGAGCGCTGGTGGCCAAAGGACTTTCGGACCGAGGCGTGCCGCTTGCCACCGTGGAGAAGATGAAGCCCTGGATCATTGCGGCGCTGGTTGCGCTGCCGGCCTGTGAACTCAGCCGCAAGGCACAGCAGGCGCTGGTGCTTGACGCAAAGCTAGCCGCCGACGCCCAGGCGACCGGCAAGTCGCTCGAAGGGCTGGAAACGGCGGAAAGTCAGCTCGAGGCGATGGCATCGCTGCCGATGGAGCTGCACATTGAAGGGCTGGTCGAGACATTGAAGCTCGGTGACCGGATCGACGACGTCATGGAAACCATGATCCAGCTCTACCTGGCAGGTGAAACCGGGCTGTTCTGGCCGTTCTTCGGAGCTGTTCTGCCGGGCAGCGATGGTGAGGCAGGCGGTTATGCCGAGTTCCAGGAAGTCATGGTTTCGACGCGCAACCGCGGCATGTTCGAAGGTGCACGGCCACTGATCGAGGCCGGCGGCGCGTTTGTGGCCGTCGGTGCGCTGCATTTGCCCGGCGAGGACGGGCTTGTAGCGCTTTTCCGGGAAGGCGGATTCAAGGTGGAGCCCGTGGGCCCGCAGAACTAGGCTTGATGCCGACGCGATACAGCTCATCTTACACGCCGTCATCTGATTTGAATTGCAGGGCCGTCCGGCGGCCATTTTCGATCACGATATTCCCTTCACCCGCAATGAAGGGAGTATTACGATGAACAACGATCCCAAGTTCAATGATCCGCTTTATCCGCGGAATCCTTCGCTCGGATACGGTTCAGAGGGTCCGCATGGCAGACCACCGGAAGTGCGCTCCAGCGCCGGTGGCGTAACATTTGCCATTGTCGGTGTGCTTGTGGCGCTCTTTGTCGCCGGTGTTGTGATTTTCTCGGGCGGTGACGATATCGATCCGACCCAGACTGCCAGCCCGGGTATCGAACGACAGGTGGAGCCGCAGCCGGGCGAAGCACCTCCAGAACCGGAGATCCTGCCGGTCGAGCCGGCGGCGCCGGCCGAGTAGGGCTACCCGACCAGACGGACGCGGCCGCGGAGGTAATCCGCGGCCGCGTTTTCCGTATCCTGTGGTTTCCTCAGGCGGCCTGCTTCTTGGGCTGAATCAGCCCGCGTGCCACAAGAAGCTCGGCGATCTGGATCGTGTTCAGCGCTGCGCCCTTGCGCAGATTGTCGGAGACGACCCACATGTTCAGCGCGTTGTCGAGGGTGGAATCCTCGCGGATGCGCGAAATGAACGTGGCGTCATCGCCTGCGGCCTCGACAGGTGTCACGTAACCGCCGTCTTCGGCCTTGTCGACAACCAGGCAACCCGGCGCGTCGCGGAGGATTTCACGCGCTTCGTCAGCCGTGATCGGCTTTTCGAATTCGATGTTCACCGCTTCCGAATGGCCGATGAAGACGGGCACGCGCACGCAGGTGGCGGTGAGTCTGATCTTCGGATCGAGCATTTTCTTGGTCTCGGCGACCATTTTCCACTCTTCCTTGGTGGATCCGTCTTCCATGAAGACATCGATATGAGGAATGACGTTGAAAGCAATGCGCTTGGTGAACTTCTTGGCCTCGACCGGATCGGCGACGAAAACGGCGCGGGTCTGGGTGAAGAGTTCATCCATCGCATCCTTGCCGGCGCCGGACACCGACTGATAGGTCGCAATCACGACGCGTTTGATCCTTGCACGGTCGTGGAGTGGTTTCAGCGCCACGACGAGCTGCGCGGTCGAGCAGTTGGGATTGGCTATGATGTTCCTCTTCGTGAAACCCTCGACCGCGTCGGGGTTTACCTCGGGCACGATCAGCGGCACGTCGGGATCGTAGCGCCAGGCCGACGAGTTATCGATGACCACGCAGCCCTGCTTGCCGATTCTGGGCGACCATTCCTTGGAAACAGAACCGCCGGCCGACATGAGGCACAGGTCAGTGTCGGAAAAGTCATACGATTCCAGCGCCCGGACCTTCAGCGTTGCATCGCCGTAGGAGACTTCGGTACCGACAGAGCGGCGCGAAGCGAGCGGAACCACTTCGTCGGCGGGAAAGCCACGTTCTTCCAGGATGTTGAGCATCTCCCGGCCAACGTTGCCGGTAGCGCCTGCGACTGCGATCTTGAAACCCATGTTCTATGGTCCTCTGGTTCTCTCCGCTTTCGCCGTGATGCCCGAACGCGGTTCGGGTTCAGGCTACTTCCCCGGCGGAGCCGGGGAGAGAGCAGGCGGCCGCAGGGGTCAGACCTTCGTGGTCTTCGTTTTGGCCGTTGTTTTTGTGACGGGAGCGGACGCGGCAGCGCCGGCGGCTGGCCGGGCAAAACCATCGTCTGGGCAAACGGTATGACAACCGTGCATATTCAGCTCCGTGAGCGAGGCATCGTCGTGCATCGCAATTCCGAGCGCCTAATGACGCCGTTCGCGCCAAGAGTCAATCGGATTGGGCGTTTCGGCCGAGCGCGCCGCCGAAGGCAGCCGCTAGACAGGCTCATTCGGATAGGGCAGGTCGTCCAGCGAAACGTTGACGAAATCAGGTTCGGGCGTGACCGGAAAGCGGACCGCGAGAATGCGTTCCCGCTTTTCCATCACGGCTTTGACTGCCCGGTGCATACCGTCCATCAGCCGCCCCTCGGCGCAGAGAATGACAGGGTGGCTCAAATCCGTCTCGACAACCAATGCCATGTGGTGAGCGAGAGATCGCGGCGTCGGCACCGCGCCCGGCTCCTGATACCACCAGTTCTCATCGAGTTCGGCAATTTGGCGCAGCGGCAGGTCGAGGCGGGGCAAGTTCCGTGCGGCTCGAACCAGCTTGTGAACGTCCCAGACATGGGTATCGGGACCGACCCGGCGGAGATGGTACTGTTTTCTCATGGTCCAACTTTCTCCGCCGATGGCAGTGGTCGGTTGAACTACCCGTCAGCGCCCTTCCGTTCAATCTTCCGCGTGTTGACAGACCGGCCCTTCGCAGGGAACCTCCCGTCGATAAATCCGGGGGAGGCGGACTTTGAAGAGCGGCGAGATCATCTATTTCGACGGCAAGCGGGGCACCGGGTTCATTACCGGAAACGACGGCAACCGTTATGTGTTCGACGTTAGCGATCTCACCGACGAACAGCCCGTTTCAAAGGGTGCGAAAGTCAGCTTTGCAGCCGAAGGCGACCGGGCGCGCGCGATCACGCCACAGGTGGCGCGCTCCGCAGCCCGGCAGGCGGACCCGGCCGACGGCAATCCGCCGGCATCCGGTGCTGCCGATCCTCACGGGCCACCCGCGAATCCCGGGCTACTCGGCTATTTCCGCTATTGCGTGACCAGGGGCTATGTTCGCTTCAGCGGGCGGGCGCGGCGGCGTGAATATTGGAGTTTCGTAGTCGTTGCGCTGATCTGCTTTGCGCTTGTTGGTGGTATCGGTTTCGTCATCGGCTCGGCACTGGGTTTCGACGAAGCGGAAGAACCCACGATATCGGCACTCGCCGTCAGCGTTTTGTGGCTCTATTTGCTGTTGCCGTCGATGGCGGTGCTGTTCCGGCGGCTGCACGATATCGGCCTGTCCGGCTGGTTCTGGCTGCTTGCCTTCGTGCCGATGTTCGGTTCGCTGATCATCCTGGTGATGACGCTGATCGGCTCTCAGAAGCATGACAACAAATGGGGTCCGGTGCCGATCGGAGTTCGTGTCTAGAACGGTGCGTGCCCGAACTTCCGGCGCCGGCGCCTAAGCCCAGAAGGCCGGGACGGTTTGTTCGAGCCGCGGGCCAAGACGCAGGGGAGCTACTTTCTCCGCCAGCCCCGTGCGGTCCGATATCTCGACACCGACGCCGCACACGGTCGCGGGTCCACCCGCTGCCTCGAACCGGCCTTTCGGCACCTTTGAGAGAAAGCGGTTCAGAGGTTCATCCTTGTCGAAGCCGAGTGAGGAATCATAGTCGCCGCACATGCCTGCGTCGGTCATATAGGCGGTGCCGCCGTTCAGGATCTGGTGGTCGCCGGTCGGCTGATGCGTATGCGTGCCGACGACCATCGACACCCGCCCGTCGACAAAATGCGCAAAGCACATTTTCTCCGACGTTGCCTCGGCGTGGAAGTCGATCACTGCCGCATCGGCCTGATGTCCCAGCGGCGCAGCGGCCAGTATCTGCTCGGCGGCGTGGAAGGGGTCATCGAGCTCAGGATGCATGAAGACGCGACCCATAATGTTGGCGACCAGTATGCTGGCGCCGTTCTTGGCCGTAAACAGCCCTGAGCCGTGTCCCGGCGTGCCTTGGGGAAAATTGGCTGGGCGCAAAAAGCGCTCCTGGTGCGGCGCGAATATGAGCGCCTCTTTCTGATCCCAGACATGATTGCCGGTGGTCACAACGTCGGCGCCGGCATTCAGCGTCTGCTGCAGTATCTCCTCGGTGATACCGAAGCCGCCGGCAGCGTTCTCGCCATTGACGATGACGAAATCCAGTTTGAAGTCGGAGATAAGGCCCGGGAGCTTGTCCCAGACGGCGGTGCGTCCGGACCGGCCCACCATGTCACCGAGAAAGAGTAAGCGCATGGAGTCGTGTCTAGCGTGGTTTTTGCCCGAGGCAAGCGAAGATGACCGGCTAGCGTGGAAAAGTTTTTAGCCCGGCCTCGGTGACGATTTCAGCAAGCGGTACGTCATGCGGCTCGTCGGGCACCAGGTCGACGCGCTGGCATTCGAAGGCGACTGCGATGAGGCGCGGTGTTTTGCCGGCCTCCCTCAGCCGCGCAATCGCGCGGTCGTAATAGCCGGCGCCATAACCGATGCGGTGGCCGCGATCGTCGAAGGCAGCCAGCGGCACCAGCATCAGGTCGGGCTGAAGCACCTTGGCCTCCGGCCCCGGGCCGAAAGTTCCAAACCCCATCGGTACCATCTCGGCGCCGCGCACCAGCTCGCGGAAGGCAATTGTGGTCGTGTCCAGAATGGCTGGCAGGCATAATGCCGCGCCCCTGTCGCGCAACGCGGCCATACCCGGGCGCAGATCGACCTCGGAACGGATCGGCAGGAAGCCGGAAACGACGGTTCCGGGTTCGAAATCGATAACACCAAGCGATTCAGCGATGGCAAGCGACGCCTCGACGCGCCATTGCGGGTCGAGCGCGTCGCGCCGGGCGAGTGCTTCGGAACGCAGGCGGTGCTTTTCGTCCTTAACCTGCAAGGAGCTCTCCGTATTGCCGCGCCGGTTCCCCGGGGGCGCGTTGCCGGGGCGTCTGGGGCATCCTATTCATAACCACACGCTGCGGCCGACTCCATTCCCGAATCGACGCGCAAGGCAAATATGAAACACGAACACCAATGAAGATCCCGCGGTTTACAGGCGTGACGGTGCGAACTGCGCGGTTGGAGGAGCGCGCGCTGCTGGAAGACATCATGCGCCGTGCGTCGCTGGTGTCAGACAGCTATCGTGAGCAGCTTCAGGCCAGTCCCGAGGAGATGTCGGTGCCTGCCGAATTGTTCGCAGGAGGGACTGTCTTCGTCGCGGAACTCGATGGCGTCATTGCCGGCTTTTGCGCTGTGGCAATGGATGATCCGCGCACGGCGGAGTTGGACGGGCTTTTTGTTGAACCGGAACTGTGGGGAGAGGGTGTGGGGCGGCAACTTGTGGAACACGGTTCGGCAGCAGCGCGCAGCCTTGGCGCCCAAACGATTACGGTAATTGCCGGACCCGCCGCGCGGCCGTTTTATGAGCGCTGCGGCTTTGCTGTAGAAGCCGCCGCCGTGACCAAGTTCGGACCCGCCGCGCGGATGCGGCGGGCGCTTGGCAGCTGACTGAAAGCGGCGAACCACGACGACCGGCGGAGAGGTTGATCCCGGGAGCCTACAAAGTAGGTGGGCGCCGTGTGACCCAGCCCACGAGCCAGGTCAGGGACAGCTCCCTAAGGATCAATAAGGCCCCGGGGAAAGTTACTCCTGTCGAGAAGCGCAGAACGCCACCGCCAATATATGTGTTCCGGCATGGATCCGCCAAGAGGCATTGCGACGGTCGAGGCTTGCGCCATGCCTGCCCCGACTTTACGGTCCGCGCCGATTGACATTCGGGAACTCTCATATGCGCTTTGAAGGTACGGCGGCCTATGTCGCCGACAAGGATCTCATGGTCGCGGTGAACGCGGCAATCGCGTTGGAACGGCCGCTGCTGGTCAAGGGCGAACCCGGCACAGGCAAGACCGAGCTGGCGCGTCAGGTGGCGGCGGCTCTCGGGCTGGAGCTGATCGAATGGCACGTGAAATCCACCACGCGCGCCCAGCAGGGTCTTTACGAATATGATGCGGTTTCGCGGCTGCGCGACAGCCAGCTCGGCGACGAGCGCTTCAACGACATCAAGAACTATATCAAGCGCGGAAAGCTGTGGGAGGCCTTCGAGGCGGACAAGAAGGTCGTTCTTCTGATCGACGAGATCGACAAGGCCGATATCGAGTTTCCGAACGATCTACTGCAGGAACTCGATCGGATGGAGTTCTTTGTCTATGAGACCGGCGAAACGGTGAAGGCGAAACAGCGGCCCATCGTCATCATTACCTCAAACAACGAGAAGGAGTTGCCCGACGCGTTTCTGCGCCGCTGCTTCTTCCACTATATCCGTTTCCCTGACATCAATACGCTGACGCGGATCGTCGACGTGCATTATCCGGGCATCAAGCAGAAACTGGTTTCGGCCGCACTGACACAGTTCTACGAAATCCGCGAAGTACCGGGGCTCAAGAAGAAGCCCTCGACCTCGGAGGCGCTGGACTGGATCAGGCTTCTCGTCTCCGACGATGTCGATCCGGCCGATCTGCGCGGCGATCCCAAAAATGCGTTGCCCAAACTGCACGGCGCACTGCTGAAGAACGAACAGGACGTGCATCTGTTCGAGCGCCTGGCCTTCATGGCGCGCGGGCAGGGCTAGGCAGGAGTAGGCTCGGACTAGCCCCTCAATGCAGCGCGATCTCGCCGTCGATCTTGCGCCATTCATTCGGCGCGATCAGGCGGCGGTGCGTGTAGGCGACCGAAAACAGCGGGCCGTCCAGTTTTTCCTGCCAGAAGTCGAGAAAACGCCAGAGTTCGGGAAACTTCGGCGCAATGTCGTAGTGCTGCCAGACGAAGCTCTGCAGCAGGTGCCGGTGATCAGGCATGCGGTAGAGAATTTCGGCTGTGGTCAGGCCATAGCCCTTCAGCATCAGCTCGGTTTCCCGATTGTCACGCGTTGAACCGGCCATACGACAACTCCTTCGCTGCGTTGCTTCCCGCGTGACAAAATGTGCCTCCGATGTGGTTAACCGTCTATGAATTTTTGCTTCGGCGCGTTCAAAAACTGTTGATCTTCAATAGGTTGGCAGCCGTGCCTGGCGATTGCTAGCACGCGAGCGCTCCGGTTGGGGTGAGTGCGCGGGCAGAAACCTTCGTCTAATGTTGTAGCCGCGGGTCAAATGGTAATAGAACCCCGATACAGGCCGTATGCAGCGGCGCAAGCCATCGCGAGGGAGGGAACATGTCCGAGGTACGCGTTCACAAGGTCAAGTCGGCGTGGAAGAAGCACGCACTCATCGACAACGAGACCTATCTGAAGTGGTACAAGGACAGCGTGAAGAACCCTGAGAAGTTCTGGGCCAAACATGGCAAGCGTATCGACTGGTTCAAGCCCTATTCCAAGGTGAAGAATACCTCCTTCAAGGGCAAGGTCGCGATCAAATGGTTCGAGGACGGGCAGACCAACGTCTCCTATAATTGCATCGACCGGCACCTGAAAAAGCGCGGCGACCAGACGGCGATCATATGGGAAGGCGACAATCCCTACGACGACAAGAAGATCACCTACCGCGAGCTGTACGAGGAGGTGTGCCGTCTCGCCAATGTGATGAAAAAACACGGCGTCAAGAAGGGCGACCGTGTCACCATCTATATGCCGATGATCCCCGAAGCTGCCTATGCGATGCTGGCCTGCACCCGCATCGGCGCGATCCATTCGGTCGTGTTCGGCGGATTCTCGCCTGACGCGCTGGCAGGCCGCATCGTCGATTGCGATTCCAATTTCGTGATCACCGCGGATGAGGGCCTGCGCGGCGGCCGCACCATTCCGCTCAAGGCCAACACCGACAAGGCGGTGGAGATCGCCGCCAAGAGCAAGGTGAAGGTCAAGAACGTATTGGTTGTGCGCCGCACTGGCGGCAAGATCGATTGGGTCGAAGGCCGAGACCTGTGGTACCGCGACGAAACGCAGTCGGTGAAACCGGACTGCAAGCCGGAGAAGATGAAGGCGGAAGACCCGCTGTTCATCCTCTACACGTCAGGATCCACCGGCAAGCCGAAGGGCGTGATGCACACGACCGGCGGCTATCTCGTCTATGCCTCCATGACACATCAATATGTTTTCGATTATCACGACGGAGACATCTACTGGTGCACGGCCGATGTCGGCTGGGTTACGGGCCACAGCTACATCGTCTACGGCCCGCTCGCCAATGGCGCCATTACGCTGATGTTCGAAGGCGTGCCCAACTATCCGACGGCGGGACGTTTCTGGGAGGTTGTCGACAAACACCAGGTCAATATCTTCTACACCGCACCGACGGCAATCCGCGCGCTGATGGGTGCGGGCGACGATCATGTGACGAAGACCTCGCGCAAAAGCCTGCGTGTGCTGGGTTCGGTGGGCGAACCGATCAACCCGGAAGCCTGGGAGTGGTACTACAATGTCGTCGGCGACAAGAAATCGCCGATTGTTGACACCTGGTGGCAGACGGAGACGGGCGGCATTCTGATTACGCCGTTGCCCGGGGCGACCGATCTCAAGGCCGGCTCGGCGACACGGCCCTTCTTCGGCGTCCAACCGCAACTTGTCGACAATGACGGCAAGGTGCTGGAGGGTGCAGCCGACGGCAATCTGTGCATCACCGATTCCTGGCCGGGTCAGATGCGCACCGTCTATGGCGACCACGAGCGCTTCGTGCAGACCTATTTCTCCACCTATAAGGGCAAATATTTCACCGGCGATGGCTGCCGCCGCGACAAGGACGGATATTACTGGATCACCGGCCGGGTGGACGACGTCATCAACGTATCAGGCCACCGCATGGGCACAGCCGAGGTGGAGTCGGCGCTGGTGGCGCATGACAAGGTGTCGGAATCGGCGGTTGTCGGCTATCCGCACGACATCAAGGGCCAGGGCATCTACGCCTATGTGACACTGATGGCGGGCGAGAAGGCTTCGGACGAGCTGCGCAAGGAGCTTGTGGCTCACGTGCGCAAGGAGATCGGTCCGATCGCCTCGCCCGACAAGATCCAGTTCGCGCCAGGCCTGCCGAAAACCCGCTCTGGCAAGATCATGCGCCGCATCCTACGCAAGATTGCCGAGGATGATTTCGGTGCGCTGGGAGATACCTCGACACTTGCGGATCCGGCTGTCGTGGACGATCTGATCGCCAACCGGCAAAACAAGAAGGGCTAAGCCTTGGACCTAACATCGCTGCTGATTTTCGCAGGCGCGCTGGTCGTGTCCGCGGGGTCGCCGGGCCCGAGCATCGCGGCGCTTGTCGCCCGCGTGCTCACGCGCGGCGTCAGGGACGTCCTGCCGTTCCTGGCGGCGATGTGGGTCGGCGAGGCGATCTGGCTGTCGCTGGCAATCTTCGGCCTGGCGGTTGTGGCGCAGAGCTTCCACCTCGCCTTTGTCGTCATCAAATGGGCAGGTGTGGCCTATCTGCTGTGGCTCGCCTGGAAAATGTGGACGGCGCCGGTTGCGGAAGAGGGTGCCGCATTGCCGAAATCGGATTCGCCCATCAAGCTGTTTCTCGCCGGCATGGCGGTAACGCTCGGCAACCCCAAGATCATGGTGTTCTATCTGGCGCTTCTGCCTACGATTGTTGACCTTGGCGCGGTGACGGTGTTGGGCTGGGCCGAATTGACTGCAACTATGGCCGTGGTGCTGATCGCGGTCGATCTGGGTTGGGCGTTCGCAGCCGCACAAGCCCGGCGGCTGCTCAGGAGCCCGCGCGCCACGCGCATAGCCAACCGGGTGAGCGCGACCGCGATGGCAGGCGCGGCAGGGGCGATCGCCACGCGCTGAGCGTAACTCCAGAGGGGCTTGCCGCAGCCGGATTTTGCCGGCATCATCGCATCGTGTTCAACGAACTGAAAGGAGGTGATCCGATGTCGAGTGGTTTCAACCGTAGCGTGGCCCCGGCGGATCGTCCTTTCAGGAAGCAGTCTTCCTGACAGGCGCGTGAAGCGCGGCCGGCAGCCCAGGCTGCCGCCACGGGCCGCGCCACGGACGGAAAGCACGGAGGGCCGGCGAAAAGCCGGCCCTTTGCTTTTCTGATGCCCTAACTAGCGGGTCAGCGCGAGGCGCTCGATGTTGGCGGCGATTTCCTGGAAGGCTGCGTTGAGTTCGGCGCCGTTGCTGGTGTCGAAATAATGTCTCACCCTACCTTTGTCGTCGGAGGCGCAATCGCGCATGACATCCTTTGCGTTGCGCTCGTTGAGCATGAAGCCGATTGTGAAGATCTCGATCCCCGCGGCTTTCATTTCCTTACAGAGACGCTTGGCATAATTGCCGGAGCGGCGCACCTGGCTGCCATCGGTTGTGCCGCGGCGCCCGACACCGGCATAGGCGGTGTTGAATTCTCCATCAGTCATCAGGATCGCATATTTGCCGACCTTCTTTGAATCATAGCCGATCGGCCTGGCTGCCGCCGGCATGACGGAAGCCCAGTTTGGCGAAAGCACGTACCAGCTCCACTGGATGCCGATATGGCCGGCGGTGTAACCCGCAGCGCGGAAGTTCTTAATCGAGGCCCGAAGGGCGTTCTCGTTTGCGGTTAGCGGTGTCAGTGCATTGGACGGGCAGTAATTCAGCCGGATGTCGCGGTTGACCATCGCGTCATATGGCGAGGCGTCGGTAAACTGGAGCAGCCCCTTCCGTTCGGTCGCGCAGTCGTCGAAGCGGCGGCTGCCAATGAGCTTCGGGGCATCGAGGCGGGGCGGCTCGCCAACCGTAAAGCTCGGTTCCACGAACACGGTATTGGCAAGGGGGCCGGTATTGACCGCCGTTGCATAGGGCACGAGCGCAACCCGGACGCGCGGATTGGTTTTGCTGTTCGACGCAAGCAGCGTTTCGATCGCATTGCGCGCCGCCTCCTTCAAGTCACGCAGCTTCCGACCCGCCATGGATCCGGTAACGTCCAGCATCATGGCGACTTCGATTTTCCGATCGGAATAGACGGCCGCCGATTCGACATTGATCGTACGTTTGGACCCACCGGCGAATACCGGGAAGGCAAGGTCGATCGTCACGCTTGCATTGGCGCGCAAAGTTCGGGTCTTCGGATTCGTAACCAGGTCAACGAGCCTGATCCGATCTTCGGAGGCGAATCCGGTGCCGCCATTGGACAGTAGAAAGGCCTCCACGGTTGCGCGTGCATCCTTCGCGGCAAGCCGCCCGGTGGTAATGTCGCGCGCGGTCGAGGTAACCGCCGCATCGAGAGCGTTGAGAAGATTGGAGCGGGTCATGCTCATCTGGCCGATATTCAGCGCGAGCCCGCCGGCCAGGACGAGTGCCGCCGAGACCGCAGCCGCCAGCACCGCGAAATTGCCGCTGCGGGAGGCTAGGAACGATTTTGCGGCGCTGCGCAACGGGTTCATGGCATCTGTCTCCAAACGAAACGTTCTTGCGTTGTTCGAAAACGGCGATGCAGGATGGCTGCCAGACAGACGGAAGCGACTTTACGTCCGGGCAAAAAACCGCCCTCAGTCCTGGAATTCAGAGGCTTCGGAAGCGGACGCATGGTTAGCGAAACGTTAAGGTCGGCGCCGCGCGACGGACATTGGCTTCATCCGCGATCCGCGCCCGTGCCGCTACGGCACACGTCAGCTCAATCGCAGAAAGCTGCGCGTCTGCCGCCCGAATACGGCTTCGCAAATGCATTCGCGGCCATGGCTTCGGCAACCGGGCGTCCGTCGGACGCCGTCACGTCGGCCAGTACGCGCCCATAGAACTTGCCGCCGCCGATATTGGTCATGCCGACCGGGCCCGTACCAATCATCGCCTCAAGCGCGGTTCTTGAACGTGCCGCAGCAATGCGTTCACTGGCACAGCGGCTTCTCAATTCCGGAGCGTCTATGCCGCGAATGCGCACGTTGACGGTGATGACGTGACCCGGCCACACATGCGCCTCCGCGACAAAGCTGTCGCCATCGATCACCCGCAGCACCCGCGCCTCAACCGGGCCGCGGATGGTTTCAGCGGCATGGACGGTCGTCGCGGCCAGGAGGCAGAGGGGAACGCAAATTCGGCGCATGAAGGAATTTATTCCTGTATGCGCATCAGAGCAAGTCAGAAGTGCAGGCCCGATCTAGCCGGGGTCCGGTACCAGCGCAGCGAGGAAGCCGGTGAGCGTGGTGCAAACGTGGTCTTCAACCTTGCCGGCGGGGTCGAATCCCCACCACAACAGCGCTCCCTGCCATTGCGTCGCCATCATCAACCCCGCTCCTTCCGGTGCGCCGGGGAGGGATGCAAGGCGACGGCTGAGCGCCTGTGATAGCGTTGCCTTCCAGGCCGCTCCGCGTGCGCGTAGAGCGGGATCACGCAGGTCCTCCCGCAGAACCAGCAGACCCTCCGCATAGGACTCGATCCCACCATAGCTGCCGGAAAGTGCGACCAGTAGTTCGATGGCGCCGGCCGGCGTAGCGGGCATCGTCGCGTCGAGTTCCGTGGTTCTCGCGTCGAGACCGTCCCATGCGCGCAGGAGCGCGGCCTGTTTGAGATCAGCCTTGTTGCCGAAGCGCTGGACCAGCGTTGCGCCCGACAGGCCGCATGCGCGCGAGAGGCTGTCGAATGTAAGCGCCTCCGGCCCGCGCTCATGGATGATCGCCAGCGCCAGTTCCAGCACCTTGTCGTCGGGCAGGGTTTTGGTACGCGGCATCTTGACTTCCATTTATAACCGAATAATCGTTTATAAACTAGAATCGACTGCCAATCCAGTCGAACCCGTTTCGTCCACAGGAGATCATGATGACGCTCGCAGGAAAAATCGCACTCGTCGCAGGCGCCACCCGCGGTGCCGGGCGCGGCATCGCGGTAGAACTCGGCGCGGCGGGTGCGACGGTCTACGTCACCGGGCGCAGCACCCGTCAGCGACAGTCGGAATATGAGCGGCCGGAGACCATCGAGGATACCGCCGACCTGGTCTCGCACGCCGGTGGAACGGGCATTGCAGTGCCGACGGATCATCTGGTTTCAGACCAGGTTCGGGCGCTGGTAGACCGCATCCGCGCCGAACAGGGCAGGCTCGATATTCTCGTCAACGACATCTGGGGCGGGGAAAAGCTGTTTGAGTGGAACAAGAGCGTGTGGGAGCACGGGCTGGAAAACGGGCTGCGGTTGCTCAGGCTCGGTATCGACACACATCTGATCACCGCGCACTTTGCTCTGCCTTTGATGATCGAGAACGCGGGCGGCCTCATGGTCGAGGTGACCGACGGCACCGCCGACTACAACGCAGACCATTACCGGCTGTCGCCCTTCTACGATCTGGTGAAGACCGCCGTAACGCGCATGGCATGGGCGCATGCCAAGGACCTCGAAAAGTACGGCGCAACTGCTGTGTCGCTCACGCCTGGCTGGCTGCGCTCGGAGATGATGCTGGAGCACTACGGCGTGGCCGAAGAAAACTGGCGGGACGCTACCGAGGAAGTGCCGCATTTTGTAATCTCGGAAACGCCGCGCTTCGTCGGCCGCGCCGTCGCCGCGCTCGCTGCCGATCCCGAACGCGCGCGCTGGAACGGCCAATCGCTTTCCAGCGGGGATCTGGCCAAGGTCTACGGATTCACTGATCTTGACGGGTCGCGGCCCGATGCCTGGCGGTACATCGCCGAAGTGACGGAGGCCGGGAAGCCCGCGGATGCAACCGGCTACAGATAAGAGGGCGCCGGCTCAGAAGTCGATCGCGCGGCCCTTGCGTTCCCAGTCGCCGTAACGCACGGGTTCCGGCCCCTTCGGGCCGCCGACCTCGGTTTCGCGCTTCTGTGCCTGCTTGCGGGCGGTGCGGCGGGCTTCGGCCTCGGCAAGGGCGCGCCTGGCGGCCGGCGGCAGATCGCGTTTGTCACCGCCGGTGCCCGGCGCCGCGGTTTCAGGGTCCCTGTCAGACATCTGCAATCTCCTGCCGAATGGCTTCGCCGTTATTGAATGGGAAATCGCGTCGCCCCATCCTATATCTGACGAAATCGCGCCGCATATAGCCAAGGCACACCCGGAGTTGAAGCATGAACATGATCCGTACGGCAATGCTGCTTGCCTTCATGACGGCGCTCTTCATGGGCGTCGGGTATGTCGTTGGCGGTTCGGGCGGCATGGGAATAGCTTTCGTGATCGCCGCAGGCATGAACGTGTTCAGCTACTGGAACTCCGACAAGATGGTGCTGCGCATGCACCGTGCGGTCGAAGTCGACGAGCGTAATGCGCCCGAATATTACGGCATTGTGCGCCAACTGGCGGATCGGGCCGGTTTGCCCATGCCGCGCGTCTATCTGATTGACAACGACCAGCCCAATGCCTTCGCCACCGGTCGCAACCCGCAAAATGCGGCGGTTGCCGCGACGACGGGTCTGCTCAACCGGCTCACGCACGAGGAAGTGGCTGGCGTGATGGCGCACGAGCTCGCCCATGTGCAGAATCGCGATACGCTGACCATGACGATTACCGCAACGCTAGCGGGCGCCATCTCCATGCTTGGCAATTTCGCATTCTTCTTCGGCGGCAACCGCGACAACAACAATCCGCTTGGCTTTATCGGTGTGCTCGTGGCGATCATCGTTGCGCCGCTAGCTGCTATGATGGTGCAGATGGCAGTGAGCCGTACGCGCGAATATTCCGCAGACCGCCGGGGCGCCGAGATTTGCGGGGAACCGCTCTGGCTCGCTTCCGCGCTGCAGAAGATCGCCGGCTACGCGAAGGGCATTCACAATCAGGACGCCGAGCGCCACCCGGCCACGGCGCACATGTTCATCATCAATCCTCTATCGGGCGAGCGCATGGACAACCTGTTCTCCACGCACCCGGCGACGGAAAACCGCATCGCAGCGCTGCAGGCCATGGAGGCAGAGTTTGCCCCGCAGGCACAGCCGGCGCGCCCCGAAAAGCCGACGCCACCCGAAACCCGGAACGGCAGCGGACCCTGGACAGCGCCTTCGGAACCTCACGCACCGAAAAAGCAGGCAAAGCCGGTGCGAAGCCCATGGGGCCGCAGCCCGACGGGGCCAAGGGCCGGACGCCGGGATTGAGCAACCCGGTAGCGCTCGACAAATCAGGCATCGGGCCTTAAGCGCCGAAACCGGGTTTTGGCGATGAGGCGGGCAAGGCGGACTGTTGGCGGCACATAAGGACAACCGGATACAATCGGGCAGACCGCACAGGCTGCCGGCCAGCCAGGAGAACGCCTCGATTCGGGCAGATCGGCCCGGGCTCGCCTCGCGCATGGCGGCTGCTCGGCTGCTTGCAGCCGTCATCGACAAAGCGACCGCGCTTGACGCGCTGACCGACCAGCAGCATGGGCACCCGCAGTTTCTGGCGCTCGAGCCTCGTGACCGGGCGCTTGTTCGGGCAATTCTCGTCACCGCGCTGCGTTATCGCGGCACCATCACCGCGCTGATTGAAAAACGGCTGCAGCGGCCGCTGCCGGCCAATGCACGCACGCTCGACCACATCCTGCACGTGGCGGCGGCGCAGATGCTTTTTCTCGACGTACCCGACAGCGCTGCTGTCGATCTCGCGGTCTCGCACGCGAATTCGGACCCGCGCAGCCGGCGGTTCGCTTCGCTGGTCAACGCCGTGCTACGCGAACTCGGCCGCCGCAAGGAACGCGCGTTGCCGGCTGCCCTTGCACAGTCGACCGACGCGCCCGGCTGGTTCGTGGAGCGGCTTGCAAAGGCCTATGGCGCGGAGCGCGCGGCGGCCATACTCGCTATCCACCGGCTCGAGCCGCCGATGGATTTCACCGTGAAGTCAGATCCGCGGGGCTGGGCCGAAAAACTCGGCGGAATCGTGCTCGAGAATGGCACGGTCCGGGTCGGGCGGCTGCCGGCTCCGGTTACCGAATTGCCGGGTTATGTCGAGGGCGAGTGGTGGGTGCAGGACGTGGCGGCCTCGCTGCCGGCGAGAATGCTCGGCGATGTCAACGGCAAGCGCGTGCTGGATCTTTGTGCTGCACCGGGTGGCAAGACCGCGCAGCTGGCCTTGGCAGGAGCCGATGTGACCGCTGTCGACCTTTCGGCCAGCCGGCTGAAACGGCTTGCGGCCAATTTCGCGCGGCTGAGGCTTGATGCCCAGATCGTCGAGGCGAACGCCCTAACCTATTCGCCGGCCAAACCGTTCGACGCGGTATTGCTCGATGCTCCCTGCTCCTCTACCGGTACCGTGCGGCGGCACCCGGACGTGCCGTGGACCAAATCGCCGGCCGACATCGAGAAACTCGCCGGCCTGCAACGGCGGATGCTTGACCATGCCGTGAAATTGATCAAACCCGGCGGCGCCATTGTCTTTGCAAACTGTTCGCTGGATCCGCTGGAAGGTGAGGAACTGATTGACGGATTTCTTGCCGACAATCCCGGATTCGCGATCGACCCGGTCGAACGCGCAGATGTTCCAGAAACCGCTCCGTTCCTCAGCGGGCGCGGCTGGCTCAGGACGACGCCCGAGGCGCTGCGGGTCGAGTCCGAGGCGCTTTCGGGCTGCGACGGCTTTTTCGCTGTGCGGCTGGTAAGGCATGGTTAACCTTGTCAGTTCATTCATAAGCAGCGATGGGCGCTTTGTACAAACCGTTGAATCAGAAGACCTATTGCACGGCTCCTGCGTTGGCGGCGAGGCCGTGGCGTCCGTTACAGTATGGCGTATTCTCACGCTGGTGACGGATTCACCCGACTTCTAAAATCAGTGTGAGTCGTGCTGTGGGACCAAGTGGTCAGGAGGTCACGGTCATTGGCACTCGGCAGGGGTTCAGGCCCACCGATCTGGTTGCTTGCAGCGCGCGCCCTGTGGCGGCGTGCTCGGCGGCGCATTCGCAGCGGCCCCACTGGGCGGTGGCGCTTCATGGGGAGCACGCCCGAACGCGTGCTGATTGCGCCTCCCGATCTCAGGCTGGCCGACAGCCAGATCGCCAACGAAATCTACCACGGGCGGTTTCCGCTGGCAGGTCATCTGGTGGACATGGGCGGCGATTCGCCGTTCCAGCTCGAAGTGGCCGATCTGGCGTGGCTGAATTCGCTGCACGGCTTCCGCTGGCTGCGTCACATGCGCCAGGCCGGAACCGAACTGGCGTCGGCCAACGCGCGGGCGCTCGTCACCGATTGGCTGAGTGTGCATGGCCGCCACATTTCGGGTATCGCCTGGGACCCGGCAATCGTTGCGAGACGCGTGATCGCATGGCTGCAGCATTCGACCGTGGTCCTGCAGGGCGCGGATCTTACCTTCTACCGCTCCTATCTGCGCTCGCTGGCCGTGCAGATACGGTATCTGCGCGCCATGGCGCCGGACATGCCCGATGGCGAAGAGCGATTGCGCGCCCGCGCAGCCCTTGCCTTCGCGGCGCTGTCGCTTCCGGTTTCGAATTCGGCCGTGCGCAATGCAACCAACCATCTCTCCGCAGAACTTGAACGCCAAATCCTCCCGGATGGCGGCCACGTATCGCGCAATCCGATGGCGGTTCTGGAGCTGCTGTCGGACCTGCTGCCGCTGCGCCAGACTTACGCCAATCAGGCAGAAGCACCGCCTGTCGCGCTGATCGCCGCGGTGGAGCGCATGCTGCCGGCACTGCGCTTCTTCCGCCATCAGGACGGTACTCTGGCGCTGTTCAACGGTATGGGGCCGACCGTGCAGGATCGTGTGTCGGCGCTGCTTCATCACGATGATACCGGCGGCGCCCCGCTGCTCAACGCAACCCATTCGGGCTACCAGCGGCTCGCCATGGGCGGCACGGTTGTTCTGGCCGACACGGGAACTGCACCGCAGTCCGACATCTCGCATCAGGCGCATGCCGGTTGCCTTTCCTTCGAAATGTCATCCGGCCGGCACCGTTTCATCGTCAATTGCGGTGTCGACAATTATGGTGCGGAGGAGTTTCGTATGCTGGCGCGTGCAACCGCCGCGCACTCCACAGCGACGCTCAACGATACGTCGTCGTCGCGCTTCACCACCTCCGGGCGGCTGGCCGAACTTGTCGGAACGCCGCTCACCGGCGGCCCGCAGCGCGTGCCGGTGAAACGTACCGATGCCAGCGGGATAGAAGGTTTCATTGCCAGTCACGATGGATACGTGCCGCGTTTCGGCATCGTGCATGAGCGCGAAATGGCTTTGTCGGGCAATGGCAATATCCTGGAAGGCACGGACCGGTTTTACCGGTCAGGCGGCAAGCCGGCGCTGGATGACGGCCGCGACCTAGTCGCCGTACGGTTTCATATCCACCCCGGTATCGGCCTTTTCCTCGATCCCTCCGAGCGCCTCGTACTGAAGGGTGCGCCCTCGGATGTGTGGATATTCACCTGCGATGCGGTGGACCCGCAGGTCGAGGAATCGATCTTCTTCGCCGGTGCAGGCGGGCCGCAGAAAAGCCGGCAGATCGTACTTTCCTTCAAGGCCTCGCAGATCGGTGAAATCAACTGGCGCTTCACCCGCACCGAACTGATCGGCTGACCCGCGACGCTGCAACGGCTTGCATTCGCACAACGCTATGCTAACTCGCCCGCGTCTGCTTCCCCGGAGAATTTGCGATATGGCCGTTGCCGCCAAGAACATCACGCCTCCCGACCGTGTGCCGCTGGCGCGCGCCCTGCTCTCGGTATCGGACAAGTCGGGGCTGACCGAGCTCGCTACGGCGCTGGCGAAGCGCGGCGTCGAGCTGGTTTCGACCGGAGGAACGGCTAAAGCGATTGCGGCTTCAGGCATTCCTGTCCGCGATGTCTCGGAGCTGACCGGTTTTCCTGAAATCATGGATGGCCGCGTGAAGACGCTGCATCCTTCCGTACATGGCGGGCTCCTTGCCATTCGCGATGATGCCGAACATGCGGCGGCACTTGCCGAACACGGTATCGGCCCGATCGAACTAGCGGTGATCAACCTCTATCCGTTCGAGGCGGTGCGTGACGCCGGCGGTTCTTACGCCGAGACGGTGGAAAACATCGACATCGGCGGCCCGGCAATGCTGCGCGCCGCAGCGAAGAACCACGCCTATGTGGCGGCGGTCACCGACCCCTCCGATTATGATGCGCTGCTGGCCGAACTCGACGCCAATGACGGGGCCCTAGGCTACCGCTTCCGGCAGGAAATGGCGGCAAAGACCTTCGCCCGTGTCGCGGCATATGACGCGGCGATTTCTGGCTGGTTCGCATCCACTCTCGAAATCGCGGAGCCCACATATCGCGGCTTCGGGGGCAAGCTTGCAACGTCCATGCGTTACGGCGAGAACCCGCACCAGAAGGCCGGTTTCTATGCCGGCGGGCCGACCCGCGCAGGCGTCGCCACCGCGCGGCAGGTGCAGGGCAAGCAGCTTTCCTACAACAACATCAACGACACCGACGCCGCTTATGAGCTTGTGGCCGAGTTCGACCCGGGCCGTGGCCCGGCGGTGGCGATCATCAAACACGCCAATCCATGCGGTGTGGCAGAGGGCGCGACCCTTGTGGACGCGTATCGCAAGGCGCTTCTGTGCGACCGGACATCGGCCTTCGGCGGTATTGTCGCACTCAACCGGACTCTCGACGCAGAAACCGCGGCCGAGATCGTCAAGGTATTCACCGAGGTCATCATTGCGCCCGATGCCAGTGAAGAAGCTCTGGCGATCATCGGCGCCAAGGGCAATCTGCGGCTGCTTCTGGCAGGATCGCTGCCCGACCCGCGCGCCCAAGGCACCACGGTAAAGAGCGTTGCCGGCGGGCTGCTGGTGCAGAGTCGCGACGATGCGGTGGTCGACGACCTCGATCTGAAGGTGGTGACCAGGCGCGCGCCGAACGAGATCGAAATGGCCGATCTACGCTTCGCATTCCGGGTGGCCAAACATGTGAAGTCGAACGCGATCGTCTACGCAAAAAACGGCGCGACGGTAGGCATCGGGGCTGGTCAGATGAGCCGGGTGGATTCTTCTCGCATCGCTGCCCGCAAGGCACAGGATGCAGCCGAGGCGGCAGGCATGAACGGGTCGCTTGCGGTCGGCTCCGTGGTTGCGTCAGACGCCTTCTTTCCTTTTGCGGACGGGTTGCTTGCGGCAGCCGAAGCAGGTGCGACCGCGGTCATCCAGCCGGGCGGTTCGATGCGCGACGACGAGGTGATCGCCGCCGCCGACGAGGCCGGGCTGGCAATGGTGTTTACCGGTGTGAGGCATTTCCGGCATTGAGACCGGCGGTTACGCCGCCTGCACGTTATGGTGCCGGCTTTTGACCCAGGGCAGCAGGATCAGGCCGATCAGGAACAGTGCGACCACCGGCGTGACACCGAGGCGCTGTGCATCCTGAGCCGTCAGACCAAAAGCTTCCGAGGCAAAGTAGGCGGTTACGATCGCGATCGAGAACGGACCGATGAAGGTGGTTGCCTTGCCGGACAAGGCGTATAGCCCGAAAGCTTCCGTCACCCGGTCACGGTCCACCTGATCGACCAGCAGCGTCCGCGAGGCAGCCTGAAGCGAACCGCCTGCGGCGCCAATGAGCGCGCCGGCGACATAGAAGACGATATCGGGCAGGCTTGATGTTTCGCCGGGTGCCGCAATCGAGACGAACAGCACCTCCGACTTGGTGGTCGAAATCACCAGGATGCAGCAGAACGCGAGCAGCGTTGTGGTTGCCGCAACGACCGCCTTCGGGCCGAAGCGCTGGTCGGCGCGGCCGCCGAGCCAGGCGCCGATAGCGCCGGTGATATTGGCCAGAATGCCGAAAATGCCGATCTGGATGATCGACCAGCCGAGCACACCCGCTGCGTAAATGCCGCCGAAGGCATAAAGTGCGTTGAGTGCATCGCGGTAGAACATACTGGAGATCAGGAAACTGAAATAGCTGCGCTCTGAGGGCAGGCCGCGCAGCGTCCTGCCGAGCCGCGACAAGCCCTGGCGGACGGCTCCTGCCTGTGAGACGCGACGCACGACATCGGGCGTGAAAAGGAACATCGGGATGACAAAAAGCGCGTACCAGATAGCGGTAAAGGGCCCGGCGGCGCGGTCACCCTGATGCGTTGCCGGGTCGAGGCCGAATATCGGGGTGAGTCCAATCAGCGTCCTGCCACTTTCTGGCGAAGCGGAAAACAACCCCAGAACGATCACGAGCGAGACGAGTCCGCCGAGATAACCCAGCGCCCAGGCCGAACCGGAAAGCCGCCCGAGCTGCGAACGCGGCACCAGATCGGCCATCATCGCGTTGTTGAATACGGCCGCGAACTCCATGCCGAACACCGCCAGCGCGATGACCAGAAGCATCCACGTCAGGTTTTCCATGCCGGGCGTGGCGTACCAGAGCATGAAGCAGGCTACGATGCCGATCAGCGAGAAAACCAGGATCCACGGCTTGCGTGGGCCGGTGGCGTCGGCAATGGCGCCCAGCACCGGTGATGACAATGCGATGGCAAGCCCGCCAATACCCGTGGCGTACCCCCACAGCGACTGTCCGGTCGCGGCGTCGGGCGCTACCGATGCAGCGAAATAGGGCGCGAAAACGAAGGTGATGATCAGCGTGTGGAACGGCTGCTGCGCCCAGTCGAACAGCATCCAGCCCCAGATGCCGCGTCGGGTCGCGGGTTTCACGGCCTCGTTGTTCATCGCCCCTCCGTTGCCTCCCCGGACGATTCCGGAAGAGCGCTTTCTATTGGCCGGCGAGATCGGCCATCAGACCGGCTGCCACCGAGAGACGCGAGACTGTTATTTCCCCGCTTTCGGTCAACGCCAGAAGCCGCTCCCTTGCCCGCGAAACCCGGTCGCCGCCCGTATCTATCCAGGTGGCCACGGCTGTCCCGTCCTTTGCACCCGCCTGCAACGCCGAAACTGCGATGCCGCGGCGCGCGGTTGCGATCATGTCACTTGCGCGCGCCAGCGCAAGCCCGTCGTAATAGTCGGCGGTCTGAATGTTGCGCGCCGCGTCTTCGACACGACCGATCCGGAAAGCATCGGTCACCTCGAAGAAGGCATTCGCCGCGGCGGTTAGCTGAACCTTGGCCCTGCTGGCAACGAGAGCGATGTCGGGCACAAGCTCGCCTATTCCGAGTAGCGCCAATTTACGCGCCAACGCCTCGGGGGCGCCTGCCTCCGCGAAACCCCGTTCGCGGTCGGCAAGGCGCTGGCGCATATATTCTGGCAGCTTGGAGGCCATTACCGGTTCCAGCGCCGCCCGAGCTTCGCGCAAGGTGGCAACGCGGGCGCCGATGGGCTGGCTGTTGTCTTCGTTTTTCAGGAACCAGGCAGATGCCGCGTGAACCAGACGGCCAACCTGCTGGTAGAGGCTCAATTGCGCGTCGCCATCGATTTTTGTGTCGAGCATGTCGATTGCGCGATAGATATCAGGCAGTTCGAATCCATCGCGCACGACCGCGAAAGCTGCGACCACCTCCGGTGCGGTGCGCCCGGTCAAATCCTGCAGCCGGCTGATGAAGGTCGGGCCTCCGCGGTTGACCGTGTCGTTTCCGAGTTCGGTGGCAATGATCTCCCGGCGCAGACGGTGTGTACGAATTTCACCCTCATATTTCTTCGCCATCCTGCCGGGAAAGTACCCGACAAGATCGGCGTCGAAATGCGGGTCGTCGGGCACGGAGCTCGCCAGAATATCGTCGAAAAGCACGATCTTGGCGTAGGCAAGCAAGACGCCGAGTTCAGCGCGCGTCAACGGTTCGCCAACCGACTGACGTTCCGCGAGCGCCTCGGCGCCCGGCAGATCCTCGACCTCGCGGTCAAGAAGGCCGCGCGATTCCAGTGATGCCATCAGCCGCGCCTGCTGGCCGATGTCCGACACGCCGCGACGGGCAGCGAGCGAGAGCGCGAGCGTCTGCTGATAGTTGTTGGCGAGAACCAGCGAGGCCACCTCGTCGGTCATCGCGGCCAGCAGCCTGTTGCGGGCCGGCCGCTCCAGCTTGTCCGCGCGCATGGCCGCAGCCAGCGCAATCTTGATGTTGACCTCGACGTCGGAGGAATTGACGCCGGCCGAGTTGTCGATGGCATCCGAATTGCAGCGGCCGCCGTTCAAGCCGTATTCGATGCGCGCCTTTTGGGTGAAGCCGAGATTTGCGCCTTCGCCGACCACCTTGGCGCGCACCTGTTTCGCCGTGACGCGGATCGCGTCATTGGCGCGGTCGCCGACCTCCTGATTGCTTTCGCCTGAAGCGCGCACATAGGTGCCGATGCCTCCGAACCACATCAGGTCCGCCGGCGCCTTCAGGATGGCGTTCATGATCTCGACGGGTGAGGCCGTCGTCTTGTCGAGGCCTACTGCCTCTGCGGCCGCCTTCGAAAGGTCGATGGACTTTTGCGCACGGGAGACGATGACGCCGCCCTTCGACATCTTCGCCTTGTCGTAGTCCTGCCAGCTCGAGCGGCCCATCTCGAAGAGGCGCTTGCGTTCGGCAAAACTCGCCGCCGGGTCCGGATCGGGATCGATGAAGATGTCACGATGGTCGAAAGCAGCGATCAGCCTGGTCTTTTCCGACAGGAGCATGCCATTGCCGAATACATCGCCCGACATGTCGCCGACACCGATCACCGTGAATGGTTCGGTCTGGATGTCGCGGTTCATTTCGCGGAAATGGCGTTTCACCGCCTCCCATGCGCCGCGCGCGGTGATGCCCATCTTCTTGTGGTCGTAACCTGCCGAGCCGCCTGAGGCGAAGGCGTCGTCGAGCCAGAAATCGCTAGCCTGGCTGATCCCGTTGGCGGTGTCGGAAAATGTAGCGGTGCCCTTGTCGGCGGCGACGACGAAATAAGGATCGTCGCCATCATGGCGAACGACATTTGCGGGCGGTACAACCTTGTCGCCGTCCAGGTTGTCGGTCACCGACAAGAGGCTGGAGATGAAGTTTATGTAAGCACTGCGTCCGGCCTCGAATATCTCGTCGCGGCTGCCGCCGGCCGGAAGCTGTTTGGGATAAAACCCGCCCTTGGCGCCGACCGGCACAATGACGGCGTTTTTCACCTGCTGCGCCTTCACCAGGCCCAGAACCTCGGTTCGGTAATCCTGTGCCCGATCCGACCAGCGCAACCCGCCGCGTGCAACCGGGCCGAAGCGCAGATGCACGCCTTCGACCTGCGGTCCATAGACGAAGATTTCGCGCCAGGGGCGCGGCTCGGGCAATCCCGTGAGAGCGCGCGAATCGAGCTTGATGGCCAGCGAAACCGGCTTGTCGCCAAATTCCGCATAATGGTTAGTGCGCAGGGTGGCGTCGATCAGGTTGAGATACCGCCGCAAGATGGTGTCGTCATCGATTGACGGCACATTGTCGAGCGCTGCCAGGATGAGCTCGGAAATGTCGTCGCCAGCGCTCTTGCGGGCCGGGTTGTTGCGGGCATCGAACAGGTCGTAAAGATCGCGCGCGATCGCGGGATAACGGTTGAGGACACCGGCAATGAACTCCTGACTCTGCGGGATGCCGGCCTGCTGCAGGTAGCGGCCGTAGGCGCGCAGGATGCGGATCTGGGTCGGTCCGAGCCCGGCGCTTTCACCAAGAGCATTGTAGGCGTCATTGTCGCTGACGCCGCTCCAGACCGACAGGAATATGGAGGCGAAAAGATCGCCGCTGGCGTCGAGGTCGATCGGCCGGCCGGCCGCGCTTTCAAGCTCCATATCGTGCAGGAACACCACGCCCGTGCCATGGCCGATGTCGAATGTGCGTTCGCTGATGACGCGGAAGCCCATATTTTCGAGCAGCGGCACACGCTCCGACAAGGCGACGGGTTCGCCATAGTGAAAAATCTTCAGCCCGCAATGGGTCTCTTCCTGCGTAGCGTCCCTCAGGAATTCGATGGTGACCGGCGCATCTGCGCTGACCTGCAGAAGGCAACTCGCGTCATGCAGTGCGATACGCGGCGAAAACGCGTTGCGGTAGCTTTGCGGAAATGCGGCGGCAGCTGTTGCGACATCCGCGCCGATACCTGTCTCGGCTATCGCTTCGCGCAGGCCGTCGTCCCAGGTACGGACGATTTCGCGCACCGCATCCTCGATTTCGTCTCCGTCGGGCTGCGGGGTCTTGCCGCCCGATCTGCCGACAATGAAATGGACGCGGGCCAGCGAGCCTTCCGGGAAGGCAGGATAATATGCGGAGAGCCGACCGTCGAACTTGTCTTTTAAATAGTTGCCGATTTTCACACGGACACGCGAATCGTAGCGGTCGCGAGGCACGAACACGATCACCGAAACGAAACGGTCGAACTGGTCTATGCGGTAGAGAACCCGTACCCGCGGACGCTCGCCTAACGCCAGGATTCCCTCGGCGTGGCGGCGTAGCGTTGGCACGTCGATCTGGAACAGTTCGTCGCGCGGGTAGGATTCCAGAACGTTGATAAGCGCCTTGCCGGAATGGTCGGCGGGATCGAATCCCGATTTCGCCACCACCTCGCTGGCCTTGGACCGCAGGTAGGGGATGTTCATTACCGAGCGTGTGTAGGCCGTCGAAGTGAACAGACCGACGATACGCAGTTCGCCTTTGAGTTTGCCCTTCTCGTCGAATGTCTTGACACCGAGATAATCGAGATAGATGCGGCGGTGGACCAGCGAACGCGCATTGGCCTTGGTGACCAGGAGCGGCTCCGGGCCGTGCAGAAAGGCGCGGACTTCGGGCGTTGTGGTAACGGCTTCTGTACCACGCCGCAGGACGAGAATATCGGGGTCGGACAGAATGCCGAGACCCGGCTTGTCCGTGCGCTTCAGCTCGCCTGTCTTCTCGCCGCCCTTGTAGACGAACTCGCGCATACCGAGGAACGTGAAGTTGTTGTCGCGCAGCCATTCCAGGAAAGCGATCGTTTCCTCCACTTTCGCCTTTGCAAGCGGCACAGGCGAATAGCGGAAATCGGTAATCGACTGGTCGAGGCGGGCGAGCATCGGCTTCCAGTCGGCGACCGCGGCACGCACCTGTGCGAGGATGTTCTTCAGCCGCCCGGCCAGCGCTTCGGCTTCCGATTCCGAAATGCGCGGAATGTGGACATGGATCAGACTGACCCGGTCGACGTCGGCCGGCGCCTTTCTGTTCGATGCGTCGCCGACGATGCGGGCCACGCCATTGGAATCGTGTTTGACCATCAATACCGGGTGCAGAACCAGGCCTGCCTCACCCGCGGATTCGTTGATTTCGCCAGTTATGGAATCGAACAGGAACGGCATGTTGTCGTTGATCACCGTTACCGACGACATTGGGCGTCCACGCCAGACGATGCCGGGATTGGCGTTGACGGTCACGACGCTTTCGCCCTGGTGGTGGCTGAGCAGCGCGGCCTGCGCGATTTCGGCCGCGCGGGTCAGGGCTTCCTTGTCGTATGTAGCGAGATCCTCCTCCGGTGCGCGCGACACGAGAAAACGCAGGAACTCCGAGAGGCCGGCAGGGGGCAGATTTCCCCCACGCGTTTTCTTGTCGGCGTTCTCAGCGCGGCCGCTGGCACCCATGGCGATTTTCTCCCCCGGCAGATAGTTTAAAATGCATGGTAACAGATGAAGCCTGTTTGGCGAGCCGGAGAAGGTTCCGGCGCTCACATGTGCGCAGCAATTTTTAAAGAGAGAATGAAGGCCATGAACAAGCGTGTGACTGCACTGGACCTCGAACCGTCGGGCGAATTGTCGGAGGCGACGCTGGCCTATTTTGCCAAATGCGAGGAGAAGCTGGGGCTGGTACCCAATGTGCTCAGATCATACGCGTTCGACGAAAAGAAGCTGCGCGCCTTCACCGACATGTACAACGATCTGATGCTCGGCGATTCCGGCCTGTCGAAGCTGGAACGCGAGATGATCGCCGTTGTCGTGTCGTCGGTGAACCACTGCTTTTATTGCCTGGTGGCGCATGGTGCGGCAGTGCGCCAGCTTTCCGGCGACCCCGCACTGGGTGAGATGATGGTCATGAACTGGCGTGTTGCCGAGCTGACCGAGAAGCAGTCGGCGATGCTGGCTTTCGTGGAAAAACTCACCGAGCAGCCCGCGAAGATGCACGATGCCGACCGTGCCGCGCTGCGCAAGGTCGGGTTCAGCGACCGGGACATCTGGGACATCGCTTCGGTCGCGGCCTTTTTCAACATGTCGAACAGGGTTGCTGCCGCGGTGGAGATGCAGCCTAACCCGGAATATCACGCGCAAGCGCGGTAGGGCTACGTCACGCCGTCACCCTGGCTTGTACCGTCGGCTGCCGTCTTTCGCCGCTCCAGGTTCCTTGGATGCCGGCTGCATATATCGCTGCAGATATTAGGGACAGGCCCGAGCATGTTGGCGGAGCAAGCGTCAGTCCATCAGTGAGGCGGTGCGCGCGCCGGTGACCAGCCGGTAGGCGGCGAGTTCCTCCGCCGACAGATAATAAAGCCGGCGCGGCGGGGTATCGAGCGCATGCAGCCAAAGCGCGGGGTCGACGCCCATTTCGATCAGGTGGCGGGTGATGCGCGCCGTCGTGAGCTGTGCATCGGCCATGGCCTGTTCGGGGCCGAGTTCGCGACTTGTCACCGCATAGAACTGGTGAACGCCGACCGCTGCCTTTTCTGCAACCTTGCGGTTCTTGCCGCCGGCGAGAATGAGCGGGCAGGACGAAGCACAGAGTGCTCCATCGCGAACCTCCGCCGACAGCCCGCGTTCGCGTATCAGCTTTGCCATCAGCATGGCATCGTCGAGCGAACCACCGGGCGAATCGAGCGAGATCGTACGCACATATTCGCCGCGTTCGCCGAGCTCGGCTTCGAGCCGCGCGGCTGCTCCGCGGTCGATGCTGCCCACTGCCCGCAGCACGCCATCGGGTAGCAGGGTAAAGCGCATCGCGTCGCGCAGATTGTCCGGATTCGCGGTGACGTACTCGCGCGGATCAATGCCGCGTGGCCTAGCGTCGTCATCGCCCTCGACCGCCGGCGGCAGAACCGGAACAGTCACCGCCGTTGCCGAACGTTCCGGCGACCATAACCCGCCGTTGCGTTCCACGATGTCGCGGAAGTCGAGCGTCAGCACGACAAAGGTGCCGAGCAGCATGAAAAAGAACGCCCAGCGCACGAGCCCCGCTTCGTCGCGAGGAGACCTTTCGACGGCTTCTTCACGCAGGCTCATGGGTCGGTCCTCTTGCGGTCGCTGAGGCTGAGCGGAGTTACATTGGGGGCGTCGGAATTCGCCTCGCGCCTGTCAGGTGCCGACTTGCCGGGTGAGGAGTCCGGTCCGGAAGGACGGCCTTCCTCGTTTCGCCGCGCTGCAATTGCGGCATGAACGTCTAGCGCTCGCAACATGTCACCAGCGGTGATCAGGTCGGCTTCCGTCAGTTCGTCCTCGTCCCTGCGGATGGCGCCATGGACGATTGCCATGATGCCAACGAGCACGGCTGGCATGAGGTCGATGGAAATGGCGCCGGCCCAGCTGGGCAGGAAGCTCGACGCGTAAAGCAGCACTGCCTCGGCAGCCGACAGCGGAACGAAGCGGCGCTCGGGAACACGCGGCAGGGCAAGTATCTCGTTTGCGGCGTTGGACAGTGCTTCGGATTGGGCGGCAACGGAGGCGCGGACCCGTGCCATTACTGCGTCCTGCCGCCCTGCGAGATCAGCTGAGCGGCCGTCGGCGACGGGCGCAATGAAGCCTGCCGACAGGTCGGCGGCCGCGCGGCTCACCGATGGTGCGATCGATGTCTGTTCGAGAGCCGAAATCACGCCCGTCAGCGCGACCGCCTCTTCGCCGAACTGGTCGGCGCGGGGCGCCACCGGGCCCGCAGCCGAGACCAGTCCACGCATTGTGGCCAGATGGCCCTGGCCTTCCTCGAACAGCAGAGCAACGGTTTCGCGCGAAGCGGCGATACTGGCCTCCAGCTCGCGCATTTGCGCCGACATCTGGGTCAGCAACTGCACCACGCTGCCGGAGCCTGAGGAGCCGGTCAGCGCGCCTGATTCGCGCTCCTCCTCAGCCAGCCGGGCAAAACGTTCCGAAGCGCGCTGAATGTCCGGCAGCAGCGATTGGGCCGCGATGGCGTTGGAGTTGGCCTGGTCGAGATCGGCCGTGTAGCCCTCGATCGTCGTTGCCAGATGCTGTTCCACAGCCGCGGAGCCGGCCAAGGCAGCGGCGTTGAGCCAGGACGACATGGCGATGATCATCGCCGAGCCAAGCGCCATCACCGCTACCAGTCCGAGGCGCGAGGCGATGTCACGCACGTCCGGAACGAAGCGGATGAGGTAGGTCCAGAAGCCGTAGATACCTACTGAAACAGCGGCGGAGTAGATGATCGCAGCGAAAAAGACCATCGTGGCATCGCCGTCGAGCAGGCTGCGGACACCAAGATAGGTATAAACGCCGCTCGCCAGCGCCAGTGTGGCCAGCACGAAGCGGGTCATCGTTTCCAGCGATGCGATCTGGCCGCGCAAACTGCGCGCAGTTCGGGCACTACTCATGGTTAACGCTTTCTGAACGCTACTCGGCAACGCAAATCCGGCCAAGTCATGGCCGGCAACCGCCTATTTGCAGACCAGCGGCGCTTGTGGAATTTCGCCGTCGGCCAGTCCGTACATGTAGCCGCGACCCTTCCAGATGTGCGGCGGGCGATAACAATGACGTTTCACGATCCGGTAGCCGTTGTCATACCCATGGTCGGACGATTCGCGGCGTTCCTGCTCCATCTCGACGGCGATATGGCCCATGCCGACGACGATCCGCTTATGGCCCGACGGGCTCAAAATGATGAGATTGCCGAAGGAATCGTCGTAGATGCGTTCCTTGGCGTACTTGCCGGCACTCGCCGGTGCGGCGGCAAGCAATGCCATTGCAACCACCAAACCGGTGCCAAATTTCGTCATGCGCATGGTGCGTTCCTTCGCCGTGAAAGGTGCTGCCCCCTCGGTTGGTCAAATTAACGCATTCTTAACGCTTGTCACCCGGCGCTGAGGGTGCCATCCCCGTCGATCGATGAAAGTGGTTAACCGCGAACGGATACCTGCATGAGCCAGAATCCCGAGATCGACATTACCCAGTTGCGGCTGAACGATGCGCATGATTTCGCGCCGCTGGTGGCGGGTTATGCACAGGCGCTAAAGCGCGGCGCGCCGCGCCGCCCGGATGATTTTTATGCCGAGACGCTGCTGCAGGATCGCGGCATCGAAATCTACGGCGCACGCATCGATGGCGCGCTGGTGGGCTTCATCATGTTTGCCGACCAGCCGGAGCCGGTTTCGGGCATGCGCTGCGGCGTAGTCGACCATATCTACGTGCATCATGACCATCGCCAGAAGGGCATTGCCAAGGCGCTGGTTGATGTATTGGCGGACCAGGCGGAGGAGCGCGGCTGGTCGAAGCTGATTCTCAACGCACCACGCGTACCGGAAGACGGCCGTAAGCTCTACGAACAGATCGCGGCGCCAGCCGACTGGTCAAGCTACGTGATCCGGTTCGATGGCCGTTAGCCGGCTGTCTTCCACCGCGGCTGCCGCGCTTGATCTTTGCGGCGCTTTGCGCCTAGCGTCCGCGCCATGTTGATTCCAGCCAGGCGCGCAAGCCGCACAATTCTATCTGGCCTCGCCAGCGTCTTAGCTCTTGTGGCGGCCGGCTGCACCGGCACCACGCCGCGCGAACAGGTGGCCAACACGCAGCCACGCGTTGCCACTTATCGATGCGGCGATGCCGGCAACATACGTGTCACCAATACCGGTGCCGTGGTTATTGTCAGCGTTGCCGAAGGCGTTTCGGAAGAGACGGGCGAGCCGGAAATCGTGCGTTACGAGCTGGTGGCGGCACCGCCCAACCAGCGCAGCCGTTACGGTGCGGAGGGGCTGGCGCTTGTGCTTGAGAGCCGCGAGGCTTTGTGGATGAAGGCTGGCCAGTCGCCGCTCGACTGCACGCGCTAAGCAGCTTCCTTCGCTTCCTTTCAACCTCAATCGATTGAAGTTCGCGCCGCGCGTGGACGCCGCGTCGCGAACGCCCTAAACAAGCCTAAAGACCTAGCGGTCCGGCTTTGACGCAGTGCAAAAACCGGACTAGATAACGCGCGGTTCGCAGGATTGCGGGCTTGAATTCTGCCCCGTTCAGACGGGGCTGCAGCGGGGAAGCCATGAGCGAAACGACAGCCACCCGACAGCGCCCGGTATCGCCACATCTGCAGGTGTACCGCATGATCCCGACGATGATGATGTCGATCGTGCATCGTATTGTAGGCGGGGCGCTTTATTTCGGCACACTGCTGGTTGCCTGGTGGCTGATCGCCGCGGCGATCTCGCCGGCCTATTTCGATTTCGTCAACGCGATCTACGGCTCGTTTCTCGGCCGGCTCGTGCTCTTCGGCTACACTTGGGCGCTCATGCACCACATGCTGGGCGGCGTGCGGCATCTGATCTGGGATACCGGTTCGATGCTCGACAAACACACCGCTACCCAAATGGCCTGGGCCACGCTGGCGGGCTCGGCCACGCTGACGGTGCTTGTCTGGATCGCCGGCTACGCTTCACGGGGGATGTGATGAGCGATATGCGCACAACATTGGCCCGCGTTCGCGGGCTGGGTTCGGCCAAGGAAGGCACGGACCACTTCTGGCGGCAGAGGCTGACCGCGCTGGCCAACATCCCGTTGATTCTGTTTTTCGTCGGGCTGATCGTGGCGCTCAACGGCGCCGACCATACGACGGTGGCAGCCACGCTCGGCAACCCGCTTGTGGCCGTGGTGCTGATCCTGGTGCTTGCTTCCGCGCTTTATCACATGAAGCTCGGCATGCAGGTGATCATCGAGGACTATATTCATGGCGAGTTGCTGAAGATCGTGCTTCTGGCGCTCAACATCTTCTTCCCCATCGTTGTCGGCGCGGTCTCGCTGTTCGCGCTTCTCAAGCTCGCATTCGGAGGCTGATCAAGTGGCCGCAAAGGACAGTTCAGCCGCAGGCAACGGCGCCTACACCTATGTCGACCATTCCTTCGACGTCGTCGTTGTGGGGGCCGGGGGCGCCGGTCTGCGCGCCACGCTCGGCATGGCCGAGCAGGGATTGAAGACCGCCTGCATCACCAAGGTTTTTCCGACTCGTTCGCACACCGTTGCTGCGCAGGGCGGCATCGCCGCGTCGCTCAAAAACATGGGCCCGGACCACTGGCAGTGGCACCTCTACGATACGGTGAAAGGCTCCGACTGGCTGGGCGATGTCGACGCGATGGAGTATCTCGCGCGCGAAGCCCCGGCGGCCGTCTACGAGCTTGAACATTACGGCGTACCGTTTTCGCGTACCGAGGACGGGCGCATCTATCAGCGCCCGTTTGGCGGCCATATGCAGAATTTCGGTGACGGCCCGCCCGTGCAGCGGACATGCGCGGCCGCCGACCGCACGGGCCACGCGATCCTGCACACGCTTTACGGCCAGTCGGTCAAGAACAAGGCGCAATTCTTCGTCGAGTATTTCGCCATCGATCTGATCATGACGGACGGTGTGTGCACCGGCGTCGTGGCCTGGAACCTCGACGACGGTACGATCCACCGCTTCGCGGCCAAGATGGTGGTGCTGGCGACAGGAGGTTACGGCCGGGCCTATTTCTCGTGCACCTCAGCGCACACCTGTACCGGCGATGGCAACGGCATGGTCGCCCGCGCAGGCCTGCCGCTGCAGGACATGGAGTTCGTGCAGTTCCATCCGACCGGCATTTACGGCGCCGGCTGTCTGATCACCGAAGGCGTGCGCGGGGAAGGCGGCTATCTGGTCAATTCCGAAGGCGAGCGCTTCATGGAGCGTTACGCGCCTTCTGCGAAGGACCTTGCCAGCCGCGACGTGGTTTCGCGCTGCATGACGATGGAAATCCGCGAAGGCCGGGGCGTGGGCAAGAACAAGGACCACATCTTCCTGCATCTCGATCATCTCGATCCCGCCGTCATTCACGAGCGGCTGCCGGGCATTGCCGAATCTGCGCGAATTTTCGCCGGCGTCGATGTCACGCGCGAGCCGATCCCGGTGTTGCCGACGGTCCATTATAATATGGGCGGCATACCGACCAATTACTGGGGCGAGGTGCTGAACCCGACCAAGGCCAACCCGGATCGCATCGCGCCCGGGCTGATGGCGGTGGGCGAAGCCGCCAGCGCATCCGTGCACGGTGCTAACAGGCTCGGTTCCAACTCGCTGATTGATCTCGTCGTCTTCGGGCGCGCGGCTGCCATTCGTGCCGGCCAGGTGATCGACCGCGAGGCGGCAGTGCCTTCGATCAACGAAAGCGCGGTCGATCAGATCATGACCCGCTTTGACAAATTGCGCCATGCCTCGGGCGCCACTCCGACGGCGGCGCTGCGCGGCAAGATGCAGAAGGCGATGCAGGAAGACGCTGCCGTGTTCCGTACATCGGAATCGCTCAAGCAGGGCTGCGCGCGCATTTCAGGCATCTGGAAGGAGCTCGACGATCTCAAGGTCACCGACCGCTCGATGATCTGGAATTCCGATCTGGTTGAGACGCTGGAGCTGGAAAACCTGATGGCCTGCGCCATCACCACGGTCTATGGCGCGGAAGCGCGCAAGGAGAGCCGCGGCGCGCATGCGCATGAAGATTATCCGGACCGCGACGACAAGAACTGGCGCCATCACACGCTGGCCAAGGTGAACGACAAGGGCAAGGTGACGCTGACTTACCGGCCAGTTCACACCGAGCCGATGCTGAAGCCCGAAGATGGCGGCATCGACCCGGCCAAGATCGCGCCGAAGAAGCGCGTCTACTGACTGGAAGGATTGCCGGAACCTTGAGCTCACTGTGCCGACCGACCGCTGCCATCTGCCTGACGGCCTTGCTGGCGTCGACTGCGCGCTCGACGAGCGACACGCCGCCGGGGAAGAAGCGGGCGGAGACCTGGGGCGTAAGCTCCAAGGTGGTCGATGGCGCATCGGGCCGGCGGCTCGGCGAATTCGACCGTATACGGCCGAAATTCCATCGCGGCGCGATCGAGCTGACGGACGGTCAGGTCGTCAAAGCGCATATGCAGACCTTTCAGGGCGGGTGATGGTGGCCGCGGAAAACAACATGCAGTCCGGCTATTCGGGCACCCCGCTTCCGGCCAAGCTTGGCCTGAAGGACGGCATGGATGTCGCATTCGTCGCGCTGCCTGACGAACTCGATGACCTTGTGTCGGCGCGCCGCTTTTGCCGTGCCGAGCGGATTTCAAGCTGGGCGGACATTGCCGGCCATGCGCGTGCATTTGATGTCGTGCATGGTTTCACCCGCGCGAGGGTCGAATTTGAAGACGCGCTGCCCGACGCCCGGAATGCCATTCGCCGCAATGGCATGATCTGGGTTTCCTGGCCCAAAAAGGCGTCGAAGGTACCGACCGACGTAACTGAGGATGTGGTGCGCAACGCCGCGCTTCAACTCGATCTGGTTGACGTGAAGGTCGCCGCGATCGACCATGTCTGGTCCGGGCTCAAGCTGGTTATCCGAAAGGACCGCCGTTAAGATGGTTGAACTCACGCTTCCCAAAAACTCCCGGGTCACAGAAGGCAAGGTCTGGCCGAAGCCGGACGGCGCGTCGAACTTGCGCGAGTACAAGATCTACCGCTGGTCGCCTGACGACGGCAACAATCCGAGGGTCGATACCTATTATGTCGACACTGACGATTGCGGGCCGATGGTTCTCGATGCCCTGTTGTGGATCAAGGACAATGTCGACCCGACGCTGACGCTGCGCCGCTCCTGCCGCGAGGGCATCTGCGGTTCCTGCGCGATGAATATCGATGGCACCAATACGCTTGCCTGCACCAAGGGCATGGACGAAGTGAACGGTTCGGTGAAGGTCTATCCGTTGCCGCACATGCCGGTGGTGAAGGACCTCGTGCCCGACCTTTCGGTGCCTTACGCCCAGCTTTCCTCGATCGAGCCATGGCTGCAGACCGAAACGCCGGAACCGGCCAAGGAATGGCGGCAGAGTCATGAGGAGCGCCAGAAGCTGGACGGGCTCTATGAGTGCATTCTGTGCTTCTGCTGCCAGACGTCGTGCCCGAGCTACTGGTGGAACGGCGAACGCTATCTCGGCCCGGCCGTGCTTCTGCAGGCCTATCGCTGGCTGATCGATTCGCGCGACGAAAAGACCGGCGAACGGCTCGACAATCTGGAAGACCCGTTCCGGCTCTACCGCTGCCACACGATCATGAACTGCACGCAGGCCTGCCCGAAGGGTCTGAACCCGGCCAAGGCGATCGCGGAAATCAAGAAGATGATGGTTGAGCGGCGGGTTTAGCAACCGCGATCAGGATATTTCTCTGATTGCCCGTCCTTGCGCTGGCGCGCTGCGGTCGGGCGGCAATGAACTGCACGCAGGCCTGCCCGAAGGGCCTGAACCCGGCAAAAGCAATCGCCGAGATCAAAAAGATGATGGTCGAGCGGCGGGTCTGACCGCCGCTCGAGCCAGTTCGATTAACCGGGTATCAGGTCCGGCGGAAACGGCTCCAGCAGGGCAATGCCGAGCTGCGTTGACGAACGCCACCGAACCTGAGCGTTGCCGACCTTGATGCCGGAGACGGTGAGGTGAAACCGCGTCGGCACGCCAAGCGTGCTTTCGATGTCCAGGCATGCACCGTTGGGCGATTGATTGCGGACGCTCGCATCGAATGCACCATAACCGCTGTTGAAATGGAGCACAGCCTCGCGCCTGACGCGCCGGCGCCGATCCGCACGCCGTTCCTCGGGTGGAGGCCCCGAGGTGGGACGTTCCATTGAAGGACGCCTTGTCCCAAACTGAATAACATTAGACATTTTTCATCCCCGTTTTTGTTCCGACAGATAGTATTATGCAATATAGATGCCAGTATTTCGGAGATTGTAACACAACCTTAAATATACTATTGGCTGCAAACCCGCGATTGTACCTTGGGACCGGCGGGGATGCGGGGCCGTCAGTCGCGCGCCAATCTCACGATCGTCTCGGTCAGCATGTCCGGTTGCGAGAAATAGGCCGAGTGACTGGCTTTTATGCTTTCCACGCGATCCGGCGGGCTTGCTTCGATCAGCCTGTCCTGCAGGCCGAGTGATACCGCGCGATCTTCTGTCAGCCTGATGTAGGCGCGCGGCACAGTGCCGTAACGCTCCGGTGTCAGCTTCAGCGCTTCGCCGGCGGGTCGGATTGGCTCGCGGCACAAAAGCGTGTGCGCCAGCGCCACATCGTTCTCGCTGCAATCGGCATAAAGCGCTTCGCGATAGGCCTCCGGGCGCAGCCAGTCCCACAGCTCTGTCATGTTGATATCCATGTTGGCGGGGATCAGAGAGCCGCGGTCAGCCGGCGCCCATTTCGCGACGCTGTCGCCCGACGGCAGCATGAAGGATGCGAGGTAGATAACACGTTCGATGCGACCGGGGTGCTTTTCGGCAAGTGCGGAGGCGAGGATGCCATAGCGGCTGTGCACGACAATCGTCGTCTTTCCCTCAGCTGACAGGTGGGCCTCGGCGGCCTGCACCATGGCGTCGAGATTGATCGCCGGCAGCGGTGCGGGGTCGCGCCCCCGGCCCGGCAGATTGACGGCCGAGACCGTTCCATGTGCGGCCAGGCGCGGCAAAATCCTGAACCAGCACCATGCGCCGTGCCAGCTGCCGTGTATGAGAAGAAAGTGTGTCATGTTAAACGGTTCCTGTTGAACGGACCCCACCTATTTTGAAGGCTTGCTGCCCGCCACCCGATTCAGGAGTGCGCGCTTCGTCGCCAGGCCGTCACTTTCACACAACCGTGTTGGCCAGTGATTTGAACCGCGAAAAAGCAGTGCTAGTTTCCGCGGCGAAAACCGGAGGTTCCCCGATGATCCGCAATACCGCTTACGCAATTCTGCTGGCTACGGCCGCCGCACTTCCTGCCACTCAGCCGGCCTCGGCTCAGATGGAAGTTGCCATCTTCGCCGGCGGCTGTTTCTGGTGCGTCGAAGCCGATTTCGACAAGGTGTCCGGCGTCGTTTCCACAACCTCCGGTTATATCGGCGGGCGAACCGACAACCCGACCTATTACGATCACTCGTCAGGCGGTCATCGCGAAGCGGTCAGGATCGAATTCGACAATGCGCGGGTCAGCTATGACATGCTGGTGACGGCTTTCTTCCGTTCGATCGACCCGACCGATGGCGGCGGCCAGTTCTGCGATCGCGGCTACAGCTATACGACGGCGGTCTACGCCACGACCGATGCGCAGAAGGCGGCTGCCGAGAAAGCGAAAAACGCCGCCGCGCGCGAGCTCGGCGGCACTGTGGTGACCGAGATTGCCTCGGCGCCAACCTTCTGGGCGGCGGAGGACTACCACCAGAATTATTACCGCAAGAACCCCGTGCGCTATAAATACTACCGCAACGGCTGCCGGCGCGACGCCAGACTGGAACAGGTGTGGGGCGAAAACGCGCTCAAGGGCATCAAGGGAAGCTAGGACTGAGCGCGATGTCCCCCGGCCGTGCGCAATCACGGCCGGTGGAGTTTGCGACCGCGCGCCAGGATGTACTCCGAAAGCCGGCAACCTGCTCAGTCGCGGAGTGGATCCCGGACAGCTTCGGCTTCGCCGGTTTCCGGGATGACGAGGTGGCTCAGTTGCGAGCGAGCCGCTCCTCGGCGATCTCCTGTGCGACATCGTTGGTCGGGCGGCCTAGCTTTTCGGCGCGCTCAAATATCGCCATCAGTGTTGCGGGAATCTCCCGCAGTGAAGTCAATACGCGGTCGCGGTCGTAACCCTCGGGATCAAGCTCCCCCGCGACATTGATCAGCCCGCCGGCGTTCAGCACGTAGTCGGGTGCGTAGAGCACGCCAAGCTGCATCAGAAGCCGGGCATCGTCATGTTTGGCGAGCTGGTTGTTGGCAGCACCCGCCACGATCTTCGCCCCAAGGGACGGGATCGTCTCGGCGGAAAGCACGGCACCCAACGCGCAGGGCGCAAAGATATCTGCATCGACCGAGAGGATTTCGTCGGTATTGACGGCTTCTGCACCGAATGTCGCGACTGCTTTTGCCACACGGTTTTCGTCGATGTCGGAAACGATCAGCTTCGCGCCGTCGGCGTGCAGCCGTTCACAAAGCGCCCAGCCAACCGAACCGAGACCCTGAACGGCAATGCGCACGCCGGACAGATTTTCGTGGCCGCTGCGGAAGGCAAAGGTGGCCTTGAGGCCGAGATAAACGCCGTGCGCGGTGACCGGCGAGGGGTTACCGCTGCCGCCGATCGTCGTGCCCGAGACATTGCGGGTGCGCTCACGCAGATAGTCGGCATCGGCCAGCGACAGGCCGACATCCTCGGCGGTGTAGTACTGGCCGTCGAGCTGCATCAGCATTTCGGCGTAGGCATCGAGCAGTTCAGGCGTCTTGTCGGTCGCCGGGTCGGCCCAGATCACCGCTTTCCCGCCGCCGAGCGGCAGGTTGGCGACAGCGGCCTTGTAGGTCATGCCGCGCGACAGGCGCAGCGCGTCGGTGAGAGCGGCATCGAAGCTTTCGTGCGGCCATACGCGTGTACCGCCCAGTGCAGGCCCAAGACGCGTGTCATGGATGGCGACGATCGCCGTAAGCCCGCGGTTTTCGTCCCGGCCGAGCCAGATGCGCTCATGGCGATCAAACGCTTCGAGCCGCGAAGCCTGTTCCGTGATGTCGGTCACCGTGAGCCCGGTGCCGCTGGTTGGGCTTTTCAATGCGCGCGTCTCCACCTGCATCAGCATCGTGCTTCCTCCCGAGATAGCGAAGCCTGGAGAAAATTCTAGCGCTGCGGTGCCGGTTTTTGGTTGCGAAGTGGGCCGCAAAGGCGACGCAAGATTGCGTCTCGCGCCGCCTGCCGGTGCGAAAATTACACGAAGCGTTCGCCCTCAGGCGAGGCGGGCATCAAGCGTGATGTTGATCGCGCCAAGCGCGCCCGAGACCGGACAGGCGCTCTTTGCCCTGGTTGCCAGCTCCTGGAATTTGGCATCGTCGATGCCAGGAACGGCGGCAACCAGCGTCAGCGCACTTTCGGTGATGCCTGTGCCGGGTATCAGCGTGACGGACGCGCTCGCTTCCAACTTCTCGGCCGTGGTGCCGTTTTCGGCCAGAAAATGCGAAAGCTGCATGGCAAAGCAGCCGGCATGCGCGGCGGCGATAAGTTCTTCCGGGTTGGTGCCCGATCTGCCGCTTTCGTCCTCAAAACGCATCTTGAACGAATAGGGCAGGCCTTTGAGCGCACCGCTCTGGCTGTCGAGCGTGCCGCTGCCGTTCTTGAGATCGCCTTTCCATTCCGCATTGGCGTGTCGTTGCATTTTTCACTCCTCATGAAACGTCTCCGGCCACGCTGGCCGCCGCTGCTAATCTAGAACAGCAGCAGACGGTGGCCATCCCCTTTACTGGCGAGCATGAGAAAGCCGCGACGCTGAGCTTTAAATTGCTTCGCCCTTGAGCAGCCGTGGCGCGTCCGCCGACAGGCCGGAAGCCTGGCGAATGAAGAAGTCCTTCACCGGCGGCATGCGATCAACGAGGCCGAGGCCGATGTCGCGGATTGCGCGCAGCGGGCCGAAGTCGTTCGAAAACATACGGTTCAGAACATCGGTGGTCACGCCCATCTGCACCGTGTCGAAGCGGCGCCAGCGCTGATAGCCTTCCAGCACATCGAGCGCGCCGATATCGCGGCCCAGCCGGTCGGCCTCGACCAGTGTTTCCGCGAGAGCCGCGGCATCGCGGAAGCCAAGATTGAGCCCCTGTCCGGCGATCGGGTGGATGCCGTGCGCGGCATCGCCCGCCAGAGCGAAGCGATCCTGTACGAATTCCCGTGCCAGCGTCAGCCCGAGCGGCCAGGCACGAGGCTTGTCCTCAACGCTGATCTTGCCGAGCTTCAGCCCGAAGCGCAGTTCGAGCTCCGCTTCAAAGAGCAGCGGCTCAAGCGCGATCAGCTTTTCAGCCTCTTCGGTCGTTTCGGTCCACACGATTGAAGAGCGGTTGCCCGTCAGCGGCAGGGTCGCGAATGGCCCGGCGGGCAGGAAATGCTCTTCGGCGCGACCATTATGCGGGCGCTCATGCGCCACCGTGCAGACGATGCCGGACTGGCCGTAATCCCAATGCACGGTTTTGATGCCAGCCATGTCGCGCAGGCGCGAGCGGACGCCGTCTGCCGCAACCAGCAGCCGCGTGTCGAGCGTGATGCCGTCGGCAAGATGCACGGCAAGCGAGGCCGCCTTCCGATCGAAACCCGAAACGGCAACGCCTTCGATCATGTCGATGCCGAGTGCAGCGGCGCGTTTGCGCAAGCTGCCATTGAGCACGACGTTGCGGACCATATGGGCGAATGGTTCGCCAGGCGCGACCTCACCGCCGAAGGTCAGGAATACCGGGCGCACCGGATCGGCTGTGCGCGAATCGGTGACCACCATGTCGGTAATCGGCTCGGCGTCCGTGGCAATTTCATCCCAAGCATCGAGCTGGACGAGCATGCGGCAGGCCGCAGCGGCGATCGCGGAAGCGCGGCCATCCTTCTTCCACACGCCTGCCGGTGCAGCGTCCACGACAGCAACCGAGAGCGATGGCCGCGCAGCGCGCAGCGCGACCGCACTCGCCAGACCAACATAACCCGCGCCGGCAATAACGACATCGAATGTCCGATTGTTCATGCGGGCATCTCCTGCTTGGTTCTGCTGATGGCTTGCCTTGACTTGATTTGTGGCTTCCTGTTGGAAACCGCAACCCTATCAGCGCCAAAGGCCACACCATGACAGACGTGATGCGGGAACTCCTGTCCATTCTCGACCTCGAGCGACTGGAACACAATCTGTATCGTGGTCGCAGCCCACAGGTCGGCTGGCAGCGCGTGTTTGGCGGGCAGGTGATCAGCCAGTCGCTGGTGGCAGCGCAGCGCACCGTCGATGCCGAAGACAAGCATGTTCACTCGCTGCATTGCTATTTCATGCTGCCGGGCGACCCGTCGGTGCCGATCATCTACAATGTCGACCGTATCCGCGACGGCGGTGCGTTCACCACGCGGCGCGTAGTGGCGATCCAGCACGGCAAGGCGATCTTCACGCTTTCCGCCTCGTTCCACCGCGACGAGGAGGGCGCGGAACACCAGATGCCAATGCCGCTAGATGTGCCGGCGCCCGAGGAACTGAAAACGCAGATCGAGCTGATCAACAGTTCCAAGCTCGAAATACCGGAGACGATCCGCAAATTCTGGGCACGCGAACGGCCGCTCGAAGTCAAGCCGGTCAATGTCGAGCATTATACGACCAGAGACCCCCTGCCGCCCCGCCAAAGCGTCTGGTTGCGCATTACGGGCGAGGTGCCGGACAACCGGGCGCTTCAGAGCGCGATCCTCGCCTATCTCTCAGACATGACGCTGCTCGACACCGCCAATTTCGCTCATGGCCGCACAGGCTTCGATGCACGGCTGCAAATGGCGAGCCTCGACCACGCCATGTGGTTTCATCGCCAGCACAAGCTGGACGACTGGCTTCTCTATTCTCAAGACAGCCCCAACATGATCGGCTCGCGAGGCTTCACCCGCGGGATGCTCTATGCCCGCGACGGGCGGCTGATCGCCTCCGTCGCCCAGGAAGGGCTGATCAGAGAACGCAAAAAGCCTACAAAATAAGCAATAGCGACATTCTGCTTAATCAACGGGCATCGATTGCGCCGCACCTGTGAGGATGCGGCTTGCATAGCCATTTTTATCATTTTGATTTCAGTAAGTTAGAGCTTTCCACCGTCAACTGGCACGGCGCTTGAATGGCTGCGGGTACTTGCCTGCCTCGTTGGGGCCGGTGGTGCCGCAACCGCGGGGAACCGCAGTCGGAAAAGGTGGAAACCAATGAAAATAGTGATGGCTATCATCAAGCCGTTCAAACTCGACGAGGTGCGTGAATCGCTCACCGGGATCGGGATACAGGGACTGACCGTCACCGAAGTCAAAGGCTACGGGCGACAGAAGGGGCACACGGAAATCTATCGCGGCGCGGAATACGCCGTCAGCTTTCTGCCCAAAGTGAAAATCGAAATCGCCGTGTCGGCCGAACTGGCCGACAAAGCCGTTGAGGCAATCGCCGATGCTGCCAAGACCGGTCAGATCGGGGACGGAAAAATCTTCGTCTACGGCATCGACCAGGCGGTGCGCATCCGTACCGGCGAAACAGACGCCGACGCGCTCTAAGCGAGCTCAGCGGGTAATGGAGAAACCAATGACAATTCGTTCGATTATCGTGCCGCTTTCGCGCGTCACCCTTATGGGCATGCTTTCGCTTGGTGCGTTCGGCGCAACCACAGCCTTCGCGCAGGAGGAAGCTGCGCCGGCCTTTGCCAGCGCTGCCGATACCGCTTTCATCTTCAATACGCTGCTTTTCCTTATCGGCGGCTTTCTCGTCATGTGGATGGCTGCGGGCTTTGCCATGCTGGAAGCCGGCATGGTGCGTTCCAAGAATGTATCCATGCAGCTGGTCAAGAATATCGGCCTCTATTCAATCGCCGGCATCATGTACTGGGCGATCGGCTACAGTCTGATGTATGTCAACGTGGGCAGCTATTTCGGAACGCTGCTTCCCTACAGCTTCGATCCAGTCGGGCTTGAAGGCGCCGACACTGCGGCGTTGCTGGACACCGGCTATTCGACCGCGTCCGACTGGTTCTTTCAGATGGTCTTCGTGGCGACGGCTGCCTCGATCGTCTCCGGCGCGCTTGCGGAGCGCATAAAGCTGTGGCCGTTCTTCATCTTCGTGGTGATACTGACGGGTATTCTCTACCCGATCACTGGCGCGTGGACCTGGGGCGGCGGCTGGCTCAAGGAAATGGGCTTTTCCGACTTCGCGGGTTCGACCATCGTGCATTCGGTGGGTGGCTGGGCTGCGCTTGCGGGTGCAATCATCCTCGGTGCGCGTTCGGGAAAATACGGCGCCAATGGCCAGCTGCACCCGATCCCGGGTTCCAACATGGCGCTTGCGACGCTCGGCACTTTCATTCTGTGGCTTGGCTGGTTCGGTTTCAATGGCGCATCGCAGCTGGCGATGGGTACGATCGGTGACGCGAGTGACGTGAGCCGCATCTTCGCCAACACCAATCTCGCTGCCGCCGGCGGCGTGGTTGCGGCCATAGTTCTGGCGCAGGTGCTCTACAAGCGGGTCGATATCACCTTCGCGCTCAACGGCGCTCTGGCCGGCCTCGTATCGATTACCGCGGAGCCGCTGGCACCCGGACCGTTCGCGTCTATCATCATCGGCGCCATCGGCGGCGTCATCGTGGTGATCACCGTGCCGCTGCTCGACAAGCTGAAGATCGACGACGTGGTCGGTGCGATCCCGGTTCATCTGTTCGCAGGTATCTGGGGCACGCTGGTCGTTCCGTTCTCGAATTCGGAAGCGAGCTACGGCACGCAGGTCGCCGGCATCGTGGCCATGGGGGCGTTCACCTTCATCGCCTCCGGTGCGATCTGGTACGTCCTCAAGCTGACTATGGGCATTCGCGTTAGCAGGGAAGATGAGGACCTCGGGCTCGACAAGGCCGAAATCGGTGTCGAAGCCTATCCCGAATTCACCGGCGCGTCTGCCAGATAGGACAATTCGATACGAGGTGCGCTCCCATGCGTGCTGCAACGGGCCCGGCTTTGCCGGGCCCGTCTTTTACGTGAATGCTTGAATCGCACTCCGTTCTCTTCTCATATCGCGACCGATCAATTGCTGCGAAGGGGGAGAGCATTGTCGCTGGAAGACGAATACCGCATCGTTGAGGCCATCAGCCGTCAGTTCGAAATCGAGCAAAGGCTGATTGCTAGCAGACTTAACTGGAACCTGACCTTCCAGGGGTTCATGATCGCCAGTTATGCGCTGGTCGCAACGGCCGAGACGTCCGATCCCGCGCGGTTCTGGATACACGGCGTGATCACGCTGGTCGGATTGCTGGTCGCGGCTTCGACATGGTCGGGCATCGAGGCATCGTCAATGCGCACGACTGCGCTTCGGCAGCACTGGTTCCGGGTGGTGGGCGCCGATTCGCCGTTTCCTCGCCCATTTTCGGAACGCGGCGGTTCGCTTATGGGCCGACTTCCGCCCCGTGCACTGTGTGCGTCCCTCATTCTTATGTGGGCAGCGCTGGGCGCCGTGGGCTCAGGCCTTTACCGCTAAGGGCAAGCTCAATCTGATCAAAGGCCGCAATGGTGCTCGCGCAACGCGCATGGTTAATGCAGCCTTAACCTTCCGCCGCCTAGTCTCCGGGCAGTATCGGGCGCGCGCCAAAGCGCGCTCAGCGGGTGAACGCTGAGGAGACAGATGCGTACGGGCCATTCCCTAGCTATGGACGATACCGGTCATGGACTGAGCGGTTTTGTCAGACGCCTCCTGCGCAGAGCCGCCGGCGTAGCGATTCTGCTTGCCGCAGGATTTGCGGTGGCAAGCCTCGCAACGTGGAATGTCGCCGATCCGAGTTTCAGCCATGCCACCGACATGCTGGCCACAAATGCAATGGGTTTCGCCGGCGCGGCCTTCGCCGATCTAGCCATGCAGTTCTACGGGCTGGCCTCGCTCGGTCTGCTGGTTCCCGGTGTCATCTGGGCGATCAGGATGGTCTCGGGTTCCGCGATCGATCAACCGCTGAAGCGTGGCGCGGCATGGGTAGGCGCGTCGCTTGCGGGTGCGGCGCTTGCGGGGTGTATTTCGGCTCCTGAAAGCTGGCCTCTGCCGTCGGGGCTCGGCGGTGTGTTCGGCGATATGGTCCTGGCAATTCCCGGGTTCTTTTTCGGCGGTTATCCAACCGGCTGGACGGCACTTGTGGTTATGCTTCTGCTTGCGGCTCCCGCGCTTTGGCTGTTCGCATTTGCGTCGGCCCTCATCGGTCGCGATACCGGCTATGCCGAGCTTGCCGACTATGACGACGAATTCGACGATGAGGATGCAAGTGAGGGGGAGGGGCTGCTGGCTCTTGGAGCGCTGACCCACTGGTGGCTGTCGATACGCGGATTTGTGCGGCGTCGCCTTTCGCTGACAGGCAGGCGGCGTTCCGAACCCGAATACGGGGATGAGGATTATCTGGACGAACTGCCGGCTGCCGCGCGGGCAACGGGCGGACGCATCGAACCGGAATTTGCCGACCTGCGCGGTACGGCCCCCGACATCGAACCTGACTTTGAGGACTTCGACGATGACGATTCCGGCTTCGAGCCAGCGCCGCGCGCGGCCGCAAATGCGGCGCGCGTGGAAGGGCCGGCTCCCCGTCCGCAACAGGGCGCCCGCATTCGGCGCGAGGCGCAGCGGTCGCTGATAGGCAGCGGTGAATTCGAGTTGCCTTCGCTGCATCTGCTCGCCGAACCGAAAAACGTCGTTCAGGACCAGAGCCTTTCCAACGAAGCGCTGGAACAGAACGCCCGGCTTCTGGAAGGCGTGCTGGAGGATTTCGGCGTCAAAGGCGAGATTATCCATGTACGGCCCGGCCCGGTCGTCACACTCTACGAACTCGAGCCGGCGCCCGGCATCAAATCCAGCCGTGTGATCGGGCTTGCCGACGACATTGCACGCTCCATGAGCGCGATCGCCTGCCGCGTCGCAGTGGTTCCGGGCCGCAACGCGATCGGCATCGAACTGCCCAATGCGCGGCGTGAGACCGTCTATCTGCGCGAAATTCTGGCGAGCCGCGATTTCGAGCAGACCAAGACCAAACTGGCCCTGACGCTCGGCAAGACCATTGGCGGCGAGGCAGTCATCGCCGACCTTGCCAAGATGCCGCACCTGCTCGTTGCGGGCACCACCGGCTCGGGCAAGTCGGTCGCCATCAACACCATGATCCTGTCGCTGGTGTACCGCATGACGCCGGAGCAGTGCCGGCTGATCATGATCGACCCCAAGATGCTGGAGCTCTCGGTCTATGACGGCATTCCGCATCTACTGACGCCGGTCGTGACGGACCCGAAAAAGGCGGTCGTGGCGCTGAAATGGACCGTGCGGGAGATGGAAGACCGTTACCGCAAGATGTCCAAGGTCGGCGTGCGTAATATCGACGGCTTCAACCAGCGCGTCGCGCAGGCGGCGAAGAAGGGCGAGGCGCTCAGCCGCACCGTGCAGACCGGCTTCGACCGCGAAACCGGCGAGGCGATTTACGAGACCGAAAGCCTCGAGCTGGAGGCAATGCCCTATATCGTCGTCATCATCGACGAAATGGCCGACCTGATGATGGTCGCCGGCAAGGATATCGAAGGCGCGGTGCAGCGGCTTGCGCAGATGGCGCGCGCGGCCGGCATCCATGTGATCATGGCGACGCAGCGGCCCTCGGTCGATGTCATCACCGGTACGATCAAGGCCAACTTCCCGACGCGCATCTCCTTCCAGGTGACGTCGAAGATCGACAGCCGCACCATCCTTGGCGAGATGGGCGCGGAACAGCTGCTCGGCATGGGCGACATGCTCTACATGGCCGGCGGCGGACGCATCCAGCGCGTCCACGGGCCGTTCGTTGCCGATGACGAGGTGGAGCAGATCGTCGCGCATCTGAAATTGCAGGGCACGCCCGAATATCTCGACGCCATTACCGAAGACGACGGCGACGACGATGCCGGCGGCTCGGGCTCGGGCGGCGGCGGCAATTTCGAAGATTCCGACGATCCCTACGATCAGGCGGTGGCGGTGGTGCTGCGCGATGGCAAGGCTTCGACCAGCTATATCCAGCGCCGCCTGGGCATCGGCTACAACCGCGCCGCATCGATCATCGAACGTATGGAAGAAGAGGGCATTGTCGGCCCTGCCAATCACGCGGGCAAACGCGAGATTCTGGTGCCGACCGAAGAGGACAAGATGTGATGGCGCGCCTCATAAAGACCGGTCCCCGGGCGGCATTGCATCTGTCCGGCCAAATTTCGGCCCCAGTGACGATCTACCGGTCGACACCAACAGCCATTTCAAAGGCCCGCTGATGTTTGACGCCAAGAGCAATATCTCCCGCCGTTCTCTTCTGGGCGCTGCCACTGGGTTGGGTGCCACCCTGCTTCTGCCGCTTGCCGCCGGCGACCACGCGCGGGCGCAGGGCGCTGCGGCGCAGAAAATCGCCGACCATTTTTCCTCCGTGCGCACGATGATGGGCGAGTTCGTCCAGTTCGGGCCGCAGGGCGAACAGACCGGCGGCAAGTTCTTCATCGAACGCCCGGGCAAACTGCGCTTCAACTATGAAGAGCCGTCGAAATTCCGCGTCGTTTCGGACGGCCAGTCGGTTGTGCTTTTTAACGGCAAGCTGAAAACAGCCGATCTCTATTCGCTCAAACAGACGCCGCTGAAGCTGCTGCTCGACGAGCGTATCGACCTTTCGGGCAACAAGGTTGCCGACTTGCGCCAGGACGCGGACCTCACCACCATCAAGCTGGTGGACAAGTCGGTCTTCGGCGACGCCACCATCACCATGATGTTCGACCCGCAGAGCTACGAGTTGCGCCAGTGGACGATCACCGACGCGCAGGGCAAGGACACCACGGTGATGATCTTCAACGTCCAGCAGGGCGTGACGTTCGACCCGAGCGTCTTCGAGATCAATTACAACCGCGTGCGCGAAATGAACGAAATCAAGCGCGGCGGCTGATTCACCTGGCCTGAAATCTGTGGATTGAGGCAGCGCGGCGCGCCGGGCGCCAAACCGGCCTTGCGTGGCCGCACCTGCATTGGCAGTTTCCGGTATTGCGCTAGCCGGACCTCTTGTATGCCCCTCACCGTCGCCACCTGGAACATCAACTCAGTGCGCCTGAGAATGCCGCTGGTGGCGAAGTTCCTGGCCGAACATCAGCCCGACCTCCTGTGCCTGCAGGAAACCAAGTGCCCCGACGAGCTGTTCCCGGAAGCCGATGTCCGGGCGCTGGGTTACGAGCACATCGCCTTCCACGGCCAGAAGGGCTATCACGGCGTCGCGACCTTCTCGAAACGGCCGATCGAGACGGTCGAAAAGCGCGAATTCTGCAAGATGGGGGACAGCAGGCATCTTTGCGTGCGGTTCGAAGCCGGCGGTAAGCCGGTGCTCCTGCATAATTTCTACGTGCCTGCGGGCGGCGACGAGCCGGATCCCGAGATCAACCCGAAGTTCCGCCACAAGCTCGATTTCATCGCCGAGATGCATGATGTCCAGGCCGATACAGACGCGGCCGCTGCCTCCATCCTTGTCGGCGACCTCAACATCGCGCCGCTGGAGGCCGATGTCTGGTCGCACAAGCAATTGCTCAAGGTCGTCAGCCACACGCCTGTGGAGACCGAGGGGCTGGAGGCGATGCGCACTGCCGGCGGCTGGGCCGATCTGATGCGGCAGCACACGCCGCCGCCGGAACGCATCTACACCTGGTGGAGCTATCGCGCGCGGGACTGGGAGGCTTCCGACCGCGGCCGGCGGCTCGACCATATCTGGTCTTCGGCATCGCTGACGCCCGTGCTCAGGGACGTTACCGTGCTCAAGCAGGCGCGCGGCTGGGAGCGGCCTTCCGACCATGTGCCGGTGATCGCGCGGTTCGATCTGGATTAGGGACTGGCCGGCCTACTCCGCGAAGTGGCGGCCGAGACTGCCGATTTCGTCCAGCATTGCTTTCATGTTTGCGGAAATGCGCGCATGAAGTTTGGCCGCGATTTCGGGATATTCCTCCAGGATTCGGCGGAAGAGCGACCGGTTGAGGCGAATCACCTCGCTGTCGACGGCGGCCGTCGCAGTCGAGACGCGTTTGCTGCCGGAGATCAATGCCAGTTCGCCCAGAACCGCTCCGGGGCCGGCTTCGCCTGCCGCCACGCTTTTGTCGCTGCGGAGGCGGCTGAGTTCGATCCTGCCGCTGACCACGACATAGGCGCAATCGGAGGGAGCGCCTTCGCGATAAAGGTCGCGCCCGGCGCGCAGGCGCAGCGTCTCGGCGCCAAACGCCAGAAGGCGAAGCTGGTCGCGTGAGAAATCCTCGAACAGCTTGACCCGCTCCAGGGTCCGGATGTCGTCGTCAAGCGCCATTCAAGTCCCCGGTTCCCCGCTTTGGAGGAACATCCTAGCATTCGGCCGGTTCGCCGGGTAGCGCAGCCGGCTCACGGAACGAGCTTGTATCCGCCGCTTTCTGTCACAAGAATTTCCGCATTGGAAGGATCACGTTCGATCTTCTGCCGCAAGCGGTAGACATGCGTTTCCAGCGTGTGGGTGGTGACGCCGGAATTGTAACCCCATACTTCTTCCAGCAGCACGTCGCGGGTGACCACGCTTTTGTCGGCCCGGTAGAGATATTTGATGATCGCGGCTTCCTTCTCGGTCAGCCGCACCTTGCCGCCGCGCTGGTCGATCAGAAGCTTCTGGCTCGGCTTGAACGTGTAGGGGCCGACGGAGAAGGTCGCGTCCTCGCTCTGTTCGTGCTGGCGCAGCTGGGCGCGCACGCGGGCGAGCAGAACGGCGAAGCGGAACGGCTTGGTGACATAGTCATTTGCACCCGCTTCGAGCCCCAGAATCGTGTCGGAATCGGTATCGTGCCCGGTCAGCATGATGATCGGCGCCTTGAAGCCGCCCTTGCGCAGCACCTTTACCGCCTCGCGCCCGTCCATGTCCGGCAAGCCGACATCCATGATCAGCAAATCGACGATCGAACCGCGCGCGGCGGCGATGCCCTTGGCGGCGCAGGACTCGTCAAGCACGTCGAATTCCTCGTAGAGCGAAAGCTGCTCCTTGAGCGTGGCGCGGAGGTCTTCGTCGTCATCTACAATGAGAAGAGTTCTGGAAGTCATTGGCAATCCATTCAAACAAAACAGGAAAACAAGGTTGACCGTGCTCCGTTTATGCGGAACCTCGCCTGCGCGATAGGCGTTCACAGGCTTTTGTTCCGGCGTGCGATCATACTCCAAAAACAGTGACTGCAACCATATTAGCGGAAATATCTCCCGCCAGGGTCCTCCGCTTGTGGTGCGCGGCCGGCCGGGAAACCGCTCACAGGGGCTGCTCATCCTTGGTAACCGGGTCATGCGCTGCGCGCTTGGGCGCAGCGGCATCAGCGTGAACAAGCGGGAGGGCGACGGCGCAACGCCTCTTGCGTCGATCAAGGTCGTCGGCGGTTTTCGCCGCGGCCGCCGCATTGCTGCGCCAACCCGGCTTTCGCTGCGCGCCATCCGCGCCGATCTCGGATGGTGCGACGCACCGGCGGATGCCAACTACAACCGCCCGGTGCGTCTGCCGTTCGCAGCCAGTCACGAAAAGATGCTGCGCGGCGACCGGCTCTACGACGTTGTCATCGTGCTCGACTGGAACATCAGTTCACGCCGCCGAAACCTCGGCAGCGCGATTTTCCTGCATGTTGCCAAGCCTGGCTATCCGCCAACGGAAGGGTGCGTGGCTGTGTCTGCGCGGGACATGGCGTGGTTGTTGCCACGATTAAGCAAAGGGCGTGTTGTGAGTGTTGTGATCTAGTCCCGGGCGTGGATAATCTCAGCCGCATCCTCGCCAACTCAGCATTCCCCATTCGCGATTCGCCTCATCATTCCTAAAGTCCATTCCGGAACGGTCGCAATGCCCCCTGGCCGAACGACGACGACGCCGCGGCCATCGCGAATCCCTGCCGGTTATATCTCCTCCAGTACCAGGCGTCCCTCCGCCGAGAACCGGAAGCGGCCGCGGCCGCTTTTGTCGATCGCAATCCCGGCCTTGCGGTCACACAGGCGGCGCTGAAGCAGGATGAGGCGCGCTTCCAGGTTTTCGGCATATTCCGGCAGCCTGAGCGCCGGGTCGAGACGCAGCTCGCGATTGGTGAATTCGGTGCGGCCGGAGCTCGAATGCTCCTGTGCGATCTTCCATAGAATCGCCCCGGCTACGCCTTTGATCATGTAGTCGCTGTCGACAAAGATCGTGTTGTCCGCGCGATAGCGCCGGATTCGGATCTCGCGGCTGCCGGCAGGTGCGGCAATCTCGGCACCCCGCGCTTCTTCAGGCGTTTCGTCGAACTGCATCAGACAGATCAGCGCCGACATCTGGCAGGCAATCAGCGACAGGGCATCCTCGTCGTCATAACCGAACTGATTTGGTTCCGGGCTTTCGGCAAAGAGCACGCCAATTGCCTTTCCGTCACGCAGAACGGGAATTGCAATCTGGCTCTGCGGCGCGTCCAGACCGGGATACGGTATCGCGCTGTCGCCATTCCAATCGAGCCCGGCCTTGCGGGCGCTGTTGCGGATCGCCGTACCGTAGCTGTATTCGGTGGACATGTGGCCGATCCGGATCGGCACGCATTGCGCGGCCGCGACGCCGACAACGCCATCGCCAAGGCCAATTTCGGCCCCGACACCGGACGCGGGATAGCCACGGGACGCCACGGCATAGAGCTTGTCGGTGGTTCGATCGAGCATCAACACCATCGCGTATTCGATGCCCAGGTGCTGTTGCATGCCGGCCAGAACGGCGTCGAACAGTTCGCCCAGGTCGCGGCAGCGGGCGATCTGTTCCGCGATGCGCCGCGCCCCAAGCAGCAGGTTCAGTTCCAGCGGCTGGACGATCGTCCGGCTGTGAATGGGCTCGATAGTCCGGACCCGGAATACATCCGATCCGAGCAATCGGAACACGCCCTGCATGCCGGCGTGAGACGCGATGCCGGCGAGCTTTGCACGCATCACTTCAAATAGTGGTCCGCTGGTCTGCGTCTCCAGATAGTCGAGCGCCAGCCGGTACTGTGCATTCGTGTCGGAATCGACCACAGCCAGGCTGGCCCGCTTTGTCGCGAGGAGGTTTCGCCGCGTCTTGTTGAAGAACTGGTAGGATAGCGCGACATGTTCAGGGTCGACGTACTGGACATGCGAAATCAGGGATACGTTCGGTGTACCCGCTGAATCGGCGGTGGCGAGTACAGACGGAATGACGCCTTCGAGGCAGTTGCGGATCGTCGATAGCCTTGGCGCAGTCATGGCTTCAACTCCGCACCGGCGCCCGGTCCGGGGGTTTGCACGAAGGCTGCCTCAAGGGTGATTTCGACGGATACGAGATCATCCGCTCTGACATGGCAGTAGGCTTCACAGAACGCCGGTTTGTCACCGATGGCGACCAACTCGCGATGAAGGCCTGTCATTTGACGGGCGGCCTCGTCGCCGTCGCCCTCCGAGGGTGGCGCGATTGCGGCGAGTCGCCCTTTGACCTGTATCGACCGGTGTGTCAGCGGCTGGCTGAAGGTCGCCGAAACGAGGCCTCCCCGTTCAGCGGTCGCGAGCAGGCCCTCGTTGCCCGACCGGTGCAGCAGCAGCCGCATATTGCCGCTGGAAAGGACGCGGCAGCCGCTTCCAACGCCGGCTACCGGCATCTCGCCAGGACCCCCGGCGGCGACGATCACGCTAACGCCGCTCTGGCAGAAGGTTTTCAGGTCGGGCGTCAGGACGGTCGCGGTCGCGCCTTCAGCCGCAAACTGGCGGCGTGCCGCAAGATCGAGATCCGGCGTATGGGGCTGAGATGCGCGCGGCATAACGCTTGTCGGGCCGTTGGTGAAACCTGTCAGGGCCTCGGCAAAGCGCTTTGGCGCTCGTGTTCTTAGCATTTTTTTACGGTTTCCAGCAGGAATTTTTAGCGGGCACGGCCGGAAACGCGGGCGTATTTCACCGCTCCATGCCGCCGGGTGACCGCGGCGGCAAAGACACCATCGAAAATCAAATCAGGGACGTGAGGAACGCCCGTTGCGGATCGTGGAATAGCACCGCTGCGGCAATGATCTTCGGCCCGTGATCAAGGAAATCAGAAATGAACATCGCGCTGCACACTGCAAGGCAGGCTGACGAGGAATACCCGCTTCATATGCTCTACGCCCGTGTGAACGGGCGCGTCGTGCGAAAAGACGACGCCGACTATGACGACACGCGAGCGCTCAATATAGGCAACTGGGATCGCAGACCGGCATTGATCGTGCAGGTTGCCGATGCCGGCGACGTTGCCGCAGCGATCGAATATGCCCGCGCCAGCGGGCTGGAACTCGCCGTTCGCGGTGGGGGACACTCCGTGTGCGGGCACGGCAGCACCGCTGGCGGGCTCGTGATCGACACCCGGGGCCTCAATACCCTGGAAATCGCCAACGACAAGACGACGGTCTGGGCCGGAGCGGGCCTGAATGCGGGGGAGGTTACGGCCGAGCTCGAAAAGCATCAGCTGATCGTCGGTTTCGGAGACGCAGCATCTGTCGGCATCAGCGGCATAACCCTGGGTGGCGGTGTCGGATACCTCGTGCGCAAGCACGGTCTCACCATCGATTCGCTTCTGGCAGTGGAGATCGTTACGGCCGACGGGCAAGTTCTGATCGCCGACCGGAACAATCATCCCGATCTGTTCTGGGCGCTGCGCGGCGGCGGCGGCAATTTCGGCGTCGCAACCCGGTTCAAGTACCGGGTTCATCAGCTGCCGGAGTTCATTGGCGGGCCGCTGATGCTTCCTGCCACACCGGAGGTTCTTCGCGGTTTCGTGGAAGCGGCAGGCAAGGCGCCCGACGAGCTCTCCACGATCCTGCAGGCAATGCCGGCGCCGCCGCTGCCCTTTGTTCCGCCGCACCTCGTCGGGCAAAGCGTGATCATGGGCATGATGGCGTTTGCCGGACCGGCAGCTGAGGCGCAAAAGGCGCTGGCTCCGTTCCGGGCCCTTGCCGAGCCGCTGGCCGACCTGGTCGGGCCGATGCCGCTCAGCGGCCTGTACATACCGGAAGAGCCAGGCCCGGCGCCCGCTGTCACGGTTCGTACGCTCTTTATGGACCGGATCGAGCTGGAGCAGGCTTCGCTGCTGCTGAATTTGCTCGAGCAGGACGACGCGCCCATGCGCATGGTCCAGATCAGGGTGCTTGGCGGCGCGGCAGCTCGTGTCGGTGCCGGAGATACGGCTTATGCGCACCGCGACAGGCAAATCATGACAACGTTTCTGGCGATGAGCGAACCCGATACGCTTGCGCGCCACGAAGCGTGGGGTGACCGCTGCCTGAACGCCATCAGCCAGGGAACAAACGATGTCTATGTGAACTTCCTCACCGACGTCGGCGCAAAGCGCGTTCAGGACGCCTATCCGGGTACAACCTGGAAGCGTCTGCGGCAGGTGAAGCGGCGCTATGATCCGCAGAACGTATTCCGGCTCAACCATAACGTTCCGCCTGCCGAAACCGAAGCGGCTTGACCGCATATCCGGTTTGAGCCCGTGCCGCGAAGCGCGGGAAGACCATCGGCGCACCGAGGATGCCTGGCCATGTCTGCAGGACAAGGCCAGGCTGGTGTCTGGGCTGTATGGTGGCCGCGGATATTGAGCCGCTCGCCGGCCTGGCCACCCCCGAATTGCGCCAAAGCGCCGCACTGTTCATTGAAAGGTAGGATTTGCCGGTTATGTCTGCGGGGCTGTGACCGGTCGGTCTCAGCAGGCTCTTTTGTTTCCGGGAAACAGATTGTGCAGCTGTTTCTGAATTCCACTACCGATCGAAGAGCACAGGTTTCGGCGCCGGAATCCGTGTCCGGCGCTGCGTCGTCCGGGCGCGAAGGTTCGGCGCTTCTTGATGATTTTATCCGCGATCAAGAAATCATGTCGGAGGTCGAACGGCTACTTTCCGGGCGCACCCGCGACATCCGCCTCAAGGGTGCGCTGGCTGCCGCGTTCCGCCGGCGTAACTGGCGGCAATCGGCGAGTGTCATCCGATCATGGATGATCTGGGTTGTATTGATCGACCTATTCATGCTGGTGCAAAGTACGGTCCTGCTTCCGCGCGAAGTGGTGCTGGCCATCGTTGCTCCCAGCGCATTAATCGTGCCGGCTGCGCTCGGAGTCGCGCTGGTGTGGCGCAAGCCACGTCCCCGGCCGATCCTGGACTGGACGCTTCTGGCGGGTATGGCGGTGATTCTGCTTTCCGTTGCCTGGATGGGCGCCGCGGCGGCGGCGAATTTACCGACCGCTATCTCGACGTCATGCTCTTTGTGGCCATAACCGGAGTGGTGATTTTCAGCGTTCCGTTTGTCCATACATCGGGTATCGCCTGCGGTTCCATGGTGATTTACCTTGTATTTGGGCTCACCTTCAGTGACGGACATACCGGAACAATCCTGTCTGGCTTCTTTTTCTTCGGGGCCGGGATTGGCGCGACGGTCATGGCAAGGCGGACGATGAACATTCTTGCCCATAAGTCCTTCCTGCTTGAGCTGCGTGATCGTAAGCATCTGGCCGAGCTTGGACAGGCGAATCGGCATCTGGCGCGGCTCTCGCGCATCGACGGACTGACGGGTGCCGCGAACCGTCACTTCATGCGTGAACAGATGGACACGCTGTGGAAGCAGAACGGACGGGTCGCCGTACTGATGTGCGACATAGACGATTTCAAGGCGCTGAACGATCGTCTCGGGCACCTGGAAGGCGACAGATGCCTGGTTGAAGTTGCCCGCGTTCTCACGGCATGTACACGGGCGGATGTCGACTGCGTCGCGCGCTTTGGCGGGGAAGAATTTCTTGTTCTACTGCCAGATCTGCGCGAGGCCGGCGCAGCGACCATTGCCGCACGCATCCAGCGGAAGCTGGCCGACACCGCACTCCCCAATCCCGGCTCGCGCGTGGAGCCGTTTGTCACGTTGAGCATCGGCGTGGCTGTCGGCAACACGCAGACGACCTCGTCGAAGCTACTGCAGGAACGGGCCGACACCGCACTCTACTGGGCCAAGCGCTGCGGTCGCAATCGAGTGCGGTTCTGGGACAAGCAGATGGACAGGCAGGAAGGATCCAGCAACGTCGCCTGAATCGCGCGCCGGGGCTTCTACACGCCCCACCAGCCGATGACCGCGCCCATGATCAGCGCGACGCCCAGCCAGTGGCCCGCATCGATGATCGTCAGATCCCAGCCGAATCCCTGATAGCGCTGGTTGACCGTCACTGTGGTTGCCATGAAACCAAGCCAGATGAATGCGCCGGAGACAACGCCATTCCACAATGTCACCTGGCCTGTGCCAAGATGGCCGATCACGCCGGCCAGCACCCAGGCCATCACGAGCTCGGCCAAGAAACCAGTGATCATGAGCGCCGGCGACATTTTGGCGTCGGCAGGGTCGATGCGCGCTGCCTTCATCCAGGGCTTGCCGAGTGTGCCGTAATAGGCCGCGCCAAAAAGATAACCTGCGATCGCGGCAACAAAAATCGCCAGATAGTTCAGTCCGCCGAATTCCATGGCTGCCTCCCTACGTCAGTGCGGTCGGATTGAACGCCGGTGGGCAGGTTCCGTCAAGCAACCCGCCATACCGTGGTTCGCTTGACTTCCGCGTCTTCGAGAACGCGGGTGACAGGGACGGAGTAGGTTGCGCAGGCAACCAGGCCTTCGCCTGGCAGGTAGGAGCGCCTGGGGTCACCGACGAGCACCTGTGCCCCGCGTTCATGCAGAGCCCGGAACCAGGGTAGAATCCGCCCGGCCAACGGCCTTTCGTAGAAGACATCGCCGGCAAGAATGACATCCCAGCCATTGTCCGCGCCGATCATGTCAGCATTCGAGGTTCGAATATCGACATCGTTGGCGGCGGCGTTGAGCCGACACGCGGGTGCGCAGAACGGGTCGATATCGGTGGCCAGTACGGAATGTGCACCGGCTTTGGCCGCGGCGATCGCGACCAGACCGGAGCCGGAGGCAAAATCGAGCACCGACTTGCCGCGCACGGTTTCGGGATGGTCGAGCACATAACGCGCCAGTCCCTGCCCACCCGCCCATGCGAAGGCCCAGAAGGGCGGCGGCAGGCCAATCGCTTCGAGCTCTTCTTCGGTGCGGTGCCACAACTCATGTGCCTCGTCGGCCAGGTAGAGCCTGATCTCGGGAACATGCGGCGGCGCGATCAGCGCGGTGTTGGCGCGAATGAAGGCGGAGGCCTCAGCGGGCGCCGGAGCGCGCATGATCAGGGAACCGGGCTCACCCCACCCATACGGCAGATTTCCGCCCATTCATCGGGTTTGACGGGCTGCACGGACAGGCGCGAGTTCTTCACGAGCACCATTTCGGCGAGCTTGGGGTTTTTCTTGATCGCGTCCAGCGTCACCGGGTCGGGCACGTCGCGCACGGCCTTGATGTCCACGCACTCCCAGCGTTCGTCGTCGGTGGTAGAGTCCGGATGAGCAAGTGCGCAGACCTCGACAATGCCGACAACGTCGCGCGTCTCCTGCGAATGATAGAAGAAGCCGAGATCGCCGATCTTCATCTCTCGCATGTTGTTGCGGGCCTGATAGTTGCGCACGCCGTCCCATTCCTGGCCGGCATCCCCCTTCTTCTTCTGCATCTCCCACGACCAGGTCGACGGTTCGGATTTGAAAAGCCAGTAGGCCATGAGGTGCTCCCGGTTCTGTGATTTCAGCGCTTGCGCGCCAGTCAGTCAGTTTCGCTTTTCAGCGGCCGCGAAAGAAGCGCCGCCACCGCATCGGCGATTGAAATTCTGCCTTTGAGTACGGCATCAACGGCTGCCACGATTGGCGCTTCGATGCCGCGCGATGCGGCAATTTCCGCTGCAATCGCGGCCGTTGCAACCCCCTCGGCAAGTGGTTGGCCGGCCAGTTCCTCGCCGCGCCCGAGCGCCTGGCCGTATGCGAAATTGCGCGATTGCGCCGACCCGCAGGAGAGGATCAGGTCACCGAGGCCCGAGAGCCCCATAAGTGTTTCCGGTTTTGCTCCATAGGCGGCGCCGATGCGGCGCAGCTCGACGAAGCCGCGCGTGACCATCGCTGCTTCAGCGCTTGCGCCTAGCCCCGCGCCAGACACCGCGCCCGCCGCGATGGCGAGCACGTTTTTCAACGCACCGCCGATTTCCACGCCGGTGAGATCGGCGGAGGAGTAGCAGCGGAAGTGGTCGCTGGAGAACGCTGCCGCTAAACTCGCGGCCAGTTCGGCATTATGCGCGGCAACCGTGACGGCGGTTGGCAGGCCCTTCGCGACATCGGTCGCGAAACTCGGGCCCGACAGGGCAGCCGCCGGGTTCTGAGGCAGAAGCTCCGCCGCCAACTCCGACATCAGCTTGCCGGTCGAGCGTTCGATGCCCTTGGCGCACAGCACGACTGGAATCTGTTTTGCCAGCCGGTTGCCGAATTCGCTGAAAAGCGCCCGCGTCGTCTGCGCCGGAACCACCGAGAGCAGGCAATCCGCTCCACTGAGCGCGGCCGGGAGGTCGTCTGTGGCAGCAGGCGTGGGGTCGAGCTTGATGCCGGGTAGATAACGCGGGTTTGCGGCCGAGCCATTGAGGTGCTCGACGGTTTCGGCGTCCCGCGCCCACAGCGTGACCTCGCGGCCGGCGCGCACCAGCGTCACCGCGAGCGCGGTCCCCCAAGCGCCGCCGCCAAGCACTGTAATCCGGTTCATGCCTTCGCTCCCCGTTTGCCGTGACCAACCAGCGGTATGGCGAATTCATCAAGTGGCCAGCGCGGGCGTGGTGCGAATGACAGGGCGTCGTCGTCAGCGAGGCCGGCAGCGAAACGCTCCAGTCCAGCCCAGGCGATCATTGCTCCATTATCCGAACACAACGCAGGCGGTGGCGCCACAAGCCGCATCCCGTGAGCCGCGCAGAGCGTTTCGAGGGATCCCCGGATTGTCTTGTTGGCGGCAACACCGCCGGCCACGACAAGCGTTGGCTCGGTGATGCCGGCAAATTCGCCGCGGAAACGCATGAGGCTCTTGCCGATACGTTCGGTCAGCGTGTCGACAATCGCCTGCTGGAAGGAGGCGCAGATGTCGCGAATGTCCTGCTCCGTGACCGGCGCCAGCTCGTTGGCCTTCTGTCGAACGGCGGTCTTCAGGCCGGAAAAGGAAAAGTCGGGCCGTTCCTCGCCGCGCAGCGGACGCGGCAGAGCGAAACGTCCGGCGTCGCCCTTAACTGCGGCATCTTCCACTGCGGGGCCGCCGGGATAGGGCAGGCCGAGCAGTTTCGCGGTCTTGTCGAAGGCTTCGCCCAGCGCATCGTCGATGGTCGTCGCCCAGCGTTCGTAGTTGCCGACGCCGCGCACCAACACGACCTGGGTGTGACCGCCCGATACGAGCAAAAGCAGATAGGGAAATGCGGTGCCGTTGGTGAGGCGCGCGGTGAGCGCATGCGCTTCCAGGTGATTGACCGGTACGAGCGGCAGGCCGGAGGCGGCGGCAATTGCCTTGCCGGTCATCAGGCCAACGATGAGACCGCCAATGAGGCCGGGTCCGGCTGTCGCTGAAACCAGGTCCAGGCCGGAGAGCTCCATGCCCGCATCGTCGAGCGCGGCGCGGATCACACCGTCCAGCGCCTCGACATGGGCGCGCGCCGCGATCTCGGGCACCACACCGCCAAAGGCACTGTGTTCCGCAATCTGGCTGAGAACCACGTTGGAGAGGATATCGCCGGAGCCATCGTCAAGCGCCACCACAGCCGCCGAGGTTTCGTCGCAGCTCGTCTCGATGCCGAGAGCATACAAAGGTCGATTGCAGTGAGTGGTCATTGCCCGGCTGCATTTTCCTCGTTAGGAAACCGGCAATCTGACCGGCGCCGCCCGGTTAACACGGACCGAGACGCATGCAAACATACCAGTTGAGGATCGGCACGCGCGGCAGCGCGCTGGCGCTGGCGCAGGCGCATGAGGTGCGCGACCGGCTGATCGCGGCACATGGGCTCAGCGGCGACGCTGTCACGGTCGAGGTGTTTTCGACCACGGGCGACCGCATCACGGATCGTCCGCTGGCGGAAATCGGCGGCAAAGGCCTGTTCACCAAGGAAATCGAGGATGCGCTCATGGAAAAGCGCATCGATATGGCGGTCCACTCGACCAAGGATATGCCGACCCGGCTACCAGATGGGCTGGAGATTGTTACCTATCTGGAGCGCGAGGATGTGCGCGATGCCTTCATCGGCCGCACCGGCGGCGGGCTCGACGACCTGCCGACTGGCGCGCTTGTCGGCACCGCCTCGCTCAGGCGGCAGGCGCTGGTGCGCCGGCTGCGGCCAGACCTCACGGTCAAAAGCTACCGCGGCAACGTTCAGACACGGCTCCGCAAACTGGGCGAAGGTGTGGTGGACGCCACGCTGCTCGCCTATGCCGGCCTGCGCAGGCTGGACATGGCGCATGTGGCAACTGCGCTATTGCCGCTCGACCGGTTTCCGCCAGCTCCGGGGCAAGGGGCGATCTGCGTGGAAACACGCAGTGACGATGAGCGCTCAAAACAGCTGCTCGCGGCGATCAGCCATGCCGAAACTGTCACCGCGCTTTCGTGTGAGCGAGCGTTTCTGGCGAAACTCGACGGCTCCTGCCGCACGCCTATTGCCGGTTATGCCCGGCTCGATGGCGACAGGCTTTATTTCCATGGCATGATCCTGACGCCGGACGGAACCGAAGCGCATGAGGTTACCGGCGCGGGAAGCGTTGGTGACGCGGCGGCGATCGGCGCGCGCGCCGCGGCGGACGTGCGCGACCTCGCAGGCGCACGCTTTTTCGACAGCTGGAGCTGAGGACCTTGCGCGTATTGGTCACCCGGCCGGAGCCCGTTGCGGCACAAACGGCCGAGCGGCTTGAGGTTATGGGGCACGAGGCAGTCGTTGTGCCATTGTCGAAGGTCGAACCTGTCGAAGCGGCGGTGCCAAGTGTGACGGATTTCGACGCGGTGGCGGCCACCAGCGCAAACGCAGTGAGATCAGCTTCGCCGGAATTGTTGGAGGCGGTCTCGTCGCTACGCTGTTTTGCTGTCGGAGACAGGACAGCGGGCGCTGCCCGCATTGCCGGCTTTGAAAGCGTTCGGTCCGCCGGTGGCGATGTGTACGATCTCGCCGCGCTGATCGGTTCCGAACTCAAGACGGGCGGCCGCGTGCTTTATCTGTGCGGCGAGCGCAGGCGGCCGGTGCTTGAAGAAATACTGGCGGATACCCGGCTCAGCGTCACACCGCTCGAAACCTACCGCATCGCCGCGGTCACCTATGATGCCATCGAACTGGAGCGCCTGTTCGCTACCGGACCGATCGATGCGGTGCTGGTCTATTCGCGTTACGGTGCGGAGCTGCTGTCCGGTTTTCTCGGCGACCGGGAGGGCATGCGCATCCTGTGCATGTCGCGCCAGGTCGCCGAGGGATTGTCACATTCGCTGCGTAAATCAGCGGAAATTGCAAGCGCTACGACCGAGGACGGACTGATTGCGCTCCTAGGTCGCGCGCCCTGACCGGGCTTGGCGCTTTTCCCCACCGTTGCCATGGCTATATGGTAACAGATACCGGCGCAACGGCAGTGCGCCCAAACTCAATTCGGTAATGAGACGCGGCATGGTGAAATCCCCGAAAGTCAGACATTCCAAGCAGCGCACCGAACCGGTCACAATCGACCTGAGTGCCGAAGACGTGAAACGCCAGGACGCCAGTGCGGCGGGGGCCGGCCAAGACAAAAACACGGAGACGAAGGCTTCGACCAGCGCCGCCGACGCTGCCGCGAAGGCGAGCACCCAGCCCTCGGCTTCCGCCGCCAAAGCCGGTTCAAGCGGTGCCAAATCCGCATTCGGACGGGACGGGGCCGGGAAGCACGAGCCGGTCAAGGAAGACGAACCAGGCAAGCCCAAACCGAAGGACACGCCGAAAGAGAAGGCGGCTGAGCCGCCAGCGCCTGAGAGACGTGGCGGCATTGGTGCATTTGCCGCTGCTCTTGTCGGCGGCGCGGTGGCACTTGCTGGCGCTGGCGGGCTTTATCTCGGCGGCTATCTTCCGATGCCACAGCCAGAGCCAGCGGTCACCGACAATTCGGCGGTCGAGCGGCTTGAGACCGAACTTGCCTCGCTGCGCGAAGAACTCGCGGCGATTCAGGCCGCCCCACCTGCGGGCGGCGGTAACGAAGAGCTCGGCGGCGCTCTCGCTGAAACCAATATGCGCGTTGAAAACATGGCGGTAACAGTCGAGGAAATGCGCGCCGAACTCAGCCGCCTGACCGACGCCGTAGCATTCGGCGGCGGCGATGATGCCGCTCTTTCGGCACTGCGTGACAGGCTCGGCCAGATCGAACAGCAGCTCTCAGAGCTGCCCGCTGATAATGGCGGAGATGTTCAGGCCGTTACCGAACAAGTCAGCGGGCTCGCGAGCCAGCTTTCGGCCATGAAGGGCGAGCTCGACGGTTTGACCAATGCAACGCAGGAGCGCTTCGCGGCGCTGGATACCTCGCTCGCCCAGCTTTCCGAACGGCTGGAAGAACAGGGCAACGATCCGGGTGTGGCGCTCGCTATTGCCGCATCGGCACTGAAAGCGGCGATCGACCGCGGTCAGCCATTCGCGGCAGAACTCGAGACCTTCGCTCGGCTTGCACCGGATGCACCGGAGATCGCGACTCTGCGCGAGCTCGCGGCCACCGGCGTGCCGACGCCAGCGGCCATCGCTGCCGAGACCGACGCCGCGGCGCGGGCCATGATCGCGGCCGACCAGCCGGACAATGCCGATGCAGGTCTGCTCGACCGGCTATGGTCGAGCGCGGAATCGCTGATCACCGTGCGCCCGATCGGAGCCGTGGAAGGTGAGGACGTGCCGGCCATCGTTGCGCGCATGGAAGTTTCGATCACAAATGGCGACTATGCGGGTGCAATCGCCGAATATGAGGCGCTGCCGGACGCCGCGAGGGCGGCGGGCGCGGACTTCATCGCCAAGGTGAAGGCGCGTAGCGTCGCAGACCGGCTTGTGGCCAAGGTCCTGGCCGACGCGTTGCGGGCCTAGGAGGACCTCATGCTGCGTATTCTCGCTTATCTCGTTCTGGTTTTCGCTGTCGGTCTCGGCTTCGCCTGGCTTGCCGACCGCCCGGGCGAAATGACAGTCACGTTCAGCGGCTACCAGTATCAGGTCTCGCTTATGGTCGCAGCGGTGATCCTCGCGGCCATTGTGACCGCGATCATGCTGACCTGGTGGTTGCTCAAGAGCATCTGGAACAGCCCCCATACGATTTCGCGCTATTTTCGCGTGCGCCGTCGCGACCGCGGCTATCAGGCGTTGTCGACCGGCATGATCGCCGCCGGTGCTGGCGACGCCGCACTGGCGCGCGCCAAGAACCGTGAGGCGGCAAAACTGATCAGCTCCGATCAGGAGCCGCTGATCCATCTGCTCGATGCACAGGCTTCGCTTCTGGAAGGCGATCACGATACGGCGCGCCAGAAATTCCAGGCGATGCTCGAAGACCCCGAGATGCGACTTCTCGGCCTGCGCGGACTTTACCTCGAAGCCGAGCGCATGGGCGAAAGGCAGGCAGCACGCCATTATGCCGCTCAGGCTGCGGATGTGGCACCGCAGCTTGGCTGGGCAGTGGAATCGACGCTGGAAGAGCGTGCCGAGCAAGGCGACTGGGACGGCGCTCTGCGGCTGGCCGATGCGCAGCGCTCGACACGACAGACCGAGCGCGATACCGCAAACAGGCGCCGCGCGGTGCTTTTGACCGCCAAGGCGATGTCAGTGCTCAATGCCGACCCGACCACGGCGCGCAACAACGGGCTGGAAGCGATTCGTCTTGCACCGGAGCTGGTGCCGGCTGCGCTGGTCGCCGGGCGTGCCCTGATCAAGCTCAACGATGTGCGCAAGGCCGCCCGGGTGCTTGAGGCAATCTGGAAGAAGGCGCCGCATCCGGAAGTTGCCGACGTTTATGTAAATGCCCGCGCCGGCGACACGCCGCAAGACAAGCTGAAGCGCGCGCTCAAGCTGCAGTCGATGAAGCAGAACAACGCCGAATCCGCGCTAGTGGTGGCGCGGGCGGCTCTCTCGGCCGGCGATCTCAAGCAGGCGCGTGAGGCGGCTGAATCCGCTATCAAGCTGGCGCCCAGCGAAGGCGCCTTTCTGCTCATGGCCGATATCGAGGAAGCCGATACGGGCGAACAGGGTCGCGTGCGCCAGTGGCTGGCGCGGGCGCTTCGCGCTCCGCGCGATCACGCCTGGGTGGCCGATGGATTCGTGTCCGAACACTGGGCGCCTTTCTCGCCCGTTAGCGGGCGTATCGATGCCTTCGAATGGAAGGCTCCGGTGGAGCGCGCGCCGCAATTGATCGAGCAGGAGGCGGAAGACGCGCCGCCCGCTGCCGATCTGGAAACGCTGGTGGAGGCCAGTAAGGCCGATGAAGACGCTGCTGCCGACAAGGTCGTCGAGATTGACGTGACGCCGGTCGAGGCCGACGCCGCGCCTGCCAAGGCCGAACCGGAACCCTCGAAACCGGCATCCGCGGCTGGCAAGGCCGAAGCGCCCGCCGAGTCCAGGAAGAACGCCCCGAAACCCGACAAGCCCGCATCCGCCGGCAAAACGGACCCGAAGGATGACCGGCAGGAAGCCGAAGTGGTTCCGTTCAGCCGTCCGCCCGACGATCCGGGCGTCGAGCCCGAGGCGGAAGACGAACCGAAAAGCCGCTTCCGGCTTTTCTAGTTCCGTCAGCCCTGGCAGGCCCGCCGCAAACCACATCGACATTATCTTGCCCGGAAGCCTTTCATGTTCGACCGCTTCAGAGAATTCCTCAACCAGCTGCCAGGTGCCGGCGAAAACAGCGATATCGACGAAGGCGACGATCCGCGTGTCGCGGCCACAGCCCTTCTGACGCACGTCATGGATGCCGACGGCGAGCGCTCGGACGACGAAAGGGACATGCTGAAGCGGCTGCTGGGCGAAGTCTACGGGCTCGAAGGCACCGAACTCTCCAAGGTGATCAAAGCCGGCGAGGCGGCTGACCGCGAGGCTGTCGATCTCTATGCTTTTACCAGCGTACTCGACCGGCACTTCGACCGGGAGAGGAAGTTCGAATTTGTCGGGCTGATGTGGGACATGGTTTTTTCGGATGGCGTTCTGCACGAGGTCGAAGACAATCTCGTGTGGCGTGTGGCCGAGCTCATCCATGTCGAGCGCGACCAGCGCATAGCGCTGCGCCAGGCGGCACAGAGGCGGGCCGGAATGACGACCGGCTGATCGCACGCAGAAACGAAGCGCGTTCACCAGGTGAGTTCGGCTCAGATTCGCCCGTCGAGATGTCGTGTCTTGCGCATCTGCGGGAACAACGCTGCCCACAGGGCTGCGACCCCGATCGCCCCGACACCGCCAAACACCACGGCGGGCACAGTGCCGACAAAAGCTGCCATTGTCCCGGCGCGAAACTCCCCCAGTTCGTTGGATGCGCCCACGAATACCATGTTGACGGCATTCACCCGGCCGCGCAGGCGGTCAGGTGTCCAGAGCTGGATCAGCGTTTCGCGGATATAGACGCTGATCATGTCGGCGGCACCCAGAAGTGCCAGCGCTACGATGGACAGCCATGGGATTGTCGAGACGCCAAAGACCGTGGTGAAGGCACCGAACAGGGCGACACAGCCGAGCATGATATAGCCTGCATGATCGCGGATCGGATGACCGGCCAGCCACATGGCGACCACGATGGCGCCCATGCCCGGGGCTGCACGCAGAAGGCCGAGGCCCCATGGGCCCAGCTCCAGGATATCGCGGGCATAGACCGGTAGCAGGGCGACCGCGCCGCCGAGAAGCACCGCAAACAGATCAAGCGAGATGGCGCCAAGAACAACCTTTTCGCGCCAGATGTAGCGGAACCCCTCAAACAGGGTAGACAGCGTCGGCTGCTGCGTTTCGGTCTGCTGTGCAGGCTTTGGAATAGACAGGATAAGCACCGCGGCACCAAGCATCAGCGCCGCCGCTACGATATAGGCGGCCGCAGCCGAGATGCCGTAGAGCAGGCCGCCGGCCACAGGCCCGACAATGGTCGCCGTCTGCCAGGCGGAGGAATTCCACGCGACCGCATTGGCGAAGTCGCTGGGCGGCACCAGATTGGCGACCAGCGATGCGGCGGCGGGCCCGAAGAAGGCGCGTGCGAAGCCGAATACGGCAAGAAGCATGAAGACCGGACCTGGTCCGCTCAGGCCCCGCAGGCTCAGCACCACGAGGGCTGCCGCGCACAAGGCCTCCAGCGCGATCGACAGGCCCATGATACGCCTGCGGCCAAAGCGGTCGGCCACCGCTCCGGTTACCAGCACAAGCAGCAGCGCTGGCGCGAACTGAATGATGCCGACCAGGCCGAGGTCGAAGGGATCGCGCGTCAGATCGTATATCTGCCAGCCCACCGCGACCGAAACGATCTGCGTGGCGAATGTCGTCAGAAAACGAGACAGCCAGTAACGCAGGAAAGCTCCGTGCTGAAATGCGGCGTAGGAGCGAGCGGTTGAGCCGGGCAAGGACATAGGCGGGGCGACCGTGGACAATGCGACGACAGCGCCGCCTCCTGTCCGACTAAACCAAAATCAGGTGCGCGAGAAGAACCGGCCAGTTTAAAGCAGGGATTCGTGCACAGTGTCCCTACAGCAACCATTCGAGAGGCAGCCAGCCCGCGACTGTCAGTATCGCCCGCGACATGAAGGATGTGCCGGGCTCGACGGTGTGCGTTGCCTCGCCGCCGGCCTGGATCTCGATCCACTGCAACTCGCCGTCAGCCAGCAGCGGTCTGTAGCAGATGTTTGCCAGATCGGTGTCGAACATGGTTCCTATCGCACCAGCGATTGATGGGCTCTCGATCATCAAGCCCATCTCGGTATTCAGGAGCGCCGAACGGGGATCGAAATTGAACGAGCCGATGAAGACGTGCCTGCCGTCGACGGCGAAGGTCTTGGCGTGAAGGCTGGCACCCGACGAGCCAAAGGGTCCGAGTTCCTCGCGCCCGGTTGCCGGCAGAGCGCCGGCCTTGAGCTCGAACAGGCCGGCGCCCGAACGCAGTAGTTCCTTGCGATATTTGGTGTAGCCGGAATGGACCAGGGCAACGTCGGTTGCCTCATAGCTGTTGGTGAGGATGCGGACATCGACGCCGGCAGCCTGGAGGCCGGTCAATTGCGATGTTCCCTGGGCTCCGGGCACGAAATAGGCGGACACCAGGTCGAGCGACTTCGCCGGCGTTCCGAGCAGGTCGAACAGGCGCGAAATCATCAGATCCTCGCGGCGTGCCTCGCGTTGCGCCTTGGCAGGATCATCGCTGACCAGCCGAACGTCGGTCCATTCAAGCGGCAGGGTTCCCATGCGCAGATTTTCGATGAGTTGCGACGCCCCGAGAGCGCTGCGGTAGGATTCGTACCGGTCGGTCGCCGAATGCGCTTCCAGTGCACTATCGAGCCGCTGCAGGCCGTCGTGTGCCGGTGCGACGATCGATGCGACCGGGTAGGCCGAGGCGCTGGCCCAGTAGAGGTCGAAATCCGTAGATACGTCCGGCACCACGTCGCCAACCGCCAGTACATCCAGATCAAGAAAGTTGCTGTCAGGCCCGGTGTCGAAATATTCGTCACCGATGTTCCGGCCGCCGATCACCGTCGCAGTCCCGTCGACTGTAAAGCTCTTGTTGTGCATGCGGTGATTGAGGCGGAAGAAGTCGAATGTGTAGTTGAGAAGTTTCGGCTGCCTCAAAACGAACGGATTGAACAGCCGCACTTCCATCTCCGGCAATGCGTCAAGCGCCGACAGTTCGGCATCCAGGTTCGATACGCCATTGTCGTCGACCAGAAGCCGGACGCGCACGCCGCGCTCGGCGGCGCGGCGCAACGCCGAAAGCAGCATGATACCGGTCAGGTCGTCGTGCCAGATATAATACTGAGCGTCGATTGTGTCGGCGGCCTGTTCGGCAAGCAGCATCCGCGCAAGGAAGGCATCCCTGCCGGAAACCAGGGGAAAGACGCCAGTCTTGCCCGGCTCGGCCCCTGCCATCGACGAGACCGCGTTGGCGAGCGGGCTGTCGGGCGACGCGGGCCGCGCCTGCGATGGCGGTATGTCGGTCTGCGGGGGCAACGAAAACAGGAATCTGGCAACGACAACCAGTGCAATTGCGGCTGCCGACAGTCCAGCCAGAGCGATAACTACTGTTCTCATTGCCGAATGCTCTCTTCCAGAAGACTGCTTATCTGCCGTTTGAGATGGTCGCGAAACTCGGCGCTTCTGTCCAGTATATTGCCGATACGGTGGAATTCGTGCACGCGGACACCGTCAATCTCCGGCCGAACCATCAGATCCGGCTCGCAGACCCTGCGTTTCGCATTCACAATGGCACGTTGCATGATGTGGCTGGACGCGGTGAGCACGTCGACGCGGCTCACCGGGTTCGCGGTACGTTCGATATTGTCGCCTATGATATCGACCGCGATGACGATGTCGGCCCTGCCGTGCAGGAGGTCGAAAGGAATCGGATTTGTGGTTCCGCCGTCGATATAGACACGCCCGTCGTGCAGCACAGGCCGGAAAAGCACCGGTACTGCGGCCGAGGCGGCAAGCGCCGGCAGGAGCGGCCCGCTGTCGAATACCGTTTCGGCCTGGGCGAAGAAATCCGTTGCGACCACCTTCACCGGTATTGTCAGATCCGCGAAACTTGCCGGAAAGTCATTTGGCAGAAGCGTGCCGAGCATGCGCTGCAGGTCGAACCGCCGCGCCCTTTTCAACGGACCGGGGAGGGTTGCGGATTTGGGGATGTTCTGCCTGCGCACCAGGTCGGTGAACAGCGACCACCGGTCCATGAGCCGCTGCTCGGCATAAGCGCGTATCTCGGCGGCGGACATGCCGCCCGCATAAGCCGCTGCTGCAATCGCACCAATGGAGGTGCCGGCGATGATCGCGGGCCGGATGCCAAGCTCGTCGAAGGCCGCCAAAGCGTGGATATGCGCGAGACCCCGTGCGCCGCCGCCGCCCAGTGCAAGAGCAATCGAAATGTCGGGGCTTACGTGATCCAAACACCGTTCTCCAGTGGCGGCAGCATGCACGAGACACGCGCAATTGCCCAGTTGGTCGCTCATCTTTGCGAGTCTGGATGGAGGGAAGCTGCAGGCCAGGGGAGGTGCAACGGGCGGAAATGGTGGAGCTGAGGGGAATCGAACCCCTGACCTCGTCATTGCGAACGACGCGCTCTCCCAACTGAGCTACAGCCCCGCTCCGCAGAATTGCGGGCATTTAGTGGCCGGGCATGCGCACTGTCAAGCGGACATGGCGCACGCCGCCGGGCCGCCGGACTTGCCCGCAAAGGCGCCAATGTCTACATGTCGCCGGTCCACAGGAGAAACCCTATGCTCGCCCTGATCCAGACCGTCGTCCTCGCCATCGACATATACTGGTGGCTTATCATCGCGTCGGCGATCTTCTCCTGGCTCTACGCCTTCAACGTGGTTAATCCGCGTAACCAGTTCGTGGGGTCGATCGGCAACGCGCTTTACCGGATCACCGAGCCGGCGTTGCGGCCGATCCGGCGCATTCTGCCGGATCTCGGCGGCATTGATATCTCACCGATCATCCTGCTTCTGATCCTGTTCTTCTTGCGCCAGTTCATCCTCACGACCATCGCGCCTGCTCTTATCTGAGTTGCATGTTTTTCCGGAAGGCGGGCGACGGGATAGAGCTCTTCGTCCGGCTGACGCCGCGCGGCGGCGGCGAGCGCATCGACGATGTCGTCGAGGCGTCGGACGGGCGCCATTATCTTTCAGCCCGGGTTCGGGCAGTGCCGGAAAAGGGGGAAGCCAACGCTGCCCTGGTGGCACTGATTGCCCGTGCGTTTGGCCTTCCCAGGCGGGCTGTGACACTCAGCGCCGGCCATACCGGCCGTCTCAAGACCTTGCGGATTTCAGGGGAGCCTGACGTACTGGCCACCAAAGCGCGGCAGCTTGCGCCTCAGGCGATAGGCGGTTGCGGCGAAAGACGTTAGTCTGCAAAGCCAGTCTCAAGGAGAAGCCCATGCGTCCAGCCGCTCTTACCGCCGCCCTGTGCCTCGCTACCTGCCTGCCCGCGCTGGCGCAGATGAGCAGCGAGTACACGCAGCTCGATAGCCGGAACAGCTGCACGGTTTTCGCTCAGGCCGAAGAGGGCGAAGGCGAATGGGCGAACCTCGTCTGCGACGGCTGGCGCGGCTACCCGATCACACTGCAGTATGGCGACGCGCGGGAATCGGTCTTCTACGGCTACCCCCCGGCCGGCGACATGGCGCCGACATGGGAGAGTTTCTCGGGCTTCAACAGTGTCGGACCAACGGTGGAATGGCGGCTGGAGCAGCGCGGTGACGCGAGAGTGCCCGTTGCCACGATCCACCGCTGGACGGTTTCGACCGGCGAGGGCGAGGAGGTGCAGGTTCTCGTCGTGGAAAAGGTGGGTCAGCCACATGAGCGCGACGGTTGCGCGATGGCATATGTGATGGCCACCGGCAACCCGAATGCGAATGAGAAGGCCCGCAACTACGCCGACAATCTAGTGCACGGCTTTTCGTGCGGGGACCAGCCGGCAATCGACGCCGGCAGTGTGCCGATGCCGGATTTCACGCGCTTCGAATAAGCAGCCTCAGCCTATTTTCCGGCTCTTTTTGCGCGTTCTATGGCGTCGCGGATCATCTGCTTTGCAGTGCCTGCACCCTGCCATGCGCCGATCTTGACCCACTTGCCGGGTTCCAGATCCTTGTAGTGCTCGAAGAAATGCTCGATCTGCTTCAGCGTGATCGCCGGCAGGTCGGAGAAATCGGCGACGTTTTCATAGCGCTGGGTGAGGTGAGACGAGGGCACTGCGAGCACTTTTTCGTCCATGCCGGCATTGTCTTCCATCACCAGCACGCCGATCGGGCGGACATTGATCACGCATCCGGGCACAAGCTGGCGGGTGTTGCAGACCAAAACATCGATCGGGTCGCCATCGTCTGAAAGCGTGTGCGGTACGAAGCCGTAATTGCCCGGATAGGTCATCGGTGTATAGAGAAACCGGTCGACGACCAGTGTGCCGGCGTCCTTGTCCATCTCATATTTGATCGGTTGGCCGCCAACCGGAACTTCTATGATGACGTTGATGTCGTCGGGCGGATTTGTGCCGATGGAGATGGCGTCGATGCGCATTGTCGGAGCCTTTCAGGACCGGGTTGCCTCCCGGGCGTGCCGATAGCCCGTCAGGTCAGCGAGTGCAATGCGACAGATGGTTGGGTAGCGCGGTCCGCAGCTATTCCCATGCAAAAGCGATCTTGCGCAGCGCCTTCTGATCAAACACCTCAACGCCTTCGGCAATATCCCTGCCGCCGAGCCCGGCATAAAAAGACAGCGCGCCAATGTTGTCTTCCAAAGCCCAAACCACAGTGCTGGCCAGTCCATGCCCTGCCAGCCGGTTACGCGCATCGCGGAACAGGCGGCTGCCGAGGCCGACGCCCTGATATTCCGGTTTCAGATAGAGTTCGTAGATCTCGCCTTGCTGGGGCAGTTCGCGGGCCCGGTTGCGTCCAAGCGTCGCGTAGCCGACAACGTCGCCGCCGATTTCCGCCACGATCACGTTTGCGGCGCGGCGTATCGCACCCTGCCACCAATCAAGGCCACGCCGGCCGACCATGCGCAGCAGCGCCCTGTGCGGGATGATGCCGGCATAGGCGCCCATCCATGCATCATGGTGTACGGCAGAAATCGCGTGCGCGTCCTGCAGTTCCGCCATCCTGATATCGATCGTCAGCGTGTTCATGGTTTCTTAACCATAGTCGGCTGTACGGCGCGCGCAAGCGTTTCGGCGCCTTTCGGGACCGGGCGTCAGATTTCCACAAGATGGTCGTTGAGTTCGTTTTCGTCACCGGTTGCCGGCGGAAACATTTCGGACAGCATGTCGCCGCAGGCACGGACCGCCTCTTCGTAGCCCGCCGCCAGGTCGCCTTCTGCCGCGCGGGCGACCAGATTGGAAACGACGGCGTCCCATTTTTCCTGCGGTACATGAGCGTTGATACCGGCATCGGCCACGATCTCGGCGTAGCGCTCGGCCAGCGAGAGGAAAATCAGCACACCGGTGCGATTTTCGGTAACATGGATGTTGCGCGCAAGGAACTGCTCGATCGCATTGCGGTGGGCGCGCCGGTAGCGCAATGCCCGCGGCACCAGCCGAATGCGCAGAGCGGGCCAACGCCACAGAAGGAGCAGGGCAGTCGCAAGCGATAGAAGCTGCGCGGCCACAAACTGCCATATCGGCAATATGATCCAAATCCGATCAAGCAGAACCGCCGCGATCAGGCTCGCCGCCAACAGCCCGATAGTGACCGCAAAGGCAGCGGGATAGAAGTAGCTGTCACTGCTTCTTGCCAATACGCAGATGATCTCGCCCGAGGTGCGGCCCTCGGCTTCACGAATGGCCTGCGCGACGCGGCGATGCTGTTCGGGCGTTAGCGCACTTCTGGTCATCGACTTTCCCTCACCAACTGCCCGAAGAGCCGCCGCCGCCGGACGAGCCGCCCCCGCCCGAAAAGCTGCTGCTGCTCGAACTCGACGACCAGCTGCCGCCAGACGACCAGCTGCTGCCGGACGAGCTGCTGCGCCCTGAAGAGCCGGAGCTGCCGTAGCTGACATTGATGCCCAGCCATCGATACCGACCTGGTCCGATCTTGCGGCCGAAGACCGGCGCCAAGATTGCGAACAGGATGGAGCCGCCAAACAGGCCGCCCCACAGGATGAAGAACAGGATGACGGGTATGGACTCCCACCAGACGTCCCGCTGTTCCTCGTAGCGTTCGGCTCGTGCCTCGAGTTCGGCGGCGTTCCCTTCCAGTACGAGAATGATGTCTTCGACCGCCTGGCTGATGCCACCCGAGAAATCCCCGGCGCGGAACGCGGGCACCATGGTGTTTTCGATGATCAGCTTGGTGTGCAGGTCGGTCAGCGTACCCTCGAGCCCGTAGCCGACTTCAATGCGCATGCGCCGGTCTTCAACGGCGACCAGGAGCAGAATGCCGTTGTTCTCGCCAGCCTGGCCGAGACCCCAGGCCCGGAACAGCCGGTTCGCATAGGGTTCGATCGCCTCGCCACCGAGATTGGCTATCGTGGCGACCACGATCTGGTCGGACGATCTGTCCTCGAAGGCTGCAAGGCGTGCGGTCAGCGCAGATTCGGTCGCGGCGTCGATGATGCCGGCATTGTCGATCACACGACCCGTGAGCGCCGGCAGCGGCTGGGCGGCGGCAAAGCCGGCAAAGGTGACCAGCAGCAGCGTGATGGCTGCGGCAAGCAGACCCGTACGGAATTGCCGGCTGTAATACGTCACAGCTTTTGCCGCCTACCCCTTGTCGTTGAAGTCTACCTTCGGCACGTCCATCTTGTCCTCGTCGATCGTGAACGTGGCGAATGGCTTGTTGTCGGTGAACCACAGATTCGCCCAGAGGACCGAGGGGAAGGTTCGCAGCGACGTGTTGTAGGCGCGGACGGCCTCGATATAGTCGCGGCGGGCAACCGCGATACGGTTCTCGGTGCCTTCAAGCTGTGCCTGCAGCGCCAGAAAGTTCTGGCTGGATTTCAAGTCGGGGTAGGCTTCCACAACCGCCAGCAGGCGCGACAGTGCTCCGGTCAGATTGGCCTGGCCTTCCTGAAAGGCCTGCAGCGCCTCGGGATTGGACAGCATTTCGGGCGGAATCTGCACCGAGGTCGCCTGGGCGCGCGCTTCCACCACCGCCGTCAGCACTTCGCGCTCCTGGGCGGCGAAAGCCTTAACTGTCTCAACGAGGTTGGGGATCAGGTCGGCGCGGCGCTGATACTGGTTGAGGACCTCGCTCCAGGCCGCCTTGGCACGCTCCTCGTTGGTCGGGATAGTGTTATAGCCGCAGCCCGCAAGAAGCGGTGCGGCCGCCAGCAGAAACAGAAGTGCCCGCATCGGGCCGGAAATCGTGCCTGCCATCACGCTGCGCGCCGTCATCGTGGTCCTCCGAAGGGTATGAACGGCGCGCACAGTAGCCGCAAAAGCCGGCTCTGGAAATGTCAGAAACAGCGGCAGCCGCGCGAGCCAGAATTGCGCTTGTAACGCCACGTTCAAGCGGTTATGTGTGCGCCCCGGCCTTCACGGGCGGCCATTTCGCGGAGAGGTGGCTGAGTGGTTGAAAGCACCGCACTCGAAATGCGGCATACTCGCAAGGGTATCGGGGGTTCGAATCCCTCCCTCTCCGCCATTCCTTTCGCTCGCGGCTGTTTGCTTTGCTCACCACCGGGGCGGGCCCGCTGTGCCCGTTACGGGCAACCTTGCTCGCTCAGCGCAATGCACGGCCATATGTCTTGTTGCAAAGCGTGCGGGATTGCCGGATTGTGACCAGTGCCGTCGCATAGTTTTGTTTCCGGCTTACCAACGCGGAGAGCCCATGAAGTTTTTCGACCTCAGCGACGAGTTCTTCAGGCCGGTCTGGAAGCGCCTTCTGGTGGTTGCAATCACGGTTGGCTGGGCCTGTGTCGAGTTCTACTGGGGCGAGACGTTCTGGGCCGTGGTTTTTCTGGCCATCGGCGGCTACGCGGTCTATGCGCTTTTCGTTACTTTCGATCCAGACAAGATACCGACGAAGGACGGCGAGGAGAAACGCAACGGCTGAACCACCTGAATGCTGCTCGCATTCTGGCGCCTTGTTGACCGTGAGGCCGGCACCGCAAATGGTTGCCCGACCGGTGGCGCGCCGCTAAGAGCGTGCAACTGCGCCGCTTACGAGGCATCGTCATGAAAAACAGCTCGCCGCACACGGCCGATCGCTCGGTTGTCCTGTCTGTCGTGATCCCCTGCTACAACGAAAGCGGCGGCATCGACGAACTTCACCGCCGTGTGAGCGAGGCTTGCCGGTCGACTGTAAAGAGCTCGTACGAGATCGTCCTTATCAACGATGGATCGACCGACGGAACCCGCGACGAAATTTTCGCGCTGGCGGAGAAGGATCCGCATGTGGTGGGCCTCGACCTTGCACGGAACTATGGCCACCAGATTGCGCTTACGGCAGGCTTGGAGTTTTGCAAAGGCGAACGCGTCCTGATCCTGGATGCCGATCTTCAGGATCCTCCCGAACTCCTTGCGCCGATGATGGCCAAAATGGATGAAGGCTACGACGTCGTTTATGGCGTGCGGGAAGAGCGGGTCGGCGAGAGCTGGTTCAAGATCACGACCGCGTCCGCTTTCTATCGGCTGCTCGGCCGGCTTTCGGAAGTGGAGATCGCGGCAGATGCCGGAGATTTCAGGCTTATCGGACGGCGCGCGCTGGATCACCTGAATGCGATGCCCGAGCGCTTCCGGTTCATTCGCGGCATGGTCAGCTGGATCGGGCTCAAGCAGGCTGCGTTTCCCTACAAGCGCGACGCCCGCTTCGCCGGCGCCACACATTACCCGCTGCGCAAGATGGTGATGCTGGCGCTTGATGCGATGACCAGTTTTTCGGTCGTGCCGCTGCGCTTCGCGTCCTATCTCGGCCTGGCCTTCGGGTTCCTCGGCATTCTGATGACAGGCTACGCGTTCTTTTCATGGGTGGCGGGCGACGTTGTTCCCGGCTGGACAAGCCTGGCCTCGATCATTCTGGTGCTCGGAAGCGTACAGCTGTTTGTACTCGGTATATTCGGCGAGTATCTGGGGCGCATGTACATGGAGACGAAGCGCCGTCCGCTCTATTTCGTCAATGAAATCTCAGCACGGCCCGACTTGCTCGAAGCACCCCGCAGCAAGGCCAAACGAACTGAGAAAGCGAAATCCGGGGCGGCACATGGATGAGGCCGAATTCGACCGGTTTGCCGAAGAATATCACCGCCAGCATGCCGAGAGCATCCGCAGCAGTGGTGAGCAGCCTGAGTTTTTCCACCGGTACAAAATAGCGGACATTGCCGCCGAACTCGCCGGGAGCGGCGTCTTGCCGCGGCGTATCCTGGATTTCGGCGGCGGGATAGGCAATTCGGTACCGCATATGCGCGCAGCATTTCCGCTGAGCGAGATCGTGCTTCTCGATCCTTCGGCGAAGTCGCTGGCGATTGCCAAGGAGCGTTATCCCGAGGCAGCACGTTTCCAGCAATTCGACGGCCAGACGATCCCCTTTCCCGACGGCCATTTCGATACCGCCTTCGCGGCCTGTGTCTTCCATCACATACCAGAAGAACTGCAGGTTCCGCTGTTGCGGGAAATCCGCCGGGTGCTGGCACCGGGTGGCGATCTCTTTATCTTCGAACACAATCCCTACAACCCTCTGACCGTGCGGGCGGTGCGCAATTGCCCGTTCGACGAGAACGCGGTGCTGATCAAGGCGCGGCAGATGCAAAAGCGGCTGCGCGCGGCGGGCATGGAAAAGCAGAAGACAGTGTTTCGTCTGTTTTTCCCGCATATGCTGCGAAAGCTACGCTTTGCGGAAGCTTATCTGCGCTGGCTGCCGCTTGGCGCGCAATACTATATACGCGCGTCGGTGACGTAAGCTTTCACCCGCCGTCTTGCCGCAGGTCCGTATCGTTGAAGACAAACAGGCTGCTACCTGCGTACACAGCTATGAAATAGGCGCCGACGCCGAGCGTCTGGGCTATATATGCGTTGATCGACAGCACATGTAGCGCCGCAAGCAGGATGGCGAGATTGAGCGCGTAACCACAGGTAACCACGGCCGCATAACGTAGTGCGCCCGGCCCAAGCGGCACCCGGCTGCGGAAGGTAAAACGGCGATTGAGCAGGTAGCTTGCGATCAGTCCCACCGCGTAGCCGACCGCGTTTGCCGGCACGGGCGACAGGCCGAGCGCCATACCCAGGAAAATCACCGAAAGGCCGATCAGGGTGTTGGCGCAGCCGACCAGCATGTAGCGCAGCAAACGACCCAGGTCAGGGCGTTCGCGCGACGCAGCCTCAGGCGGGTGCGTAGGGTCCGCGGCATCCTTGCTTGATTGCTTCGTCATGATGCGAATAATCCCGGACGGCTATGGCCAGCTTCGTAAAGGCTGCGCACCGCTGCTGATACTGCCGATCGGTTCGATCATCAACGCGTCGGACATATTTGGCTTCGTGCCCGGCAGGCCTCCTTGACTTCAAGTGGACTTGCGGCTCGCGCCGGCGGCCACCTGCCGATCGGTTCCGACATTCGTAAATATGTGGCTGCCGCGATATTGTGTTGGTCGCGAGGATGGATGTCTCCTATCTACGGAGGCACGGAGTAGCATTCGAATGCGTCTGACAGTGAATCGAGTCCAATACGATATTGATGTCGAGCCCGACATGCCGCTTCTGTGGGTATTGCGGGACGAACTCGGTATCACCGGAACCAAATATGGTTGCGGGATCGCCCAGTGCGGCGCCTGCACCGTTCACCTGGACGGGTTGGCGGTGCGTTCGTGCCAGATCCCGGCGCAAGCGGCCGAAGGAAGCAAGATCGTTACTATCGAAGGCCTGGGCACACCCGAGGCGCTGCATGCCGTGCAGCAGGCCTGGGTCGAGCACCAGGTCGCACAATGCGGCTACTGCCAGTCAGGCCAGATCATGCAGGCAGCGTCGTTGCTCGACACGAACCCCGATCCGACGGACGAGGAAATCGACCGGGTGATGAGCGGCAATCTGTGCCGCTGCGGTACCTATCCGCGCATCCGCGCCGCCGTGAAGACGGCAGGCGCAAAGTTGAGAGGGGCCTAGTGCGATGACCCGCGCTGGAGAAATTGCGCGCCGCGCCTTTCTCGTCGGTTCCGCCGCAATCGCGGGCGGGGTCGCTTTCGGCCTCTATGCCGTGCGCACGCCCCATGCCAATCCGCTGCTGGCCGGCCTTGCCGACGGAGAAGCCACATTCAACCCATGGGTGAAAATATCCAAGGATGCGATTACGCTGATCACATCACATGCCGACATGGGACAGGGCGTCGCGTCAGCGCAGGCCTTGCTGATCGCCGAGGAGCTGGACCTGGAGATGGGCCAGTTTCAGATCAGTTTCGGTGAGCCGGCAGCCGCCTATTACAACCGCGCGATGGCCGATGAATCGCTGCCGCTGATGGCGACCGACGAACGCTGGACGTCGGAGAGCATGCGAACGGCCGCCGGCAGCCTGATGAAGCTGCTTGGTATTCAGGGCACCGGCGGCTCGACCGCCATGTCCGACAGTTTTGACAAACTGCGCGAGGCGGGTGCCGTTGCCCGCGAAACGCTCAAGCTGGCAGCAGCCGAAGAGAGCGGTGTGCCGGTCGGCGAATTGCGCACCGAGGCCGGCGCGGTCTTGCTGCCGGATGGCACGGCGATCCCCTATACCGATCTGGCGGTGAAAGCGGCGACGCTTCAGCCGGTGACCGAGGTTCGTCTGCGCGAGCCCTCGGAGTGGCGGCTGATCGGCAAAGAGACGCTGCGCGTCGACATGGTGGCGAAAAGCACCGGCACCATGACCTACGGCATAGATCTCGATGTCGAGGACATGGTCCATGCCGCGATCCGCGTCAATCCGCGCAAGGGTGGCGCAGTGAAACGGCTCGATGCCAGCAATGCCTTGCAAATGCGGGGCGTGCAGAAGGTCGTCGAGGTCACCGGTGGCATCGCGGTGATCGCCGACAATACGTGGCGCGCAATCCGTGCAGCCGAAGCGGTCGACATCGACTGGGACGACGCACCCTATCCTGCCGAACAAGCCCAGCACTGGGAGGCGGTCGCAGCTTCCTTCACCGAGGACAGGCTCGACAGAACCTGGCGCGACGACGGCGCGGCCGAGGACGTGCTGGCCGAGGCGGGTAACGTTGTCGAGGCCGAGTACCGATCGCCTTATGTTGCGCACGCGCCGCTGGAGCCGCTCAACGCCACCGTGCTTGTCGGTGACCGCCACACCGACGTGTGGACCGGACATCAACTGCCGCGGATCCTACAGCAGCACGTTGCTGCGATAACCGGTCATGAGGTGAGCGCAGTTCGATTCCACAACCAGTTTATCGGCGGCAGTTTCGGACACCGGCTCGAGCTCGAATATGTGAAGCTGGCAGCAGAGATTGCGGTGCAGATGCCCGGAACCCCGGTCAAGCTGACCTACAGCCGCGAAGAGGATTTCGCTCAGGATTTTCCACGTCACATCGCGATCGGTCGCGGTCGCGGCTCGGTCGCCAACGGGCATGTCGAGGCGATCGACCTTTCTATCGCCGCTCCCTCCGTTTCAGCCTCGCAGATGGGCCGCGCCGGCTACGCCGTGCCGGGTCCCGACCTGCAGATTGCAGCCGGCGCCTGGAACAACCCATACAAACTGCCGAATTTCCGGATGCGTGCCTTCCGCGTGCCGGAGCTGGCGCCCGTGTCGTCCTGGCGTGCTGTCGGGGCGCCGGGCGCAGGTTTCATCTTCGACTGCTTCCTCGATGAGGTCATCCATGCGGCTGGCGCGGACCCGATGCTGGAACGTATCCGCCTGATGGAGCATGACGTGTCGCGCAAGGTGCTGGAAACAGTAGCCGAAATGTCGTCCTGGGGCGGTGAGCTGGCGGCCGGCAAGGGGCGTGGTGTGGCCTTTGTCGAAAGTTTCGGCGTACCCTTCGCGCAGGTGGTGGAAGTAACCGACACAGATCGCGGCATTCGCATCGATCGTGTCTGGGCGGCTTGCGATGCCGGCACGATCGTCGATCCGGTGAATTTCGAGGGCCTGATACAGGGCGGCATCGTCTGGGGTCTCGGTCATGCGATGAACTGCGAGATCACCTATTCCGACGGGATGGTCGAGCAGTCGAACTACCACGTGCATCAGGGCATGCGCATGTATCAGTCTCCGGAGATCATCGTGCGGGGACTGCAGAACAACCACAAAGTGCGCGGGATCGGCGAACCGATGGTGCCGCCGGCGGCTCCGGCCCTTGCCAACGCGATCTTCGCGGCAACAGGCAAACGTATCCGCGAAATGCCGTTCGACAAACATATCGACTTCGTGTGAGGGCGGTGCGGATGAGATGGATCGTTTTTGTCGCGGCGATGATTGTCGCCGGAGGCGCTTTCGCCGCCGGCGAACACGGCCTGGATGTGAACCGGCTGGAGCCGGGTTCCGTCAGCCAGGCCGAGGGCCTTGCCGCTTGGGGACGCATTCACGACGTTGTTTCGCATCCGCGCTGTGCGAACTGCCATACCGACGACGCCAATGTGCCCATGTGGTCGGGCCCCGAATATGAAAAACCTGGCCCGCATGGCATGAACATCAATGCTGGCGAATCGCGCATCGGCGCGGAGTTTTTGCCGTGCCAGACCTGCCATGCGACGTCGGCGCTGCCCAACACTGTGCCACATGCGGCGCCTCATGCCGGGGCGCCCTGGATGCTGGCGCCGGTCGAGTTTGTCTGGTTCGGCCAGTCTGAAAACGCGATCTGCGAACAGATGCGCGACCCCGAACGCAATGGCGGGCGCGACGGCGACGCCATGGTCGAGCACATTCTGCACGACGCCGAACTGAGATCCTTTATCACCTGGGCATTCGATCCGGGGCCCGGACGCGAAGCGGCACCCGGCACGCTGCAGGAGCATCTCGACGACACCATTCGGTGGGTGGCCGCCGGTATGCCCTGTCCGGGCGACTGAGGAGGCTGTTTATATGCTGATGGGAGCCGCCGCCGCGGGCCTGCTTGTATTCGCCGGATTGTGGCGCACATTCGAGTGGATTGTGCATGGCCGCACGCCGGGTTCGGCGCGACTGATCCCCGGCGGCCTGGCCTATCTGGTCCTCGGCATGATCATTGTGCTTGGTGCAGGCGGGGCGATCATCGCCTGGGTTGCTCTGGTTACGGCTCTGGCCAATCTGACGGTATTTTTCGCGATGCGGAGGCGGATCGATGTGCGTCGCTGGGTGATATGGTTCCTCGCAATAATGGACATGGCGATCATTGCCAGCGTCACCGGCGCGCTGGCTTAGCCACAAGCTCGGCCCGCATGCCATGGCGCGCCCGCGGATCCTCATCAGCTTCAGCCGCGTACCTTCTGGCGCCAGGCGCGCAGCTTGACCTGGCCGATGTCGGTCTGGGTCGTGATCGAGTGCAGCATATAGATGCCCTGGCGGTGCGTCGGTGCGTAGGTAAACTCCATATTGGCGTGTTTGCGCATGTAGTCATAGGTGGAGCTCTTGATGTAACCGGCGACCGGAATGAACTTGCCGGCACAGGTGACCGCGCCATTGCCGACACCGTAGATCCAGCCAACGGAAAGCGGGCTGAGCTGAACATCAACGCGTGTGCCGCCCTCATAAACGCGCAGGGTGCGATTGCAGATGTCTTCGGGTCTGCCCCGAACGACGATTGTTGCAGACACCGGGTCAGTCACCGCCTTCAGGTCGCTATCGGAGAGAGGAACCAGATCGTTGCCGGCCGGACCGAGCGCCGGTTGGTGGGTGACATTGGCGACATTGCCGCCGGAAAATGCGATCTCCATCTTCTTGTCGCCGGACGATCCTTGTCTGTACGACAGCAGGAAACCACTTGGTTGCGGCGTACCATCGCCCAACACGCCCACCGAGCGCGACCGGGCTTCGGTCTTGTCGAAAATGCGGGCGAGGCCGGCGCTGCGCAGCTTGCCATCAACCTCGAAGGTGCTGCCCTGGACCTTGCCCTTGAAGTCGGCCTTGGCAACTGTGAATCCGCGCACGGTAATGACATACTGGGTCTCGAAATTCACAGTCGGCTCGGCCAGTGCACCAGCCAAGGGAAGGGTCAACGCACCGGTCAGCGCCAGCGCTCCGATCCTGATCTTATTCATCCGCCCGCTCCTCAAATGCAGGAAAGAATGTCCCTTCTTCCGCCAGCACCATCCCTCCGAGGGCGATTTGTGCCGGGAGCGCAGACCTTGTCTGCCACAATTTCGGCGATTCCGTGGAAAAGAAGGTAGCGCGTCGCATTTTCGACCAGCCCTCGCGACTTGACCGCAAGGCCGAGTGGGGCTATGGAGCTGCGACTTTTTCCTAGGCCGCAGTGAAGTGTCGCGCGCCGCTCTCTCGGGTGCGCCGTTCAGTTGTTGGGCCAGCAAAGACAGAGATACGGAAGGTACCACCATGGCCCGCTCCTGCGAACTGACCGGCAAGGCCGTTCTGACCGGTAACAATGTCAGCCATGCCAACAACAAGACCCGCCGGCGTTTCCTGCCGAATCTGGTCAATGTCACGCTTATGTCCGAAACGCTCGGCCAGAAGGTGCGCCTGCGCATATCCGCAAATGCGCTTCGCACGGTCGAGCATCGCGGTGGTCTCGACGCATTTCTGCTCAAGGCGGACGCGGCGGAGCTCTCGCAGCGCGCACGCCTTCTGAAGAAGCAGGTCGCCAAGAAGACCGCCGAAGAAGCCGCAGCCTGATAGCCGACCTCTGCCGGCGGCCCTGCCGTCGGCATACGGGCCCTTGTAGGGGCGCTGGTTCCATCACCCAGGATAAAAAAATGTCCAAGCTGACAAATACCTGGCCCTTCGTGGCCGCCATGGCCGCTGTCGTTGCGGCATCCAACTACCTCGTCCAGTTTCCAGTCACGCAGTTCGGCCTCGGTGAAATTCTCACCTGGGGTGCATTCACATACCCGGTGGCGTTTCTGGTCAACGATCTCACCAACCGCCGGTTCGGCCCCGCTGCCGCTCGCAAGGTAGTGCTTGCCGGCTTCGTGCTCGCCGTCGCGCTTTCGATCTGGCTTGCCTCGCCGCGCATCGCCATTGCGTCGGGCACCGCCTTTCTGGTCGCACAGCTGCTCGACGTATCGGTGTTCAACGCCTTTCGCGGTCAGGCATGGTGGCGTGCGCCCTTCATCTCCACGATGATCGGTTCGGTGGTCGACACGCTTTTGTTCTTCGGCATCGCCTTCGCGGCAAGCTTCGCCTTCCTCGATGCCGGTTTCGGACTGGAAGACGGCTCGCTCGCCTTTCCGGTCGCTTGGTTCGGTTTGCAGGTGCCGCTCTGGGTATCGCTGGCCTTCGGCGATTTCTGCGTGAAGGTGCTGGTGGGGCTTGCGATGCTGGCGCCGTATGGGGCGCTGCTTAGCGTGCTGAGGCCGGCAGAAGCGCAAGGCTAGGCGTTTAGGCGGAAGACAACCTTACCTTAGCGGTTTTCGCGGAACTCTTCGTGGCATGCGATGCATGTCTGGCCGAGTTCACGAAACTGCGGCCGAAGGTCTTCCCCGTCGGCTGTAGCGGCAGCAGTTTCGGCAAGGGACAGTGCCTTCATCTGCATGCGTCGCGACAATTTCACGAATTGCTCCCAGTTGACCCAGATATGCGCGCTTGCCTCGCTGGAGCCGCCAACCGATCCCTCAGGGAACATCTGCGGGAGTTTGCGGGTGTGGCCGGCAATCGCTTCCGCCGCGGCAGAAGCATCATTGGCATCGAATGGTCGTTTTCCACGGATCATGGCGGCAACGGCCTTCATACGTCCGGCGATAGCCTCCATCATGTCCATGCGTTGTTTGACCACGCCGGTTGCGCCGCTGTGCGGCAAAGCAACAGCGGTGGCAAGCATCAGCATGATAAAAGCGACCAAGGCAGTCCGCCTCCTCATTGTCATATCTCCGCAGTCTAATTCGGCGCAGCCATCATCGAATGCCGTTGGCGCGCTGAAGCGTGCGTATGTAGGCGATGATGCTGTCGATCTCCGTATCGGTGATGTCCTTGACCGGCGGCATGTCGCCGAACGGCCAATGATGCGCCCGCACCCCCCGCTGCGCTGCGCGTACGAAAGCCTCATCGCCATGATGGTCCGGCTCGTAGATCTTGTGGACGAGCGGCGGTGCGATTCCCTGCCGGCCAGCGGCGTTGCGGCCGTGACAGACGGCGCAGTTGTTGCTGAAGGCAGCTTCGCCTACCCGATCCTGCGCGCCGAGGGCGGGTACGGTGACGTTCACAAGCGGCGGGCCTGATACCGTGATTTCAAGCTCTGGGCGCGGCCAGCTGCGCCATGCCGCCCAAGCCACGGCAATCATTACTACAAGAGCAACCAGATTTCTGACACGCATGGCTCACACCTGACAACGTAAGTGTGAGCCATCGTAGGGGTTCCAGCAGGTGGAGGGTCAAGCGGATCCCTCACTCGCCGACGAGCAGGAACTCCAGATAGAGATTGCGCTGCAGGATCGAATGGTTGTCGTCGGATATCAGCGACAGGATGAGGGCACCGTCGGAGCGGCGCCAGACATCCAGCCCCTCCATATTGTCGATCTGGTAGGCCATGTCGGCCTCAAGCAGCACCGTTCCGTCGACCAGCGCGCCGGGACGTATGTCGTCACCATTCACGCGCCGCAGCCGCATTGCCACGCCGCTCGCCATCGAAAAGCGGCGCTCGAGGAGCAGGAGATCGCCATTCGGCAGGAAAGCACCGTCGGTAATGTCGAAATCGCCCGAGCGCGCAACCTTGAAGATGCCCTTTTGCGGGCCTTCCAGAATGGCGGCGAAGATGTTGCCGTCCGCATCGATGGAACGCTCGGTTACTGCGACTCGCGCACCGTCCAGCGGGCCGTCGGCCGGGCTGTGAACAAGGGTCTCGAAGCCACGGTTCTGACGCAGTTCGGCCCGCGAAACCACCAGATCCAAAGTGCTTTGCGGCCCGCCCATGTCGAATGGCTGCAGGACAAACTCCTGGATCTTGTGATCGCGCTCGAAGGCGACCGTGACCTGGCCGTCGGAGAGCGCCATGCCTTCGGCGTCGGTGAGCCATTTGCCGTCGATCGGCGTACCCGACCCGTCCACCATCGGCTGCATCGAAAAGCCGGTTATGCCTGTCGGACGGTGATCATCATCGCGTTCGATCTTGCCGGAGAACCAGAATCCGGTGTCGGCGACGCCGAAAAAATGCACTCCGGCGTCGATAAAGCGGATTGCCGATAGTGCACCGAAATCGCCGCCGCCGGCCAAGCTCATTCCGCCAACGAATTCGAGCGGGCCGAAGCGTGTTTCGCTGCGGCCGATATGAAACTGAGTGATCTGGTGGGCGTTGACTTCGATTTCCTGCAGAAGCGGGGATCGCGCAGCGGTTGGGGCGGCAAAGAGCGAAGCTGCAACGGCAGCAAAGACCGCAAACGTGCTTCCCACAAATCGGGAAGTGGTTTTGGCTCGCCGTCTAGCCAGCACGGCGCATCCGGGTGCCGTGCGCCGGTTCCTCTTCAAACAGCGAGGCAAGTTGCTCGGTCATCGCGCCAGCGAGTTCCTCCGCGTCGACGATGGTGACGGCGCGGCGATAATAGCGCGTCACGTCGTGGCCGATGCCGATGGCGATCAGTTCAACAGGCGAGCGCGTTTCGATGAGGTCGATGACGGCGCGCAGATGCCGCTCCAGGTAATTGCCCGGATTCACCGACAGCGTGGAATCGTCCACCGGCGCGCCATCGGAAATCATCATCAGGATACGGCGCTGCTCCGGACGTGCGATCAGGCGCTGGTGCGCCCACAGCAGCGCTTCGCCGTCGATATTTTCCTTCAGAAGTCCCTCACGCATCATCAGGCCGAGATTGCGACGGGCGCGACGCCAGGGCGCGTCGGCAGATTTGTAGACGATGTGGCGCAAGTCGTTGAGGCGGCCGGGGGCAGACGGCTTGCCGTCCTTCAGCCACTTCTCGCGGCTCTGGCCGCCCTTCCAGGCACGGGTGGTGAAACCAAGGATCTCGACTGACACGCCGCAGCGCTCCAGCGTGCGGGCCAGAATGTCGGCGCAGGTGGCGGCAACCGTGATCGGGCGGCCGCGCATGGAGCCCGAATTGTCGAGCAGCAGCGTCACCACCGTGTCGCGGAAATTGGTGTCGCGCTCCTGCTTGTAGGAGAGCGGCTGCATGGGATCCATGATGATGCGTACGAGCCGCGCCGGGTCGAGATAACCTTCCTCGAGGTCGAAATCCCAGGCGCGGTTCTGCTGCGCCATCAGGCGTCGCTGCAACCGGTTGGCAAGACGGCCAACGACGCCGGCGAGGTTGGCCAGCTGCTTGTCGAGGAAGGCGCGCAGGCGGTCGAGCTCTTCCTGGTCGCACAGTTCTTCCGCGCCAACGGTTTCGTCGAAAGCGGTCGTGTAGACGGCATAGTCGAGCTGACGCGGCAGATCGCCCAGCGGATCGTTTGGCCGTTTTGCCTCGCCCGGCGTTTCGGCATCGAGATCGTCATCCGACATTTCGTCAGTGTCGGCATCGACAGCTTCGCTTTCGCCAGCCTGCTCCTCTTCCGATGACGCATCGGAATCCTCGGGTTGACTGTCATCAGAACCGGAATCGGCTTCGCCGGTCTCCTCGTTCTGGTCCTCGCCCTCGGGCTGCTCGTCGCTGTCTTGTTCCTCGTCCTCGAGCTGGTCGTCCTCGCCGAGTTCATCGGCCATGTCCATAGAAACCAGCATGTCCCGGACGAGACGGGCGAAGGCATCCTGATCTTCCAGTTTGCCGAGCAGGTTGTCGAGGTCGCCGCCGGCCTTCTCTTCGATGAAACCGCGCCACAGATTAACGAGTGCTTCGCCGCTCGCCGGGGCGGGACGGCCGGTCAGGCGTTCGCGCACCATCAGCGCAACGGCTTCTTCCAGCGGCGCATCGGCCTTGTCGGTGACGCCGGCCAGGTTGGCCTTGGTGTAGCGCTCAGAGAGCATCGTGGCGATGTTGTCGGAAACGCCGCGCATGGCGCGCGAGCCGATGGCCTCGACGCGGGCCTGCTCGACTGCATCGTAGATGGCGCGGGCCTGACGGCCTTCCGGCGCCAGACGCGTGTGCAGCCGCGCGTCGTGGCAGGCGCGGCGCAGCGCCATGGAATCGCCCAGACCCCGGGTGGTGCCCACGTCTTCGCGCGTTGGTTTGCGCGGCGGCTCGGGCAGGCGGGCATGGCTGCCGGCAAGGCCGGGCTTTTCCTTGCCGAAGGTGACGTCGAATTCCCTGTCGCCGGAGATCGCGCGCATGCATGCCGAGACCGAGCGCTTGAACAAGTCCGTGTCAGCGCTGGTGTTCGGCTTGGAACGCGTATTGTCGCCCCGGCCGGCCATGGCCTATCAGCTCAGAACCACGTTGGCGGCGCTTTCGGGAAGCTCCTCGCCAAAAGCGCGCTGATAGAACTCGGCTACGATCGGCCGCTCCAGCTCGTCGCACTTGTTGACGAAGGTGAGCCTGAAGGCAAAGCCGACATCGCCGAAAATCTCCGCGTTTTCGGCCCACATGATCACCGTGCGCGGGCTCATCACCGTCGAGAGATCGCCGTTGACGAAGGCGGATCGCGTCATGTCGGCGATACGGACCATCTTGTCGACTGTCTGGCGGCCTTCCTCGGTGCGGTAATGCTTGGCCTTGGCCAGAATGATTTCGACTTCCTTGTCATGCGGCAGATAGTTGAGCGTGGTTACGATGGACCAGCGGTCCATCTGCGCCTGGTTGATCTGCTGCGTGCCGTGATAGAGGCCGGTCGTGTCGCCGAGGCCGACCGTGTTGGCGGTGGCGAACAGGCGGAACGCGGGGTGCGGGCGGATGACGCGGCTCTGGTCGAGCAAAGTCAGGCGGCCGGACGATTCCAGCACACGCTGAATGACGAACATCACATCCGGGCGCCCGGCGTCGTATTCGTCGAACACCAGCGCGACATTATGCTGATAGGCCCAGGGCAGAATGCCGTCGCGGAACTCTGTCACCTGCATCCCGTCCTTGACTACAATCGCGTCCTTGCCGACGAGGTCGATACGGCTGACATGGCTGTCGAGGTTGATGCGCACGCAAGGCCAGTTGAGGCGTGCCGCCACCTGCTCGATATGAGTCGACTTGCCGGTCCCGTGATAGCCCGACACCATGACGCGGCGGTTGTAGGCAAAGCCCGACAGTATGGCCATTGTCGTCTGGCGATCGAAGAGATAGTCGGGATCGAAATCCGGAACGTAGGAATCGGCTTTCGAATAAGCCGGCACGATCATGTCGGATTCGAACCCGAAGACCTCCTTCACGGAGACGGTGGTATCAGGCAGGTTGGCGATGTCGCGGTCGACCTTATTCATCATGACTCCAGCTGGGGAACGGCAATCCGCCGGCAATTTCCTTGAGTGTCCGGATGCGTCTTAGAGCGAGACGCGCCAAGATGGAAGCGGCTAGGCCTCCGCTCGCGCACCCAGCGCTTTCGGCCGCGTCGACTAACACAACCCGGCCTGCTTGAGCACCCGGTAGGCCTGCAGCACGTCGCGAAAGCGCTCTTCCGAACTCCGGTCGCCGCCATTGGCGTCCGGGTGGTGTATTTTCACCAGTTCCTTATAGCGCGCCTTGATGTCGGCGCCAGTTGCCGAATGGCCGAGGCCCAGCGTTTCCATGGCCTTGGCCTCAAGCGTGCGCAGCTTGCGCTCGCGCGGCGCAGAACGTTGGCGGTTGCCGTCGAACAGCCCGAACGGATCGCCGACGCGGCTATGATAGGTGGCACTTCCGGAGCGGGCGGTTGAGATGTCGGGTGCATAATGCGCCTTGGCGCCACCGCCCATCTTCCAGGTCGGCCGGTGTCCGGTCATCGCCTCCTTCTGAAAGCGCGCGATGTCTTCATTGCCGAGGCCTGAGAAGTAATTGAAATTACGGTTGTACTCTCGCACATGGTCGAAGCAGAAGCGGAAATATTCGCCTTCGCGCATGCGGCCCACCGGCGCTCGGTGCGTGCCGGCCTCGCCGCAGCCGTCCCATTGGCAACGCGGCGCCTGCGAAGCCGCCTCGACCTTGGGGTCGGGCTTGACGCGGATCTTCTCGAAATATTTCGAATAGGGCTTCATGCTGCTGTTTAGCTTGATTCCGCTCGGATTATGGGGTGTTCGGCCCACGATACAAGAATTGACATTCGGGCGACGATAGCCCTAACGCCTGAATCGCATCTGAATTGGGGAACGAGCCCTATATGGTACGCGGAGGCCGAAATGTCCATTTCCGAAGCGATCGAAAAGAAGCTGACGGAGGCGCTTAAGCCGGAACGGTTGGCCGTGTTGAACGAGAGCCATCTGCATGCCGGACACCAGCCATCCTTCGACGGGTCCGGCGAGACGCATTTCAGGGTGCGTGTCGTTTCGCCGCTGTTTGACGGCATGAGCCGCATCGAGCGGCACCGCAAGGTGAACGAATTGCTGGCGGACGAGATTGCCGCGGGCGTTCACGCACTGGCGATCGAGCCGGCAGCGCCAGGTGAAAAAACCCGGTGGTAGTTACCGGTTCAGCAAGTCATCCCAGTCCGGGCTGTGCCGGGCGAATTCGTCGGCGACGAACCAGCAGGTCGGCGTGATTTTGTCACCATTGGCACGCGCATCGGCAACAAGCCGCTCGACCAGTGCTTCCGCGATGCCCTGTTCCCTGTAGGGCGCCGGCACGAAGGTATGATCGGCGATGATACGATCTGGCGCGGCGCGCAGGTAGGTCAGCCGCGATTCGGTGCCGTCCGGCATGAGGATGAAATACTTGCCGCGCGGACCGTCGAGTTCCAATTGAATATCAAGGTGTTCCATGCACAAACCTCCTCCGGGCGCCCCAGCTACTTCAGGACATCCGCCCATTCAGGATGGCGGCGGAACTGGGCAGCCGCAAAGGGGCATAGCGGCGTGATCTTCTTGCCCGACGAACGGGCATCCTCGACCGCCCGCGCCACCAGTCGAACGCCGATTCCCTGACCACGAAAGGCATCGGGCACTTCGGTGTGATCAATGATCAACAGGTGCTCGCCGGCCTTTGAGAATGTCATCTCTGCTTCGGTGCCATCTTCGGCGCGGTGGAGGTAACGGCCTTTGGTGCCGGTCTCTTCCAGAGAAATCGCGATGTCGCTCATAAAATCTGCTCCTTTGCACTTTCGGCATAATCGGCCAGCAAGATCCGCGCAGCGTCGAACTCTCCCTTTCGCAGCTCGTGGCCGCCATCATGCCATACGGTGCGCAGATCGGCGCCGGCTCCCAGGAGCGCAGTTTCCAGCTGCGCCGTCAGTTCGGGCGGGCATATCGGGTCGGCACGACCGGCGGTAATCAGAATACGCGTCGACAACAGACCGTCGATCTCAGGCGCAAAGGGGATCAACGGATGCATTAGTGTGGCCGTATCGAAAAGGCCGGGATTGGCGAAGATGACGTTGGCCAGAATGTTGGCACCGTTGGAGTAACCCAGTCCGTGCACCGAGGAGGGTTTGGCGGAATCGATGTGCGCACGCACGAAACCGGCCATCTTGCCGGTTGCGCGAGTGAGGTCGCCCATGTCGTAGATGCCCTCCGCCGCGCGGCGGAAATAACGCGCTGCACCCTGTTCGGAAACGTCACCGCGCGGGGCGACGAGTGTCGCACGAGGTATCAACGCAGCCCCGATATCCATGAACTGGTCTTCGTTGCCCCCTGTACCGTGGAACAGGAACAGCAGCGGCCGGTCTGCTCCGGCCCCAACGTGGTTATGGTGATAAGCGTCGGTCGACATGGCTAGTCTCCGATGGGTTCAAGATGTTCTTCCAGCTGCGCGCGCAGATGCTCATGCTGGCTTGGCAGGCGCAGCTCTTCACCCAGATGATCGAGCGGCTCGTCGCGCGCGAAACCCGGTTCATTGGTTGCAACCTCGAACAGCACGCCGCCCGGCGCACGGAAATAAATCGCCCAGAAATAGTCGCGGTCAATGACAGGGGTCACCTGATACCCGGTGTCCGTCAGGGCTGACCGCACTTCGAGCTGTTGCGCGCGGTTTTCTACGGCGAAGGCGACATGGTGGACCGAGCCGGCGCCCTGGCGGGCCGAGGCAGCACCGGGCAGCGTTTCGATCTCGACGAAATCGGCGCCATTGCCGCCAGGCATGGCGAAGCGGGCGACGGTGTCGCTGCTCTCGGTTTGTTCGTAGCCCATGAAGCGCAGCAGCTCGCCGGTGGCGCCGCCATCCCGCAGCCGCATCGTAACATTGCGGAAGCCGCGGATCGCCGCATGTTCGGGAATTCCGCCTTCGGCCCAGATCGGCCGTTCATCTCCATCGACCTCAACAAGGGCGAAGCCATCACCGTCCGGGCCCGCGAACGCCAGCCGCTTCTCGCCGAAAGCCTCGTGTTCCTCCAGGCCTGCAACGTCGAGGGACGCCAACCGGTCGCGCCAGAAGGGCAGCGCGCCTTTCGGCACGGCAAACATGGTCGTGCCCACCTCACCTGTGCCGGGCGTGCCGCGTGCGGCATGAGGGAATGGAAAATAGGTCATCACCGAGCCGGGCGTGCCGAATTCGTCGCCATAGTAGAGGTGGTAAATGTCGGGCGCATCGAAGTTGACGGTCTTCTTGACGCGCCGCAGGCCCAGCGTTTGCGTGAAAAAGCGGTTGTTGCGGGCAGCATCGCGCGCCAGCGACGTGACGTGGTGCAGGCCCTTGATCTGGTTAAGCATGTCCAGCGGCTCCTGTTCAGCACTGCCGCAGCGGGCGCGGCCTCAGCGCTGTATGTGGTCGATGTCCGTGTCCGCTGTAACTGCGCGAACGGAGAATGGACTGTGCTGAATTATTGAACGATCGCGTTCAGGGCCGCCTATTCCGGCACGTCGTCGTCGTCGTCGCTACTGTTTTCCCGGTAGATGGCGTAGGCGATGGCCGATACCAGCGGGATCGCCATGCCCGCAGCGAGCCCCCGTTTGGACAGCAGCGAGGGAATTGCGGTCAGGGCCAGCGCGCCGGCAACCGTCAGCGCTTCGCGAGATGCTCTTTCGCGCGCGCGGCGAGCACGCGCTCGTGCGGTGACACGGTGGATGATCAGCACCGCGACGGCCAGCACGAGGAAGCCGCCACCGAAGCCAAGAGCTGCCTCAGGCGCGCCGTAACGGCGCGCGGCAAAGATATAGCCGGCAAGCAGCAGGAAGCCGAAGCCCAGAAGCGCCGCGATGCCGACGATTGCATACTCGACGGCGCTGCGGCGGGCGCGCCTGGCTGCGGCGGAGGCCTCGCCCGTTATCAGCGAAAGGAGCAGCTTGAGACCCATCTGCGGGATCAGCGCCGTGCCAACAGCGCAAGCAAAAAGCCGACGCCCGCAGCGATCGCCAGCGACGTGACCGGCTTTTCACGTACGCTCGCGGTCAGCTGCTTTTCATAGCCGAGCGCGCTTTCGCGCAATTCGTCGAATGCCGCTTCGCCCTGTTTGCGCAGTTCCTCGGCCTTGGTCGTTGCGGCCTTGCGCGCTGTGCGGGCCGACATGTCGCCGACATCCGAAACGTGTTTTGCGATGTCGGAAAGCTCCTTGCGCAGCTTTGCGACCTCGGCCTTGAGCTCGTCAGTATCGTTTTTGGTACCCGATTTCGTGGCGGCTGTTGCTGCCATGGTCTTTGTCCTTTCCGGCGTCTTTCGACATCCGATTTTCTGTTACGCCCCCCTGCGGCGTTCCGGCTGAAATGCCGACTTGCCGCGCATGAAAGGATAGATTGGTGGTCGCTGTCCAGCCCGGAAATTGCTGTTAAAAATCAAGCATTACGCTTGGCCGGGCGCGAAATGTTGGCGCAATTGCCATATTTCACCGATATGGCATGCGGAACAATTTGCCTAATATCTGCCGTGTTCGGATGGAGAGTCTTAACCGGTGCGCCGGCAACAATGCCGGCGGGGCGGACATGATATCGCAATGCAACCCGTGCATGCGAGACTAAATTAAACTTGGAGGCTTTTGAATGAGACGTACACTTCTTGCACTCGCGGCTGCAGGCATGCTCGCCGGTTGCACCACTGCTGAACGGACGGCGACTTTCGGTGCTGCGGCTGGCGGAACCATCGGAGCGATTGCCTCCGGCACCATCGGCGGTGCTGCGATCGGCGCCTTTGTCGGCGGCGTTGGCGGTTATCTGGTCGGCCGCGCGGCCGATCGCGGCGATGGCTGGTGCGAATACCGCACGCGCGACGGCCGCATTTTCTACGACCGCTGCCCAGGCGCCTGATCGGGATAGACCAAGGAAAGGGGAGCAGGGATGCTCCCCTTTTTTTGTGTCAGGCGGCGGCGGTTGCCATGGCGCCGGGACCAGGCACCGCGCCAGGCGGGCATTTGCCCAGAATGATCATGGCCAGAACCTCGTCCTTGGTGACGTCGCCGGTTCTGGCGGTCCCGACCACCTGTCCGTTCTTCATCACGCATACGCGGTCTGCCAGATCGAACACGTCGTGAATGTCGTGGCTGATCAGGAAGATGCCGATACCATCGGCCTTGAGCTGCTTGACCAGTTCGCCGACCTGGGCGGTTTCCTGAGGTCCGAGCGCAGCTGTCGGCTCGTCCATAATCAGGATGCGTGCGTTGAAGAGGATCGCACGGGCAATCGCCACCGACTGCCGCTGGCCGCCGGAGAGTGATTTCACCGGGTCTTTGAAGCGGCGGAAGTTGGGGTTGAGCCGACCCATGACCTTGCGCGCCTCGGCTTCCATCGCGGCATCGTCGAGGGTGCCCCAACGGGTACGCATTTCGCGGCCAAGGAAGAGGTTGGCCGCAGCGTCGACATTGTCGGCCAAAGCGAGCGTCTGGTAGATCGTTTCAATGCCGTATGCCTTGGCGTCGCGCGGGTTTGAGATCGAGGCCTCTTCGCCGCGAACAAATATCCGCCCGGCGTCGCGTTTGTAGGCGCCCGACAGAATCTTGATGAGCGTCGACTTGCCGGCGCCGTTGTGACCGAGCAGGCCGACGACCTCGCCGGCATGCAGGTCCACGGAGGCACGATCCACCGCCTTGATGCCGCCAAAGGCAATCGAAATATCCTTCAGCTCGACGAGCGCAGGGTCGGTGTTAACAGCTTTGCTTGCCATTCTGGCCTCCTACTTCGCCCGGTTGCGGTAGACTGTGTCGATCCAAACCGCGATGACAAGGACGGAGCCGACGACGATCTGCTGGATCGCGGCGTCGAAACCGATGAGCACCATGCCGGTCTGCAGCGACTGCATGACCAAAGCGCCGAGAATGGCGCCGTAAATGGTGCCGATGCCGCCGCCCAGCGATGTGCCGCCGATGACCGCCGATGCAATCACATAGAGTTCGTCGAGCGTGCCAAGATTGTTGGTCGCAGAATTGAGGCGCGCACTGGCGACCACTGCCGAAAGCCCGGCCAGCATCCCCATCAGGGCGAAGATCTTGACCGTGACCCAGCGCGTGTTGATACCGGCGAGTTCCGCCGCCTCGGGATTGCCGCCGATGGCGAAGACATAGCGGCCGAATCGGGTGCGCGTGGCGAGAAAGGTGACGGCTATGCCGACCACGATGAGGATAAGAACCGGAATGGCAAAGCCGTGCGAGATGAAAAGGCCGCCGTCCGGGACCTCTATATTGTTGGCCGCAGCATATTGCCGAACGATGCCGCGCGGCCAGGGATAGGCATTGACCAGCATCACAAAACCAAGGATCGCGCCGCAGCCAACTGCGCCGAGCATTGCGTCGGCCCAGACAGGGCGCAGCGGAAACTGGAAGCGATTGCGTTGATTACGACCGCTCAAAAGCAAAAGGACAACGCCGGCGCATGCCACGATACCCAGCACCCAGCTGGTCGTTGCGCCGACCGAGCCGAAGGGCCCGCCGCCGAGCAACGCGAAGTTCGCATCGACCGGCGAAATGGTTTCGCCGCGTGCAAGCAGAAAGGCTGCGCCGCGCCAGACAAGCAAACCGCCGAGTGTGACGATGAAGGCCGGAATGCCGCGATAGGCGATCAGCCAGCCGTGAAATGCACCGATCAGGGCGCCGGTGCAAAGGCCGACAATGATAGCTATGATCCAGATGGCCGGATGCCCCAGCCCCAGATATTGCGGCAGGATCCACACCTGCGTGATCGCCATGACCATGGCGCAAAACCCGAGGATGGAGCCGACCGACAAGTCGATGTGCCTGGTTACGATCACAAGCACCATACCGGTTGCCATGATGCCGATGGACGCGGTCTGAACCGACAGGTTCCAGAGATTTCGCGGGGTCAGAAAGACGCCGAATCCGTTGACCAGCTGACCGTAGAGGTGAAAACCGATCCAGATGGCCGCCAGCGCGCCGAGCATACCCAATAGCCGGGTGTCGATCTCGGTTTTGCGAAGAAAGCGCGCAATTGCACCTTCCTCCACATTGCCGCTTTCTATTTTGGCGGTTGCTATATCGCTCATTGATGCCCTCCCTCCGCCGGGAACGCCTGTTCGGAACCCGCGGTGTCGCATATGGAAACCGCGCCGGTCGCTGCGCGCGCCGGCGCGGTCACTATTCAGGCACTCAAAATTGTAGCCAGCCTATTTGCAGCCGACAACGCCTTCCATGGCGCCTTCGCAGGCCTGCTCCTTGGAGATATGGCCGGCTTCGATAACGACATCGAGGTTGTCTTTGGTGATCGGCGTGGGCGCCAGGAAGATGGCGTCCATCTCAACACCCTTTTCGCCACCGGACCATTTCACGGCACCGTCGATGTCGGACATCATGGTGCCGTCGGCCAATGCCGCAGCGATATCGCCGGCGGCTGCACCGAGCTGGCGAGCGTCCTTCCACACCGACACAGTCTGCGTGCCGCGGGCGACGCGGTTGAGAGCGGCGAGATCGCCGTCCTGTCCGCCAACAGGCACCGTGCCGGCCATTCCCTGTGCTCCGAGGGCAGCAATCACCCCGCCGGCCATGCCGTCGTTCTCCGCCAGAACGGCGTCAACGGCATTGTTGTTGGCGGTGAGTATCTGCTCCATGTTTTTCTGGGCGTTGTCCGGCTTCCACCCATCAGTGAACGTTTCACCGACGATCTTGATCTTGCCGGCGTTCACGTCATCGCCGATCACTTCCATCATGCCTTCAAGCAAGAAAGCAGCGTTCGGGTCACCCTTGTCGCCCTTGATGATGGCGAAGTTGCCTTCCGGTACAACCTTGGTGACTTCTTCCGCGATGATGCGGCCGACACCCTTGTTGTCGAAGGTGAGGTAGAAGGCACGGTTGTCTTCGATCAGGCGGTCATAGCCGACGACCGGAATGCCTTCTGCAGCAGCCTTGTCGATTGCCGGCCCGATCGCGTCCTTGTCGACTGACAGGATGACCAGAGCGTCAACGCCCTGCGTGATCAGGCTTTCCACATCCGACAGCTGCTTGGCGGCAGAAGCCTGAGCATCGGCAGAAATGTACTTGTCACCATTGGCTTCGATGGCCGCCTTCATGGCCGCCTCGTCGGTTTTCCAGCGCTCCTCCTGGAAGTTCGACCAGGACACACCGATGACCTTGCCTTCTGCAAATGCAGCCGTTGACAGCATTGCAGACATCGCCACACCCGCCATGATGGCAGTTGTCAGTTTCCTCATGATTTCCTCCCTGGCGCCGAATAAGAGCGCACTTCCACGACAGCCGCAGTCCGGGCCGCGGCCTCTCGAAGCTTTTTTTCGAGCTTCGAAAAAAATAATGACGCAGCCCATCATCCGTGTCAATATGTTTCCTGCCTCATGGGAAAAAAGCGCTATAAGGACGCCGCTTAAAGTACTGCGGGAGGAGGCGGGCAAATGACTGTTGGGGTCCGGCACGACGATCTGAGACGGCGCAACCGCGCGCTCGTTCTGACGGCGCTGCGCGCGTCCAACCAGCGCTCGCGAACCGAGATCGCGAATCTGACCGGGCTCAGCAACTCCACCATTTCGGCGATCACCTCCAGCATGATCGATGAGGGTGTTCTGATCGAGCTCAAGGGCAACGACAGTGGCCTCGCGCGGCGCGGGCGGCCACAGGTCGCGCTGGCGCTCAACCCGAAGCTTGCTTCGGTCGTTGCGGTGACGCTGACGCTGGATCACGTGTCTGCCGTGCTGATCGATTATGCGGGCGAGGCGGTCGACGAGGACGTTCAGGACCTGGCGACGCAGGAACTTGAAGGGCAGGCGTTGATCGAAGCGGTGATCGACTGTGTCCGGCGCGTCCTGACCCGGCAGCGCGAAAACGGATATCATCCATCGCGCATAGCCCTTGCCGTTCAGGGCACTACGAGTTCGGATTCCTCGTCAATGCTGTGGTCTCCGATCACGCCGGACGAAAACACCCGGTTTGCGCCGGCGCTCGCTGCAGCTTTCGGTGTCCCGGCGACCGTGGAGAATGACTGCAACATGATCACCGTCGCGCTGAAATGGCGCGAACCGGCGCGCTACCGCACGGACTTTTTTGCGGTGATGCTGTCGGACGGTATCGGCATGGGGTTGATGGTCAAGGGGGAGCTGTTTTCGGGAACGCAGTCGTCCGGGGGTGAATTCGGCCACATGATTCACATTCCCGACGGAGCCCTTTGCCGCTGCGGAAAACACGGCTGTATCGAGGCTTACGCCGGAAACTACGCGCTGATCCGCACTGCGCGTGGCGGCAGCGACGAGGATGTTCCGGGTGCGGTTGTCAGCCAGGTGGAAATCGAGAAGCTTGCCGATGCCGCGCGTGCGTCTGACGGGCCCGAGCGGGCTGCGTTTGTCAAGGCTGGAAGAGCTATCGGATTCGGGCTCGGTTCGCTGTTCGCCGTATTCGATCCCGCTCCGGTGGCGATTGTCGGTCCGGGCGCACTTGCTTTCGACATTCTGGAACAACCGATCCGCGACGCAATCGCGCGGACCGCTGGAGGCAAACACAGCGCCGCGATCTCGTTCGAGACCGAACCAAACGAGATGCCGCTGATCCGGCTCGGCTGTGCAATGACGGCGCTGACGAAAGTCGACGCCGAAATCATCGTGCCCGGGTTGACGACGGAAAAGGTGCTCAAGAGGCGCAAGGTCGCCTAGGCACGGCTCTAGCGGGGTTGCCAGACGGTCGCGGTTCTGCCTCGCTGGATCGTGTAGAAATGCCGGGCCCGAAGTTTCTCCCAGGCGCTTGTTTCGCCGTCGGGCCAGACAATGCGCGTCTGCGCTTCGGTCTGTCCGCCAAGTCCGAAATGCCACCAGCCGAGGTGGCCGCCGGCGTGACCTCCACCCACCGTGATCTCGCGGCGCATCACTGCATCGCCGTGTTTCACCTCGATCCAGCCGCCAATCGCGTCCCGATTGCCGTGCGGCTGGATTGGTCTGACCTGGAGCCAGTTTGCATTATCGGCGCTGGTATTTCGCCACAGCTGCGCTTCCTCCCAGCGGTTTACGACGACGAGATCGAGCAGCCCGTCGAGATTGAAGTCCGCGATGGCTGCGCCGCGCGAAATAGCCGTGCTGCCGATGCCGGCCCTGTCGCCAGCCTCTACGAACGAGCCATCGGCTTTCTGCAACAGAAGGTTGTTCGGGTCTTCCATGGCAAAGTCCGGCATCGCCGCGACGTTTCCCTTGGCGACGAAAAGATCGGCAAGGCCGTCATTGTTCACGTCTTCGAATTGCGCGTGCCATGCAGTGCTTGGCTTGACGTTTTCGCCGACATAAGGCCGGTGCGCCGTCACTCCTTTGGCAAAGGCGGCATCTGTGTATGCCGGGCGGGGCGAGGTTTCGGGAGCAGGATCAGCCAGCGCCTGGAGTTTGTTGTCTGCCATGCTGGTCAGGAAATATTCCGGGTAACCGTCGAAATTCAGATCATAGCCGGCGATGCCCATGCCCCAGATACGGAGCGTTTCCCAACCGTCGTCGGCCGAATAGAGGCGCGGTTCGGTTCCCGTTTCGATGCGCCACAACTGCTCCTGGCCGCCCTTGTAATATTCGCGGTCGTTGGAGACCCTCAGCGAGGGCGTGCCGGAGCGGTTCCAGTCGGTAAACAACATCGACAGCGCGCAGTGGCTCGGTTTCAACGAAACCGGGGCTGCGAACCGTGCTCCATTCGCCCTGTGCAGCCAGTTGGCAGTGCACGACCCCCAGGGAAAGCCCTCCTCGTGCCGATCGATGTAATTGCCGATAGCGATCGTCGGGAAATCCGCGCCATCTTCCCAGGTGGCGGCAAGTGCGGTCGACCAGGCATCGCCGCCGTCAAAGCCCCACATCTCGTTGGCGCGCTCGAACCTGCAGTTTCCCAGTCCGCGCATGATCACGTTTTCGCCCACGCGCAGCAGCACTATGTCCATAATGCCGTCGCTGTCGACATCCAGCGGGTATGCGCCGGTAACCGTCTCCAGCTCCAGCCCGCTGGCCTGTTTTTCGAAACGCAGCTCGCCGCCCTGGCGGCTGATGTTGCGGTAAAAGCCTGCGGGGGATGCGCCGCCCGCCAGAAACAGATCCGGAAAACCGTCGCCGCTGCAGTCGAACGCCGCCGCGCCGCCGCCGACCATGTATTCCCATTCGCCGGAATAGACGGTCGCCATGCCGTCCGAGGCCGTTTCTTCTACGAATGAAGGAACCGCGGGTTCTGCATTGGCTGCTCGGTTGGCAATGGCGGCAATCGCGACCAAGGCTATAGCCGGGAGAAACCGATTCATGGCCGAACCCTCGTCACCAGCGCGTTGGTATAGGCTGCGATACACTTTCCCTGATCGAGGCCGAGTTCGATCGCGGCCCGGTAGTGGATGCCGCCGTAGAGCCGCGAAATGCCCGCCTCATCGGCCGCATGCCAGAAACTGTCGAACCGGCGCGCGGGCAGTCCGTCATCGTCGTGCGTTCTGTCCTCGAAGGCGTAATTTGCACCGAACAGATAGGTCAGCACCTCGGCCGCCGCACCCGATTGGGTGCTGTGTCCGCTCGGATATTCCGGGAAAGGCGGCGTAATCAGGATCGCCTCCCAGGCCGGGTCGATGACGCGCCGGATGTATGTGAGCGGCCGCACGAGGTCGTATTTATACTTGTCGTGCCAGCAGCCGATGAACGCATCCGCCAAACCGATGCCGAGGCGGGCGAGCGCGTCGACACGCATTTCAAGCGCGGCCTCCTTCTCGCCAAGCACCTGCAGCGCAATTGCCAGCCAGTGACCGGGAGGCGTCGGCGTCAGCATCGGGTCATCCGACCAGAAGCGCGCGATCGCCTCCTGATCCTCCGTGAGGGTCAGGGACACATCGTAGACTTCGCGCGCCTCGACGAAGAAGGGCGAGTCGGGCTCCTCGCTGTATGCCGGTGGAGGCGGCAGGCTGCAGGTCGCTCCGTCAGGCATGGCAAATGTCCGGTTGCCGCCCCATTCGGGCAGCAGGGGAACCTGCTGCTGGCCGATGGTGCTGGTCGGCACCCAGTGTTGGGGACCCGGCTTGAGTTCATATCGGAACGGGAAGCCCATATTTTCGACCACCGAGCCACCGTCTTGCGCGGCCCATGCGAGTACATGTTCACCGAGCGTCCTGCCGTATGCGATGCTGCGGTCGGCGATATCGGAGTCCACCTCTGCTCTGGCGACCGCATCGAGCTTCCGGGCAATCGCGTCGATGGCTCGCTGGCCCGTCGGGCCTGTGTTTGCGAACAGGTTCTCCATGAGAAGCGAGATCGATGCCTGCAGGGCCGTGGCATCGTCATAGTCAAGCCCGGGGTCTCGCGCCGGGAGCGGCGTCAGACCGTTAAGCTGTCCAGCGAGGGTCATGAGTTCATCGCGCCCGCTGGCCACGGTCTCGTAGGCGGTGACGCCGAGATAGGCGAAGGCGCGGCTGGCAACTGGCGGCGAATAGGTCGGCGTGTGACGGACAAGTTCCAGCGTCAGCCTGTACCAGGTGCCCAACACTTCTTCGCTGCGCGTTTCCGCGGGCTGCGCCAGGGCGGGTGCGGCCGTTGCGGTCGCGATCACCAGTAGCATGCGGCAGGCAGCCGCGCGGAATGCAATGCGCACGATAATTCTCGCCATTCTAAATCGATTAGACAGCCTGTTGCAGCTAAGCACGGCATGGCTGACGGCGACAAGAGGGGTTGAGGCGTTATGCTTCCTTGATGGCGTAGCCGGCGCCGCGCACTGTGCGGATGACGTCGGGCATGCGGCCGGTGTTGACCGCCTTGCGCAAGCGGCCGACATGAACGTCTACAGTGCGTTCGTCGATATAGATCGTTTCGCCCCAGACATTGTCGAGAAGCTGGGCGCGGGAAAAGACGCGGCCGGGGTGCTGCATCATGAATTCCAGCAATCGGAATTCGGTTGGGCCGAGGCGTATTTCGCATTTCTTGCGGTAGACGCGGTGGGCTTCGCGGTCGAGCATGATGTCGCCGACCTTGAGTATCGACGATAGCACTTCCGGCTTGGCGCGGCGAAGCAGCGCGCGGACGCGGGCGATGAACTCGGGCGTCGAGAACGGTTTGACCAGGTAGTCGTCGGCGCCGGTCGCGAGGCCACGTACCCGGTCGCTTTCCTCGCCGCGCGCGGTCAGCATGATAATCGGCAGCCGCTCGGTCTCCGGCCGCATGCGCAGCCGGCGGCACAGCTCAATGCCCGAGATCGCCGGCACCATCCAGTCGAGCACCAGAAGGTCGGGCGTGCTTTCCTGGAGGCGGAGTTCCGCCTCGTCGCCGCGATTGACGATCTCGACCTGATATCCTTCGGCTTCTAGGTTGTATTTGAGCAGCACGCATAGCGGCTCCTCATCTTCGACAACCATGATTTTCGGCGCAATCATCGGCGTCTTCCGTTTATTCCGTGAGCGCTGCGATTGCAGTTTCATCCTGCTTGGGACGCTGCGCCGGCAGCTGCTCGCCCGTGACGGTATAATACGCGTTTTCAGCGATGTTGGTCACGTGGTCGCCGATGCGCTCCAAGTTCTTGGCGCAGAAGAGCAGGTGCGTGCAGGCGGTGATGTTTCGCGGATCCTCCATCATGTAGGTCAGGAGTTCGCGAAAAACTGCGGTGTATTTAATGTCGATCTTCTCGTCCCGGTTGCGCAGTTCACGCAGCGCTTCGGCATCACGGGCGACATAAGCGTCAACCACGCCCTTCACCTGCACCAGCACCATTTCCGACATGGTTTCGATGGAAAGCGCCAAGGACTTCTGCGTCGGCGTCTGCACCACCGCGCCGACCCGCTTGGCGATGTTCTTGGCGAGGTCGCCAATGCGCTCCAGATCGGCCGCCATGCGAATGGCACCAACGACGCTGCGCAGATCGAGCGCCATGGGCTGGCGTTTGGCGATCAGCGTGATGGATGCCTCGTCGAGTTCGCGCTGGCGCGCGTCCATGACCGAGTCATCGGAAATGATGCGCTGTGCGAGTGCATTGTCGGAATTGACGAGCGCGCCGGTCGACGACTTGACCATCGCGCAGGCAAGATCGCCCATGTCGCGAATGAGCCGGTCGATATGTTCCAGTTCCTCGTCGAAGGAGGTGACGGTGTGCTCGCCCATAACAGGTCCTCGTGTGGTCGATCTCAGCCGAAGCGGCCGGTGATGTAATCCTGGGTGCGCTTTTCCCTGGGGCTGGTGAAGATCTGGTCGGTTGGACCTTCTTCCACGAGCACACCGAGGTGGAAAAACGCAGTGCGTTGGGAAACGCGCGCCGCCTGCTGCATAGAGTGTGTGACGATGGCGATCGTGTAGTTTTCGCGCAGTTCGTCGATCAGTTCTTCGATCTTGGCGGTCGCGATCGGGTCGAGCGCGGAGCACGGCTCGTCCATCAGGATAACTTCGGGCGACACCGCGATTGCGCGCGCAATGCACAGACGCTGCTGCTGGCCGCCGGAGAGGCCGGTGCCGGGGGCATCGAGACGGTCCTTCACCTCCTCGAACAGACCGGCCTTCTTCAGGCTCGAAACGACGATCTCCTCGAGATCGGTCTTGTTCCGAGCGATGCCGTGAATGCGCGGGCCATAGGCGATGTTTTCGAAGATCGACTTCGGGAACGGGTTCGGCTTCTGGAACACCATGCCGACACGGGCCCGCAGTTCAACGACATCGACAGCCTTGTCGTAGATGTCCTCGTCTTCGAGCGTGATCTTGCCGGTGACACGGCAGATATCGATGGTGTCGTTCATGCGGTTGAGGCAACGCAGATAGGTGGATTTGCCGCAACCGGAAGGGCCAATCAGCGCTGTGACCTGGTTTTCGCGAATGTCGAGATCGACATCGAAAAGCGCCTGCTTTTCACCGTAGAAGACGCTGACCTTGTCGCCGCGCATCTTCACCGAATGTTTCGTGTCTGCCACGGCCACGTCTCCAGCCTGCAAAGCCACCTGATCGTTTGAATACATGTTCATGGACCTTGATTCCATTACCAGCGACGTTCGAAACGGCGGCGCAGAAGGATCGCGATGCCGTTCATGACAATGAGGAACACCAGAAGCACGATGATGGCGCCCGATGCACGTTCGACAAAGGCGGGGTCGCCGCGCTGAGTCCAGTTGTAGACCTGGACCGGCAGGGCCGCCGCGGGGTCGAACAGACCGCCGGGCGGTGCGTCCGGGAATTCGCGTACGAAGGCCACCATGCCGATGAGCAGCAGCGGTGCCGTCTCGCCAAGCGCCTGGGCGAGACCGATGATTGTACCGGTGAGAATGCCGGGCGCTGCAAGAGGCAGAACATGATGGAAGATCGTCTGCATCTTGGATGCGCCGACGCCAAGCGCGGCCTCGCGAATCGACGGCGGCACGGCCTTGAGTGCTGCGCGAGTGGCGATGATGATGGTGGGCAGCGTCATCAGCGTCAGCACCAGGCCGCCGACGATGGGGGCGGACTGCGGCAGGCCGACATAGTTGATGAAGACGGCGAGGCCCAGAATACCGAAGACGATGGAGGGTACGGCTGCGAGGTTCGAAATATTGACCTCGATAATGTCGGTCAGCCAATTCTGGGGTGCAAACTCTTCCAGGTAGATCGAGGCGGCCACGCCGATCGGAAGCGACAGCGCCAGAACGATCAGCATCATATAGGCCGAACCCAGGATCGCGATGCCCAGACCGGCGGCCTCAGGCCGGGTGTCGGAGGCATCCGGCGCGGTGAAGAAGGCAAGATTGAAGCGCGTCGACAAGGCGCCGGCTTCCTTCAGCGCGTCAGCCAGCATCAGCTGCTGCGGCGAAACATTGCGGTCGAGCTCGGCCGACGCCATTGTCACGCGGTTCTTGTAGTAACCGTCGATACGGCCGTTGGCGAGAAGCTCGAAGGTAACCGTTTCGCCAATCATGGAGGGGTCGGCCAGCACCGCATTGCGCAACGTGGCCGGTGATTCCTTGGAAATGATCTCGGCTGCTGCCTTGGCGTTCAGTCCTTCGATCTCGATCCCGGCCCCTTCCATCTTCGCGGCCATGGCTGCGTTGATCAGCGGCGCATAGGAGAAGGTCGTCAGCTTCTGCAGCTCTTCGGGGTCGCGATTGCCGGACTTATCGAGCTTGGCCGGGTCGAGATAGATGTCGAGCGTGACGTAGGTCTGCCAGAAGGACGAGGTGCCGTTGTAGAGGATCGAACCCAGCAGGCCGAACAGCGCCAGAATACCGAATGTGACGGCTGCCAGGCCGAGCGCGCGGAACCTGCGTTCAGCGGCGTGACGGCGACGCGTGCGTTCACCGCGCTCATAGAGCGAATTGCCTTTTGGCCGCGCGGCAGCGGGAGATGCTGCGGTGACGTCGGTCATTCATACTGCTCCCGGTATTTGCGCACGATGTAGAGCGCCAGAACATTGAGGCCGAGGGTGAAGGCGAAGAGCGTGAGGCCGAGCGCGAAGGCGACCAGGGTCTCGGGACTGGCGAATTCGGTATCGCCTGTCAGCTGCGAGACGATCTTCACCGTGACGGTGGTCATGGCTTCGAAGGGATTGAGGTCGAGCCGGGCAGCCGCACCTGCGCCCATGACAACAATCATGGTTTCGCCGATGGCGCGGCTGGCGGCCAGAAGGACTGCGCCGACGATGCCGGGAAGGGCGGCCGGCATGATGACGCGGCGGATGGTCTCGGACTGAGTTGCGCCAAGTCCGTAGGAACCATCGCGCATCGATTGGGGCACAGCGTTGATGATGTCGTCTGAGAGCGACGATACGAACGGAATGAGCATGATGCCCATAACGAGACCGGCGGTCATGACAGAGGACGATGAACTGCCGAGACCAAGCGGCTGCGCGATCCAGTCGCGCAGGAACGGGCCGACCGTGATCAGCGCGAAGAGGCCGTAGACGATGGTCGGGATTCCGGCCAGAATTTCAATGGCCGGCTTGGCGAAGCCGCGCAGCGAGCGACCGGCATATTCCGACAGGTAGACCGCGATCATCAGGCCGACCGGGACAGCCAGAACCAGCGCCACCAGCGACACGTAGAACGTGCCCCACAATAGCGGGATGATGCCGAGATCGGAGCCGCCGCGGAACTGCGGATCCCAGACGGTTGAGAAGAAGAACTCGCTCGCCGGGTACATGCCGAAGAAATTGAGCGTCTCGAAAAGCAGTGAGCCGACAATGCCGAAGGTTGTGAGAATGGCGACGAGCGACGAACCCATCAGCAGCGCACGGATGAAGGTTTCGCTCACATTGCGCGCCCGCATCTCGGGGTGAATTCGGCTCCATGCCCAGATGCCAAAGCCGATTGCGGCAGCAAGCACCAGCAAGTTGCGCGCCAAAGCGCCGGTTTTGCCAATCGAGCGATATGACTTGGCGGCCTCGAAAACTGGCGCCGATACGTCTGAGCCGAGCGCCACGCCGGCATTGGCGAGTATGTCGCGAATGTCGGTCGTCTCGGCGCTCAGGCCGGCGAGCTCGGCCTCGGTGAGCGAACCCCGGTCGACGATGATGTCGAGTCCGTCGGCGATGCGGCGCACGTCGGACATCACGAGACTGCGTACGCTGCCTTCCGGGATTGCGCTGTCGGGAATCTGTGCGCTGACCTGGCTTTCAATGAAGACCGGCTGGAGAAACAGCCATGCGCCCAGCAGAAAGTAAGCGGGGATGGCGATGAAGAGCGCTACGCTCTGGCCGTAATAGTTCGGCAGCGAGTGGAGGCGTTCGCCCGAGGCGGCAGACAGCGCAAGGGCGCGCTGGCGGCCGGCTATGTAGCCGAAAATCGCAAGTGCCAGCACGGTGAGTGCGAGAATACCAGGTGTCATGCCACGTCCGCCCCGTTGAAATCGGGCGGCACCCCCAAGGGCGCCGCCCGGTACCTTAGTGCGCTTAGTTCAGCGGGCCCATCGGGGTCCGGTTAGCGACCATTTCCTGGGTCTTGGCGAGCTCCGGATCTGAGACGAGGCCATAGGCTGCCAGCGGGCCGTCGGGGCCGGCGATCTCGTCGGAAACGAAGAACTCCACATATTGCTGCATGCCGGGGATCACGTCGAGATGTGCGTTCTTCACGTAGAAGTATAGCGGACGCGAAACCGGATACTCACCTGACGCGATCGACTCGACCGACGGCACGACGCCGTTCATGGTCGCGACCTGAAGCTTGTCGGTGTTGTTCTGGTAGAACGAAAGGCCAAACACGCCGATGCCGTTCTTGTTGGCGTCGATGCGGGCGAGCGTCTCGGTGTAGTCGCCATCGATATCGACGGATACGCCGTCGGTGCGCAAAGTGGTGCAGGCGTCTTCAGCGGCGTCTTCGTCGCCACCATTGGCCGCCATCAGGGCTTCCATGGTGCCATTTTCCTCGCAGCCGTCGAGAATGACCTTCTCGTCGAAAACCTCGCGCGTACCGTGCTTGGTGCCCGGGATGAACGCCAGGATGTCCTGCGCCGGCAGGTCCGGGTTGACGTCGGCCCAGGTTTTGTTCGGATTGTCGATGACCTGACCGTCCCTGACAACCTTGGCGGCCAGAGCGGCGTGCCAGTCAGCCGGGGTGAATGCGAATGCCTCGCCGTTGATGTCGGAGGCGAAAACGATACCGTCGTAGCCAATGCGGACTTCCTGGATTTCGGCGACGCCGTTGGAAGCGCAGAGATCAATGTCCGACTGCTTGATGCGTGAGGAGGAGTTGGCGATGTCGATGGTGTTTTCGCCTACGCCTTCGCAGAGTTTTTTGCGGCCGGCGCCCGAACCGCCGGATTCAACAACCGGGGTCGGGTATTCAAAGTTCTCGCCAAAAGCTTCGGCAACGATCGACGCATAGGGAAGAACGGTCGACGAACCGGCGATTTGGATCTGGTCCCGCGCCGCGGCGGAGCCAGCAGACATCGCTACGGCAATCGCCGCGGCCGATGCCGTAAGGAGGATTTTCATCATGGAGCCTACTCCTGTTCGGAATTCGAAATTGCCGCCGTCCTTGGCGACAGGGGCAGGCCATATCGACCCCGTGTAACAGTTCGATGACAGTTTTGTGTAGCCGGCGTCTCAGTCCTGTTGGCAAGAAAACCGTGCAATCTGAATCGGTTGCTCGAGGGGTTGTGACCCGTCTGCATTTCTTCGGCCAAAATCAGTGACTTGGTCGGCAGGTGCCGCGTACGGGCACGGAAAAATTATGCGGGCTGGTCACCTGGAAAAAAAGCCGGGCAGGAGCGCGGTATCTTGGCTGCAACCGCCGCCAACCCCGACGCAAGGCCGGAACGGGACACATTGGGGCTCAAGGTGATCCCGTCAATTCAGTCAGCGGGCCGCTTCTCCTGCCCGGAAGTTGCGAACCGGAATAACCCCCGTCCGCACCCGTATTGTCCAAGGAAAGATGATGTGCGGCTATTGCGCGATCGCACCATATGGGATGTGGTCCGGCTCAACTGCACTTGAACGCCGAACCAGTGCTGAAAACGGAGATATTCTCGATGACGGTGCGTGCCACGGCGATCGGCTTCTCGGCGGTGATCATGTGGGCATTGCTTGCTCTTTTCACGGACGCCTCCGGGCGGATTCCGCCGTTCCAGCTTTCGGCAATGAGCTTCACGCTGGGTACCGCGCTCGGTTTCGCGCTTCGTGCGGTGATGACGAGTACAACGCCAACCAAACGCCCGCCGCCGGCTGCATGGGCGGTCGGGATAGCCGGCTTGTTCGGCTATCATTTCTTCTATTTCACGGCGCTCAGGAATGCGCCCGCGGCTGAGGCGAGTCTGATCGCCTATCTGTGGCCGCTTTTCATCGTGGTAGGTTCGGCGCTGATGCCCGGCGAAAAGCTGCGCTGGCATCACGTGGCCGGCGCGCTGCTCGGACTCGGCGGTACGGTGCTGATCGTGACGAATGGCGGTGGCGTGGCATTCGACGCGCGTTTCGCGACCGGCTATGCGGCGGCTTTCACCTGCGCCTTTGTCTGGTCAGGCTATTCGCTGTTGTCGCGCCGCTATGCAGAGGTGCCGACCACGATCGTGACATGGTTCTGCGCCGCGGCCGCGATGCTCTCGGCGCTTTGTCACGTGGCGCTTGAAGAGACGGTGTGGCCCGGCGGTCTCGTGCAATGGCTGGCCGTGGCGGGGCTTGGGCTGATGCCGGTGGGAGCGGCGTTCTACGCCTGGGACTACGGTGTGAAGCGCGGCAACATTCAGGTGCTGGGTGCGGCGAGCTATGCGGCACCGCTGCTTTCGACGCTGATTCTGATCGCGGCCGGACGCGCGCCGGCAACTGTGACGATCCTCGCCGCCTGCCTGCTGATTACGGCTGGGGCGGTGCTCGCTGCGAAAGACATGATCGGCCGCCGGCGCCGGTCGGACACGGCGGAGGCCTAAGGCCATGCCCTTTGCAGGCGGGATTGAATCAACGGCGAACGGACTGCTGCTTCTGTCGGTGATTGCAGCGGTTCTTTACACATTGATGGTTCATCGGGTGCCGGGCTGGCGGCGGACAATTGCCAAGACCGCCGGTGTATTTCTGCTTGGATTGCTTGCCTATTCGGTCGGCGGGCCGCTGCTTCTGGCACTGGCGCTTATGGCGAGCGCGGCAGGTGACGCCGCCCTTGCCGCGGAGGAGGAGCGATGGTTCCTGCCGGGGCTCGTGGCCTTCCTTGTCGCGCACCTGCTTTACGTCGCCCTGTTCGCGACCGGCAGTGCAGGTATGGGCATCCTGATTGCCGTGCCGCTGCGCGGTGTCTGGGCTGCAGCGATGGTGATCGCTGCTCTGGTTCTTCTGTTGCGCTTGCTACCCGCTGTTCCGGCGGCCATGCGGGTGCCGGTTGTCGTCTACGCGCTGGCGATCGCGGCGATGGGCATCGTTTCCGTCACCGTGCCGGGCTATGTTATCGCGGTTGGCGCAACGCTTTTTATTGTCTCCGACGCGATCCTCGCAATTCGCAAATATCTGATGGCGGAGACTTCTCCGCACGAGGTCTGGGCCGGCTATGCGGTCTGGGTATTCTACTACGCGGCGCAATTCGTCATCACGCTCGGTGTGTTGCTTGCTTAGATCTCCGGCTGCCAGCCGGGTTCGGCCATTTCGAAACTGGCGAATTCGAAGGCGGGCGCCACCGTACAGCCGACCAGTGTCCATTCGCCAAGGCTATGCGCGCGCTGCCACCAATTGGCCGGCACAATGCGCTGCGGCCGTGCGTCGGTTTCGATGTCGGGGCCGAGCGTCAGCTTGTGCGCCCCTTTGCCGTCAGGATCTGCAATTTCGAGGCACAGCGGCGCGCCGGCATAAAAATGCCAGACCTCGGCGGCGTCGCGCACACGGTGCCAGGCCGACTGTTCGCCGGCCTTGAGCAGGAAGTAGATCGCGGTCGAATAGCCACGCTCACCCAACGCGCCGCCCGGCGGATTGTCGCGGAAGGTCTGCCGGTACCAGCCGCCTTCGGGGTGCGGCTGAAGGCCGAGGCGGGCGATCACCGCATCGGCGGCGGCCGTCATCAGAAGAGGTCTTTGCGTTTGCGGATCTCGGCGAACACGGTCTCGTCGGACGCGTCTTCCATGCCGAGATTGCGGCGGATTGCCGGGTCGTGCCAGCGCATGAACGGATTTGTCGCCATTTCCTCGCCGATCGTGGTGGGAGCCGTTGGTCTGTTTTCGGCCCGCAGCCTTTCGATCCGCTCGGCCCGCTCCTTGAGCGCGGAGTTGGTGGGATCGACGGTAAGCGCAAATCGTGCGTTGCCGAGCGTATATTCGTGGCCGAAATAGACGGTCGTATCGAGCGGCAGCTCGGCCAGTTTGCGCATGGAGCCCAGCATGTCGGCTGGCGTGCCCTCAAAAAGGCGGCCGCAACCCAGCGCAAACAGCGTGTCGGCGGTGAAGGCGATGCCGGAGTCCGGAAAATAATAGCTCACATGACCTGTCGTGTGGCCGGGCGTGGCGATGACACGGGCCGGCTCACCGGCGACGTCAATCGTTTCGGCGTCCTTCACCGTGCGGTCGATGCCGGGGATTTTCGATTTCTCGGCTTCCGGGCCGATGATGACGAGGCCGAAACGCTCCTTGAGCGCCAGATTGCCTTCGACGTGATCGGGGTGGTGGTGGGTGATGAGCAACACATCCGGGTTCCAGCCGGTGCGCTCGATAGCGCGCATGATCGCGGCTTCTTCCGGTGCATCGACCAGAAAGACCGTGCCGGTCTCCCTGTTGCGGGCAAGAATGCCGAAATTGTCTTCACGGCAAGCGAATTGCTCAATTTCGAGTGTCATGCGGTATCTCCTGTCGCGGCCAACATAGTGAGCGCGGACGTAAAGACAATGACTGCCGGGTTGTGGTCTGTTGAACAGCGGATGCCGTGTATATAGCTTCGGCGATATGTTCTCGGATATTGTCGACCTGCGTAATTTCTATGGCTCGCTGCTCGGGCGTCTGGCCGAGCGCTCCATTTCGCTGGCGCTGTCGTCAGTATGCCCGAAATCGAAAAACGAACGCATGCTCGGCCTGGGCTACACCGTGCCGTGGCTCGACCGTTTCAAGCCCGACGCCGAGCGCGTGCTGGCCTTCATGCCGGCAGGGCAAGGTGCGGTCAACTGGCCCTCGCAGGGTCCCTCGGCCACCGCTCTGGTGTTCGATGAGGAGCTGCCGCTGTTCGATTCTTCCATCGACCGGGTGCTTATGGTGCACGCGCTGGAGCACGCGGAAAATCCGCGTGAGACGCTGAAAGAGGTCTGGCGGGTGCTTGCACCCGGCGGACGGCTCGTGATCGTGACGCCGAACCGGCGCGGCGTGTGGGCGCGGTTCGAACACACGCCGTTTGGCACCGGGCGGCCTTTTTCGCGCGGGCAGCTTACGGAACTTCTGCGGGAAAGTAACTTTACGCCCGGCGCCTGGACCGATGCGCTGCATTTTCCACCATCGCGGCGGCGCTGGGTTCTGAGGTTCTATCAATTGCTCGAAAAGGCGGGGCGGCGCTTCTGGCCGATCTTTTCGGGCGTCATCGTGGTGGAAGCGCAGAAGCGGCTCTATCAGGGACTTCCGGTGGCGCAGCGTGTCTCGCGCCGGGTTTTCGCGCCGGTGCTGGCGCCACAGGGTGCGACGCGTTCGCTGACGCAGGTACCCGGACCATTGCCGCGTAACGGCGGCTGAAAGGACAAATCGCCATGTGGCCTGATACGCGCATCAACGCACTTTTCGGTATCGAACTGCCGATCCTGCAAGCGCCGATGGCTGGCTCGCAGGGCTCGGAACTGGCAATAGCCGTGAGCGAAGCCGGCGGGCTAGGCGCCCTGCCCTGCGCGCTGCTCTCGATCGACAAGATACGCGCCGAGATGGGAATAGTCCGCCAGCGTACCAGCCGACCGGTCAATCTCAATTTCTTCACCCACACCAATCCCGAACCCGATGCCGTGCGCGAAGCAGCCTGGCGCAAGCGGCTCGCGGGCTACTATGCCGAGTTCGCTCTCGATGCGAATGACATTCCGGCCGGCCCCGGCCGAAATCCCTTCGACGACGCGGCCTGCGAGGTTGTCGAGGATACGAAGCCGGAGGTGGTGAGCTTTCATTTCGGCCTGCCGGATCAAAAGCTGCTGGATCGCGTGAAGGCCGCCGGCGCGAAAGTGATCGCGTCGGCGACCACCGTGGCGGAGGCGCGATGGCTTGAGGAACAAGGCTGTGACGCCATCATCGCGCAGGGCGCGGAAGCAGGTGGCCACCGCGGCATCTTTCTCGGCGACGACATCGCCTCGCAACCGGGCACCATGGCGCTGCTGCCGCAGGTGGTTGATGCGGTGTCTGTACCGGTGATCGCCGCAGGCGGTATCGCCGATCACCGCGGCGTCGCTGCTGCCTTCATGCTGGGTGCCTCCGCGGTGCAGATCGGTACCGCTTATCTGCAGAGCCCGGAGGCGACGACCGGGCCAGGCCACCGTGCCGCGCTGGCAGAGGCAAGGGACGACCGGACTGTGCTGACCAATGTCTTTACCGGCCGGCCGGCTCGCGGGCTCGTCAATCGTATCGTGCGCGAGGCCGGGCCGATCAGCCCAGACGCACCGGCGTTTCCGCTGGCTACAGGCGCTATCGCGCCACTGCGCAAGCACGCCGAGGCGGCTGGCTCGGCAGACTTCTCGCCATTGTGGGCCGGGCAGGCGGCTGCGCTGGGCGGCACGCTGCCGGCTGGGGAATTTACGCAGCGCGTGGCCGCGGAGGCGCTGAAGCTGATGGGTCGCCGTTAGCTCCGGTTCCTCCCGACCTCATTCAGATCATAGGGAGTCGTCTGGTAGGCCTGATTCAGCCAGTTACCGAACAGAAGATGCGCGTGCGAACGCCAGCGGTTGAGCGGTTTTCGAGCCGGATCGTCCTGCGGGTAGTATTCGTGTGGAACCTCGATCGGGGTGCCGGCGGCGACATCGCGGTCATACTCCTCCTTGAGCGAGGTGGAGTCGTATTCGATGTGATTGAACATATAGAGCCGATTGCAGGCCTTTTCCGCAACCAGGCAGGGGCCGGTGAGGTCGGATTCCATCAGCAATTCGAGCTCGGGCACCGCCGCAATGTCGTTCGAACGCACCTCGGTCCAGCGTGACACGGGAATGGCGAAATCGTCGGAGAAGCCGGCGAGATAGGGCGAGGCAGGCGCATTGTTGCGATGACGGAAAACGCCGAATGCCTTCTTCTCGAGCGTGTATTTGGGCACTTTGTGAAAGTGCCACGCCGCCGCCATCGCACCCCAGCAGATGAAGAACGATGAGTGGGCATTCGTCGCCGTCCAGTCGAGAATGCGCGTAAGCTCGTCCCAATAGGTAACGTCCTGAAAGGGCAGAAGTTCGATGGGAGCGCCGGTGATGATGAAGCCGTCGAACTTGCGATCCGCGACCTCTTCCCAGGTCTGATAGAAAGAAATCAGGTGTTCTTCCGATGTATTCTTGGCGCGGTGCGCGCCGATGCGCACCAGCGTCAACTCCACCTGTAGCGGCGTCACGCCAAGAAGACGTGCGAGCTGCGTTTCGGTGCGTGTCTTGTTGGGCATCAAATTGAGAAGGCCGATCTGCATTGGCCGGATGTCCTGACGCATTGCAGTGCGCTCATCCATCACGGACACGCCTTCGCGTACCAGAATGTCTCGGGCAGGAAGCTGATCGGGGATTCTGATCGGCATTGAGCCAACTCCAACAAAAAAACCGGCCGCAAATCGCTGGCCGGTTCACACGGTCCTTTAGCGACTTGTTTAACGTGGCTGCAAGCCGACCGGCCAAATCACCACGGGTTCGACGTTTTTCTAGTGTCGGGTCGGCTTTGCGTCAACGCAAAAGCTCTGATAGAGGCGATGGCGATCTTTGTGAGACCTTCCCAGATGAACCAGACAAACCGCCCACAGCCCAATCCGGGTATTATGGATATCGCTGCCTATGTGCCCGGCAAAGACGGCGCGCCGGGTGCCGCGAAAGTCTATAAACTCTCGTCAAACGAATCCCCCCTTGGTGCTTCGCCGGCCGCGCGCGCCGCGGCGCAGAAGCTGCTCGATCGGGCCGAGATCTACCCTGACGGCGCATCGACCGCGCTGCGAGAGGCGATTGCCGCCGCGCACGGGCTGAACGCCGCCAATATCATCTGCACCAATGGTTCGGATGAGGCGATATCGCTGCTCACCAAGGCCTATTTGCGGCCCGGTGATGAAGGCATTTTCACCGAGCACGGATTTCTGGTCTACCGCATCGACATTCAGGCGGCGGGTGGCATCCCGGTTTCGGTGCCGGAAACCGACGAGCGGGCAGATGCCGACGCCATTCTCGCCGCAGTGACTGAGCGAACGAAGATCGTCTTCCTCGCCAATCCCAACAACCCCACTGGAACATATATGCCGGTGAACGAGGTGCGGCGCCTGCATGCCGGCTTGCCGAAAAACGTGCTTCTGGTGCTCGACGCTGCCTATGCCGAATATGTGCGCCGCAATGATTACGAGTCCGGTATCGAGCTGGTTTCCGCGAATGAAAACGTCGTGATGACGCGCACTTTCTCGAAGATTCACGGCCTCGCGGCACTTCGCATCGGCTGGGTATACGGGCCGGCGCATATCATCGATGCGCTGAACCGCATTCGCGGCCCTTTCAATGTCAACGCGCTGGCGATCGCCGCCGGCGTGGAGGCGGTTGGCGACCGCGCTCATGTCGAAAAGGCAGTGGCGCACAATGACGAGTGGCTCGCATGGCTGACTCAGGAATTCACCGGGCTTGGCCTGCGCGTTACGCCCAGCGTCGGCAATTTCGTGCTCATTCACTTCGACGGGTCGGGCACGAGCGCCGAGGAGGCGGATACCTTTCTTACTTCGCGCGGATTTGTGCTGCGCAGGGTGACCGGATATGGTTTCCCGAACGCGCTGCGCATGACAGTCGGGCCGGCTGAGGCCAATCGTGGCGTCGTGGAGGCGCTGCGCGCATTGCTGGGCAAATAGGCCATGGCACAAATTGTCGGAAAACTCGCCGTAATCGGGCAGGGGCTGATCGGCTCGTCGATCACACGTGCCGTCGTGGAGCGGGGCATTGCGCGCGAGATCGCGGTTACCGATGCCTCCGACAAGGTGCGCCGGCGCGTGCGCGAGCTTGGCCTCGGTGAAGCACGCGTGATCGAGACGGCCGCCGAAGCTGTTGCCGACGCCGACCTCGTTGTAATTTGTGTGCCGGTGGGCCAGATCGCCCAGGTTGCGCTGCAGGTTGCGCCTGCAATGAAGGCCGGCGCGATCCTGTCCGACGTGGGTTCAGTGAAAGCGTCGGTCGTCGATGCCATCGTGCCGCAATTGCCGGAGCACATTGCGCTGGTTCCCGCGCACCCGCTGGCCGGGACCGAGCTATCGGGGCCCGAGGCCGGGCTGCCGAGCCTGTTCATCAACCGCTGGTGCATTCTGACGCCGCTGGAAGGAACCGATCCCAGCGCCGTCGCCACAGCCGCGCAGTTCTGGGAAGCACTTGGTTCCAAAGCGGAAATCATGACGCCGCAGCATCATGACTACGTGCTTTCCATCACCAGCCATCTGCCGCATGTCGCCGCCTATTCGATTTTCCATACGGCACTGAGATTCGAGCGCGAGACGAATTCGGATGTCGTGAAGTTTTCAGCCGGCGGCTTCCGCGATTTCACGCGTATCGCCTCGTCGAACCCTGCCATGTGGCGAGACATATTTCTCGGCAACAAGGACCAGGTGCTTGAAATCCTGCGCCGCTTCCAGGGCGACCTGGAGGCCTTTGCCGAGGCGATCGCCAATGAGGACGGTGACAGGCTGGTGGAGCTTCTGTCGACCAGCCGGCTGACGCGGCGCAAGGTGATCGAAAAAGAGCATATCTCGCTGCAGCCGAAGCCCGACTCAATGAAATCGGACCGGGCGCTGGCTCGACCCTATTCGTCGGATTTTTGAGGCTTCGCTCAGAGCGGGGGTATTCTGCCCAGCTCGATAAAGCCGAAAATCGCGACGCCCTTGCGTATTCTGAGCGGTAGCGACTGGTCAGGGCCGAGTGCGGCAAGCCCCGCCGACAGCGCCGCAAGCTGAGAACTCAAATGCGGATATGCAGCCGCAAGAACCTCCATCAGCCGGATGGTTTCGCCGGTGTGGATTTCGAGTGTGGCATCGATCAATCCATCCTCGCCAATGGCGACCGGGCCCGAGACATTTACCGTCCCGCCGCCTTCGAATGCGAGGTCGAGGCGCTTAATGACGTAGCTCGACCCCAGCAAGCCGATGGCACCGCGCGCGAAACGGTCGACGCCGTTATCTATCGCGATGTCGGCAATGCCCGACAGCGGCGGAAGATCGGGGCCTGGCAGCGTGTCCCCGGCCTCGGCGCCGCTGAACCGCAAGCCAAGCTCTATGTCGCGTTCGGCGGGACGGAAATGGAGCTGCAACTCCCGTGCACGCAGGAATTCGCCGTCCGCTTCGTTCGGCTCATCAATGTCAATATAGAGCCGGGTGGCAACGAGCGAAGCGCGTTCGGGCAATTTCGTCGTCAGGCGCGCACTGGCGCGCACAGCTTCCCAATTGAGCTTCAGCGGCAGCAAGCCCGGCGCATTGATGCGTGCTGGGCTTTCAAGTTCGGCGATTATCTGGCGCGGCGCGTAGATCTGAGCCGCCGAGCGCAGAGCGCCCGCCTGCAGTGCAAATCCATCCATACGCCGTTCTAGGAATATGGAATCGCAAAACAGGCCGATGCGGAACGGATAACCACGCGCTTCGAGGTTCTCGCAACTGGCCCGGTCGCCATTGCTGCTCAGACGCTGCAATACGGCGTTCGTCTCCGCAGTCAGGCTTCGGGCGGCGAAGTACCAGCCGGTGCTGTAGAGCGCAATCGCGGCAACAATAGCGGCTGCAAGCCAGATGAAACGGCGTGCAGTGCCAGTTGAGCCGGTATGGCTTGACGTCATGCTGATGGCCTCGTTAACCCGGTGCCCGCAGGCTGCCACTTGCCGGCAAGCCGCATTCAACTTTCCGGGACAAGGGCATATGGGCGATTTTTGGGTCTTTGGCTACGGCTCGCTGATCTGGCGACCGGGTTTTGCCCATGTTGAGACCAGTCGCGCCCGCCTGTTCGGCTATCGACGTGCATTGTGTGTTGCTTCTTATGTTCACCGCGGTACGCCCGAACGGCCCGGGCTTGTGCTCGGGCTCGACCGGGGCGGTTCGTGCGTGGGACTGGCGTTCCGTGTTCCCGGCAACCTGCGCGATGAGGTCATGGCGGCGCTGCGGGCGCGCGAACTGGTGACCAATGTCTATCTGGAGCGGGTGTTGCCGGTGCGGCTTGCGACGGGCGAGACGGTGCATGCGGTCTGCTACATCGTCGATCGGGCGCATGAGCAATATGCGGGTGCGCTCGATATCGAACATGCTGCCGCGCGCGTCTCCGGCGCGGCCGGCCAGTCGGGGCCGAACGAGCAATATGTGCTCAATACGGTTGAGCATCTGAAGGCGCTGTCGATCAGGGATCATTGGCTGGAGGCCGTTGCGAGCAGGGTTTCCGGCTGACCCTACGCGCTCGCGGACTTGGTGACCCCCAGCTCGGCCAAGCGCTTGCGGGCCGTCTCCGGCATTGGCGGCGCGTCGGGTGCAGCTGCTGCCTCTACTAGAATCTGGTCGCACGCGGCTTCCGTCTCGGCCACAAGGCGGGCGTGAAATTCCTCCTTGTCGAGACCTGGCGGGATCGGCGGCAAATAGCGGGCATGAACAGTTCCGGGATATCGCAGGAACTTGCGGCGCGGCCACCATAGTCCGGCCTGATGTGCGACCGGGACAACCGGCAGATCCAGCTCTGCGTAGAGCTCAACGATCCCCCATTTGTATGCGGGCTCCGCACCGGGCGGACGGCGTGTGCCTTCCGGGTAGATAATCAGCTGGCGATCGTTTCTGTGCATTTCCTTGCGTGTGCGGGCGATGACATCCTTGAGCGCGCGCGAGCGCTTGCCGCGATCGACCGGGATCATGCGCATCTTCATGATGTACCAGCCGAAAAACGGTATCCAGCGGAGCTCGCGCTTGAGAATGTAGAGCGGGTCGCGAATGTCTGAAAGAAAGGCGATCGTGTCCCAGAAAGACTGATGTTTCGGGGCTAGGATGTAGGAACCTTCGGGCAGATTTTCCTGGCCGGTGATTTCGCTGCGTGTGCCCGCGAGTACTCTCATCAGCCACAGCTCGGTGCGGGACCAGAATTTCGGCACGAACCATGCGAGATGCCGGGGCGCCAGAAAATAGAACGGCGTCCAGAGGATCATCTGAACGATCAGGTTGAGATAGAACGCGGCATTGAAGGCCAGCGAACGAATGTAGAGCATGGACCGCGCACCCGTTTCGGTGCCGACGTGGTTACATCATGAGGTTTGAATGGCCAAGCCTCAGCGGCCGCCGAGGGCTATCTGCCGAACGCGCCGCGCATGAGCGCTGCCAGATATTTGGTGTATTCGGTGAACAGGACGCGCAGCGCTTCGCGGTTGCGCAGCCATTCGCCACCGCTGAGCGGCGTATTGACGACCGGATAGGGCACAATGCGCAATGCGGCGTCGGCGCGGCGCATTTCGAGCAGGCTGCGCGGCATGTGGTAGTTGTTGGTGACCAGTATGGCGCTGGAGAAGCCATTGTCGGCTGCCCACCTGGCGCTTTCGGAAGCGTTGCCAATTGTGTTCAGCGCTGCATGATCGATATCGATGCAGCAATCGAACAGCGCCTGCGCGGCGCCCGTTGCGCGCCGCAAATCGTCGGCGTCGGTGACGGGGTTGACGCCGCTGATAAGAAGCCGTTGGCCCTTGCCATTGCGCAAGAGGTCGACCGCCGCATCAAGGCGGTAATGCCCACCCGTCAATACAATTATCGACTCGGCTTCGTCGGGATTGCCGGGCGTTTCGAGGTCGCTGACGTGATTTGAGAAGAAGAAGAAGCCAGCAACGAAACCTGCGACCACCGCAACGACCGTCCATACGGCAATGCGCACCAGTCCATTGCCGCTACGGTGCGGTGCGGTCTCGGAATCGGGCGTCGGCTGGTTCATAACGTTGATCTAGTGTCTGATTGAGGCGCGTTGCCGGTGCTTGCTCGGCAGATTGTGCAAACCGACATTCGCATCAGCCGTCGCTTGGTGTGGTATCGAGGTCATTTAGGTAGGACACCACGGTAATGTGCGTCGTCGCAGCCGTGAGGATCGACACCGCGATTACGATGACGCCGACGCCGGCATATCCGGCAATTCCAATGGCGAAGTTGCCGAACAATGCCGCAGCCTGATCGCCTTCCGGCGTTGCCAGATTGCGGCTCGACCACCAGGAAAATCCGAGAAACACCAACGTTGCCAGCACGCCGCCGGTCGCAGCGCCCTTCATGCCGGTCGCCAGAAAGTGACTGCGGAACTGGCGCGCGATGAAACCGGCTTCGGCTCCTACGAAGTGCAGCACCTCAATGACGTGGCCGTTGCCCGACATGGCGCCTCGCGTGGCGAAGACGACGGTCAATATCGTGGCAGACAGCATGAGAATAAGCACCGAAACTCCGATCAAGACGGTGGTCCGCGCCATGGCGACGAGCCGATCAACCCATGTGCGGTGGTCGTCGAGCGTTGCATAAGGCACGTTCTGTGTGATCGCTTCGCGCATGGCGGCGAAATCGGGCGGATTGTCGGGGTCGATGGTGATGGTCACAAGGCGCGGGACCGGAAGCTCATCGAGGTCGACGCCGGTACCCAGCCATGGCTCGAGAAGGCGTACCGTGGCCGCGTCGTCAACGATGGTTGCGGAGCGAACGCCGTCGAACTCGCGCGCGATCGCCACCGCCTGGTCGAGCGCAATCGTGATGTCGAAACCCTCGGCAGGCTTGACCTGGACGGTCGCCTCGCGGGCGATCTCGTTCTGCCAGGTTGCCGCGGTGTCGCGTACCAGGGTGACGGCGCCAAGGGTCAGGCAGGACAGGAATGTCATTATCGCGATGACCAGGACCATCGCGTTGCCGGCGACGTTTTGCGGCGGCACGATCGGCATGGGCTTGCGCCGCCGTGCAGTGCCGCCCTGGCCGGGCATCGGTGCCACCTTCATGTGTTTTTTGCCGGCCTTGGGCGGTGGGCCTGGAACGACTTCAGTCATAGACATCCAGCCTGCCATTGGCGAGCACCATGCGGCGGGCCTCGACCTGCTCCATCAGATTGACGTCATGGGTGGCGATGACCACGGCCGTGCCGAGGCGGTTGAGCTCGATAAAGAGCCGCAACAGACGGCGCGCCAAGGGCGGGTCAACATTGCCGGTCGGTTCGTCAGCGAGCAGTATCTGCGGTTGTTCGATAAGTGCGCGCGCAATCGCAGCGCGCTGTTTTTCACCGCCAGAAAGCACCGGCGGCAGCACGTGCATGCGCTCGCCGAGGCCAACCCAGGTGAGAAGCTCGTTCACGTCGGCCCGGTATGATGCCTCCTCGCGGCCGCGCACGCGCAGGGGTAAAGCGACGTTTTCAAATGTCGTCAGATGATCGAGCAGGCGGAAATCCTGAAACACGACGCCGATCCTGCGGCGAATCAGCGGCAGATCGCGGCGGGTGATTCGCGCGCGATCCTTGCCGAATACCGTGATCAGGCCGCGGGTAGGCTTCAACGACATGAAAAGCAACCGCAGGAGCGAGGTCTTGCCGGCGCCGGACGGACCGCTCAGAAACTGGAACGACCCCTCGGGCAGCTGGAACGAGATATCGCGCAGGATTTCGGGGCCCATTCCATATCTGAGGCCAACATTTTCAAAACGAATCAAAGTGCGGTTTCCCGTTCGATCCTGACACGCCACGTGTTTCTGGCACGGAACTTGCGGCCAGGAAAAGCCTCCGATGCCTTGTCCCCACGCCGGTGCCAGTCGCGAAGCATTAACCATTTGGGTTTACCCCAGAAGCCGGCTTTTCCGAAAGGCAAACATGTCCGACGAGCGCATGGCACGTCCGGTTTCCGGCGAAATCATGACTGACAGCCGGCACGACGAAGCGGGCCGGCGGCGTCCGCACGCAGACGACGTAATTGATGCCGATTTCGAGACGATACTGCCCAGCAGCCAACCGCGCGCCGAAGAGAGGGGATCGTCCGGTGCCGCAGTGGGTGCTGCACAGCCGGGCATGGACATGTTGCGCACGGCCGAGCGCAGCGAACGCCGCAATGGCGGCCCCGTCTTCTGGGTTTGCGGGCTGGCTCTTGTGTTCGGCGCGTTCTGGGTGTCCGGCGGACATGCGATCGTCAGCCGCGACGATGACGCCCGGGGTGCGGCTGCTTTGACGGAGCCGTTCAACCAGCCGCTGCGAATCGTCGATGTCGTCAGCCGTATCGACCGCAGAGGCGAACGGTCGTTTCTTCTGGTTGACGGGGCAGTCGCCAATCCCGGTGACCGCCCGGCGCTGGTACCTTCCCTGGCGATAACGGTGACGGGACTCGACGGGCACGAGACGTACTATTATCTGGGGACGGACGAAAAGGCGCTGGCGCCAGGCCAGCGTTTCGCATTCTCCAGCCGCTTGCATGCACCGGACGGTGGCGTAAAAACGGTAACGGTCGATTTCAGGAAAGAGGGCGGGAATTAATGCCTGTTGTCCGCGGCAAGGACATCGATGTTCTTTTCAGCGCATCGACAATCGCTCGACGCAATCTCGAACTGGCCAAGGAAATCGCCGCCCGCGACTATGATGACCTCCTGGTGGTTTCGATCCTCAAGGGCTCGTTTATCTTCGCGGCCGATCTGATCCGCGCGTTGCACGATATGGGGCAATGCCCCGAGGTCGAGTTCATTTTCATCTCCAGCTATGGCACGGGCACAACAAGCGGCGAAGTGCGGGTTCTGCGCGACATCGACAACGAGGTTGCGGGACGCGACGTGCTTCTGATCGACGACATTCTGGAATCGGGCAAAACGCTCCGTTTCACGCGTGAACTGATGCTCGAGCGCGGCGCCAAGAGCGTTTCGATTGCCGTGTTGCTCGACAAGCGCGGCAAGCGCCAGACGGAGCTCGACGCCGACTTTGTCGGCTTCGAATGCCCGGACTACTTCGTCGTCGGGTACGGAATGGACGTCGCGCACGCGTTTCGCGAACTGCCGTTTGTCGGTGTTGTGACGGGCGACGCCTGATCGAAAAGCGGAGACACCATGCCGAACCAGTCCAGGGTTCTGATCGTCGAGGACGACGAATCGGTACGCACATTTACCGCGCGGGCATTGCAGGTCGATGGACACGCAACCGAAACAGCGTGCGACGGGGAAGAGGGTCTTGACAGGATCAAGGCGAATGCCGGCGGCTTCGACCTGGTGCTTTCAGACATCCGGATGCCGATCATGGACGGTATCGAGATGGCGGAAACCGCGGCCAGGGCGTTTCCAGGACTGCGCATTCTGCTGATGACTGGCTATGCCGAGCAGCGCGAGCGCGCGGCCGAACTCGGGGGTGTAGTACTGGGCGTGGTGCGCAAACCCTTCAGCCTTGCGGAAATCCGTTCGGAAGTGGCGCAGGCGCTGGCGCAGAAATAGGTTCGGCAGATCACCGCGTTTCCAGGTTGAGCAGACGTTCCAGATAGTTACGTTCGAGCTCCGGGCTGAGCGCGTTGCCGAGCCGGCGGCGGATCGCTTCCAGGATCTCGCGGGCGCGCTGCCTGTCGATCTCGTCGGGTACTTTGACGGAGTCACCGAAATCCGGGCCGGTGGTGGCGCGTGGACGGCCGAGCGGGTCATTGTCGGAGCTTTGCTGGCGGCCCCCTTCCTCGCTGCCGCCTTCCTCCCCCTGCATGGCCTGCTGCATCTGCTGCATCATGTCCTGTGCGCCGCGCCGCAACGCCTCGAGCGCGCGACCCTGCTCGCCCACGGCACGATTGCCTTCGCCCTCGCCAAGCGCTCCCTCGGCCTGCCCCATGGCTTCGCCAGCCTCGCCGAAACCTTCACCGGGCTGGATACCCATGCCTTCGAGGCCTTCCATGAGCGATTCCAGCTGCTGCTGCAGTTGTCCCTGGCCTTGCTGAAGCTGACGCAGAGCCTCGGCGAGTTCTTCCGGGGTCATGGGCTGGCCCTGCCCATTCTGTTGCTGCCCCTGTTGTCCCTGCTGTTGCTGCTGCCCCTGGTTCTGGCCGCGCTGCATCTGGTTGAGCTGGAAGGTCTCGTTCATCAGTTCCTGCTGGCGGCGCATCAATTCGCCGAGCTGGTCCATCTGTTCGCGCATCTGGTTCTGGCCGCCCTGGCCCTGATCGGCCTGCTGCTGGCCCATGCGCAGGTTGTTCATCATCTGCTCAAGCTGAGAGAGCAGCTGCTCGGCCTGGTCGCGGGCACCTGACTTCGCCAGATCCTCCAGCTGATCGAGCATGCGCTCCAAATCCGACTGGCGCATTTCGGTGCCGTTTTCCGGCATCTGCTGCATTGCCGAATTGGGGTTCTGCATCGAACGCTCAGCGAATTCGCGCAGGAATTCCTGCATCGCCTCGCGCAGTTCTGCCATCAGCTCTTCGATTTCCTCGTCGCTGGCGCCGTTTTCCAGCGCCTGCCTGAGAGCTTCCTGCGCCTGTCGCAGGCGACGTTGTGCGGCGGTGAGGTCGCTTTCCTCTATGCCAAGCGCGACTTCCCAGAGATAGTCGACGACACCGCGCAGCTCATCGTCCTCTTCGGCCATTATCAGCCGCGTGCGAGCGGTCATGATGCCGAGATAGTGAGAAGGGTTGTCGAACGTATCTTCCGGTCGGAGCGTGACTGCATCCATCAGCTCCAGTACCTGGCGCCGGCGGTTGGCATCGAGCGCGAGCAGCCGGCGCTGTTCGATCACTGCACGTGCAAGCGGGTTGGAGAAGGCGCGCTCAGGCAGTGCGAATTGCTTCGTTTCCGACCGGCCCTGCTGGCCAGCGGCATCCGTGACCGTCAGGGTCAGGTCGACAGGGACACCTGCCCAGGGATGCTGCGTCAAGTCGCGGTTGGTCCTGGCAGTGATGTCGCTCGAACCGCGGCGCGGCAGCGCAAGCGGCATTTCCGGCGCGCTATACAGCGGGCGGGCATCGGGTGCAGGGCGCTCGGCGAGCACGAATTCGCTTGTAGCTTCGGTTGCGCCGTAATCGTCCTCAATCTCATATTGCAGTTCAACTGCGCCGTTCACGGCCCTTTTCGGATCACCGGCAAAGCGGATTTGCGGCGCGGTGTCGGGTATGACCTCGAAGGTCCAGCTGCGTAGCGATTCCTCACCGCTCGACAGCGAGAGTATGCCGCTGCGGATGAGCGTGCCGCTGAACTGGTGTGATGCGGGCACCGGCGCGCCTTCGGGCAGGAAGCCGTCCTCGGGTGCAATTTCCGCGATGCCCGCTTCATCCTCGTAGACCAGTGTTTCGCGCGCGCCGCCGGTAATGCGCACGGCAAATTCACTGCCCTCGGGAATCCTGAAAATGTCGCGTTCGGAATTCCCCTCGGCGGTGAGGAAAACCGGCGCGCGGCCTGTATAGGGCGGAGGCGTCACCCAGGCGTCGATGCGGGCCGGTACAGGATCCGCGCCCGCAGGCGTACGGAAGGCGTCGAGGATGCTGCCGCCGTGCGGCCCGAAGGAATATGCAAAGGCGGTAACAAGCAGCAGCGCGACGAGCGCCCGCGCGCCCCAGGGATCGCGTTCCGGTATGCGGGCGCGGGGCATGTCGCCCTCGAGACGGCCGAGGCTTTCCGCCATGCGCCGCCGATGCTCCTGCCAGAGTGCATTGGCGAAAGCGTCGCGCTCATTGCCCGAAAGCCGATCGGCGAGGGTGGTGACCGGCGCATGCCGGAGCGCGTTGCTGCGTTCGATGCGGCGGTCGATCTCAGCCGGTCCGGGTGCGCGGTAGCGCGTCAGCGGCCATGCTGCGGCCGCCAGACCGAGGCTGAACAAAGCAAGCATTGCGACACGCAGCCAGCCCGGAACCAGCGTAAAAAGACCGAACCAGGCCACGGTGAGGAAGAGGGCGGCGAGAATGAGCGCCGGCAACGCCAGCGGCCACAGACGTTCGACAACCATCGCAGCCCGGGTAACGGAGCGCGTCCGCCACAGCCGGGAGAACCTGCCCGTGCCAGGAGCAGCCTGCAAGCGCGTTTCCCTTTCGGCCGCCATCTATGCTCCGCCGAGCGTTGGCGCATGCCGCTCGAATCTTGGGCGCCGCCGAAAAGAATAGCACCGAACGCGGCAAAGGCGAGGCAAGCAACGAATTCGTGATGAACTCGGCTCAGACCCAATCGGGAACGGAATCGAGCCCTATCAGCTCGTCATAGGTCGGGCGGCGGCGTACCACATGGTAGCGGTCGCCGCTGACCAGCACCTCGGGCACCAGAAGGCGCGAATTGTAGGTGCTTGCCTGCACTGCGCCATAAGCACCAGCGGTCGCAAAGGCGATAAGGTCGTCGGCGGCGAACCGCGGCAGATCGCGGTCCTGGGCGAGGTAATCGCCTGTCTCGCAAACCGGCCCGACGACATCGGCGACGATGCGCGGCGTGTCAGGCGCCGGGGCCCGGACCGGACGTATGGTGTGGAAAGCGTCATAAAGCGTGGGGCGGATGAGGTCATTCATCGCGGCGTCGATGATAATGAAGTTCTTCGCCCCTCCTTCCTTCACGAAGATCACCTGCGAAACCAGTATTCCGGCATTGGCGGCGATCAGGCGGCCCGGCTCGAAGATCACCCTGAGGCCGAGCGCCGACATGTGGCGGTGCACGATCTTCGCATAGGCATCCGGCAGCGGCGGTGGCTGGTTGTCGTCCTTGTAAGGAACACCAAGTCCGCCGCCGAGATCGACATGTTCGATGGCGTGACCGTCGGCCCGCAATTCACCGACGAGCTGCGAAAGCAGCGCAAAGGCATCGTCAAATGGCTGCAACTCGGTGATCTGGCTACCGATATGCATGTCGATGCCCGACACATGCAGACCGGGCAGCGCTGCGGCCCGGGCATATGCTTCGCGAGCGCGCTGGCTCGGAATACCGAACTTGTTCTCGGCCTTGCCGGTCGAGATCTTGTGATGCGTGCGCGCATCGACATCGGGATTGATGCGCAGCGAGACATGAGCGGTCTTGCCAAGTGCAGTAGCTCGGGCCGACAGCAGTTCAAGTTCCGGCTCGGATTCCACATTGAAGCACAGAATACCGGCTTGAAGTGCGAAATCCATCTCGGTAGCCGTCTTGCCGACGCCCGAGAACATGATCCGTTCGGGCGGAATGCCCGCCGCCTGCGCGCGGCGCAATTCTCCCTCGGATACCACATCGGCTCCGGCACCCAGTCCGGCCAGCAGTTTCAGAACGGCCTGGTTGGAATTCGCCTTCATGGCATAGCAGACCATGGTGTCGAGGCCGGCGAAGGCCTGCGAAAACACGGTGTAGTGACGCGTCAGGGTGGCTGCCGAATAGCAGTAGAACGGCGTGCCGACCGCCGCCGCGATATCCGGCACCGGTACGTCTTCGGCGTGAAGAACGCCGTTGCGATATTCGAAGTGGTTCACCGGGAAACTCCGAGGAGCTCAGATGAGCGGATCGAGGAAAAAGGGTTTGTCGGCCACCGGCGGTTTGGGCTCCGGCGGAACGTTGTCGTCGTTGTTCTCGATGGCCTGTTTGCGCGCCTCGGCGGCCGCCTGGAAGGGCGTATCGAGCGGCGCCTTGCGGCCACAGCCCGCAACCGCCAGTCCGACAAGAACCAGCGCAAAAAGCGCAACCATCTTCCTGTGCGGTGTCATACGTCCCTGCCACTCATCGTTCCATGCAGCATGTCTAGCGAAGATTGGCCGGGCGTGCACCCCGTTTCAGACGTTTGCGCCAATAGCGGATCTGGCGTCTCACTTCCGAAGGCGCGGTTCCGCCGTAAGAGGCGCGGCTCCTCACCGAACTTGAAACGGAGAGTACGGAAAACACCTCGTCGGTGATCGCGGGGTGGATATTGCGGTATTCCTCGAGGGTCAGTTTGTCGAGCGGCCGCCGTGTTTTTTCGGCAAGCGCAACGGCGCGACCGGACACATGATGCGCCTCGCGGAAGGGAAGGCCGGCCACGCGCACCAGCCAGTCGGCAAGGTCGGTCGCAGTGGCGAAGCCAGCGCCGGCGGCCTTCTTCATCGCCGGTTTGTTGACTTCCATATCGCCGACCATGCCAGCCATTGCGGCAAGCATCAGGTCGAGTGTCTCGGACGCGTCGAATACAGCTTCCTTGTCTTCCTGCATGTCCTTCGAATAGGCCAGCGGGAGGCCCTTCATGACCGTGAGGAGCGCGACGAGGTCGCCGTTGATGCGGCCGGTCTTGGCCCGGATCAGTTCGGCGGCGTCCGGGTTCTTCTTCTGCGGCATGATGGACGAGCCGGTGGAGAAGGAGTCCGACAGCCTTACGAAACCGAACTGCGGCGTCGACCAGATGACGATCTCCTCGGCCAGACGCGACAGATGCGTGCCGCAGATCGCGGCGACCGACATGAACTCGAGCGCGAAGTCGCGGTCGGACACGGTGTCGATGGAGTTGCGGGTCGGCTCGCGGAAACCGAGCTCCTTTGCCGTCATCGTGCGGTCGATCGGGAACGAAGTACCGGCGAGGGCGGCAGCGCCCAGCGGGCTTTCGTCCATCCGGTCGATCGCATCGCGTGCGCGCCACAGGTCGCGGCCGAACATCTCCACATAGGCCATCAGGTGATGGCCGAATGTCACCGGCTGCGCCGATTGCAGATGCGTGAAGCCGGGCATGACCGACGACGCATGCTCATCGGCCCGATCAAGCAGGGTCTCGATCAATGTGGCGAGCGCGGAGGCGGTGCGCTCCAGTGCATCTTTCACCCATAACCTGAAATCAAGCGCCACCTGGTCGTTACGCGAGCGCGCGGTGTGCAGGCGGCCGGCAGCGGGACCGATCAATTCGGTAAGCCGCGCCTCGACATTCATGTGAATGTCTTCCAGTTCGGGTTTGAAGCTGAACTTACCAGCCTCGATTTCTGACAGGATCGTGTTCAAGCACTCCGAAATCTTGTTTTGATCCTCGGTCGAAATTATGCCCGTTTCAGCCAGCATTCGGGCATGGGCGAGCGAGCCGCGGATGTCCTGGGCATAAAGCTTGCGATCGAAGCCGATTGAAGCATTGATCGCTTCCATGATCGCCGAGGGCCCCGCGGCAAAACGGCCGCCCCACATCTGGTTGCTGGTTTTCTTGTCGCTCATGATGCTAGTCCGTCGGGACGCTTGGCACGGGGTGTGCTGGAGTTGAACATGGCCGAAAACGGCTCGAAAAAAACGATATATGCCGCGCTTGCGGCTGCACTGGCCGCCGGCGCAATCGCAGGTGGGCTTGCGCTATACGTGACCGGTGGCCTGTCTGGCAACATCGTTGCGTCCGCTCCGGAGAACGGCGGCAGTTGCGAAGTCGATCCCGCGACCCTCGCTTCGGTAGATCAGGCCATTGGCGGTGAGGTCGCAGCCATGGCGCTTGCAGATCCGCCGCAATCGTTGTCAGCGCTTGCCTTTAACGGTCCGAACGGAAGTGCGATGACGCTTGGCAATCTTGCCGGCAAGACGCTTCTGGTCAATCTGTGGGCGACATGGTGCGCACCGTGCCGCGCCGAAATGCCGGCACTGGACGAACTGCAGGCCGAGTTGGGTGGCGAAGATTTCGAGGTCGTGGCGATCAATGTCGATACCGGCAGTGACGAGAAACCGCGCAAATTTCTCGGCGAGATCGGCATCAAATCGCTCGGCTACTACCGCGATGACACGATCGGCGTGTTCAACGACCTGAAAAGGCGCTCGCTCGCGCTTGGCCTGCCGGTGACCTTGCTGGTGGACGAGAGCGGGTGTCTGATCGCCAACATGAACGGCCCAGCCGAATGGGCGAGCGACGACGCGAAAAGTCTGGTGCGGGCCGCGATGGGAGGCTAGCGACCGGCACCAGGTAAGAAAACCTTATGAATCCGGGTGGATACTGTCGGGATGATCCCAAAAAGGGTCCGCTCGATGGTGTCATCAAAGAAGCGCAAGTCGCTCCGGGGCGCACTTATCATCGCCGGTTGCACGGTGGCGGGGACTCTGGCGTGCCTTGCCGTTTCGCTTGCCTTCACCTGGTATACGTCACGTCATTTGAGCGACGAGGCGCTGCGGCAAGGATTGTTCAATGCCACGGTCCTGCCGATCATCCTTGCCGGCCCGCTGTTTCTGTATATCTCGGGACTGACGCGCCAGCTGATCATCGCGAACCGAAGGCTGGCGATTATCGCTGCTACGGACAGTTTGACGGCGGTGCTGAACCGGGGCGCGTTTTCGGCCCGCGTGGATGGCTGGTTGGCGGCGTTGGGCGGCGACGAGGCGGAAAACACCGGCGCTTTGCTCGTCATCGATGCCGACCACTTCAAGAAGATCAACGACGAGTATGGGCATATGCAGGGCGACGAGGCGCTGAAGGTCATCGCGCGCGCGATCCAGTCGGCTGTGCGGTCGCGGGATTGGGTCGGGCGGCTCGGCGGCGAGGAGTTCGGCGTTTTCCTGCCCGGGGCTTCAACCCGTAGCGCCGAGGAAATTGCCGAGCGGGTTCGAACCAGCGTCAGTTCGGTGGCATTTTCGCCCAAAGGCAAGAAGGTCCCGCTCTCGGTCAGCGTCGGTTGCACCACATTTGTAAAGCCGGTCGATTTCTCCGAAGTGTTCCGAATTGCGGACGAACAGCTCTACCGGGCCAAATCGGCAGGCCGAAACAGAGTGGTCAGCGCCCACCTGCGACCGGGGTGGGCCAGCTCCGTTGCGCCCGTGCTTCACTAGGCGGTCTCGGTCGCCAGCCGGTAGCCTGCGTATAGAAAAAGCAACCAAGCGCACCTTCGATCCAGCGCCGCGTGCGCTGGTAGCCCGCACGCACGGGCGCAGAAGACAAAAGCAGCGCATACCCGCCGTGGCCGGCGAAAGAGTTCACGAATGCTCCGGCGATGAAGAGAACTGCAATTGAGGCAGGTGCGTCTCCGATGCCGCCGACGCTGGCAACGGCCAGCCAGAATACGATCGCCTTCGGATTGGTGATCTGGAGCAAAAAACCGGCGAGGGCGGTGCGCCAGACGCTGAGTGGCCGCACTTCCGCAAGTTTGAGTACCGGCGGCGTGGCAGCTGTTCTGAATGCCTTGTAGGCGAGCCAGACAAGATAGGCGGCGCCGGTTATGCGGATGACCGTCATCACGCCGGAGACCTGCGCGAAGACGACCGCAATGCCAAGCACGGTTGCGGTGGCCAGAACGACCGCGCCGCAGGCGACTCCGAACGCAGTGACGACCGAAGGCACACGCCCGCGGCTGGTTGCCACGCCCATGATGAGCGCCACGCTCGGCCCCGGAGAAATGACGCCAGTCAGCTGGATTGACCAAGCCAGCAGAAGCTGCGGCAGGTAATCCACCAGAAGGCCAGCACTCATCATTATCGCGACGTCAGCGGGTCGGAACCGGCGTTTCACCACGGTAGTCGTAGAAACCGCGACCCGACTTGCGGCCGAGCCAGCCGGCTTCGACATATTTCACCAGCAGCGGGCAGGGCCGGTATTTGCTGTCGGCGAGACCCTCGTAGAGCACCTGCATGATCGACAGGCAGGTATCGAGGCCAATGAAGTCGGCCAGCTGCAGCGGCCCCATCGGGTGGTTGGCGCCGAGTTTCATCGCGGTGTCGATCGCCTCCACCGAGCCGACGCCTTCATAGAGCGTGTAGATCGCCTCATTGATCATCGGCAGCAGAATGCGGTTGACGATGAAGGCCGGAAAGTCCTCGGAGACAGTGATGGTCTTGTCCAGCCTGCCGACGAACTCCTGCGCCAGTTCGAAGGTTGCGTCTTCGGTGGCTATGCCGCGCACCAGCTCGACCAGCTTCATCACCGGCACGGGGTTCATGAAGTGAATGCCGATGAAACGCTCCGGCCTGTCGGTCTGCGAGGCGAGCCGGGTGATCGAGATCGACGACGTATTGGTGGCTAGCAGTGCCTCAGGATTGAGAACCGGGCACAGCTGGGCGAAGATCTTGCGCTTGACCGTCTCGTCCTCGGTGGCCGCCTCGATGACCATATCGCAGCCGGCCAGATCCTGCATGGTCTCGGCCGGACGGATGCGCGAAAGCGCGGCTTTGCGATCCTTCTCGTCCAGCTTTCCCGAACTGACCTGTCTCGCCATGTTGCCGGAGATGGTGGCAATGCCGTGTTCGATCTGCTCGGCAGAAATATCGTGCAGCAGCACGTCGAAGCCGGCCGCTGCCGCAACATGTGCAATGCCGCCGCCCATCTGCCCGGCGCCGATGACACCGATCGTCTCGATTTTTCCAGTCATTCAAGTCATCCCGTCGCGGGAGCGCCATGCCCGCCTCTTGTGCGGTGCACAGTAAATGGCCGGAGCGGACTTCGTCCACCCCGGCCATGCATTTCTAGACGGTGACGGGTTGTCGCGTCAAAGCGCCTTTTCGAATTCCGGCAGAACGTCGAAAAGGTCGGCAACGAGGCCGTAGTCGGCGACCTGGAATATCGGTGCTTCCTCGTCCTTGTTGATCGCGACGATCACCTTGGCGTCCTTCATGCCGGCCAGATGCTGGATGGCGCCGGAGATGCCGCAGGCAATGTAAAGTTCGGGTGCGACCACCTTGCCGGTCTGGCCGACCTGCCAATCGTTCGGAGCGTAGCCCGCATCGACCGCTGCGCGCGAGGCGCCAACCGCTGCACCGAGCTTATCGGCGACGGGCAGTATGACCTCCTCGAATTTCTCCTTGGAGCCGAGCGCGCGGCCGCCGGAGATGATGATCTTGGCAGAGGTTAGTTCGGGGCGGTCGCTTTCGGCGATCTTGTTTTCAACGAAGCTCGACAGGCCCGGATTGTCTGCCGCCTTGACCGTTTCGACCGAAGCCGAACCGCCTTCCGGCGCTGCCTGGAAGGAGGACGTTCGAATCGTCAGCACCTTCTTGGCGTCGCCTGACTGTACGGTCTGGATGGCATTGCCGGCGTAGGTCGGGCGCTTGAAGGTGTCCGCGGAGACGACTTCCATCACCTCCGACACCTGCATCACGTCAAGCAGGGCAGCGACACGCGGCATGATGTTCTTGCCGTTGGTCGTGGCGGGTGCAACGAGCGTATCATAGCTGTCGGCCAGCGACACCACGAGCGCAGCAGCCGGCTCGGCGAGCATCTGCTCCAGTTCGTCCGCCTCGGCCAGCAGCACTTTGCGCACGCCTTTGAGCTTGGCCGCGGCATCGGCCGCGCCCTTGGCGCCCTTGCCTGCAACCAGGATATCGATATCCGAACCGATCGCCGCCGCGGCGGTCAACGCCTTGGCGGTCTGGTCGGAAATCGAAGCGTTGTCATGTTCGGCAACGAGAAGAATGGCCATTATTGTGTCTCCTTATCCCGAACCTAAAGCACGCCGGCTTCGTTCTTGAGCTTGTCGACAAGCTCGGCAACATCAGCGACCTTCATACCTGCCTTACGGCCTTCTGGTTCCTCGGTCTTCAGCACTTTCAGGCGCGGCGCCGGATCGACGCCATAGTCGCCGGCCGATTTCTCATCGAGCGGTTTCTTCTTTGCCTTCATGATGTTCGGGAGCGAGGCATAGCGCGGCTGATTGAGGCGCAGGTCTGTGGTGACAATTGCCGGCAGCTTGAGCTCAACGACCTGAAGGCCGCCATCGATCTCACGGGTGACCTTGGCCTTGCCGCCGTCGATTTCCACCTTGGAGGCAAATGTGCCCTGGCTCCAGCCGAGAAGTGCTGCAAGCATCTGGCCGGTCTGGTTGGCATCGTCGTCGATGGCCTGTTTGCCGAGAATGACGAGTTCGGGACTTTCCTCGTCGACGACCCCCTTCAGCAGCTTGGCGACGGTCAGCGGTTCGACCGTTTCATCGACCTTGATCAGGATGCCGCGGTCGGCGCCCATTGCAAGCGCAGTTCGGATCGTTTCCTGGGCCTGCTGCGGGCCGATTGAAACAGCGACGATTTCCTCGGCCTTGCCGGCCTCCTTCAGGCGGATTGCCTCTTCGACGGCGATCTCGTCGAACGGATTCATCGCCATTTTAACGTTCGCAAGCTCCACGCCGGAGCCGTCAGCTTTGACCCGCGGTTTCACATTAGCGTCGATAACCCGTTTTACGGGCACTAGAATCTTCATGGCAGGCAGTACCTCTCCCGATGGTCACTCTGGCCGGATTCATATCTTCCGGCCGCGGCGCTGTTGAAACGGGCAAATGCGTCGTTTTCGGTCGCAGCTTGGACATGCGGTCACGGCCACCGGCCGAGCCAAGCGCGCGGAACCTATTCACCACGGCGCAGGGCGTCAATACACGCATGCTGCGGCAAATCGATTGAACTACTGCCGCCCCCAGGGTCCTTGCGGAGAGGTTTCGCCGCGCATGTCCGGGGTCGCGACTTCGACCGCCGCCGGCGAGACGATCTCGCGGTCGAACAAGGGAACGGCACGGCGGCGGAACAACAATACAAGCACGGCGCCTGCGAGGATGCCGCCGATATGGGCGGCCCAGGACACCTCGTCGTCGCCGGCAGCCAGGAACATAAAGACCTGCAGAGCGATCCAGGCGGCAAGCGCGATCCAGGCCGGAATGCGCAGCGGCACCCGACCGAAGGCCAGTATCCACACCTTCACGCGCGGATGCAGGATCAGATAGGCTGCCACCACGCCCGCAACCGCGCCGGATGCGCCAATCAGCGGGGCATTAGACTGCGTATCGACCATGCCGTGCAGCAGGGCGCCGGCAGCCGCGCAGATCAAGAAAAACAGGAAAAACCGCACATGGCCCATTGCGTCTTCGACATTGTCGCCGAAGACCCACAGGAAGAGCATATTGCCGCCTATGTGCCAAAGATCGGCATGCAGGAAGGCGTAGGTGACGTAAGTCGCGTTTTCGGGGATCAGCACATACTGCGCCGGCAATTCGGCATGGTCGAACACGACGGACGGTATGTAGCCGAGGCTCAATGCCGCGGCCTGGGTGGTCGCTTCGCCGCCCAAGGACGTAATCAGAAAGACGATCACGTTTATCGCGATCATACCCAAGGTGACGTATTGGAGACGGATGTGCTTCAGGCTGTTTGCGTCGTGCAGCGGTATGAACATGCAGCCCCCGAACTGGCCGCATAGCCCCGGCCCTGATGCGTCACCTGTTTTCGCCGGGAACCCATAACACGTCGGCTTCGCCATTGTCATTGACGACACGCGCGGCGACGAACAACAGGTCGGAGACCCGGTTGATGTAGCGGATCGCATCGGCGCTGATTTTCTCGTTCTTGCGCGTAGAGAGCTCGACGATCCCGCGTTCAGCACGCCTGGCCACCGTGCGGGCGAGATGGAGTGCCGCCGCCGCCGGGTGGCCGCCGGGCAGGACGAAGGAACGCAGCGGCCTGACCCGGCGGGTGAGGGCGTCGATGTCCTTTTCAACGCGGTCCACCTGGCTGGCAACGATGCGCAGGGGCTCATATTCCAGCTTTTCGCCGGTGTCGGGTGTCGCTAGATCGGCGCCGAGGTCGAAAAGGTCGTTCTGGACACGGGACAGCATGGCATCGAGTTTGGCGTGTACGGGTTCGAGCGCGGCACGCGCGACGCCGATACAGGAATTTGCTTCGTCGACTGTGCCATAGGCTTCGACGCGCAGATCGAATTTGGGGCGGCGCTCGCCGGTGCCGAGCGCGGTCGAGCCGTCATCGCCGGTACGCGTGTAGAGCTTGTTGAGAACGACCATTTTTTGGGGATGCCGAGGAGGTCTTGCCGCCTGCTGGCGGATCAGCGAAGGTGGTTTGCGAAATAAATCGCGCAACCAGCGAGGACGAGACCCGCTGCGGGCATCAGAAGCAGAGAGATCATTTCCAGCGTCGTCACTGCCTTAGCCTCTTCAGTATTGTACTTGCTGCATAATGTAGCGCGGCGGCAACCAGAAAACAAACGATACTGACGAGCGCCAGGAACCCGGTTGGGCTCTGCGAATCGTAAAGGCCTGAAAACACCGGAGCGAGTCCGCCGACCGCAAACACGGCAATTCCAGTGCCGTTCACGAATGTCGCGAGCAACTTGATGCGCTCGTTGGGGATGGTCGTTTCGATGTCAGACATTGCGCACCCCGCACAGGGACTGGATGCTACCCCCCCGAGAAATAGAGCGCCAGCATGATCAGCACCAGCGCGACGAACTGCAGGAACACGCGCGCCTGCATGAGCTTGTTGGAGGTGTTGCCGGAGCCGCCGCGCATCATGTTGATCAGGCCGCGCAGAAGGACGATCACCACGGCGATCATCACCAGAATGGCCAGAATGTTAAAAAGGGTCGGCAAGGGTCTCTCCTGTGTGCTGCATTCTCGCAGATGTGCGCTCAGCCCTGACGCGACATCACGTAGTAGAACATAGAGGCCGGCAACAGCCTTTTCAGGGTCACGCCGATTATTGCCGGAATCGTGACAATGTAATGCGGCCGGGGGCGCGGGCTCTCAAGCGCATGCTTCAGCATCCTGTATACCGCTTCGGGCTTCCGCTTGAGGCGCGATTTGGCGCCTCCGCTGCGCAGCCGTTCGAGCTGTGGCAGATAGGCGTCGCGGTGAGCCGATTTATCCCAATCGATATACCTCTCGAACCATGGCAAGCCGTTGGCGGCGATCTTCGATTCCACCGGGCCGGGCTCGATCAGCGAGACGTGAATGCCCGACCCCTTCAACTCCATGCGCATGCACAAGGTCAGTGCCTCGAGCGCGTGTTTTGAAGCGGCGTAGGGGCCACGAAACCTGGCGGGCACAAGGCCGAGGATCGACGAACAGTTGACGATGCGGCCATGGCCCTGCGCGCGCATCGCGGGTATCACCCGGCGAGTGAGGTCGTGCCAGCCGAAGAGGTTAGCCTCGAACTGATGCCGCAGCGCGTCCACCGGCACATCTTCCACTGCGCCAGCCTGCGCATAAGCGCCGTTGTTGTACAGCGCGTCTAGCCTGCCGCCGGTCAGTTCCATTATGTCGGTGACGAGCTTTCCGATCGAGGCCGGCTTTGTGTAGTCGAGGTAAAAGGCCTCGATGCCAACGGTCCGGAGAGCGGCGATATCGTCCGGCTTCCGGGCCGTGGCGAAAACACGCCAGCCGTCAGTACTGAGGGCGCGCGCGCACCAGGCGCCGATCCCCGAGGAAGCACCGGTGACCAGGATGCTGCGTTGCCTGATTGCTGGCGCTTTCGAGTTCACGCGGTTCCGCCGGGTTGCGTTATGGGCAGAAGCCTTCACATATTCGGTGCGGCGAGGCAATCGAAGGCAGGAAAGTGCGCAAGCTGATAGCGGTGAAACGCGTCCTGGGTGACGCGTTCGGACATTTTTCCGACGATGATGGGTGGGCCATGGCCAGCCATCTGGCCATTACCGCGCTTATGGCGCTGTTTCCGTTCCTCATCTTTTCCACCGCGCTTGCCTCGTTCCTGGGCGCCAAGGCGTTCGAAGATACCGCCGTCCATATCGTCTTCGACACCTGGCCCGAGCAGATCGCGGAGCCGATCGCGCGCGAGGTGGTGAATGTGCTCACAGTACAGCGCGGCGATTTCCTGACCGTCGGTATCATCGTCGCTGCGTTTTTCGCCTCGAACGGCATCGAGGCGCTGCGCGTCTCGCTGAATCGCGCATATCGGGTGGAGGACCGACGCTCTTTCATCTACCGGCGTATTCAAAGCCTCGCTTTCGTCTTCATCACCACGCTGGGTTTTCTGACGATCAGCGTGCTCCTGGTGCTGGCGCCGCTGCTCGGAAGGGTGGCGGTCGATGCCATGCCGTGGCTGGAGCCGTTCATGGGCACGATCACCATATGGCGCTATATCATCGCCTCGTCGGTCATCGTGCTGGCGCTTGTCGCGGTGCACGCCTGGCTGCCGGCCGGGAAGCGCAGTTTTGCCGACATTGCGCCGGGTATCATTTTCACGCTTGCGGGATGGTTGGTCGGTTCCACGCTGTTTGCGGAATATCTCGACAGGTTTTCATCCTATGTCTCGACCTATGCCGGCCTCGCCTCGATCATGATCGCGGTGGTGTTCCTCTATATCGTTTCGGCGATCTTCATCCTCGGCGGCGAGATCAACGCGGCCATCAGGCGTTATTCGGATGCCCGCGCACGCGTGCCGGGCTGAGTGGCGAGCCATACGCCGCCGGCGGCAATCGCCATGCCGACGAGCTGCAGCGGTGACAGCGTTTCGCCGAAGAGCGCCCAGGCGATCAGGGCCGTGACGCCGGGGACGAGATAAAACAGCGAAGCGACGCGCGACACCGCGCCCTGCCGGATCAGAAACATCAGCAGGAAGATGGCGCCGACCGAGAGCACCAGTACTAGCCATAACATGGCGAACACCAGTTCCCCGGTAAGCGTGAAGGTCCCGGTCTCGAAAATGAGAGCCATGATCAGCATGGTCAGGCCGCCGCCCACATATTGCCATGCGGTGCCGACAACAAGGTCGGTCTGGCCCCCGAACCGCTTCTGCCAGATTGTGCCGGCAGTCATGCCGAGGACTGCGAGCGTGCAAGCGGCAACATTGACGGGTGTCACGCCGCCGCCGGTCTCGGCCAGCTTGGGTGAAAGTACCAGAGCCACACCTGCGAACCCGACGAAGAGACCTGTCCAGTGTCGGGCGGTTACCGGCTCGTTCAACAAACGTCCGGCTGCTAACGCGGTGATCAGCGGCTGCAGCCCGACCAAAAGCGCGGAGAGGCCGGCCGGCATGCCATTGTCGATGGCCCAGAAGACACCGCCAAGGTAGACGCCATGCATCAGGAAACCAGCGACTGCCTGATCGAACGCAGCGCGGCCGGACAGCATTTTTGCGCGTAGTGGAAGAGCGATCGCCGCCAGCACCAGGATCGTCAGGGCAAAGCGTGCGGCAAGAAACCAGAATGGTTCTGCCCAGGGCATCGCGTAGCGTGCGCCAATGAATCCCGTCGCCCACAGAACGACGAACAAAACGGGGATGTATCGGGCGGCTTGCGACATGACCTGCTTAGCATTGACAAGGGCTTCAGCGTCTTATTCGTCGGGCAGTATCAAGCAAAGCGAAAGGTTTCACGGATAAGATTTTCCGGGAGTTGGACCAACAAGCTGGCCGTATCGCAGAAGACCGAAACGACGATGATCTGGGATGTCGACTTTACCTGGCTTTTGATGGCGATCGGCGCGGTGTCGGCGTTTGCCTATATGCTATCGCTGATGCTGGAATCGAGCCTGGGCAGCGAGACTTTGGGTCCCTTTGTCAACGCTGGCCTTATCACGGGTGGCTTCTTTCTGGGCATCGCCGCCGCCAACTATCACGGAATTTCGGTCTCGGAACTCAAGCTGGCGCTCATCGTCGGGTTGTCGGGCGCGTTCGTGATGCTCTTTTCGGTGCTTTTGGTGCGCGGTATCTGGGCACGTTTCTAAAGGCCCACAGCACGTCTGATGTCGGCTGGCGTCATGCCTGCCGTCCGCAGCGCTGCAAGGCCGGCGTCGCCCTTGCTTTTCGACAGCTTGCGCCCGGTATGATCCAGCACCAGCCGGTGGTGGTGATAAACCGGCGGCGCAAATCCAAGCAGTTCTTGCAGAAGCCTGTGAACCGATGTTGCGTGGAAGAGGTCGCGCCCGCGTACCACATGGCTGACACCCTGCAAGGCGTCGTCGACCACGACCGCGAGGTGGTAGCTCGTCGGGGTATCTTTGCGAGCGATGACGACGTCGCCCCAGCGCGCCGGGTCAGCCTGAACCGCGCCGGCTTCACCATTGGGGCCGGCCCCGGTCTCGTGCCAATCGAGTTTACCGCCGAGATGCGACAGCGCGGCCTTCATGTCGAGCCGCCATGCAAAGGGCTCGCCGTCAGCCATGCGCCGACTGCGCTCCGACACACTGCGTTCGCGGTCGAGCGGCGGCGCATGCGGCACACCGTCGGGGTCGCGCGGCCAGGGCGTGCCGTCCTCCTCGGCTTCGGCGACGAAGGCGCGTGTGGCGGCGCGGCTCGTGAAGGCCGGGTAGACGACTCCCCCGTCGATCAGCGCGTCGAGCGCCGAACGGTAGTCGTCAAAATGGTCGGATTGCCTGCGAACCGGCTCTTGCCAATCGAGTCCCAACCAGGAGAGATCGGCGCAGATGGCACGTTCGAACTCGGGCTGGCTGCGCGCCATATCAATGTCCTCTATACGCAGCAGAAAGCGGCCGCCTGCATCTGCGGCCATGTCATGGTTGAGCATGGCGGAATAGGCGTGGCCCAGATGCAGCGGGCCGTTGGGGCTTGGGGCAAAGCGGAAAACGGGTTGTGTCATGAGACCCGTACAGTGTGGATTGTGGCCAACATGGCCCGATTGCTACTGTGGCTGCGCGGTGCCAACAAGTGCGGTGCTGCGAGAATTGCATTGGCGGAGCGGCTGCGTGACTCGGCGTATCGATACGATGGATGACGTTGCCGACGGCCTGACCGCGCTGTCGGCGATCGACCCGCGCCTCAGATCCGTGATTGCCGGTGCCGGCGATGTGCCGTTAAGGCGCACGGCCCCCGGTTTCGCCAGCCTGGCCTCGATCATCGTGTCGCAACAGGTCTCGCGGACCAGTGCCGATGCGATCTTCGGTCGACTGGTCAAGCTCGTCGATCCGTTGGAGGCTGCTAACGTGATCGCGGGCGGCAACGCCCCGCTTGTGGAGGCTGGGCTGTCACGGCCCAAACAAGTGACTTTGCTGGCGGCGGCGGAGGCCGTGGAGATAGGTGCGCTCGACCTCTACGGCCTGTGCGAAATGGCGCCGCATGCCGCTCTCGGCAAGCTCACTGCGGTTCACGGTATCGGCGAATGGACGGCCGAGGTCTATCTGCTTTTCGCGGCCGGGCACGCGGATATCTTTCCGGCAAAGGACCTTGCATTGCAGGTGGCGGCGAGCGACCTTCTGGGTCGCCCGGACCGACTCGATGATCGCGCATTGCGCGCCTTGAGCGAATCATGGGCTCCCTGGCGCGGGGTCGCGGCCAGGCTGCTATGGGCGCATTATCGCATGATGAAGGGCCGAGAAGCCGCCCCTGTGGCCTAAGTGCCGCTGATTCAACGCGGATTCCCGGCGTTTCAGCGTCACTTTATGTATTTGCCGCTTCACATTCCTGTCACGTCCGGCTTACAGTATCCGCGCCGATCGGGACCATCCGAAGGAGATGAGCAAGTGACGATCGCGGTCTCGCCGGACGGACTTCCCGCTCTGGTGCTGAATGCGGATTACCGGCCGTTGAGCTACTACCCGCTGTCGCTGTGGTCGTGGCAGGATGCCATCAAGGCAGTCTTCCTCGACCGCGTGAACATCGTTGCGGAATACGATCATGCCGTTTCGTCGCCGTCATTCTCGATGAAGCTGCCAAGCGTCATCTGCCTCAAGTCCTTCGTCAAACCGTCGCGCCATCCCGCTTTCACGCGCTTCAACGTGTTCCTGCGCGACCGGTTTCAGTGCCAGTATTGCGGCACCAGGGACGATCTCACTTTCGACCATGTGGTGCCGCGGCGGTGTGGTGGCGCAACGACATGGGAAAACGTCGTCGCAGCTTGTTCGAGCTGTAATCTGAAGAAGGGCGGGGAAATGCCAGCGCAGGCCAAGATGTGGCCGGTGCAGAAGCCTTATCAGCCCACGGTCCACGACCTGCACAACAATGGCCGGCTTTTCCCGCCGAACTACCTTCACGAAAGCTGGATGGACTTCCTCTACTGGGATGTCGAACTGGAGCCGTAGGGCTTAGCGCACTCGTCATTTCCCTGCCCTTGAGGGGAGGGTGACCGGACAAAGTCGGTCGATGATGCGGCGTTCGGCCGATGGACTCCCACCCGCCTCGCTTCGCTCGCCGGCCTCCTCGCGAGGGGGAGGTAAAGCGCTCAAACCTCCCAGAACTGATCGAGCCAGATGTTGAGGCTGAGGAAGCCGCCAGGATCAATGGCGTAGATGCGTTTGGTGCCTTCGGCGCTGACGCTGACCATTCCTGCCTCAAGCAGCACTTTCAGGTGCTGGGATACGGCGGGACGCGACACATCGAGCCCCGATGCAAGCTCGCTGACGCTTTTGGGTCCGCGCCGAAGCTCCTCCAGCACGTAGCGCCGGTTGCCGTCTGCGATAGCCGTGAATGGGTCAGGGTTGGGCATGCCCCATTCTTAGGCGGGCGGCGCAAAAGCTCAATGGTGTCCTGCCTATTCCTCGGTCTCGGTGTCGCTGCGCGGATCGAGCATCACCGCATTCTGCGTGACCGCGCGCTCTGCCGGCAAGGTCTTGAAGGCTTCGCGTTCGTCGATCGGCACCGGCGCGCGACGTGAAATACGAAGCATCGCATAGCCCGCCAGGGTGAGGTGCGCCCAGGCAGTGGCAAGGAAGATGCCTTCGGAGCTGACATAGTCCATCAGCGGCGCTGCAACCAGCGGGCCGATCATCGTGCCGCCGCCATAGAGCAGCAGCAAACCACCGGAGACCTTCACGAAATCCTCGGCCGGAGCGTGGTCGTTGGCGTGTGCGACGGCGATCGAATAGAGGATGTATGCCATCGCGCCGTACAGCGCGGTCATGGTCAGGATAACCGTTCCCGATGTCGGCGCGATGAGTACGATCAGGATGGCGAAGCCGGCGGCGCCGGCGGCAGCTCCGGCGAGCACGTAGCGACGGTCGGTGCGGTCGGAAAGGCGACCGGCCGGAAGCTGTGTCACGGCGCCTGCAACCACGACTAGGCTCATCATCAGCGCGATTTCCGCCGTCGAGATGCCGGCGCGGGCGCCGTAGACTGCACCAAGCGTGCCCCAGGCGCCGTTAGCGACGCCGACGAGCAGACAGGCTGCAAATGCGATCGGAGAATTGCGGTAGAGCGCCGGCAGGTCGAGCGAAACTTCCGCCAGCGGCTTGGGCGTCACGGCGGTCGAAACAGCGGTCGGGATCAGCGACAGGCAGAACAGGATGCCAGTCATCATGAACAGCGTTGCAGTGGTCACGTCGCCGGCCGCGACGGTCAGCTGTCCGCCCATGATCGCCCCGTAGGTGACCATCATGTAGAGCCCGAAGACGGTGCCGCGGGTTTCGTTTGTCGAGCGCTCGTTGAGCCAACTTTCGATGATCATGAAGGCGCCTGCCATGACGAAGCCCGTGAGCACGCGCAGGCCGATCCAGACCAGTTCGCCGACAAGCAGTCCGGAAAGCAGCGCGATGATCGCACCCGAGGCTGCGAACGCTCCAAAGGAGCGAACATGTCCAACGCGCTTCACCAGGCGCGGCGCCAGGAAACAGCCGGCGACAAAGCCGAGCGACCATGCGGTTCCGAGCAGGCCGAGAGTGGTGGTCGAAAATCCCTCCGCCTGGCCGCGCAACGGCAGAAGCAGGCCATGAAGGCCAGAGCCAGCCAGCAGAAAGGCGGTGCCCAGAAGGAGTGCCAGAATCGAGCCGAAGGTCGAGAACATGCGGATTTTCTACCGGTTTCTAAAAGTGATCTGTGTTAGCGCCGGAACAGCGCGTCAGCCGCCGCCTTGGTGGCGCCCTTCTGCGAAAGCTCCTGCTCAAGTCGTGAGACTTCCTGTTTCAGGACTTCGATGCGGGCGTGAAGCTCGTCGACAGACAGAAGTGACAAATCCTGTCCGATTTCATGCGCCCTGGCTCGTTTCAGCGGTTCCTCGTCTATGAAGGCCATGGCTGTCTCCTGCGTTCCTCGCGGCTCTGTTTGCCTAGGTTGCCTGCAAAGGTACATAGTCCTGGCGGCTTGATGCAATGCAGGTTTCGAATCAGAAGGAGCGCAGATGCCAGCATCTCATAAACTGCCGGAGAAAATGATGGCGATCGCGATAAGCGAGCCAGGCGGTCCGATGGTGCTGAGGCCGGAGAAGCGGGACGTGCCCGTGCCGGGTGCCGGCGAAATACTGATCAGGGTGAAGGCCGCGGGCGTCAACCGGCCGGATGTAGCGCAACGCATGGGCGCTTATCCTCCTCCGCCGGGGGCCTCCGATCTGCCGGGGCTGGAGGCAGCCGGCGAGGTGGCGGCACTGGGCGAGGGCGTGACGCGATGGCAGCCGGGAGATCTCGTGACCGCGCTCACACCGGGCGGTGCCTATGCCGAGTTCTGTCTGACGCATGAAAGCAATGCGCTGCCGGTGCCACGCGGATTTGCGATCACGGAAGCCGCCGCGGTCCCGGAAACCTATTTCACGGTCTGGCACAACGTGTTCGAACGCGGGGCACTGAAGCCTGGCGAGACGCTCCTTGTCCATGGCGGAAGCTCCGGCATCGGCACCACGGCAATTCAGCTCGCTACTGCTTTCGGGTCGAAGGTCATCGCGACAGCAGGCAGCGCCGACAAATGCCAGGCCTGTCTCGATCTCGGAGCCGTGAGGGCAGTGAATTACCGAGAGGATGACTTCGTCGATGTCGTGAAGGAGGAGACCGGCGGCACGGGCGCCAATGTCATTCTCGACATGGTCGGCGGAAGTTATGTGGCGCGCAACTACCGAGCCGCGGCGGTGGACGGGCGCATCGTGCAGATCGCAACGCTTGGCGGTGCGGAAGCGGAGACAAATTTCTCCATGCTTATGGCAAAGCGGCTCACCCACACCGGTTCCACACTTCGGCCCCGCACGGTCGAGTTCAAGGGGCAAATCGCTGCGGCATTGCGCGCTAAGGTGTGGCCGCTTCTGGAAGAGCGCCGCGTGGCGCCGGTGATGGACATGATCTTCCCGCTCAAGGAAGCCTGGCGCGCGCATGAGCGCATGGAAGGCAGCGATCATATCGGCAAGATCGTGCTGGATGTGGGTTAGACGGAAATTCGGCTGTTGCCCGCAAGAATTCTTGCTCCAGCCATGCAAGACCGTTATATAGCGCCCATTCCCACAGATTTGGTGGCATGAACCACCGCCCGCGCCAGGGACGCGGGCGAAGAAGAGGATTCGTATACATGGCCAATACGCTGCTGATGCCCAAGGCGACCGCTGTATGGCTGGTCGACAACACGGCGCTTTCGTTCGAGCAGATAGCACAGTTCTGCAAGCTGCATCCGCTTGAGGTGGGCGCTATCGCCGACGGCGATTCCGCGCAAGGCATCAAGGGTATGGACCCGATCATGACCGGTCAGCTCAGCCGCGACGAAATCGAAAAAGGCGAAGCCGATCCCGATTACCGGCTCAAGCTATCGGAGCCGAAAGTGAGGGTGCCTGAATCAAAGCGCAAGGCGCCGCGCTATACGCCGGTATCCAAGCGGCAGGACCGTCCCAATGCGATCCTTTGGCTGGTGCGCAATCATCCGGAACTCAAGGACGCGCAGATTTCGCGGCTGGTCGGAACGACCAAGGCGACCATCGAGCAGATACGCAACCGCACGCACTGGAATTCGTCCAATCTGGTGCCGATGGACCCGGTGACGCTGGGACTGTGCACGCAGATCGATCTCGACATGGAAGTGCAGAAGGCCGACCGTGGCCGCGATCACACGGCGGTGCCGTCGGGCGATACGCTGCTGCCTGCGTCCGAAACCGAAACGCTCAATCCGGAAACGGCCGCACCCGCAGAGCCTGAAGAAGAGGAACTCGACGCCAGCAAGGTTTTCGCAAAACTCTCGTCGCTGAAATCCTCTGAAACCGAGGATGACGAAAACAAGGGCTGACGCAGCTGTCCCGCCGGTAACTTCGGCGCCTACGCGGCGAGTTCAGGAGATTTGCCGCTAGCGCCGCAGTCCGCGGGTTTCGAAATCGCGGTAGAAATCTGCCAGCTGCTTGCCTCGTTCAGGTTTGAATTTGCGCCCGGCGTCACGGATCTCGACAATCCGGTCGATTCGGAATGCGCGGAAATTCTCGCGCATTTCGCACCAGGCCACCAAGGTCCAGACCTTGCCCCAGAACCACAGGCCGAGCGGTCGAACATCGCGCTCGGTGCCGCGGCCTGCCTCGTCGGAATAAGCGAAATTGAGAACGTTTCGAGTCTCGATCGCACGCTCCAGCCGGTCGAGCGCTATACGGGCGTCTTCACTGATCACCCAGTCCGGCATGTGGATTTCCGTGCGTGCGACGCGGGCTTTTTCTGCGTCGGGCAATACGGCGCTGATCTTGATCAGCGCTTCCTCGGCAGCGCGCGCCATCGTGGCACCGCCGAAGGCTCTAACCATGCGTGCACCAGCAACGAGGGCGACTATTTCATCACGCGTGAACATCAATGGCGGCAGGTCGAAACCTTCTCGCAACAGGTAGCCGACGCCGGCTTCGCCGTCGATCGGCACGCCGGACGACTGCAGGTCGGCGATATCGCGATAGATGGTGCGCTCAGACACTTCGAGCCGTTCACCCAGTATACGCGCGGTGACGAGGCGACCGCCGCGCAACTGCTGAACGATCTGAAACAGACGGTCGGCGCGCCTCATAACAGGCCACCGGCAACATGCGCCGGCAGGCGAACCGCGCAGGTTCGCTCCGCCAAACAAGCTGGGATCGAAACGGTGTTCATGCCTTATTCCGAAAATACGCCGATGCTGTTGCCATCGGGATCGAGGCAATAGACGAAGCGGCCGGCCGGTATCTCGACAACTGGGCTCACTACCTCGCCACCATTGGCCCTGACCCGCTCCATCGCGGCATCAATTGAATCGACCGCCAGATGCACGGTTGACCCTGCGCCGCGTGGTGCCGGCTTGCCGGGATAGATGTTACCGGCGATAGACTCCGAATCCCTGGCTGCAAATATCGACATCGGATTGGGGCCGCCGTCCTGGTCTTTGAGTTCATTGCCGACAACCGCGGAATAAAACGCCTTGGCGCGCGCCATGTCGGAAACCGGGATCTCGGCCCACACGACGGCATTTTGAGGAATGAAACCTGCCATGATCGTACCTTTCTTTTGGGAGAAATGTCAGGGGAGGATGCGCGCCAAGCCTAGTCAGTACCCGAAAAACGTCCGCTGTCGGGCCAGCCTATATCTTTGCGCAGACGCGCAGGCAGCCCGTTGAGGACACGCTCCGAGTGCTTGCGGCGCAGGCTTTCGCGATAGATGCGGACACTCTCGTACAAGACTGCGAGCGCTGAGCCGTGACCGGACATGACGTGTTTTCCTTCGTTCTTTCGACGAAGACATAATCGCACATGCCTCCTGACAGCCTACTGTCAGGATCAGATGCCGCTGCGCGAGGTATGCCGGGCGCTGTCGCTCCTGGAGACGCCCCGGTATCGCCCCAGGCCATGATTTGCGAGAAGGGGACGAGGCGCGCGTGGCTGGGAAACGACATCCTGCCGGTGACGGCGTGGCTATTTCTCGGGCTTTACCGCAACGGTGTAGTTGAGGGGCAGCCGACCGCCGTCGGCGTAGATCGTCTGGCCGGTGATGTAGCTGGCTTCGTCGGAAGCGAGGAAGGCAGCGATGGATGCGATCTCCGACGGCTCACCGACGCGGCCGAGCGGCGTGCGCGATAGCAGCCTCGTCCGCGATGCCGGATCGTCATTCACGTTGGCAAGCATGTCGGTCATGATCGAGCCGGGACCAATCGCGTTGACCCGTATCCCATGTTGCGCCAGCGACAGCGCCATCACCCGAGTCAGCTGACTTACGCCGCCCTTGGAAATCGAATAGGGCACCTGGTCGGGGATCGCCAAAGTCGCGTTTACCGAAGACATGTTGATAATGCTGCCCGCTGCGCCGCCTTGTTCCACCTTTTCGACCATGAACTTTGCGACGGCCTGACCGGTGAGAAAACTGCCCTTCAGATTGACGCGCAGCACGCGATCGAAATCCTCTTCCGTCAAGTCCAGGAATTCGGCCCGATGGACAATGCCGGCATTGTTCACCAGAACATCGATGTCGCCGTACGTGTCGATGGTGGCGGCCACCAGGTTGTGCACGTCGAGCCGGCGGCCGACATCGGCCTTGATGAACCGGCAATCGCCGAGTTTTTCCAGATTGGAGAGGGCGTTGGCGCCTTTGTCGCTGTTGATGTCTGCAAATACGACCCTGGCTCCGTCGCGCAGGAACCGTTCAGCGATTGCGTAGCCAATGCCGCCGGCTCCACCGGTTATGATCGCGATTTTGCCGTCCAGTGCCATAAGCAACTCCCGTTTTCGGAATCGCTGGCATAGGCCCGCTGGCAGCGAGCGGTCAACAGCCGGCGTGTCCGAAGCGGCGCCGGGCATCCAGCGCCAGCCCCATTCCGACCGAACCGAATTGGTCCGACGCGGGCGTCTGCGCATGCGGAAACCGCGCCGTCGCGGCGGCCTGGACGAGTGGAACCTGTGCGCCGCCGCCGGTGAGGATCACGGTTTCGATGTCACGGGCTTCCACACCGGCAAGTCGCAGTACCTTACCGATTGCGCTATCGATACGCTGGACCAGTTCATGCGCAGTCGCTTCGAACTCGGTTCGCGTGACCGGGTGAATGAAGTCCAGCCCGGGTTCGGAAAAGTGAATTTCGGTCGCCGGTGCGTCGGTCAGCGCAATCTTGGCGGCCTCGATATGTGCTGCGAGGCGGTGGCCGGAGCGGTGTTCGAGCAAGTGCAGGTACCGTTCAAGCTTGGCCGGTTCCGCCGCTTCACGCATCAAGGAACGGATGTCACGCAACGTCGCACCGGTATAAAGCCGGTTGATCCTGTGCCATGTCGCCATGTCGTTGAAGTACCAGACCGGCAGGTGCCGCTTGCCGTCGAGCGTGCGGGTGCCAAGCCCGAAATGCGGCATCACATGCGCGATGCTGAGCTGCCGGTCGAAGTCCGTGCCGCCGACATGAACCCCTGACGTGCCCAGAATATCGCCCGCGCGGTCCACATTGCGGGCGCGCTGGGGCGAGAGCCGCAGGATGGAAAAATCCGACGTGCCGCCGCCGATGTCGACCACAAGCGCAAGGGTTTCGTCGGAGAGCATGTGTTCGATGTGAAGGGCAGCGGCCACGGGTTCGAACTGGAATTCCACATGGCCGAAACCTTCGGCATGTGCCGCGGTTTCCAGCTGGTCCTGCGCGCGGCGGTCTGCCGCGTCGTCGTCATCGACGAAACGCACCGGGCGCCCGAAGACCACCTTCCGGGGCACTTCCCCGTGAGCGGCTTCGATACGGCGGCGCAGATGGCCGAGAAAGCGGCCGATAATGCGCTGGAAAGTCAGCCGGTCGCGCCCAACCAATGTTGTCTCTTCCATCAAGCCGGTGCCCAGGATCGATTTGAGCGCGCGCATGAATCGGCCTTCGGCGCTGTTCATGTAGCGGGAGACTGAGTCTCGCCCGAAAGACACGCCGCCGCCGTCAAGGCTGAAGAACAGGGCGGACGGTATCGTGCCTTCCTCGCCTTCCAGCGGCACAAGCGCGGGTGCCCCGCCTTCTTCACAAACACCGACAGTGGAGTTGGTGGTGCCGAAATCGACACCGCAATAGAGGGCTGACATTGCCGACTCTCGCAATGCTGTGCACGGCGCAGACTTGCGCCCCGCAGGACGAGGGAACGAGGAAAAAGGGAGAGCCCTCTACAGCAATCCGCAGCGGGAGGGAAGCCTCAGTGCGCAGGCGCAGTCGGTTCGATGCGCTGCGAGGTTCCGATGCCCTTTTCCCTGAGCGCCGCGCCGATCTCGTCGAGGATCGCCGGGTCGTCTATCGTTGCCGGCATCGACCATTCCTCGCCGTCGGCGATCTTTTGCATGGTGCCGCGCAATATCTTGCCGGAGCGCGTCTTTGGCAGACGCTTCACCGCGACGGTGAGCTTGTAGGCCGCGACCGGGCCAATGCGCTCACGCACCAGCGCAACAACTTCCTTTTCGATCTCGGCGGTGTCGCGGTCAACACCGGCATTCAGCACCACGAAACCGCAGGGAACCTGCCCTTTCAGCGCGTCGGCCGTGCCGATCACGGCACACTCGGCGACATCGGGATGCTCGGCGATCACTTCTTCCATGCCGCCAGTGGAAAGCCGGTGTCCGGCGACATTGATGATGTCATCGGTGCGCGCCATGATGAAGAGGTAGCCGTCCTCGTCGATGTAGCCGGCATCTGCGGTTTTGTAATAACCAGGAAACTCAGCGAGATAGGCATCGCGGAAACGCTGATCGGCGTTCCACAGCGTCGGCAGACAGCCGGGCGGCAGAGGCAGTTTCACCACGACATTGCCGAGCGTGCCGGTGTCGACCGGGTGTCCCTCATCGGAGACGACCTGAACGTCATAACCCGGCATCGAAACGGCGGGCGAGCCGTATTTCACTGGCAGAATGCCGAGCCCGATCGGGTTGTTGGAAATCGGCGAGCCGGTTTCGGTCTGCCACCAGTGGTCGATGACCGGTACCTTGAGCTGATTTTCCGCCCATTTGATCGTCTCCGGGTCAGCACGCTCGCCGGCGAGAAACAGCGTGCGGAAGTTGGAGAGATCGTATTTGCGGACGAATTCGCCTTTCGGATCCTGCCCCTTGATGGCCCGGAAAGCGGTTGGCGCGGTGAAGAGCGCGGCGACCTTGTGTTCCTCGATCACGCGCCAGAAGGTGCCGGCGTCAGGTGTGCCGACCGGCTTGCCCTCGAACAGAATTGTCGTACAGCCGTGAAGCAGCGGCGCGTAGACGATGTAGGAATGGCCGACCACCCAGCCGACGTCGGAGGCGGCCCAGAACACCTCGCCGGGGTCGACGCCATACTGGTTCTTCATGGACCATTTGAGCGCGACCATGTGGCCGCCATTGTCGCGCACCACGCCCTTGGGCTGGCCGGTGGTGCCAGATGTGTAGAGCACGTAGAGCGGATCGGTGGCCGCGACCGGCACGCAAGGTACTTCCGTTCCCGCGGCTTTCGCTGCCGACACCGACTCGGCATAGTCGACATCGCGGCCAGGCGTGAGTTCGCATTCAAGCTCCGGCCTCTGGAGGATGACGCACTTCGCCGGCTTCGTTTTCGCCAGGTCGATGGCGCCGTCAAGCAGTGGCTTGTATGCAACCACTCGGCCAGGCTCGATGCCGCACGAGGCGGAGATGATGAGCTTCGGTTTTGCATCGTCGATGCGGGTGGCCAGTTCGCGTGCCGCGAAGCCGCCGAAAACGACCGAATGGATGGCGCCAATGCGGGCACAGGCGAGCATGGCGAAAGCAGCCTCCGCGACCATCGGCATATAGATCAGAACACGGTCGCCTTTCTGCACGCCGTTGTCCTGCAAAACAGCTGCGAGCGCTTCGACTTCGCGCTTCAGTTCCGCATAGGTGAATTTGCGCTGCGTGCCGGTGATCGGGCTGTCATGGATAAGCGCCAACTGGCCCGCGCGGCCGCCCTCCACATGGCGGTCGACAGCATTGTAGCAAGTGTTGCATTCCGCTCCCGCGAACCAGCGGCCATACACCCCCTGGTCGGGATCGAAGACCTTGTCCCAGGGTTTCGACCAGTCGATCTCCTTCGCGGCTTCCGCCCAGAACGCTTCCGGATCGGCCTTCCAGGCGGCATAGACTTGCGAATAGCGCGTTGGCATTACCTTCCTCCCATTGCCATCACTGACTTATGGCTGGCATCGAACATTGTCCATCAACCGAAGGTCTGACGCGGCACATTGACCGAGGTCAAGGTTTCGCCTGCCGGCGGAAGCGGCTAGGTATCGGTCCGAACCCGGAGATTCGGCCGCCATGGCGAAGATTATCTCATTGCTGCTACTGGGCCTGATGGTGGTGCACATCATCCGGCCGCTCGGACTGCCGGGCCTCAGGAAGCGCGCCGACTTCTGGAAGATCGCCGTGGTTGCGCTGGCGGCGATGATGCTGACGGTGATCGCGCGGCCGGGCTAGGCAGAAGTGCCGACGCGAACGCCCATATGTGATCTGCCCAGGCCGCATAACCGGCTTCCGAAGCGTGGAAGCCGTCGGTCGAAAATCCTGACGCATCGATGATCGGCAGGCGCGCAGCAGCCAATGCGCCACGCTCCTGGCAAAGGCGCGTCCCCATGCTGTTGATGAGGTCGGCCCGGATGCCGAGTATGCGGCCAAGCAGCGGCGGTAAGGCCGGCACTTTTTCCATTTCCACCACGGGCGACCAGATGATCTGCGCTTCGGGCCATTTGGCGCGCAGTGCATAGAGCAAGCCGCCGAATTCGCGCTTGAAGCGCGGCACAGTGTGAAAATTCTTGGCGTCGTTGGTGCCGACCGAAAGCACGATCAGATTCCAGCCGTCATGCGCGAGATTGGGCAGAACATGGTCGCGCAGCTGGCCGGCGGTCGCCGAATTGAAACCGGCGGCGCGCCAGTCGACCGGGCGTCCGGTCTCAGTGGCAATCCGGGCGGCCAACAGTGCCGCCAGTCCGCGGTCGGTCTTGCCTATGCCGACCGAGGCTGCCGAGGAATCGCCGACCACCAAAAGCCGCACCCGCTCGCCTTTGCCGGGTATGTGATGGATGACCGGCCCTTGCGCCGGCAAGAGCCTTTCAGTGCGCAGCCGTACGCCGACGCCCTGCCAGACATAAACAGGGAAGGCGAGCCAGGAGAGGAGGGATTTGAAGATCATTTCCGCTACTCTCCTATTCGCTCAGCGCGCTAGCCGGCGCGCGAAGCCTCAAAAATGCCGTCGATTGCCGTGGCAAGTGCGGCATTGAATTCGGCGTCGCTCTGGCCGGCTGACAGGCCTTCGGTCAGCGCGCGCGAGAAGCTCGCGATCATGCCGCTGTTCTGCGCCAGCTTGGCGTTGGCATCTTCGCGCGAATAGCCGCCCGACAGCGCCACGACCCGCATGACGCGCGGATCGTCGATCAGCGGCTTGTAGAGGTTCGGTTTGTTCGGCAGCGTCAGCTTGAGCATGATCTGCTTGCCGGACGGCACGGTATCCAGGTGCCTGGTGATTTCGGCGAGCAGGATGTCCTCGGCTTCGGCCTTGTCGGAAATCGAAATTGTCACTTCCGGTTCGATGATCGGCACGAGCCCGTGCGACAGGATCTGATTGCCGATTTCGAATTGCTGGGCAACCACCGCGGCGATGCCCTTCGGATTCGCGGCGTCGATGACCGAGCGCATCTTGGTGCCGAAAACACCCTTGGCGACCGCGCGCTCCAGCAGCGCGTCGAGTTCCGGCATCGGCTTCATCAGCTTCACACCGTCCGCTTCGTCGGCAAGGCCCTTGTCGACTTTCAGGAAAGGCACCACACCGCGCCTTTCCCAGAGATACTGAGCGGTCGGAATGCCATCGACGTCGCGGTCCATGGTCTGTTCGAACAGGATCGCGCCCATCACCTTGTCACCGGTGAAGGCTGGCGACTTGATAATGCGCGTGCGCATCTGGTGAATGAGATCGAACATTTCATCGTCGTTCGACCAGGCGTCTTCCGAGACGCCGTAGAGCTTGAGCGCTTTCGGCGTCGAACCGCCCGACTGGTCGAGGGCCGCGATGAAACCATCCTTGTTCGCGGCCTGCGCCGCCATTTGCGTGTTCGTCATCTCGTTCTCCGATGTCGTTTCATGTCTGAATTGTGGTTGCGAGCGGGTAGCTCAGAGCTTCAAAGCTTCCACGCCTGGCAGTGCCTTGCCTTCCATCCATTCCAGGAAAGCGCCGCCGGCGGTCGATACGTAGGTGAAGTCGTCTGCCACGCCTGCGTGGTTGAGTGCCGCCACCGTGTCGCCGCCGCCGGCGACGGAGACAAGCAGGCCTTCGCTGGTGCGAGCGGCCGCGAATTTGGCCGCATCCACCGTCGCGCGGTCGAAGGGTTCGATCTCGAACGCACCGAGCGGGCCGTTCCAGACCAGCGTCTTGGCCTTTTCCAGCCAGCCGTAAATCCCCTTCACGGTCTCTGGTCCGGCGTCGAGGATCATCGCGTCAGAAGGGACTTCCGACACCGGCACGATTTCGCTCGCAGCGCCAGCCTCGAATTTGCGCGCCACAACGGCGTCGATCGGCAGAACGATGACGCAGCCGGCACCGGCGGCCTCAGTCATGATGGTTTTTGCCGTGTGGGCGAGGTCGTGTTCGCACAGCGATTTGCCGACATCGGTGCCGCGCGCCGCGAGGAAAGTGTTGGCCATGCCACCGCCGATGACCAGCGCGTCAACCTTGTGGACCAGATTGGTCAAAAGATCGATCTTGGTCGAGACCTTTGCGCCGCCGACGATCGCCACCACCGGACGTTCCGGATCGCCGAGGCCCTTTTCCAATGCATCGAGTTCCGCCTGCATGGTTCGACCGGCATAGGCCGGCAGAATATGTGCCAGGCCTTCAGTGGACGCATGTGCGCGGTGCGCGGCGGAAAAGGCGTCGTTGACATAAACATCGGCATTTTCGGCCAGCGCCTTCACGAAATCGGGGTCGTTCTTTTCTTCGCCCGCGTGGAAGCGCGTGTTTTCCAGAAGCAGGATGTCGCCGCCGACCATCTCGGCGACGGCCTCGCGCGCGGGCTCGCCGGTGCAGTCGGAAGCGAAGAAGACCCGGCGGTCGAGGACCGTTTCGGTCGCGGCTGCGACCGGCTTCAGCGACTGGGCGGGATCCACCTTGCCTTTGGGGCGGCCGAAATGGGCAAGCAGGATGACCTTGGCGCCTTTTTCAGAGAGTTCAAGAACAGTACCTGCCACCCGCTGGATACGCGTCGTATCTGTAACCCGGCCGTCGGCCATCGGCACGTTGAGATCGACGCGCACAAGTACGCGCTTGCCTGCAGGATCGAGGTCGTCGAGGGTTCGGAAGCTGGACATTCACTGCCTTTCACGGAATTCGCGGGCGCACCATACAGCCCGCCGCCCGCCGTGCAATATCAGGCTTTGTCGCGGCCCGCAGATTCGGCTTCCGTGTCCGCTTCGGTGGGCAATTCCGATAGCTCTGTGTCGAGCGTTCCCTCCGGCTTTCCCCGCTTGCGGCGAGCTAACCGTGCGGCGACGAACGAGCGCAGCTTGTGCGCCACCTCGCGACCGGTAAGGAACAGCGGCACCTGTGGGTTCTGCGCTTCGGGTTCCAGCGAAACGCCGACAGTCTCGACCTTACCGGCGTCATCCACGTCACGGACAATCAGTTCGACCGGCCCCACAGCCACCCGGTCGGCATATTCGGCCTGGCCGCCCAGCCTTGAGGCCATCATTTCCGCAATCGTCATTCCGTCTTCGCCCGGGCGCAGCTCGATACCGTAGGCCGATTGCAGATCGGCCACCGGTCGCGACGGATCGATGGCAAAGGCACCGAAAAACTCCTCGTCGTCGACTTCCACCGGCAGCGGGCTGGCAAACAGCCGGTCTAGCAGCGGCGGGTAGCGCGAGGAAATGAACAGGTAGACATAGTCGCCGGCGCGCAGCCGTCCGGCATATTGATAACGCATGGACTGGCCGTCGCGCACAACCAGCGACGGACGTGCCCAGCGCGGAATGCGCTCACCCTGCTCCACCGGGCTTCCCGGTACAACGTGATAGACAAGAAGCTCGTGGCTCGCCGTGCCCGGCAGTTCAACCTCCAGCTTTTCGACCGGGCCGATGCGTTTCGGCACCAGAAGGCCCAGGCGGCGGGCGAGCGGGTTGATCGTCCAGCCCTGCACCAGAAGCGAAACAAGCACGATGATGAAGGCGACGTTGAAGATGGTGGTGCCGCTTTCGAGGCCGCCGAGCAGCGGCACGATTGCCAGCAGGATGGACACCGCGCCGCGCAGGCCGACCCAGGCGACAAAGGCGCTTTCGGAACGCTGGAAGTCGAATGGCAGAAGCGTGAGCCAGACCGCCACCGGCCGTGCGACAAAGATCAGGAACAGCGCCAGGAGGATCGCGGGAATGGCGATTGAGGGAAATTGCGAGGGTGTTGCGAGCAAGCCGAGGATCAGGAACATGATGATCTGTGCCAGCCAGGTCATGCCATCCTGAAAGCGGCGCAGCACGGGGGTGGCCTTCATTTGCCGGTTGCCGGCGTAGAGGCCCGCAACGTAAGCCGCCAGGAAGCCCGAGCCGCCAAGTGCTCCGGTGACGGAAAAGACCAGCAGAGCCAGCGCGATCACGAAGATTGGCACCAGGCCGCGTTCCATGTTGAGCCGGTTGACGAGGCCCACGATCATGACACCGCCGCCATAGCCGGCGAGCAGGCCGATGCCCATCTGCAGCACGAAATCGAGCAGGAAGCCGACTCCGCTCGTGCCGCCTTCGCGTGCTAAAATCGCTTCGACCAGAGCGATGGTGAGGAAGATCGCCATCGGATCGTTGGAGCCGGATTCGATCTCCAGCGTCGCGCGCACCTTCTCGCGGATGGAAATGCCGCCGATGCGCAGCAGGAAGAACACGGCGGCGGCGTCGGTAGAGCCGACAATTGCGCCGAGCAGAAACGATTCCAGCCAGGAAAAGCCGAGCAGCAGACGCGCCGCCAGGCCGAAGAAGACACTGGTCAAAAGGACGCCGGCGGTCGCCAGTGTCAGGGCCGGCCAGGCCGCCTGGCGAAATGACTGCAGTGCGGTGCCAAAGCCGGAATCGAACAGGATGACGGCCAGCGCCAGGGAGCAAACGAAATAGGCGACACCGGCATTGTGGAAGTCGATGCCGAGGCCATCCACGCCGGCCAGCAGGCCAATCCCCAGAAACAAGAGCAGCAAGGGGGCGCCGAAGCGGAACGCGAGCAGGCTCGAGAAGGCCGCGACCAGCACGAGCAGCGTGCCGATCAGCGTGACCAGGTAGATCCCTTCGAGCATTGAGCCAACTTTCCGATTGCGCCGAGCGGTCTGTCGCGCGCCTCAATGGCGGAATATTGGCGGAGCGTGCTGCAATGCCGCAAGGGCAAGTGTCGAAAAAGGCAAGAAAAAAGCCCGGCGGAACCGGGCTTTTGAGAAACGGATGGTTGCGTGGCTCAGATCAGCTTGCCGATCGCGACGGTCGTGTCGGCCATGCGGTTCGAGAAACCCCACTCATTGTCGTACCACGACATGACGCGTACCAGGTCACCCTCGATCACCTTGGTCTGGTCGAGCGCAAAGGTTGACGATGCCGGGTTGTGGTTCAGGTCGATCGAAACAAGCGGCTCGTTGGTGTAGGCGAGGATGCCTTTCAACGGGCCGTCAGCAGCGGCGACGAGCGCGTTGTTGACCTCTTCAACCGTGACCTTCTTCCGTGGCACGAACTTGAAATCGATAACCGACACGTTCGGGGTCGGTACGCGGATCGACACGCCGTCCAGCTTGCCGTTGAGCTCCGGCAGCACAAGGCCGACGGCCTTCGCGGCGCCGGTAGAGGTCGGGATCATCGACATCGCCGCAGCGCGGGCGCGGTAGAGGTCCTTGTGCATCGTGTCCAGCGTCGGTTGATCGCCGGTGTAGGCGTGCACCGTTGTCATGAAGCCCTTTTCGATTCCGAACGCGTCATTGAGCACCTTTGCGACGGGCGCCAGGCAGTTGGTCGTGCAGGACGCATTGGAGACGACAAGGTGGTCGCTGGTCAGCTTGTCTTCGTTGACGCCGTAGACGACCGTCAGGTCGGCACCGCTGGCAGGAGCAGAAACAAGAACGCGTTTTGCGCCTGCCTGCAGATGCGCGGAGGCTTTTTCTTTCGATGTGAAGATGCCGGTGCACTCCAGCGCAATGTCGACGCCGAGTTCTTTCCACGGCAGCTTGGCGGGGTCGCGCTCGGCCAGGACCTTGAAGCTGTCGCCGCCCTCGATGTGGATCGTATCGCCGTCAACCTTGACGCTCTTCGGGAAGCGGCCGTGCACGCTGTCGTAGCGCATCAGATGCGCGTTGGTCTCGACCGGCCCGAGATCGTTGATGGCGACAACATCGATGTCCTTGCGGCCGGACTCATAGATGGCGCGGACAATGTTGCGGCCGATGCGGCCAAATCCGTTGATGGCGACTTTGACTGTCATGCGATGATCTCCTCGCGGACGTGTTAGGGCATCCCAGCCGCGGCGCTGGGGGAAATGGAGCGTGCCTTGCCGGGCAGGCACGCCGTCATAACGGCGCCAAGGGCAAGAATCCAGCGCCAGGAGCCGGATTTCTGCGTCGCCCGCCGCCTATCGACTGTACCAGGAAGTGGCTCAGGCCTCGTCGTCGAGCCCGGCCATCGCGGCCTTGACCACTGCCTCGGCGGTGATGCCGAAATGAGCGTAGAGTTCCTTGTAGGGCCCGCTCGCTCCATAGCCGCTCATGCCGATAAACGTGCCGTCGGTGCCGATGAAGCGATCCCAGCCCTGCCGGACGCCTGCCTCGATCGCGATACGCACCGGCGCTGTGCCGATGACGGCAGCCTGATAATCGGCGCTCTGCTGCTCGAACAATTCGAAGGACGGCACGGAAACCACGCGTGCAGGCACGCCGCGCTTCTCAAGCTCTGCCTGAGCGTTGACGGCGATCTCGACTTCAGAACCGGTTGCGAAGATCGTCACCTTGGCATCGTCGGAGGCCATACGCAGCTCGTAGGCGCCAAGCGCGCACAGGTTGTCTTCGCTGGCCTCCAGGCGAACCGCCGGCAGGTTCTGGCGGGTCAGGGCAAGCGTCGAAGGCGATTTGCGGCTCGTGATGGCGAGCTGCCAGCACTCGGCGGTTTCCATTGCGTCGGCCGGACGGAAGACGATGTGGTTGGGTATGGCGCGCAGCGCAGCCACCTGCTCGACCGGCTGGTGAGTCGGGCCGTCTTCGCCAAGGCCAATGGAATCGTGCGTCATGACGAAGATGGACCGGACGCCCATCAGCGAGGCGAGGCGCATGGACGGGCGTGCGTAGTCGGAAAACGTCAGGAACGTGCCACCGTAAGGAATAATGCCGCCATGCAGCGCCATGCCGTTAATGGCGGCCGCCATGCCGTGTTCGCGAATGCCGTAATATACATATCGGCCGTCATAGTCGCCGGGGGCTATTGGCTTGGTCTGGCTGGTTTTGGTGTTGTTGGACCCGGTCAGGTCGGCCGAACCGCCGATGGTCTCGGGTACGACGCCGTTGATGACTTCCAGCGCCATCTCCGACGATTTGCGAGTAGCGACGCTGGGTCGGTCCTCAGCGAGCTTCTTTTTGTAGTCTGCAATGGCGCTGTCGAATTCGGCCGGAAGGTCGCCGCTTATGCGGCGTTCGAATTCGGCGCGCAGTTCGCCGTTCGTATCAGCGAGCCGCTGTTCCCACGCCTTGCGCTCTTTGGCTGATCGCAGGCCGGCGAGGCGCCAGTCATCGAGAATGTCCGAGGGGATGACAAAGGGCGGCGAATCCCAGTTCAGTGCCTTTCGTGTTGCGGCAATTTCCTCATCGCCAAGCGGTGAGCCATGTACCTTGGAAGTGCCGGCCTTGTTGGGGGAGCCGAAGCCGATGGTGGTACGGAAGGCGATCATGGTTGGCCGGTCGGACTGGCGCGCCGCCTCGATCGCTGCGGCAATAGCGTCCGGATCATGCCCGTCAGCCTGCAGCGTATTCCAGCCCGAGGCCTCGAAGCGCTTCGCCTGGTCGGTGGAATCGGACAGTGAAACCGGGCCGTCGATGGATATGCGGTTGTCGTCCCACATCACGATCAGCTTGTTGAGCCTGAGATGACCGGCAAGCGCGATGGCTTCCTGGCTGATGCCTTCCATGAGGCAGCCGTCGCCGGCCAGAACATAGGTATAATGATCGACGAGCTCGTCGCCGAAGCGCGCGTTGAGGATACGCTCCGCCAATGCCATGCCGACGCCGTTTGCCAGGCCCTGGCCCAGCGGGCCGGTCGTGGTTTCGATGCCTGCCGCATGGCCATATTCAGGGTGGCCAGCGGTGCGGGAGCCGAGCTGGCGGAACTTCTTGATCTCGTCCAGCGTGATATCTTCGTAGCCCGACAGATAGAGCAGCGAATAGAGCAGCATCGAGCCATGGCCGGCGGACAGGATGAACCTGTCACGGTCGGCCCAATCCGGCTGCTTCGGATCGTGGGTCATGAAGCGGGTAAAGAGCACCGTTGCGATGTCCGCAGCGCCCATAGGCAGGCCGGGATGTCCTGAATTCGCTGCCTGGACGGCGTCGATCGACAGAAAACGGATGGCATTGGCCATACGGTCATGCTTTTCGCGTGAAGTCATTTCTTATGCTCGCTGACGGCCCCAGGCCAGGAATGGACATGCGGCGCGTTTGCCGCCGGAAAAAAGCAGGCGACACATATCAGGTGCCGCCCCTGAGTCAACAAAGCCGGCGGGCTGCCGTTGAGGTGCTTCCACAACCTGAGGACAGACCAAGAACGCGGGGAAAGCGAACCTGGGTTGGTTGACGCGCGCTTCACACGAAGCCTAATCTTTTCCGTCTAACGGCCTGCCATCAGGGCATGATTCCATGCGTACTCTGTCCGGAAAGTCGCCATGTCGAGCGAACCGACGCTGAAAGAGGTGATCGCCCGCCTGGGAAAGGCGATCGATTCGCTGGAGGAGTCGGTTATGGAGCGGGTTGGCCGTGAGCAGGATTCGGAGGAGGCCGAGGCGGAGGTGCAGCGGCTGAATGCCGACCGGGCGCGCCTTGCGCAGGAACTCGATTCGTCCGAAGCCAGGGCCGAGCGTCTCGAAGACGCGAACAAGGAAGTGTCGCGCCGGCTGGTGACGGCAATGGAAACGATCAGAGCGGTTCTGGACAGGTAGTCGGGCAACGAGACGCGGCGATGGCTCAAGTCACAGTAACGATCGACGGCAAGCAGTACCGAATGGCCTGCGATGAGGGGCAGCAGGAGCACCTCATCGATCTGGCCTCGCGTTTCGACCGTTATGTCGCGCATCTGAAAGAGAGTTTTGGCGAGATTGGCGATCAGCGCATCACCGTGATGTCGGGCATCATGGTGATGGACGAACTCGCGGAACTGCAAAAGCGTGTGCTCGGCATGGAGAGCGAGATCGCCACGCTGCGCAAGACCCGTGACGACGCTCTGGTGAAGGCCGACAAGAACGATGCAGCGCTCGTCGGCGCGCTGTCGCATCTGGCCGAGCGCATGGAAGCGCTGGCGGGCAAGCTTGGACGCAAGGCGGATTAAAGCCGCAGCTCCAGCAATGGAATCCTGCGGCCTGGGATGGAGCCTGAAGGTTCGTCGCCGATCCTGCGCGCGCCGTGATGTTCGTAGAACGGCACTGCATCCGGGTCCGCTGCTATATTGAGCAGCGTTGCACCTCGGGCCGCGGCAGTGTCGGCTGCCCATTCGAGCAGAAGCCGACCAAGCCCGAGCCCCATGAAACGCGGATCGACAAACAGTTTGTCGAGATGCCAAACGCCGTTTTCCTCGCCGATTTCGGCTACGGCCGCGAGGCCGCCATCAATGGTGGCGACCCTGAGCAGCGGCGCGGCGGCGGTTTCAGGCGTCACCGTCAGCTCGGAGCGGCAAGCTTCCATAAACGTCCTATCATAACCCCAATGCGCCTTGGAGCGCAGACACAGTTCGGTAAGGCGTGCGGCCTCGTTGGAGCGTGCGGCACGCAGAGCGATGTCGAGGGATGCCGTCTGCGCCATCGAACTCAGAACCCGTGAAAAAGTAGATCGAGCGCGGCGACGATTTCGCCGCGATGTCGGGAAAGATTGCCGCGCGGGTGACCCAACTCATGTTGAGCGACAGATTGACAGATTTGCGGGCGGGCGGTCTGGTCAGCATGGCTATCTTCTATGCGCATAACGTATGCGCATGGAACGCATGCATCAACCGCTCTCCATTTCCTCGCGCAGCAATTCCAGCTCCAGCCACTCTTCCTCCAGAGCGGATCGCTTCTCGCGCAACGTGTTGAGTTTCGCAGCCGTGTCGGCAAAGTCCTTCGGCTCCCTGGCGTAGAAATCCGGATCGGCGAGCCGGGTTTCCAGCTTGCCGATTTCGGCTGTTGCCGCCTCGATCTCTTTCGGCAGGTTCTCAAGCGCATATTTCTGCTTGTAGGAGAGTTTTGCAGATCCCGGGCGCGGCTTTTCAGCCTTTTGTGATGCTGGCGCTTCTGGTTTCGAGGAACTGGACTTTGTCGCGCTTTTGATGTCGCGGCTGCCGCGCTGCGCCAGCATGTCGGTATAGCCGCCGGCATATTCGGTCCAGCGGCCGTCGCCTTCGGGCACCAGAATGCTGGTCGCCGTGCGGTCGAGGAAATCGCGGTCATGGCTGACGAGAATGACCGTACCGGGGTAACCGGCAACAAGCTCCTGCAGCAGATCGAGCGTTTCCATGTCGAGATCGTTGGTCGGCTCGTCGAGCACAAGCAGATTGGACGGGCGCGCCAGAATGCGGGCGAGTGCCAGCCGTGCCTTTTCGCCGCCGGAAAGTTCGCGAACCGGTGAGCGGGCCTGCTCCGGCTTGAACAGAAAGTCCTTCATATAAGACGCGACATGGCGCGGCTTGCCATCGACTGAAATCTGGTCGCCGGCACCCTCGGTCAGATAATGCGCGAGCGTCTCGGAGGGGTCCGGCATTTCGCGGTGCTGGTCGAAGCTCGCCAGTTCTAGATTGGCACCGTGGCGTATGGCGCCGCTGTCGGGTATCAGCGCCCCGGTCAAAAGCCTGAGCAGCGTCGTTTTGCCGGCGCCGTTCGGGCCGACCAGTCCCAAGCGATCACCGCGCGCGATCCGGATCGAGAAATCGCGCACGATGGCTCGTTCGCCATAACTCAGGGCAATGTCCTTCGCCTCGATGACCAGCTTGCCGGAATCGCCGGCGTCGGCAGCCTTGAGTGTGGCCGCGCCTTCAGGCCCGCGCCGCGTGCGGTGGCGCTCGCGCATGGTCTGCAACTCGCCCAGCCGGCGCATGTTGCGCTTGCGGCGGGCGGTGACGCCGTAGCGCAGCCAATGTTCCTCGCGTACGATCTGGCGGCCAAGTTTGTGCTGGTCGCGCTCCTCTTCTTCCAGCAGCTTGTCGCGCCAGGCTTCGAAGGCGCTGAAGCCTTCCTCCAGCCGGCGCAATGTACCACGATCGAGCCAGACCGTCGTTTTCGAAACACGCTCCAGGAAACGCCGGTCATGCGAAATCATGACGATCGCCGAGGTGGAGCGCGTCAATTCGCTTTCCAGCCATTCGATCGTCGCGAGATCAAGGTGGTTGGTCGGCTCATCAAGCAGCAGGATGTCGGGTTCGGGGGCCAGTACGCGGGCAATCGCGGCGCGTCGGCCTTCGCCACCGGACAGGGTTGCAGGGTTTTCCGTGCCGGTAAGGCCGAGGCCGTCGAGCAGATAGTCGGCGCGGTTCTGGTCGTCCGCCGGGCCCAAGCCTGCGATCACATAGTCGCGCACGGATTCGAAACCCGCCGTGTCAGGGGCTTGCGGCAAATATCGCACCGTTGCGTTGGGCTGGCGGAAAAGCGTGCCCTCGCGCGGTTCAACAAGACCGGCGGTGATCTTCAGCAGGGTCGATTTACCGGAACCGTTCCGACCGACAAGTGCGATGTGTTCGCCTGCGGACACATTGAGCGATATGTTTTCCAGCAGCGGGTCGCCGCCGAAGGACAGGCCGATGCCATCAAGTTGCAGAAGGGGAGGCGCCATCGTCAGGCTCGCGCGTCTGCCGACAAATTTGCGACCACCATTGCCCTACCCGCCTCCAGGCTTGCGACCAGTCGGGTGTCGACCTCGTTGGATATTGTGAGCGAGGAGCCGAACGCGACAAAACGGCGGTCGAGCGGCCATTTGACGCCGTGCAGCGTCAGCCCGGTCAGGTCGCCGAAACCCAGAACGGAGAACACAGTACCAGGCGCGTAATCGAAATTTGCCTCGCCCGGCAGCAGCGGGATGCCCTCCGTGGTGCCGCTGGTCAGCAACACCCTGAGACCGCTCGCCGCTGCGCGCATGGCTGTGGTCAAATGCAGGAAGGCGTGGTCTGCCCGCTCGCCGCCGAACGCGCCAGCCAGGACGAGCTCCGTTGCACCTTCACTGCGCGCGGCCTCGATAGCGATTTCGCCGTCGGTCTTGTCTTTCTCCTTCGGAAATCGCGCCGTAGGAACCGAGCCATGTTCAGCATGGTGATCATGAGTGGCGGAATCGAAATCGCCGACCCACAAATCGGGCGTCAGGCCGAGCGCGGAGGCGTATCGAATGCCGGAATCGGCGGCGATGACGCGGGTTCCCTCGATCTGCTCCCGCAGTCGCGGCGTCGGGGTGAGGTCTCCGGCGAGGAGTATCGTTGTTCGGCTCGAATTCTGACTCATGGCGCGGGCTCCTATCACGGAGCAACGGCGCAGTGGAAGCGCGCATGCCCTTCAAACCGCTGTTGCGTCGGGGCGGCAGGAAGCTTAATGGTGGCGTCGCTCTAACGGGGTGCCGGACGTTCGATCCGGCTGAGAGGCCCAGGGGGAACCCTGCCAACCCGCTGAACCTGATCCGGTTTGCACCGGCGGAGGGATTAGACGCTTTGCCAAGAGCGCCATCCCGTTCAACGAAACAGAAGGAGGCGCCGATGCGCATGAACCTCACAGCAGCTATTACAGCCAGCATATTCGCCGCCGCCACTGCGGCAGCCGCAGCGCAGGATAATACGCTTACCATCTACACATATGAGAGCTTCAACAGCGAATGGGGTCCCGGCCCGAAGGTAAAGGAGGCATTCGAAGCGGAGTGCGCCTGCACGGTCGATTTCGTCGGCGTAGCCGATGGTGTCGCACTGCTCAACAGGCTCAAACTCGAAGGTGCGGAGACCAGCGCCGACATCGTGCTCGGGCTCGATACAAATCTGACAGTCGAGGCACAGGCCACCGGGCTGTTCGTCCCGCATGGTATCAACCTTGCCAATGTCAGCGTGCCGGGTGGCTGGTCGGACGATACCTTCGTTCCCTATGACTACGGTTACTTCGCGGTCATTTACGACACGCAGACGGTGGAGACCCCGCCGGCAAGCCTGAAGGAACTGGTGGAAAACACCGACGGGCCGAAGATCGCCATTCAGGACCCGCGTACCTCGACGCCGGGCCTCGGCCTGCTGCTGTGGATCAAGGCCGTCTATGGTGACAATGCCGCCGGCGCGTGGGCAAGTCTCAAGAACCGCGTGCTCACGGTGACGCCCGGCTGGAGCGAAGCTTACGGGCTGTTCACCTCGGGCGAGGCGCAGATGGTGCTCTCTTACACGACCTCGCCTGCCTACCACCTGATCGCGGAACGCGAGGAGCGTTACAAGGCAGCCGAGTTCGCCGAAGGGCATTACATCCAGATCGAAGTTGCAGGGATTACCACCAAAGGAGCCGCCAATCCGCTCGCGGCGCAGTTCCTGCAGTTCATGACAGGCCCCGGTTTCCAGGACGTGATCCCGGAAACCAACTGGATGTTCCCGGCCGGTGCGACCACCGAACCGCTCAACCCGGTATTCGCCGACATGATCCGACCGGAAGAGCCGCTGCTGGTCGATCCGGCAACGGTCTCCGAGAACCGCAAGGCATGGGTCGAGGAGTGGCTTTCCGTGATGAGCGAGTAGCTGATAGACAAGCACATGCCTGCCGCTGTTCCATTTCGTGGCCGCGTTCTGCCAGGCGCACTGGCGCTTGGCGCGATCGGCCTCGTTATGGGAGGGGCGGCGGCAGGTCTCATATGGGAAGCCGGGTCAGACTGGTCGGGCGCGGCATCCGCCTTCGACGGCTACCTGGTTCGCGTGGCGCGCTTCACCTTGTGGCAGGCTTTGCTGTCGACCGTGCTTTCGGTTCTGCCCGGGATCATCGTCGCCCGTGCGCTGGCCCGTCTGCCTGCATTCCCCGGGCGCGGAGCAATCGTCTGGCTGTTCGGAGTGCCGCTGGCACTGCCGGCGATCGTTGCCGCGCTCGGCGTTCTGGCATTGCTCGGGCGGGCAGGGATATTCGCTGACGTCCTGACCGCACTGACCGGCGCGAGCTGGCCCGGCATTTATGGATTGAGCGGAATTCTTGTAGCGCATGTGTTTTTCAACATGCCGCTTGCGGCGCGCATGTTTCTTGAGGCGTTTAATGCCATTCCGGCAGATCACCGCCGGCTTGAGGCTCAGCTTGGCATGAGTTCATGGTCGGCGTGGCGGCTGGTCGAATGGCCGGCAGTGCGTGCAGCGCTGCCTGGCGTTGCAATGCTCGTCTTCATGCTGTGCGTCACATCCTTCACCGTCGTTCTTCTACTGGGCGGCGGGCCGGCGGCGACGACGCTGGAAGTGGCGATCTATCAGGCGCTACGCTTCGATTTCGACCCGGGGCGGGCCGTCGTCCTGACTGTCGTGCAGCTGGTTCTGACAGGTATCATCGTAGCCGCCGCCGCGCGCCTTGGCGCGCAAGTCGCCGGCGAGGCTTTTCTCTCCGTTTCCGGTCGGGCCGGCCTGTTTACGTCCGGGATCGAAAAAACCGTCAATGGCGTGGTCCTTGCCGCGGGGTTCCTGTTCGTTGCAGGGCCGATGGTGGCAATCGTGCTTGCTGGGCTTAATGCCGATCTGAAGCGGCTTCTTGGCGAGGCGAGTGTGCAGGAAGCCGCCGCCACGAGCCTTGTGCTGGCTTTCCTCGCGGCATCGCTTTCGGTGCTTCTCTCCGTTTCGCTAGTCATTGCCCGCAGCGCGCTCGAGCTGCGCAGGGACGGGCTCCGTTCACCCGGCGTGCTGGAGCGAATGACCGATCAGGGCGCGGCGCTGGTGCTTGTCATTCCGCCCATCGTGATCGGGGCGGGCTGGTTTATTCTGTTGCGGCAAAGCGGTTCCGGGGTGTTCGCCGTTGCCCCCGCCATGGTTGTCGCGGTCAATGCTATCATGGCCATGCCTTTTGCCATGCGCGCGATCCGGCCAGCCTATGACAGCGCGTCAGCCCGGCACGAAAGACTGTGCGCGCAGCTCGGCATTTCGGGGATTGCGCGTCTGCGCCTTGTCGACTGGCCGCCGCTCAAGCGGCCTCTTGCCACGGCCTTCGCTTTCGCGATGGCGCTGTCGTTGGGAGATCTGGGGGTCATTGCATTGTTCGGCAGCGAAAATGTGCAAACACTGCCCTATCTGCTTTTGCAGCGCATGAGCGCCTATCGCACACAAGATGCGGCCGGTATTGCACTGATGCTGGGCGCGCTTTGTTTTGCACTTATGATGTTTGCCGACTGGGCGTCGCGGAGGACAAGGTGAGCGGAGCCGAAATCACCTGCCGCGAGGTGTGGCTCAGTCGCGGTGGCCTTGAGTTCGCTTTCGACTTCTCGCTGGCCGCGGGCGGTGCCGCTGCGCTCATGGGTCCGAGTGGGTCGGGCAAGTCAACACTGCTCGACTTGGTCGCAGGGTTTGAAGCACCCGGCAGCGGTGCAATCCTGATCGGGGACAGGGATGTGACTCAGGACGCGCCGGCGCGCCGGCCGGTTTCCATGGTATTTCAGGAAAACAACCTCTTTGGCCATCTCGACGTGTTTGCCAATGTGGCGCTCGGGCGTTCGCCGTCGCTGAGCCTGGATGAGCGGGAGCGCGAGGACGTAAATGCCGCGATCGCGCGGGTTGGGCTCAACGGCAAGGAAAAGCGGCTTCCTGCTACCCTGTCGGGTGGCGAGAGGCAGCGTGTGGCGCTGGCCCGGGTTCTGGTTCGGGACCGCCCGGTACTCCTGCTCGACGAGCCATTTGCCGCGCTCGGTCCGGCGTTGCGCGCCGACATGATAGCGCTTGTGCGCGAACTCAGCACCGAACGCGGCATGACCCTGATGATGGCAACCCATCACCCTGAGGACGCGGAGCGCATTGCCGACACCATGCTCTATCTGGAGGCGGGCACGATTGCAGCTGACGGCCCTGTGAGCACGTTTTTCGGGCCGGACATGCCGGAAGCTTTCCGGCGCTATGTCGGAACTGAATAAACTGCGCAGCCGGCCGTTGCCCGGATAGCGACATAATTGCGCGTCATTTGCGCAACGCGTTTGCGTTAAAGTCGCGGGCTCGCCGTCGCGCGGCTGGCTAGCAGCGACCGCCCTGCTATACCGCAGGTAACCACCGGAAAGGAACCCGAACCTGTTTCGCACCCGCATGTCCTGCATGATCGACGGCCCGTACGGCCCGGCCCCGCGGTGGCTGGCGCTGGCGAGCATGCTCGTGCTGCTGGCCGGGTGCCAAGGGATCGATTTCGGCAACAGCAGCGCATTCAGGCCATCCAACGAACCGGTGACTGTCGATACTGTGACCCGCAACGACCGGCTGGCCGGCATTGCGCGCGAGCAGCACCCGCGCATCCTCGCCACCTATGGCGGCGAGTATTCCGACCCGAAACTCGAGCGCATGGTAGCCAAGGTCGTTGGACGTTTGACGGCGGTCTCCGACGATCCGACCCAGGCCTATCGGGTGACAATCCTCAACTCCCCGAATGTAAACGCCTTCGCGTTGCCGGGTGGTTACCTCTATGTCACCCGCGGGCTTCTGGCACTGGTCAATGATTCGTCGGAGCTTGCCGCCGTCATCGCGCATGAAATGGCGCATGTGACGGCCAACCACGGTATTCAGCGGCAGCAGAAGGAGGCCGAAGAGGTACTCGCCGCCGAAGTTGTCAACGATGTGCTTGGAAGCAGCCCCAACGCGCAAGTGGCGCTGGTGCGGGGCAAGCTCAGGCTGGCGCAATTTTCGCGCAATCAGGAGCTAGAAGCCGATGCCATCGGCATCCGGTCCTCAGCGCAGGCCGGCTACGACCCCTTTGCCGCCTCACGCTTTCTGCAAGCCATGGCAGGGTACACCGACCTTCGGTCTGTCAGCGGCAATAATGATGCCAGTCTCGATTTTCTTGCCTCGCATCCGAACCCGCCGCAGCGCATCGAACTCGCCCGCCGCCATGCCCGGCAGTACGGCCCGCAGGGCGAGCGGGGGGTACGGGATCGCGATGCCTATCTGGCGGGCGTAGACGGAATGCTCTTCGGTGACACACCGGAGGAAGGTTTTGTGCGCGGGCGGACCTTCCTGCATCCGCGTCTGGGTGTCTCCTTTTCCGTGCCGGAAGGTTTCGTGATCGACAATTCGGCAGTCGCCGTTACGGCGGCCGGCCCGGGCGATACGGCGGTGAGATTTGACGGTGTGACGCTCAGCCGGCGTGTTCAGCTCTCCGACTATCTGCAATCTGGCTGGGTTCAGGGGCTGGTGCCCGGGAGTATCCGGCCCGACGTCATCAATGGAAGCGAGGCGGCGCGTGCACGCGCAACCGCGGATGGCTGGCAGTTCGCAATCACCGTGGTGCGGGCGGGCTCGCAGGTGTATCGGCTTTTGACGGCGGCACCGGCCGGCAGCGTTGCGCTCCGCCAGGTGGATGATGCGGTAACCGGAAGCTTCCGGGTGCTTTCAGACGCCGAACAGGCGGCCCTGGAGCCGCTCAGAGTGCGGGTGATGACGGTGCGCAGTGGTCAAAGCGTTGCGTCACTCGCCGCCCAGATGTCGGGTGTCAGCGACAAGGTAGCGCTGTTTCGTCTTCTCAACGGGCTGGCGCCTGGAGCCAGCCTATCGGCAGGCGAAAAGGTGAAGATCGTCACCGACAGATGAGGTTCAGGCAGGTGTGCCCAGCTGCGGGTGCGCCGCCAGCAGCGCAACGCGCAACTTCTCCAGTGCACGGCCCTCGATCTGGCGCACGCGCTCCTTCGAAATGCCAAGCTTTTCGCCGAGCGATTCCAGCGTGGCGCCGGATTCGCGCAGACGCCGCTCCCTGATGATGCGCAGTTCCCGATCGTTCAGGGTGCCGAGCGCGGTGCGCAGCCATTCGGAACGACGTTCGTCGTCGATCACGCCTTCGGCGAGCTCATCGGGGCCCGGTGCATCCGAAACCAGAAAATCCTGCCGGCTGGCATTCTCGTTTTCCGCGGTCAGCGGCGCGTTGAGAGACGTGTCGGAACCCGAAAGGCGCGCATCCATCATTTCGACATCGGCGGACGACACGCCCAACGTATCCGAAATGCGTTCGTAAACATCGGCCGAAGTCAGCATTTCGCCGCCGACTGCCAGGCGGGCACGAAGTCGGCGCAAGTTGAAAAAGAGCGCTTTCTGCGTTGAGCTGGTTCCGCCGCGCACGATCGACCAGTTGCGCAGCACATAGTCCTGTATCGACGCCCGGATCCACCAAGTGGCGTAGGTGGAAAAGCGAACTTCGCGCCCGGGATCGAAGCGCGCCGCAGCTTCAAGGAGGCCGACATGGCCCTCCTGGACGAGATCGGCCATGGGCAGGCCAAAGCCGCGAAACTTGGCAGCCATTGCAATAACCAGGCGCATATGCGCCATCGTGATGCGATGAAGTGCGTCCTGATCGCGATTCTGCTTCCAGCGGACAGCGAGCTCCTGCTCTTCGTCGCGTTCCAGATACGGCGCCCTCATTGCGCTGCGGATCAGGCTGTTGGCGAGTGGCTCCTGCATGGTTGCTCTCCCAGATTATTGCCAATGTGGGCGTCCCGTGCGGCGAACCGAAGGCGAAATAGCCGCAATTACGCAAACGTGAACGCAAGACACCGCCCATTGACATCGGCGGGAGGGTTCGCCACCTGAGCAGCAACGAAATTCGGACCGGAAAGGTTGCGGCATGAGCGGATTTTCTGGCGCCCCACAACCGCGCCGAGCCTCGGTCGCGGTGCCTGTCGGTACTGTGATCGTGGGTGGCGATGCGCCGGTCGTCGTCCAGTCGATGACCAATACCGATACCGCTGACGTGGATGCAACCGTCGCACAAGTTGCCGCTCTGCACCGCGCTGGCTCCGAACTTGTGCGCATCACGGTTGACCGCGACGAAAGCGCTGCGGCCGTGCCGAAGATACGCGACCGGCTGGCAAGGCTTGGCGTTGAGGTGCCGCTGATCGGCGATTTTCATTACATTGGCCACAAGCTTCTTGCAGATCATCCGGCTTGTGCGGAGGCGCTGGCAAAATACCGCATCAATCCCGGCAATGTCGGGTTTCGGGAGAAGAAGGACCGCCAATTCGCGGCCATCGTTGAAACCGCGATACGGCACGACAAACCGGTACGGATCGGCGTCAACTGGGGTTCGCTGGACCAGGAACTGCTGACCAGGCTCATGGACGACAATCAGGCGAGCGGCTCGCCCATGACTGCAGACGAAGTCACGCGCGAGGCAATCGTGCAGTCGGCGCTGCTGTCGGCGGAGCTTGCGGAGGAGATCGGCCTGCCGCGCGAGCGTATCATATTGTCGGCCAAGGTCAGCCGTGTGCAGGATCTCATTGCAGTCTATTCCGAGCTCGCGAAACGTTCGAACCATGCACTTCACCTTGGTCTCACCGAAGCCGGGATGGGCAGCAAAGGCATTGTCGCGTCATCTGCGTCGATGGGCATCCTGCTTCAGCAGGGTATCGGCGATACGATCCGAATTTCGCTGACGCCTGAACCAGGCGGCGACCGCACACGAGAGGTGCAGGTGGCGCAGGAGTTGCTTCAGACGATGGGGTTCCGCCAGTTCACGCCGGTCGTGGCGGCCTGCCCGGGATGCGGGCGGACAACCTCCACGGTGTTTCTTGAGCTCGCCGAGAAGATACAGGCCGACCTCAAGGCCAACATGCCGGTCTGGCGCGAGAAATATCCCGGGGTGGAGGAGCTCAAGGTTGCGGTCATGGGCTGCATCGTCAATGGGCCGGGCGAAAGCAAACATGCAGATATCGGCATTTCGCTGCCGGGTACCGGCGAAACACCGGCGGCGCCTGTTTTCATCGATGGTGCAAAAGCTGCGACGTTGCGCGGGCCTACCATCGCCGACGATTTCCAAGGGATGGTCGCCGATTACATAGAATCCCGCTTCGGCCCGGGCGGCAAAGCGGCGGCAGGATAGCCGAGCGCGGCACTGGCTGCCACGCCGGTTTCGCGTCAGGCCGACAGCGCCTCGGCCTGGCTGAACATCCAGGTTTCGATCTTGGTGGACAGGCGATCCGGCGAGATCGGCTTGGTAAGATAATCGTCCATCCCGGCTTCGAGACAGCGCTCCCGATCTCCCTTCAGGGCATGAGCGGTGATGCCAATTACGGGTGTGTGCGTTCCCGTGCCCTTCTCGATATCGCGAATGGCAGCCGTTGCCTCGAGGCCATTCATCTCCGGCATCGACACATCCATCAGCACGACAGAAGGCTGCAGCGTCCTGTAGAGCTCGACCGCGGTGCGCCCATTGGATGCGACGCGGTAGGAAATTCCCAGTCCGTCGAGAATCTGGCTGAATACAAGCTGATTGACCTCGTTGTCCTCAGCCACCAGCACGTCGATCGAGGCCTGTTTGCGCGGTGCTTCGCCGACTGTTTTGGCGGCAACCGGCACAGGTGCGACGGCAGGCAGTCGTTTCACGGGCTCCGGTTTCGGCGATCTTGATGTCGCGGCGGCAGTGTCGGGCACCGCTTCGGAACGCTTCACCTGCAGAACATTGACAATGGTCTCAAGCAGAGCCGATGAACGCGCCGGCTTGGTCAGCTGGGCATTGATTCCGTATTTGCTAACCAGCTGGCTCGATTCGGACTGGTCAACCGAGGTCAGCAGGATGATCGGCACCGTTGCATTGATGCCCGACTGCCTGATCTGCTGGGCAACCTCAACGCCATTCATGTCCGGCATCTGAAAGTCGAGGATGATGCAGTCCACGTTGGCATTGATTTCGGACGCGCGCTTCAGGAAGGCAATGCCCAATTCGCCGCTTTCGACGGCCGCGCCATCAAAGCCCCAGTTTTTGAGCTGTTCAGTCAGGATGTCGCGGTTGATCGCGTTGTCATCGACGGCGAGAATGCGCGCGCCGCTGACGTCGAAGGGTACGGGCTTCATCCGGACGGCCGAAGCGTCGATCGGCATCGGGACACTGAACCAGAACACGGAGCCCTTGCCGGGCGTGCTCTCGGCACCTATCTCGCCACCCATCAAATCGACCAGACGTGTGGCGATCGCAAGTCCGAGACCCGTTCCTTCATGGCGCCGCGTCGACGACGCATCGACCTGCGCGAATTTTTCGAAGACCGCTGCGAGCTTGTCTTCCGGGATGCCGATGCCGGTATCCTCGACGCGTACGGTGACCATGACATTGCCGTTGTCGATCGGCTTTCCGGACACTTCGACCAGTACGTGGCCGCGTTCGGTAAATTTCACTGCATTGCCGACCAGGTTGGTCGTTATCTGGCGGAACCGACCGATATCACCGACAAGGCTCGGTGGCAGATCGGGCGCCACTCGCACAATCAGCTCGAGGTCCTTTTCAGCGACGCGGGTGGACACAAGCGTCGCAACATCTTCGACGGCCTCGCCGATGAGGAACGGAGCCGGGTCGAGATGCATCTGACCGGCATCGATTTTAGAGAAATCGAGTATGTCATTGATGATCGTGAGCAGTGCGTTGCCAGATTTCACGATGACGTCGACGAACATGCCCTGACGGGAATCGAGCTCTGTGCGGGCCAGAAGTTCCGCCATGCCCATGACGCCGTTCATGGGCGTTCTGATTTCATGGCTCATATTGGCGAGGAATTCCGACTTCGCGCGGTCGGCGGATTCGGCGCGAACCTTCTCTGCTTCGACGCTTTCCTTGGCGTCCTGCAGTGATTTCTGCGCATCTTCGATATTGCGCATCATCGGCCCGAAAACACGCGCGCCGAAAAGCACCGCCGCCAAAACCATGGTCGCTGCTACAATCATCAGCGTATACTGCAGCGCGCTGTAACTGCCGACCATCTCGCTACGAAGCCGATCCAGCGTAGCCGAAAGATGCGGACTGACACGCTCGTTCGCCGCTTCACTCAACTGTCGGAAAACGCGTTGCGCCGTCGTTCCGGTGTAGCTTTGAAATATAGAGAGACGATTGGCGTGCGTGAGCACCTCCTTCACGTCGCGACGCAGCGAAATTCCGTTTGCCGTGCCATCCCAGATCGGGCGCAGCGTCTCGGGAAGCGACAGTCCTGCTATGCTTGCGATGATTGCGTTGTCGGATTCCAGCGGCGTTGCCAGACCGGCAGCCCGATCCTCCTCTGCAGCGATCGACCTGCTTTCTCCCATCCCCACATCGCCGTCCGCTGCCGCGCGGATTGCCTCATATGCGGAGGCGAGCCTGTCCAATGCCGCCTGAAGATCGACTCTTACTTCGGCAACCGAAGTACCGAGTTCACGAGCTAAGTCGCTGGAGGAATATGATGCGTGGCGCGTATGGTCGAGGCGAAGTGCGTGATAGATAACCTCGTCCGTCGCGTCAGCCATCAGACCGATGACCGCGCCGAAGCGTACGTCTGTTTTTGCTTTCTCGGCCTGCCAGTAGTTGTAGGCCGACCCGGCAGTAACCGCTAGAATGAAACCAGCAAGAATCGTAAAGAAACGCGTGCGCATATACTGGCGCGTAATGACCGAAGACATTGGTCGTACCCCTGTACCCAACTGTGGCTAAAGATCGTTCAATCCGATTAAACGGCTGTTAACGCTGCGGTACAATTTTGCGGGTGCGTATTATTTGTCTAGATGTCCCTCGCAGCCACGAAACGCGCTGCCTGGGCCAAGTTCGATCCGGCGGCGCCATAAGGCGCAAGCAGTGCCGTTGCCTGTTCGACCAACCCGTCGAGCTGATGCCGGGCCCAGTCCACGCCGTGGAGTTCCACGAGCGTTGCCTTTCCGGCAGTTGCATCCTTGTCGGTTGCCTTACCAAGCTTTTCGACCGTGGAGGTGATGTCGAGCAGATCGTCGGCAAGCTGAAACGCCAGGCCGATGGCGGAGCCGAATTCCGCCAGTCGCTCGCGGTCGGCTTCAGGCGCACCGGCGATCACCGGCCCGGCCTCGCAGGCAAACCTGATCAGGGCACCGGTTTTCATCGCCTGAAGCGTGATGATCTGGTTTTCGTCTGGTGCTGCCCGGGAAGCGTCGACATCAAACATCTGACCACCGGTCATGCCGCCAAGTCCCGCGGCGCGCGCGAGCAGCGTCACCAGAGTAAGGCGCGTCTTTGCCGGCAGAGCCGTTTCGTCGTCGGCGATGATATCGAAGCCGTATGTTAGCAGGCTGTCTCCGGCGAGGATTGCAGTCGCTTCGTCGAAGGCTCGGTGAACAGTGGGCCGGCCGCGGCGCAGGTCGTCATCATCCATGGACGGCAGATCGTCGTGGATCAGCGAGTAGCAGTGGACGCATTCAAGCGCCGCGGCGACGCGAAGCGATGCGGCGGGCTTGGCGCCGAATAACGCCGCGCTTTCCATGACGAGAAACGGACGCAGCCGTTTGCCGCCGTTGAGCGCACCATGCCGCATAGCAGCAAGCAACCGCTCAGGCCTTGCGATTTCACCAGCGCGCGGCCGCCCGTCGAGCAGTCTTTCCAGCAGATGCTGGATTTCGTTCGCGCAGCGTGCCAGCCGCGTTTCGAATTCGTCGTCCATGGGCGCGCAATGCCGCCAAACGGGCGCCCGGTCAAGCCGTGTGCGGCGTTGCGCCCGGCGGCGACGACCGTTATTCGGTTGCCGCAGTCGGAGTCGTTCCGTTTGGCGCAGCAGACAAAATCGAGGGCAAAGAAGAAAACCGGCCGCGGAACTCCGGCGCCGAGGCCGCATGGTCGTATTCGCCGCTGGTCACGGCGCATTTTGCTGGCATTGACGATTATCGTTTTTTTGCCGATCGCGCTCACGCCGCTTTATCGGGTGCCGGCGTTGCATCCGGTCTCGATGCTGATGGTAAAGGACCTTGTTACACTTCAGGGATATCGTCGCGACTGGGTGGCATTCGAAGATATGGGCACCGTGCTGCCGTATTCCGTGGTGATGTCGGAAGACGGCCGGTTTTGTTCGCATGGCGGCGTCGATTGGGGAGCATTGAATACCGTCGTCCAGGACGCTCTGGCCGGCGAGGGGCTGCGCGGCGCTTCGACGATCTCCATGCAGACGGTCAAGAACCTGTTCTTGTGGCACGGGCGTTCATATGTGCGCAAAGCGCTGGAGGTTCCGCTGGCGCTCTATTTCGATGCGGTGGTTCCGAAACAGCGCATCCTTGAGATCTATCTCAATATCGCCGAGTGGGGGCCGAACATCTATGGAGCCGAGGCCGCGGCGCAACACTATTTCGGCCGGCCGGCAAATGCGCTGACGCGCCGTCAGGCGGCATTGCTTGCGGTGACTTTGCCAAATCCCGGTGCGCGCGATCCTGCCAACCCGGGCAGCGGTCTGAGCAATCTTGCTGCGATCGTTGAACGGCGCGCGCAGCAGGCTGGAGATTATGTGGGTTGCCTGCGCTGAAGGGGAACCCTCAAAGATTCTTCGAAATGAGCGCTGGCCAAAAGCGGGTTTGGCGTGTATAGGCACGCGACTTTCAAGGAATTGTGCCCGCGAGTGAGCCGGACTTGCCGGATACGCGGGCTTTTGACTGACAGATGGAGCTCGTCGTGGCTGTACCGAAACGAAAAACTTCGCCGTCCAAGCGCGGCATGCGCCGCTCGGCCGATGCGCTGAAAGCCCCGGCCTATGTTGAAGACAAGGATTCGGGCGAAATGCGCCGTCCGCACCATATCGATCTGAAGACCGGCATGTATCGCGGCCGGCAGGTGCTGGAACCGAAAGAGAACTAGGTTCTCCTTCGCTAATGAAATCAAGGCCGGCCTTTGCGCCGGCCTTTTTCGTTTGAGCCAGTCGCGTACGGCACTTGACGCGGCGTTTGTGCACCGGTCTTAACTGCGGGCGCTCAAACCGGAGACAGCAGCCATGGCCCACCTGCCGCTCATGATCGTGCCGTTCATCCTCTACAATCTCGGCCTGACAGGAATACTCGGCGGTGACGATCCCTGGTCGAACATTCTCTTCTCCATGTCGATGATCTCGGGCGGCGTCTGGTCGATGAAGCTTGCCGACCTGATGGTGGTGATCGCGCTGGCGCTGCTTTTTGTCGAACTGGTGAAGTCGACGCGCACCTCCAACGCCTCGGTGATCGACCACCTGCTTTCGACATTGGTCTTCGTGCTGTTTCTGGTCGAGTTTCTGCTGGTCAGGGGCGCGACAACGTCGCTCTTTTTTGTGCTGATGCTGTTTTCGCTGGTGGATGTCCTCGCCGGGTTCTCAGTGTCGCTGCGTGCCGCAAGCCGCGACGTGAACCTGCGTTAGGCGATGCCCGTGGCGCGCGATTTCTCGCTGCCGGGCCGTTCGCCGGTTATCGCCGAAAACGGCATGGCCGCGACCAGCCACCCGCTCGGCACGACGAGCGCGATTCAGGTACTGCGGGAAGGCGGCAACGCGGTCGATGCGGCTATCGCGGCCGTTGCCACGCTGTGCGTTGTCGAGCCTGGCGCAACCGGGATCGGCGGCGACTGCTTTGCCATCGTCGCTGAGCCGGATGGCTCGCTTTATGGCCTCAACGGGTCCGGACGCGCGGCGATGAGCGTTGATGCGGATGCCGTGCGTGCGCGGGGAATCGACAGACTCCCCGAATTCGACGCCCTGTCGGTCACGGTACCGGGTGCCCTGGCGGGCTGGGAGGCTTTGTCAGAACGCTTCGGAACGATTGGCTTCGACCGGTTGTTCGCCGATGCGATCCGATATGGGGAAGAAGGGTTTGCGGTCCACTCGCGCGTCGCGGCCGACTGGCGGAGCTATGAGGCGGACCTTGCCGCCGATCCGGGTGCCAGACTTCACTATCTCAAAGGCGGGCGAGCGCCCCGCGCAGGTGAGCGCATGCGCCAGACCGCGCTCGCGGATGTGTTGCGTAAGGTTGCCCAAGGCGGGTCGAGAGCTTTCTACGAAGGTGAAATTGCAGCCGAAATTGCTGCCACTGTCCGCAGGGGTGGCGGTTTTATGGAGGAGGCCGACCTTGCAGCATGCACTGCCGACTGGGTCGATCCGATCGGCACCGACCATGCCGGCCAGCGCCTCAACGAGATACCGCCCAACGGGCAGGGGATCACCGCTCTGATCATGCTCAATGTGCTCGATCTGCTTGATGCCCGGCGCCTGCCTCGAGAGAGCGCGGAGCGCTGGCACCTGTGGATCGAGGTCGCCCGGCTAGCCTATGCCGCACGCGACGCTTTCGTTTCCGACCCGGCAACGGCGAACATGCCGATCGAGACAATGCTGTCGCGTGTATTTGCAGAAGAACTGGCGGCGCAATTCGATCCGCGCCACCGCAACAACAGTCTCGTGACGCCGAAACCGCCGGGGCCCGACACCACGTATCTGACTGTGGTGGATCGCGACCGCCGCGCCGTCTCGTTCATCAACTCGCTCTATTTCGGCATGGGCTCGCGCATCGTGACGCCGACAAGCGGCGTGACGCTGCAGAATCGCGGTGCGTGCTTCACGCTGGAACCCGGTCATCCCAATGAGCTTGGGCCGGGCAAACGGCCCTTGCACACGATCATTCCCGGAATGGGAACCGGCGAAGACGGCGCGACGCTGTCCTTCGGTGTGATGGGAGGCGGTTTCCAGCCGATGGGGCATGCGCAGGTATTCACCGACATCGTGGCTGGCGGAATGGATCCGCAGGAAGCGGCTGACAGGCCCCGGCTTTTTTGGGGCGACGATGGCGTTCTGGAAGCAGAGACCGGGATTTCAGCTGACGTGCGCGCCGGGCTCGAGGCGCGCGGCCATAGTGTGCGAAACGCAGAAATGCCGTTTGGCGGAGCCCAGCTTATCGCCATCGACCGCGACAGTGGCTTCCTGATCGGCGGCTCCGATCCGCGCAAGGATGGCCACGCCTCAGGGTGGTGAGGTCAGGCGGTTGTTCGCACGCCGCCGGACAAGCGCTCAGCCCCGGTCCATAGAGTCCAGCTTGCGCTGCATCGCCTTGATCTGATTTTTCAGTTCGCTCAGCTCATCGCCGCCGTCATCCGCGGGGGGTGCCTCTTCGTCCGTCCCCGCAGAGGGCGCAGTTCCGGTGGGAAACGGCGAGAACATCTGCATGGCGCTCTGAAACATCTCAATGTTGCGGCGCGCCTGTTCCTCAATCGCCTTCATTGGCGTCGTCATCTGCATCATGTCCATCGCATCCTGGCCGAAGGTCGATTTCATCTGTTCGCGCAGACGTTCCTGCTCACGCGAAAATGCGATCATCGATTGTTCTAGGAAGGATGGAACGACCATCTGCATCTGGTCGCCGTAAAAGGCAATCAGCTGCCGCAGAAATGAGACTGGCAGCATGTTCTGCCCGTCCCTGTTTTCCAGTTCAAAGATGATCTGGGTGAGCACCAGATGGGTGATGTCTTCGCCGGTCTTGGCGTCGTTGACCGTGAATTCCTCGCCACGCTTGACCATCTCGGCGAGGTCTTCGAGCGTCACATAGGTGGATGTGCCCGTATTATAGAGTCGTCGGTTGGCATATTTCTTGATGACAACCGGATCGTCTTTAGCGGGCATGAGAGAGCCTCCCGAATTACCGGCAATTCCCGCCGTCGTTGCAGCGTGAACAACGGGACAGCCTGTCCGAAGCCGGCTTTGCTGACCAAATTTTGAGCAGCATATGCGCAAAACAACGTGAAAAGAAAGCGGTTTGTGCAGTGCAAGGCGTGGCCGCCGCATGGCCGTTCCATCATAGGGCACTCCATCGGCTTTCCATGTCAGCGCAAATTCGCGGCATCGCCGGCTTGGCGTTTGACTCGGATCAAGGAAACGGCAAGAAACACAGCTAGAAAACAGCTATCCGTTTCCGGGAGATTGCCATGTCATCGGACGCCATCGTTGTCGCCAGTGCAGCCCGCACACCTGTCGGCTCCTTTAACGGCGCATTCGCAAATACGCCGGCACATGAGCTCGGATCCACGGTCATCAGGGAAGTTCTTGCCAGGGCCGGTGTGGAAGCCGACGAGGTCGATGAGGTCATTCTCGGTCAGGTGCTGACGGCCGGCCAGGGCCAGAATCCGGCGCGGCAGGCGTCGATCGCCGCCGGACTGCCAAAGGAAACGACGGCCTGGGGGCTCAACCAGGTTTGCGGCTCTGGCCTGCGCACCATCTCCGTCGGAATGCAGCAGATCCAGACAGGGGATGCCGACATCATCATCGCCGGCGGGCAGGAATCGATGTCGTTGTCGCCGCACTGCCAGCATCTGCGCGCCGGTACGAAGATGGGCGACATCAAGTTGATCGACACCATGATCAAGGATGGCCTGTGGGATGCCTTCAACGGCTATCACATGGGCAACACTGCAGAAAACATCGCCAACCAGTTCCAGATTACGCGGGACGAGCAGGACAGCTTTGCCGTTGCCTCGCAGAACAAGGCGGAGGCGGCGCAGAAGGCCGGAAAGTTCAAGGACGAGATCGTCGCCTTCACGGTCAAGACCCGCAAGGGCGACATCGTGGTCGATGCAGACGAATATATCCGGCACGGTGCTACGCTAGAAGCGATGCAGAAGCTGCGTCCGGCCTTCGACAAGGATGGCACGGTGACCGCAGCGAACGCGTCCGGTCTCAATGACGGCGCTGCAGCCGTGCTGCTTATGAAGGAATCGGAAGCCTCGCGCCGCGGTATCACGCCGCTGGCGCGCATTGCGTCCTGGGCGACCGCCGGCGTCGACCCCTCGATCATGGGCACAGGCCCGATCCCGGCCTCCAAACGCGCTCTGGAAAAAGCGGGCTGGTCAGTCGGCGATCTTGATCTCGTCGAGGCGAACGAGGCGTTTGCCGCTCAGGCCTGTGCCGTGAACAAGGGGCTCGGCTGGAACCCGGAAATCGTCAATGTCAATGGCGGCGCCATCGCCATCGGTCATCCGATCGGTGCGTCGGGCGCCCGTATTTTCAACACGCTGGTCTTCGAAATGAAACGCCGCAGCGCGAAAAAGGGGCTAGCAACTCTATGCATCGGCGGCGGCATGGGTGTCGCGATGTGCGTGGAAGCGATGAACTGAAGAAGCGAGTAGCACACAGGGAGTAGCGGGCAGGGAAGAAGAGCGAAAGCGGACGGGACGAAATCCCAATTCGCTATTGGCTACTCCCTATTCGCTCTCCGACCAAAGGGAGGAAGTACATGTCACGGGTAGCACTCGTCACCGGCGGCTCACGCGGTATTGGAGCAGCCATTTCAATCGCGCTGGACAAGGCCGGCTACAAGGTGGCCGCGAACTATGCGGGTAATGACGAGGCAGCAGCCAAGTTCAGGGATGAAACCGGTATCGCCGTCTATAAATGGTCGGTCGCCGATTATGAGGAATGCAGGGACGGCATCGCCAGGTTCGAGTCAGATCACGGGCCGGTCGATGTGCTGGTCAACAATGCCGGCATCACCCGCGACGCGATGTTCCACCGCATGACGCGCGAACAGTGGCATGAGGTCATAGACACCAACCTCACCGGGGTCTTCAACATGACCCATAATGTCTGGTCTGGCATGCGCGAGCGCAAATTCGGCCGGGTGGTCAACATCTCCTCCATCAATGGACAGAAAGGCCAGGCCGGACAAGCGAACTATTCGGCCGCCAAGGCCGGCGATCTCGGCATCACCAAGGCGCTGGCACAGGAGGGCGCGCGTGCCGGAATCACCGTCAATGCGATCTGCCCGGGCTATATCGGCACCGATATGGTCATGTCCGTGCCCGAAGATGTACGCAACAAGATCGTGGCGCAGATACCCGCGGGCCGGCTGGGTGAGCCGGAGGAAATTGCGCGCTGCGTTGTGTTCCTAGCGTCCGACGATGCCGGGTTCATTACCGGTTCGACGATCACGGCCAATGGCGGCCAGTTCTTCGTGTAATACCCCGGCGGCCCCGCGACGGCTGGCTTGCAGGAGCGACGGGGCTGGCTAAAGCAGCCGCCGTATCTGCTTCAGCGTGCGGCGGTCGAATGCCCGCTGCGCATTGATGTGCTGCTTCTTCAGTGTCCTGATCAGGTCATAGGCCTTGCGACGCATGGTCCAACAGTTTTTCTCCGGCTTCAGCCGTTTCAGGTCCCGGCTCATCTGGCGTGCGTAGCGCTCTGCGATCTTTACATGCTGCAGCTCATGCTGCTTGATCGCACGTTCGAAGTGACGGCCCAGACGCGCTGCCGAACGGGGAGCGTCTTTGGGGCCTTTCCATTCCGGCAGCTTCAATGTGATGGAGAGCCCCGTATCGGCACGCGTAATGCGGCAGGCGCCATCTTTTGAACGCATGTCGTAGTCGGGATAGAAGTCGATTATGCCGAGTCCGTAGGCGCGGCCGCTCAACGGTGCGAACCGGCGGACGGAGCGGACGATCTCGGTGTGATTCCGGCCCGACACCGGGTAGTAGGCGTGACGTACCTTGGTGCCCGTCACCTTCCAGCCCGATAGAAGAGGCACCACCATCAGCGCGACCAGAAAGGCCGTTGCCGCGCGCCGCAAACCCCGGTCGTTGCCGACCGGCACATCTCTGACGCCCGCGCGGACTGCTTCCATGGACGTGCTCCCCAAGCACCGCCCCTGATTGTGACTCAGCAATCGCTTCGAGCCAATGCCAAGCTGTTTCGGGATGGCACGAACCGGTTAACGCCATCCGCGAAGGTCTGGAGCCAGCCATCGAAAAACTGGCGCAGTATGTCTTCGCAGCAGTGAAAAGCACCAGATGTTGTGGTGAACAAATCAGAAACGAGGGGCGATCAGTGATTCGTCGCCGATTCGTTCCGCTTTTGACCCGGATGTTAATTGCCCGAGCCCGAAAGCGCGGGAGCACGTTAATTTTCGAATAGGATTTGTTAAGAGAATCTTAGGCTTAGCAGAAGGCACAACGGATCTTCATGGCGTCGCGAAGCAAAAGGTTAACGCCTGCGGGCGAATCCGGCGACATGGCCGGGTTTGGTTGCAGGGCCGATTCAGCATCTGGGCGGAGCTGGGCCAATTCGATCAACATCTAGCCGTGAACAAAAACGGAATCGGCGAGAGTCAGTGATTCGTCGCCGATTCGTTCCAGACTCGTTCCAATCGTTAACACCGGCATCGTCGAGGGGTTTTGTTGCGGCCGCATATTCCTATATGACGGACGGGTCCGGACGGTCGCGCAGCCAATCGACCACCAGCTTTCCGCCGTCCGTTTTTCATTCCGAGCGCCTTGCATGAATATACAGACAAAGCAGGCCGGCCCCCTCATCCTCTCGGGGCGCGATGTCACGGCGGTGCTTGGGCCAACCAACACCGGCAAGACGCATCTGGCCATTGAGCGCATGGTTGCGCATGAGAGCGGCGTGATCGGACTGCCGCTGCGGCTTCTGGCGCGCGAGGTTTATCACCGGGTCTGCGAGAAGGTCGGCACCTCGAAGGTTTCATTGGTGACGGGCGAGGAGAAGATCCAGCCGCCTGGTTCGCGTTATTCCGTCTGTACGGTCGAGGCGATGCCGCGCGAGACCGATGCTGCTTTCGTTGCCATCGACGAGGTGCAGCTCGCCGGCGACCTGGAACGGGGCCATATCTTTGCCGACCGCATTCTTCATCTGCGCGGGCGCCAGGAGACGCTGCTGCTCGGTGCCGACACGATGCGCGGCATTCTCGAGCGGCTCCTGCCCGGGCTTTCGGTGGTGACGCGGCCGCGGCTTTCGCATCTTGCCTATGCAGGTTCCAAGAAGCTGACACGCCTGCCGCGGCGCTCCGCGATCGTCGCATTTTCCGCCGACGAGGTTTACGCCATTGCCGAACTCATCCGCCGCCAGCGCGGAGGAGCTGCGGTGGTGCTTGGGGCCCTCAGCCCGCGCACCCGCAATGCCCAGGTCGAGATCTACCAGTCGGGCGACGTCGATTATCTTGTGGCGACCGACGCAATCGGCATGGGCCTCAATCTCGACGTCGATCACGTCGCCTTCGCGCAGAACCGCAAGTTCGACGGCCATCAGCATCGCCTGCTGACCTCGGCCGAGCTCGGTCAGATCGCGGGCCGGGCCGGCCGGCATGTACGCGATGGCACATTCGGCGTAACCGGCAAGGTCGACACGTTGGACGACGAAATGGTGCGCCGGATCGAAGCGCATGAGTTCGAACCGGTGAAGGTGCTTCAATGGCGCACCGCCCGGTTCGATTTCGCCAGCATCGACGCGCTCAGGCGTTCTGTTGAAACGCTGCCGCCCGTCGAAGGGCTGACACGGGCGCTTCCGGCCGCAGACGTTATGGCGCTCGAACAACTGGCGCGCGAGAGCGAAATCGTCGCGCTCGCCGACCGGCCGGAACGCGTTGCGCTGTTGTGGGATGTCTGCGCGCTGCCCGACTATCGCCGCATTGCGCCCGCGCAGCATGCCGAACTCGTCAGCTCGATCTTCCGCGATGTCGCGCGGACCGGACATGTCGATGAAGACTATATGGCCGAGCAGGTGCGCCGTTCGGCGCCGACCGAGGGCGATATCGACGTACTTTCGCAACGGATCGCACAAATCCGCACCTGGACCTATGTTTCGCACCGGCCTGGATGGCTTGCCGATCCGCTACACTGGCAGGAAAAAACACGCACAATCGAAGACAGTCTGTCGGATGCGCTGCACGAAAGATTGACGAAACGCTTCATAGACCGCAGGACATCCGTGCTCATGAAGCGCCTCAGAGAAGATACCATGCTTGAAGCCGAAATCAGCCCATCAGGAGACGTGACGGTCGAGGGACACCACGTCGGGACACTGGAAGGTTTTCGCTTTACCGCCGACCAGAGCGCCGACGGCGAAGACGCCAAGGCGGTGAGAACGGCAGCGCAGAAGGCGCTGGCGCAGGAATTCGAGAAGCGGGCGGATCGCTTCGCCAATTCGCCGAATGGCGATCTGGCGCTCGACTCGCAGGGCGTATTGCGCTGGATCGGCGCGCCGGTTGCGACGCTCGTTTCAGGTGACGATGCGCTGAAACCGCGCCCCGTACTGCTCGCCGACGAACAACTGACAGGCGTGGCGCGCGACCGCGTATTCGCGCGCGCCGAGCGCTTCGTAAACTATCAGGTCGAGACGCTTCTGAAGCCGCTGATCGATCTCAGGGGTGCGGACCAGCTCACCGGCATATCGCGCGGTCTCGCCTTCCAGCTGGTAGAGAAGTTCGGGCTGGTGAACCGGCGTGACGTTGCGGAGGATGTTCGCGGGCTCGATCAGGATGCGCGTGGCGCGCTGCGGCGTCTTGGCGTCAGGTTCGGTGCCTACCATGTTTTCGTGCCGGCGCTTCTGAAGCCCGGACCAGCCGGCCTGTTGACCCTGCTGTGGGCGCTCGCAAACGACGCCAAGGACCGCGCCGGTTTTGGCGATGTCGTCAACCTGCTGGCTTCAGGCCGTACGTCGGTCATTGTCGATCCATCGTTCGACCGGGCATTTTACGCCCTCTCCGGTTATCGTCTGCTTGGCCCCCGTGCGGTTCGGGTCGATATTCTCGAGCGTCTCGCGGATCTGATCAGGCCGGCACTCGCGTGGAAGGGCGGCGCGTCGTCGCGGCCGGAGGGTGCATATGAGGGCAATGCCTTCGTCGTGACACCCGCGATGCTGTCGATACTCGGTGCAACGCCGGATGACATGTCGGAAATACTGAAGGGGCTCGGCTATCGCGGAGAGCCCAGGCCTGCGGCCGAGGTAGAGGCGCGGATTGCCGAGCTCGACGCGCAGGCTGTTGCTGCGGCCGGCAATGCTGAGAGCGCACAGGCGCAGCCGGAGGCCGAAGCGACCGATGAGGGCGCCAACACGCAAGCCGGTCAACCGGCACCGTCGGTGTCAACTGCAGAAAGCGGCGAGCAAAGCTGCCCTGAAAGCCAGGAGACTGCACCGTCCAAGAGTGCCGATGTCGCAGCGGCCGAGAAGCCGACTGAGTCTGCGACGGATGCAGACGTCACTGAAATGTCCGGTCAAAACGCGGCAGCTTCGGAAACGGCGGATGCGGCAACCGCTGAAGAAGCCGAAGAGCCCGTTCCGGTCATCGTCTGGCGACCGGGGCGCGCAGGCGACAGGCCGCGTCACCGGGGCAACCGGCAAGGTCAGAAGCAGCCTAAGGGCGGGAGAGACGCCAAGCAGCATGGCAAGGGCCGGCGCAAAGGCAAGCCGGATGGTCACCGCGGGCCGCGGCCTGAACATCATGGCGGCGCACGAAAGCGCGACGAGCGTCCGCGTGAAGCCGACCCGGATTCGCCATTTGCGAAGCTGGCCGCACTTCGGGACCAGATGAAGAAATAGGGGCCAGGCATGAACGAGGCGTTGCCCGGCCAGCGCATCGACAAATGGCTCTATTTTGCGCGTGTCGTGAAAACACGCACCCTGGCAACGAAGCTTGCGCAGTCGGGCAAGGTGCGCATCAACCGTCAAAAGACGGACAATGCCGCCAGGCGCGTGCGGCCAGGTGACGTGCTGACCATATCGCTGCGCGGGCGGGTGCTGGTACTCAAGCTGACCGCGATCGGCACGCGCCGCGGACCGGCTAGCGAGGCTGCGGCCCTGTTCGAGGATCTTTCGCCTCCCGGCGAAACGCTTGATGCCGTGCGGTCGTCCGCCGCGGCAGCCCGCGGGATTCAGACCGATGAGCGCAGCTAGAGCATCGTGTGCTGGCTGGCAGTCATTCGGGTAACCGGCAAAACTGTTCCGGATTGCGGCAAGGCGGCGCAATGGCGATACTTGCCAGCGTCCGACAAAGGGTCTACCTCACCCGCGAAATTCGTTTATTGCCCGATCTGAAGAACTCGCCATGACCTATGTCGTCGTCGACAACTGCATCAAGTGCAAATACATGGACTGCATCGAGGTATGTCCGGTCGACTGCTTTTACGAAGGTGAGAACATGCTCGTCATTCACCCTGACGAGTGCATCGACTGCGGCGTGTGCGAGCCCGAATGCCCTGCCGATGCGATCAAGCCGGACACCGAGCCCGGCCTTGAGAAGTGGCTTGAGGTGAATACCGAATACGCATCGAAATGGCCCAACATCACCCGCAAGGGAGAACCGCCTGCCGACGGCGAGAAATTCGACGGCGAGGAGGGCAAATTCGAGAAATACTTCTCGCCCGAGCCGGGCGCCGGCGACTGAGACATACTCCGCACCTTACCCAAGGGCAGGTGATCTGGATGCGGTTAGGGCAGCAGCCTTTGCGTTGACCGTGCCGCGCCCCCACTCTTCGCGCATGCGGCAAATTGTTGAATCTTTCGGCTTTTTGTGGTAGGTTCGCAACAATGCCGATGACACACCATCGATCCAAGGCGCTAAAGCTTTAATCATCGAAAGGCGCAATCTCCACCCCGGACCAGGGCAGCCTGGTCCAGCGACGGCGTTTTGTCTCCATGACGCCGGGTTGTCTGGGAGTGGTGTTTTGTGGTGTCCGGCACGGCTGACCGCAGCGCGGTCGAGGTGACTAGTCCGGCTGCCAAGGCCGGCGGGCAAACAGGAGTTTAGGGCGTATGGCAACCCAGCAGAAGAAATCGGCGACACGCAACGGCTACAAGACAGGCGAGTCGATCGTATATCCCGCGCACGGGGTAGGGCAGATCGTCGCGATCGAGGAGCAGGAAGTCGCCGGTCACAAGCTGGAACTCTTCGTTATCGATTTCCAGAAGGACAAGATGCGCCTCAAGGTGCCGGTTGCGAAGGCAGCTTCGGTCGGCATGCGCAAGTTGTCTGAAACCGACTATGTCGATCGTGCTCTGAAGGTCGTTCAGGGCCGGGCGCGGGTGAAACGCACCATGTGGTCGCGCCGCGCGCAGGAGTATGACGCCAAGATCAACTCGGGCGACCTGATTTCGATTTCGGAAGTCGTGCGCGATCTCTTTCGGGCCGAGAACCAGCCGGAACAGTCCTATTCCGAGCGCCAGCTCTATGAAGCCGCGCTCGATCGCATGGCGCGCGAAATCGCGGCCGTGAACAAGGTTTCGGAGACCGAGGCGGTCCACCTGATCGAGGCGAATCTCGCCAAGGGTCCGCGCCGCGGTCCGAAGCCGGACAATGAGGAAGCGACGCAGGAAGAGGCTGCTTAAGCAGCTTCCCACCGACAACACTGGAAAAACCCGGCCTTCGCGCCGGGTTTTTTGTTGTGATCAGCCAGGCCGCGCGAAGCCTGTCGGCGGCTTCCGTATTCCTACCAATGGACATTTTGCTGCAGTGCAATATATCCATGGCAACTTCGAGCGGCATCAGCCATGGAAAGGACGGATCATGCTCACCGGAAAAACAGCCGTTGTCACAGGGTCAACGTCCGGCATCGGCCTCGCGATCGCCGAGGCGCTCGCAGCGCAGGGCGCCAACATCGCGATCAACTCCTACACCGACAACAAAGACGATCACGCACTTGCGGTCCGGCTGGCCGAGCAACATGGGGTCGAGGCCGCTTACCTGAAAGCCGACATGTCCAATGGGGATGCGGCGCGTCGACTGGTTGAGGAGGCCGTGGCACGGTTTTCAAGCCTCGACATTCTCGTCAACAATGCCGGCATCCAGCACGTTGCGCCAGTGGACGAGTTCCCGCCGGAGAAATGGGACGCAGTCATTGCCATCAACCTGAGCTCGGCTTTTCATACGACGGCGGAAGCGCTTCCGCATATGCGCCAGGCAGGCTGGGGACGCATCATCAACGTTGCCTCTGCGCACGGCCTGCGGGCGTCGCCGAACAAGTCCGCTTATGTCGCTTCCAAGCACGGTGTGCTGGGGCTGACCAAGGTCGTTGCGCTTGAGGAAGCCGGCAAGGGCATCACCTGCAATGCGATCTGCCCCGGTTATGTACTGACGCCGCTGGTGGAGCAGCAGATCGAGAATCGCATGCGCGAATCCGGCCTCGACCGGCGTGCCGCCGAGCTCAAATTCTTCCTCGACAAGCACCCCAGCGAGCAGTTCGTGACGCTGGACGAGGTCGCTGCTGCAGCCGTCTACCTTGCCGGCGACACAGCGGCGCAAGTCACCGGTACCACGCTGTCGATCGACGGCGGCTGGACAGCCCGGTAATCTTCGTCTTGCAAGGCTTCAACAGCTGCCATCCGGCTCGGCTTCGTCTCGGCACCGTTTATCGACGAGTGAGGCTGGCTCCGGGAGTCGGGTTTGGGGCGCGGTGAAGGACCGGCCTGATGTCTAAACCAATCAACGTCGCGCTTCAGGGAGGCGGTTCGCATGGCGCATTCAGCTGGGGTGTGCTCGACGCGCTGCTGGAGGACGGCCGCCTCGATTTCACCGCCATCTCGGGAACCAGCGCCGGGGCCATGAACGCGGTCGCGCTTGCCGACGGCTGGAGCCGGGGTGGCCGCGACGGTGCACGCGAGAGGCTCGAGGCGTTCTGGTGGGCGGTGGGTAGCGTGGGGCGTTTCAGTCCGGTTCAGCGAACCCCCTGGGATGTTTTGTGGGGCAACTGGTCGGTGGAGAACACGCCCGGCTTCCAGTGGTTCGAAACCGTGTCGCGATTCATCTCGCCTTATGTTGCCAACCCCTTCGATTCCAACCCGTTGCGCGACGTGGTCCGACGGCAGATAGACTTCGACCGAGTGCGCTCGGCAAGCGGACCGAAGCTGTTCATCAGTGCGACCAATGTGGAGACAGGCCAATTGCGGGTGTTCGACAAACGCGAAATTAGCCTCGACGTGGTGATGGCCTCGGCCTGCCTGCCGCAACTGTTCAAGGCGGTCGAAATCGAGGGTACGCCTTATTGGGATGGCGGCTATGGCGGCAATCCGGCCCTCTATCCGTTCTTCTATGCCACCCGGGTTGAGGACGTTCTGCTCGTGCAGATCAACCCGGTGGTGCGCGAAGGCGCGCCGCGTACCGCAAGGGAGATTCAGAACCGCGTCGAAGAGATTACCTTCAATGCAGGCCTCCTGCGCGAGTTGCGCGCCATTGCTTTCGTCAAGGAACTGATCGCGGCCGGCAGTGTTTCGCACGAGGACTATCGTGACATCCGAATGCATCGCATCGACGCGGACGAGGCGTTTCGCGATCTGTCGGCGTCATCGAAAATCAACGCCGAGTGGGCATTCCTCAAATATCTGCGCGATCTCGGCAGGGTCGCGGCGCAGGACTGGCTGGCAGATTGTTACGACGATGTGGGACAAAAGCCTACGCTCGATCTGTCCAATATGCTGGCGCCGCAACTGAAGCCGGGAGGTCAGAAACCTATGGGACGGCGGGTGCGCGAGTTCCTTGGCCAGCGGAAGGCGTGAACCGGGATCGCGTCGGGTAAGTAGTTGCCACCACTACTGACAATTGTGACAGCATGAAGCCTTTTGTGCAGCGCGAAAATGTAGTAGAAGCGCGCGTCTCCGAACTGCTTTTAAAGTTTGGGATTGAACACAGGGTGGATCCAACCCATATCGTGCGGGACGTTGCGTCAGGCGCGGCCCCGCCGGGTCCATCAATTGGACGTAGATATGCCAAAGATCAAGTTTCACCAGGTGGCGGCGGTCGTCGTCTTCGTCGCTACTGCCGCATGGGTTGCAACCGGCGAGTTCTCGTCCGTCGGCAGCGCCGCAGACGAGGCGCCTGCAGAAGCACAGGAAGTTGCGCCGCATGAGGCGGAAACGGTGTTGCGCACCGTGGCAGTGGTCGATGCGCCGCGTATCATGCATTCGCGCGCCATTCGGCTTTCGGGCACCACCGAGGCCGACAAGAAGACCGTGCTGACAACGCGGGCCGGCGGCATCATTGCCGAACTGCCGGTGAAGCAGGGCGGGTCGGTGAAAGCCGGCGACCTGATCCTCAAGCTTGAAGCCGAGGGCAAGGAGGCGATGGTCGAAACCGCGCGGCAGCTGCTTTTGCAGCGCGAGGCCGAGGCGGAAGCGGCAAAGCGCCTCGCTGAAAGCGGCAGCCTGCCCAAACTGCAACTCGACAATGCCCTGTCCGCTCTCGCGGCAGCGAAATCACAGCTTGAGTCGGCGATCGCCGAACTCGGCCGTATTGAACTGCGTGCGCCGTTCGACGGCGTTGTCGATGTGGTCAATGTCGAGCAGGGCAGTCCGGTCGGAGCCGGTGCGGCGGTGCTCACGCTTCTTGCGCTCGATCCCATACTGGCCATCGGCGAAGTCAATGAACGCGACCTCAAGCACGTGAAGGCCGGCGACAAAGCCGCTGTACGGCTGGTGAACGGTCAGGAAGTGGAGGGCGAGGTCCGTTACATCTCGTACGCCGCGACCCAGACCACACGTACCTACCGCGCCGAAGTTGCCGTGCCGAACCCGGATCTGTCGATCCCGGCCGGCATGACATCGGAAATCACCATCCGCGCCGAGCCGGTTGCAGCCACCGTCTTGCCGCGCTCCGTGCTCACCCTCAGCAACGATGGCGACATCGGCGTGCGTGGCGTGAATGCCGAAGATATTGTCGTGTTCTTTCCGATCGACATCGTGGACGACACCCCGAACGGGATGGTGCTTGGCGGCATTCCGGAGGGTGTGCGCATCATCGTTGCAGGCCAGCAACTGATCTCCGAGGGGGATAAGGTGGTTGCCGTGCAGGCCGACGAAGAGATGATCGAGAAACTCATAAGCGAAGCCACCGGCGGGACGCTCTAGGTTATGGATATTGTCAAGCTCGCGATCAGGAATTCGCGGCTCACGCTTGCAACGCTGGTCTTCCTGATCGTCGCGGGAGCGGTCTCCTACCTGTCGATCCCGAAGGAGGCGGAGCCGGATGTCGCGATCCCGATCCTCTATATCAGCCTGGGCTATCAGGGTATTTCGCCGGAGGATTCCGAGCGGCTGCTGCTGCGCCCGGTAGAAGCGCAGGTCAAGGGCATCAAGGGTTTGAAGGAAATGAAGTCCTCCGCCTATCAGGGCGGGGGCTTTGTGCTTCTGGAGTTCGATCCGTCCACTGATCTGAGCACCGCGCTGGAAGACACGCGCAACAAAGTTTCTGATGCCAAACGCGATTTGCCGAGCGGTGCGGACGAGCCGACGGTCAACGAAGTCAATATCTCGGAATTCCCGGTCCTTGTTGTCACGCTTTCCGGTCATATTCCCGAGCGTGCGCTGACTGCGGCGGCGCGTGAGCTACGCGACCTGATTGAAGAGGTGCCGGGCGTGCTGGAGGCGTCACTTCAGGGTGCGCGCGACGACCTTGTGGAAGTCGTCATCGACCCGATGAAGCTCTCCTCCTACGGTCTTCAGCTTGACCAGATGGTGCAGGCGATCGGAGCTTCCAACAGCCTGGTTGCCGCCGGCGCACTCAAAGGCGACGAAGGCAGCTATCCGGTCAAGGTGCCGGCGCTCATCGAGACCGTCGAGGATGTCGCCAACCTGCCAATCGTTGCCTCCGGAAATGCAGTCGTGCGGGCCCGGGACCTTGCTACAATCCGATCGACCTACAAGGACGCCGAGACGATCACGCGCCTCGACGGCGAACCCGCGATCGCGATCGAGGTCAAAAAGCGAACCGGTGCCAACATCGTGGAGACGATTGAGGCGACCAAGATCGTGGCCGACACCTTCGCGGCGCGCATGCCCGAGGGTGTGAACGTCACCTACACGCAGGACAAGTCCGTATTCGTCAACCAGCTGCTCGGCGATCTGCAAAACCATGTGATGATCGCCGTCATCCTGGTGTTCATCGTCATCCTCTACGCTCTTACAGGGCGTGCATCAATGCTGATCGGCCTGGCAATCCCGGCATCGTTCCTGATGGGTATCCTGGCGCTGGCGATGCTCGGTTACACGATGAACATGATTGTGCTCTTCAGCCTGATCCTGGCTGTCGGCATGCTCGTGGACGATGCCATCATCGTGACCGAGTTCGCCGAGCGGCGCATGTCGGAAGGCATGCCCAAGGCACAGGCGTTCGAGCTTGCCGCCAAACGCATGGCCGGCCCGGTTATCGCTGCAACGATGACCCGCATCGCCGCGTTCTCGCCACTGCTCTTCTGGCCGGGCATCATCGGCGACTTCATGAAGTATCTGCCGATCACGCTGATCGTGACGCTGGCTGCCTCGATGCTTTATGCGTTGGTGTTCACGCCGACTCTCGGCGCGATCTTTGCAAAGGTGCATGTGCAGGACGAAGAGGAGCGCAACCGCGACGGCCTCTACATGAAGCTTGTGCGCAGCGCTGTCCGCTACCCGAAAACCGTGCTGGTACTGACCGTGCTGCTTCTTGTCGGCATTGTGCAGGGCTATGGCAAATATGGCGCCGGCGTAGAGTTCTTCCCGAGTGTCGAGCCCGATTACGGGCTGCTTTATGTGCATGCCCGCGGCAATCTCTCACTGCAGGAACAGGACGCCCTGACCCGCCAGGCAGAAGAGCGCCTGCTCGGCTGGCCGGGTATCAAGTCGGTCTACACACGTGTTGGCTCGACTCGCGGTGGTGGCGCCGACATTCCCGAAGATGTCGTCGGCGTGCTCCAGTACGAATTCGTGGACTGGCGCGAGCGCAAGCCGGCCAATGACATTCTGGACGATTTGCGCGTTGCCATGGCCGGCATTGCCGGCGCGGAAGTGGAAGTGCGTGTGCCCGATGCCGGCCCGCCGACCGGCCAGCCGATTCAGGTGCGCCTCTCCGCTACCGATCCCGAAGGCCTCAACGAGACAGCCGCACGCGTGGCCGAGGCCGTGGCCAAGGTGCCGGGCGCAATCGACATTACCGACGGCCTGCCGCCGCCCGGTGTCGACTGGGCGCTGGAGATCGATCGCACCAAGGCCGCGCAATACGGCATCAGCCCGTATTCGGTCGGTACCGTTGTACAGCTCGTGACAACGGGCCTCAAACTGACGGACTATCGTCCGGCCGGTGTTGACGACGCCGTCGACATCCGCCTGCGCCTGCCGGAAGACAGGCGCACGCTGGCGACACTCGATCAGCTGCGCGTGGAGACGGCGCAGGGTTCTGTGCCGATCTCGAATTTCGTTACACGTGTCGCGGAGAAGCGCACCGGCGTTCTCAACCGGATTGACGGCGAACGCACGATCGTAGTCCAGGGAAATGTCGCGTCCGGGTTCCAGGACGCGGTTGTGCAGGCGGCGGTGAAGGAAGCTGTCGGTGCGATGGAACTCGGCCAGATCAAATGGGAGCTCGCCGGCTCCAACCAGGACAGCGAGGAGGCATCGGCCTTCCTGTCGAAGGCTTTCGGTGCGGCGATCTTCCTGATCTTCATCGTGCTGCTGGCGCAGTTCAACAAATTCACCAGCGTGTTCCTTGTGTTGATGACCGTGATCATGGCGACCATTGGCGTCTTCCTTGGTCTGCTCATCACTGGCCAGACTTTCGTCATCGTGATGTCGGGCATCGGCGTGATCGCGCTGGCAGGCGTGGTGGTGAACAACAACATCGTGCTGATCGACACCTATGACCGTCTGCGGCGCGAAGGCTGGAACAAGATGGACGCGGTTCTGCAGACGTGCCGAGAGCGTGCCCGCCCCGTGGTGCTGACGGCCATCTCGGCTATCCTTGGCGTGCTGCCGATCGCGTTCGGGCTTGGGCTGGAGCTGTTCCATCACGAAACGACGATCAATGCGCCTTCGACGCAGTGGTGGATTGCGCTGTCGAGCGCCATCGTTTTCGGCCTGGCATTTGCCACGCTGCTGACGCTGATCGTAACCCCGGCGGCGCTTATGGTATTCACGCGCGAGAAGCGGCCGGAAGGCGAACGCCGCAGCCTGCTCAGCCGTCTGTTTCGCCGCCGCTCCAGATCCGGCGAGGCTGCGAGCGCGAAGAGCGGTGAAGATGGTGGGGAGGGAGATTTCCCCACGGTAAGTTACCCCAAGGCCGCCGAATAGGGCCGGTCTGACGGGCAACAGGAAACGGCGTGGCTTTCCTCCGCGCCGTTTTTTCACAGCCGGCTGCCGCGTCATGCCGCGTTGCGCCTCGCCGCCGGTTCGAAACCGAGATCCGTCAGTGCATCCGCAACCGCATCGCTCAGCGGCGTGTACGGAACCGCACCGATGATAGCCTCGAGCCGGTCGGAAACCAGCCGGTGCGGCTGCAGGCGCAGATAGCTCATCTCGGCGATTTCCCACATCATTGCGTTGACCATGCCGGCAACCCTGACCGTCCACCAGGGCAATGTGCCCATGCGCAACTGCTTGCCGAGAGCCTTCTCGGCAGCGGCCTTCATCTGCATCTCGGTGACGGCATGACCGGCAAAGTGGAAGACCTCGAACCGGCCGAGTTTTCCGACGTTCTCGACCAGCGCGACGAAGGCGCGCGCAAGGTCCGGCAAATAGGCCCATTCGTGAACAATGTTCGTCGGGCCGGCGGTGGTGTATACGCCTTTGCCGAGCTTCTTTGTCATCACGAGATCGAACCACGAGCCCTTGCCTGTGCCGCCGAAGAAATCGCCGGCGCGCAGTATCGCGGTGCGGACGCCCCGCTCGCGCGAAGCGCTTTCGAAAAGCTGTTCCATATCGACCCGGATGCGACCCTTGCGGCTCGTCGGGTTGAAGGGTAGGTCCTCGCGCAACTCGGCCGGCAGCGGGCTGTCGAAGTTGTAGACATTACCCGGGAAAAGGTGCAGCGCGCCACTTGCCTTGCATGCGGCCATGACGTTGCGCGCCATCGGCATGCACATCTCCACCCAGTCCGTGTAAAGAGGGTTGAGGCCGTTGAAGATCACGTCCATGCCCTGCGTGGCGCGCACAAGAGCGGCCTGATCCAGTGCGTCGGCGGCGATTGCCTGTGCGCTGTTCAGCTCTGACGGCAGCTTGCCGTCTCGAGTGACTGCACGGACAGAATAGCCGGCTTCGAGGAAGGCTTTTCCCACTGTGCGGCCGAGGCGTCCGCGAGCTCCGAGAATTGCGATCGTCTTCATGGTGGATATCTCCTGCCGTTTCGATATCCATCATATGCAGCATTCAAATCTGAAATATAATCGCCTATTATCGAGGCATTGATATTCAATTCTGAATGGCGGTGGTGTGGCGAAGTTCGATTGGAATCTGGTTCGGAGCTTTGTTGCGGTAGCGGAGGCCGGCAGCCTTTCGGAAGCGGCACGCCGGCTCCCATCAAGCCAGCCGACACTCGGCCGCCACGTTGCGGAATTGGAGACGGCGCTGGGTGTCGTACTCTTCCGGCGTGGGCGCAGCGGATATGAGTTGACGGAAAATGGCGCCGCGTTTCTTGATCGCGCGAAAGCGATGCGTGATAGCGCGGATGCCCTGTCCCGCCTCGCGGTCGGTCGGGAAGAAGAGCTTGCCGGAACAGTACGTGTCACCGCAAGCGTGGTGGTAGCGACTTATGTGCTGCCGTCGATCATGGCGCGCCTGGGCAAAAGCGAACCTGGCATAGAGGTCGAGATCATCGCCAGCGATCGAGTGGGCAATCTCCTGCGCCGCGACGCCGACATTGCTGTGCGCATGGTGGAGCCGGCACAAAACGACATCATCGCCCGCAAGATCGCCGATCTGCCTCTGACCGCGTGTGCGGCGTCGAGCTATCTGAAGCGGCGGGGCTACCCCAAAGCCGTAGCCGACCTTCGGGACCACGACATTGTGGGCTACGACCGGGCCGACGACATCATCCAGGGTTTCGCGCGGTTCGGCCTGTCGGTCGACCGGCACGCCTTCCGGTTCCGAACCGACAATCAGGTGGTTTTCTGGGAGGCCGTGCGTGCCGGAAACGGCATCGGTTTTGCGCAGCTTTCGCTGGTCAATCGCGACGCGCTGGTCGAGCCGCTGCTACCAGGTTTGCCTTTGCCGGTTCTGCCGATGTGGCTGGCCATGCATCACGATGTGCGCCACAGCCCGCGCATCAGGCGGGTTGCGGATTTCCTCTATGGCGAACTGAAGGCCTATTCGGCCGGCTGAGTGACTTCCATATCCGCTGCGCGCGCCAGCCCCGCCATAAGGGCCACAATCACCAGCAGCATTGCGAGAGTCACGAATACCGGGCCAAAGCCGGTATTCTGGCCAGCAAAGCCGATGACCGACGGGGCGACAAGGAGGCCGGAATAGCCCATCGCCGTAACCGTCGAGAGACCCGCGCCGGAGGTGTCGCCGGGGTGATTTCCCGCGGCTGAAAAGGCGATCGGAACCATGTTGGCGGTGCCAAAGCCACAAACGGCGAAGGCCACAATCGCAACCCAGTCATTGGGTGCGAGGCCGGCGGCAAGCATGCCGGCGGCTGCGACAAGCGCGGATGCGCGCAATGTCGTAACCGCGCCAAAGCGCGTGCGCACGCCGTCACCGACAAAACGCGTGGCAGCCATCGCGCCGGAAAACGCTGCATAGGCGAGGCCGGCAACCGCAATTTCGCTGCCAAACTCCTGCCGAATGAAAATGGCCGCCCAGTCGAGGACCGCGCCTTCAGGTACCATGGAGAGCAGAGCGACAATGCCGGTAAGATAAACTGCAGGCGAGCGCGGCAGGCCGAATTTGGCGGAGGTGCCGCTCACCGGCCGTTCTTCATTGATTAGAAAACGCAGGGCACAAACCACGAGGATGACAGCCACGACCGTGGCCAGCACCGCGTGGATCAGATGTCCGTATTGCTGAATTGCCAGGCTGCCTGTAGCGCCCCCGGCAAAGCCGCCGAGACTCCAGAAGCCATGCGAGGATGACATGATCGCGCGGCGCAGCTTCTTTTCCACGGCCACTGCGTTGGTGTTCATGGCCACGTCCATGCCACCAATCAGGCTGCCGAACAGGAAAAGGGTAACCGCGGCAACCCAGACGTTTGGCACAAGCGCGATGCCCAGCAATGCAAATGCGCAGACGAATGAGAAGCCGCGAAGGACGGTCCGCGAACCCAGACGGTGGATGAGCCACCCGCACCAGGGCATGGCAATCAACGCTCCGAGGCCGAACCCCACGATCAGAAGGCCGAGCGTGAATTCGCTGATCTCCAGCCTGGTCAGAAAAACCGGTATCTGCGGCGCCCAGCTGCCGACCAGGAAGCCGTTGGCGAAAAAGAGCGTCGCAACCGCCCAGCGCCCGCGTTTGGCGGCTTGGATGACAAGGCTGTTCAAGGATGGACCTCGCTGGAATCGTGCAGCACGCTAAATCGATTGAATGGCAAGTCAAGCGCGAAACCCGACCGGTGTTTATGCCAATCACCGTGGTGCCTCAATGCCGACCAACGGCCGCCATATTCGGATTCCAATAAAAGGAGAAGGGGCTTTCGCGACAACGGCCCTCGAAAGAGGAGCGTTGCCGTCGTCGGTTGCAAGTAGAGAGTTGCAATGAACGGCCTCTTCAATCCCGTCTCCCGCCCAAACGCGGTTCTTCCTGCCGCCGCAAGCGATGCGTTACGGCGGCACCGCGTGCGGGTCAGCCCGCTCCCTGTGCATGACGGTACCGGCGCGGCTGCTGCGGTCATGATCGCGATCGGCATCCTCGTGCTTGCTGCCACGGTGGCGGTGTACTTCACTTCCACGACGAAACAGGATGCCGCCATAGGCGCCCCGGTGGGGGAACCGGAAGTGGGTAATTCGCGTAGCCTTGGCGAAGTTGTCCCGCCGGCATCTGAGATGCGGGCGGGGCAGGCGTCCCAGCCAGATCGCCGCGAGCCTGTCGCGGAAGATGCGCTCGCGACTTTTCGGCCGCCGGCGCCGAATGTCGCGGAGAATTCGGCCATGCCAGCCGACGGCAACGGTGGTGGCGAATCTGTTGTTGCCGTCGCCGAGACGGTGGAAGAGCTGCTCGTTCTGGAAGAAATCCAGCGCCGCGAAGTCGAGGCGGACCTCGCACGAAGGTCGAGTGAAATCACCGCCGCCGTCCAGCCGGAATCCGACCCGAAAGTCAGCGCTATCGCAACCAACTGGGTCAACATGCGCACAGGTCCGTCAGACGATGCAGACGTGCTGATGGTTGTCCCCGGCGGCGCCAACATCCAGGCGGAGACGGGTTGCAGCTGGTGTGCAGTCAGCTATGACGGCCGCGACGGCTATATCTACAAGAGCTTCATCAGCTATAGATGACGGTATGTGGGTTTCCCCCTCCCCTGGTGGGGAGGGAGGAGCTGCTATTCGGCATAAAGGACCAGCAGGTCCTTGGCGTCGATCTGGTCGCCCGATTTGACCAGAACTTCGGCGATCTGGCCGTCCCGTTCGGCATGCAGAGCGGTTTCCATCTTCATGGCCTCGATGGATAGCAGCACATCACCGGCCTTGACCGTCTGGCCGGCCGATACCGCCAGCGTCGAGACGACACCCGGCATCGGCGCGCCGACGTGGGCAGCGTTGCCGGCATCGGCTTTGCGGCGCGCCGCTCCGCCACCCGCGCCATGCGCGCGGTCCGGCACCTTGACGCGGCGTGGCTGCCCGTTCAGCTCGAAAAAGACTGTGACCATGCCCTTTTCGTCCGTGTCGCCGATGGCAAGGCAGCGAATGACCAGCGTCTTGCCCTTTTCGATGTCGACGAAAATCTCGTCCTCGGCTTTCATCCCGTAAAAGTAGTTCGGCGTGGGCAGCACCGAGACCGGGCCATAGTCGTCCTGCGCGGTCACAAAATCGGTGAAGACCTTGGGGTACATGAGCCAGGAGGCGAATTCGTTCTCGTCAAGCTCACGGCCGAGCGTTTCCTCAATCTTCTTGCGGTCGGCGTCAAGGTCGGCTGCGGCGAGCAGCGAGCCTGGCCGCGCCGTAATCGGCTTCTCACCCTTAAGCACTTTCTTCTGGAGGTCGGCCGGCCAGCCACCGGGCGGCTGGCCAAGGTCGCCGCGCATCATGGAAACGACCGAGTCGGGGAAGGCAATGTCCTTCTCCGGGTCCTCCACGTCGGCGACGGTCAGGTCCTGGCTCACCATCATCAGCGCCATATCGCCGACAACCTTGGAGGAGGGCGTGACCTTGACGATGTCGCCGAACATCAGATTGACGTCGTGATAAGTCCGAGCGACCTCGTGCCAGCGGGTTTCGAGGCCGAGCGAGCGGGCCTGCTCTTTCAGGTTGGTGAACTGGCCACCCGGCATCTCGTGCAGATAGACCTCCGAGGCGGGTCCTTTGAGGTCGCTTTCGAAGGCGGTGTACTGGTTGCGAACGGCTTCCCAGTAGAACGAAATCTGACGGATCCAGTCTGTGTCCAGGCCGGTTCCGCGTTCCGAGCCCTGCAATGCCTCGACGATCGAACCGAGGCAGGGCTGCGAGGTGTTGCCGGACAGAGCGTCCATCGCCGCATCCACGGCATCGACGCCGCTTTCCACTGCAGCGAGCACGGTGGCGGCCGAAATGCCGGACGTATCATGCGTGTGGAAATGGATCGGCAGATCAGTCGCTTCACGCAGTGCCTTGAACAAGGTGCGCGCCGCCGCCGGCTTCAGAAGTCCGGCCATGTCCTTCAGCGCTATTATATGCGCGCCGGCCTTTTCGAGCTCCTGCACAAGGCCGACATAATATTTCAGGCCGTATTTCGAACGGTTGGCGTCGTTGATGTCGCCAGTGTAGCAGATCGTCGCTTCACAGAGCTTGCCGCTCTCGCCCACCGCGTCCATCGCGACGCGCATATTTTCTACCCAATTCAGGCAGTCGAACACGCGGAACAGGTCGACGCCGCCCTCGGCCGCCTGTTTCACAAAATGCTGCACGACATTGTCTGGGTAATTTGTGTAGCCAACACCGTTGGCACCGCGCAGCAGCATCTGCAGAAGCAAATTCGGCGCGCCTTCGCGGATCAGCGACAGCCGCTCCCACGGGTCCTCGGTAAGAAAGCGCATGGCGACGTCGAAGGTCGCGCCGCCCCAGCATTCGAGCGACAGCAGCTGCGGCAGGGCGCGTGCATAGACGCCTGCGATGCGGGCGATATCGAAAGTGCGCATGCGGGTCGCCAGCAGCGACTGATGCGCGTCGCGCATCGTGGTGTCGGTGACCAGCACGCGCTTCTGATCGCGCATCCAGGCAGCGAATTTTTCGGCGCCCAGCTCTTCGAGTTTCTGGCGTGTGCCGGCGGGCACAGGCGCATCGACATACGGCACTTTCGGCGCGGCGGCTTCCGCGTTCGGCCGTGGCCGGCCGCGTGCTTCCGGGTGGCCGTTGACCGACACGTCAGCCAGATAATTGAGCAGCTTGGTCGCCCGGTCCTGCCGCTTCACCGCGGTGAAGAGTTCCGGCGTCGTGTCGATGAATTTGGTCGTGTAGGAATTGTCGCGAAATTTCGGGTGGCCGATGATCGCTTCGAGGAAGGTGAGGTTGGTCGCCACGCCGCGAATGCGAAACTCGCGCAGCGCGCGGTCCATCCGGCGGATCGCTTCCTCGGGCGTCGGTGCCCAGGCCGTTACCTTCTCAAGCAGGGGGTCGTAGAAGCGGGTGATCACCGCGCCCGAATAGGCAGTGCCGCCGTCGAGGCGAATGCCGAAGCCTGTCGCGCCGCGATAAGCGGTGATGCGGCCGTAATCGGGAATGAAGTTCTGCTCGGGGTCTTCCGTAGTGATGCGGCACTGGAGTGCGTGGCCGTTGAGGCGGATATCCTCCTGTTTCGGCACCCCGGAGCCGGGCGTGCCGATCGCATTGCCTTCCAGAATGTGGATTTGCGCTTTTACGATGTCGATGCCGGTGACTTCCTCCGTCACCGTGTGCTCGACCTGGATGCGCGGATTGACCTCGATGAAGTAGAAATTGCCGCTGTCGGCATCCATCAGGAATTCGACCGTGCCGGCCCCGAGATAGTCGGTCGCGTTGGCAATCTTCAGCGCATAGCCGGAGAGCTCCTCGCGCTGCGCCGTGTCGAGGTAAGGCGCCGGCGCGCGTTCCACGACCTTCTGGTTGCGGCGCTGGATGGAGCAGTCGCGTTCAAACAGATGGACAGCGTTGCCCTGGCCGTCACCCAGCACCTGCACCTCGACATGGCGCGCTCGCTCGATGAGCTTCTCGAGATAGACTTCGTCCTTGCCGAAAGCGGCTTTAGCCTCGCGGCGCGCCTCCGTCACTTCGCGTTCGAGGTCGTCAGCCTTGTGGATGGCGCGCATGCCGCGGCCGCCGCCGCCCCATGACGCCTTGAGCATCACCGGGTAGCCGATCTCCTCGGCCATCGCGGCGACCTTGGTCATCTCGTCGGGCAGGGGATCGGTTGCAGGCACGACAGGCACACCGATTTCGATGGCGAGATTGCGTGCAGCGACCTTGTTGCCAAGCCGGCGCATGGTTTCCGGCTTCGGGCCGATGAAGGTGATACCGGCTTCGGCGCAAGCCTCGGCGAGTTCGGGACTCTCGGACAACAAGCCATAGCCCGGGTGAATGGCGTCGGCACCGGACTGCCTGGCGACACGGATTACCTCATCAATCGAAAGGTAGCTCTCGATCGGGCCAAGGTCGCGGTCGAGATGCTGGCCACGGCCAACCTGATAGCTTTCGTCGGCCTTGAACCGGTGAAGAGCGTATTTGTCTTCCTCAGCCCAGATGGCGACGGTGCGGATGCCAAGCTCGTTTGCGGCGCGAAAAACGCGGATCGCAATTTCAGACCGGTTGGCGACGAGGATCTTGGTGATTTTCAATGCGGTCCACTCCAGGCGCAGGGGAAGTGCCGCACTGATTACCCTGCGGAATGCTGCAGTGCAAACGACGATGTGGATGGACAGCAAAAAGGCCCGGCATGGCGACATGCCGGGCCTTTGAGTTCAACTTGGCTGAACGTGCAGATTACTGCAGGTAGTCGTACTTGCCGTCTTTCCACTCGTAGAAGACGTAGCCCGGCAGCGTAACGTCGCCCTTGCCGTCGAAGGAGAGCGAACCGAGCACGGTGTCGAACGAACCGTCATTGAGCGCTGCAACGACCGCGTCGTAGTCGGTCGAGCCGGCTGCGGAAGCAGCCTGTGCCCAGGCCTGGATCGCGGCGTAGGTGTAGAGCGCATATCCTTCGGCCGTCTTGCCGGCGGCGAGCAGCTTGTCGACCACAGGCTTGGCGATCTCGTTCTTGCGCGGGTCGGGCGAGAAGGTCATGAGCGTGCCCTGACCTGCATCGCCGGTGATGGCCCAGTACTCGTCCGTAACGAGCGCGTCACCGGAGACGAGGACGGTGTCCATGCCCTGTTCGCGCATCTGGCGCGCCATCAGGCCGGCTTCAGTGTGGTAGCCACCGACATAAAGAACGCCGATGCCTTCAGCCTTCAGCTTCGACACAAGCGCGGTGTAGTCCTTTTCACCGGCGGTGTAGGCTTCATAGAGTGCCGGCGAGCCGCCATTGGCTTCGTAGGCAGCCATGGTGGCGTCGGCGAGGCCTTTGCCATAGGCGGTTTTGTCGTGAACGAACGCGACCTTCTTGTCAGCGAAATTGTCGGTCAGGAACTTGCCTGCGACTTCGCCCTGCTGGTCGTCACGGCCGCAGACGCGGTAGACACCCGGGCCCGGACGCTCGTCGGTGAATTTCGGGTTGGTCGAGGCAGGCGAAATCTGAACGATGCCTTCCTCGGCATAGACGGCCGACGCCGGGATCGAAGAACCCGAGCAGAAATGGCCAGCCATGAACACCACCCCTTCGCCAGCCATCTGGTTGGCGACGGCGACGGCCTGTTTCGGATCGCAAGCATCGTCACCGACGGAGAGCGAGAGCATCTCGCCATTGATGCCGCCAGCCTCGTTGATATCGGCCACGGCCTGCTCAGCGCCGCCCTGCATCTGGGCGCCGAACGAAGCATACTGGCCGGTCATCGGGCCAGCGACAGCGATCTTGATCTCGGCCCAGGCCGGACCGGACATCAACAGTCCCAGCGCGGCTCCTGCCAAAAGCACCTTTTTCATGGTAACTCCCTTAAACACCCATGTGTTCCCAAGCGGCCCGGATCGGTGTCCTTCCCCCGGTTCCGCAGTGCGGGATGTTCTCCCGCTTGACCGGCATGAAAGCCTAATTCTTTCGTGAAATAAAGACTTTCTAGCCGGAAATGGTTGACGCGGCTCAGTTCTTTTTACTCCAACTCATCGAACCGCTCCGCTGATACTCAAAACTGTATTGGGTTGCCATTTGCCGGGCGCGCGTTACGCGCATGCCGAGGAAGGCGATCGCGGTAATGACGATCAGATCTACGACATAGTAATAAAGCGACAGAAGCGTGCCGGAAAACAGCGCGAAGTGGATGAAGCGCGTCGCGGCCGTGAGTAGCAGCATGTAGAGAAAAAGCGTCGTCGCGCTTTGCCATGTGCGGGCGAGGGCCCGACCTGTCAGATATGCCGCGCCGCCAGCCAGAATCACGGTGACGAACACGAACTCCCACGCCGACACTTCCCACAGGTAGGAGAACTCTTTTTCCATCAGTGGCGTCCTCCTTCGAGATATGCGGCGCGAACCTCTTCGCGTTTGAGCAGTTCAGCGCCGCTGCCGCTCATGGTGATCTTGCCGTTGACCATGACATAACCACGGTGGGCAAGCTTGAGGGCGTGAAACGCATTCTGTTCAACCAGGAACACGGTCAGGCCCTGGCTTTCGTTGAGTTCGCGAATGACCTCGAAGATCTGCTTCACGATCAGCGGTGCAAGGCCGAGCGATGGCTCGTCAAGCAATAGAAGCTTGGGCCGGCTCATCAATGCGCGCGCGATGGCCAGCATCTGCTGCTCGCCACCGGAGAGCGTACCGCCCCGCTGGCCGGCGCGTTCCTTGAGGCGCGGGAACAGGTCGTAGATACGCTTCAGGTCTTCGTCGAAATAGTCCGGGGAGACCAGCGAGGCGCCCATTTGCAGATTTTCCAGCACGGTCATGCGCGGGAAAATCCGTCGGCCTTCCGGCGACTGGGCGACGCCGAGGCGCATGATCTCGTGCGTCGGCATCGAGGTGATATCCTGACCGTCATAGACGATGGAGCCGTTGTGGGCCTGCGGATTGCCGCAAATCGTCATCATGAGTGTCGATTTGCCGGCGCCGTTTGCGCCGATCAGCGTGACGATCTCGCCGGCGTTCACCTCGACATCGACTCCGCGTAGCGCGACGATCTTGCCGTAATAGGTCTCGACATTCGAAACAGAAAGCATCGGGGTAGTCATGCCTTGCCTCCCTTGCCGGAGGTTCTTCTTGAGGATGTGCGGCTGGACGGTACCTTTCCGCCGTCAACCCGGCGCGAGAATTCGGTCTGTTTGCCGGAGGCGAGCGCCTTCGCCTGCTTGACCCACTCCTCGCGCTCGATGCGGCCTGCAAAAGAAAGGTAGGAACCGACCCATTCGACCTCAGCCTTTTTCCAGGCCGCGATCTGGGAGAAGTGCCAGATGCCGAGTGCGTTCAGCTTTTTCTCGTTTGCCGGACCTATGCCGCTGATGCGGGTGAGGTTGTCGGCGCCCCCGGCGGCAGGCTTTCTGGTGCCGGCCGGTTGCGCGCCGGGATGCTTGTCCGCATCCTTTATCTTGATCTCGCTCGCGGGCTTCTTGGGAGCCGTTGCCTTCTTGGCGGCCGTCTTTTTCGCCGGGGTGGATTTGGCGGCCGATCTGGCTGGAGCCGATTTCGCCGCAGGCTTGGCTGCCGCTTTTGCCCTGGCCGGCGCCTTGCGCGGTTTGCGCGCCGGCTTCTCTATTTCCTCGACATCGGCCTTGATCTCGGGAACGTCGATCTCTTCTTCGTCGTCCACGCCGAGATAGGCGGCAATGACGCGCGGGTCCCTCTTCACGAAATCAGCGCCGCCGTCGGAGATCTTCACGCCATAGTCGAGGACGACGATGTGATCGGAGATTTCCATGACCACACCCATGTCATGCTCGATCAGCAAGACCGACGTTCCGGTTTCGCGAATGAACTGCAGCAGTTCGTTGAGCTCGGTGGATTCCCGCGGGTTAAGACCTGCCGCGGGTTCGTCGAGGCATAGCAGATGTGGCCCGGTGCACATGGCGCGCGCAATCTCCAGTCGCCGTTGCGCACCGTAGGGCAGGTCGCCTGCAGCGTCGTCGGCGCGATCGATCAGGTGCGTGTGCTCCAGCCAGTAGACGGCCTTGTCGATCGCCTCCTGTTCCGCCTTGCGGTAACTCGGCAGGCCGAGCACGCCGCCGATCGTCATGCCGGACGCGATCATCAGCGGATTGTGCTGAGCGACAAGAAGATTTTCCAGTACGGTCATGCCGCCAAACAAGCGGATATTCTGGAAGGTGCGTGCCACACGTGCCTTCTTCGAAATCTCGAAGTCGGGCATGCGCTCCAAAAGGAAGACCGAGTGGTCGTCACTGATGTGCCAGCGCCGGCCGCTTGCGGTCACCGTGTCCACGGCCTCCTGCTGGCCGCCGAGCCCATGGCGCATGACAATTCGACCTTCGGTCGGCTTATAAAAGCCGGTGACGCAGTTGAACACGGTGGTCTTGCCTGCGCCGTTCGGGCCGATCAGCGCGGTGATGTCGCCGCGTCCGACCTTGAACGACAAGTCGTCGATCGCGACCAGACCGCCAAAGCGCATGGTGAGGTGTTCAACCGTCAGGATCGGGTCGGCATCCCACCTGTCATTGATGGATGCCGATGGTTGTTTGAGGGCGGCGTTCATTAGTGGCCCTCCCCTTGCGCGACCATATCGGCCCCAATCTTCTTGCGTTCCTTCAATACGGCGGAGGGCACTCTTGTCGTTATCAGCCCGCGCGGCTTCCAGACCATGATGCCGACCATGGCGAGGCCGAAGATCAGCATGCGGTACTGAACCGGGTCGAAGTCAGGTCCGAATATCTGTGACAGGAATCCGATGTTACGCAGCATCTCGATGCCGCCGATCATCACCACGGAAGCGATGACGACGCCGATCTGCGAGCCGAGGCCGCCAAGCACCACGATGGCGAGGATGATCGCCGATTCCAGGAAGGTGAAGCTCTCGGGCGAGATGAAGCCCTGCCGTGTGGCGAAAAAGGAGCCCGCAAATCCGCCGAACATTGCGCCGATAGCGAAGGCCGTGAGCTTCGTGTTGGTGGTGTTGATGCCGAGCGAGCGGCAGGCGATTTCATCTTCGCGCAGTGCTTCCCATGCGCGTCCGACCGGCAGTTTCCTGAGGCGCATCGTCACGAAGTTGGTGATCAGCGCCAGGATGAAGATGATGTAGTAGAGGAATATGAAGCGGTGGATCGTCGAATATTCGAGGCCGAAGAAATCGGCGAAACCGCCTTCGCCCCGGGTGAACTCCAGGCCGAACAGAGTTGGTTTGGGAATGCCGGAAATGCCGTCTGGACCGTTTGTGAACTCGTACCAGTTCAGAAGCACGACGCGGATGATCTCACCGAAGGCGAGTGTGACGATCGCCAGGTAGTCCCCGCGCAGCCGAAGTACCGGAAAACCAAGAATGATGCCCCAGAATGCGGCAAGGATACCGGCGAGCGGCAAAGCCATCCAGAAGCCGAGGTCGAAATATTCAGCCAGCAGCGCAAAGGAATAGGCGCCGACGGCGTAGAAGGCGACATAACCGAGATCGAGAAGGCCAGCGAGGCCAACCACGATGTTCAGTCCCCAGCCGAGCATGATGTAGGTCATGATCAGGATGGCCAGGTCGATATACTGACGCTGCTGGCCGGGAAAGAAGGTGGTAAAGAAGAAGGGCAGGATCACTGCAAATCCGAAGAGCGCAATGCCCAGGTACCGCCCCAGCCCCGGCAGCCGTGCAGACGAACCGGCAAGCTTGTCGCCGATAATCTGCGTTGCGGGGGTCTTGGCCTTGAAGACAAACAGATTGAGTAGCAGCCGTCCGCCGAAAACGATCAGGATGGCCGAAATCCAGAGCGGCCAGCGATAGGTGATCGCAAGTCCGCCTGAGGCGATGTCGGTCTTAAGGGGCAGGAAGAAGAAGCCCAGTACCGCGACAAGAAATGCCGCCGTCGCCGAATCCTTCAGCGAATCCACGAACATGTTGTTTTTGGCGGCGCCGCCGCCGTTTGCTTGCATCGCCGCCATCAGACCTTCTCCACTTCGGGTTTGCCAAGAAGGCCGGACGGCAGGAAGATCAGCACGATCGCCAGGATCGAGAATGCTGCGACGTCCTTGTATTCGACCGTGAAATAACCGGACCAGAAAACTTCGATCAGGCCAATGGCGAGGCCGCCGAGCATGGCTCCGGGCAGGGAGCCGATGCCGCCGAGCACAGCGGCGGTGAACGCCTTAACGCCGGCCAGGAAGCCAATATAGAAATCGATAACGCCGTAAAGCAGCAGGAACATGAGGCCGGCCACCGAAGCGAGCGCGGCGCCCATGACGAAGGTCAGTGAGATGGTGCGGTCGACGTTGACGCCCAGCAGCGCGGCCATCTTGCGGTCCTGCTCACAGGCGCGCTGGGCGCGGCCGAGAGGCGTGCGCGCGATCAGCAATGTGAACCCGACCATCAAAAGCAGGGTCGTGACGATGATGATCATCTGCATGTAGGACAACTGCACGACGATCGGTCCATTCTCGGTAACCCCTTCCATGATCGTGACGCCGCCCTGGATCTGCGGGGGCAGTGGCTTGACGCGGGCGCCCTGTGAGACCTGTACGAAATTCTGCAGCACGATCGACATGCCGATTGCGGTGATCAGCGGCGCCAGCCGGAACGATCCGCGCAGTGGCCGGTAAGCCAGCCGCTCGACCGTCCAGCCCCAGGCGGATGTGAACAGCATCGCCACGATCAACACGATGAGCAGCACAACCGGCAGGAAGACGAAGCCGAAAACTGTGGTGAGGATCAGGAAGGTCGTCAGCGCGATGAACGAGCCGATCATGAAGATGTCGCCATGGGCGAAGTTGATCATGCCGATGATGCCGTAGACCATCGTATAGCCGATCGCGATGAGGCCGTAGATCGACCCCAGCGTCAGCCCGTTGATCAGCTGCTGCACAAAATATTCCATCATTGAACTCCCGGATGCTGCGCCGGCTGGCGTGCCCCGTTTTTGTTGGTTCCCCTTGGTCCAGACTTTCGTCTGTCAGGCGCGAAGTCAACGCGCGCCGGAGGCCCGGTGGCTTCGCCGGGTCGCGGGACGCTACCACCAGCTTGGCGCAATGTCATTGCCCCTTGTCGGTTAGTTCGGGTTGGCCGCACAAATTTCTTGCGTAAACTTCCGGCCGGAAGGTGTTTTTTTGCAGGAAACGGATTGGTTGGAATCCGTCGTTCTCCGGCATTCCGCTGGTTCATTTGACAGTAAATCCGCAAGCAAAGGGATCACGGTCGTCGATGAAAATCGTGTTCAACCCGGTCATGCGCGCCCATCCGGAGATGGAGGGGATGATTGCGTTCGTGCCGGCGACCTTCGCAAGCCCTTCTATTTCGCCCCTGAACTGCGAGCCGATGATGGATTCGTGCGTGAAGGAGGCCCCAACTTTCAGCCGGCCCTTGGCGTGAAGCTGTGCCATGCGCGCCGAGGTGCCGGTTCCGCACGGCGAACGGTCGATGGCTTTTTCGCCGTAAAAGACGGCGTTGCGCGCGTCGGCCCCTTCGGTTTTCGGAGCGCCGGTCCACAGAATATGCGAGACGCCTTTGATTGCGGGGTTTTCCGGATGCGCGATCGCATAGGCCTCGTTGAGCCGCTGACGCATGACAGGGCTCCAGGCGATCAACTCGGCCGCCGTGTGGTCGGCCATGTCGCGGAAATTTTCCTGGCTTTCGACGATGGCGTAGAAATTGCCGCCATAGGCGACATCCACCTTGAGCGGGCCGAGATCGGGACAGTCGACGTCAAGGCCCTCGGAGTGCAGGAAGGAGGGGACGTTGGTCAGCGTCACCTCTTCGACGTATTCGCCCTCCTGCCGGTAGCGCGCGAGCACCATTCCGGCCGGTGTTTCGAGCCGCAGCACTCCGGGCTCGCGCGGCGGCACCAGACCATGCTCAACGGCGAAGGTGACGGTGCCGATGGTCCCGTGCCCGCACATGGGCAGGCAGCCGGATGTTTCGATGAACAGGATCGCGATGTCGCAATCCTCTCGCGTCGGCGGGTAGAGGATCGAGCCCGACATGACGTCGTGGCCTCGCGGCTCGAACATAAGACCGGTTCTAATCCAGTCGAACTCCTTCAGGAAATGGGCACGGCGTTCCATCATCGTCGCGCCGTCGAGCAGCGGGCCGCCGCCCGCGACAAGACGAACCGGATTTCCGCAAGTGTGGCCGTCGATGCAGAAGAAGGAGTGACGTGCCATCTTACCCCTCAAAACCGGCTGGCGGAAAAGGGTGCCAGCGGTACCGGCGGCTTCTGCCCCAGAACCAGGTCGCAAATCAAGCGTCCGGTCGCTGCAGCCTGGGTCAGGCCGAGGTGACCGTGGCCAAAAGCATACCAGATGCCGGGTTTGGACGACGCATCGATTACCGGCAGTGAGTCGGGCAGCGATGGGCGATGGCCCATCCATTCCCTGCCGCCGTCGGTTTTCAGCCCGGGCAGAAAGTCCGCGGCCTTGCGCAGCATCGCCTTCGAGCGGGCAAAGTTGGGCGGACGCTCCAGCCCGCCGAACTCGACGGCACCCCCCACCCTGATGCCTGTGGCAAGCGGCGAGACAACGAAACCGTGCGCGGGGAACGAGATCTGGCGGCGCAGATCGAACGCATCGGGCGGAAGCGTGGTGTTATAGCCGCGCTCCGCCTCCAGCGGGATCTGGTCGCCCAGCATGGCTGCCAGCCTGTGCGACCAGGCGCCGGCCGCGATGACGAGCCCGGACGCGATATGTTCGGCGCCACTTTCGAGCCGCAGGCGCTGTTGTCCGTTCTCATGGGCAACGGCAACGACCCGGTCCTGCATCCACTGGGCGCCCTGGCTCTCCGCGTGGCGCCAGATAGCGCGCCCAAGTTCGGCCGGATCCGCAACATTGTTCCATCCCGGAACAAAGACGGCGCGCACGAAGCGCGATGAAAGCCCCGGCTGATACTGAGCGATTTCCTCTCCGGCGAGATGGTGGATTTCGATGCCGGCGCGTTCGCGCTCCTGCCAGCCGGACCGGGATGCTTCGTGTTCGGCCGCACTTTCGTAGAGCTCAAGGCAGCCATCCTCGCGCAGCATATGCCGAGTTCCGGAGGCGTGCATCAGGTCCATCCATTCGGCACGCGCGAGGTTCATCATCGCGGTCTGCGCGGAGACAGCCTGGTTGAACTCTGCCGCGCTGCCGGCGCGCCAGAAGCGGTAAAGCCATCCCGCCAGAGACGGAAGGTATGTTGGCGGTATCGCGAGCGGTCCGAGCGGGTCGAGCAACCAGCGCGGCACCTTTGCGATCATGCCCTTGTGTGCAAGCGGAAGAACTTCCGAAAAAGCCAATGCCGCGGCGTTGCCGGAGCTTGTTTCGGCGCAAATGCCGGTACGGTCGATGACCGTTACCCTGACGCCTGCCTCGGCAAGGCGCGCCGCAATGCAGATGCCGACAATGCCGGCACCGATGATTGTGATGTCTCTTGCCGCCGAGGCCTCAGCCATACGCACCATCGCGGGTCAGGTCGCTCATGCTCCTACAGGGTCGGCAATTCCGGCCGGTTTGCCATAGCGTCGCGAATCGTTTTCTCCGCTGCCTTTCTCCGTTCGCCCTCCAGCGGCATGCGTGGCATGCGCACCCGGTCGTTCGAGTCGAGGGCCAGAATTTCGGCCAGCTTGATATTCTGGACAAGATATGTCGAAACGTCGAGATCGAGGAGCGGGCGGAACCAGCGGTAGATTGCCAGCGCCTCGGCATTGCGTCCGGCCTGGATGAGCTTAGAAATCGCCACGGTTTCCGCCGGGAAGGCGCAGACCAGGCCGGCGACCCATCCGACAGCGCCAACGGACAGCGCCTCATAGGCGAGATTGTCGACGCCCGTCAGCACGCTGAAGCGATCGCCGAACGCATTGATGATCTCCGTGGTGCGGCGGATGTCGTCGCAGGATTCCTTCACAGCGACAAAAAGCGGATCGTCCGCCAACTCCGCCATCACATCCACTGTGACGTCGACACGGTATGCCACGCGGTTGGAATAGATCATGACCGGCAGTCCGCCAGCCGCTGCCACGGCCTTGAGCGTCGCAACCGTCTCCTTGGGATTGGTGTGGTAGATCGGGCTGGGCACAACCATGAGACCGTCAGCCCCGGCCTTGGCCGCCCTTTTTGCGAGCTCCGCGCCGTCGCGGGTGGCGGCTTCGTTAACTGTCAGAAGCACGGGCTTGCCGCTTGCCGCATTGCGTGCGCTCTGCAGCACCCCGAGCTTTTCCTCCGTGGACAACATCGGCCCTTCGCCGAGCGAACCGCAGACTATGAGCCCATCGCAGCCGGCATCCATCATCAGCCCGAAGCAGCGTTCCATCTCAGTGTGGTCGAGCCGGTCGTCAGCGGTGAATTTGGTCGTGACAGCCGGGAGAACGCCGGTCCACATATGTGCCTCCATAATTGATATGCATCTGATATATCAATCAGCAGCGATCTTTGTCAACGAGATTCCGATCTGATATATTTGTTGTACATCAGGAGCGGTGAATGAACACAGAAGCAGTTGCGGTGCCTGCGCGCGAGGAGCCGGCGTCAGCTCGCGCATACAGGGCACTGGAGCGCATGATTGTCACTCTCGAGCTGCCGCCAGGCTCCGTGGCGACAGAAGGTTCGCTGATTGCACGGCTGGGCCTCGGGCGTACGCCGGTGCGCGAGGCAATTCAGCGGCTGGCCTGGGAGGGCCTTCTCGATGTCCGGCCGCGCGCAGGGCTGGCCGTCGCGCCACTGCATGCCAGCGACTGGGTGAAGGTGGTGGACGCAAGGCGCGGCGCCGAGCTGGTACTGGCACGGTCGGCTGCGCGTTTTGTCACGCTCGAGGCGGCGAGGCACTTCCGGGACGCGGCACTGATGATGCAGAAAGCGGTCATAACCGGCAATGTGATCGCCTTTCTCGAAGCCGATAAATCGCTCGACAACGCAATGGCCAAAGCTGCGGAGAATGCGTTCGCAGCGCGGCTGGCGGCGCCGCTTCAAACGCATAGTAGGCGGTTCTGGTTCCGGTACCAGGCCGATACCGGTCTCGCGGAGGCTGCCAACGGCCATCTTGCGGTCATCAAGTCGGTCACCGAGGGCGATTGCGACGGTGCCGAGGAAGCGATGGCGCAACTGATGGATCTGCTGCGGGCAAATGCCCTGTCGGCAGAACGCGGCTGAGCGCTGATCCGACCTGGCGTCACCGGAACCTGCCCGTCAGTTGCGATCGGCAGTATCCTGCGCGTCGGCGCCTGACGGCGGTGGCGTCAGCGATGTCCACGAATGCCCAGCCGCGACGATGCAGCTAACGCCAATCGCACTGGTAACCAGCGCGGTCCAGTTTCCGGATTCCGAAGCATGGATTTCAAGCACATGGCTGTTGCCGACGACACCGTAGGACACCGGCTGCTCGGCATGGGTTGCTTCGAGCCAGGCCAATACGTCGGGGCGAGGCCCGCAAGCCGCGGGCTGGGCAGATACCGCCGTCACTTGGGGAATCAGGAGCAATACGGCGCCAAACAATGCGCCCGAATTGCGAAGCGTTTTAGTGCGTAACATGGCGCACCTCCTTTCCCGTCCGTTCCGACGAAGGAGATACGCGTTGGCGTTCAGTCCGCCGGAACAAAACAGGCCGGTTCCGACGTCATCATCGCGCCGTTCCTTTCCGTTCCGGTCTGTCCAATCGGAGGTCGCAACGTGCGAACTCCCTGTAATTCTGAATGTGGTGCGCAGGTGTGCGCGGGGCAAGAGGCGCTGGCCAGCCGTGAGTTCAATCGCGATCACATTCTGAATAGCGCCGCGTGGTACGCAGAAGAAAGGCCGGCAATGGACCGGCCTTTCTTCTATAATTTTGCCCGTGGCTAGTTCATCGTCGGGATGACGAACTCGGCGCCGTCCTTGATGCCCGACGGCCAGCGCGAGGTGATCGTCTTCGTCTTGGTGTAGAAGCGGAACGCGTCTGCGCCATGCTGGTTGAGATCGCCGAAGTGCGAACCTTTCCAGCCGCCAAAGGTGTAGTATGCGATCGGCACCGGAATTGGCACGTTGACGCCGACCATGCCGACATCGACGCGTGCTGCAAAGTCGCGGGCCGCATCACCGTCGCGGGTGAATATCGCGACGCCATTGCCGTATTCGTGCTCGTTGGGGAGGCGGATGGCCTCCTCGTAATTGGCGGCACGCACGACCGACAGAACCGGGCCGAAAATCTCTTCCTTGTAGATACGCATGTCCGGCTTTACCTCGTCGAACAGGCAGCCGCCCATGTAATAGCCGTTTTCGTAGCCCTGCATGGAGAAGTCGCGACCGTCGACCACAAGCTTTGCGCCTTCCTTGACGCCAAGATCGACATAACCCTTAACCCGCTGAAGTGCTTCGGCGGTAACGAGCGGGCCGAAATCGGCACCGGCATCCGTCGACGGGCCGACCTTCAGGCTTTCAACCCGCGGGATAAGCTTCTCGACCAGGCGATCGGCCGTTTCCCTGCCGACCGGCACCGCCACCGATACCGCCATGCAGCGCTCGCCGGCGGAGCCGTAACCAGCACCGATCAGGGCATCGACCGTCTGGTCCATGTCGGCGTCGGGCATGATGATCATGTGGTTCTTGGCACCGCCGAAACACTGGGCGCGCTTGCCGTTGGCGGTGGCGCGGGAATAGATGTACTGCGCGATCGGCGTGGAGCCGACAAAACCCACGGCCTTGATGTCGGGATCATCAAGAATTGCGTCCACCGATTCCTTATCGCCATTGACGACGTTGAGCACACCGGCCGGCAGGCCCGCTTCGACAAAAAGCTCGGCGATGCGCATCGGCACGGAGGGGTCGCGCTCCGACGGCTTCAGCACCATGGCGTTGCCGGCTGCAAGCGCCGGCGCAATCTTCCACAGCGGGATCATGGCCGGGAAGTTGAACGGCGTGATGCCTGCGACAACGCCAAGCGGCTGGCGCATGGAATAGACATCGATGCCGGGGCCGGCACCCTCGGTATATTCGCCCTTCATCATGTGCGGCGCGCCGATGCAGACCTCGACGACCTCGAGGCCGCGCTGAATATCGCCCTTGGCGTCGGGGATCGTCTTGCCGTGTTCACGTGCGAGCGCATCGGCCAGCTCGTCATATTCGGCGTGTACGAGTTCGAGGAACTTCATCAGCACGCGGACACGGCGCTGCGGATTGGTCGCCGCCCAAGCGGGCTGAGCGGCCTTGGCGTTTTCGACTGCTTCGCGCAATTCGGCGGCCGAGGCCAGCGCTACCTTGCCGCGCACCGAGCCGTCCATGGGCTGCATGATGTCGGCAGTGCGGCCGCTTTTGCCCGGCACGCGCTTGCCGCCGATGAAATGACCAACTTCGATCATGGTCTAGCTCCCTTGTTCCGTTGGCTGCATTGAACGCCTTCGCCCAGGCGAATGCAACGCGAGCGTAAAATCAGCAGATGTGCAAAAATTGATGTACGATCGTTTATGTGCATGATTTCCTGCAAACGCCAGAGCAATGAAGTCAAATCGGGAGGTGGCGATGAACTGGGATGATGTGCGGGTTTTTCTCGCGGTCGCCCGCGCCGGGCAGATACTTGGCGCAGCGCGCAGGCTCGGCCTCAACCATGCAACGGTGTCCAGGCGCATTGCGGCGCTTGAAGAAGCGTTGGGCGCCAAGCTGTTTCAGCGGCTGACAACGGGCACCGAAATGACGCCTGCCGGCCAGCGCTTTCTGCCGGTGGCGGAGCGCATGGAGACCGAAATGATCGCCGTGCGCGCCGACCTCGCCAGCGAGGGCGACGAGATTGCAGGGCCCGTTCGCATCGGTGCGCCAGACGGGTTCGGGGTGGCATTTCTGGCCTCCCGGCTCGGCGAACTGACGGCGCGGCACCGCGACCTCACGATCCAGCTCGTGCCGGTTCCGCGTTCGTTTTCGCTGTCGCGGCGCGAGGCCGATATCGCAATCACCGTCGAGCGTCCTGCCGAGGGGCGGCTGGTGGCGGGCAAGCTCGTCGACTATTCCCTCGGCCTATACGCTTCCAAGGACTATCTGGCGCGGTTCGGGCGGCCTGAGACAGCCGAGGCGCTCGCGGGTCACAGGTTGATTGGCTACGTGCCCGACCTCATCATCAATCAGTCGCTCGACTATGCCGCCGAATTCTGGCGCGGATGGGAGACAAACTACGCAATATCGTCTGCGCTCGGGCAGGTCGAGGCGGTGCGGTCGGGCGCCGGTATAGGTATTCTGCACACGTTTATCGCCCGCTCGTTGCCTGAGCTTGTGCCAATGGACGCGGTTGCGCCCATTCGCCGTGCCTACTGGCTCGTCTATCACGAGTCGGTGCGACCCATGCGCCGCATCCAGGCAGTGTCGAGCTTTATCTCCGAAGTGGTGGATCGTGAGAGGGGTCTGTTTCTCTGACCTGCCGGGCAGCCGCTTGGCACTGCCTGTTCGGATGGGGTAGTTTTCGCGGTTTGCGATTGAGCGCGGGAAGCCAAGGCGGCCGGCCGGGGATGAGTTCAGTTACGCGTAGCAGGAAAACGAGGCGTGCCGTTCGGCCGTGCAAGGCAGGTGCGGGAGCGCATTTCGGAGTGTTGCTGGTGGCGCTTCTGCTGCTAGGGGCCTGCGGCACGCGGCTCGACGTGCTTGTGTCCTGCGCGGACGATCCCGGCAGCTTCGACTGCCTGACGCCTGTGCCATCAGGGAGCGGATATGCCGAGGGGGCTGCCGTTCCGGTGCCGTCAGGCTCGCCGCGTGCGCCGGATGCCATCGACAGCGAATACGAACGGCGTTTCGCCGCCCTGCTTGCCGCCAACCGCCTGTCACACATGAACGAGGCCAATGGCATTGGCCCGCACGGCAGGTCCTATCTCGATATCGGAAGCCATGACTTCCAGGCCGACTACCGTGCGGTTCGTGAGGCCGCATCCGCCGTTGGCGATCCGCTTGAGCCGATTGCGACTACCGCCGGCGCACAGGCACCGGTTCGCTATTTCACGCGTCCGTGGCGTACGTCGCGTAATGTGATCTACCTCGGAAAAGGCAGCAGACTAACAGGGCAAAAGACCTTCTTCTTTTCCGGCCTGCAGGCAAGAAAGGTTCTTATCGAGGTGAATGCTGTCGACAACATGCCGGGCAGCCTGACCGGCAGGTGCGACGGCGCCTTGGCGTTGCGCGCAGCCGGCCGCGCACGCGATTTTGTTGCAGGATCGCTGATTGCCGTACCGGTGGGCGGCGGCGAACGCGGCACGGTGCTGGAACCCGATGCAGCGCTGACACGCTGCGATTTCGTCTATGAGACGCAAGCCGGTACCTATGCCGCCCCGCTCGCTCTGCTGCGTGAAGAGACGGCGGATCCCGACCTGGCCGCATTCGACAGCCGTTACGAAGTGTGCGGCGCACCAGAGCAGGGGCGTCTGAGCGCGCTTCAGAGAGCCTTCTTCAAAAGCCGCTGGCTTTCGCAGACCTGTGCCATGCCGGCCGGGCGACCGGTATTGCTCGATGACGAACGCGCCGGCTTCAATGCCAAAGTCAAGGCGCTGCTCGGCCGGCCACTGCCGGCGCGCGCCTATGAGGAAGCCAATCCCGAATGGCCGCTCAACTTTTCCCGCGCGCCGCAACTTTCGCTGATCTATGTGTCATATCTCGACATCAAGGCCGATTTCTCGGGCCGGGTAATCGAGCGGCTGCTGCGCTGGCATGCCGCGCGCGGCACCAAAATCCGCGTCATGGTCACTGACATTCTGCAGCGCGAGAAAGACAAGGCGCTGCTTTACAAGCTTGCCGCCGACTACCCCAATGTGCGGCTGCAGGAATTCGCATGGACACCTCCCGCCGGGTCAGCAGCGGAGCAGCAGATCTACCGTCTTTTGCGCACGCATCACGTCAAGATGCTCGGCGCGCTGTCGACGGAGCCCGGGCGGTCGGCCGCGATCATCGGCGGACGCAACATCCATGACGGTTTTCTGTTCGACGCGCCGGTCGATCTGACCGGTTTCGAGGGGCTCTACCAGCACAGCAGCGAGGAGTCCTCGCTCAGCCTGCATTATTACGCGAACTACAATGACTTCGAGGTCGCCTACCGCGACGATGTCACGGTGCGCCGCCTGATGGCGCAGCTTTCCACACTATGGCACCGCGACGCCGATACGACGATGGTGCGTCCCTACAGCATTTCGGTAGAAGGCTATTCGGGTGGAACGAGGCAGCGGGCGCGCCATTTTCTTTCGGTGCCGTATGCGGATGGCAGGGCGCTTGAACGGTCCTATGTCGAACTCATCGATGCTGCGCGAAATACCATCGAACTCGTCAATCCCTATCTCAATCCGACTCCGCTGATCGCCGCTGCTCTTGACCGCGCGCTGGAGCGGGGTGTGCGGATCACCGTCATTGGGCGCATCGATCTCAAGGGCGATCTCGGCGGCAAGGTGCTGACGGCGCTCAACGAGCTTTTCGTGGAAAAATATGCCGACCGTATCGCGCTCTACGAATACAGGGTTCCCGACCTGCTGCTGCACGCCAAGCTGATGATGATCGACCGCGAATTCGTATCTATCTCGTCGGTCAATCTCAACCACCGCTCTTTCATTCACGATACCGAGAACGGCATGATCGCACTCGACCGGCGGCTTTACCGTCGCATCAAGGCCGTGTTTGAGGGTTATCGCGCCAAATCGGCGCGGCTGTCGTCGGATGTCGAAATACCAGACCTCTACCGGGTGCTTTTCCGCAGCAAGCTGATCCGCGAGGCTATGTAGCTGTATCAGCCGCGGCTTCTTCCTTTGCGCGATCACGGAAGATGCGGCGGATGACTTTGCCGGTCGTGGTCAGCGGCATCGATTCCACAAATTCTATCTCACGCGGATATTCGTGTGCGGAAAGCCGGGTCTTCACCCAGTCGCGGATTTCGGCGGCGAGGGTATCGTCCGGCGCGTGTCCCGATTTCAGCACCACATAGGCCTTGACGATCTCGGTGCGCAGCGCATCGGGTTTTCCGACCGCGGCTGCCAGCGCGATTGCGGGATGGCCGGTCAGGCAGTCTTCTATCTCGCCGGGGCCGATGCGGTATCCCGCCGAAGTGATCACGTCATCATCGCGGCCGAAGAAATGAATGTATCCGTCTTCATCGACGATGCCCTGATCGCCCGTGGTCATCCAGTCGCCGATGAATTTCTTTTCCGTCGCTTCAGGGTTCTGCCAGTATTCAAGGAACATGACCGGATCGGGCCGTTTGACGGCAATCTGACCGGTGTCGCCCTGCTTCGCCGGTTGACCGTCGGCATCGATCACCGCGACGCGATGGCCCGGTACCGGCAAGCCGATTGCGCCTGCACGAGTCACGCCAAGGGCCGCGCATGATGAAAGCACGATGTTGCATTCGGTCTGGCCGTAAAACTCGTTGATGGTGAGCCCAAGCTCGGCCTCGCCCCATTCATAGGTTTCGCGTCCGAGCGACTCTCCTCCCGAAGCCACGGTGCGGAAAGAAAGATTGTAGCGGTTTCTTATGTCGCCAACGGATTTCAGCATGCGCAGTGCTGTCGGCGGGATGAATGCATTGCGCACCTTGAAGCGCTCGGCCAGCGCCAGAGCCGCTTCCGGGTCGAACTTTTCAGCCGGGCTCGCCACCACGGTGACGCCGAAATAGAGGCTGGGCAGCAATATGTTGAGCAATCCGCCGGCCCAGGCCCAGTCGGCCGGCGTCCACGAGCGGTCGCCGGGCTGTGGGAAGAATTCGTGATGGTATTGGACGCCCGGCAGATGGCCGAGCAGCACCCGGTGGCCGTGCAGCGCGCCCTTTGGCGGGCCAGTGGTGCCGGATGTGAAGATCATGAGAGCCGGGTCGTCGGGTCCGGTGTCGCGCGCGGCAAAGATCCCGTCATGATCGGCGATGAGCCGGTCGAAGTCCTCGACGCCGGAAGAACCGCCGTCGACCGAAATAACTGTCGCGAGCTGCGGCAATCGCTCTCGGATGCCGGCAATGCGATCCGCGCCCCCGGCATTGGTCACCACTGCGCTGACGCCAGCTGTGTGCAGACGGTATTCAAGCGCTTCGGCGCCAAAAAGCAGCGCGAGCGGAACGGCGATGGCGCCGATCTTGTAGATCGCGACATGCGCGATCGCGGTCGCAAACCCCTGGGGCAGAAGCAGTGCTACCCGATCGCCGGGGCAAATGCCGAAACCGGTGAGAGCATTGGCCAGGGCGTTGGAGCGCGCCGCAAGTTCGCCGAATGTCAGCTCAGCCGCTTCGCCTTCAACGCGACCGGCGATGATTGCTACGCGCTCCGGGTCTTGCTTCGCCCAACGGTCGGAGGCGGCTACGCCGATGTTGAACCGGTCCGGAATCTCCCAGCGGAAGTCTCGATAGAGTTCGGAATAGGTGTCACGCCGCTTGAGCATATGCGTCGAAACAGTCCTTTGCGCGTGCGCCACGCATATGCCCATCGGGGCGATGCGTGGTGCCCCTGGCCGGGCTCGAACCAGCACTCCTTGCGGAACTCGATTTTGAGCCTACCAGAATTGCGAGCCACATTAAGCAATTTCAATGAGTTAGCAAGGCCACATGTGGCTCTTTGTGGCTCTTAGCTGATGAGTGAGGTCAGCCCAAACAAGGCCAGCATGATCACAGCGAGGATAGCCAACTGGAGCATAACCCAAGCGTTTGGCCCCATGGCCAGTTCCAGGCGGAAGATGGCCTGTCGTATCTCTCTGTCTCGTTGCTCCAGTTTCTTGATCCGAGCAGCTTCTCGGGCTTCCCATTCTGTTGACGACATAGTACCCGCCCTTCTATACGGCCTTTTGTGCCCCCTTGGCGGAATTGGTAGACGCGCCGCACTCAAAATGCGGTTCCCTAGGGAGTGCTGGTTCGATCCCGGCAGGGGGCACCATTCCTCACATCATTGATGCCCATTTGTGGCCCTGTCGAGCTGTCTTTTCCATGTGGCTCCTGCTGTCCACATGAGGAAGTCATCCGACGGAGTGTTCGTAGGGAGGGCATTCGGTGAGGGTTGTTAGTGTCCCGCGATCTGGACGACAAAGGAGGGGTAAGGGCGTGCAAGTTCGTAGCAAGGAGGGTGTTTTTTGAGTCGAGCGCGTCTACCAATTCCGCCACAGGGGCACGACGAAGCAGGAAGCTTCGCCGAACGGCTGCGGACTATAGGGAGAAGGGACGCCGCGTCAATAAGCTGCGGCTGTCAATTGCGTTCACGCGGTGCGCAGAGCCGAGGCCGTCGACACCTGATCGTTGGCTGCCCGCCAATCGAACAGAAAGCGGCGAAAGCTCTCTGCCGGCATGGGTTTCGCGAACGCATAACCCTGCAGATCGTGGCACCCCTCATCCCGCAGAAAGGTAGCCTGCGCTGCGGTTTCCACGCCCTCGGCGGTCACGTCCAGTCCCAAATTGCCCGCCATCGCGATAATCGACCTGACAATAGCCGTACCTTCCGAATCTCGGGAGTCGGCCATATTTGCGAGGAAGCTGCGGTCGATTTTGATGCGCGTCAGCGGATAGCGAGTGAGGCAGCTGAGCGAAGCATAACCCGTACCGAAATCGTCGAACGCAATTCCAACGCCTCTGGCGCGCAGCTGCACCAGGGGCTCGAGAACCGTCTCATTGCGATCGAGAGCGATGTTTTCAGTGATTTCGAGCTCCAGGCCGGACGCAGGCAAGCCGCTCTGTGCCAGCGCGTCGTCAACGTCTCCAAGCAGTGAGTTTGCACCAAACTGTGCCGGAAACAGATTCACCGCAACAGTCGGTCCTGACCCATCATGCGTGCGCCAGCTCGCTGCCGCCTGGCAGGCCGTCGTCAGTATCCAACGGCCGAGCTCGGGAGCGCTGGAGCTGTCGGCGAGCGCATCAATAAACGCACCAGGCGCCAGCAGACCACGTCGCGGATGTCGCCATCTCAGCAGCGCCTCGGCACCCACAACCGCGCCGTCGGCAGACCTGATCTGCGGCTGGAAGAAGAGTTCAAACTCGTTCTGCGAAACAGCTTGGCGCAATTCGGCGTCCAGGTTGCGCCGGGCTTCCGCACTTGCTCGCAGCTGTGGGATGAAGAGACGGCTGGTCCTGCCTCCGCTGCCCTTCGCATCGTAAAGGGCGAGGTCGGCGCTGGAAACGAGTTCGTCGACACTTGCGCCATCCGTCGGCGCAATTGCGATGCCGGCGCTTGCGGTTACAACCAGATTGTGGCCGCCAATGCTGAACCGCTCCGCAAGCCGGTTCAGCAAGTGGTCAACAATTTCTCCGATCTCGAGCGGGTCGCCACAATCAGCCAGCACGAGGACAAACTCGTCGCCGCCGAGCCTGTAACAGCTGGCGTTGGCCGCCGTTTCGATCATCCGCTCGGCTACGGCCTGCAACAGCAGATCGCCGATCGAATGGCCCAGCGTATCGTTGATGTCCTTGAAACCATCGAGGTCGAGCATGGCGATAGCGGCGGTGCCGCCGCGGTCGAGCAGATGTCCCAGATCCTCGTGGAGCCGCGAGCGATTCCCCATTCCGGTCAGCGGATCGTTTAGTGCAAGATGCTTCAGCCGTTCTTCCGCGGCGATCTGTTCCGCCATGTCGCGGCCGATGAAATAGAAGCGCTGCTCGTCTTTCGACCAAACGCCGGACCAGTTGATCGGAACCAGCCTGCCGTCCCTGTGGCGACACTGGCACTCGAAATTGCGGATGTGTCCGGTTTTCCGGAGATGGCGGAGTGCACGCCGCGCCTGATCCATCTCCTCCGCGCAAATCACGTCGGCGGCGCTGCAGCCTGTTAGATCAGATGGACTGTACCCCAGCGTCCCGGTCACACTGGGGCTGACGCGGCGGAATATGCCTGCGTGATCGGCGATGATGATCATGTCGACCGAATTTTCGAACAGCCGCCGACGCTCCTCGACTTCCTGACTGAGCGCTTCGCCCTTTTGTCGAATTTCGTCTTCGGCCGCCCTCCACTCGCGAGTGGCCTGGGGCAACCACCGGATTGCGAGTACGAACAGGACGGTGGCAGCGGCGACGACAGTCAGCCCCTTCATCGACATGACGTAAACGGGATCGCCCAGCATCGATGTCCATTCAGGAAGTATGCCGTAACGGCCACTCCAATAGACACCGAAATAAACATTCTCCAGCAGGTTGCGTATCGTGTCGATCAGCAGCACAGCCAGAAGGAGCCGCATTGCTCCGAATTCCTTGGGGTTGCGCAGATAAGACGCACAAAGCGTCACAAGCACCGCAAGCCAAAGAGCCACGATAAGCCAATAGGTGAACGTTGCGGCAAGATTCATTATGCTATTCGTCCCTGTGGACGATGAACTAACCGTCAAATAATCAACAATTAGTTGAAACTTTAATCGTCGTGACCACCGCGACTATTTTCGTCCAGATCGGTCTGGCGGGAGCGGAAGCGGTGGTCGGCGGTAAAGCACTTGAGCGCAATTCTGCGCATCACGCCGCATTGCAAGCGGTGAGCGTTGCCCCTACAGAACGGCCAGCCGCACCAGGAACCAGATCAATGCTTCGACGCCTCTATGACTGGACGATGTCGCTCGCGCGGACGCGTTATGCGGAAGGCGCGCTTGCAGGTGTTTCCTTCACGGAGAGCTCATTTTTCCCGATTCCGCCTGACGTGCTTCTTATTCCGATGGTGCTCGCAAAGCGGAGTGCCTGGATACGTTATGCTTTCATCTGCACCGTGGCGTCGATCGTCGGCGCGTTGCTCGGATATGCGATCGGAGCGCTGCTCTATGAGACAATCGGCAAGCCGATTCTGGCGTTCTACAACGCTGAACACTCGTTCGAGCAGCTTGCGGCGTGGTACAATCGCTGGGGCGGATGGGGCGTGCTCGCCGCCGCGATCACACCGTTTCCCTACAAGGTGCTGACGATCTTTTCCGGTGCGACCGGGCTCAACCTTTTCGTTTTCATCATCGTCTCCATCATCGGGCGGGGTCTGCGTTTCTTTCTCGTCGCCGGCCTGCTCTACCGCTACGGCGAGCCGATCCGTGAGTTCATCGAGGCGCGGCTCGGCCTCCTTTTCACCCTATTCATGGTGCTGCTGATCGGCGGTTTCGTCGCCGTTCGTTATGTCTTCTGAGGTTCCCATGACACTTACTCAACCCGCCGGCCGGCCACAGCTCTTTGCCGCGATCCTGCTGGCGGCGGGAATGGCTGTCACGGTTGGAACCGCGCTCGGGTTCCAGCACATTGGCGGTTACATTCCCTGCAAGCTGTGCCTGGGGCAGCGCACGCCCTATTATCTCGGTGTGCCGCTGATGGCGCTGGCGGTTGCGTCGGCGGCACTCAAGCTGCCCGGCGTTCTGACGCGCAGCCTGCTTCTGGCCGGCGGAGCGCTGATGGCCTATGGCGCATATCTCGGCGGATTTCATGCCGGCGTCGAATGGGGCTGGTGGGAAGGTCCCTCGGATTGCGGGGCTGTCGCAGCACCGGAGACCAGCGGTTCAGGCGGCATTCTCGATGCCATCAATACGGTCATCCCGCCTTCGTGCAACGAGGCCGCAGGCCGGTTTCTGGGATTGTCGTTTGCAGGGTGGAATTTCGTCGCGGCTGTTGGGCTGGCGCTGGTCGCCCTTTACGGTGCTTTCGCCCGGAAAAGGTAAAACAAAACCGCTTCGCCGGGCGGTGCATCCAACACGTTCGTGCCCGTCGCAGCAGGGTATACGGCGGCGCCTCGCTCGGCACCGCCGGTATGGAGGTTGACCTAATGCCTGGTCGGCGCAGCCCGCATTTTGAAGATTTCGTCCTTGATGGCCAGCTTACGTCGCTTGAGTTCGGCGATTTCGGAATCCGAAGCCGACGGATGGGTCATCGCCTCATCGATTTCCTGTTCGATTTCGCCATGCTTGCGTTTCAATTCCGCAAGGTGGGATTCAAGTGACATGCTCGCTCTCCCTTCCTGTTTCCTCGTTGGTGCCAGGCACGGAGATTGTTCCGCCGGAATAGGCCCCGTGACGGCTGTATGACAGTGTGCCATCAAACTCCGTGGCTGTCGAACGCTGGATGGTAGCATTTCGTAAAGCCGTGAAATGTGATATGGGCTTCGCGCCGGTCGCGGCGGGCGGTACCGGTCCGCTTCCCGTGCCGCGCCTTTGGTTGATCAACGGTTAATTGCTGCATGTCGGATCAGGAACAGGCGGATATTCGTCTCGAATTTGCACGGCTCAAGCAGGAACATGCCGACTTCGACAGTGCCATCAATGCGATGATTGCAACCGGCTGCGATCCGCTGCAGGTCCAGCGCATGAAAAAGAAGAAACTGGCCGTCAAGGACAAGCTGTCCAAGCTGGAAGACCGAATCATCCCCGACATCATCGCCTGACGTTTCAAACCACGCTTGTGAGGGCCGCCGAATTCGGTTAAGCGGCGGCACATTCCACGGAGCCTGACAACCATGAACGATGCTCCGCCCGAAGTGGCAATCATCATGGGCAGCCAATCTGACTGGGCGACGATGCACCACGCCGCTGACGTGCTGGACGGCCTTGGCGTGAGCCATGACTGCCTGATCGTCTCTGCGCACCGGACACCGCAAAGGCTTTACGATTTTGCGCGCGGGGCCCGCGAATCCGGCTACAGGGTGATCATCGCAGGCGCCGGCGGGGCTGCACATCTGCCGGGCATGACAGCCTCGATGACGACACTGCCTGTACTTGGCGTACCGGTGGAATCAAAAGCCCTTTCGGGGGTCGATTCGCTCTATTCCATTGTTCAGATGCCGGCCGGCGTGCCGGTCGGAACACTGGCGATCGGCAAGGCGGGGGCAGTCAATGCAGCGCTGCTCGCCGCCTCCATTCTCGCAACATCGGATGCCGATCTCGCCGTGCGCCTCGCGGATTGGCGGGCCAGGCAGACGGAGTCCGTTGCGTTCGAACCATCCGACGACGTATGACGCTGCCCGCCGGCGCAACTATCGGTATCGTCGGCGGCGGCCAGCTTGGCCGTATGCTGGCAATGGCTGCGGCACGGCTGGGCTATCGCACGATCGTGCTTGAGCCACATGCCGATTGTCCGGCAGCCGCGACCTGCCATCGCCACATCGAAGCCGCCTATGACGACCGGGCCGCGCTCGGTGAGCTCGGGAATGCCTGTGACGTCGTCACCTACGAATTCGAAAATGTACCCGTCGATGCGGTGCGGGCACTGGAGGGCAAGGTCGCGGTCTACCCGCCGCCGACCGCACTCGATGCCGCGCAGGACCGGCTTGCGGAAAAGGACTTCCTCAATGGTGCCGGGCTGGCGACCGCGCCCTACCGGGCCGTGGACAACGACGCCGATCTTTCCGCGGCGCTTCAGGAATTCGGCGGTGACGGCGTGCTCAAGACCCGCCGTCTCGGCTATGACGGAAAGGGCCAGCGCGTATTCCGCCGTGCCGGAGACGCCGACATCGTGGGCGTGTTCGCCGAAATGGGCGGTGTGCCGCTTATCCTTGAGGGTTTTGTCGCTTTCGAGCGCGAGATCTCGGTAATCGCCGCGCGGGGCCGGGACGGTACAATCTCAGCTTATGACCCGGCAGAAAACGTGCATCGCGATGGCATCTTGCGAAGCTCCACCGTGCCGGCGCGCATCAGCCCGGCCACGGCGCATGCGGCGCGCGAGGCGGCCTCGGCTATCCTGAATGCGCTGGATTATGTCGGCGTCATCGGGGTGGAGTTCTTCGTCCTCGGTGACGGCTCGCTCATCGTCAACGAAATCGCGCCGCGTGTACACAATTCCGGCCACTGGACCGAAGCCGCCTGCCCTGTCTCGCAGTTCGAACAGCATATCCGCGCCGTTGCCGGCCTGCCGCTCGGCGTAACCAGACGCCACAGCGACTGCGTAATGGAGAACCTGGTCGGCGACGAGGTGCTTGCGGCGCCAAAGCTGCTTGAGGAAGCTAATCTCGTTCTGCATCTCTATGGGAAGGCCGAGGCGCGACCGGGCCGCAAGATGGGACATTTCACCCGGCTCAAACCGAAGGGTTAGTGCCGGTTGAGGCCTGCTTCCGGTTGACATCGACCGTGACTGTCGTCTATGAGCCCGCAATCCATTTCTTGGCGCGCCTTCGGGGCGCGTTTTTATGTCTGGCCACTGGCCGGCAGCGACGGACAGTAAGACAATGAAGATCAAGAACTCGCTCAAAGCGCTGAAGAGCCGTCACCGCGAGAACCGCATGGTTCGCCGCAAGGGGCGCATCTACATCATCAACAAGACCGCCCCGCGCTTCAAGGCACGCCAGGGCTGATCGCCTTCACGCGATTTTCAATTTGACCTTTGGCTCGGCGGGCATAGATTCCCGCCGATGCTGCGGATTGTCGTTTCCTTCATAGCGTTTCTGCTGCTGGCGGTGCCGCCGGCGAATGCCCATGCGGTCGACGTTTCGGCGCCGCAGGACCTTTCCCGCCTGGACAAACTGTTCGAAGAGCTGAAACGCGAGCGCAACGAAGCGGCCGCGAAACGCATTGCCAATTTCATTCGCGAGGAGTGGAGCCGCTCCGGCAGCGCGACCATCGATCTGATGATGCAATGGTCCGCAAAGGCGATGTCGGAAGAGCGTTATGACGTCGCCCTCGATTTTCTCGATCAGATAACGGTGCTTGCACCGGAATTCGCGGAGGGCTGGAACCGCCGCGCGACATTGCATTACACGATGGGCTCCTACGCCAAGTCGATGGCCGACATAGAACAGGTGCTGCGGCTGGAGCCGCGCCATTTCGGCGCTTTGTCGGGTATGGCAGCCATCTTCAAGACCTACGACATGAAAGAACCGGCGCTGCAGGCCTTCCAGCGAGTGCTCGATGTCTATCCCATGCTGCGCAGCGCGCAGGAAGAGGTTGCCGACCTAGCCGAAGAGCTCGCTGGCGAGGGCATCTGACCGAGCAGCGCCTCCTCAATCCCCCACTCAGCCGGACTTCATGAACATTTTTACTACCGCTCTCGCCATCATTGCCGGCCTCATGCTCGTTCTTGCGGGGACGACACGTTTCTGTGTGTGGCTGATCGAGAAGCGCAATCCACCCGTCGGTAGTTTCGCCACGGTGCGCGACACGCGCGTGCACCATGTGCATGTGCCCGCGGAAAAACCGACGCTCCCGCCCATCGTCTTTATTCACGGTGCCAGCGGCAACCTGCTCGACCAGATGCTGCCGATTCGAACCGAGCTGGAAGGAAAGGCGGAGATGCTCTTCTTCGACCGTCCAGGGCACGGGTGGTCGTCACGCGGGCCGGACAATGCAAATCCTCGCGCACAGTCGCACACGATCGCAGCGCTGATGGACGAACTGGGTATCGACCGGGCAATCATCGTCGGACACTCGTTCGGGGGTGGCATTGCGGCTACCTTTGCACTGGAACATCCGGGCAGGACGCTGGGCCTGGTGTTCGTGGCTCCGGCGAGCCATCCATGGCCGGGCGGCGGAACCTCCTGGTACTACGATCTGACGACGGTGCCGGTGATCGGCCGCCTTTTCTCCGAAACGCTCTCCCTGCCGGCGGGCTGGCTGCGGGTGGCCGCGGCCACCGACTGCGTCTTCGCGCCCAATCCGGTTCCCGAGCGCTACAATCAGGATGCGGCCATCGAGCTTGTGCTGCGCCCATCTGCCTTCCGCGCAAACGCCGCCGACGTCAAAAGCCTGTTTCCGCATGTCAGCCAGGCGGCGAAGCGCTACGGTGAAATCAACGTGCCGGCGATCGTGATTTCCGGCGACAGCGATACCGTGGTCTATGAAGAGATTCACTCGGTCGGGCTTGGGCGCGACATCCCGGACGCTGAGCTGATCTGGGTCCGGAATCTCGGCCATAAGCCGGACTGGATAGCACCTGACCTCGTTGCTGCGGCGATCGCAAAGGCTGCGGGTCAGGCGGTCGACCTTAACGCAGCTGCGATTGCCGTGGAAAGCCGGATTGCCGGACACGCGTTCGGGCCGGTCGAGCGCTGCAGGGACGAGAAGCCGCCGCTTGCGGCGGCATCGAGCGGCTGAAGCCTAGGCGCTGCTCAGCCCGTCCGAACCGATAAAGGCGATGCGCAGCATGTTGGTTGCGCCAGGTGTCCTCAATGGTACGCCGGCGGTGATGATGACGCGGTCGCCCGGACGGCCGAATTCTTCCTCATAGGCAATGCGACATGCGCGATCGACCATGTCGTCGAGATCGACGGCGTCGGGCGAAATCACGCAGTGCGTGCCCCAGACCAGCGACAGGCGGCGTGCGGTGTCCGGCACGGGCGAAAGCGCGATGATGGGCACCAGCGGGCGCTCTCGCGCTGCGCGCAGTCCCGTGGTGCCAGATGACGTGTACGTCACGATCGCGGACAGGTTCAGCGTTTCGGCAATCTGCCGGGCGCCGGCGGAAATGACATCGGCGCCGGTTGCCTCAGGCTCGGAGCGCTGGGCGTGAATAATGCCGGGGTAAAGCGGATCACGCTCAACCTGTTCGGCAATCGCATTCATCATCTGTACGGCTTCGACAGGGTATTGCCCGGCAGCCGATTCCGCCGAGAGCATGATTGCATCGGCACCCTCGAATACGGCTATCGAAACGTCGGATACCTCGGCGCGCGTCGGCACCGGGGCGCTGATCATCGATTCCAGCATCTGCGTTGCGATGACCACCGGCTTGCCGGCCTTGCGGGCGGCGCGGGTGATCTGTTTCTGGATGCCCGGAACCGATTCCAGCGGCATCTCGACGCCGAGGTCGCCGCGCGCCACCATCAGCGCGTCGGACAGTTCGATGATCTCGGCCAGCCGGGCCACAGCCTGCGGCTTCTCGATCTTGGACAGGAGCAATGCACGGCCGCGAGCGATCTTGCGCACTTCCGCCAGATCTTCCGGGCGCTGGATGAAGGACAGCGCTATCCAGTTCACACCGGTTTCGAGCACAGCCTCAAGGTCGGAGCGATCCTTGTCGGTCAGCGCGCCGACCGGCAGGTCGGTGTCGGGCAGGCTGACGCCCTTCCGGTCGGAAATCTTGCGGCCGGTCACGACCCTGGTTCGTATCTGCCGGCCGTCGTTTTCCTCGCATACGAGGTGGAGCCGGCCATCGTCGATCAGAAGCCGATGACCGGCTTCGACGGATTTCAGAATTTCTGGATGCGGCAGGTGAACGCGCGTGGTGTCGCCGGGGGCAGGGTTATCGTCGAGCGTGAAGGTCTGTCCCGGCTCAAGTTCGACTGCGCCGTCGGCGAAGGTGCCGACGCGCAGCTTCGGGCCCTGAAGGTCGGCCAGAATGCCGATCGGGCGCCCAACCTCCTTTTCCACATTGCGGATGCGCGATACCAGCGTGCGCATCAGCTTGTGATCGGCATGGCTCATATTGATGCGGAAGACATCGGCGCCGGCTTCGAACAGTTCACGGATTTTCGGCTCTTCCGATGAAGCCGGCCCGAGAGTTGCTAGTATCTTGACCTTGCGGCTGCGCCTCATTCCGTTCCCGTTCCAGCCAGACCAGCTGCGCCGGCGCCTGCGGGCCCGTCGGTCAGCTGCACCATCCAGCTTGTTTGTTCGCCAGTGTCATATTCTTCAAAGCCGGCGCGCTGAAAGCCGCGCGCGAAACAGTCGTTAACGCCGGCAATCTTGAATTCGCGCTCGGCCACGCACATGCTGATAGGACCTTCCCAGCGACCGCCGCGCTCGGCGTCTTCCGCATACAGGTAATAGTAGCGCGAAGCCAGCGGCCCCTCGATGAGTGTCTTGCAGGTCGAGGCATCGACATGCCACCAGCCCTCTGTGATCCAGCCGGTGCTTGCGCGGTAGCCGATCGCAACGCCGACCAGTGCCTGCGTGGCATTGCAGACCCGAAAATCGGCTCTTGCCTTGTCCGTGCTGGCGACCAGCGCCGCACCGGCAAGCAGCGACAGGCAGGCCGCCCCGGCCAATCGGACCAGCACCGGCCTCAGGAACGGGACCATGCGCAAACCTTCGGAATTCGAAACCTGCATTCGTGACGAATCCTTTTCTGCAAAGTACCGGAACATGTCAACGCGGCGCACCCCAAGCGGCCAAGCCAAGTTCCCCTGTTGCGGCACAAGCTTGGCCAAACAACGGCATTGCACGCAAGGCCCGATCATGGGAATGAAGCGCGTTCCCCAACGCCGAGAGTTGCCACGCCAAATGGACGCGACTGCCGAATTTGCGCCCTTCGAAACGATTGCCGGCGACGCTTCGCTGGGTCTCGTACTCGTGGCCGATCACGCAAAGCGGGCGCTGCCGGCGGAGTATGGCGATCTGGGGTTGCCGGCCAGTGAGTTCGACCGGCACATCGCCTATGACATCGGCGTTGAAGCCGTGACGCGGATGCTGGCCGAGCTTACCGGCGCGCCGGCTGTGCTCGGCGGCTTCTCGCGGCTTCTGATCGACCCGAACCGCGGCGAGGATGATCCGACGCTGATCCGCCAGATCTATGACGGGACAATCGTTCCGGGCAATTACCCGATGCAGCCGGAGGAGCGCGAGCGGCGGCTTGAGCGCTACTACCGGCCCTATCACGCGGCCGTCTCGGCGCTTGTCGGGCATGTCGCCGAGGCGGCGGATTGCGCGCCGTTTGTATTTTCGGTCCACTCTTTCACGCCGCGTATGCTGAACCGGCAGCGGCCCTGGCAGGTTGGCGTGTTGTGGGACAGCGATCCGCGCGCGCCGAAGGCGCTGCTCGATATGCTGGCAGCGGACAGTTCGCTGACCGTCGGGGACAACGAGCCCTATGATGGCGCGCTGCGCGGCGACACCATGTTCCGCCATTGCATCGTTCCTGGCATCGCGCATGCTCTCATCGAGATCAGGCAGGATCTGATTGCCGATGAAGCGGGAGCGGCCGAATGGGCGGAGCGGCTGACGCCGATGCTTGACGCCATCAACCGTCAACCCGATATCCATCAATACAGGCAGTTCGGCTCACGAACCGGGCCGGTGCCGCAGAGTTGAAGGGAGGCGAACATGGCCGAACTGACAAAAGAGCAGCAGACCGAATTGGAAGCCGCCGCGTTCCGCAGACTTGTCACGCATCTGCGTGAACGTACCGACGTTCAGAACATCGATCTGATGAATCTTGCGGGCTTTTGCCGCAACTGTCTTTCCAACTGGTATCGGGACGCTGCGGAAGCCGAGGGTATTGCGCTCGACAAGGCGGAATCACGTGAGATCATCTACGGGATGCCTTACGACAAATGGCGGGCGAAGTACCAAACCGAAGCGCCGGCCGAGAAACAGGCCGCATTCGAGCAAAACCGACCGAAAGGTCACTGAATTTGTAGAAGCTTCACCCGCCGCCTTGACCGCGCTGGTCCGCTGCGGCAATCCGGTGGCGATATGGCCGCTGACCCATGCGGCCGGTACAAGTTTCGGAGCAGGATGTGGCAGACGACGAGATCACCAACGAAACCGCGCAGACAGTGGCCGCCGGACAGTTGCGGGCGTTCATCGAGCGCATCGAGCGCCTCGAGGAAGACAAGAAAACCGTCGCGGACGACATCAAGGAGGTTTATGCCGAGCTCAAGGGCAATGGCTACGACACCAAGGCCGTCCGGACCCTCGTGCGACTGAGGAAGAAGGACCAGGCGGAACGACAGGAGGAAGAGGCGGTGCTCGATCTCTACAAAGCCGCGCTGGGCATGGCCTGACGCCCTATGCCGGTCCTTAACCGAGCGGCGGAGCTGCATGACGAGGTGGCCGGCTGGCGCCGGCACATCCATGCACATCCCGAACTCGGTTTCGAACTTCCCCAGACTGCGAATTTTGTCGCCGACCGGTTGCGCGAGTTCGGCTGCGATCAGGTCGAGACCGGTGTCGGGCAATCGGGAATCGTCGCGGTCATCAGGGGCAGTCGCGGCGAAGGTCCGGCAATCGGCCTCAGGGCCGACATGGACGCATTGCCGATCGTCGAAACAAGCGGAGCGGGGCACGCGTCAGGCACGCGGGGAATCATGCATGCCTGCGGCCATGACGGGCACACTGCGATGCTGCTGGGCGCCGCCAAATATCTTGCCGAGACCCGCAATTTCGCTGGAACCTGCGTGCTGATCTTTCAGCCGGCAGAGGAGATCGGCCAGGGCGCCAAGGCGATGATCGGGGACGGCATGCTCGAGCGATTTGGCATCGAGCGGGTCTTTGGAATGCACAACCTGCCGGGGCTGAAGGAAGGTACCTTCGCAATCAAACCCGCCGGCATTATGGGGTCGGTGTCGCGCTTCACACTCAAGGTCAAAGGTGTCGGCGGCCATGCGGCGCGGCCCAATGTGACTGTCGATCCCATCGTTGTGGCAAGCCAGATCATCCTTGCGTTGCAAACCATCGTCAGCCGCAATACGGACCCGGTATCGCCGGTGGTTGTTTCCGTCACCAGCATTGCTGCCGGAACGGCGTTCAACATCATTCCCGAACAGGCGGAGATGCTTGGCACCGTGCGTACGCTCGAGGCCGCGCAGGTCGAGCAGACGCGTGCTGCAATCGAACGGGTCACACGAGGTATCGCCACGGCGCATGGTGCGACAGTCGCGTTCGAATTCGACAACCCTGCCAGTGTGACGTTCAACCACAGCGCCGAAACCGACCTTGCGGCGCAGGTCGCGGCGGATGTTGCCGGCGAAACGGGCATCGACCGGGAAGCCAGGCCAGTTCTCGCGGGCGAGGATTTCTCGCACATGCTCGTCGCGCGGCCGGGCGCGCTCATCTTCATAGGCAATGGCAAGAGTGCAGGACTGCATCATCCGGCCTACGATTTCAACGATGCCATCATTCCGCAGGGTATCAGCTACTGGGTGCGGCTGACCGAGGCGGCGCTGAAGCCAGCCTCCTAGTGCTTCCTTGAAAGTTCCTTCGTCGCCTGTTCCAGACCCGACAGGGTGAGCGGATACATGCGGTTGGCAAAAAGCTCGCGGATCATCTGGATGGAATGCGTGTAGCCCCAGTGCTTCTCTCGGATCGGATTGATCCACACCGCGTTCGGCCAGTGTTCGAGCACGCGGCTCAGCCATACGGCGCCCGGCTCCGCATTCCAGTGTTCCACAGAACCGCCGGGATAGGCGATCTCGTAGGGGCTCATGGAAGCATCGCCGACAAAGACCACCTTGTAATCGGAACCGTATTTGTGAAGCACGTCGAGGGTGGGTGTGACTTCGGCATGGCGGCGGCGATTGTCCTTCCACAGACCCTCATAGAGGCAGTTGTGGAAGTAGAAATATTCGAGCTGCCGGAACTCTGCCCGGGCGGCCGAGAACAGCTCCTCGACAACGCGGATGTGATCGTCCATCGAGCCGCCGACATCGAAGAACATCAGCAGCTTTACCGCGTTGCGGCGCTCGGGCCGGGTCTTGACGTCGAGATAGCCGTGCTCGGCAGTGGCGTGGATGGTGCCCGGCAGGTCGAGTTCCTCGTCGGCGCCCTCGCGCACCCAGCGGCGAAGCCTCTTGAGTGCGACCTTGATGTTGCGGGTACCGATTTCGACCTGGTCGTCGAAATTCCTGAACTCGCGCTTGTCCCAGACCTTCACCGCGCGGCGATGGCGCGATTCATGCTGGCCGATGCGGATGCCTTCGGGATTGTAGCCATAGGCGCCGAACGGAGACGTGCCGGCGGTGCCGATCCATTTCGAGCCGCCCTGATGGCGGCCCTTTTGTTCCTCGAGCCGCTTCTTCAGTGTCTCCATCAGCTTCTCGAACCCGCCAAGGGATTCGACCAGCTTCTTCTCTTCCTCGGTGAGGTGCTTTTCGGCGAGCCGCCGCAGCCACTCCTCGGGCAGGTTCCCGATATCGATCGCGGCCTCGCCTGAAACGGCCTCCAGCCCCTTGAAGACGTGAGCAAACACCTGATCGAAACGATCGATATGGCGTTCGTCCTTCACCAGTGCGGAGCGGGCGAGAAAGTAGAAACCCTCGACATCATAGTCGACCAGCCGCGCATCCATGCCTTCGAGCAGGCTCAGATATTCGCGCAGCGACACCGGAACCCTGGCGGCCTTGAGCTCGAGGAAGAAGGGAATGAACATGGCAACCGGTTAGCACACCGCCGGACCGCCGCGAAGCCCGTCAGGCCTCTTCAGGCGCGCCCTGCCGTCGGTTGTAGGCCCAGACGAAGGCGGCGGCCGTGATGTAGGCGATGACGCCATAGAGTGCCGGCGGGATCGCCATTTCGGCATTGTTGAGCAGATACTCGCTGAGCGCCAGGGTGATGACGATCGCCGCGTTGTGGATGCTGATGCTCATGGCCAGCGCCACGGCCTGCGGGCGGTCCACCCCGGCCATGCGCGGCACGAGGTAGCCCACGGCCAGCGTGGCCAGATTGAACAACAGCACGATGGCGCCCAGTACAGGAGCCCAGACCAGAACGACCGACCACTGGCCGACGATGGCGAAAATGACGACGGCAGCAAGGAACACCATGGCTAGCACTTTCACCGGCCGGTCGAGACGGCGCGCAAGTGCGGGGTAACGGCTGTTGATGAGTACGCCGATCATGGCCGGCAGGATGGCGACCGCGAAGAACTGCAGGATCTGCATGACGCCGAGATAGACTGCGCCGCCCTCGCCGTAAAAAAGCAGCATGGAGCCGTTGGAAAACAGCGGAATGGTGGCGATGGCCAGCAGGGTGGTGACCGCCGCGAAGGTGAGGCTGAGCGCGACATCGCCGCGGGCAAGGTGCGTGTAGATGGTGGCCGAGGTGCCGGCAGGGCTTGCGGCCAGAAGCATCATGCCCACAGCGGCGGCGGGCGAGAGGTTCATGGCCCACACCAGGGCGAGGCACACGATCGGCAGGATGACGAGGTGACAGGCGAGGCCGATGACGACCGGTTTCGGCCGCGACAGGAACTTGGTGAAGTCCTCGAGTTTCAAGGACAGGCCAAGCCCCAGCATGATGATGATGAGTGCCACGGGAAGGCCGATGGTGAGGAGCGGGCTGGCTTGCATGGGGTCACCGAATCGCTGCGCGGGCGGCAGTATACCACGCTACCTGAAGGCGCGGGATCAGCCAGCCGCTTTATGCAAGGTTGTAGCGGATGAAGCCGTGATGTTTGGCCACCCGGTCATAGAGCCGGCGCGCGGTGGCATTGGTCTCGTGCGTCATCCAGTAGACATTGGTGATGCCGCGCCCGGCCGCCGCCTTTCCGACCGCAGCGATGAGGGCCGCGCCGACGCCGGCGCCGCGCGCTTCGGGAGCGGTGAACAGATCCTGCAGATAGCAGTTGTTGGCGACGGTCCAGGTGGTGCGGTGATCCATGTAGTGCACGAGGCCGACGGGCCTGCCGTCGAGCAGGGCGAGGAAGCCGCGCGGCTCATATTCGCCCGGCGTGAACAACCTCTCCCATGTCGTGGCGTAGACCTCCTCCGGCTTCTCGGTTTCATAGAAGGTGAGATAGGCGGTCCACAGCTCGCGCCAGGCGGCGTGATCCGACTTTTCCAGCGGGCGGATGACGAGATCGGGCATGGCGGGGGCTCCTTTCGGCCTTTTTTGTCGCTCACGCGCTATTCGTTGCTTCGCAACGGCGCTCCGCGAGGGCGCCGGATTTCCGGCGGCCGGCGGTCGCCGGCTTGTTGGCGGACAATCGGCACCGTTAGGACGCATGGCACAACGACCATCTCTCCTTTTCTGTTGCACCACCGCTCTGCCCTGCCGGGTTCCGCCGCCGGTCACGAGGTGTCGGGGCGGGTGAGCGCGTCGAAGGCGAGTTCGTGGGCGTGGGCGAGGATCAGGTCGATCTCGCGGACGGGGCGCCCGCTTAAGGTGCGCGCCCGTGCGGCTGCGGCGTCGCGGGCGGAAGCGTCCCAGCCGGAGAGCCGGCCGCCGGGCGGCCGTCCGGCCCGCAGCGGCGAGTTGCGCCGGACCCGGCCGGCATTTCCGCTCCCCGCATTGAGGTGTGCCTTCCAGCGGGCGAAGCGCCGCGCGTGGCCCGGCAGATCGTCGAGCACGGCGGCGAGGGCGGTAAGCCGCTGGCCAAGGCGCGCCGCGCTGACGGCATCGTCAGGCGCGGGCGGCGTCGGCAGGCGAAAAGGTTCGATGACGCCTGGCAGCATGATACGCGGGGCGGCGTATGGCGGCGTCATGCAGCGGCGCTGCCTTAGCGGATCGCGCGGCGGGTCGAGCAGGGGAAAGGCGAGAGTGCGCGGGGCGGATGCCGCGTGCTTTGTGCCGTTTGCCTTGCGGGGCAGGACCGCACCCGTCCCGTTGGCAGGCGGTACCGTGACGGCGATGCCGCGCGCGGCGGCGATGATCAGGCGCCGTACGGCGGATTCGGCCGGGCGCAGAAGGCGCAGCACGGCGCGCCAGAGATGGCGGGGGAGAGACGCCGGTATCGGGCGGAGCCCGAAATCCGTCATGCCGGTGGCATGACGGAAGGCGTCGAGCGGGCGGGAGCTGCCGGAGGCAGCGGATCCCGCCCCGGGGATGCCAGCTTCGGCCAGTCCGGCCATAGCAAAGAGCGACAAGACGATGCGCCGCAGCGCCACCCGGTTCCGCTCGATCGCCGCACTGCCGTCCATCGCCGCCTCCTTTCGTGGCGGGGGGGGATTATCGGGAAGGTGGCGAGGATGGGGATAAATCGGTGGGAGAAAAAACGCAGATGGCAGGAGGGGCAAGGGGTTGGGGGAGGTCAGCTTGCGTTGCTTATCCCCACGCTAACACTTGCGTGCCATTCATGGCTCTAGGTTCGAAAGCTCAAGTTCTAACTGCTCTAGCGGTTCAGGTGCTCGGGTCACGTTTTTGTGCGCTCGTTTCATAAGATTGTGCGCTTCAGGGTGGTCGCTAGCGTGGATCATGTGAAACATGATCTTGCCCCCCGCCTTTGTCGCGCGCAAAGATTGGATACGGGCGCACGTGCCGATATCCCAATTCGTCACGGAAACGCTCCGACATTTTGACAGCAACTTGCTGTCCGGTTGTGCCTATCAGAGATTTCCAGCTGTCATCGCCCCACCAAAGCTCGGGACGATCCAAATTTCGTGTGTGACCACCCAGCGACCGCCCTAGCCAACCAGTGGCCAAAAAATAGAAAAGCTCTATCTTTCTCGCCGGCGCGGGTTTGTGCTCAGCGATTAGCCGAAGGGTAGACCAATGACATTCAACTGCGAATTGGTCTATTAGGCAGAAAGTAGCAACCTTTTCTTTTATCTTTCCGCTGCCCAAAATATCTTTTACAATTTTGTTGAAGTCACCCGAAATAATTTTGTAGTCACGCTTACCAAAATCTGGTTGTTCTGAAACCATTTTCTCCAAATGTTTGATCTTATTTGTGTCTTGGTCGCAAAAGAATAATGCCCTAAGTCTGCGAGGCTCAGTCTCCGTTACGAGTTTTGCAGACCAGCTATCTGGAAGTTTAATATTCTTTGGGCCAGCGAATCCATCTATATAAACGCCGTGACGCGTGATGATTGTGAACAAGAATATATACTTGGCAATCAGCTGAGCTTTGTGTTGAGTCCAAACTGGTTCTAGGCCGCTTTGGATTACCGGTTGCGGCACAAGTTGATCTGGGAGCTTTCCAAACAAGCCATCGGAATCAGCCATTCGTAATTAGATCTTCGGACCATTGATTTAGTCAAGCTGCAGTTGAGAATGGAGTTTCTGGAAACTCTCTGACTATCTCACCGTCAATAAGTCCACCGCCTTTCCCGTGGGGGTCGACCTGCTTCAGTTCTGTGCGAGGGAGAGAAAGCTGACCGGTAAGGGGATTGTTTTCGTACTGGCCCCACTGCTTGAAGAACGGCGCTATTCCGCGAGCGCGACAGTCAGAAAGAACCTGATCAACCCATTGGGGCTTCATAGGCCGTGCGCCCGGGCCGCTTTCACCTCCAACAATTAACCAATCGGGCGCTGGGTCGTTGTCCCCAATTCGGAGCGGTCCGATTGCCGGTTCATATGAGACAAACCAAACGGTAGCAGGGATTTCCGATATGAAGCGCTTTCGCTGATCAAACCGAATTTGATCTTCGGCGGTAAAACCTAGCCAGACATTTTGCCATCCACTGTCTCCCCAAGTGGTAGGCAACATTTTCCTGATATTCTGAGGGCGCTTGGTCAGTAGCTGCCAATCAAGAGCCGGCGTGGCACGGATGAGGTCGAATAACTCGACGCGCCACATTGGGTCGATTTGGTTATCAAAAACGTCTGCAAGCGATGCGCAGAAAATCCTCTGACGCCGCCCGTGGTTTCGCTGGAAACTTTCAGCGTCCTTTTGCCAGGCGAGCGGAGCGCGCCAATAGGCTTCCGTCGTGCGTTTCCTTGGGTGATTTCCCCATTGCACGTGGCCCGATCGTTTGGACCAGCTTTCGGCGTAGCAATGATCGCAGCCCGGACTAATCTTTGTGCATCCGGTCCACGGATTAAATGTCCGGTCGGTCCATTCGATCTGCGTAGTGTCAGCCATAAAGAAGTCCTTCTGACCATAGGATGATTCTCCTATAGTTTCTCATTCGACACAAGTCGTGGTGAAGACGGAGTTAACTGAGCAAGAAAAAGGCCCGCCGGTCAAAGACCAGGCGGGCCTTATGCTGACGCGCCGGCGCCGAGCCTAAGCCGCCAAATCCCGCAGCACGTATTGCAGGATGCCGCCGTTCTTGAAGTAGTCCAGCTCGTCGAGCGTATCGATGCGGCACAGGATCGGGACGTCCTTCACCGTGCCGTCGGCGAAGGTGACTTTCGCCACCATCTTCTGGCGCGGTTTGATCGTCTCCAGCCCCTCGATGGTGACCAACTCATCGCCCTTCATGCCGAGCTGAGCCCATGAATCGCCGCCTTCCATGACGAAGGGCACGACGCCCATGCCGATCAGGTTCGAGCGGTGGATGCGCTCGAAGGACTGGGCGATGACGGCGCGGACACCAAGTAGATTCGTTCCTTTCGCCGCCCAGTCGCGCGAGGAGCCGTTGCCGTATTCGACGCCGGCGAAGACGACCAGCGGCACGCCTTCGGCCTTGTAGCGCATGGCCGCGTCGTAGATCGAAAGCTCGTCCTTGGACGGGTAGTGGATGGTGTAACCGCCCTCGCGGCCGTTTTCGCCCAGCATGAAGTTGCGGATGCGGATGTTGGCGAAGGTGCCGCGCATCATCACTTCGTGGTTGCCGCGGCGGGTGCCGTACTGGTTGAAGTCGGCGACGCCGACGCCATTGGACGTCAGGTACTCGCCGGCGGGCGAGGCCGCCTTGATGGAGCCGGCGGGCGAGATGTGGTCGGTGGTGATCTTGTCGCCGAAGAGACCGAGCACGCGCGCGCCCCTGATGTCGGACACGGGGCGCGGTGCCTTGCCCATGCGCTCGAAATAGGGTGGGTTCTGCACGTAGGTGGACTGGTTGTCCCAGGCGTAGGTCTGGCCGGACGGAGCCTGCACCCTGGCCCAGTTCTCGTCGCCCTTGAACACGTCGGCATATTTGCGCGCGAAGAGATCGCGGGTGACGAACTCGGCGATGAACTCCTGGATCTCCTGCGTGGTCGGCCAGATGTCCTTCAGGAAGACGGGTTTGCCGTCCTTGTCCTCGCCAAGCGGCTCTTTCGTCAGGTCCCTGGTCACGGTGCCGGCCAGCGCATAGGCGACGACCAGCGGCGGCGAGGCGAGATAGTTGGCCTGCACGTCCGGCGACACGCGACCCTCGAAATTGCGGTTGCCCGACAGAACGGACGCCGCGATGAGGCCCTTGTCGTTGATGGTCTTGGAGATTGCCGGCGGCAGCGGGCCGGAATTGCCGATGCAGGTGGTGCAGCCGAAGCCGACGAGGTTGAAACCGATCTGGTCGAGCTCCTTCTGCAGGCCGGATTTCTCGAGATATTCGGCGACGACCTGCGAGCCGGGCGCCAGCGAGGTCTTGACCCAGGGTTTCTGCTTGAGGCCGAGGCGGTTGGCGTTGCGGGCGAGCAGGCCGGCGCCGATGAGCACCGACGGGTTGGAGGTGTTGGTGCAGGACGTGATTGCGGCAATCGCCACATCGCCGTGGCCGATGTCGAAATCCTCGCCCTCGACCTCGTAGCGGCGGTCGGTGGCGGTGGTCTTCTTGTAGACGTCGCCCAGCGCCTCGGCGAAGCCCGGCGCGATGCCTTCCAGCGGAATGCGGCCTTCGGGGCGCTTGGGCCCTGCCATCGAAGGCACGACATCGCCGAGGTCGAGCTCCAGCGTGTCGGTGAAGACCGGGTCGGGCGAGCCGGCGACGCGCCACATGCCCTGGGCCTTCGCATAAGCTTCGACCAGCGCGATGCGCTCGTCTTCGCGGCCCGACGTGGTGAGGTAACGCACGGTCTCGCCATCGACGGGGAAGAAGCCGCAGGTGGCGCCATATTCGGGCGCCATGTTGCCGATCGTGGCGCGGTCGGCGAGTGTCATCGAGTTGAGGCCGTCGCCGAAGAACTCGACGAACTTGCCGACGACGCCCTTCTTGCGCAGCATCTGGGTGACGGTGAGCACCAGGTCGGTGGCGGTGACGCCCTCCTTGAGCTTGCCGGTGAGCTTGAAGCCGATGACTTCGGGCAGGAGCATGGAGACGGGCTGGCCGAGCATGGCCGCCTCGGCCTCGATGCCGCCGACACCCCAGCCCAGCACGCCGAGGCCGTTGATCATGGTGGTGTGGCTGTCGGTGCCGACGCAGGTGTCAGGGTAAGCGATCGTCTCACCATCCTCTTCCTTCGTCCAGACGACCTGGCCGAGATATTCCAGGTTCACCTGGTGGCAGATGCCGGTGCCAGGCGGAACGACGCGGAAATTGCGGAACGCCTGCTGGCCCCATTTGAGGAATTTGTAGCGCTCCTCATTGCGCTTGTATTCGAGCTCGACATTGTTGGCGAAGGCCATCGGGGTGCCGAACTCGTCGACGATGACGGAATGGTCGATGACGAGATCGACCGGCACCAGCGGGTTGATCTTCTCGGGATCGCCGCCGAGCGCCTTGATGCCGTCGCGCATGGCGGCAAGGTCGACCACTGCGGGCACGCCGGTGAAATCCTGCATCAGCACGCGGGCCGGGCGGTAGGCGATCTCGACGCCGGCGGTGCCCTTGTCGGTCAGCCAGGCGGCGACCGCCTCGATGCTCTCCCGGGTAACAGAGCGGCCATCCTCGTTGCGCAGCAGGTTCTCAAGCAGCACCTTCATGGAGAATGGCAGGGCGGCGATGCCCGCGAGCCCGTTCTTCTCGGCTTCCTTCAGGTCGTAATAGACATATTCGGTGGAACCGGCCTTGAGGGTGCGGCGGCAATTGAAACTGTCGAGCGATCTGGGCATGGCGTTCCCTAGCTGTCTGATGCCGATGAGGAACTGGACGCCACTCGCATGCCTAACACGCGCAAGGGTGCGGGTACGGTCATTTCCGCTGTCCGTTCCTCGCGACCGGCCAAAGGGCGGCGCTGGGTTCGGCGCAAATTGGAGAACGTGCCGACCGCTGGCACGGTTGCCCGCCGTATAATGAATTTCGTATGAGAGTTCCAGACCGGCGGGGCGCAAAAATGCTGCATTGCGGTGATCAACTTTGGTAGAGGTCCGGATGCGGCTGGTTGCCGACAGGCTTGGCGGCGAACGTGGCGGCGAGCCGGTGTTCGCCGGCGTGTCGTTTTCGCTTGAAGAGGGCAAAGCGCTGACCGTCACCGGGCCGAACGGTTCGGGCAAATCGACGCTGCTGCGCGTCGTGGCCGGGCTGCTGCCGGCGTCTGTCGGCACGATCGCGCTGGAGGGCGGCGGCGAGGAGTGGCCGACACCGCAGTCCGCGGCGCATTTTCTCGGACATCAGAACGGCATGAAGACGGCGCTGACCGTCGATGAAAATCTCGTCTTCTGGCGCGAGTTCAACGGCGAGCCGCATTTAAGCGCGCAAGAGGCGCTGGCGATGATGGGGCTCGGCGAGATCGGGCATCTGCCGTTCGGCTATCTCTCGACCGGGCAGAAACGGCGCGCGGCGATCGCACGGCTTCTCGTCAGCTACCGGCCGCTCTGGCTGCTCGACGAACCGACCGCGGGGCTCGATGCCGCCTCGGAAGCGCAGTTTGCGGAACTGATGCAGGCGCATCTGGAAGATGGCGGCATGATCATGGCCGCCACGCATCTGCCGCTCGGGCTGGAAGCGACAGCGGAGTTGCGCATGGGGGAGGGAGATCGGTGAATTTGGCCACTCCCAAACCGGCGCGCACCGCGCCGGCCCTCCCGGCAAGCGGGAGGGGAAGATGCTAGCCCTCTACATTCGCGATGTGAGGCTCGGCATCCGCGCCGGCGGCGGGGCGCTTGTCGGCATCATCTTTTTCCTGGCCGTGGTGGCGGTGGTGCCGTTCGGTGTCGGGCCCGACCTCAACCTGCTTGCGCGGATCGGGCCGGCGATTTTGTGGATTGCGGCACTTCTTTCAGTACTGCTCGGGCTCGACCGTCTGTTTCAGGCCGACCGCGAGGACGGCTCGCTCGACCTCCTGCTGATTGCCGGCGACCGGCACATGAGCGCGCTCATGGTGTTCGTGAAATGCCTGGCACACTGGACGGCGAGCGTCGCGCCGCTGGTGATCGCCGCGCCGCTGCTCGGGCTTTTCATGAACATGGAACCCGACGCGATCGGCGCGGCCGCGCTTACACTTCTTGTCGGCACGCCGGCGATTACCTTCATCGGGGCCGCAGGTGCGGCGGTCGCGGTGGCGTTGCCGCGCGGCGGGCAGCTGGTCTCGGTGCTGGTGCTGCCGCTGGCAATCCCGGTGCTGATCTTCGGTGTTTCGGCAAGCTATGGCGCGGTGACAGACCCGGCGCCTTTTTTGCCGCCGTTCCTCATCCTGTGCGCTCTTACGCTTTTCTTCGCCGTGATCGGGCCGCTGGCCGCGGCCCTGGCGCTGAAATGGGGCACTGACTAGTTCATCTAGGTGAGGCCGACCTGCAAATGCCGTCTTCCCGCGTTCCGGTGCCCAGGTGCCACAAATTCGCTCCGCTCGTCGCTTCGCGACCCTGAGAGCCCCCGTTTTTCGACTCAGCCTGACCCGAATGTAGCGAACGTTCGGATTGACATCTATCGAATTTGTTCCCTTTATGTTCTGTTCGGGACTTTTGGATGCGCAGCGATGGAAGCCACCATTCTCCATGCCGATCTCGATGCGTTTTACGCCTCGGTGGAGCAGCTGCTCGACCCGTCGCTCCGCGGCAGGCCGATCGCCGTCGGTGGCGGTGTGGTACTGGCGGCATCCTATGAGGCGAAGGCGTTTGGCGTTCATGGCGGCATGACGGGGCGTCGGGCGCGTGAACTGTGCCCGGAACTCATTTTCACCGGCGGCCATTTCGGGGACTATCAGCGGCTCGGCGATGCCGCGATTGCGGTGCTCGGTGATTTCACGCCGCTGGTGGAGCGCATCTCCATCGACGAGGCCTTTGCCGATGTCGCGGGCTGCACCCATCTTTTCGGCACGCCGGCGCAGATCGCGGCCGAAATCCGCCGGCGGGTGCGCAGCGAGCTCGGCCTGCCGATCTCGATCGGCGTGGCGCGCACCAAACATCTCGCCAAGATCGCTTCGCAAGTCGCGAAACCGGACGGGCTGACGGTTGTCGACCCTGCAAAGGAGCTCGAATTTCTGCACGATCTGGAGGTGGGGCTGATGTGGGGCGTGGGGCCGGTCACGCGGCTCAGGCTGGCGGATGAGGGCATTCTCACCATCGGCGAGCTGGCAAGAGCGCCGGGCCGTGCGCTGGAGCAGTTGCTCGGGCCGGCGGCGGGCGAGAAACTTTCCGCGCTTGCCTGGAACCGCGACCCGCGCGCGATTCTCACCAAAAGCCGGGGGCGTTCTGCGGGCGCGCAGGCCGCATTGGGTCGCAAGCCGGTGGACGCGACAGTCATTCAGCAGACGCTGCGGCGGCTCGCGGATCGTGTTGCCAGTCGCCTGCGGGCGAAGTCCCGGCCGGGCCGCACGGTGACCGTGCGCGTGCGGTTTGCAGATCTGCGCGCAGTGACGCGCTCCATAACCCTCGATGCGCCGATTTCAGCGACCGGCATTCTGGCCGAAATCGCCGAGGAGCTGGTGTGGGTCGCACTTGCCGATCACCCTGAGGAGAAGGAGATTTCGTTGCTCGCCATCTCCGTTTCGCATCTGCAGGAAGCGCCGCCGACGCAGCTCGAATTCTCCATGGAGCTGGCAGACGAAAAGCGGCGGCCCGGCACTCGCAAGGGCGCTGCGCGCTGGAGCGCCGACCGTGCTGTGGATGCGATCCGCGACCGTTTCGGCTGGGAGGCTGTCGGTTATGGCGCCGCTGCGCTGGAAACGGAAGGCGCCATCCCCGATGCATTCCGCGAGCTGGCGGAAAAGGAGTTGTGATGCGCGGCAGTATCGAAATTGTGTACACACTGTCGCCGGATCGGACGGCCGCTGTGCATTGATTTTTCGCTGTAGAGGCCTCACTTGAGCGCCATGAAAAAGATCGGCTTTCTCTCCTTCGGCCACTGGTCGCCCTCGCGCGGGTCGCAGACCCAGTCGGCATCTGACGCGCTGCTCCAGTCCATAGACCTTGCGGTCGCGGCAGAGGAGCTGGGCGCTGACGGCGCCTATTTCCGCGTGCACCATTTCGCGCGGCAGCTTGCCTCGCCCTTTCCGCTGCTTGCGGCGGCGGGCGCCAAAACGAACCGCATCGAGCTCGGCACCGCGGTGATCGACATGCGCTACGAAAACCCGCTCTATATGGTTGAGGATGCCGGCGCCGCCGATCTGATCGCCGGAGGGCGCCTGCAACTCGGCATTTCGCGCGGTTCGCCAGAACAGGTGATCGATGGCTGGCGCTATTTCGGCTACCAGCCGCAGGAAGGCGAAACCGACGCCGATATGGCGCGCACCAACACCCAGATATTTCTGGAGGCGTTGAAAGGACAGGGTTTTGCGCAACCCAACCCGCGACCGATGTTCCCCAATCCGCCCGGCATGCTCAGGCTGGAGCCACATTCGGAAGGGTTGCGCGAGCGTATCTGGTGGGGTGCTGCGTCCAACGGCACCGCCGAATGGGCCGCGAAGCTCGGCATGAACCTGCAAAGCTCGACGCTGAAATTCGATGAAGGCGGCAAACCGTTCCATGTACAGCAGGCGGAGCAGATCCGCGCCTACCGCGCTGCGTGGAAAGAGGCCGGGCACGAGCGCGAGCCGCGCGTTTCGGTGAGCCGGTCGATATTCGCGCTCGTCAACGACATGGACCGCGCCTATTTCGGCGGTTCCGACAGCCAGGACCATTTCGGCTATATCGAGCCGGAAAAGGTGGCCGTGTTCGGCCGTACCTATGCGGCGGAGCCCGATGTGCTGGTGGAGCAGCTGAAAGAAGACGAGGCGATTGCCGAGGCCGATACGCTGCTTCTGACGATCCCGAACCAACTTGGCGTCGACTACAATGCGCACGCGATCGAGAGTGTGTTGAAGCATGTCGCGCCGGGGCTGGGCTGGCGCCAGGCATAGCCGTTCCGATACCGGTTTCCGAGCGCTTCACGACGGATCGCCGTGGGCGCCGTTAAGCGTCGCTACTCTTGATGGCGACCTTCAGTTGCACTGCGGGCAAGCCGCTCGATATGGCCGATCCAGCCCTGCGCATGCGCCTCGACGAGAGCGGACTTCTTTTCCGCAGGGTGTACGTTCCAGCCTGAGTGGACGAGCCGCAGCAGCGTCCCTGCCGGTGTTCGATCGAGGTTGAAGGAGACCTCGGTTTCGCCGGGCCAGTCGTGGTCGGCCCAGCTCATGGCGAGAAGCCGGGGCGGCTCGAACTGCGTCACGGTGCCGGACGTGACCACCTCTCGCCCGCCCTCCGACCAGACCTCGCGAAGCGCGCCGCCAAGTCTGGCGTCGAGGGTCACATGGCTTCCCCACCAGATGCGGATCTGGTCGCTTTCCGTCAGGAGACGCCAGACCCGATCTTGCGATGCCGCGATGGCGACCGAAATCTCAATCCGGTCGTTATCGGTGTCGACCCGCATTTTCTTCTCCTTCCCGGCTTGCATCGTCATTGCTCGCGTGGGCACCCCAGCCGCAGGTTCATTCCGGCATCCGTTCGAAAACTGGCAGCGCCGGATCAACGGCATCCCATCCATGTCCGCGGACGCCATATGTGACGGCCTGCGGCACGAACGTTGAGGGATCGTCCAGACTCGCCGCGTGAATGGCGATCACGTCGGGCATCGCGACAAAGGTCAGGTACACCGGCGTGCCGCAGTTCGGACAGAAGGCATGGAGCTTGTCGTTGCCGCTGTCGGCCGTCACACGCCACTGCGATGTCTCGCCGGCAATCTCGATGTCCGCGCGGCCGGTAAAGCTGAGATAGGAGCCGTGCCCGGTGCCGCTGCGTTTCTGGCAATCACCGCACTGACAGTGGTTCTGGAAAACCGGCTCGCTGCGCGTTGCGTAGCGGACGGCACCGCAGGCACAGCCGCCGCTGTATCGGATGGTCATGGTGCTTCCTTCGAGATTGAATGAAGAACAGGCAGCTCACGCCGCTTTCGGTTCTGCGAAAACGTCAAGGCCGCGCCCGGTTTCAAGGAATGATTTGAGGCTGGAGAGGACCACCGGCCAGCCTTTGGTGATGCCTCTGGCCATGCTGCTGCCGGCAATGAGTTCATCATGCGACACGGTCAAGCGAACCATGTCCTCATATTCGGCGATATCGAATGTCACCCGGCTTTGCGCGGACAGATCATCGGCCTGAGAGGCGCCCGCCCAGGTTATGACCAGCCGGTTCGGAGGCGAATTCTCCACAACCTTGCCGACAAGCTCGACGGTGCGGTCGTTGTTTGCCCGGACGTGTTCCCACCTAGAACCGGGTCGCCAGTCCGACACGTTTTCGTGGCCCCAGTAGCGGCTTGCCAGCTCAGGTCTCGTGATCGCCTCGTATACCCTGTGCGGCGTGGAGGCGATGTAGGTCACATATACAAAGCTCGTCTTGTCAGTGCTCACGGTCATTCTCCTTCGAGTTCCGTTTTCAGATCGTGCAGCAGGCTGAGCCGCTGCCGCTCGAACTTGCGAACCCACCGCTCATAGACTTCGTGCAGTGGAACCGGGTTGATGAAATGCAGTTTTTCGCGCCCGCGCCTGACAGTGCTCACCAGATTGGCATCCTCCAGGATGCCGAGATGCTGGGTCGCCGACTGACGGGCCATATCGAGGTTTGCGCAGAGCTCACCCAGGGTCTGGCCGTTCTTCTCATACAGAAGATCCAGCAGCTTCCTGCGAGTCGGATCCCCCAGCGCCTTGAAAACCCTGTCATCGTCCATCGCTATCTCTCATGAGATGATAATATGCAGGTAAATACCTGCATGTCAACGGTGCTTGAGAGATTGCCCGCGACACTGTTCCTCACGCTCCTTTGATCTCGGTCAATTGCACGCCATGTTTGGCCGGTCTATTTGAGACCCATGAGCGATGCGACAACGCTGCCCCGCAGGATTGCCGATCTTGCAAACCCGACCCGCTTCATTGCGCTTGCCGACCGGCTGGTGCCGTGGATGGCCGGGCTGGCGGCGGCCGTGCTCGCGGCCGGGCTTTGGATGGGACTCAATGCGCCGGAGGATTACCAGCAGGGCATCACCGTGCGGATCATGTATCTGCATGTGCCGTTCGCCTGGCTGGCGATGTTCATCTACATGGTAATGGCTTCCGCTGCGGTGGGTACGCTGGTCTGGCGGCACCCGCTTGCCGATGTTTCGCTGAAAGCGGCCGCTCCCATCGGAGCGGTGTTTACCGCGCTTGCACTGTTTACAGGTTCGGTCTGGGGCAAGCCGATGTGGGGCACCTGGTGGGTCTGGGACGGGCGGCTGACCTCCGTCTTCGTGCTCTTTCTCATGTATCTCGGGCTCATTGCGCTGACCCGGGCGCTGGATGACCCCTCGCGCTCGGCGCGGGCGGCGGCGGTGCTTACGCTCGTTGGCGTGATCAACATCCCTATCATCAAGTTCTCGGTCGAGTGGTGGAACACGCTGCACCAGCCGGCATCGGTGGTGCGGCTTGACGGGCCGACGATCCACCCGAGCCTGTTGTGGCCGCTGCTGATTTCCGCGCTTGGCTTCACGCTGCTTTATGCGACGCTTCACCTGATGGCGATGCGCACCGAAATCTGGCGGCGGCGGGTGATTTCAATGCGGCGCATGGCGGCCCGCGGCGCGGAGACGGCCGCGCAATGACACATGTGTTTTTCGTTTCCATGGCCTACGGCGTTTCCGCGCTGGTGCTATGCGGGCTGGTCATGTGGATCATGATCGACCAGGCGGCGCGCAAGCGCGAACTGGCCGAGCTTGAACAACGTGGAATGAAACGCCGCTCTGCAGGCAGCAAAGCATGAGCGCCGCAGGCGAAGCGGGAACCAAACCGCGCAGGGTCTGGGCGCTGCTGCCACTTGTGGTGTTTGTCGCGCTGGCGGGGATTTTCCTCGTTCAGCTTCTTTCCGGCCGCGATAACTCGACAATACCGTCCGCCCTCATCGGGCAGGCGGCGCCGCAGACCGTCTTGCCGCCGCTTGAAGGCAGCGGGCTGCCGGGCCTGGATCCGTCTTCGTTTTCGGGAAAGGTGACGCTGGTGAACATCTGGGCATCCTGGTGTGCGCCTTGCCGAGAGGAACACCCGATGCTGATGCAGCTCGCGCAGGATGGCCGGTTCGACATTGTCGGACTGAACTACAAGGACAAGGCCGAAAACGCGCTGCGGTTCATCGGCAATCTCGGCAATCCCTATGCCGCGATCGGCACCGACGAGGCTGGCCGCGCGGCTATCCAATGGGGCGTCTACGGCGTGCCGGAGACTTTCGTCGTCGGCCCGGACGGCACCATCCGCTACAAGCATGTCGGGCCCGTCAACCGCCAAGCGCTTGAAAACGGCCTGATGCCGGCGATCGAGACTGCGTTGGAACAGTAGACCGGGGATTGCCTTCCTTGACTGAGTCCATGTTGCGATGAAACATGGGCAATGATCAGCGACACGCTCCTTGACTATTTCGAATATCAGGCAAAGGCGTGCGACGGTCTGGGCTCACCCTTCACAGCGCGGCTGTGCCGGTTGCTGCCGACGCTGCTGGACGACCGCACCGAGACCGGGCGGAGCGTCAAAGAATGGCCCGGCAACTTCCGAGCCGACGCGCTGGCATTGAGACTGACCGGAGGGCTGCATGCGCTGGTTCTGGCCGGCGCGGACGATTCACTGAAGGCCGTCTATCCGCCATACGAAGTCAGCGATGCCGGCCTTGCCACTGCGCTTGCCGCGGCGATCGAGCGGCATGACAGCTTTCTGCATGACTATCTCGACTCGGCGCCGCAGACCAACGAGGTGGCGCGGGCGGGCATGCTGCTGCCGGGATTTCTGGCGATCGCGCGCGAAACCGGTCGACCGCTGGCCATTCGCGAGATCGGCTCAAGCGCGGGGCTGAACCTCGTGTTTGACCGGTTTCACTATGTCTATGGCGCTGCCACCTGGGGAGACGCAAACGCGCCTGTCGCACTGTCGCCCGAGGTGCGGGGAGTGGATCCGGTGCCGCTTGAGGGCGATCTCAGGATCGCATCGCGCGCCGGCAGCGATATCTCGCCGGTCGACATAGCGGTGGAGGCCGAACGAAACCGGCTGCTCTCCTATGTATGGGCGGACCAGGCGCTTCGGTTCAGCCGCATCGAAGCCGCGATCCGGCTGGCGAAGGAAGAGCGGGTCGACGTGGCAAAGGCGGATGCCGCAGGGTTCGTGCGCACCGAGCTTGCCAACCGGCGCGACGGCGAGGCGTTTGTACTGTTTCATTCGATCATGTGGCAGTACATGCCGCAGCCATCCAAAGATGCGATCCACTCGGCTCTTGATGAAGCCGGGCAGGGCGCGACACGCGAAGCGCCAGTGGCTCGGCTTCGCATGGAGCCGCTGGGTGACGCGCCGCATGCGACGCTCAGCCTGACATTGTGGCCGGGCGGCGAAACGCGGCGGCTGGCGAAATGCGATTACCACGGGCGGTGGATCAAGTGGACCGGCGCGTAACGGAAAGCGCGGGATACGTTTATCGCGCTCACCGCTCGGCTGTTGCCTCGCGTCCTCTCCCGTCCTTCGACGAGCTCAGGATGAGGTGGAGGAGGTTAAGCTGAGAGGCCGGCACTCTTCTCCGCAGCGGGGAGAAGGCGGCTGCCAAGCAGCCGGATGAGGGCGTTTCACCACATGGTCTTGCGGTAACTCTCGTCGAGGCCCCGATCGAGTTCTTCGACTGATTGGGCGAGCGCCAGCTGGTCGCGCAGGATGGCGCCCAGCGACGGCATGGCGGTGCGATCGGGCCAGCTGTCGGAGCTCCATAATTCGGAGCGCATGAAGGCCTTGGCGCAGTGCATGTAGACCGCTTTCACCTTGACGACGAGCACCGTAGCCGGCTCGCGGCCGTCGACAGCCAGCTGGGCGCGCAGACCGGCGTCGGCGGTGATACGGCCCTCGCCGTTGATACGCAGCGTCTCGTTCATGCCCGGAATGAGAAACAGGAGGCCGACGGCCGGGTTGGCGACAATGTTCTCCAGCGTGTCGAGGCGGTTGTTGCCCGGACGGTCGGGAATCGCAATGGTGACATCGTCGAGTACGGCAACGAAACCGGGCCTGTCACCCTTGGGCGTGACGTCAGCATTGCCCGCGCCGTCCTGTGAGCCAATCAGTACGAACGGGCTTTTGGCAAGAAAGTTGCGGGCATGCGCGTCGAGGAACGGCAACTCCTTCTTTACCGCGCGATCATGCGCTGCCTTGTAATGTGCGCGAAGCTCGTCCTTCGACCTGATGAATTCCACGGCGCTACTCCCCGGCTTCGGCAGCCTTGTCCTCGAGCGAATGCTTCATGATAAGCGGCATTTGCGAGACGGTGAACAGGAAGGTGATGGGCATGATGCCCCATACCTTGAAGGCGACCCAGAAGTCGGTCGAGAAATTGCGCCACACCACCTCGTTGGCGATGGCGAGGAAAAAGAAAAAGAAACCCCAGCGCCAGGTGAGCTTGGCCCAGCCCTGCGCATCAAGCTTGAAGGCGGAATCGAAGACGTAGCCCAACAGCGATTTCCCGAAGGCCAGACCGCCGAGCAACACCGCACCGAAGAGCGTGTTCACGATGGTCGGCTTCATCTTGATGAAGGTTTCGTCCTGCAGCCAGAGAGTGAGCGCACCAAACACGAAGACGATGACGCCGGATACCAACGGCATGATCGGGATGGTGCGCGTCAGCAGCCACGACACGATGAGCGAAACGGCGACGGCGGCCATGAAGAGCGCGGTGGCGACAAAGAGCGGGCCGCCGAGGTCGGCAAGAATCGGCCACAGGCTGACCAGCCACTCGCCGCGCGCATTGGCGAAGAAGAAGACGAGCAGCGGCCCGATTTCGAAAGCAAGCTTCAGCCCGGGGCTGATGTGCTTGCGCTTCGGGTCGGCGGGGTCGCGTTCGAGAATAGGGTCGTTCATGCTGCTTCCGTTCCTGCAATCGCGGCGGCGAAATCGCTCGCCGAGAAGGGTTCGAGATCGTCGACCTGCTCGCCGACGCCGATGAAATAGACCGGCAATTTATGCTTCGCGGCGATGGCGACAAGAATGCCGCCGCGCGCCGTGCCGTCGAGCTTGGTCATCACGAGGCCGTTGACACCGGCGACATTGCGGAAGATTTCGACCTGATTGAGGGCGTTCTGGCCGGTGGTTGCGTCAACCGTTTGAAGCACGGTGTGCGGGGCTTCGGGATCGTGCTTGCCGAGCACGCGGACGATCTTTTCAAGCTCCGCCATCAGTTCTGCCTTGTTCTGCAGGCGGCCGGCCGTGTCGATGATCAGTACGTCGGAACCGGCTTCCCTGGCCTGCTCGTAGGCATCCCAGGCAAGACCGGCGGCATCCGCGCCGAGCTTCGAGGCGACGACAGGCGAGCCGGTGCGCTCGCCCCAGATCCTGAGCTGTTCGATCGCCGCGGCGCGGAAGGTGTCGCCGGCGGCAAGCGTGACCGACAGGCCGCCTCCGACCAGCTTGGCTGCGAGCTTGCCGATCGTGGTTGTCTTGCCGGTGCCGTTGACGCCAACCACCAGAATGACATGCGGCTTGTGCGAAAGGTCGAGCTCCAGCGCCTGTGCGACCGGCGAAAGAACCTTCTCGATTTCACTCGCCATGATGCCGCGCACCTCGGCGTCGGAGACGTCGCGGCCATAGCGGCTGGCTGACAGCGTGTCGGCTATGCGCATCGCGGTTTCGGCACCGAGGTCGGCGCGGATCAGCACATCCTCCAGATCCTGAAGCGTGTCTTCGTCGAGCTTGCGCTTTGTGAAGACGCCGGAGATGGACGATGACAGCTCCTTCGACGAGCGCGACAGGCCGGAGCGCAGGCGCTGCAGCCAGGAGGTCTTCGGCTGTTCGGGTTCCGGCGCCGCCTCAGCATCCGCCGCGCGTTCCACGGATTCCGATACCGTGACTTTGGCGGGTTTCTCTCCTTCGCCCTTGCGGGGAGAAGCGCTGTCCTTCGATGGGGCGGCTTGCGGTTCGGGGAGCTCGGACCGCAGAGGGTCGGACGCCGCGTTTTCAGGCGCCACATTATCTGCGGCACCGGTTGCTTCATCTTCGCCGTCGGAAGGCGGGGCGGAAGGTGGCGCCGGCGGAATCTCGGGCTCGGGCGGTGCTGGCCGCGGCTCCGGCTCGGGCGGCGCAGCGGGTGTTTCGGCCGGCTGGGGCACCTCGACAGGCTGAGGCGCGGGCACCTCGGCGGGTGCAGGCTCGGGCGGTATTTCCGCCGGCTTGGGTGCGGGCGTCGGTTGAGCCCTGGCTTTGACGCGTTTCGCCCGCGGTGCCGACTTTGGTTCGGCAGGTTCGGGAGCAGGGACCTCCGGCTCCGGTGACGAAGGGCGTGGCTCCGGCTCGGGCGGCGCAGAGGGCGTTTCGGCCGGCTGAGGCACCTCGACAGGCTGAGGCGAGGGCACCTCGGCGGGTGCAGGCGCGGGCGGTATTTCCGCCGGGTTCGGGGACGGCTCGGGCGGCGCGGGAATGGTCTGCTGCGTCTCCGCTTCCGCGGGAATTTCCTCGACCTCCTTCTTGCCGAAGGAGAAGATCTTTTTGATGAATCCGAATGCCATCAGGGAGCTCAGGCGGCTGCGATTGTCTGGGTGGCGGCAATCAGGCGTTCGCCATCATGGCCGGTGATACGGGTTTCGACGATCTCGCCGGGCTGGCCCCGGTCGACCGCCGCGAGCGTGAAATCCTCCGTACGGCCGAGCCCTTCGCGCTCGACCAGGACACGCTGGCTTGTACCGGCAAGTGCAGTCAGGTGGCGGGTGTGGGCCGCGTTTCCGGCGGCACGCAGCCGCGCGGCGCGCTCTTTGACTATGCCGCGATCAACCTGCGGCATTCGGGCGGCCGGCGTGCCTTCGCGTGGTGAGAACGGGAAAACGTGAAGGTGGGTCAGACCGCATTCGTCAATGATACGCAGCGAATTTTCGAACATCGCGTCGGTCTCGGTCGGGAAACCGGCGATTATGTCGGCACCGAAGACGATGTCCGGCCGCAACCTGCGGACATCCTCGCAGAAACGGATCGTGTCGTCGCGCAGATGGCGGCGCTTCATGCGCTTCAGGATCATGTCGTCGCCGGATTGCAGCGACAGATGGAGATGCGGCATGAGGCGCGGTTCGGTGGCGATGACCTCCATCAGGTCGTCATCGGCCTCGATGGAATCGATGGAGGAGAGACGCAGGCGCGCCAGACCCGATACCTGCTTCAGGATCGTGCGAACCAGACGTCCGAGGCGTGGCGCGCCCGGCAGATCGGCGCCGTAGCTGGTGAGGTCGACGCCCGAAAGGACGACCTCCGCATAGCCGTTGCCGGCCAGCCGAGCGATCTGGTCGACGACGGCACCCATGGGCACGGAGCGTGAATTGCCGCGTCCATAAGGGATGATGCAGAAGGTGCAGCGGTGGTCGCAGCCGTTCTGCACCTGCACGAAAGCGCGGGCGCGCCCTTCGATCGCGTCGACCATGTGCGACGCTGTCTCGCGCACAGACATGATGTCGTTGACGCGGGCCTTTTCGTAATTGTTGACACCGAAGTCAGGCAGGGCGCGGTAGTTGTGCGCGGCGAGTTTTTCCTCGTTGCCCAGAACGAGGTCGACCTCGTCCATCGAAGCGAATGTGCCGGGTTCGGTCTGCGCCGCGCAACCGGTTACGACGATGCGTGCGTCCGGATGCTCGCGGCGTGCCTTGCGGATCGCCTGCCGCGCCTGGCGCACTGCCTCGCCTGTGACGGCGCAGGTGTTGACCACGATTGCGCCGCCCTTCAACTGACCCAGGCCCGCGGTTTCGGCCTCGCGGCGGATCACCTCGGACTCGTAGGTGTTGAGCCGGCAGCCGAATGTGACGACGTCGAGGGCCATCAGGCTACATTCTCCGTGTCGCGTTCCCAGGCGCCGGTTGCGGGATCGAAGGTGCCGGAGAATTCCCATTCGGCCGGGCCGGTCATCATGACGTGGTCGTTGGCAAGCCATTCGATGCCGAGCGGGCCGCCAGGCACATTGACGGTGACCCTGCGGCCGGTACGGCGGGTGCGGGCTGCGCATACGGCAGCGGCACAGGCGGCCGAGCCGCAAGCCCTGGTGAGGCCGGCGCCGCGCTCCCAGGTGCGGATCGCGAGTTCCGTATCGGACACCACATTGGCGATCGTGATGTTGGCGCGCTCGGGGAAAAGCGGGTGGTATTCGAGCATCGGGCCGAGGCGCTCCAGATCGTAGGACCACACGTCCTCATCAACCCAGAACACCGCATGCGGATTGCCCATCGAGGCGACCGAGGGCGAATGCAGCACAGGCGCATCGATCGGGCCGACCTGCAGTTCGATCATGCGGGTGTCGCGAAACTCCTCCGACAGCGGTATTTCCTGCCAGCCGAAGCGCGGCTTGCCCATGTCGACCGAGATCAGCCCGTCGCCATGTTCTTCGGCGCTGAGGATGCCGGCAACGGTTTCGAAGGTAAAGGCGGTGCGGCCGGTTTCAGCAGACAATGCCTGCACCACGCAGCGCATGCCGTTGCCGCAAGCCTGCGCCATCGAACCGTCGGAATTCAGGATCTCGACGTAATTTTCGGTGCCGGGCGTGCGGGGATCGTGGATCGCCATGATCTGGTCGAAGCGGGTTGTCGGATCGGCATTGAGCGCCACCGCGGCAGCCGGCGCCACGCGGTCTCTACGACCGCGCATGTCGGCAACGATGATCTCGTTGCCGAGGCCGTTCATTTTGGCAAACTGCGCGCGCTGGCTCATGCGGCGCTATATGGCCGAAACGACCCGCAATTACCAGTGTTGGCGGCTGGCTCGTGGGCGATCAGGCGATGGCGAATACGCCCAGCAGCATGAGCAGGAACAGGATCAGCACGATGCCGATAAGGAGTTTGGCGCCGGTCAGCGCCGCGCCCGAGATCGAATTGAAGCCGAGCAGGCCGGCAACGGCGGCGACGACGAGGAGGATCAGGATCCATTTGATCATGACAATAGTCCTTTCTTCTGTTGTGCCCTCTGCCCGAAATCAAGCGCCTTCGACTCCCGGTCAGCTCCCGACCGTCGGGACATCCCAGACCTCGCCCGCCCGCATCGGGCGAAAGCGACTCTCCTGAAGGCCCCTTTCGGCAAGTGCCGCCACGAGCTTCCGGCGCGGCTCATCGATGGGCTCATCCGTAAGCTGGAAAGTGGCCCAATGATGGCCGGCTACATAGGCTGCGTTGCATAACAGCATGCCTTCGACCGCTTCTTCCGGGTTTTGATGCTGGCCTTTCATGAACCAGCGCGGCTCATACGCACCGAAGGGAAGGATGGCCAAGCGAAAGCCACCGAATTTCTCGCGGGCGTTGCGGTAATTAATGCCTTCATGAAAACCGGTATCGCCAACGTGGTAGATACGGCCGGCCGGGGTTTCGAGCACGAAGCCGGCCCACAGCGCCATACGACGGTCGCCCAGACCGCGCGCCGACCAGTGATGTACCGGCTCGAAATGGATGGCGGCCGCGCCAACGTTAACGCGTGCACCCCAGTCATGCTGCGAGATACGCAGTTTCGGCAGGCGCTTCCCGAGGATCGCGTCATTTCCGAGCGGGGTCAGCACCAGCGGATCGAAGGCCTTTTGCAGCCGGTCCACCGTGGCGATATCCATGTGGTCGTAGTGGTTGTGGCTGAGCAGGACGAGGTCGATCTTCGGAAGATCCTCGAAGGCGATGCCAGGCGGCGCGACGCGCTTCGGCCCGGCGAAGGAAAGTGGCGAAACGCGCTCGGACCAGACCGGGTCGGTGAGGATATTCATGCCCGCGGTCTGGATCAGAACGGTGGCGTGGCCGACCATGGTGACGCGCATCGCGTCGCCGTCGAGGCGCTTTTCGGGTACGGCCTTTGGAAACGGGCTGGGCCAGCTTTCAGGCCATTTGCTGCGCTCGCCGCGGAGGCGCCATTTCAGCAGATCGCGCAGTCTGCCAGGCGGCGTTCCGCCCGGATTGAAAAAGACGCGGCCGTTGAAATGGTCGCTGGGTGGCCCGGAATAATAGCGGTTGCCCGACTTCATGACGTCCCGAGGTGAGTGATCGGTTTTCGGTCGGTCGAAGATAGGCCGCGGTTCCGTTGCCGCAAGGCCGGTGGACACAGCCGGGTTGAAAGTTAGCAAGTTTGCGAAGTTTTGATTGTGTTTTTCCTCACCCGGCTGGCCGAAGCGCAGGGGTGCGTGACGGATCCTGCCGACCCCGCGGGCCTGCGGCTTCCCACCGTGATGCGGCCTCTCTCCGTTCTGGAGGAAGCAGGGTTGATCACAACGTCGAAGGACGGGCGTGTGCGAACCTGCGCCATCGTGCCGGAGGCGTTCGGCACGGTTCGGACCCTGGCTCGATGAACAGCAGGCGATCTGGGAAGCACGCCTCGACCGTCTTGATGCATTTGTAATGAAGGTGATGAAGGTGATGTAGGAGCGCGGGAAATGACGCTGAAACGCTGTCAAACCGGGCCGGGGCGCGGGATCCAGGCGCAGTTTCCGCGCGCGGCAGGTAAGATTGCTGTGTCCTGACGCCGATAATAAACCGGGCATTAACCACAATTGGCCGACTCTTCCGCAAGATCGCCATGATTGTCCGGCTTGAACGGGCAATTGCATAAGGATAACTGGGGCAATCCCCGGAGGACCGTAGACAATGACGAAAACTGGCATCCTCGCCCTGACGGTTGCAGCGCTGGTGATGGCCGGCTGCTCGAGTTCGCGATTTTCGTCGCTGAATACGCGCTCACCCTCCACGGTGGCCGAGCCGCTTCAGCCGGCTCCGGCAGGCACGGTGACGGCCGGCCAGCTGCCGCCGCCGGCTGGTACGACCGACCCGACCGCATTCCCCGATGCGCCGACAGGCCCTGAAAACACCATGCCGGTGGATGTCGCTTCGGCCAGCGGACCGGAACTGACGGCCGGTGCCGTTGCGGGCGTGTGGAACGCCACCGTTTCGGGCCAGGGTTGCCGCATTGCGACGCCGCAGACCAAGTTCGGCCAGGGTTTCCGCGCCGGGCCGCTGCGCTGCCCCGCACCGCTGGACACGGTGAAATCGTGGAATGTGGAAGGCAAGCAACTGGCACTCTACGACCAGAACGGATCGCTTCTGGCACGGCTTTATTCGACCGGAACGGAGCGCTTCGACGGCCAGACGACTTCCGGCTTGCCGGTTTCGCTGACCCGCTAAGACATTCGGGAAAAGACAGGGAGGGAAAGCCATGCCGCTGGGCGAGGGGCTGACCAACCATCCCTCTCTGGTTCAGCGCTACAACGACCTTGCCGAGCAGGGAAAGCTGGCGCCCGATCCGCGTCAGGTCGATATCGCGCGCGCATTCGATGCGCTGCTTGACGAAATCACCACCAAACGTCTTGCTGCCAAAAAAAGCTCGCTTGGCTGGCTTTTCGGCAAACGCACGGAAAAGGAGCCGATCCGAGGGCTCTACATTCATGGCGGCGTCGGGCGCGGCAAGACAATGCTCATGGACATGTTCTTCGAGCTTCTGCCGGCCAAGCGGAAGAGGCGCGTCCACTTCAACGTGTTCATGGCCGATGTGCATGACCGCATACACCGGCACCGGCAGGCGCTGAAGAAGGGCGAAACGAAAGAAACCGACCCCGTGCCGCCGACAGCCAAGGCGCTGGCCGATGAGGCCTGGGTGTTGTGTTTCGATGAGTTCTCGGTGACCGATATCGCCGATGCGATGATCCTGTCGCGGCTGTTTTCAGCGCTGTTCGGGCATGGCGTGGTGCTGGTCGCGACCTCCAACGTTGCGCCCGACAATCTCTACAAGGACGGGCTGAATCGCGGACTGTTCACGCCGTTCATCGGGATACTGAAGGAGCATGCGCGCATTCTCAATCTCGATACGGCGACCGATTACCGGCTTTTGAAGCTGAACCGGATGCCGGTCTATGTCACGCCGCTTGGGCCGCAGGCAGACGACGAAATGGACCAGGCCTGGGCCGCAGTCACCGATGGCAAGGATGTGGCGCCGGCGGAGCTGGAGCTCAAGGGCCGCAGCATTCATGTGCCGCGCGCGGCCGGCCGCGCCGCCCGGTTCGACTTCGCCGATATCTGCCGGAAAGCGCTGGCGGCACGGGACTACAACCTGATCGCCGACAGCTACGACACGGTCTTCGTCGACAATATTCCGGTCATGAACCGCGCGACGCGCAACGAGGCGAAGCGGTTTATCCTGCTGATCGACACGCTCTACGACCGCGGCAAGCGGCTGATTGCAAGCGCCGCGACGCCGCCGGCGGGACTTTACGACGAAAAGAGCGGCACCGAAGCCTTCGAATTCGACCGCACGGCCTCACGGCTGATCGAGATGCAGAGCCGCGACTGGCCGAACGGTGGCGATGCCGCCAGTCACGCTGCAGAATGAAGCGCCTCAAACGGTCCGGATGCGGAAAGCTCACGGGTGAGTGATCAAACTTTGACGTTTACGTAAATCCCGAACGATCTAAACGATTGAAAACATTAGCGCGGCAATAATCGGTTGAGTTTTTACGTGGCCGCAGCTATGGCCTAGTCACTCGGGGCGCTTGGAAACGGCCCGCGCGGTCCTGCGCCCTTGTGCAATTTTTGGTTCCGCGCCGGCAATCGTATTTCAGCGGCTCAGGGGATTTCACACACAATGGCACGCAACAAGATCGCCCTCATTGGTTCGGGCATGATCGGTGGTACGCTCGCGCATCTGGTCGGGCTCAAGGAACTCGGCGACGTCGTTCTTTTCGACATTGCGGAAGGCATTCCACAGGGCAAGGGCCTCGACATCGCGGAATCGTCGCCGGTCGACGGTTTCGATGCCCGCTACACCGGCGCCAACGACTATGCGGCGATCGAGGGCGCGGATGTCTGCATCGTTACCGCCGGTGTGCCGCGCAAGCCCGGCATGAGCCGCGACGACCTTCTCGGGATCAACCTCAAGGTGATGGAGCAGGTCGGCGCAGGCATCAAGAAATATGCGCCCAAGGCGTTCGTGATCTGCATCACCAACCCGCTCGATGCGATGGTGTGGGCGCTGCAGAAATTCTCCGGCCTGCCGAAAAGCCACGTCGTGGGCATGGCCGGCGTGCTGGACTCCGCGCGCTTCCGCTATTTCCTGGCCGAGGAGTTCAAGGTTTCGGTCGAAGACGTCTCGGCGATGACGCTGGGCGGCCATGGCGACGACATGGTGCCGATGGTGCGCTACTCCACCGTTGCCGGCATTCCGCTGCCCGACCTTGTGAAGATGGGCTGGACCTCGAAAGAAAAGCTCGACGCGATCGTGGAACGCACCCGTAAGGGCGGTGGCGAGATCGTCGGCCTGTTGAAGACGGGTTCTGCCTATTACGCGCCGGCTGCGTCGGCAATCGCGATGGCGGAGAGCTACCTCAAGGACAAGAAGCGGGTGTTGCCCTGCGCGGCGCATCTTACCGGCCAGTACGGCGTTTCCGACATGTATGTCGGCGTGCCCACGGTGATCGGCGCCGGTGGCGTGGAACGGATCATCGAGCTCGACTTCTCCAAGGCCGAACAGAAGATGTTCGACAAGTCGGTGGCGGCAGTGCAGGGCCTTTGCGACGCCTGCATGGGCATCGCGCCGAACCTGAAGAAAAAGTAAGGCGGACGCTTAATGAACATCCACGAATACCAGGCGAAGCAGCTGCTCAAGGGTTTCGGTGCGCCGGTAGCCGACGGTGTGGCGATCATGGACGCGGCGGAGGCGGAAAAGGCGGCGAAGTCGCTGCCGGGCCCGCTTTATGTCGTGAAAAGCCAGATCCATGCCGGCGGACGCGGCAAGGGCAAGTTCAAGGAACTCGGTCCCGACTCCAAAGGCGGCGTGCGGCTTGCGAAGTCGGTCGAGGAGGTTGTGGCCAACGCCAGGGAGATGCTTGGCAACACGCTGGAGACCAAGCAGACAGGTCCGGCCGGCAAGCAGGTTAACCGCCTCTATATCGAGGACGGCGCCGACATTGCGCGTGAGCTTTACCTCTCGATACTCGTCGACCGTACCGTTGGACGCGTCGCCTTCGTAGTCTCGACCGAAGGCGGCATGGACATCGAGGCCGTTGCGGAAGAAACGCCGGAGAAAATCGTCACCGTTGCGATCGATCCCGAAGCCGGGGTGACGGCGGCAGATGTTGCCACGCTGAACAAGGCGCTGAAGCTTGACGGCGATGCGGCCAAGGACGGCGCCGGGCTTTTCCCGCTGCTTTACAAGGCGTTCGTGGAAAAGGACATGAGCCTGCTCGAGGTCAACCCGCTGATCGTTATGGAAAACGGCCGGCTCAGGGTTCTCGACGCCAAGGTTTCCTTCGACAACAACGCGCTGTTCCGCCATCCCGACGTGATGGAACTGCGGGACACGACCGAGGAAGACGAGAAGGAGATCGAGGCCTCAAAGCACGACCTTGCCTATATCGCACTCGACGGCGATATCGGCTGTATGGTCAACGGCGCCGGTCTGGCGATGGCCACGATGGACATCATCAAGCTTTACGGTGCTTCGCCGGCTAACTTTCTCGACGTCGGCGGCGGCGCATCAAAAGAGAAGGTGACGGCGGCGTTCAAGATCATCACCGCCGACCCGGCCGTCAAAGGCATTCTCGTCAACATCTTCGGCGGCATCATGAAATGCGATGTCATTGCCGAGGGTGTGGTGGCAGCCGTGAAGGAAGTGGGCCTGAAGGTGCCGCTGGTGGTGCGGCTTGAAGGCACCAATGTCGAGAAGGGCAAGAAGATCATCGACGAGAGCGGTCTCAACGTGATCTCGGCCGACGATCTCGACGACGCAGCGCAGAAGATCGTCAAGGCGGTGAAGGGGTAGGCTGATGCCACCGCGCAAGATCAGCCTTGTCGAGGCGACATACCGAATAGAACTGAAGCGGCTCCGGTAAGATGAGCGTTCAAATGCCCGCGATGCCCTGCCTGGCGCCAAATTCGGCGGCGTGCACGCGTGCGTGCGTGGCTTTGTTTTGCCACACAGTTACACATATACTGTGTGGCAAGGGAGCGAAGCCATGACAAAGAATATCACGCTGTCTGTCGATGAATCGGTGCTGCGGAAGGTGAAGATTCTGGCGGCCGAGCGGCGCACGAGCGTCAATGCGCTTGTGCGCGATTATCTGTCTTCGCTTGCCGCCAAGGCATCGGCGGAAGACGAGGCCCGCGAGGCGCTGCTGAAGCTCATTCGGGAGACCGACGCCGACATGGGCGAGCAGAAATGGAACCGCGAGGCGCTTTATGATCGCTGAGTGCTTCCTAGATACAAACGTTCTTGTTTACGCGGCGCTGGGCCGCTTTTCAGCGCCGGAGAAATATTCGCGCGCGAAGCAGATCGTGGCGGACGAAGACTATTCGACTTCGGCACAGGTGCTGCAGGAGTTCTACGTCAACGCGATCCGCAAGTCAGACAAGCCACTGTCGCCTGCCAAGGCCGCCGAGTGGATCGAGGTCGTCTGCCGCAAGCCATGCCAGGAAATCGACAATGCCGTCGTCATGCGCGGCATCGAGAACTCGCGAACTTACAATATCTCCTATTGGGACGGCGCCATCATTGCCGCGGCTGAGCGGCTCGGCGTTTCCCGCCTTTATTCCGAGGATCTGAACCATGGGCAGAGCTACGGCTCGGTCCAGGTCATCAATCCGTTTCGCACTCATTGAAGTAATCTCAGGAAGCCGTATGTCCATACTCGTCAACAAAGACACCAGGGTTCTCGTGCAGGGCCTGACCGGCAACACCGGCACGTTCCACACCGAACAGGCGCTGGCCTATCACGGAACCAAGATGGTGGGCGGCATTCATCCCAAGAAAGGCGGTACCATCTGGACCGGCGCAGGCGGCGACGAGCTGCCGATCTTCGCCTCCGTGGCCGAGGGCAAGGAAGCGACCGGCGCCAACGCTTCAGTGGTGTATGTTCCCCCGGCGGGCGCTGCCGGCGCCATCATCGAAGCCATCGAGGCCGAAATTCCGCTGATCGTGTGCATCACCGAGGGCATTCCGGTTTCGGATATGGTGAAGGTGAAAGCGCGGCTCGACAGGTCGAGCTCCAGACTGATCGGACCCAACTGCCCCGGCGTTCTGACGCCGGACGAATGCAAGATCGGCATCATGCCCGGCAACATCTTCAAGAAGGGTTCGGTGGGCGTGGTCTCGCGCTCGGGAACGCTTACATATGAGGCCGTGTATCAGACGACGGTGGAGGGGCTCGGCCAGACGACGGCGGTCGGCATTGGCGGCGACCCGGTGAAGGGCACGGAGTTCATCGACGTGCTGGAGATGTTCCTGGCCGACGACGCGACGGAATCGATCATCATGATCGGCGAAATCGGCGGTTCGGCAGAGGAAGATGCGGCTCAGTTCATCAAAGACGAGGCGAAGAAAGGTCGCGCCAAGCCTATGGCCGGCTTCATCGCCGGGCGCACGGCGCCTCCCGGACGCACCATGGGCCATGCCGGCGCGGTGATTTCGGGCGGCAAGGGTGGCGCGGAAGACAAGATCGCGGCGATGGAAGCCGCCGGCATCAAGGTTTCGCCTTCGCCGGCCAGGCTGGGCAAGACGCTGGTGGAAGCGATTAAAGGGTAGGGAACCAGGGGAATAGGGGATTAGGGCAGCAAGGCAGCAGGGCCAACGATCGATGGCAACCACCCGTTTTGCCCCACTGCCGCACTCGCCTACTGCCTTCAAAAGAGGAGACGGCGCGCAAGGACGCCGAACACAAGATGGCACGCCAGGACCAGGCTAACGACCAATTTTCGCTGACCTCGTTTTTGTATGGCGGCAACGCCGCCTATATCGAGCAGCTCTATGCCGACTACCAGGACGATCCGAACAAAGTGGACGCCGCCTGGCGCGACTTCTTCGGCGCGCTGAAGGACGATGCCGGCGATGTGAGGAAGAACGCCGAGGGCGCTTCGTGGAAGGCCAAGGGCTGGCCGCCTGCCGCCAATGGCGAGCTGGTATCGGCACTCGATGGCGACTGGGGCAAGGTCGAAAAGCACATCTCGACGAAGCTGAAATCGAAAGCGGCGGCAAACGGGGCGGCGCCTTCGGACGCCGACGTCTTGCGCGCGACGCGCGATTCGGTGCGGGCGATCATGATGATCCGCGCCTACCGCATGCGCGGCCACCTGCACGCCGATCTCGACCCGCTCGGCATCGCCAAGCCGCTCGAGGACTATAACGAGCTGTCGCCCGAGGCCTACGGCTTCGAGCCGGACGACTACGACAGGCCGATCTTCATCGACCATGTGCTGGGGCTCGAATTCGCGACCATTCGCGAAATGCTCGATATCCTGAAGCGAACCTATTGCTCCACGATCGGTGTGGAGTTCATGCACATCTCCAATCCGGCCGAGAAGGCCTGGATCCAGGAGCGCATCGAAGGCCCGGGCAAGGGTGTGGAGTTCACCAAGAACGGCAAGCTTGCGATCCTGCAAAAGCTGATCGAGTCGGAGGGCTTCGAACAGTTCATCGATGTCAAATACAAGGGCACCAAGCGCTTCGGACTGGATGGCGGCGAGTCGCTGATCCCCGCGCTTGAGCAGATCCTGAAGCGCGGCGGCGCGATGGGGCTGAAGGAAGTTGTGCTCGGCATGGCCCACCGCGGCCGTCTCAACGTGCTGAGCCAGGTGATGGCCAAGCCGCACCGCGCGATCTTCCACGAATTCAAGGGCGGTTCGTTTGCGCCCGACGACGTGGAGGGCTCGGGCGACGTGAAGTACCACCTTGGCGCCTCGTCGGACCGCGAGTTCGACGGCAACAAGGTGCATCTGTCGCTGACGGCAAACCCGTCGCATCTGGAAATCGTGAACCCTGTGGTGATGGGCAAAGCGCGCGCCAAGCAGGACCAGATCAGCGGCCGCAAGCGCGAGGATATCGTGCCGCTGGAGGAACGCGTGAAGGTTCTGCCGCTGCTTCTGCACGGCGATGCGGCCTTTGCCGGACAGGGCGTCGTGGCCGAATGTCTCGGGCTTTCGGGGCTGCGCGGCCACCGCGTGGCCGGCACTGTGCATTTCATCATCAACAACCAGATCGGTTTCACGACCAATCCGCGCTTCTCGCGTTCTTCGCCCTATCCCTCCGATGTGGCGAAGATGATCGAGGCGCCGATTTTCCATGTGAACGGCGACGACCCCGAAGCCGTGGTCTATGCCGCGAAGGTGGCGACCGAGTTCCGCATGACGTTCCACAAGCCGGTCGTGATCGACATGTTCTGCTACCGCCGCTTCGGCCACAATGAGGGCGACGAGCCGGCATTTACCCAGCCGATCATGTACAAGGAGATCCGCAAGCATCCGACCGTGGTGGAACTCTACGGAAAACGTCTGGTGGATGAAGGCCTGCTCGGGCAGGACGAACTCGACAAGATGCGCGCCGACTGGCGCGCCAATCTGGAAGCCGAATTCGAGGCCGGACAGGCCTACAAGCCCAACAAGGCCGACTGGCTCGACGGTGCCTGGAGCGGGTTGCGCACGGCCGACAATGAGGACGAGCAGCGGCGCGGCAAGACCGCGGTTCCGCTGAAGACGCTGAAAGAGGTCGGCAAGAAGCTTGCGGACGTGCCGGACGATTTCGAGGTCCATCGCACGATCAAGCGGTTCATGGACAACCGCCGCAAGATGATCGAAAGCGGCGAGGGCATCGACTGGTCGATGGCCGAGGCGCTGGCCTTCGGCTCCATCCTGCTCGACGGCAATCCGATCCGGCTTTCCGGCCAAGATTCGGAGCGTGGCACGTTCTCGCAGCGGCATTCGGTGCTCTACGATCAGCGCGATGAGAACCGTTACATTCCGCTCAACCATCTCGGGCCTCAGCAGGCGCATTTCGAGGTCATCAATTCGATGCTTTCCGAAGAGGCCGTGCTCGGGTTCGAATACGGCTATTCGCTCGCAGAACCCAATGCGCTGACCCTGTGGGAGGCGCAGTTCGGCGATTTCGTCAATGGCGCGCAGGTGGTGATCGACCAGTTCATCTCGTCGGGTGAGCGCAAGTGGCTCAGAATGTCTGGCCTGGTGATGCTGCTTCCTCATGGTTATGAGGGCCAGGGGCCAGAGCATTCCTCGGCGCGTCTTGAGCGCTTCCTGCAGCAATGCGCTGAAGACAATATGCAGGTGGCGAACATCACGACGCCGGCAAACTACTTTCACGCACTGAGGCGCCAGCTGAAGCGCGACTTCCGCAAGCCGCTGATCCTGATGTCGCCGAAATCCCTGCTCAGGCACAAGCGGGCGGTCTCGCAGCTTTCGGAAATGGCGGGCGAAAGCACGTTCCACCGGCTGTTGTGGGACGATGCCCAGATGCTGCCCGACCAACAGATCAAGCTGGTCAAGGACTCAAAGATCAGGCGCGTGGTGTTGTGCTCGGGCAAGGTCTATTTCGACCTCTATGAGGAGCGGGAAAAGCGCGGCGTCAACGACGTCTATCTGCTGCGCGTGGAGCAACTCTACCCGTTCCCCGCCAAGGCGCTGATCAATGAATTGTCGCGTTTCCGCAACGCGGAGATGGTGTGGTGCCAGGAAGAGCCGAAGAATATGGGAGCCTGGGCCTTTATCGACCCTTATCTGGAATGGGTGCTGGCGCATATCGACGCCAAACACCAGCGGGTGCGTTATGCCGGACGGCCGGCAGCGGCGTCGCCGGCAACCGGACTGATGTCGAAACACCTGTCGCAGCTTGAATCATTCCTGGAAGACGCGCTCGGCTGAGCCGGGCAAACTAGAAAAGGCAACGGACCAGAACCATGGCTACCGAAATCCGCGTACCCGCACTGGGCGAATCCGTCACCGAAGCCACGATCGGCCAGTGGTTCAAGAAGGCCGGCGACGCCGTCGCCGCCGACGAGACACTGGTGGAGCTCGAAACCGACAAGGTGACGCTTGAAGTTCCCGCGCCTGCCGCGGGAACGCTTTCCGAAATCGCCGTGAAGGAAGGCGACACCGTCGAGGTTGGTGCGCTTCTCGGCATGATCGCTGAGGGCAAGGGAGCGCCTGCTGCGAAGGAAGACAAGAAGGACGCCGTCGCGCAGGCATCCGACAATGGCGGCGCGGCCAGCGGCAAGGAGGCGGCGGACAAGAGCGCGTCCGTTGCCGGGCCGGCACAAGTCTCGGAAAAGAAGGGCGACATGCCCGCATCGCCCGCGGCTTCCAAGCTGATGGCTGAGAAGGGGCTGTCGGAGGGCCAGGTGGAAGGCAGCGGCAAGCGCGGCCAGGTGCTGAAGGAAGATGTGCTCTCCGCGATCTCCAAAGGCGCGGCGTCCTCCCCAGCGGAGACCCCTTCCGCGACACGCGCACCGGCGCCAGCCGACGACGAAGCGCGCGAGGAGCGGGTCAAGATGACCCGGTTGCGCCAGACCATCGCGCGGCGGCTAAAGGACGCGCAGAACACTGCCGCCATGCTGACCACCTTCAACGAGGTGGACATGAAGGCGGTCATGGATCTGCGTTCCAAATACAAGGAGCTGTTCGAGAAGAAGCATGGCGTGAAGCTGGGTTTCATGGGCTTCTTCACCAAGGCCGTCTGCCACGCGCTGAAGGAAATCCCGGCGGTGAATGCCGAGATCGATGGTACCGACATCATCTACAAGAACTTCTGCCATATCGGCGTAGCTGTAGGCACCGACAAGGGCCTTGTGGTGCCGGTGGTGCGCGATGCGGATCAGATGACAATCGCCGAGGTTGAGAAGGAAATCGGCCGGCTCGGCGTGGCCGCGCGCGACGGCAAGCTCTCCATGGCAGACATGCAGGGCGGCACTTTCACCATCTCCAATGGCGGCGTTTACGGCTCGCTCATGTCGACGCCGATCCTGAACGCACCTCAGTCGGGCATCCTGGGCATGCACAAGATCCAGGAGCGGCCGATGGTGGTCGGTGGCCAGGTGGTGGTGCGGCCGATGATGTATCTGGCGCTCAGCTACGATCACCGTATCGTAGACGGCAAAGAGGCCGTGACGTTCCTTGTGCGTGTGAAAGAGAGCCTGGAAGATCCCGAGCGGCTGGTGCTGGACCTGTAGGCAAGGTACGCTCGAAAAACGCCAGCTCTTCGACGAGGTGCAAGATGCGTCAGCTTGTTCGTACACTATTGTGCGCCGCATTGATTGCGGGCGGCCACCTTGTGCCTCTTGCTGCGGGACCAGCCGTTGCGCAGGTACAGACAGCTGTCGAAATTGCCGACATCACGGGGGTCTACGACATTTTCGGGCGCAACGCCGACGGGTCGAGCTACCGTGGCGTTCTGTCTATCGAGCAAGCGAGCGGGCAAGCGGTGCTCAACTGGACGGTCGGAGCGCAAAGCTATCAGGGGCGCGGCGCATTTGCAGGCAACGTGTTGGTTGTGGACTGGGGAGCAAAACTCCCGGTTATCTATGTAGTTGGTTCAGACGGCACCCTGATGGGCACCTGGGATGGCGGGCTGGCGCTTGAACGCGCTGTGCGGCGTTAACAACATGAGCATCGAATTCCTGATCACCTCGCTGATCGTCGTTCTCATACCGGGCACCGGCGTGGTCTACACCGTCATGACCGGTCTTTCAGCCGGTCGGCGGGCAAGTATCGCAGCCGCAATTGGCTGCACACTCGGCATCATTCCGGCTCTGCTGGCCTCGGTGGTCGGGCTCGCCGCGGTCCTGCACACGAGCGCCCTGCTGTTTCAGGTACTGAAATATGCCGGCGCCGCCTATCTGCTTTATCTCGCCTGGAAGACACTGCGCGAAACCGGCGTCGCAGATGCCGAACAGACGCAGCCGACGGAGCGGCGACTGCTGCCGACGGTACGCACCGCTTTCCTGATCAACATCCTCAATCCGAAGCTCTCGGTGTTCTTTCTGGCCTTCCTGCCTCAGTTCATCGACCCCGCGGCCGGGTCGGCCGTACCGCAGCTGCTGGTTCTCGGCAGCGTATTCATGGCCATGACCTTCGCGGTCTTCGTCGTTTATGGCAGCTTCGCTGCGATGATCGGCGCAAAGCTGATCAACAGCGAAGCATTCATGCGTTGGATGCGGCGCGGCGTTGCTGCCGCCTTTGCCGCGTTCGGCCTGCGGCTGGCGCTGAGCGACAGGTAGCGGTTCCTTGAGGCACGGCGGAAACGGACGCGCGCCGAGGGTCTTCACCGGGCTCGTAGCGGGCGCGTTGGTGCTTGGCGCCACTCCAGCAATTGCCGCCTGTCCGGTCGAGCTTGCGACCTATGCCGGACAGGGCGGGACAATGGCCATCGAGTTTCGTCCCACAAGTGCCTCCGTTACCGTGACCAACAGTTTTCGCTTTCTGGCCGGCGAGCGGGCGCTCGACGGCATAGTGATGTGGACGGCGGGTGCCGCGCGTTCATGGGGTGTCGTCATGGACGGCAGCCCTGAAGGCGACCTCACGGGCGCCGAGATATCCGAGTGCACTCTTTGGGAAGGCGTCGTCTACGTCGTCGATGCCGGTGGCAAGGTCGGGCTCTTGCCCGCCGAAGGACAGCCTGCGCCGCAGACGCTGATCCTCGCCGATCTCGGGCCCTGGCTCAGCCAGTCCGAGGCCTGGCGCGCAGCCGGTTCGCTCGCCGAACCATGGGATGTGTTCACGCTTTCAGGGTGTCAGGAATGACCGCGGAACGCTCTCTGCTGGTAACAGGCGGCAGCCGCGGCATAGGCGCGGCGATATCGCGACTGGCGGCCCGACATGGTTGGCGCGTCGCGGTGAATTATGTGCGGGACGAGAGTGCGGCGCGTTCCGTCATGTCGGATATCGAACAGGCGGGCGGCGAGGCATTTGCCGTTCAGGGCGACGTGGGCAACGAGGCGGATGTGCTTGCCATGTTCGACGCGGTCGACAAGCGCTTCGGCCATCTCGACGGACTGGTGAACAATGCCGGCGTTGTCGATGTTGCGAGCCGCGTCGACGGGATGAGCGTTGAACGGATCGAGCGGATGATGCGTGTCAACGTCACCGGATCCATCCTGTGCGCCCGCGAGGCGGTGAAACGCATGTCGACGCGGCACGGCGGCAAAGGAGGGGCTATCGTCAACCTTTCCTCGGCTGCGGCCACGCTGGGGTCGCCAGGCATCTATGTCGATTATGCCGCCGCCAAAGGCGCGATCGATGTGTTCACTCTGGGTCTGGCGCGCGAAGTCGCTGCCGAGGGTATAAGGGTGAACGCGGTCAGGCCTGGTATCATCGATACCGAAATCCACGCTTCAGGCGGTGACCCCGACCGCGTGGCGAAGATGCGCGACATGCTGCCGATGAAGAGAGAAGGTACGGCGGACGAGGTGGCGCAGGCCGTCTGGTGGCTGTTGTCCGACGCGGCGTCCTATACAACGGGCGCAGTTGTCGATGTGACGGGCGGGCGCTGACGCGCCCTTTATTTCCATTGGCTGCTCGCGTATCTCACCGGGCGGTCATCAACCGAATTGAACAATTCGAAGTGAGGTTAGCATGTCCACCACCTACGACATTGTCGTGATCGGCGCCGGCCCGGGCGGCTATGTCTGCGCCATCAAGGCGGCTCAACTCGGCCTGAAAACCGCCCTGGTGGAAAAGCGCCCGACGCTTGGCGGTACCTGCGTGAATGTGGGCTGCATTCCTTCCAAGGCGATGCTGCATGCCTCCGAGATGCTGGCCGAGGCGCAGCACTCATTCGAGGCGCTGGGTGTAGATGTCGGCAAGCCGAAGCTCAATCTGAAGCAGATGCTCGCGCACAAGACGACGACCGTGGAACAGAACACCAAGGGTCTCGACTTCCTGATGAAGAAAAACAAGATCGACGTGCTGCGCGGCGCCGGCAAGATCGTCGCCGCAGGCAAGGTGTCGGTGGCCGGCGAGGACGGCAAGGAAACGCAGGTCGAGACCAAGAACATCGTGATCGCCACCGGATCGGACGTTGCCGGCATTCCGGGCGTCGATGTGAAATTCGACGAGAAGGTGATCGTGTCATCCACCGGCGCGCTCGAATTCACCAAAGTGCCCAAGAAGCTCGTTGTTGTGGGCGGCGGCGTGATCGGGCTCGAACTCGGGTCCGTCTGGGCGCGGCTCGGCGCCGAAGTCACTGTGGTCGAGTTCCTCGACACCATTCTGGGCGGCATGGACGGCGACGTTGCCAAGCAGTTCCAGCGGATGCTGGCCAAGCAGGGAATGACCTTCAAGCTGGGGGCCAAGGTGACGGCGGTCGAAAAGGCAGGCTCGGGCGCGAAAGTGACCTTCGAGCCCGTGAAGGGCGGCGATGCCGAAACGATCGAGGCCGATGCGGTGCTGGTGGCGACGGGGCGCAAGCCGTTTACCGAAGGGCTTGGGCTCGAAGACGCCGGCGTGAAGCTGGACGATCGCGGCCGGGTTGCGACCGACGCGCATTACGCGACCAATGTCGAAGGCATTTACGCAATCGGCGACGTGATCGCCGGGCCGATGCTGGCGCACAAGGCCGAGGACGAGGGCGTTGCGGTGGCTGAAATTCTGGCCGGCCAGGCCGGCCACGTGAATTACGGCGTCATTCCAAGCGTGGTTTATACCAGCCCGGAGGTGGCTTCTGTCGGCAAGACCGAGGAAGAGCTGAAGAAAGACGGCGTTGCCTACAATGCCGGCAAGTTCCCGTTCTCGGCCAACGGCCGCGCCCGCTCCATGCAGCAGACGGACGGTTTCGTGAAGGTGCTTGCCGACAAGGAGACCGACCGGGTGCTCGGTGTGCACATTTTGGGTTTTGGTGCCGGCGAGATGATCCACGAGGCCGCGGTGCTGATGGAGTTCGGCGGCTCGGCCGAAGACCTGGCACGCACCTGCCATGCGCACCCGACGATGTCGGAAGCTGTGAAGGAAGCGGCGCTCGGCGCCTGGCAGAAGCCGATCCATATGTGAGAGGCCAGCTGCCGCCGCAATAAAAAAGCCCCGCCGAAGCGGGGCTTTTTTGGTTGTTCTTCCGGACCGGCTCAGATGCCGAGATTGGAGAATTTGCTCTTGAACTTCGAGACGCGGCCGCCGCGGTCGACCAGGTTCTGCTGGCCGCCGGTCCATGCCGGGTGCGAGTTGGGGTCGATGTCGAGGTTGAGGGTGTCGCCCTCCTTGCCCCAGGTCGACTTGGTCTCGTATTCGGAGCCGTCGGTCATCACGACCTTGATGGTGTGGTAGTCCGGATGAATTTCGCTTTTCATGTCTTCTGTCCCGGCTGGGGCGGCAGCGCGGCAAGGAAGCCTGCGTCGATGTCGCCCGGTCTCAAAACTTGAAGCCGCGGCCAAGGATGGCTACGGCTTCCAGAACGGTCGGCGTGGCTCATACACGAGCTACGCCCCATGCACAAGACCAACGTGCCCGAGGGCCGCGGGAAGGACCAGTATGGCAGAAATATTCGCCGAAGAACCAAAGCGGCGGTCGCTTGGACCCTTGCGGCGCATTTTTCCCTACCTCGCCAATTACAAAGGCATGGTGGCGGCGGCGATCGCCGCGCTGGTACTGGCGGCGGCGATGACGCTGACCTTGCCGCTTGCAGTGCGGCGGATGATCGACCACGGCTTCGGCGGTGGCGATTCCGGCTTCATGTCGCAATATTTCGGCATGCTGGTGGTGATCGGCGTGGTGCTCGCACTTGCCTCGGCCGCGCGGTATTTTTTCGTCATTACGGTGGGCGAACGCGTTGTGTCCGACCTCAGGCGCGATGTCTTCGCACATGTGGCGGAGCTGTCGCCGGCGTTCTTCGACAGGTCGCACTCGGGCGAGATCGTGTCGCGGCTTGCCGCCGACGCGACGCAGATCAAATCCGCGGTTGGTGCCACTGCTTCCGTTGCGCTGCGCAACTCCATCATGGGTGTCGGCGCGGTTATCATGATGGTGATCACCAGCCCCAAGCTTTCGAGCCTCGTTCTGTTGGCGATCCCGGCAATCGTGCTGCCGCTCATGGCCTTCGGGCGCTCGGTGAGACGGCGCTCGCGCATTGCGCAGGACACGCTCGCCGCCGCGACCGCCTATGCCAGCGAGCAGATAGGCGCCGTGCGCACCATGCAGGCCAATACCGGCGAGGCGATGGTGACGGGCCGTTTCGCAAGCGCGGTGGAATCGGCGTTTCAGGCAGCGCGCGCATCGATATTCGCGCGCTCCTTTCTGACTTTCTTTGCCATCTCGGCGGTGTTTGCCTCGGTGATCGGTGTATTGTGGATCGGCTCGCGCGACGTTCTGGCCGGCACGCTTTCGGCCGGCACGTTGGGCCAGTTCCTGCTGTATTCGGTGCTCGCGGCAAGCGCGCTGGGCTCGCTGTCGGAGGTATGGGGCGAACTCAACCAGGCGGCTGGGGCTGCCGAGCGGCTTTCGGAACTGCTTGAGGAGGAACCGGCCATCAAGGCGCCTGAGAATCCGGCCCAACTGCCTGAGCCGAAAGGTGCAGTTGCATTCAGGGATGTGCATTTCGCCTATCCGACGCGTCGGGATGCGGCGGCCCTTGAAGGGTTCGACATTGCCGTGAAGCCCGGGGAATCGGTGGCGATCGTCGGCCCGTCGGGCGCCGGCAAGAGCACGATCGTCTCGCTGCTGCTGAGGTTCTACGATCCAGACAGCGGCGCAATCGAAATCGACGGCGTGGACATCGCCAAGGCCGACCCGAAGGCCGTGCGCCGGCGCATCGCGCTGGTGCCGCAGGACGTGACGGTGTTCGCGGCGAGCGTGCGCGACAACATTGCCTTCGGCAAGCCGCATGCAAGCGCGGGCGAGATCGAGGCGGCGGCGCGCGACGCGCTGGCCGAGGAGTTCATCAACGCGCTGCCCAAGGGTTTCGATACCGAGCTTGGCGAGCGCGGGGTTACACTGTCGGGCGGACAGCGCCAGCGCATCGCGATTGCGCGCGCGATCCTGCGCGACGCGCCGATTCTGCTGCTCGACGAGGCGACATCCGCGCTCGACGCCGAGAGCGAGACGCTGGTGCAGACCGCGCTGGAGCGACTGATGAAGGGGCGCACCACAATCGTGGTGGCGCACCGCCTTGCGACGGTTCTCAAGGCGGACCGGATTATCGTGATGGACAAGGGCCGAATCGTCGAGCAGGGCACGCATAAGAGCCTTGTCGCGAAAGGCGGGATTTATGCGCGGCTTGCCAAACTGCAGTTCGAAACCGGCGCCGGTGCGTTTCGAGGGGCTGCGGAGTGATGCGTCCGTCCCTTGCGGAAGCCTTCCGCAGAATAGGCGGGGCCGCACCGGAGGGCGTTGACGACTGGTGGCTTATCGGCAGCGCAGCCATGGTGCTTGCAGGCTTCGACGATGTGGAACCGGAGGACGTCGATATTCTAGCCTCGAGCGCGACCGTGCTCCGCTTTCTCGAGCGTTGGGGCATCGAACCGGGAGAGCAACGACCGGGTGAGAAGTTCAGGTCCTTCCCCTATCGACGAATTCGCCTGCCTGGCTGCACCGACATCGAAGTGATGGGCGACCTGGAAGTTCTGAGCGACGGCATTTGGCGGCACGTCTTGCCGCGTACCCGCCGCCGGGTTTTGTTCGACGGCGTGGCGTTGTTTGTTCCCGAAGCAGCCGAACAGGCGGAGATCATGCGTCTCTTCGGCCGGCCAAAGGACCTGTCGAGGGTGGAGGTTCTGGAGAGGCAGGACATATCCTCGAAAGCGTAGACTGCAGCATGCTGCATGGCCCAATATCCGCGGGCAGGGCCAGAGCCTATACAAAGCTATTCCAGCAGATTTCGTACAGCACGCATGAAGACACGTGCGCCGATCGGGATCAGATCGTCCGGGAAGTCGTAGTCGGGATTGTGGAGCTGCGGGTGGTTCTCGCCCGAACCCAGGAAAAACATCGCTGATTTTGTGCCATGGCCGAAGCGGCCGAAATCTTCCGATGCGCGCATCGGCAGCTCCGCCTCGTCGTGGGTGATGCCTTCGGCATCGAGAGCGGCACGGAGATGTGCAACCGCCTCGGCTTCGTTGAGGCTGGCGACGAAAATCTCGCGATAGTCGATTTCACAACCCAGACCGTTGGCAGATGCAGTGTCGCGGGCATGCTTTTCTGCGGCGGCAACGAGAGCGTCCATGCGCTCGTCAAGACGGGTGCGCAACGTCACCCAGACTTCGGCGCGGCCGGGCGCGACGCCGAAGACGGCCTCGCCCATTTCGGCGTGCGTGACGGTGGCGAGGCGGAAATCGTCGCTGTCGAACCCGGCCTGGGAAAGGCCTGTCAGGGCGGGCATCAACTGCGACACCGCCAGCATCGGCGACGTGCCGGTTTCAGGCATCGAGGAATGCGCCGTCTTGCCGGTCAGGAGGATGCGCATACCGCGCGAGGCGCAATTGACGACACCCTCCTTCAGCCGGACATGGCCCAACGGCGTGCCCGGCAGATTGTGCAGCGAGAAGGCGAAATCGGGCGCGATACCGGCGTAACGCGGGTCTGCGGTGACGCCGGCCGCGCCGTTGCCGGTCTCTTCCGCCGGTTGGAACATGAGCACGACGCGGCCCGACCCGGGACGCTGGCGCCCGAGTTGGCGTCCGACAGCGGCAAGGATCGCCATATGGCCATCGTGCCCGCACATATGGCCTTTGCCGGGAACCGCAGAGCGATACGGCAGGTCTGAAATCTCGGTGATGGGCAGCGCGTCGAGTTCGGCGCGCAGAAGTACGGTCGGGCCCGGTTTGCCGCTGTCGTAGACCGCCGCCAGACCGGGACCGCCAAAGCCGGTCAAAATCTCGTCCGGCCCGGTCGGAGCGAGAAAAGCTTCGACCGCTTTCGCGGTCTCATACTCCTCGTTTGAGATTTCGGGTAACTGGTGCAGCCGGCGGCGGAAGGCGACCAGATCGGTCAGGTCCTTGTTGGTAAGAGACATCTGAGTTCCGTGCTTTAGCGGGCGGCGTGGCGGCCGGCATTGCGGCCGGAAAAGATGCAGCCGCCGAGGAAGGTGCCTTCCAGCGCGTTGTGACCGTGATAACCGCCGCCGCCGAAGCCCGAGGCTTCGCCCGCCGCGTAGAGGCCGGGCACCGGTTCGTCTTTCGCATTCAGCACCTGCCCGTCGAGATTGGTGTGGATGCCGCCCAGCGTCTTGCGCGTGAGGACGTTGAGCCGTACCGCGATCAGCGGGCCGTTTGCCGGATCAAGAATTTTGTGAGGCGCGGCGGTACGGATGAGCTTGTCGCCGAGGTAGTTTCGCGCGCCGCGAATTGCGGTCACCTGCGCGTCCTTGGAGAACGGATTGTCGATCTCACGGTCGCGGGCGACGATCTGCGATTCCAGCCGGTCATGGTCGATCAGGCTGCCGCCGGTCAGCTGATTCATGCCGGCGACGAGGTCGCGGAGATTGTCGCGGACGACGAAATCCTCGCCCTTTTCCTTGAAGGCCTCGACCGGCGGCGGCGCGCCCGCGCCGCGGCGGCTCTTCAGCACTTCGGCCCACTTCTTCGACGTGAAGTCGGGGTTCTGCTCGGAGCCCGAAAGCGCGAATTCCTTCTTGATGATCTTCTGGGTGAGCACGAACCAGGAATAATCGTGACCGGTCGAAAGGATACGTTTCAGCGTCGACATGGTGTCGAAGCCCGGCAGGCAAGGCGCTTCCAGCCGCTCGCCCAGCGCGTCGAACCACATCGAGGAGGGGCCGGGCAGGATGCGGATGCCGTGCTCGGGCCAGATCGGATCCCAGTTCTTCACGCCCTCTGTGTAGTGCCACATGCGGTCGGTGTTGATGATTGCCGCACCTGCCTTTTTCGTGATTCCGATCATGCGGCCATCGACATGGTCCGGCACCCCAGCAACCATGTTCCTCGGCGCGGGTCCGAGGCGATTTACCGGCCAGTTCTTGCGCACGAGATCGAAATTTCCGCCGATGCCGCCCGAGGCGACGATGACAGCGCCGGCCCTGAATTCGAAATCGCCGACAACTTCACGGCCCGATTTCTGGCCGCGCTGCACTGTGGAAGGTTCCAGCTCTTCACCGGCGACGCCGGCGGCAGCTCCCTTAGATTTCAGGATGCGGCTGACGCGATGTCGGAATTTGAGCGCGATGCGGCCGGCTTTTTCGTGCTCGAGAACGCGCTTTTCGAACGGCTCGACGACGCCCGGGCCGGTGCCCCAGGTGATGTGGAAACGCGGCACGGAATTGCCGTGGCCGTGCGCCAGCGCGCCGCCGCGTTCCGCCCAGCCGACGACCGGAAACCAGCGCATGCCGAGCGAATGCAGCCAGGGCCGCATCTCGCCGGCAGCGAAGTCGATATAGGCCTCCGCGACCTTGCGCGGCCATTCGTCCTGCGGGCCGTCGAATTGCGCGGAGCCCAGCCAGTCCTGCAGGGCGAGTTCGCGGCTGTCTCTTATGCGCAGGCGGCGCTGTTCGGGGCTATCGACGAAAAACAGGCCGCCGAGCGACCAGAAAGCCTGTCCTCCGAGCGAGTTGGCGCTCTCCTGCTCGACGATGATGACGCGCTTGCCGGCGTCGGCCAGTTCGCACGCCGCGACCAGGCCTGCGAGGCCTGCTCCCACAATGATGGCGTCCGCCTGTTCGGCCATTTCGCTGCTCCCGGTTCAGGGCACTTTTGAACGGAAAGGACCGCGGAGCAAGGGCCCCGCCTGCTCAGCGGCATCCTCGGGACAAGCCCGAGGATGCCGGTATGCGCGGACTACCCGTACCGCTCTTCCAGGTGGGCGCGGAAATGGGCGGCGTTGAGCGGCTCGCCGGTGGCGCGTTCGATCAGCTCCGGCGTTGAGAAGCGTGAGGCCTGCGTCCATACATGTTCGCGGCGCCAGTCATTCAGCACATCGAAGTGACCCTTTTCCATCTGAGCCTCGACATCCGGGATTTTGCGCGTGATCGCCGCCCACTGCTGCGCGGCGATCATTGCGCCCAGCGTATAGGATGGGAAATAACCGATCGCGCCGGACGGCCAGTGCACGTCCTGCATGGGGCCGTTGGCGGGGTCATCGATGGTCGAGAGGCCGAGATATTCTGTCATTTTCGCGTCCCAGGCTTCCGGCAGGTCCGAAACCTCCAGCGTGCCAGCGATCAGCCCCTGCTCCAGTTCGAAGCGTAGTATTATGTGCAGCGGATAGGTAACCTCGTCGGCGTCGACGCGGATCAGCCCGCGCTCCACATGATGGACATGCGGCAGGATATCCCGGATCGCCCATTCCTCTCCGAGATGCCGTTCAACCACCGGCAGCGCCCAGCGCCAGAAAGCGGGATTGCGGCCGATCTGCTTTTCCACGAACAGGCTCTGGCTTTCATGCATCGACATGCCACGCGCCTTGCCAAGCGGCCAGTGTGCCCAGTCGCGCGGCAGACCCTGTTCGTAAAGGGCGTGGCCGGTTTCGTGCAGTATGCCCATGAGCGAGGACAGAAATTCGGACGTGCGGTAGCGCGTGGTGATACGCACGTCAGTGGGTACGCCACCGCAGAAGGGATGATGCGAGACGGCCAGGCTGCCATGGGTCAGGTCGAAACCGACCGCCGCCATCATGGCAAGGCCAAGTTCGCGCTGGTGCTCTATAGGGTAGCTGCCCGATAGCGGTTTCTTGGGCCGTTTGGCCAGGCGCTCCTCCTGCACCGCCAGCGCTTTGGGCACAAAATCGACCAGGAAGGATTTGAGCTCGGCGAAGATTGGCGCAATGTCGGCGGCGCGGTTGCCGGGATCGTACTGCTCCATCAACGCGTCATAGGGATCAAGGCCAAAAGCCTCGGCGCGCATGGAGGCTTCCTCGCGCGTCATCTCCACCACGCTTTCCAGCGCCGGGGCGAAGCCCGCCCAGTCGTTCTTAGCGCGCAGGTCGCGCCAGAGCTGCTCGCAGCGCATGCGGGTCTTTGTCTGCCTCTCCACGAAATCGGGCGGCAGGCAGGTCATGCCCGTCCACATGCGACGGAACTCGGCAACGGCCGCCTGCTGGTCGGCGGAAAGAGCCTCTGCTTCGGCATCCGCGATCCAGTCGCCGACTTCGGGCGCGGTGACCTGGCGGTGATACATGCCGGCAAGCACGGACATGGAATCGGCCCGCGCATCGCCGCCTCCGACGGGCATCGCGGTTGCTTCATCGACCCCCAGAATGGCGGTGGCATGTTCCAGTGCGTTCAGCCGGCGGCAGAGCGTATCAAGTTTTTCAAAAGACATGAGGGTCCTCGGGCAATGATCGCCGGCAAGGGACACCAAGACGCGGAAGCACGCAAGGGGTCAGCCTTCAGCTCGCCGAAGCCAGTGCGCGCCGCAGCGTATCATAGGTGCGCGGCTTACCCATCTGGGCAACATTGAAGCGCATGAACGATGCCGCACTCTGCGAGACGCTGAAGACGTTGCCGGGCGCGAGCACCATGTTTCCGGCGAGCGCGGCGCGCGCGACCGCCGCCGCGTCTCGACCATCCGGCAAAGTGCACCACAGGTAAAAGCCGCCACGCGGCATGAGCCAGGGTACGATGCCCAATCCCCCGAGTTTTTCCGCCACTTCGACGCGCGTGCGCTCCAGCCGCAGCCGCAGGTTTTCGAGATGCTTGCGGTACGTGCCGTCGCTTAGCGTCTGCAGGACGATCTCGGCGCTGACAGGGCTGACGCCGCCGAAGCTGGTTGCGACTTGCAGGTCGATCAGCGCTTCGATCCAGTCACTGCGCGCGGCGATGTAGCCGCAACGAACGGATGCGGAGAGGGTTTTGGAGAAGCTGCCGATGCGGATCACGGTTGAAAGTCCATCGAGCACGGAAAGGCGCGGCGACGGGCCCGGCTCGAAATCGGCGAATATGTCGTCTTCCACGATCGTGAGGCCGTGCGCTGCCGCGATGCTCAGAACCCGGTGCGCGATCTGCGGCGTGAGCGTTGCGCCAGTGGGGTTCTGTAGGGCGGAATTGGTTATGTAGAGTCGCGGCCGGTGTTCGCGCACCGCGCTGGCAAAGCGCTCGACATCCGGACCTGCGGGCGTGAGCGGGACGCCGACGAGCTTCGCCAGATGGGCGCGCAGAAGAGCCTGAAAATTGAAATAGCAGGGGTCGTCGACCAGCACGGTATCGTCTGGCCGCAGGAGGAAGCGGCAGATGAGGTCGATCGCCTGCGTGCCGGAGCCGGTGAGCAGAATGCGATCGGCGCCGACGTCCAGTGCCTCGGCTGCAAACCGCTTTGCCAGCAGGGCGCGCAGAGCGACCGGGCCGCGCGTGCTGCCGTAATCGGTCAGTGTCGCGCTATTGCTCCGGGCGACCTTGCGCAGGGCGCGGCGCATCGCGTCGTTCGGCATCCAGTCGGCCGGCAGCCATCCGCAACCCGGCATGGCGGCGGTAGCGCCGGCATCGAGCGACTGGCGCGAGACCCAGTAGGGGTCCAGTTCGCGGTCGAGCCTAGGACCGATCTCTGCGAGCACCATGGGTGGTGCGGCGGCAGCGACATAGAAGCCGGACCCGCGGCGTGCGCGGATGAGACCTTCCGCGGCCAGCCGGTCATAGGCTTCCACCACCGTGGAAGGCGACACCGCGAGTGCCGCCGCACATGCTCGGATCGAGGGCAGGCGGTCACCCGTAGCAAGCGCCCGGTTGTCGATGCGCGCGCGGATGGCGCCCATCACCTCGTCTGTCCGGGATCGCCGCTGCTTGGAGCTCGCAGTCATTGTATCGAAATCGTACCCATACAATTTTGGATAATTGTATTGAACTGTTCCTGTCGATACCAGCCCAGGGCCGCTACCACGCCTCCAATATGGAGGCTTTATGAACGGAACGACCGCAGGCTGGGGCAACGGGCTCCTTGGCGTCATCATCTTCAGTGGTTCGCTGCCAGCGACGCGGGTCGCGGTTGGCGGATTTTCACCGATGTTCCTGACATCAGCGCGCGCCGCGATTGCGGCCCTGCTCGGTCTGGCGCTTTTGCTCGCTCTTCGTCAGAGGGCCCCCGGGCGCAAGGACCTTGCGGCCCTCGCGGTCGTTTCGGCCGGCGTCGTCGTCGGATTTCCGCTGCTGACGGCGCTCGCGCTGCAGCACATCACATCGGCACGGTCGATCGTGTTCATCGGGCTTTTGCCGCTGTGCACGGCGCTGTTTGGCGTGTTGCGCGGCGGCGAGCGGCCGAAACCGGCATTCTGGCTGTTTTCGACTGTCGGCGGCCTGCTGGTTGCAGGCTTCGCGCTGGGGCACGGCAGCAGTGGCACATTGCGCGGCGACCTTCTGATGGTTGCGGCTGTTCTATTGTGCGGGCTGGGCTATGCCGAAGGCGCGGTCCTGTCGCGCCGGCTTGGCGGCTGGCAGGTGATCTCCTGGGCGTTGCTGCTTTCACTGCCCTTGATGGCAGTCGCGGCGTGGCTGACTGCGCCAAGTTCGGTGGCCGAGGTGCGAACCGAGGCCTGGGCCGGCCTTGCCTATGTTTCGGTATTCAGCATGCTGGTGGGGTTTGTTTTCTGGTATCGCGGGCTGGCGCTCGGCGGCATCTCGGGTGTCGGCCAGCTGCAACTTCTTCAACCCTTCTTCGGATTCGCGCTTGCCGGCCTGCTGCTCGGTGAACCCGTCGGCTGGACCATGATCGCGGTCGCCTGCCTAGTTGCAGTGTGTGTCGCCGGGGCGCGGCGCTTCGCCTGATGCAATGCAAGCTTGCCGTGCCGCCTGAAAGCGGTGTCCTACGCCGAGCGAACCGCAGAGGAGCGGCAGGCGATGGGCAGCGTGCAGACCGGCATGGTCGCCGCGATTCCACGTCCATACCGTGATCCTCGAGATGGCGCAGTGGGACACGCCGCGCGTGCGCTGCGGGTCTGGCGCTGCGCGTTGTGGGCGGGGATGTAGATGGACTTTCCGAAATATGCCACTATGTTATGAAGTGGCAGTTCTGAAGGAGATGCCACTTGAATGCACCTACGGATATGGAAAAGAACGACCTCTTCGAAAAGGTGAAGATCGCGGCAAACGGGCGGATGGTGCTGCCGAAGTCCATGCGCAACGCAGTTGGCATAGAAGGTGAAACCGAACTTGTCCTGACAATCAAGGATGGTCAGATCCAGATATCCACGATTGCCGATCGGATTAGAGAGGCGCGCCAGATATTCCGCAAGTCGGTCAAACGGCCGTTCAGCTCGGACGATTTCCTTGCCACGCGCGAGCGCGACTGACCGGTGATCGTGCTGGACAGTTCGGCTCTGATCGCCTTCTTCAAGGAAGAGCCGGGCTCGGACCTAATAGAAAGCCATATCGCAGAGGCTGCTATTTCGGCCGTCAACGTTCAGGAAGTTGCGAAGAAGATGATGGATGCCGGCGCCTCGGAAGGCGATGTCAGTGCCGCCATCGACAAGCTTCAGTTGCGGATTTTTCCGCACGACGTCGAAGATGCACTTCTCGCCGCCTCGCTTTCGGCTGCCACACGGAAGCATGGAAGTGGCCTCGGCGACCGATCCTGCCTGGCGCTGGCCATCAAATTCGGCGTGCCGGCGCTGACAACCGACAAGGCCTGGTCGAAACTCAAAATTCCCGGTCTCGACGTCGTGGTCGTGCGGTAGGGCCTACTTCTCCGTAAGCTTCAGTTCGATGCGGCGGTTTCGGGAACGTGCTTCGTCGGTGTCGGCATTGTCGAGCGGCTGGAACTCGCCAAAGCCGGCGGCGACGAGCCGGTCGGCCGGAACGCCTTCCTCGATCAGATACTTCACCACGGAAGTCGCACGGGCGGTGGAAAGCTCCCAGTTGTCGCGGTATCGGCCGGCGCCCGAAAGCGGAATGTTGTCGGTGTGGCCGTCGACGCGCAGCACCCAGTTGATCTCCGGCGGGATTTCGCGCTGGAGTTCGAGGATCGCGCCGGCGAGCTTGGCCATTTCCTCGCGGCCGGCATCGTTGATGACCTCGGAGCCCGACGGGAACAGCACCTCCGACTGGAAGACGAAACGGTCGCCGACGATGCGGATGTTCTCCCGGTCCGAGAGGATTTCGCGCAGGCGGCCGAAGAAGTCGGAGCGGTAGCGGTTGAGCTCCTGCACGCGCTGGGCAAGCGCCACGTTCAGCCGGCGGCCCAGATCCGCGATCTTGGTGTTGGATTCGCGGTCGCGCTGCTCCGAAACCTCAAGTGCCGCCTCCAGCGCGCCGATCTGTTTGCGCAATGCCGCGATCTGCTGGTTGAGGAGCTCCACCTGGCTAAGCGCACGCTGGCTGATCTGCTTTTCGTCGTCGAGTTGTTCGGACAACGCACCGATGCGCGCCTCAGCCTGAGCGCCGGCGCCGGCGCCGGCTGACAGCAATTGCTGCAGACGGCTGCGTTCTGCCTCAACATCCAGAAGCGACGCCGAAAGCGCTGCCAGCTGGTCTTCGGCATCCTGCGTGTTGGAACGTTCGAGCGCCAGAAGCTGGGTCAGTTCGTTGATCTGCGCATTGAGACGGGTCAGCACCTCGTCGCGCTCGGTGACTTCCTGGCTGAGCAGGAACTGCGCCAGCACGAAGACCGACAGCAGAAACATGATTGCCAGAAGCAGGGTCGAGAGGGCGTCGACGAAGCCCGGCCAATAATCGACCCCGCGATTTCCACGCCGTGCACGGGCGAGTGCCATGCTACTTCTTCTCCTGCCGGGCCAGCGCGGAGGCTATCTTGTCGAGCGTCTCGCGCAGCGCCCTTTGGTCTTTCGATTGCGCTTCCACCCAGTCGCGCATCATCTGCTGCTCGGTGCGCATGTTCTTCACGAGCCCGGAAATGCCGTCGGCAAGACTCGCCATCGAGGCAGCAATGCGCGGATTGGACGCGCCACCTTCCTGCATCGAGCGCAGCCGTTCGGCCAGAGCCCTCATCTCCTCCGATGTTTCGGCCTTGGACGAATCGATCACCGGAATATCGGAATTGAGGTCGGTGACGCTGGAGAGCCAGTTTTCCAGTTCTGTGTAAAAGCGGTTCTGGGCGCGCCCTGCCTGGAGGTCGAGGAAGCCGAGGATCAGCGAACCGGACAGACCGAAGAGAGACGATGAAAACGCCGTGCCCATGCCCGCCAGCGGAGCGCTCAGGCCCGATTTCAGTGCGGCCAGCACATCATTGGTGCTGCCGGAGCCGGGGTCCAGCGTAGCGATCGTGTCGCCGATCGAACCGATCGTCTGCAACAAGCCCCAGAACGTGCCGAGCAGCCCCAGGAAAACGAGAAGGCCGATCAGGTAGCGTGAGATGTCTCGACTCTCGTCGAGGCGGGTGGCGATGGAATCCAGAATCGAGCGCATGGAACTCGTCGACAGCGCCATTTTCGACGAGCGGCTGAGCAGGGCCCGCATCGGCGCGAGGAGCACGGGATCGCGACCCTCCGAGCCGGCGCGAAACGAATTCACCCAGCGCACTTCGCGGAACAGTCGTCCGACCTGCATGAACGCAAGCAGCACGCCAACGCCGAGAACACCGAGGATGAGGCCGTTGAGGCCGGGATTGGTGTAGAATGCCGAAGCGATCTGCCGGTAGAGAATGGCAGCGACAAATCCGGATATCGCCAGAAATATCAGCATGGAAAGCAGGAAGACCTGCGGACTGGAAAGTTTGCGCGGATCGTAATCCGCATCCTCGGCGCCAGCGGCGTCCATTCCCAGCGATCTAAACAATGCCATAGGCCAGCCCCGGTTGATTCCCGCCACGGAAGATGGGGAGGACTCTAAACGGAATTGTGACGAAATTGAAAGAAGCGCTGCTATTGCGGTATTGCCCGGCGCGGCAGTCACGCCGCTTTCGCGGTCAAGCGGGGTTAGCCGGCTTCTTCAGGGCTTCGATCAGGGCGCGATGGATCGCCTCGTTGCCGACGACGATCGAGCCGTTGTCGAACATGCCGCGGCCGCCCGTACGGTCGGTGGCGAAGCCGCCTGCCTCTCTCACCATCAGGATGCCGGCTGCAAGATCCCACGGCGCCAGCGCGTCTTCCCAAAAGCCGTCCATGCGGCCTGCCGCGACATAAGCAAGGTCGAGTGCGGCCGAGCCAAGACGCCGGATGCCTGCGGTCTCGGTCATCATTGTGCGCAGGTCAACAAGCGCGCGGCCGTGATTGCCGCGGCCGAGATGCGGAATGCCGGTGCCGACGACGCTGTCGACCAGCTTGGTGCGGGCGGCAACCCGCATGCGGCGGTCGTTGAGAAAGGCGCCGTTGCCGCGCTCCGCGGTATAGAGTTCATCCATTGCCGGATTGAAGATGACACCGGCGACCAGTTCTCCCTGGCGTTCGAGTGCGATCGAGATGGAGAAAATCGGGATCCCGTGCAGGAAATTGGTCGTGCCGTCGAGCGGGTCGACGATCCAGCGATGCTGTTCGTCGTCGCCTTCGACGGCGCCGCGCTCTTCCATCAGGAAGGAATAGCCGGGGCGTGCGCGCGAAAGCTCGTTGTAGATGATGTCCTCGGCCTTGCGGTCGGCCTGGCTGACATAGTCACCGGGGCCCTTGAGCGAAACCTGCAGGTTCTGCACCTCGCCGAAATCGCGCGCCAGCGAACGGCCCGCCTTGAGGGCGGCCTGTGTCATTACATTAAGGAGCGCGGAGCGGGCCATGCGAGTTTCCTAGGCGGTAGGCGGTGGCAAGGCAGCGGAACGATGCTCGTGCCTGCTGCAACTGGCGTGCTGCCTTCAGTCGGCGCGGCGGATGTAGGTGATCTCGTTAGTGTCGACGAGGATACGCTCGCCCGACGAGATGAAAGGCGGCACCATGACGCGCACGCCATTTTCCAGCACAGCCGGCTTGTAGGACGAGGCGGCGGTCTGTCCCTTCACCACCGGGTCGGCTTCGCTGACCTCGAGCGTTACCTGATCGGGCAGCGAGATGCCGATGGGCTTTTCTTCGTAGAGCTCGACCGTGACGGTCATGCCATCCTGCAGGAAGGCTGCCCGGTCACCGACGAAGTCCTTCTGAAGCTCCAGCTGCTCGTAGGTCTCGGTGTCCATGAAGACCAGCATTTCGCCCTGCTCATACAGGAAGGAGAAGTCCTTCTGTTCGAGGCGGACACGCTCGACCGTTTCCGAAGCGCGGAAACGCTCGTTGAGTTTGGTGCCGTCGATCAGGTTCTTGAGTTCGACCTGATTGAAGGCGCCGCCCTTGCCGGGTTTCACCGCGTTGGTTTTCACTGCCGCCCACAGGCCGCCATTGTGCTCGATGACGTTGCCGGGACGAATTTCGTTACCGTTGATTTTCATGATCTGCCGTCGGGAAAAACAGGTTTAGCCGGCGGGGCCGGCGGATTGGGCGTTCCATGATCATAAAACGCCGGGATAGGCAAGTGTATGCGGATGTCACCGCAGCCGGTTGGCCCGGGCAATGGCCTCGCGGCGCTCGTCGTCAGTGAGCCCTTCCATGAAGATATCCATCTCGGCATCCACCAGTCCGGCGCGGCGGGCAAGGACGTACCATGCGGCAGCCGCGATGACGTCGGGTTCGGTGCCAATGCCGGCGCGGTAGAGCTTGGCGAGCCGGTTAGCCGCGGCGATGTTGCCGCTCTGCGCCGCGCGGCTCAACCAGCCGAACCCCGCCTGCGCGTTCGCCTCGCCGCCGCGACCCTGAACGAGCCAGGTGCCGAGTTCCAGCTGTGCGGTGTCATAGTTCTGGTGCGCCGCGCGCGCCAGCCAGAGCCTTGCCGTGGTATCGTCCTGCGGCTTGCCGCCGGCGCCGCTGGCGTAAATCTGGGCCATTGCGTACTGGGCGTCGGCAAGACCCGCTCGCGCGGCCTTTTCGTAGAAGCGTATGGCGCGTTCGAGACTGTCGCCGCTCGGCCGGCGGTCGAGCAGCATCTGGGCAAAATTGAACTGGGCGTAGAGATTGCCGGCATTGGCCGCATCTTCCATGAGAGCGAAGGCCTGGTCTTCGTCCTTTTCGACGAACCGGCCGTCGATCAGAAGCAGCGCATACTGAAACTGGGCTTCGGGATTGCCCTGTTCCGCCGCGCGCCTGTACCAGTTCGCCGCCTGTTCGGGATCGCGGCGGATGCCAAGCCCGCGGGCGTAGATTTCCGCGATCAGAGTCTGCGCCGCATCGTCACCGGCTTCGGCGCGGGGTTTGGCGAGGTTGAATGCAGTGATGTAAAGCCCGCGCTGGTAGGCGCCGAAGGCTGCGTCAGGGGTGTTGCCGAAGCGTCGCGGATCGATGCGCGCCGACGGCGTGATATGCGTGGGCGCCGGCAGCAGCCGCTGGCCGTCGTCCTTTGTTGCCCTCTCCTGCGCCGGCGATCCGGCAGTGCTCGCCGTCAGCAGCGCAGCTGCGATCGCGATATGAAACAAAAGCCGCATCACGCACTCTCGAAACGTGGTGCGCTGGCATCCAGAAGGGCGTTGGCGCGCGCAACCTCGGCTGCGGGGTCCCGACCATCGCCGAAGACGGCTTCGCACAAGGCAACGAATTCGACGCCCGTTGCAGCGACGGTTTCGACCGATGCGACGTCATTCCCGCCGAGCACGATGCAGGGGATGGACACCATTTCGGCCCACCATGCGCCAAGCTGCAGGTTGCGCGAATGCGGCTCGGCCCTGGTGTCGTATCCAAAGCGGCCGAAAAAGACGTAGTCGGGCTGGCATTCGCCGAGATTGAGTGCGTCGTCGCGGGATTTCGCGCCGCCGGCTCCAACTGCCAGTTTCGCGCCGAAGCGCTCGACAATGCCGGCGAGGTCGGCCGGTTTGCCATCGAAGTGAATTCCGTCGGCCTTCACCCTTCCGGCGATACGTGTATCGCCCGAGATCATGACCGCGACGCCAGCCTGCTGCGCGACCGGTACCAATGTTTCGCAGAGCTGCTGAAATTCGTCGTCCGAGCGTGCGTGTTGCGGAATGATGAGGGATGCCACGTCGCCGCCCGAAAGGGCCGCGCCCAGCCGCGCTCCCGCATCCTCGGATTCACTCTGCGGCCAAATCAGGACAAGCCTGCAACGATCGGGTCTGGCCAAGTCGGTCATCCTGTTTCTGCTCCAGCCGGTTCACTGCGCGGCGATGATGGTGGGAATTGGGCAATAAACCAGCTGCGCCGCCGCGAACAGGGTGACGAGCGGAATTACCTGCTTTCAGGGATACGGCACTCGCTTATCGCGGCCAAAGCGGGTAGGCGGAACGGTCATCAACCGATCCCGCCTATGCCCGAAATTCTCCACGACCCATGGTTCTATGCCGCTTCGATACCGGCGGTGATGCTTGTCGGCTTCTCCAAAGGCGGCTTTGGCGGCGCCCTGGCGCTTGTCGGCCTGCCTTTGATGGCGCTGGTGATGCCGCCGGTTCAGGCGGCGGCGATCATGCTGCCGATCCTGATCGTGATGGACATCGTTTCGCTGTGGACCTGGCGGGGCACCTACGACCGCAAGACACTGGTGTTCATGCTGCCCGGTGCGATGGCGGGCATCGCGATCGGCTGGGCGACGGCGGCGCTGGTGACGGCAGGTGCGGTACGGCTGATCGTCGGCGTGGTGGCGTTGCTCTTCTTTCTGCGCTGGCTGGTGCAGCTGTTGCGGCGCAGCGCAGGCGAAGCCAGGGAGCAGAGTGTGCCTCGGGCCAGTTTCTGGGCGACGATTTCGGGCTTCACCAGTTTCGTGGCGCATGCGGGCGGCCCGCCCTATCAGGTCTATGCGCTGCAGCTGCGGCATGCGCCCGCGCTCTACACCGGAACATCGGTGATCTATTTTGCCATCGTCAACGCGGTCAAGGTGATCCCGTATTTTGCGCTTGGTCAGTTCGACACCACCAATCTGGCGGCCTCGGCGGTGCTGATGCCGATCGCACCGGTTGCGACTCTCGCCGGCGCCTGGCTGGTGCGGCGCATGCGCGCCGATATCTTCTACGTCTTCATGTATTCAATGATGGCGATTGTGGCCGCGAAGCTGATCTATGATGGCCTTGCGGACATTCTTGGCTAGCGGCATCACAAAAATTCGCCATCATGGCCACGCAGCCGAAAGCGCCAACAGCGCAGTACCAGGGGAGGGACAATGAGCAACGCTTATGAGCGCGATCTCGAGCGCCGAGAAGCAAACCACCAGCCGCTGACGCCGCTGACCTATCTGGAACGGGCGGCAAGGACCTTTCCCGACCAGGTTGCGGTGGTGCATGGCGCGCAGCGCATGACTTACCGCGACTTCTGGGGGCGCGCGCTGAAACTCGGCTCGGCACTCGCCAAGCGTGGCCTTGGCAAAGGCGATACGGTGTCGGTGATGCTGTCCAACACGCCGGCGATGCTGGAGGCGCATTTCGGCGTGCCGATGGTGAAGGCCGTGCTGCATTCGATGAACACGCGTCTCGATGCGGCAATCATCGCGTTTCAGCTCGACCATGCGGAGACGAAACTGCTCATCGTCGACCGGGAGTTCTCAGGCGTTGTCGCCGAGGCGCTCAAGATTGCCAAGGTGAAGCCGCTGGTTGTCGACTACGACGACCCTGAATTTCCGGACGACGCGCCCCATCCCAAGGGTGAGCGCATCGGCAGCCTCGACTACGAGTCGCTGGTTGCCGAAGGGGACGACGATTTCGACTGGTCGATGCCGGATGACGAGTGGGATGCGATCTCGCTCAACTACACGTCAGGAACGACAGGCAATCCGAAAGGGGTGGTCTATCACCATCGCGGCGCGGCGCTGATGGCATACACCAACACCATCCATGCCGGCATGGGCAGGCACCCGGTCTATCTGTGGACGCTGCCGATGTTTCATTGCAACGGCTGGTGTTTTCCGTGGACGCTCGCCGTGCAGGCGGGCACCCATGTGTGCCTGCGCTGGGTGCGGGCGAAGGCGATGTACGACGCGATTGCCGACCAGGGCGTGACGCATCTGTGCGGCGCGCCGATCGTGATGTCGACGCTGCTCAATGCGCCGGAAGAGGAAAAGCGCGACTTTCCGCAAATGGTGACATTCAATACGGCGGCCGCGCCGCCGCCCGAGGCTGTGCTCGCGGGCATGGCCGATGCGGGCTTCGCGGTTACTCATCTCTACGGGCTGACGGAGACCTATGGACCGGCAGTCGTGAACGAATGGCACTCGGCCTGGGACGAGTTGGAGCCCGGCCCGCGCACTGCCAGGAAGGCGCGGCAGGGTGTGCGGTATGCGGCTCTGGAAGGACTCGCCGTGCTCGACCCGGAAACCATGAAACCGACGCCGCCTGACGGCGAAACGATCGGCGAGGTGATGTTTCGCGGCAATATCGTGATGAAGGGCTACCTGAAAAACCCGAATGCAACGGAGGAGGCCTTTGCCGGCGGCTGGTTCCATTCCGGCGATCTCGGCGTCATGCATCCGGACGGCTACATTCAGCTCAAGGACCGCTCCAAAGACATCATCATTTCGGGTGGCGAGAACATATCGTCGATCGAGGTGGAAGATGCGCTTTACAAGCACCCGGCGGTTGCCGCGTGCGGGGTGGTGGCCAGGGCCGACGACAAATGGGGCGAGGTGCCGGTCGCCTATGTGGAGCTGAAACCAGGCAAGCCGGCGACAGAAGCGGAAATCATCGAGCACTGCCGGTCGCTGCTGGCGCGGTTCAAATGCCCGAAGGCGGTGATCTTCGCTGAAATACCGAAAACCAGCACCGGAAAGATCCAGAAGTTCAAGCTCAGGGATATGGCGCGCGGATAGGGGAGGAAGCTGTCGAAAAATTTCACATTCGATGCGAATTTTTTCGGGTCCGTTAACCCAGCATTAAGCTTTACGGGCGTTTACTGTGGGCATCCAGTGATCTGGATTCTGACGAAGCGAATACTCCTTCGTTTGACGCCTCCCTGTTTAACTTCTGAGAGCCGCCTATGCGGCTCTTTTTTTTGACGAACTTGGCGCGTTAACCCTCTGTTAAACATGACCTTGCGCGTGTGCCGAACTGCGGGCATGTTTTCGTGTGCCCAACCGGGCATGGGCGGCATTGACGAGGAAGCGCGTTTGTTGCGACAAGCGCGGCGCATGAAAAGCAGGTGGAACATGGCGGCGACGAACGGTACGAATTCCAACGACGATACCAACCTGGTCAGCCTGGCCGAGCGCCGTGTATTCTCGAGTTCGTTCCGTCCGCTCTATGACGAAGGCATGCAGCTCGTGGAGCAGGCGGCGGAGTATCTGGATGGCGAAGGACGCACCGAGGCCAAGCGCCTGTCGCGCATCGCCGCCACGCTTTATGCCGCCGAATCCATGCGATTGACCACCCGGCTGATGCAGGTCGCTTCCTGGCTGCTGTTGCAGCGCGCCGCCAATTCCGGCGAAATGACCCGCGACCAGGTGGCTTCCGAGAAAACGAAAGTTCATCTCGACACCGCGTCGGCCCAGGAAGGCGTTGACGGCTGGAACGAGCTTCCGGATGCATTCCGCGAGATCGTTGAACGGTCGCTCTCGCTTCAGTCACTGGTGCGCCGCATGGATGAAGAGATATACGGCCAGAGGCAGGATGAACCGGCCAAGGTGCGATTTGGTGCGAACCCTGTCTCGGAACAGCTGACGCTGCTCAGCACGGCGTTCGGCGGCCGCTGAGACCGGTCAGCCGAGCTTTTCCGCAAGCAACGCGAATACGCCATCCCATAATGGCAGGGCCAATGCCGCCGCCATGACGATCAACCAGTACGTTACGAGGCGGTAGGTGCGCTCGGTAGCGAGACCGAACAGGCGCCCGCCGACGTGGAGGGCCGCGAAGTAGACCGGTGTCGCGGCCAGTGCCAGCATTACAGGCTGGCGCTCGAACATGCCGGCAAGCGCCAGGTTCCCGACCGAGACGAATTCGGCCAGAAAAAACAGAACCAGCAGGTTGGCGCGGATGATGGCGGCCGGATATGCCGACGCCAGCCAATAGACCAGTACCGGCGGTCCCGGTATTGAAGCAATGCCGGAAAGAACACCCGCGACGCCGCCCGTGGCCAGTGACAGCGGGTTGGTTCTGGGACCGCGATAGCGCCAGCCCGACCACAACATGACAACGCATGCAAAGATGACCGCGCTGATTGCCCAGCGCAGCGGGACAGGGTCGCTGTTGCGCAGAATGTAAAGCCCGATCGGAAAGCACAAGAAAAGGCCGGCAAAGATAGGCAGCACCTCGCGCCATCGGGCAATGCGGAGCGCCGGAATTGTGATCGGAATTATCGGCAACAGGTCGATGACCACAAGGATGACGATCGCCCAGCGGGGTGAATAAAGCGCGGCCGCTACTGGCGCGACGATCATGCCAGTGCCGAAACCGGACATGCCGCGCGCCACGCCGGCCACAGCGACAACTGCGAGCAGCGTGATCAGACGGGGGTCGGAGAGAAATTCGAACAAGGCGGCTTCCAGCAAAGTCGTGAACTACGCGGTTCGGCGGTCGCCGGGAAAGTCATTTCCGTTGGACCAGTGCCGTCGAAACGTGTGGCATGTTTCTGGTTTGTTCACATTTCAATGGCATTTGCGGCGCGAAAGTCTACGGTTGGTACAATGAACAACGCGATTCGCATTCTGGGCATTGATCCGGGCCTAAGGGCAACAGGCTGGGGCGTGGTGGAGAGTGCCGGCAGCACGCTACGCTTCGTGGCCGCAGGTACGCTGAAATCCGACGCCAAGGCCGATCTGGCGACGCGGCTTTGCCAGCTTCACGACGGATTGGAGGCCGTTGTGGGTGAGTATGCGCCGGAGGAAGCGGCTGTCGAAACGACATTTGTGAACAAGGATGCGGCTGCAACGCTGAAACTCGGCCAGGCGCGCGGCATCGCCATGCTGGTACCCGCCCGCGCCGGATTGCAGGTTTCTGAATACGCCCCGAACGCGGTGAAAAAGACAGTGATTGGCGTTGGACATGGCGACAAGAAGCAAATCCACATGATGGTGCGGGTGTTGCTCCCCAAAGCGCTGATCGACAGCGAACACGCCGCGGACGCGCTGGCAATTGCGATCTGCCACACGCACCACCGACAAAGCGTCGTCGGGCGGTTGGCCAAGGCCGCGGCAGGGTGAGCGATGTTCTTGACTTGTTCCGGTTTGAGCGGCTAGGTATTACTTTGAAAGGTAATACCATGCGGGTAACCACCAAAGGCCAGGTGACAATTCCCAAGGACATTCGCGACCGGCTCGGCATCAAGCCGGGCTCGGAGGTGGAGTTCGTGCCCCGGGCCGACGGAAGGGTCGAGCTGTTACGGACAGGCGGTGTTGAAGACCGCAAGCGTCTGGAGGCTCTCCATGACTGGTTCGACCGGCTGGAAGGCGCAGGCGATAGCGGTTTTTCCGCTGAGGATGTGATGGCAATGACGAGGGATCGCGATGACGGGAACGCTCATTGATTCCAACGTCATTATCGACATCGCCGATCCCGGCTCGGCCTGGAAAGGCTGGGCAAGGCGGTGGGTCGAAGATGCGCTGTTGCGCGGTTCGCTTGTGTTCAATGTGATCATCGCGGCGGAAGTGGCGCACGTGTTCGTATCGGAGGATCGGTTCGAACGTGTTTTCGACCGGGGACTTTGGAAGCTCGAGGAGATACCGCTCAAAGCTGCGAGGATGGCGGGAATGGCTCATCGCGACTACCGGCTGCGGGGCGGCAAACGGGAGCGACCGCTTCCGGATTTCCTGATAGGAGCGCATGCGCGTGTGGCAGGATATCGGATCGTGACGAGGGACCCTTCCGGCTACCGAAGCTATTTCCCCGATCTCGAAGTCATTTCACCGGACACGCATCCATGATCGGCAAGCTGAAAGGGATCGTCGACGAGATCGGCGAGGATCATTGCGTGATCGACGTGCAGGGGGTTGGGTATGTGGCCTATTGCCCGGTGCGTACGCTTGCCGCGCTGCCTTCGCCCGGCGAAGCGACGACGCTGTTCATCGAAACCTATGTACGCGAGGACATGATCCGCCTCTATGGTTTCGGGTCGGCACTGGAGCGCGAGTGGTTTCGCCTGCTGCAGAACAATGTTCAGGGCGTTGGCGCCAAGGTTGCGCTTGCCGTGCTTTCCACGCTGTCGCCGCCCGAACTCGCCAACGCGATCGCGCTGCGCGATTTTGCCATGGTGGCGCGTGCGCCCGGCGTCGGCCGCAAGGTAGCGGAGCGCATCGTCACCGAACTGAAGAGCAAGGCGCCGGCCTTTGCCGGCGAAGCGGCCGATACGATCGGCCTGAAACAGGAGATCGGCGAAGGAGCGGCTCCGGCGCCTGTGGCCGACGCAGTGTCTGCGCTGGCAAATCTCGGCTATTCGCGCGACATCGCCGCCAACGCCGTCGCGGCCGCGCTGAAAAGCGCCGGCGAAGATGCGGATTCGGCCAAGCTGATCAGACTTGGGCTCAAGGAGCTGGCGCGGTGATGATGGTGGCACGCAAAGCCGCGTCACCCACGCCTGCCGCGAAAATTGTGCTGATCACGCTGTTCTTACTGATCGCGGGCCCACTGATCGCCGGCCCTTTCGCCATAGCGGTCATCTGGTATTTCAGCCTGCCGGATATGAGTTTTGCCAGGGCTATCCAGTCCGGGTTGATCGTGACGGCACTGGGTTTCTGGGCGCTTATACCGGCAGGCGCCGTGCCGGCGCTGGCCACAGGGCTGACGACCGGCTGGCTGGAGGTAATGTGCGGCCGGGCTGAAGTATGGGCCGTGGCCGGGTCGGGGCTTCTGTTCGGGATTTTGTGGGGAATTGTGCTGCGATACAACATCGCGGAATTCGAGGCCGTCATTCCCGGAGTTGCGGTGGGGTCTCTGGTCGGAAGCCTGGTTTGCTGGAAGGTTGTCCGAATGGCCCGGAATGCGCGCACGCGGAGGCAGGCATGAACAACGATCCGCGCCTTGTAACCGCGGAAGAGCGCGGCGAAGACGCCGAGGTTTCGCTTCGGCCGCAGACGCTGGACGAGTTCATCGGCCAGGCGGCGGCGCGGGCTAACCTGAAAGTGTTCGTGGAGGCGGCGCGCGGGCGCGGCGAGGCGCTCGACCATGTGCTGTTCGTCGGGCCGCCGGGGCTCGGCAAAACCACACTGGCGCAGATCATGGCGCGCGAACTCGGCGTGAACTTCCGCTCCACCTCCGGTCCGGTGATCGCAAAGGCGGGCGATCTTGCCGCGTTGCTGACCAATCTCGAAGACCGTGATGTTCTCTTCATCGACGAAATTCATCGCCTGTCGCCTGCGGTGGAGGAAATTCTCTATCCCGCGATGGAGGATTTCCAGCTCGACCTGATCATTGGCGAAGGGCCGGCGGCGCGGTCGGTAAAGATCGATCTCGCGCGCTTCACGCTGGTGGCGGCGACGACACGGCTCGGGCTGATCACCAATCCGCTGCGCGACCGCTTCGGCATTCCCGTCAGGCTCGACTTCTATTCGGCGGATGAGCTCGAGACGATTGTGCGGCGCGGCGCGCGGATACTCTCGCTCAATATGAGCGATGACGGCGCGCGGGAAATCGCCATGCGTGCGCGCGGTACGCCGCGCATCGCGGGGCGGCTTCTGAGGCGGGTGCGCGATTTCGCCAATGTGGCGGGCGCGCAGGTGGTGAACCGCAAGGTGGCGGATGAGGCGCTGTCGCGGCTCGAAGTGGACGCGCTGGGGCTCGACAACCTCGACCGGCGCTATCTGAACATCATCGCCAGGAATTTCGGCGGCGGACCGGTGGGAATCGAGACGATCGCGGCCAGCCTTTCGGAACCGCGCGACGCGATCGAGGACATCATCGAGCCTTACCTGATCCAGCAGGGTTTTTTGCAGCGCACGCCGCGCGGGCGCGTGCTGACGGCCAATGCCTGGCGGCATCTGGGGCTCGAAGCGCCCAAGGACATTGCGCAGCGCCAGATTGGCCTGTTCGAGGACGAGTAGCGCTAGCGTTTCGGTGGGGTCCACTCCGAGGGCGGCACTTTTCGGTCGCGCATGCGGATCGCCAGGCCGAAGGCGACGCCGACCGCAATCGCGACGGTGAGGTCGACAAGCACCGTCAGCGCCAATGTTATGAGCAGCAGAACGCGGTCCCGCGTGCGCGCGCTCGCATAAGCCGGCCAGCGATTTGGCTCGCTCATGTTCCAGGCGGTTAGGATGAGCAGGCCCGCCAGCGCCGACATCGCCAGATAGCCGGCGAGCGGCGCCATCGTCATCATCACCAGCAGGATGACCAGCGCGTGGACGATGCCGGCGATCGGTGTCTTGCCCCCCGCGCGGACATTCGTGGCGGTGCGAGCGATGGCGCCCGTCGCCGGCAGACCGCCAAAGAGCGAAGAACCGATATTGGCGAAGCCCTGCGCCAGAAGCTCGGCATTGGGCCTGTGACTGCCGGCGATCATGCGGTCGGCGACCATCGCCGAAAGCAGCGATTCTACGCCTGCAAGAAATGCGATGACGAGAGCTGAGGGCAGCAGCGCGATCATCCGGTCGAACGTAACCTCCGGCAAGGCCGGCAGCGGCAGCGTGTCAGGCAGGGCGCCGAAGCGGGAGTCCAGTGTATCGACCGGCCAGCCCATCTGCGCGGCCAGCGCCGAACACAGCGCCACCGCGATAATGCTCCCGGGGATGCGGGGGCTGAGTTTTCTGAGACCCACGATGGTTGCAATCGTGAGCGCCGTTATCAGAAGAGCCTGCCATCCAAACGAGGCACGAACTGCCCACAACGCCGGCAGTTTTTCCAGGAAATCGGCGGGGGCGTGTCCGAGCGACAGGCCGAGTGCGTCGGCCAACTGGCTGGTGGCGATTACGATGGCAATGCCGATGGTGAAACCGTTGACCACGGCTTCCGGTACAAAGGCGATTAGCCGGCCGAGGCGGAAATAGCCGGCGATGAGCAGGATGACACCTGCCATCAGCGTTGCCAGCACAAGGCCGTCATAACCGTGGGTGGCGATAACGCCGAAGACGACGACGATGAAGGCGCCGGTCGGTCCCCCGACCTGAACGCGGCTGCCGCCAAGCGCCGAAATCAGAAAGCCGCCTATAATGGCTGTTACGAGACCAGCTGCGGGATCCGCACCTGAAGCGACTGCGATCGCCAGGCTGAGCGGCATTGCGACCATGGCGACGGTAACGCCGGCGATGAAATCGTCTGCGAAAAGCCGCCATGAATAGGTCTTCAGCGTAGTGACGATCTTGGGTTGACGCACGGCACATTCGGTTGCTGATGGCAATGGAATGATCGACATCTCACGGCGGGCGGGCGGGTGCAAGGCATGCGGACCCCCATGCGCTGGCGCGGTCTTGCTTCAGCCAGCGTGCCGTGGCACCCAGAAATCATGGACAGCCAGAACACAGAGCTCAATCCAGTCGAGCCCATAGCGGGCGAGCTGACGGCCGCCGGCCACCGGCTGGTGGCGCGGGTTTATTTCGCCGACACGGACTTCACCGGCGTCGTCTACCATGCGCGTTATCTGGAATTCTTCGAGCGCGGGCGATCTGATTTCCTGCGACTTGCCGGCGTGCATCACACCGAACTTGCCGACGGCAAACATGGCGAAACGCTCGCATGGGTGGTCAAACGCATGGAGATCGACTTCCGCCAGCCGGCACGGATCGACGACATTCTGACCGTCGATACGGTGACCGAAGATGTTTCGGGCGCGCGCATAACCATGGCGCAGACAATCAGGCGCGGCGACGAGGTTCTGGTGACGGCGAAGGTGGAAGCCGCGATCATCGGCGGCAACGGCCGGCCGCGGCGCTTTCCCAAGGAGTGGATACCGGCATTCATGCCGCAGGCGTGAATTTGCAAACGCGCCTTAAGCATTACTAACCGATCCTTAACCATAACAATGCATGAAGATCGTGGTGAAACCGCGCCAGAGGGCGCGCCTTCCTTTCACCAAGATTACGCCGGAGAACGCCGCTCGGGCGCGTCGAGGGCGAACGATCCGAGCCCCTTTGGGGCAGGGACCGACGGGACGATGCGCATGAACCGGACACTGGAGCGGTCCGGCTTCCTAGGGATCGAATTCATATGGAAACACTGACACTTGCCGCTCCCGGCGGCGAACTCTCCCTCTGGGCACTTTTCTGGCAGGCCGGCTGGGTGGTGAAGCTGGTGATGATCGGGCTGCTAGCGGCCTCGATCTGGACCTGGGCGATCATCATCGACAAGGCGCTGGGATATGCCCGCGCTCGCCGCGCACTCGACAGATTCGAAGAGACCTTCTGGTCGGGACAATCGCTGGAGGAACTTTACCGCACACTTGCCGATCGCAAAACGAGCGGCATGGGCGCGATTTTCGTTTCGGCGATGCGGGAATGGAAGAAGAGCTTCGAAAAAGGCGCGCGCTCGCCCATCCAGCTGCAGACCCGCATCGACAAGGCAATGGACCTGGCGCTGACCCGCGAAATGGAGAGGCTCGAAAGCCGGCTCGGCTTTCTGGCATCCATCGGATCGTCTGCTCCGTTCATCGGCCTGTTCGGTACGGTGGTCGGTATCATGACCTCGTTCCAGGCGATTGCCGGCTCGAAGTCGACCAACCTCGCCGTTGTGGCGCCGGGTATCGCGGAAGCGCTGCTGGCGACGGCAATGGGCCTGCTGGCGGCCATTCCGGCGGTGATTGCCTACAACAAGCTGTCGTCGGACGCGGCCAAGCTCGGCAACCGTATGGAAGGGTTCGCCGACGAGTTTTCGGCCATACTGTCGCGGCAAATCGATGAAAAGGTGCTGCACAAGGCAGCCTAGCGGCCACCAGCAGGAGCGTATTCGATGGCAATGTTTGTCTCTCAGCCGGGCAGCCGTGGCGGACACCGCCGCCGGGGACGGCGAAACCAGCTGATGTCGGAAATCAACGTGACGCCGTTTGTCGACGTCATGCTGGTGCTTCTGATCATCTTCATGGTGGCGGCGCCGCTTTTGACGGTGGGCGTGCCGATCGATCTGCCGGAAACGCAGGCCAAGGCACTGAATTCGGAGACGCAGCCGATCACCGTGTCGGTCAATCAGGAAGGCCAGATATTTCTGCAGGAAACCGAGATACCGCTTGATGAGGTGGTGCCGAAACTGCAGGCGATCGCCCAGACCGGTTATGACGAGCGTATCTATGTGCGCGGCGACCGCTCTGCCGACTATGGAACGGTGATGCAGGTGATGGCGCGCATCTCCTCGGCCGGCTACCGCAATCTCGGCCTGGTGACGCTCCAGGAACAGGATCAGTAGGCCGCTGCCGCGATGAAGACCGGGCTGACAGTCTCGACCGTCGCACACGCAGCGCTGCTGGGCTTTGGCCTGGTGGCGCTTTCTGCGCCGCAGGCGCTGGAAGTGGCCGATGTCGAGGCGTTTCCGGTCGATATCGTGCCCATCGAGACGATGACCCAGATCCAGCATGGCGACAAAAAGGCGCCGGTTGCGGAGCGTGCGGCACCGACGCCCACCGTGCGGCCGGAACCCGTGCCATTGGCCAAAAACGTCGGCGACAACGATACCGACCTCAAGACGGCGGCCAACGCGGAAGCCAGCAAGCGCGAGGTGCAGACGGCAGTGCTGCCGAAGCCCGAGCCTGTGCCGACGCCTGCAAAGCCGGCCGACGTGCCCGTCGAGAAACCGAAGAGCGATCCGGCGCCTGTCCCGGCTACCGAAGTGACGCCCGAGCCGCAGCCGCGGCAGGAGGTGACGCCCGATCCCGCGCCCGAAACGGCGGTTTCGGAAAGCCCTGATACGGAAGCGGTCAAGCTGCCCGAGCAGGCGCCGTCGCCGCAGTCCCGGCCGCAGCCGCCGCAGGCACAGACGGCCAAAGCGCCACAGCGCCGCGACGCGGAAAAGCCGGCCGAGCAGCAGGCAGCTCGTCCGCAGAATCAGGAACGGTCGTTCGACGCCGACCAGATCGCGGCGCTGCTCAACCAGGAAAAAACCAGGGGCGGCGGCGCGCTGCGGTCAAACGACCAGGCTGCGCTGGGCGGCGAGCGCACGACAACCGGCCAGAAACTCACCCAGAGCGAGATGGATGCGCTGCGCGGCCAGATCCAGCGCTGCTGGAATGTGCCGGCGGGTGCGCTCGATGCGGAAAACCTCAAAGTCTCCGTGCAGTTCAAACTCGACCGCAGCGGGGGGCTTGAAAGCAATCCCGAGATCGTGGCGGGCGGCAATGGCAACAGCGTTGAGCGGGCAGCAGCGGAATCAGCGAGGCGCGCCATCCTGCAATGCGCGCCCTACAATCTGCCGAGCGACAAATATGAAGCGTGGGCGGACGTCATCGTCCACTTCGATCCCAGCGATATGTTCTAGGGACCGGACCCGCGGTCAATTGAGAGGTGTTTTGCGAATGAGACGTTTTGTGCGCAAGCTGGCGGCGATTTTCATGACCGTCGCGGCGGCCGGAGCGACCGGCTTGATGCCCGCGCATGCGGTGTTGGAGATCGACGTCAACAAAGGCGTCGTGGAACCGCTGCCGATTGCGATCGCCGAATTTCTTTCCGCCGACGGCGCGGGCGCCGATATCGCCGCGGTGGTGACGGCCGATCTCAGGCGATCAGGCCTTTTCGCACCGATCGACAAGGCCGCATTCATCGAAAAGACGTCCAATCCCGATGCCGCCCCGCGTTTCTCCGACTGGACGGTGATCAACGCGCAGGCGCTTGTCATCGGCAGGGTGACGCAGGAAGCCGACGGACGGCTGAAGGTAATCTACCGCCTCTGGGATACCTATGCCGGCCAGCAACTGGTCGGCGAACAGTTCTTCACCGACCGAGCCAAATGGCGACGTGTGGCGCATATCATCGCCGATTCCATCTACGAGCGGCTGACCGGCGAGAAGGGCTATTTCGACACCCGTATCGTCTATGTCGACGAAACCGGTCCGAAAAACGAGCGTGTGAAGCGGCTGGCGATCATGGATCAGGACGGTGCCAATCATCGGCACCTTACCGACGGCCGGTCGATCGTGCTGACGCCGCGCTTTTCGCCGAACCGGCAGGAAATCACCTACATGTCCTATGAGAATGGACGGCCGCAGGTCTATCTGCTGCAGCTCGAGACCGGGCAGCGCGAGCTGGTGGCGAACTTCCCCAATATGACTTTTGCGCCGCGCTTCTCGCCAGACGGCCAGAAGGTGATCATGAGCCTGCTGCGCGACGACGGCAATTCGAACATCTTCACTTTGGACCTGAGAAGCCGCAACACGACGCGGCTGACCAACACGAATTCGATCGACACATCGCCTTCATATTCACCGGACGGGTCTCGTGTCGTGTTTACCTCGGACCGCGGCGGGCGAGCGCAGCTTTACGTCATGGGCGCGGATGGCAGCAATCAGCAGCGCATCTCGTTCGGCGATGGCACCTATTCGACGCCGGTTTGGTCACCGCGCGGCGATCTGATTGCCTTCACCAAGCAGACTGGCGGCGAATTCCAGATCGGCGTGATGCGGCCTGACGGCTCAGGCGAACGCATCCTTTCCAGCGGATTTCTTCAGGAAGGTCCGACATGGGCGCCGAACGGCCGGGTGATCATGTTCTTCTCTGAAAGTGCTGGTGCCGGCGGGCCGCGCCTGCACACAATCGACCTGACCGGCCGCAACAAACAGACCATCGAAACGCCAAGCTTTGCGTCCGATCCGGCCTGGTCGCCGCTGCTCGAGTGATCGCGATCAGGTCCCCGCAGGCCAGGTGCGGTGTATGTCGTCGATGATGAACTCGTGGCGATGCGCGGTGCTGCCCGCGTAACGCGCAATGTGCGGATGATCCGCCGGGAGGTCGGGGTGGGCATGAGTTGCCTCGCGCGGATCGCCTGCGGGCCACAACCAGGCGGCGGCGAGAACGCCCGCGAGTGCAAGCAGCCCGAGAGCAAGCAGCGCAACGGGCAGGCCGAATGCGACGCCAGCCCAGCCGGCGAGCGGGTAGGTGACAAGCCAGCAGGCATGAGACAGCGCGAACTGCGCGGCAAACACCGCCGGACGATCTTCCGCATGCGCGGAGCGGCGCAGCAACCTGCCTGAGGGCGTGAGCAGGCCCGAATAGAACACGCCGCTCATCGCCCAAACGGCGAGGAAGACCAGCCAGGGCAGCTGGCCAACTCCGAGCAGCCACGATGCGTGCGCCAGCGTGACGGCGGCCAGCATCGCGGCGGCCGCGATCATGACTGGACGGTCTGACGCGTTTTCCAGCACCCAGGGCAGCAAAAGCGCGGAGACCATCGAACCGAGACCGAAGGCGCCGAACGCGATCGCGACATCGGTCTCGGTACCGCCATAGCCTGCTTTGACCACAACCACCGTATTGACGATGACAAAGGCGCTGGCAGCCGCCGCGGTCATGTTGAATCCCAGCAGGGCGCGCAGGCGGGGCGTAGCAATGTAGATGCGCAGACCACGGGTCAGCCGCTCGACGAAACTCCGGCCTGTTTCCGCTTTTCTTGCCGGCAGCGGCGCCAGCCAGACCAGCAACGCAGAGCCCAGGAAGCCGGCGAACGTACCGCCGAAGAGCCAGTGGTAGCTGGTGATGAGCAACATGAGGCCGGCCAGGGCCGGGCTGAAGAGGTTCTCGAGCTCATAGGCAAGCCGCGACAGCGAGAGCGCCTTTGTATAATCGGCCTCGTCTTCCAGAACATCGGGGATGGTAGCCTGAAAGGCGGGTGTGAAAGCTGCTGAAGCCGCCTGCAGGACGAATATCAGCACATAGACCTGCCAGATCGCTTCGATGAAGGGCAGGCAGAGTGCGACGGCGGCGCGCACCAGATCGGCACCGATCAACAGGGCCTTGCGTGGCAGCCGCACGGTTATTGCGTTGGCTATCGGTGCGATTGCCACAAAGGCAACCATCTTGATAGTGAGCGCCGTGCCCAAAACCGCGCCTGCGCGATCGCCTGCGAGATCATATGCCAGAAGGCCGAGTGCGATCGTCAGAAGCCCGGTACCGGCAAGGGCAATGACCTGTGCACCGAACAGCCGCGCATAGGCTGTATTTGAAAGAACGCCGATCATGGCGCGATTGTTATGACGCGGTAAATCCAATGAAAAGGCTTCGCCGCGGAGCGCCAGGGTTGCTTCTGGCTTGTGCCGGCATGGTTTGGCCCATTTTACGCCGCATTATCCACTCAATTGCCCCGTTCGGTAGCATTCGCGGATTCGGGGAAAAAACCTTTCGTTAACCCATTCCCTTGAGTAGCGGTTAACCGCCCCATGGTTACTGAATGCTCAAGGCGGACATTCAAATTCGAAGGAGAGGCGGCCATGAGCCGTAGCATGTCTTCAACGCGCTTGCCGGTCATGATCGCCCTTGCGGCGGTGCTGGCCGTCGCGGGCTGCGCATCGCGGAACCAGGTTCCGAACAATGCGGCGGAGCTGGGCCTCGGCGGCGCAAACACCCCGGGCTCGTCGCAGGACTTCACGGTCAATGTCGGCGACCGGATTTTCTTCGATACCGATTCCTCGGCAATCCGCGCCGACGCGCAGGCGACGCTGGCGCGGCAGGCGCAGTGGCTCAACCAGTATCCGAATTACGCGATCACGGTTGAAGGCCATGCCGACGAACGCGGAACGCGCGAATACAACCTGGCTCTTGGCGCGCGGCGCGCGGCCGCAGCGCGCGATTTTCTGGTGAGCCGGGGTGTGGCGGCTGCACGTATCAACACGATCACCTACGGCAAGGAGCGGCCGGTTGCGGTGTGCGATGACATTTCCTGCTGGTCGCAGAACCGCCGCGCGGTAACTGTGCTTGGCGGCCAGTCGAGCTAGGTACGACACAATGATTGCATCAAAGGGCGGCCGGCTGGCCGCCCTTTGTGCATTGGCGTACAACAAAATTTGGCCGAAGTTGAACGGCTTGATAAGAGCTTCTTCTCAACGGGCCGAATTGGGCTTGGGTCCGGAATCTGAACGGGATTGCGATGTATAAGGCCATGATTTTCAGCGGTGCATTCGCCGCGCTCGCCATACTTGGCGGCGGCGCATATGCCGCGCCTTCACATGAACAACAGGTCGAGCGGCTGGTATCTGCGGGCAACGTGCTGCTTGGCCAGCGCCAGCCGGTGCCGAAGATCCGCATGCCGGGTCCGCGCGTGCCGGATCAGGGTTATGTGCAGCTGGCGCAGGTTGGCGATCCGCGGGTCACGCAGCTTGAGGAGCAGGTGCGTCAGCTCAACGGGCTTGTGGAGGAGCTCAACTTCCAGGTGCTGCAAATGCAGGATCAGCTGCGACGCATGCAGGAAGACAATGAATTCCGCTTTCAGGAACTCGAGAAGGGCGGTGCCCAGCCGGCGATGCAGAAGTCCGACAACGGCAATGTCGAGGAGATCATCGAAAACACCGACGGCACGACCGAGACGGCCTCGGCACCGGCAACGCCGCCGCGTACGCTGGGCAGCGTGACTTTCGACAAGGACGGCAACGTGGTTGGCGCACAGGTCGACGACAACGGGCTGCCCGGTGTGGAGAATGGCGTGCCAAGCACGGACGGAACCCAGGTTGCCGCGTTGCCCGAAACATCCGACCCCGACGAGCTTTACAGAACCGCATATGAGTTTGTGCTGGCGGGTGATTACGATGCGGCGGAGGCAGGGTTCCGCCGCCATGTCGAGTCGTTTCCGAACGACACGCGCGCAGCCGACGCCCGGTTCTGGCTTGGCGAGGCGCTGCTCGGACAGGAGAAATACCGCGAGGCGGCGCAGGTTTTCCTCGGCGCCAACCGCGACTACCCCGACGCGCGAAAGGCGCCGGAAATGATGCTGAAACTTGGCGTTTCTCTGGCTGCGATGGACCAGCGCGATGTTGCCTGCGCGACGCTTTCTGAGGTGAAGAACCGCTACCCGCAGGCCTCCACCGCCGTGCTGGAGCGGGTGAAGGTCGAGCAGGCACGAGCCTCCTGCTGAGGGTGACGGTCAGGTGGGCGGAACTTCACCGGTAGCCCGCACGGCGCGAACGGAGCGCCCGGATGGCGGCGGATCGCCGATTTCACAATTCGACGAAGATTTCGACAGGCTGGCGCTCGCCGGCCGCGATTGCGTTGTGCTTGCCGTTTCGGGCGGCAGCGACTCCATGGCGCTGATGCAGCTTTTCACCGGTTATGCGCAGCGGGTCTTTCCGTCGCTGAGGGTACTTGTCGCGACAGTGGATCATCGTCTGCGCAAGGAGGCCGCCGCCGAGGCCCGGTTCGTTGCGAAGGAAGCGGAGCGCCTTGGCATCGAACACAGGACGCTTGTCTGGGATGGCGCGAAACCCGCGGCCGGACTGATGGAGGCGGCGCGGGACGCCCGCCATAGGCTTCTGTCGCGGGCCGCGCAGGAAGCGGGTACCGACCTGGTTCTCGTTGCACACACGATGGACGACCAGGCTGAAACGGTTGCAATGCGTTCGGCGCGCAGCGAAGGCGGGCGCGGTCGTGCCGGCATCGCAGCGGCGACACTGTCTGGCGGGGAAACATGGTTTGCCCGGCCGCTGCTGGGGGCGCGGCGAGCGGTGCTGCGCCAGGTGCTTGAGCGCGCCGGTACCGGCTGGATCGACGACCCGAGCAACGACGACTTTCGTTATGAGCGTGTGCGCATGCGCGCAATGCTGAACAATGAAGAGATCAGAGTTTTCGGCGAAGCGGCGCGCAATGAAGCCGCGCGCCGGCAGGCACTCGGCGAAGCGGCGGCGGCGTTGATTGATCAACATGCCACCATGCCGGTGCCGGGGTTGATAAGAATCGAGCCGGCGCTGTTTGACGCATCCGGAAAACACGCCGCGATCTACGCGCTGCGCATTCTGCTTTCGACGGCAGGCGGACAGACATATCTGCCTGACGAAAGGCGAAGCGCGGAGGCCCTTTCGGCGATCATGAGAGGATCGTCGCGGCTGACGCTGGCAGGGGCTGTGGCCGAACGCAGCAGTGCTGGGGTGTACCTGTATCGTGAATACCGGAACCTGCCGGCACGCGGCGATACATCGCTTCTGTGGGACGGACGCTGCCGTGTGGCGTATGCTGAAGGCCGCGATTTTGAGATCGGCGAACCAGACAAGGCTACGGTCGAAGCCTCAGTCGAGAGTTCGCCGGCAGGTGTGCCGCCGCGCCTGGCGCGCGCGGCATACGCGCGGCAGCCTGCTATCTGGCGCGGCGATGAGTGTATTGGTCTTGCCGGGGACGTTGAAGGTACTACATGCGAGGCTGTTGCAGCACCCTGGGCGCGGTACCTGCCGTCTTTCGATCTGGCCGCGGCACGGGCGGTTTCGTCGCTGATCGGCGCAGGCGCCGTGCCGAAACCTCCATTCAACGGACGAAGCATGCGCGGAACTTAACCGAGACCAGCGGTCGCGCTTGGCAATCCACCGGGCGCTCCCTATGTTTAGAAGAGAACGGGATCAACAGATTTGGCCGTTCCCCCAACCTAACCGGGACACCTCATGAATCCGAACTATCGCAACCTTGCGCTGTGGGCCATCATCGCGGTCCTGCTGATCGCGCTATTCAACTTGTTCCAGCAGCCGCAACAGCGCGGCGCATCGCGCGAAATCGCGTATTCGGAATTCCTGCAACAGCTCGACAACGGTCGCATCCAGTCGGTGACGATTACCGGCGACAGGATCTCGGGCACCTATTCGGATTCAAGCTCGGGTTTCCAGACTTATTCTCCCGGCGACCCGACGCTGGTGCAGCGCCTTGAAGACCGTGGCGTGACCATCAATGTACGCCCCGAAAGCGACGGCTCGAATTCGATCTTCGGTTATCTGATTTCATGGCTGCCGATGCTGCTTATCCTCGGCGTGTGGATATTCTTCATGCGTCAGATGCAGTCAGGTTCCGGCAGAGCGATGGGCTTCGGCAAGTCGAAGGCCAAGCTTTTGACCGAGGCGCATGGGCGCGTCACCTTCCAGGACGTCGCCGGTGTCGATGAGGCCAAGCAGGACCTCGAGGAAATCGTGGAGTTTCTGCGCGACCCGCAGAAATTCCAGCGGCTCGGCGGCAAGATTCCACGCGGCGTGCTTCTGGTCGGGCCTCCCGGAACCGGCAAGACGCTTCTGGCGCGCTCGGTGGCCGGCGAAGCCAATGTGCCCTTCTTCACTATCTCCGGCTCGGACTTCGTCGAGATGTTCGTCGGCGTGGGCGCAAGCCGCGTTCGCGACATGTTCGAGCAGGCGAAAAAGAACGCGCCCTGCATCATCTTCATCGACGAAATCGACGCAGTGGGCCGCCATCGCGGTGCCGGCCTCGGCGGCGGCAACGACGAGCGCGAGCAGACGCTGAACCAGCTTCTGGTCGAAATGGATGGCTTCGAGGCCAATGAAGGCATCATTCTGATCGCGGCCACCAACCGGCCGGACGTGCTGGACCCGGCACTTCTGCGACCGGGCCGTTTCGACCGCCAGGTTGTGGTGCCGAACCCCGACATCATCGGCCGCGAGAAGATCCTCAAGGTCCATGTTCGCAATGTCCCGCTGGCGCCGAATGTCGACCTCAAGGTAATCGCGCGCGGCACGCCGGGCTTTTCCGGCGCCGACCTAGCCAACCTTGTCAACGAAGCTGCGCTGATGGCGGCACGGCGCAACAAGCGTCTCGTCACCATGGCCGAATTCGAGGATGCCAAGGACAAGATCATGATGGGCGCGGAGCGCCGCTCGTCAGCGATGACGCAGGAGGAGAAGGAACTCACCGCCTATCACGAAGCAGGCCATGCGATCGTGGCTCTGGAAGTGCCGTCGGCCGACCCGCTGCACAAGGCGACGATCATCCCGCGCGGGCGGGCGCTGGGTATGGTGATGCAACTTCCTGAAGGCGACCGCTACTCCATGAGCTACAAATACATGGTGTCGCGGCTGGCGATCATGATGGGCGGGCGCGTTGCCGAGGAGATCAAGTTCGGGAAGGAGAACATCACCTCCGGCGCCGCTTCCGACATCGATCAGGCAACCAAGCTGGCGCGGGCGATGGTCACTCGCTGGGGTTTCTCCGACAAGCTCGGCCAGGTGGCTTATGGCGACAACCAGGAAGAGGTGTTCCTGGGCCATTCAGTGGCGCGCCAGCAGAACATGTCGGAAGAAACACAGCAGATCATCGACGCAGAAGTCAGGCGTCTTATCGAAGAGGCTTATGACACCGCACGCTCGATTCTGACCAAGAAGAAGAAGGGCTGGATGGCCATTGCCGAAGGCCTGCTCGAATACGAGACGCTGTCTGGAGACGAGATCAAGCAGTTGCTGAAGGGCGAAAAACCCAAGCGCGATCTCGGCGACGACACCCCTGCGCCGCGCGGCCCCGCCGTACCGAAGGCCGGCCCGCGCGCCGAGGGCCGCAAGAAGGGCGGCGGCGAACCGGAAGGCGGCATGGAGCCGCAGCCGAGTTGACGCTTCGCTCAAGAAACGACTGGACTGAAAGCCGGGGCGGAGACGCTCCGGCTTTTCTTTGGACTGTGTGGCGGCCGCACTTCTGGCCGAATCCGAAGGGTGGGAGACAACCATGCGGGCTTATTTTCTGAAATTCGCAGCAGCGTTCGTGATGGCGGCCGGGCTGTTATCGCCAGCCAAGGCTCAAGACAAGATGCCGGCCGAACTTGCCGGCCTGAGCGAAGAACAGGCCGAGGAGGTTTGGGAGTTCGTGTTCGGCAACGCGCTTTTTGTGCTGATGCACGAGGCCGGGCATATGCTGATCTCGGAGTTCGATCTGCCGGTACTCGGCCGCGAGGAGGACGCGGTGGATGCGCTGTCCACGATCGTGATTCTGGAAAGCGACGATACAGTTTACGACAATGCACTGATCGATGCATCCGACAGCTGGTTTCTGACCGGAGCCGCGGCAGCCGCTGCCGGCGACGACTTCGTTTTCTGGGACGAACACAGCGTGGAGGAACAACGCGCCTATGCGATCGTTTGTCTGATGCTAGGTCACGATGCGGAGACGTTTGGCGGCCTTGACGCGGTTGAGGACATGCCTGAAGAGCGCCGCGAACGCTGTGTGTGGGAATATCAGCAGACCGCCTCAAGCTGGTTCCGGCTGCTGGAACCATATCTGCGAGAAAGCGGCGAGACACCTGTCACGATCACCTATGAGGAGGTTTCGCAACCCGACCTTGCCGTCTATGCGGAAGCATTTCGCGAAGCGGGGTTGCTCGAACTCGCTAAAGAGCTGATCGCTGACGCGTTCGTGCTCGAAAAAGGGATAGCGTTTCAGATGACGAGCTGCGGCGAACCGAACGCGTTCTGGGATCCCGAAGAGCGGACGATCAGTTATTGCTACGAGCTGGGCCAGCTCCATGCGCAGCTGCTTGCCGAGTATCTTATGAACCAGGCACAATAGCGGCCCGTAACGTACTCCGGCTATGCGCCGACAATGATCTGCACGAAGTCCGGTTCAGCTTCGTGGTTTGTCCAGACCCTGACGCGCGTGTCGCGCATTTCGACAGGCCAGCGCGCCAATTCCGGATTGTTGGCGTCAAACAGCAGAATTTCGTTGTTTGGTGTTGAGATCATGACGTCGAGCCGCGGCCTGCCCACTGGAATCGCGCCATTCGCACCGCCAATTTCGATGCGGATCTCACCATCGTGCCACATCCTGCAGCCGACATTAATGCAATCATTACTTGCAATGTGGTGCTGGCCGGCGCGCGGTGCCGGCACATCGATATTGCGTGACCCTGCAACATAAAAGCTGCTGTATTCCAGTCTGACCTGCCGCGAAATCACGCGCATGAGAAACGCCGGTGGACTGAAATTGTGACATGGGCGCCTGCGATGCGACTGCAGCTGAGGCAACTGGGGATAACGACAGAGGTGGCACCGAAGGCCCCGGGGGGGTGGTACTCCGGCACGAAATTGCCGGAGGCGGTCCCGGGTTCCCCGGTGCCGCAGCGATGGCAACCACGCTCCCTGCCGGCTGAGTTGACCCGCTCTATCTCATCAACTGTCAACAAGGGTCTCGACATCGAGCCTCCTTCCCATGTCTGAAGTGATTTTCAGCAACGATACCAACGAACCGAGTCTACTCGACTCAGAGTTGCAATTTATTCTCACATCGGGGAGTTGCCGTACAGTAGTTGTAGGCTCGATTGGATCAGATAATTACATCTTTTTTAACGAGCGTATATCCATCTGTAAGATGCACTCGCACAAACACGCATAAGAAATGTATCTCTGGTTGTAATTCGCGAAAAGTGACCTTCTATGCGGCTGCGGGAGCTGATTCGCTCAGACGCGCGACCACGAACGTCAGATATGCTTCCGCCTCAACGCGCAACCAGTCGCGTTGGCTGGTTTCTTCTGTCACAAGGTAGAGATCGACCAGCGCACCAATGGTGGTGTTGACCATCGGGAATGCAGCAGCCGGCACCTCGACTTGCGGGAGGAAGCGGGCGAAAAAGGGAGCAAGGATACGGCGTTCGATTTCGCTCCGATTGGCTATGAAGTCCGTGGCAACGGGTCTTGCAATTCGCATTGCGCTTAGCAGCCCGGAATGGGCGGGAATTGCATCTGCCGCGTCAAGGTAGCTGCGCAGCAGAATACAGGCGGCACGGGGCGCGTCGGTGTCTTCCGGCAGTTCGGACAAACCGCTATGGCAGGCCGCGATGATGCGACCGACCGTTTCGTCGTATGCAGCCAGCAACAGCGCTTCGCGATCCGCGAAATAGCGGTAGAGGGTGCCCACCGAGACGCCGGTTTCGGCGGCGATGCGTGTGGTGGTGACCGCTTCGGGCCCCTCGGCGGCGACAACGCGCTCCACGGCAGCAAGCAAGTCGGCCCTGGTGCGGCGGCTGCGTTCTTGACGCGGTCGCGCGATTGGATCGGTATCCGGCTTCATAAGTGAAACTCTTTCAGTTTTCTTGACACACGTCCAGCCCGAGCGCATCGTGATCGCTCCGGTAACAGGGAGGAATGCCATGCCGTCCCGCTCGTGCGTTCCGATGTCGCTTCCGGCAACTGCTGTGCTGACATTGTCGGCGTTGGTGTATTCGACCGTGGCTGCGTTTGCCGCCGACCACCGGATCGAACCCGGCGAAGGCGCGAATGAACGGCTGATTGAGGCGCTGATACTGGCCGAGCCCGGCGACACGGTGACGATTGCCGCCGGTCGCTACGACCTGACCGACGGGCTTTCCCTAGACGTTGACAATGTTACCGTTCGCGGTGAGGGCGCAAGCCGCACAGTACTTTCCTTCAAGGGTCAGACCGGGGCCGGCGAGGGGCTGCTCGTCACCTCCGACAAAGTGATCCTGCGGGATTTTGCCGTGGAAGACACGAAAGGCGACGGGATCAAATCCAAGGGGTCGAACGAAATCACCTTTCGCGACCTGAGGGTCGAGTGGACCAACGGTCCGCATGAAGACAACGGCGCCTATGGCGTCTACCCGGTTTCTTCGAAGAACGTGCTGGTCGACAACGTGCTGGTGCGTGGCGCTTCGGATGCCGGAATTTATGTCGGGCAGAGCGAGGACATCATCGTTCGCAATTCGACCGCGGAATACAATGTTGCGGGCATCGAGATCGAGAATTCCTTCCGCGCCGATGTCTACGGCAACACCGCGACCCACAATACCGGTGGAATTCTGATTTTCGACCTGCCCAACCTGCCGGTTCAGGGCGGTCACGACATCCGCGTGTTCGACAATGATGTCGTGGACAACGACACGCCCAACTTCGCGCCGCAGGGCAACATCGTCGGTATCGTGCCAAAGGGCATGGGCATCATGGTTATGGCCAACCGCAATGTGCACGTGTTCGGCAACCGGCTTTCCGGCAACGGCACAACGCATGTGCTTATCGCGGCCTATCCGAACGACTATGACGACGACAATTACATGTTCGTGCCGCGCGGCGTGTACATACACGACAAT